>NZ_JBIAKM010000001.1:795724-1158973 GCF_042872525.1 Micromonospora sp. NPDC005254 | reverse complement strand
AAGGCTCGACCAATCCGGGGTATAAATCATAATTGGCACTGGCTTTACAAGCACCCTGTTGAGTTCTCAAAGAACAACCACACACCGATCAGAAGCTCCACATTCCGTGGAACCCCGTTTCGGGGCAACCGCTCAAACCTACTTGGTCGAACTTTCGTTGTCAACCTCGTATCCGAGGCGATCAATCTGGTTCGTCCGGACCCACGATGACGCACGCCGTACCCGGCGGTCGTTTCTGTCGTGGAAAGCCGCAGACCGGCCGATCACCGCTTCGCGGCTCTCCGCCCGGCTCCTGCCGGCTTCAGAACTCTACCCGGTCGGCTTCGCGTTCGCAACCCCGTTGCCGGGGTGTCCCGCACCGCCCGATCCTCGGTCTCGCTCGGCGTTTCCGCCACGAGCCCGGTGCCCGTTCTCGGCCGGTTTGTCCGGCCTCCCCCGTGCAGAGAGAAAGTTACGCGGACCGCCGGGAGAAGGCAAATCAGGGTTCATCACTGGTTTGGTCGAGCGGATCGGCGCGGTCTGCACCCCGCGGTCGGCGACGCCGCGCGCGTCGGCGTGCCAGAGTGTCAGGCATGGATGAGTCCGGGCTGGGCGCCACGGTGTTTGCCGAGGAAGCGCTGCTCGGCGTCCTCCTGCCGTTCTGGCAACTGGTGATCGGCGCGGTCGTGCTCGTGGTCCTCGTGCTCTCGGTGGGACGGCTGGCCCGTCGGGGCAGATCCCGGATGACAACCGCTCTGCTGGTCACCGCCGTGGTCATCGCCGGCTTCGCGACGATCGGCGTCCTGTTGGAGGGCTGAGCGCTCAGAGCCGGCGGTTGGCCAGGCTGGGCAGCTCGGCCCGGATGGCAGCGAGGCGGGCGAGGTCCAGGTCGGCGACGGCAACGCCGGGGCCGTCCGGCAGTTGCGTGAGGACCGTCCCCCACGGGTCGACCACCATGCTGCGCCCGAAGCACGTGCGGCCGGGCTCGTGGTCGCCCGTCTGACCGGCTGCCGCCACGAAACACTGGTTCTCGATGGCGCGGGCCCGCAACAGGACCTCCCAGTGGTCCCGCCCGGTGTGCAGCATGAACGCCGCCGGCACCACCAGCAGTTGGGCGCCGCCCTCGGTGGCGAGCCGCCGGTACAGCTCCGGGAAGCGCAGGTCGTAGCAGATCGACAGCCCGACCCGGAGACCCTCAACGTCCACGACGACGGGTTGGACGCCGGGCGCGACGCTCGCCGACTCCCGGTAGGAGACCCGGCCCGGGATCTCCACGTCGTACAAATGGATCTTGCGGTAGCTCGCGGCCAGGCTGCCGGCACGGTCGAAGACCAGCGACGTGTTCCAGGTGTGCTCCGGGTCCGGGCCGGCCTCGTGGAACGACCCGGCCAGCACCCACATGCCCAGCCGCCGGGCGACCCCCGCGAAGAAGCTGCCCACCTCGCCGTCGACCGGCTCCGGTTCGGGCAGGCCGGCCGCGGGGCCGAGATAGTCCACGTACTCCGGAAGGATGGCGAGGTCCGCCCCGCCGTCGGCGGCGCGTTCCAGCAGCACCTCCGCGGCGGCCAGGTTGGCCTTGCGGTCATCCCGGGCGTTGAGCTGGCAGACGGCGACGCGCATAGGCCCAGAGTACGGCCGGGACGGCCGGCGCGGACAGCGTCAGATGCTGGCCAGCACCAGCGCCCCCGCGGCGAACCCGAGGCCGGCGATCTGGACCGGCCGTAGGCGTTCCCGGTCGACGGCGAGCGCGAGCAGCACCGTGCTGGCGGGGTAGAGCGCGGCGATCGCCGCCACGATGCTGAGATGACCACGCGCGGCGGCGGCCATGAAGAGCGCGTTGGCGGCGCTGTCGAGCAGACCGGCGACGGCCGCCCAACCCAGCACCCGCCGGTCGAGCCGGAGCCGCACCCCGGTGCCGGCGGCGAGGATCAGGCCGAAGGCGATCGAGCTGGCCCGGACCGCCGCCACCGGCCACATGCCGGCACTCTCGCTGGCCTGGCCGAGCAGTGTGAAGAAGACGCCGAAGAGCGCGCCGGCAGCGAGGGCCAGACCCACCAGCCGCGCGGGAGCGCCCGGACCGCGGCCCCCTTCACCCAGGCTGACCAGGGCGATCGCCACCACGGCGAGGCCGGCGCCGGTGAGCGCCAACGCGCCGGGGAAGCTCGACGTGAACAGGCCGGCGACGATCGGCACCACCGCGGCGGTGATCGCGGTGACCGGCGCCACCACGGCCATCATTCCGCCGGCGAGCGCCCGGTAGAGCAGCATGACGCCGCCAGCGCCGGCCACCCCGGCGAGCAGCCCCCAGGCGATGTCGGCGAGGTTCGGGGTCCCGGGCACCACCAGCACCAGAGCGACCAGCAGGGGGACGCTCAGCAGTTGGGAGACCACGGTCACCGCGATCGGGTCCGCCCGGCGGGACGCCTTGCCGCCGGAGAAGTCGGCGGTGCCGAAGGCAATCGCGGACACCGCGGCCAGGAGAATGGGTAGCATGCCACTGTCGTACCACAATAGTGACCGTGAAGGATAGTTTGATGACCGACACAGGTGGCCGGGTGGGCGCGGTGACCGCCGCCGTCGCCCGGCAGGTACGGGAACTGCGCGCCGCCCGGGGCTGGTCCTTCGAGGAACTGGCCGGCCGCTCCGGGGTGAGCAAGGCGATGCTCGTGCAGATCGAGAGCGCCCGCACCAACCCCAGCGTCGGCACGCTGTGCCGGGTCGCTGACGCGTTCGGCGTCAACATCGCCCGTCTCGTGGAGCCGGACGAGGAGCGGACGGTGCGGATCAGCTCCACGGCCGAGGCGCCAGTGCTCTGGCACGGGGAACACGGCGGCACCGGCCACCTGCTGAGCGGGCTGGGCGAGCCCGACCTGGTCGAGCTCTGGGACTGGCGGCTGGAGCCGGGGGAAGGACACCGCTCCTCCGACCACCCGCGCGGCACCCGCGAGGTGCTGCACGTCCTCGCCGGCGCGGTGATCGTCCACGTCGACGGGCAGGATCACGCCGTCCGGGCCGGTGACACGATCGAGTTCCACGCCGACCGGGAGCACGGCTACCGCAACGACGCCGCGGAACCGGCCCGCCTGATGATGGTGACGGTCACCCCGTCGGGCGAGTGGGACCGCCGAACGCGGTCACGCCGGCCGCGTCAGTAGCGAACGGCCGGCGTGGACGCGCGGAAGATCAGGCGGACTTCTCCTCGCGGTCTCGCCGGGCCCGACGCCCGGTGAACTCGCGCGGAACGATTGTCGGGTTGACGTTCTCCAGGACGACCTCGCGGGTGATCAGCACCCGGGCGGCGTCGGGGTTGCTCGGGACCTCGAACATCGCGGAGAGCAGAACCTCCTCGATGATGGCCCGCAGACCACGGGCACCCGTGCCCCGCAGCATCGCCTGGTCGGCGATCGCCTCCAACGCGGGCTCGTCGAACTCCAGCTCGACCCCGTCCAGCTCGAAGAGCCGCTGGTACTGCCGGACCAGCGCGTTGCGCGGCTCGGTGAGGATGCGCACCAGGGCGCTGCGGTCCAGGCTGCGCACATTGGTGATCACCGGGAGCCGGCCGACGAACTCGGGGATCAGGCCGAACTTGAGCATGTCTTCCGGCATGACCTGGCTGAAGATGTCATCGGTCGACCGGTCGGACACCGACCGGAGCCGTGCGCCGAAACCGGTGCCGCCCTGGCCGGTGCGGGACTCGATGATCTGATCCAGACCGGCGAACGCACCACCACAGATGAACAGCACGTTTGTGGTGTCGATCTGGATGAACTCCTGGTGCGGGTGCTTACGACCGCCCTGCGGCGGCACGTTGGCCACCGTGCCTTCCAGCATCTTGAGCAGCGCCTGCTGCACACCCTCGCCGGAGACGTCCCGTGTAATCGACGGATTTTCCGACTTGCGGGCGATCTTGTCGACCTCGTCGATGTAGATGATGCCGGTCTCGGCGCGCTTGATGTCGTAGTCCGCGGCCTGGATGAGCTTGAGGAGGATGTTCTCCACATCCTCACCGACGTAGCCCGCCTCGGTCAGCGCCGTGGCGTCGGCTATGGCGAACGGGACGTTCAACATCCGGGCGAGCGTCTGCGCCAGGTGGGTCTTGCCGCACCCGGTCGGCCCGAGCAGCAGGATGTTGGACTTGGCCAGCTCGACCGCGTCACTGCCGGAGCCCGGCGCGCCGGCCGCCTCGGCCTGGATGCGCTTGTAGTGGTTGTAGACCGCTACCGCGAGCGCCTTCTTGGCCTGATCCTGCCCGACGACGTAGTTGTCGAGGAACTGGCAGATCTCCATCGGCTTGGGAAGCTCTTCCCACTTCACCTCGCCGGACTCGGCCAGCTCCTCTTCGATGATCTCGTTACAGAGATCGATGCACTCGTCGCAGATGTAGACCCCAGGGCCCGCGATGAGCTTCTTCACCTGCTTCTGCGACTTGCCGCAGAAGGAGCATTTCAGTAGGTCGCCGCCGTCACCGATCCGTGCCACCTACGTTCTCCCTGCACTCATCGGCCGGAGACCCGGCCCTGACCTGCGGACGCTGCGCGCCGCCCGGCTTGGTTCGCCACACCGGCCCGACCGGCGAAGCGGTACGGACCCGACGTTACCCGCTGGCGGGACATTCTCCGACCCCCAAAACGGGTGTGTCAGAGGTCGGCCGGGAACCAACGCCCCGGCCAACCCCTGACCCGGTACTGACTCAGCTGGCCGCGTTGGCAGCCAGCAGACCCTTCTTGCGGCTGGTCAGGATCGTGTCCACCAGCCCGTACTCCTTGGACTCCTCGGCCGTCATGATCTTGTCACGGTCGATGTCCTTGCGGACCTGCTCGATCGGGCGGTTGCAGTGGCGGGACAGCATGTCCTCCAGCTGCGTCCGCATCCGCAGGATCTCCCGAGCCTGGATCTCGATGTCCGAGCCCTGCCCGTAGCCACCCTCGGTGGCCGGCTGGTGAATGATGATCCGCGAGTTCGGCAGGGCCATCCGCTTACCCGGCGTACCCGCCGACAGCAGCACCGCCGCCGCGCTGGCGGCCTGCCCGAGGCAGACCGTCGAGATGTCCGGACGGACGTACTGCATGGTGTCGTAGATCGCCGTCATCGCGGTGAACGAGCCACCCGGCGAGTTGATGTACATGATGATGTCGCGGTCCGGGTCGGTGCCCTCCAGCGTCAGCAGCTGGGCCATCACGTCGTTGGCCGACGCGTCGTCCACCTGGACACCGAGGAAGATGATCCGGTCCTCGAAGAGCTTGTTGTACGGGTTCGACTCCTTGACCCCGTACGACGTGCGCTCGACGAACGACGGCAGCACGTAGCGGTTGTGCACGGCCGCGAACTGGGGCGGCAAGCTCAGATCGGTCATCGTCAGCTCCTCAGCTCAGGGTCCCGGCGCCATCCGGAACCTGAGCGGCCCCGATGATCACCTTGTCGATGAAGCCGTAGTCCATGGCCTCCTGGGCGGTGAACCAACGGTCCCGGTCCGAGTCGGCCTCGATCTGCGACTGGCTCTGGCCGGTGTGGTGGGCGACGCGCTCCTGGAACATCCGCTTCGTGTAGAGCATCTGCTCCGCCTGGATGGCGATGTCGGACGCCGTGCCGCCCAGACCACCGGACGGCTGGTGCATCATGATCCGAGCGTGCGGCAGGGCGTAACGCTTGCCCTTGGTGCCCGCGCAGAGCAGCAGCTGACCCATCGAGGCAGCCATGCCCATCGCCACTGTCGACACGTCGTTGTCGATGAACTGCATGGTGTCGTAGATCGCCATGCCGGAGTAGACCGAGCCACCCGGCGAGTTGATCCACAGGTTGATGTCGCGGTCCGGGTCCTCCGCGGCGAGCAGCAGCAGCTGCGCGCAGATGCGGTTGGCGACCTGGTCGGTCACCTCACTGCCCAGGAAGATGATGCGTTCCTTGAGCAACCGGTTGTAGACCGAGTCGTCGAGGTTGCCAATGGAGTCGCCACCGCGCGCGTCAATCGCCCGGAGCGACTTCTTGGGGATGTGCATGTCGGTCATGGCAGCCCTTCGCTCTCCGTACCGTCTTTCCCGACACTAACCGCTGTACGGGGCGGCAGAGCCCCGGTCGGGGCACTGTTCGCTCTCAGCGCAGCTGTGTCAGGCGCACCCGCGGCGCGGGCGTCCGGGCGTACCCCGGAAAGGATTCGGCCGCCGTGCACCGCGCAGCGGCGGACGGCGGCCGCACCCGACGATCAGTGCTCGTGGTTGTGCTCCGCCTCGTTGGCGGCGCGCAGCGCGTCCAGGGTGACCTCGTTGCCGGCCGAGTCCTTGATCGTGATCCGCTCCATGACGGCCGCGAGCGCCTTGCCCCGCCGCACGTCACCGAAGACCGCGGCGGCCGCGCCGGAGCGCACCAGCTGGTCGTAGTACTGCTGCGGGGCCATCCCGGCGCGCTGCGCCCGGTGCACGATCTCGTGCCCGAACTCGTCGTCGGAGACCTGCACGTCCTCGGCGTCGGCCAGCGTGTCCAGCAGGAGCTGCACCTTGACGCCCTCGGTCGCCGCCTCGGTCAGCTCGGCGTCGATCTGCTCCTCGGTCTTCTCCTCGGCCGCCAGGTACTCCTCAAGCGAGGCGCCGATCCGCTCCAGCTGGTCGACCATCGCCTGCTTGCGGCTCGCGACCTCCTCGCGGACGACACCCTCCGGCGCCGGCACCTCGGCGGCCTCGACCAGCTGCGCCAGCGCCTTGTCCCGGGCCGCGTAGATCTGCTCGACCTGCTTGCCCTGCGTGACCCGCGCCCGCAGGTCGCCGCGCAGCTCCTCGATCGTGTCGAACTCGCTGGCCATCTGGGCGAACTCGTCGTTCAGCTCCGGCAGCTCCTTCTCCTTGACCGTGCGCACGGTCACCGCCACGTCGGCGTCCCGGCCGGCGAAGTCGCCGCCGACCAGCTGGGTGGTGAAGGTGGTGCTGTCGCCGGCGGCGAGACCGACCACGGCCTCGTCCAGCCCCGGCAGGAGCTGCTTGCTGCCCACCTCGTGGGAGATGTTGCTGGCCTGGCCGCCCGGCACGTCCTCGCCGTCGACGGTGGCGTTCAGGTCGATCTGCACGTAGTCGCCCTCGGCGGCGGCGCGCTCGACGGTCTTGAGGGTGGCGAACCGCTCGCGCAGGTTCTTCACCTGCTCGTCGATCTCGCTCTCGTCGATCTGCAGCTCGTCGACGGTCACCTCGATGGTGCTCGCGTCGGGCAGCGTGATCTCCGGACGGACGTCGACCTCGGCGGTGAAGTTCAGCGAGTCACCGTCGTTGAACTCGGTGATCTCGACCTCGGGACGTCCCAGCGTCTTCAGGTCGTGCTCGCGCACCGCGGCGAGGATGTTCTCCGGGATGGCGTCCTGGACCGCCTCGTTGAGGACGGTGCCCCGGCCCACCCGCTGGTCGATCACCGCGGTCGGCACCTTGCCCCGGCGGAAGCCCGGGACCTGGACCTGCGAACCGATCTCCCGGTACGCCTTCTTGAGGCTCGGCTCGAGCTCGACGAACGGCACCTCGATGGCGAGCCGCACGCGCGTCGGGCTCAGAGTCTCGACGGTGCTCTTCACAGGCGTACTCCTTGACGGATCTTGGTTTTGATTCTGGGCCTTCGATTGGCCCATCGAGTGTAGGCGAGCCGGCGGGGCCGGCCCGCAGCGCCCGGGGCGACCCGGACGCGGACGACAGTCGGGGTGGCGGGATTTGAACCCACGGCCCCTCGCTCCCAAAGCGAGTGCGCTACCAAGCTGCGCCACACCCCGTGGCGACGTGCAGTCTATGCCGTCGCCGCGCCTCAGGCGGTGCCGGGGCGTCCCCCACCCGGACATATCCCCCAAAGGCCGCACCTTGTGCCCCGCGCGCCCGCGCCCGACGTCAAGATCCGCACGACTTCGGGGATGTGGGGGTATCCGCGAGCCGGGACACCGCCATTTCCCCGAAGTGGTGCGGATCTTGGGCGGTCGACACACGACGCTCGTGTCCCGCGACGCCGCGGGGCGGTGGCGCGGCTGCGCATCGGACACGGCCATTGGGTACGCTGTCGGCGCGTCCCGTTTCGGCGGGGCGGAGCGCGGGCGTAGCTCAATGGCAGAGCTTCAGTCTTCCAAACTGACGGTGCGGGTTCGATTCCCGTCGCCCGCTCCACACACGAAGGCCCAAGTAGACCCCATGATCGCGGTACCTGGGTCTTTCACTTCTCCCCTGTGTTGGATCTTGCGTGCCATCCGCGTGCCATTCACGGCCGGCGTCGACCACTTCCGGTGATGCGGCGGTCCATCGCCTGGGCGATCTCGCGGTCCCGCTCGCTGGTGGCGTGTTGGTAGATCAGAGCCGCCCGCATTGTCGCGTGTCCCAGGCGGTGCATCAGCTCTCGCGTGCTGGCCCCGGAGGCGGCGGCAAGGGTGTTGCCGGTATGCCGCAGGTCGTGAAAGTGAAAGCCAGCCAGGCCCACCGAGTCGACCGCCTTGGTCCACTTGACGGCCCGCCCGAAGTTGCCGGAACGCAGCGGCGCACCCTTAGCACCAGTGAAGATCAGCACATCAGGGCCGTCCTCGACGTGCGCGGCCAGGTGCTCGCGCAGGGACTCAACCCGGCTGCCGGTAGCGCGACGACGCGAACCCCGGCGGCGGACTTGGGTGGCCCGAATTCCAGACGGTCCTTCAACGCCGCCAGCTTGCGAGGCACCCGCACGGTCGCCGCGTCCAGCTCGACGTCGCAGCGTCGCAGGGCAGCCAGCTGTCCCCACCGCAGACCTGAGAGCGCGGCCACGACGATCAGCGCAGCGAAGCGGGCCGGCATGGCGTCGGCCAGCGCGTAGACCTGAGCGATCGTTGCGGTGGGCCGCTCCGGGGGTGTGGTACCGGTCGTAGCCCTTGATCCGGCACGGGTTCTGCCGAAGGATCTCGTCCTCTCGCACAGCCGTGTTGAGGATCGCCCGGAGCAGGCAGTACGCCTTGACCGCCTGCGGCTCCGGAGTCCCGCCGCCGAGCAGCTTTCCGCGCCAACTCCGGATGGTGGCCGGCTTGAAGGCGGCCAGGGCGAGGCGGCCCAGGTGCGGCGCGATGTGCAGGGCGATGTGCAGGGCGAACAGATACTCGTAGAGCTCGCGGGTACGCGGGGCGAGACGCCGCTCCCTGATCCGGCGGTCCCCGTAGTTGGACAGCAGGATCTCCCCCGCCTCCGGAGGCACTCACTCCCCCCGCATGATCTCCGACTCCACCAGCGTCAGCCACTTCTCGGCCAGACGCTCCGTGGCGAACGTCTGTGGGGCGGTCCGCATGACGCCGTCCGGGCCGAGATAGCGAGCCTGCCACCGGGCAGACGGCAGCTTGCGGACGTTGCCGAAACGCCGACGCTTGGCGCCCAGCAGTAGCTTGGCGGGATGCCGGATGCCGACGACTACGACGAGCTGGTGCTCGGCGCGCTCGAGTGTTACGAGCGCGCGGTGCGCCGGGTGGCGCAAGACTTCGCCCGGCGCGGCGCCGTCGTGCAGCCGCTGGGCGTGGACCTGGACGCCCTCGACGCCCTACACGTGCATTTCGGTAGGCGGGGGCGAGCGCGGGAGGGCATCCTGGGAAGCCTGCGTCCGACCCACGACCTGGAGCATGCCGTCGTCGAGCTGGCCGACCTGCTGCAGGAAAAGGAGTTCGATGAGGGCCACGACACCACCTGGCCCGGATGTTTGTCCGGCCACAGCCATCCTCCCACCGCGGCTCTCGTCGGCGGTGTTGCCTGCTGGCAATGCCCGCGCAGCCACGCAACCCTCTTTCCGATCGGATAGCTAGCCGGCACCGCGGTTTCTCGGTTGAAGCGCACTTACCCTCCGCCGAGCCACGTGCCAGTAGCGGGTGCCCCGGACGGGCACGAGCGGGCACGAGCCGTGACGCGTCCCCCTGCCACGAGCAGGCGATTCGAGCATTTCGGTGCGGTGATCTTCGTCCTTCCAAACTGACGGTGCGGGTTCGATTCCCGTCGCCCGCTCCAACAACCTCCGGCCCAGGCCAGAGGCTGCCTCCCCCTATCCTGGGCCGGTCGGCCACGTTCCGCCCTGATCTTGCGGGCCGTTGCATGCTCTGGCCGCCCCTGTGCCGGGCCGGTAGCACCGCGCCCTGCCGCCGATGAAGACGGACCCCACCCCGACCGTGGCCGGTTGAAGCGCGCGCCTAAGGAGACCTCGTGAGCCAGGCGGCGAGCAGATCGCTGACCTCCTCCCCGAGGGCGGGCGCCGCGCGCCGGGCCAGCACGAGAAGGTCCGCATGCTGGTCCGTCGTCACATCGAGAGAGGGCAGCGGCGTGCGGCGCCAGGTCGTACGGCTGGCGTCTCGCACGAGCCCGGTCACGTCGGCACGACCGCGTTGGGACAGCCCCGGATCGGGGTCGACGGCCAGGAGCAGGGCGGCACGCAACCGCACGGGTACACCTCCCGTGCCGAGCAGCCGATAGCCCGCGCGCCGCAGTTCCACCCGTGCTCCGGTGAGCAACTGCCAGGGCAGCTCCGCCGGCAGGGTTGCCGCGACGGGTCGCAGCGCCGTGGTGGCCTCGCGAACGACCGACGGTGCGGGATCGGTCAGCAACGGCAGGACCCGGCCGGTGTCGACGGCGTCGAACTGGCGAAGGCCACGTACGGCCGCGGCGCGGATCGTCGCGACCGGATGGGTGAGGAGCCGGTTCAGCAGCGGCGCGTCGGCCGCCGAAGCACTCTCGCTGAAGCCGAGGACAGCACCCGGTGTGGGCGCCGGGCCGGTGACCGCCGCCCGGTAGTGCGCCTGCGCGTCGGTGCCGACGCGCCGAGCGGCCTCCCTGGCGATGGCCCGCACCAGCGACGCGGGGTCATCGAGACGGGTGGCCACCTCGGCCGGCTCTCCGACCCGCAGCAGGCCGGTGAGAGCGACCGCCCGTACGTCCGGCCAGCGGCTGCGGGCGAGCCGCCGCAGGACCGGGAGCCGCCCGGTCCACACCGCCTCCCTACCGGCCGCCTCGGCCGCCAGCGAGCGGATGCGGACATCGGTGTCGGACTCCGCGACGTCCACCAGGTCGTCGATCCGCAGCCAGCGCTGCGCCACCTCGACCTCGAAGACCAGCCGCCGCTGGGCCGCGGCGCCGGAGGCGCCGACCACCCGGCGTACGGCCGGCGGCGCGTTGAGCAGCGCGGCCGTGACCTGGTTGGCGGCGAAGCCGCCGCGCGACCGGGCGTCCACCAACAGTGCCATCGGCATGGCCGCCGGAAGGTACGTGGCCGGGTCGTCGGCCAGCAGCAGCGCGAGGCCCGCACGGGCCCGGTCCCGCACCTGCCGGACCCAGTCGCCGTTGCGCAGCACCAGAAACGGCACCAGATCCGGGCGGGGATCGTCCAGCATGGACCGGACCGCGCGCTCGCGGACGCGCCCGTCGCGGTGGGTGCTGGCCATCGCCACGGCGAGCGGGTTGACAGTGGGCTGGGACAGACCGGCCACCAGCCGAACGAGCGGTGGCGACTGGTCCGGCAGGCACCACAGCACCTGGCGGGCGCGTTCGTCGAGCCGGGCCACCATTTTCGGGGATCGAGCCAGCGCCCGCAGTGCCGCCCGGCCCAGGTCGTGGTCGGCGTTGGCGCCGACATCGGCCAGCAGGAAGGCGAGGTGCTCCACGGTTTTCCTGCCGGCGGCGGAACGCTGGGCGGCCGCCGCGATTGCCGCCTCCAGCGCCGGCTTCATCTCGGCGCTGGCTTCTTCCCGGTGCCTCGGCGTCCACGTCATGTGATCATGCTGCCGGACCAGCGGCCCGGCCCGCCTCCGAGTTATCGGCGGGTGGCCCGAGAGGGCCGGGTCACCGTGTCACCTCAGGTGGAACCGTTCGTCGACCGCGAGGGCCGCCAACTGCGGCACGGAGAACGGCAGTTCCGTCAACTCCGGCCGGGTCTCGTCGAGTTTCGTGCCCTGCGCGACGAACACCACCACACCGTCCGGGTGCCGGTAGGCCGCCCACTGGTCGAGCCGATCGTCGTCACCCGGCCGGACCACCACGCCCACCTTCGCCGCCCCGACGGCCTCGGCCTGACACTCGCCCTGCATGCCCCAGAACTGGCGGGCCAGCGCGCAGGGTTCAGTGGGTAGTTGGTTGCCAGCGTCGTGCACCTCGACGACCACACGCCCGGTGCCCTGCCCCTGGGCAACGGCAACCGAGGTCAGGTAGCTCCACAGGTCGACGCCGTTCACCGTGTCCTCGAACTGCGCCTGGTGGGTCCGCAGCGTCCTCTGGTCGGCGGGCTGGTTCGCCGGGTCCTCCGGCGCGGTGTAGCCGGCGGGCACGACGGAGACGACCTCGTCGAGCAGCCGTATCCCCTGGTCGTACTTCGACCCTGCCCGCGCGGTCCGGTCCTCCTGTGGTTGACCGTCCGGCCCGGCCGGCCACGGCTTCTTGGTGTCTGACGCCGACGGGTTCGGAATGGCCTGCGGACCCCCTGCCGGCTGGTAGACGTCGCCCTTGGGTGTGCCCACGGCGGCGAGGCCGGCGACCGCCAGCACCACGGCCGCCGATCCGGCGCACGCCCAGGCGGTACGGCGGCGACTGCGGGCGCGTCGTCCCGCGTCGAGCGCGGCCACCGTACTCAACGGTGGTGGCGAGGCGGCGTCCGCCATCTCGCGGCGCAGCGCCTCACGCAGGTCTTCTCCGTTCATCACTTCCCCATCTCGATCCCGCTGTTCGTGGTTGCCAGGAGGCCGCGCAGCGTGTCGAGCCCGCGCGCCGCCTGGCTCTTCACCGTCCCCGGCGAGCAGTCCAGCAGCGCCGCGACGTCCTCGACCGAAAGGTCCTCCCAGTAGCGGAGAACCAGCACCGCCCGTTGACGCGGCGCCACCGAGGCGAGCGCCCGCAGCAGCACCAGACGGGTCTCCGGCGAGTCGGACGGTGCCGCCTGCTCGGCGTTGTCGCCGCCCACCCGTTCACGCCGCCACCAGCCGCGGCGGCGCTCGTCGAGGAACGTGCGGATCAGGATCTGCCGCACGTAGTTGTCGAGCACCTCGTGCCGGGAGACGCGGTTCCAGACCAGGTAGAGCTTCACGAACGCGGTCTGGACCAGGTCCTCCGCCCGATGCCAGTCGCCGCACAGCAGGTACGCCGTGCCACGCATCGCGTCCGACCTCGCCGCGAAATAGTCGGCGAACGCCGCGTCGCGATCGCTCATCCAGGCCTCCGATCCCCGATTCGAGATAGTCACGCCGGGTCCGGCCCAGCGGGTTGCATCGCGAAAGGAAGAACTCGCCGGAGTCGAGGCCGGTTGCGCGTCAACCCGTGACGGCGACCGCGGCGAGCGTGCCCTTGCCGAGGACGAGCAGCAGGTCGGGCGTGAGGCGGCGGATGCCGTTGAGCTGCTTGTCGACCAGGGCTCGGGCGTGGGGCCGGCCGCTGTGGTCGACGAGCATCAGCATTCCCGGCCGCCTCGTGGCCACGACCTGCCCGGCGCCGACCCGGACGGCTTTCCCGGCGACGTCCGACCCCACGTCGAGCCGCCAGAGCCTGGTGCCGGTCTTCAGGTCCACGGCGACGAGCCCGTCCCGGAGTTCCGGCACCCACGCCGTCGCGTCCGCGACCCCGATGCCGTGGCGGGCCAGATCGCGGTCGTGCCGGAAGAATTCGCCCGAGGCGCCGGCGGCGGGCTGGAGCTGCCAGACGGTACGCGCTCCGCAGCGCAGCAGAACGCGGTCGGCGTCAGCGGTGACGAATGCCGGCCACTGGCCGTCGCCGGCTATGAGCGGCTCGGGAAGGGTCCAGCGGAACAACTCGCCTCCGTCGTGCCCGTCGAGCAGTCGCACGGACGTACCGCCCGGCTCGCCGACGAGCACCTGCCCGCCGACCACAGTGGGCAGCACGGTCGCCGTTCGCTGCGGGTCGGTCCAGAGCGGGCTCCCGGTCCACCGGTCGTACGCCTGGAGCCGGGTGTACCCGCGCCAGCCGCCCGCCAGGACGCGGTCCCCGGCAACCACGACGTGACCGGGGAACGGGGACAGGTCGGCGCTCCAGAGGATGGCGCCGGTGTGCAGGTCGAGGCAGCGCAGCTCGGCGCGGTCCTGACTGATCACCCAGCACTGCGTACCGTCGACGACTACCGCCCGGGGCCAGGTGCCGATCGGGATGTCCCAGCGGGCGGCGCCATCGACCGGGTCGAGGCAGACGAGACGGGTGCCTCGCTCGTGCACCACCACGCAGTCGGACGCGCTGGCGATCGCTGTCGGGTCGGGTCGCTGGTGCAGCGACCGACGCCATCGAATCTGGAAGATCACTCCAACCTAACCTCCGGGGCCGCCGTCATGGTGCCCACGAGCGAGATCCCTTGACAGGTGTCGATCCGTGCACTGGTGTAAGGACCACGCACATCGACGTCCGTCACAGGAGGGCACATGATCGTCCGACGACGGTGGACGGCTGCCGCCACCACAGCGATCCTGATCAGCGCGGCGCTGTCCCATCCCGGCTCCGCGGCGGCGGCACCCGCCCCAGCGGCCACACCGATCACCCTGGCCGCGACCGAGACCGCTCTGGTCCGGGTACAGCTGCGCGATCAGGCCCAGCTCGACAGGTTGGTCGCCACCGGCGCCGACCTGGCCAACCGGCCCCGGGCGCGGGACGGGCGGATCCTCGCCGACCTGGTGCTGACCGGCGCGCAGCTCGCCGACCTCACCGCCCAGGGCGCCACCGCCACCCAGATCGTTCAACGGGCCGGCGACGGCAGCCGGCACTTCGCCGACAGCGTCCGCGCGGCGCAGGCCCGTACCGCCGCCGGGCTGCGCGCGCCGGGCACCGGACAGCGCACCACCGCCGCCGTCGGGGTCGACACCCTCGCGGTGCAGCAGGCGTACTGGTGGACCACCGGTGGGCAGACGTTCCTGCAGGCGCAGGTGGCCACCACCGCCACCGACGACCCGGACGTGGAGATCACCGTCAGTTGGCGGACCGCGGACGGCACCACCGGATCGTTCCCGCTCTACCGGTTCGAGGACTCGGGCGAGTACCAGTACCACTACAACCTCCCCCAGCCGATGCCGAGCCGGCCGGTCCAGCTGACCGCCACCTCCAGCCTCGGCGGGGTCAGCCGGGCGGTCACGCCGGCGCTGTGGCCGAACGCCACCCCGCCGCCGCTGCCGGCCGGCTACCAGAAGGACTTCATCGACGCGTACCTGACGCCGGTGGACATCCAGGCGCGGATCAAGCGGCTGGCCCGCCAGTACCGGGACCTGGTGGACGTCATCGACCTGCCGAACAAGACCCAGGGGTACCGCCGCAACGCCGTCGCGTACCTGGGTGACCCGGCAGTCTCCGCCGTGGTGGTCGAGTCGGTCCGCTTCGGTGACCAGGGCATGAACGGCGTCCAGGTGCGCGCGGTCGACCCGGGCCGGCCCAACCGACCGCTGACCGTCGGCTACCGGGACCGCGTCCTCACGGTCACGCTCGCCACCGACGCGGCCGGCAAGACGGTGAGCACCACCGACGACGTCGCCGCGGCCATCAACGCCCGGCAGGCGAACCGGTTCCGGGCCACCGTCGAGGACGGCTCGACCGGGCTGCCGATGCCGGTCGCCGGTCCGGCCCGCCTCGACGACGGCCTCCAGGGCACCGAGGTGCCGGCGAAGCCGTGGACGGTGCAGGCGCTGCGCCTCGGCGTGCACCGCGACGGCTCCCGGGTCGGGGTGCTGGCGTACTCCCAGGAACACGCCCGGGAATGGGCCACCCCGCTGGTGACGCTGGAGTTCGCCGAGCGGATGCTGGCCAACGCCCGTACCGACCCGGCCACCCGTCAGCTGCTGGAACAGGTCGACATCTTCGTCATCCCAACGGTCAACCCGGACGGGGCGAACTACTCGTTCAACGACTACAACTTCCAGCGCAAGAACCTGGTCAACCACTGCACCGGGCCGGCCCGCGACCCGCGCTACCGCACCTCGTGGGGCGTCGACGTCAACCGCAACTACACCGTCGGGTCGTACTTCGACGGGTACGTGGGGGCCAGCGCCAACTGTCTCTCCGGCAACTACGCCGGCACGGCGGAGCTGTCCGAGGCGGAGAGCGGCAACGTCATCGCGCTGGCCAAGGCCCACCCGAACATCAAATTCGCGATGAACGTGCACTCCTACGGCGGGTACTTCATGTGGCCGCCGGGGGCGTACCGGGCCGACGGTCGGATCACCCTGCCCCGACCGTCGATCGACGAGTCGACGCTGTTCCTGAACAGCGCCCGGCGCATCGTGGGCGCCATCGCCCAGGAGCGCGGCACGGTGACCTGGCCGTCGCAGACCGGCCCGGTCGCCGACGTGCTCTACTCCGCCGCCGGCAACTCGGCCGACCAGCTCTACTACGAGCTGGGCATCTTCGCCTGGGACTTCGAGGTCGGCAACGACCGCTGGAATCCGGCCACCGGCGAGTGGGAGGGCGTCGGCTTCCAGCCGCCGTTCGACGAGGCGCACGGCGAGTCCCAGGAGTACGCGGGCGGCCTGGTCGAACTGGTCCGGGTGGCCCGCGACCACGCCGCCGCCGAGGCGGCCACCGGCTGACCCGGCAGGGATGCCGGGTCGACTCGGCTGACCCGAACGACGGACGCGCCGGCCGGCCACGGATGAACCGTGGCCGGCCGGGTAAGCAGCGGCCTTGCCTGGTGGGGAGACGACCGGCGTCGCGGTGTCGCGCGACGCCGACGCACGGGCGGGCGGCCTGGCCGGCCCGCCCGTGCGCACCCCGGTTCAGTTCGAGGTGATCCAGTTCCAGGCCGAGACGACCCACTCGGTCTGCTGCAGCCAGGCCACGCCGAGACCGACGAGGAAGACAGCGGTGGCCAGGTGTGCCCCCCGCGCGCTGCGCCGGACCCGCCCGAGCTGCCGCTCCAGCACCAACCGACCGATCACCCGGGCCAGCGCGAACAGGCCGACCGCCACCAGCAGGCTCAACACGAGCACCAGCAGCGGGCCCGACAGATCGCCCCCACCGGAGAGCGCCCAGATCCCCCAGCACACGAACGCGAACAGGCCACCCGCCGCGCTCCACTCGCCGCCGCGACGTAACTGGGCCAGGCGCCAGCTCAACGGCCGGCGCGCCGCCGGCTCCCCTGGCCAGCCCGTACCGGTCGGCTCCTGCTCGACCACCGGAAACGGTTCGGTCCGTGGGTTACGCGGCTGACCCACCGGCGCCACACCCCGGCGGAACCCGTCCCGCTGCGGCGGCACCCCGACGCCGGCCTGCGGTGGGACCTCCACGGTTCGCTCCGCCCACGGCTGCGTCTGGTCTGCCATCTCGTCCTCCCCCTGACCGGCGGCACCCCCGAATTCGAGGAGCCAGCCGGCGAACCCGACCGGCGGCACGATCACCGCCCGAATCCGAGGGTAGCCAGCCGGCAAATCGGTCGCCGACCGCCGTCCGGCGCGAACCCGGCACGACGTGCCGAATTCCACACCGGGCGAGGTACGGTCGGCTGATGGGTGATCCGGAGCGACGCAGGCGACGGCTGCGCCACCAGTCCGACTCCGACCCGGCCGGGCGCGGCGCCGACGGTTCGACGGTCAGCACGGCCGGCGTACACGACGGCGTGGAGTCGCCGCCGCGGCGTCGGGGGCCCGGCGGCGACGACCGCGACGGCGAGCGGGGTTTACGGGGGCTGGTTGGCTCCGGCTCGTCCCAGGTGGGGCTGAGCGCCGCGCTGCGGGCCCGGGACGCCGCCCGGCCCACCGACGACGACCTTGCCGAGGCAGAGGCCCGGGTGGTCGTCGTCCGCCGCAACTGGGTGCCCCGCGAGGAGCTGCCCCGCTCGCCGCGCTGAGGGCGGCGGCCCGGGTCAGGGCAGGTCGGGCAGTTCCCGGGTCTGCTCGTACGTGGCGACCTGGATGATCCGGCGGGCGTGCCGCTCGTTGCCGGAGAACGGCGTGTTCAGGAACGCCTCGACGATGCCGGTGGCCTCGTCCAGGGTGTGCTGGCGGGCGCCCACCGCGACGACGTTCGCGTCGTTGTGCTGGCGGGCGAGCTGAGCCGTCTCGACGCTCCAGGCCAGCGCGGCGCGTACGCCGACGACCTTGTTCGCGGCGATCTGCTCGCCGTTGCCGGACCCGCCGATGACCACCCCCAGGGAGGTCTCGTCGGCCACCACCCGGTCACCCGTGTGCAGGCAGAACGTCGGGTAGTCGTCGTCCGGGTCGTAGCTGTGCGGGCCGACGTCGACCACGTCGTACCCCTGCTTGGCCAGGTGATTGGCCAGGTGCACCTTCAACTCGAAACCGGCGTGGTCGGATCCCAGGTAGACGCGCATACCGGGCAGTCTGTCAGGCCGCGCTCTCCGACGCCGCAGGGGCGGCGTCGGAGAGCAGGGTTCGTCACACGGTCGGGCGGATGGTCACTCAGCGCGGCAGTTCGGCGACCACCAGGCCGCCGCGCGCCTTCGGGGTGAACCAGGTGCTCTTGCGGGGCATCTTCTCCCGGGCCAGGTTCACCGCGACGAAGTCCGCCACGGTCACCGGCGCGATGAGGACGGCCAGCTCGGCCCGCCCGGCGTCGACCTCTTCGGTGAGCCAGCTCGCCGGGTAGTCACCGCCCACGTAGGTGATCCGTTTGTCGCCCGGATCCAACCCCAGGGCGTCGCGCAGCAGCAGCCGCTCGACCAGGGCGTGATCCAGGTTCTCCAGGCGGGCGTCGGCGGTGGCGGGCAGGCGCACCGCGTACCCCTGGCCGGCCAGCCGGAGGTGGACGGTGCCGCCGGCCGCCGGCACCTCGACCGGGCCGTCGATGGGCTCGACCTCGGCCCCCGCCGCGCGCAACCGGTCGAGCAGCTCGGCCGGCGTGGTGGTCAGCTCGCTGACCAGCCGGTTGTACGGCTGGATGGCCACCGACGCGGGGGTGGTGACCACGGCCAGGAAGCGCGACAACCCGCCGGTCTGGGCGGCCAGGCTGCGGTGATTGCCGTCGGCGACGACCAGCTCGCCACCACCGGCGAGAGCGGTCAGCGCGTCCTGCTCCGGGCCGGGGCCGACCAGCCAGATGGCGTGGGTGCGCCCCGCCTGGTCGGTGTCGGTCGCGGCGGGCGTCCCGGCCGCGTCGGTCGCCGCCGCGAGCGCGGCGTGCAGCTCGTCGCCGCTCCCGGTCTGCAGCAGGAGTACGGGTGAGAGCAGGTGACCCAGCGCATCGGCCAGCGCGACTCGCTCGCGCACCTTGGCGATGAAGACGTCCTCGTTGCGGATGACCAGGCCCGGCTCGTCGGCCCGGGTGGAGATCTGGTCGGTGTCGACCATCGCGAACAGCCCGTACGCCGGTTCCTCGCCCGGGGCGCTGATCCGGTACAGCACGATGACCTGCTCGGCGGGGGTGTAGCTGCCGTCGGCCTTGGCCTCGGCGAGGCGGGCCACCGAGTCCGGCAGCGCGTCGAGGAACGACTTGCCCAGGCTGCCGGGGGCTCGATGCGGCATCTCGATGCCGAGGGCACTGTGCGGGTTCGCCTCGATGATCGCGGTGATCTCCGCGTCGTCGGCGAACTCGTCGTAGTTCTGCGCGCCGGTGCCGCCAGTGGTGATCCAGGCCCGGGCGATCGGATGTACGACCGTCATGCCCACTGACGCTACCGGCGGCGACGTCGCTGGCGACGGGGACCCGCGCGGCGTCCACCAGATGAAAGTGCCGGGCCCGGACGTGACGTCAGCCGGCGCGGCCGGACGCGCCGTTGTGCCGGCGGTGTCGGCCGGCCACGACCGGTCCGGCGTTGCCGCGCCGGCCGTTCGCGACGGGCCCGGTGATGGCGTTGCGCCGGGGTGCGGCCGGCGGTCCCGGCACGGGACGCGGTTCCGGCGGTGGCGCCGGAACGGGACGCGGGTTCAGCGGCGGCGTCGGCACGGGACGCGGGGCGGTGGGTGCCGGCGGGGGCGGGGCGGGCTCAGCCGGCGCGGCAGCCACCACGACCGGTTCCACGGCCGACGGTACGACCGACTCCGGCGCCACCGGCACCACCGGCGTCGACACGACGGGCGTCGCTGGCGCCGGTGTGACCGGTGCGGGCGTCAGCCGCGAGGTGACCGGCACCCGGGCCACGCCGACCACGATGGGCGGGGCGAGCAGGTCCACCACGTGGGCGGGAAGGTCGGGGCGGACCGTCGGCCAGCGGGAGTCGTCTACCGACCAGTACGCCGCGCCGGGAGTCTCGATCACCCCCTGTCGGGTCAACTGATCGTCACCGGACGCACGGTGCTTGGCCATCGGGATTGCCTCCACGAGCTGCGGGGTGCGGCCCTGCGGGTCGCTGCGGCGGACACCGAGGGAAACGACGCCGCCCGCCCAGCGGTGACGCTGTGACCGCGAGGCGTACCCACCACCCGGCGCGGCGCGCCCCCGCCCGGTCCCACGAGCTGGGGACCGGACGGGGGCGCGTGGCGGTCGCGGTCAGTCGAAGATCGGGGACTGCTCGCGGGTGCGCTTCAGCTCGTAGAAGCCCGGCGTGCCGGCGACCAGGAGGACGCCGTCCCAGAGCCGGCCGGCGGCCTCGCCCTTCGGGCGCGGCGTGATCACCGGGCCGAAGAACGCGACCGGGCTGCCGTCCGGGCCGGGCGCGTGGACGACCGGGGTCCCGACGTCCTGCCCGACGGGGCGCATGCCGGCCTCGTGGCTGGCCCGCAGCGCCTCGTCGTACTCGGTGCTGTCGGCGGCGGCGGCCAGGGCCGGGTCCAGGCCGGCCTCGGTCAGCGCGGCGACGTAGAGCTCCGGCCCGAGCTGCTCCTTACCGAGGTGGATGCGGGTGCCCAGCGCGGTGTAGAGCTTGCGCAGCGCGTCGCTGCCGTAGCGCTGCTCGGCGGCGATGCACACCCGCACCGGGCCCCAGCCGTTGTCCATCAGTTCCCGGTACTGCTCTGGCAGGTCCCTGCCCTCGTTGAGCACGGACAGGCTCATGACGTGGTAGCGGATGTCCACTTCGCGGACCTGCTCGACCTCCAGCAGCCAGCGGGACGTGATCCACGCCCACGGGCAAATCGGGTCGAACCACATGTCGGCGGTGACACGATCGGTCACGGTGAGGTCCCTTCGCGACGGGTGACGCCGGCAGTCCGGCGTCTCACCTCGATCCTCACCCCACGGCCCATCGACCGGCACCCGAATGAGAGCGTGACCTCGCCCACCGCCGGCTGCCCGTACGTGGAAGACTCGGATCGGGCCGGACGTCACGAGCGGTCGGCAGACGGGCGCCGCCGGGCGTACGGCGAGACGTGGGATGGAGACGAACAGTGCCGGGAGTGCGTAACCTGACGCAGGTCGAGGCGACCGAGCGGGCACGCCTGCTCGAGGTGACCGGGTACGACATCAGTCTGGACCTGTCGACCGCCGTGCTGGCGGCCGACGGCCGCACGTTCTCCTCGACGACCGAGGTCCGGTTCCGCTGCGCCGAACCGGGGGCGAGCACGTTCATCGAGGTGGCCGCCGAGTCGGTGCGCTCCGCCACCCTGAACGGCGCCCCGGTGGACCTGTCCGACTGGTCGGCTGAGAAGGGCCTGACCCTGTCCGGGCTGGACAGCGAGAACACCCTGGTCGTCGACGCGGACTTCGCCTACTCCAACAGCGGGCAGGGACTGCACCGCACGGTCGACCCGGTGGACGGCGAGACGTACCTCTACAGCCAGTTCGAGACGGCCGACGCGCAGCGCGTGTTCGCCTGCTTCGACCAGCCCGACCTGAAGAGCGTCTACACCTGGCACGCCACCGTCCCCGAGCACTGGCGGGTGGTGTCCAACATGCCGGTGCAGCGCGAGGAGCCGGCCGGCGAGGGGCTCAAGACCCTCCACTTCACCGAGTCGCCGCGGATGAGCACGTACATCACGGCGCTGTGCGCCGGCCCGTATCACGAGGTGCGCGACAGCCACGACGGCATCGACCTGGGGGTGTTCTCCCGGGCGTCGATGGCTCAGTACCTGGACTCCGACGATCTGTTCCTCATCACCAAGCAGGGCTTCGACTTCTTCCACGAGAAGTTCGGCGTGCGCTACCCGCTGCCCAAGTACGACCAGCTGTGGGTGCCGGACTTCAACGCCGGCGCGATGGAGAACTTCGGCTGCGTCACGCACGCCGAGTCGCACTACCTGTTCCGCTCCCAGGTCACCGACTTCGAGTACGAGCAGCGGGCCAACACGATCCTGCACGAGCTGGCCCACATGTGGTTCGGCGACCTGGTCACCATGCGCTGGTGGAACGACCTGTGGCTCAACGAGTCGTTCGCCGAGTGGGCCAGCCACTGGTGCAACACCAACGCCACCCGGTTCACCGAGGCGTGGACGACGTTCCTGTCCATCCGGAAGAACTGGGGCTACCGGCAGGACCAGCTCTCCTCCACGCACCCGGTCTACACCGAGATGCCGGACATGGAGGCCGTCGAGGTCAACTTCGACGGCATCACCTACGCCAAGGGCGCGAGCGTGCTCAAGCAGCTCGTCGCGTACGTGGGTGAGGAGCCGTTCGTGGCCGGGCTGCGGGCGTACTTCGGCAAGCACGCCTGGGGCAACGCCACCTTCGACGACCTGCTCACCGAGCTGGAGGCGGCCTCGGGCCGGGAGCTGCGCAAGTTCGCCGCGCAGTGGCTGGAAACCGCCCAGGTCAACACGCTGCGGCCGGAGGTGACCATCGGCGCCGACGGCACGTACGAGCAGGTGGTCGTCCGGCAGGAGGCGCCGGCGGCGTACCCGACGCTGCGCACCCACCGGATCGGCGTGGGCCTGTACGACCTGACCGACGGACGGCTGGTCCGCCGCGAACGCTACGAGGTGGACGTGACCGGCGAGCGGACCGACCTCGCCGACCTGCGCGGCGTTCGAGCCGCCGACGTGCTGCTGCTCAACGACGACGACCTGAGCTACACCAAGCTGCGCCTCGACGACCGGTCGATGGCCACGGTGGTGCAGCACATCGGCGGCTTCGACTCGTCGCTGGCCCGCGCCCTCTGCTGGACGGCCGCGTGGGACATGACCCGAGACGCCGAGCTGGCGACCCGCGACTACGTGGCGCTGGTGCTGGCCGGGCTGTCCGCGGAGACCGACATCAACCTGGTGACCGCCACCCTGCGCCAGGCCACCACCGCGCTCACCCTCTACGCCGACCCCGCGTGGGCGGCCACCGGCTGGGCGGGGCTGGCTCGTACGGCGAAGGACGCGCTCGCCTCCGCCGAGCCGGGCAGCGGTTTCCAGCTGGCCTGGGCCCGGGCGTACACCTCGGCCGCCCGGTCCGAAGAGGACCTGGCCACGCTGCGCGGCTGGCTGGACGGCACCGGCGTGCCGGCCGGGCTGACCGTGGACACCGAGCTGCGCTGGACGGTGCTCGGGGCGCTGGTGGCCAACGGCGCGGCCGGTGCCGCCGAGATCGAGGCGGAGCTGGCCGGTGACCGCACCGCCAGCGGCGAGCGGGAGGCCGCGTACGCGCACGCGCTGGTGCCGACGGCGGAGAACAAGGCGGCCGTGTGGGCGCTGCTGACCGGCCCGGACGCGCTGCCGAACTGGCGGCACCGGGCGCTGTTGCAGGGCTTCGCCCACCCGGCGCAGGTGGAGCTGGTCGCCCCGTACCGGGAGAAGTACTTCGCGGCGGTCGGCCAGGTGTGGGCCACTCGGGACAGCGAGCCGGCGCAGGAGTTCGCCCAGTTGGCGTACCCGACCTACCTGGTGGACGACGACACGGTGGCGGCCACCGACGCGTGGCTGGCCGGTGACGGCAACCCCGGCCCGCTGCGTCGACTGGTCGCCGAGGGTCGCGACGGTGTGGTGCGGGCGCTCAAGGCCCGCGCGAAGGACGCCCAGCAGAGCTGACCAGCTCGCTTGATCGACTCGACATCGCCGATATGGGGGTGTCCGCCCGCGCGGACACCCCCATATCGCTGACCTGGCGCGCTGCAACGGCACGCAACGCGACGAAGCCCGACCTGCCGTGCGGCGGGTCGGGCTTCGACGTACGAGAAAGGGCTCAGCCCTTGCCGGCGTGGCTGGCGAGCTGGTCGAGGCCGTTGATGATGCCGCCGGCCAGGTCGCCGCCGCTGAACGCGCCGGCCATGGAGAGCGCGGCCAGCTTGGCGTACGTGTCGGGGATGCGCTTGCGGGCGTACCGCCCGGTGACGATCTCCAGCTGGCGCTGGTTGGGCGACACGGCGATCAGCACCGACTTGTCGGGCTCGGCGAGCTGGCGGTGCAGCCGCTGGGCGTGCTCACGGATCGGCTCGTCGAGGCCGCCGACGAACACCGAGAAGACCAGGCCGGTGCCCTGGTCGGCCAGGCGCAGGGCCTCGTCGATGCGCAGCAGTTGGCGGGTCGAGAACGGCCCGTCCAGCACCTCGGGCGGATTCTCCGTCCCGGTCTGCTTCTCACCAACGGTCACTTGCGCCTCCGGTTCCACCGGCCGGCGCCTCGACGCTGGCCTGCTCTAGCTTGTGGCTGGTCAGCGCGGGCGCCTGCGCCCCCGCGGTCAGCGCGGTGCCGGCCGAGTCGGCCAGCTGCTCCGGGCGGCCCAGGAACCAGACCGGAGTGAAGTCGAAGGGCCGGCCCGGCCGGTAGCGCTTGGCGCCACCGCCACCGCCGGTGGCACTCCCGCGGCTACCGGCGTACGACAGGCCGGCGATGACCAGCACCGCGGCCACCGGGATGCCGACGAAGACCAGCAACGTCTCGGTAACAGACAATCCCAACGCCCCCAGGCGGAAGAAGGACCTCGAACAATCGGGTCGGATGGACGATCATGATGGTGACCGGCCAACTCCGTCACCATTCACGTTAGCGGAGTCGACGGCCCGCCAGATTGCGGGGTGCCGATCCCATCCGTCACTGGCGTGCTCCAGTTGCGCAGCGGTCGCGATGAGCCGCGCGTCGTCGCCGTACCGGCCAGTGAGGAGCACCCCGACGGGCAGGCCGTCGGCCGTGGCGCCCACCGGCAGGGACACGGAGGGATCGCCGGTGACGTTGAAGATGGCGCAGTAGGGCGAGAAGCGGCGTTGCCGGTCGAAATCGGCCGCCGGGTCGCCGTCGGCGGTGAACCAGCCGACGGGTGCCTGCGGTGCGGCCAGGGTGGGGCAGAGCAGCAGGTCGCAACCGGCGGTGCGGGCGGCGCCGAGACGTACCTGCGCCTGCAGCTCGCCGAGGGTGGCGGCCAGCGCGCCCGCGGAGACGCTGGCGCCCCGGGCCCGCAGCAGTTGGGTCAGCGGCAGCAGCTCCGCCTCGCGGTGCGGGGGCACGGGGGCGAGTGCCAGCACGTACCAGATGATCTCGAACAGCGGCCACGCCTGGGGCCCGAGCGGCGGCGGCACCTCGACCACCTCGTGGCCGGCGGTGGTGAGCAGGGCGGCGGCCCGGTCGACGGCGGCCACGCAGTCGGGGTGCACCGGCTCGTCGGCGAGCATCGGCGTGGTGAACCGGCCGATCCGCAGCCGGCCGGGCTCGGCCCGGCGGGCGGCGGCCAGGTATCCACCGGGCGGCGCGGGCGGCGGCAGGTAGGGCTCGCCCGGCACCGGCACGGCCATGACGTCGAGCAGCGCGGCGACGTCGACGACGGTCCGCCCGAGCGGACCGCTGGTGGGCAGCCCGAACGCGCCGGAGCCGAGCGGCCCGCCGGAGACCACGCCACGACTGGGCTTGTAGCCGATCAGGCCGCAGAGCGACGCCGGAATGCGCAGGGAGCCGCCGCCGTCGGACCCCTGGGCGATCGGCACCAGCCCGGCCGCGACCGCCGCCGCCGCGCCGCCGCTGGACCCACCGGCGGTGTACGCGAGCTGCCACGGATTGCGGGCCGGCGGTGCGACGCGGCCCTCCGAGTAGAGCGAGCAGCCCAGCTCGGAGGTGGTCGTCTTGCCGAGGCTGACGAGGCCGGCGGCCTTGATGAACCGGACCACGTCGGCGTCGACCGGCGGGACGAAGTCGGCGAACGCCGCCGAGCCGAAGGTGGTGCGTACCCCGGCGGTGAGGGTGAGGTCCTTGATCGCGGTCGGTACGCCGTGCAGCGGGCCGCGCCCCTCGACGGGCACCGCGTCGGCGGCGCGCGCGGCCTGCCGGGCGAGGTCCGGCGTGACGGTGACGAACGCGCCCACGGTGTCGCCGAGCGCCGCCACCCGGCGCAGGGAGTGCTCGACCAGCTCGACGCTGGACAGCTCGCCGCGGGCGATGGCGGCGGCCTGTTCCAGCGCGGTCAGGTCGTGCGGCTCGGCCATGTCCTCATCCTGCCCGGTGGGAGCGGCTGTCGGCGGGTCGACACGGCGGTCGCCCTTCGCGGCGGAGGGTACTGCTCCCGATACCGAACCGGCCGTGTCGGGAGGCAACCCCCCTCACCGGTCGCCCGCCCGGCGGCGGGCCGACTCCTGCCGGCGTCCTTTGCTCTGCTTCAACGGAGGCAACAGCCGATGTCCGTTTATCGGACACGTGGTGTTGCGTGGATTGAAGCAGAGCAAAGGCAACAGAACAGGGTCCGTCGGCCCGTCGGCCCGTCGCGGCCGTCCGTCGTCCGGGGGCACTACCATGGGTACGCCGTCAGCGCCGCCCGTGCAGGAAGCGCAGGGCGTTGGTGGATCGGAGCTTGTCGCGCTGGGCGTCGGTGAGGAAGTCGGCCGCGTCGACGACCGCACCGGCCGGGCGCTCCCCCAGCGGGTACGGGTAGTCGCTGCCGACCAGCACCCGGTCCTCCCCCATCGTGTCGACCAGCAGCCGCAGCGCGGGCGGCGCGAAGACCACCGAGTCGACGCTGAACCGGTCGACGTAACTGCTGGGCGGGGCGACGGACGCGCCCCGAACCAGGTCACCACGTCGGTGCCAGGCGTTGTCGGCGCGGCCGAGCCAGAACGGGAAGCTGCCGCCGCCGTGCGCGAAGCAGATCCGCAGCGTCTCGGGCACCCGGTCGAAGACGCCGCCCAGGATCATCGCCAGCACCGACAGGTGCGTCTCGGCGGGCATCCCGGTGAGCCACCGGGCCATCCAGCGGTTCAGACGCGGGCCGTCCGGCATGTCCCACGGGTGGACGAAGACGGGCGCACCCACCTCGGCACAGTGCTGGAGGAAGGTGACCACCCCGGCGTCGTCCAGATCCCGGTCGCCGACGTGGTTGCCGATCTCCACGCCCACGTGCCCGGCGGCCAGGCTGCGGTCCAGCTCGGCGCAGGCGGCGTCCGGGTCCTGCAGGGGCACCTGACAGAACGGCACCAGCCGGTCGCCGCCAGCCGCGGTGATCTCCAGGGTCAGGTCGTTGAAGATCCGGGCGACCTTCACGGCCTGGTCGGCCGGACGGTCGTAGCTGAAGAAGACGGGCGTCGGCGAGATCACCTGCACGGCGACACCGTCGGCGTCCATGTCGGCCAGTCGGCGGGACGCGTCCCAGCACTCGGCGCCGACCGGACGGAACTCCGTCTCCCCCACCATGATCATGGCGGCGCGCTCGGAGTCGACCCGCAACCAGGGCCAGCCGGACCCGCCGCACGCCGCGCCGAGGTCCGGCCACCCCTTCGGTACGACGTGCGTGTGCACGTCGACGACACCAGCGGGCATCAGCCCTTGCCCGGGTGCAGAGTGCCGCAGTTGGCGCAGGTGCGTGCCGCCTCATCTGCGTAGAATGCCTGGAACACCGGCGGCAGGTCGGCCGCGATGTCGCGGACCTGCAACTCCACCTCGTGCACCTGGTTTCCGCACTCGGGGCAGTACCACTGGAACGTCTCCAGCGTGCCCTCCTCGCGGACCCGCTCGACGACCACACCGATCGAGCCGGCCTCCGGTCGCTGCGGCGAGTGCGGGGTGTTGCGCGGCAGCATCCACATCTGACCCTCGCGCACGTGCACCGTACGCGGACCCTCGGGGGTCATCAGGTTGATGTGCATGTTGCCCTTGACCTGGTAGAAGAACTCCTCGTACGGGTCCACGTGGAAGTCGGTGCGCTGGTTGGGCCCGCCCACCACCATCACGATGAAGTCGTCCCCGCCGGGGAACATCTCCTTGTTGCCCACCGGCGGCTTCAGCAGGTGCTGGTTCTCCGCGATCCAGCCCGGAAAGCTGAACGGCTCGGCGATCTCACTCACGACTGACCTCCCGAGGGAAGAAGGGCCACGGCCTGGATCTCGATGAGCAGGTGCGGGTGCGGCAACTGGTGCACCGCCACCGTGGTGCGGGTCGGTCCGGACGCGTCGAAGAACTCCGCCCACACCTCGTTGTAACCACCGAAGTCGTTCATGTTGACCAGGTACGTGGTCACCTGGACGAGGTCGGTGAGGTCCGCGCCGACCGAGCGCAGCAGATCGCCGATGTTCTCGATCACAGCCCGCGTCTGCACCCGGATGTCGAGGTTCGTCGTGCCGAACGCGTCGACCTCGACACCGGCGAAGCTGTTGTCCGGCCGCCGCGACGACGTACCGGAGATGAATACGAACCCACCCGCGACCTTGACGTGCGGAAAAGCCCCCCGCGGCACGGCCTTCCCGGCCACCACCCGGGCGGTCACGACGACGCCCGCAGCGAAGCCGTGCCGAGTTTCTCGACGACGGCGCGGACATGGGCACCGGGACGCAGCGGCACCGCGGCGGTGGCGGCACCGGCCAGGAAGACCCAGCCGGACTGCAACCGCACCCCGTGTCGGCCGGCCAGCCGGATGCCCTCGTCGAGCGCCCGGCGCGGATCGCCGAGGATCGCCGCCGTCGAGCCGACCTGGGCCACCCGCCCGTCGACCTCCAGCAGCACGCCCAGGTTGTCGAGGCCCGACGGCACCGGCGACCACGGCCCGACCACGAACGCGGCGGCCGAGGTGTTGTCGGCGATCACGTCCGGCAGCGAGAAGCGGAAATCCGCGTACCGGGAGTCGATCAGCTCGATGGCCGGGGCGACCGCGCGGACCGCCGTGGCGAAGTCGCCGACCGGCTCGCCCGGCTCCGGCAGCCGGTCCAGCAGGAACGCCACCTCCGGCTCGACCCGGGGATGGATGTACGCGGCCGGGTCCACGGAACCGCCGTCGGGCACCCGCATCGCGTCGGTGAGCCGCCCCCAGATCACCTCGTCCACGCCGACCTGGGCCATCTTCGCCCTGCTGGTCAGCCCCATCTTCAGCCCGACCAGCCGCTCGCCGCGTTCCAGCCGGCGCTGCACCAGCGCGGCCTGCACGCCGTACGCGGTGTCCACGTCAAGACCGGTCTCGGCGGCGAGCTGACCGATCGCGGTGGCCGTGTCGGCCGCCGCGCCCAGCTTGTCGGCGATCCCGGTGATGTCCACGCCGATCATGACTGCTGCTCCTTGCCGGCCAGGTCGAGTGCCACGTCGACGATCATGTCCTCCTGGCCGCCGACCATCCGACGGCGGCCCAGCTCGACCAGGATCGACCGGACGTCGACGCCGTAGCGGTCCGAGGCCCGCTCGGCGTGCCGCAGGAAGCTGGAGTAGACGCCCGCGTACCCCAGGGAGAGCGTTTCCCGGTCGACCTGGACCGGCCGGTCCTGCAACGGGCGGACGATGTCGTCGGCGGCGTCCATCAGCGCGAACACGTCGCAGCCGTGCTTCCAGCCGTGCAGCTCGGCGACCGCCACGAAAACCTCCAGCGGCGCGTTGCCGGCGCCCGCGCCCATGCCGGCGAGGGAGGCGTCGACGCGCACGGTCCGGCCGGACGGCGAGCCGAGCGGCCCGGCGCCGAGGATGCGGCCGTGCTCGACGGCGAGCACGCTGTTGGCCACCCCGAGCGACAGGTTGTGGTGGGCGTGGATGCCGATCTGCGTCTCCGGGTCGAGGACCTGCCGGTACGCGTCGACCCGCTGCGCCACGTCGGACATCAGCAGCCGGCCGCCGGAGTCGGTGACGTAGACGCAGTGCGCCCCGTACGACTCCATGAGCTTGGCCTGCCCGGCGAGCCCAGCAGGGTCGTTCATGTGCGACATCATCAGGAACCCGGCCACGTCCATGCCGTTCTCCCGAGCCCAGGAGATGTGCTGGGCGGAGATGTCCGCCTCGGTGCAGTGCGTGGCGATGCGGACGCTCGTCACGCCGAGCGCCTTCGCCGCCCGAAGGTCCGCGATCGTGCCGATGCCGGGCAGCAGCAGGGTGGTGAGCTTCGCGTTCGTCATCACCTCGGCGGCGGCGGAGATCCACTCGGCGTCGCTGGCCGCGCCGTGGCCGTAGTTCACGCTCGACCCGGCGAGCCCGTCGCCGTGCGCCACCTCGATGGCGGCCACCCCGGCGGCGTCCAGGGCGGCGGCGATGGTGCGCACCTGCTCGACGGTGTACCGGTGGGCGATGGCGTGCATGCCGTCGCGCAGCGTCACGTCCTGGATGTACAGGTCGGTCATGGCGCGGCCACCTCCGAAGGACGCCTGGCGACCAGCCGCTCCGCGGTGCGCAGCGCGGCGGAGGTCATGATGTCCAGGTTCCCGGCGTACGCCGGCAGGTAGTGGCCCGCCCCGGACACCTCCAGGTAGACCGACACCTGCAACGCGGTGAGCTGCCGCCCGAGCGTCGGCACGTACGCCTCGACGCGGTCGAACTGCACGTCCTGCTTGAGCCGGTAGCCGGGGACGTACTCCTGGACCGTCGCCACCATGTCCGCCACCGAGGCGGCGATGGCGGCGGTGTCGGCGTCGACGTCCGGGCAGAGGCAGTAGACGGTGTCGCGCATGAGCAGCGGCGGGTCCGCCGGGTTCAGCACGATGATCGCCTTGCCCCGCTCCGCCCCGCCGACCACCTCGATGGCGCGAGCGGTGGTCTCGGTGAACTCGTCGATGTTGGCCCGGGTGCCCGGCCCGGCGGACTTCGACGCGATCGACGCGACGATCTCCCCGTACGCCACCGGGGTGATCCGGCGGACGGCGGCGACGATCGGCACGGTGGCCTGCCCGCCGCAGGTCACCATGTTGACGTTCGGTTCGTGCAGGTGCTCGTCGAGGTTGACCGGCGGCACCACGTACGGGCCGAGCGCGGCCGGGGTCAGGTCGACCACCGTCCGGCCGTGCGCGCGCAGCACCTCGTCGTGGCGCCGGTGCGCCCCCGCCGAGGTGGCGTCGAAGACCAGCTCGACGTCGGCGAACTCGGGCATTGCGACCAGCCCGTCCACTCCGTCGGCGGTGGTGGCGACGCCGAGCCGGCGAGCGCGCGCCAGGCCGTCGGAGGCCGGGTCGATGCCGGCCATCGCCACCATCCGCAGGCTGTCGCTCAGCCGCAACACTTTGATCATCAGGTCGGTGCCGATGTTTCCCGATCCCAGCACCGCCACGTCAGTGGTCACTGGCCGCCCCTGTCGCTGAAGGATGTCCGTACCGAGCCGAGCCCGGAGATCCGGGCCTCGTACGCGGCGCCCGGGGTGACCGGCACCATCGGGCCGAGCGCCCCGGAGAGCACCACGTCCCCGGCGCGCAGCGGGTCACCGGCGCGGGCGAGGGTGCTCGCCAGCCAGTGCAGGGCGTGCAGCGGGTTGCCCAGGCAGGCCGCGCCCGCGCCCACCGAGACCGGCTCACCGGCGTGCTCCAGCACCATTCCGCACAGCCGCAGGTCGACGTCGGCGAGGCGGCGTGGCGTGGTGCCGAGCACGAAGAGCCCGCTGGAGGCGTTGTCGGCGACGGTGTCCACGATGGAGATGTCCCAGCCGGCGATCCGCGAGTCGACGATCTCGATCGCCGGCAGCACGTGGTCGACGGCGCGGATCAGGTCGACGGTCGTGATCTGCGGATCCGCGAGATCCTTGTCGAGCACGAACGCGATCTCCGCCTCGACCCGCGGCTGGAGCAGCCGGTCGATCGGCACCTCGACCCCGTCGCCGACCGCCATCGCGTCGGTAAGCATCCCGAAGTCCGGCTGGAAGACCCCGAAGGTCTCCTGCACCGCCCGGGAGGTCAGCCCGATCTTCGCGCCGACCCGGCGTTCGCCGCGGCCCTGCCAGGCCCGCGCCTGGAGCTGCTGCACGCGGTACGCGGACTCGACGTCGCCCTCCGGCAGCAGCCGCCCGCGCAGCGGCGGGCACGGCTTGCCGGTGCTGCGGGCCTCGGCCAGCTCCCGGTTGGCGGCCTCGATGTCGGCTTCCATGCCCGCTCCCTCGCTACGGCTCACGACAGGTCCACGCAGACGTTGGTGAGTTCGGAGTAGAAGTTCAACGAGTGCACGCCGCCCTCGCGGCCGATGCCGGACGCCTTCACCCCACCGAACGGCGTGCGCAGGTCGCGCAGGAACCAGGTGTTGACCCAGACGATGCCGGCGTCCAGCCGGACCCCGGCCCGGTGCGCGACACCCACGTCCCGGGTCCACACGGTCGCCGCCAGGCCGTACTCGGTGCCGTTGGCCAGGGCGTACGCCTCGTCCTCGGTGTCGAACGGCGCCACGTGCACGACCGGGCCGAAGATCTCCTCGCGATTGGTGCGGGCATCCGGGCCGAGCCCGGCGAGCACGGTCGGCTGCACGTACGACCCGCCGTCACGGGCGTCGCCGAAGGTGGGCGTGCCGCCGCCGGTGAGCACCTCGGCGCCCTCGGCGCGGGCCAGCTCGTACGCGCCGAGCACCTTCGCCCGGTGCTGCGGGGAGATGAGCGGCATGGTGGCGGTGGCCTCGTCGGTCGGCCAGCCGTACGCCAGCTCGCCGGCCCGCTTCGCCAGCCGGGCGGTGAACTCCTCGAAGACCGGGCGCTGCACGTAGATGCGCTCGGTGCACAGGCACACCTGCCCGCCGTTGGTGAAGCTGGAGCGCATCGAGCCGGCCACCGCCGCGTCCAGGTCGGCGTCGGCGAAGACCAGGCCGGCGTTCTTGCCGCCCAGCTCGAAGCTCACCGCCTTCACGCCGTCGGCGGCGGCCCGCATGATCGCGCCGCCGGTGGTCGACTCGCCGGTGAAGGTGATCGCGTCGACGCCCGGGTGGCGGGTGAGGAACTCGCCGGCCGAGTCCGGTCCGAAGCCGTGCACCAGGTTGAACACCCCGTCCGGTACGCCGGCGGCGGCCATCACCTCGGCGAGCAGCGTCGCCGAGGCGGGCGTCTCCTCGCTGGGCTTGACCACGACGGCGTTGCCGCAGGCGAGCGCCGGGGCGACCTTCCAGGTGAGCAGCAGCAGCGGCAGGTTCCACGGCACGATGACCGCGACCACGCCGACCGGCTTGCGCACGGCGTAGTTCAGCGCCCGGCCGCCGGTCGGGGTGACAGTGGTGAACGACTCGGTGGGCGCGGTCGCCACGATCTCCGCGAACGCCCGGAAGTTCGCCGCGCCGCGCGGGATGTCCAGCGTGCGGGCCTGGGCGATGGACTTGCCGGTGTCCGCGACCTCGGCGGTGACCAGATCGTCGAAGCGACGTTCCAGCTCGTCCGCGACGCGGCGCAGCACCTCGGCGCGTTCCCGCTCCCCCATCCGGCCCCACGGCCCGCGCAGCGCCGCGCGGGCGGCGGCCACCGCGTCGTCCACCGTGGACCGTGCCGCCTCGACCACCTCGAAGACCGGCTCGCCGGTCACCGGGCTGACCTTGGTGAACGTCGACCCGCCGTCGACGAACTCGCCGCCCACGAAGTTGCGCAGCCGCTGGGGGCCACGTGGCGCGTGGCCGGCCATCAGTCGCGGATCCCAGGTGCCCGTCATGCCCGCCTCCCTCGGCTCAGTGCAGCGCCGATCGCGCCGACCAGCAGCAGCGCGGCCCCACCCGCGACCGCGCCGAGCACCCGGTGCTGCCGGCGGACCCGGCGGCGCACCTCGGCGTACGGGGTGGTGGAGAAGGACACCAGCTCGTACTGGGAAACGTACCGGCCGGGCAGTGCCCGTTCCAGTGCGTGCTCCACCCGCCGCCGGGTCTGGAACACCGGCGAGGCGACCTTGTCGCGCATCTCCACGAAGTTGGTCAGGGCCATCTGCGCGATCGCCTCGGCGTTCTCCTGCCGGCGGCGCTGGAACAGCGGCAACGCCGCCGACCACTCGTCGGCACACTCGTCGAGGCAGCGGTCCAGCTCGACGACGTCCTCGAAGGCGCAGTTGGCGCCCTGGCCGTAGAACGGCACGATGGCGTGGGCCGCGTCGCCGAGCAGGCAGACAGTCCCGTTGACCTGCCAGGGAGCGCTACGCACCGTGCCGAGCACGCCCACCGGGTTGTGCTGGTAGTCGTCGACCAGGTTCGGGGCCAGCGGGACCACGTCCGGGTAGTGCTCGGTGAAGTGCCGTTCGATCTGGGCCGGGCTGGTCAGCGACGCGAAGCTGCCGTCGCCGTCGTTGGGCCAGAACAGCGTGCAGGTGAAGGACCGGTCCGGGTTCGGCAGCGCGATCATCATCGAGGTGCCCCGCGGCCAGATGTGCAGCGCGTCCGGATCCAGGGCGAAGTCGCCGCCCAGCGGCGGAATCGTCAGCTCCTTGTAGCCGTAGTCGAGGAAGTCCACGCTCTCGCGCAGCAGCCCGTACGCCAGCAGTTGTCCGCGTACCGCGGAGCCGGCGCCATCGGCGCCCAACACGACCGACGCCTTCGCGCCAACCGTGCCCTGCGGGGTGTCGAAGCTCAGGGTGCCGTCGGCCGGATCGAGCCCGACGAGCCGGTGGTCGAAGACGATCCGGACCCCGGGCAGCGCGGCGGCCGCGTCCAGCAGGGCGTTGTTGAGTGCGCCCCGGCTGATCGAGTTGATCGCCCGGTCACCGGCCGCGCTGTACGACTGGAACTGCGGCTGCCCCTCGACCGGGTGGATCATCCGGCCGCGCATCGGCAGCGCGTCGGTCATCACCTGCTCGGCCAGGCCGATCCGGCGCAGCGCGTCCAACCCGCGCTCGGAGAGCGCCAGGTTGATCGAGCGTCCCCGCTCGGCCGCGCCGGCACGCGGGTCCGGCCGACGCTCGTAGAGGGCGACCGGGTAGCCACGCCGGGCCAGGAAGCAGGCGGCCAGGCAGCCCGCCAGGCCGGCGCCGATGATCGCGATCTCGTCGCGCCGCTTCGTCACGGGGTCACCGGCCCGACGGTGGCGGCGAGTGCGGCGGCGGCCCGCCAACAGTCGAGGTACGTGGAGTAGAGCGGCACCGGGGCGAAGCGGACGATGTCCGGCTCCCGGGCGTCGGCGATGACGCCGTGCTCGTGCCGCAGCCGCTTGGTCAGCTCGGCGGCGTTGCCGGCGCCGACGCGTACCGACAGCTGGCAACCCCGGCGGGCCGGATCGCGCGGGGTGACCACGCGCAGCGGCCGGTCGGCGGTGACCTCGTCGAGGAGTGACTCCAGCCAGCCGGTGAGTCGGAGGCTGCGCGCGCGCAGCGCCGGCATGCCGACCGCGTCGAACAGCTCCAGCGAGGTCCGCACCGGGCCCATCGCGAAGATCGGGGGGTTGGAGATCTGCCAGGCCTCCACGGTGGACGGCGGCCGGGACACCGGCGTCATCTCGAACCGGGTCGCCGCCGCAGTGCTCCACCAACCCTCGAAGCGCGGCAGGTCGGGATCGCCGAGGTGCCGCTCGTGCACGAAGACGCCGGCCAGCGCGCCCGGCCCCGAGTTCAGGTACTTGTAGGAGCACCAGGCGGCGAAGTCGACGTCCCAGTCGTGCAGGGCGAGCGGCACGTTGCCCACGGCGTGCGCCAGGTCCCAGCCGACCACCGCGCCGGCCGCCCGACCGGCCGCCGTGATCGCCGGGATGTCCAGCAGCTCGCCGGTGAGGTAGTTGACCCCGCCCAGCAGCACCAGTGCCACCCGGTCACCCTCGGCGGCCAGGTAGCCGGTGACGTCCTCGGTGCGCAGCGCGTCCTCGCCGGGACGCGGGCGCAGCCGGACCACCGTGTCGTCCGGGTCCAGCCCGTGGAAGCGGGCCTGGCTGCGCACCGCGTAGCTGTCCGAGGGGAACGCGCTGTCCTCGATGACGATGCGGGTGCGGTCGCCGGCCGGGCGGTAGAAGCTGACCATCAGCAGGTGCAGGTTGACCGTGAGCGAGTTCATCACCACGGCCTCCGCGGGCCGGGCGCCGACCAGTCGGGCGGCCGGGCCCGTCAACAGCTCGTGGTACGGCAGCCAGGCGCGTTCCGCCTCCAGGTGCCCCTCGACGCCGAGCCGCCCCCAGGCGTCCAGGTCGGCGAGGAGTTCGTCGCGGGTGGCCCGGGGTTGCAGGCCGAGCGAGTTGCCGGCGAGGTACGCCGACTCGGGGTGGTCGCCGCCGTCGGCGGGCGGCACGTGGAAGAGGTGTCGGTGGCCCGGGTCGGCCTGGTCGAGGCGGTGTGCCTCGCTCTCTGGGGTGTGCATGTCTCGCTCTCCGGTCACATCGCGGTGCGGGCCGACCACAGCTCCGGGAAGACCACCCGGGCCATGCTGCGCTGCAACCACGCCAGCCCGGCGGAGCCGCCGCTGCCGACCTTGGCGCCCATTGTCCGCTGTACCGCCTTGACGTGGTTCCACCGCCAGTCGCCGAACTCCTCGGCGACGCCGCTCAGGGCCTCGCCGAGCAGCCGCAGGTGGTTGTCCGGGCCGCCGTCGGCGTAGATCCGCACCCAGGCCGCCTCGACCTCCGGCTGCGGGTCGTGCTCGACCGCCACGTCCCGGTTCAACAGATCGGCGGGGAGGTCGAAGCCGCGCCGGGCCAGCAGCGCGACCACGTCGTCCCAGAGACTCGGGGCGGCCAGCGCGGCGCTGAGCGCGGCGTGCACCTCGCTCTGCCTGCGGAACGGCCGGATCAGCGCCGGGTCGCGCAGCCCGAGCAGGAACTCGAGGTGCCGGTACATCGCGGACTGGAAGCCGGAGCCCTCGCCGAGCAGGTTGCGGAACCGGTTGAAGTCGGCCGGGGTCATCCAGCGCAGGCCCTGCCAGGCGGCGTTGAGCCCTTCCAGGTGCAGGGTGGCGCGGCGCAGCGGGGCCAGCGCGTCCCAGATCCGGTCGGCGCGCAACAGACGCTGGGTCTCCCGCAGCTCGTGGCAGGTCAGCCCGAAGTACAGCTCCATGATCTGGCTGACCATGAGGAAGGACATCTCGCCGGGGTCGTCGCTGAGGGGCTGCTGCAACTGGTGCAGGGCGGTGGCCCGCACGTACGCGTCGTAGGGCACCAGCTCGGCGAACTCCAGCGTCGGCTCGCCGCCGTTGCGCGCGGCGCGGGCTGCCCGCTGGCGCGGGGTCACCGGTCGTACCGTGGCGACGCGGTTCGGCGCCCGCCAATCCGTCTGATCCACCAGTCGTCTCCCTTCCCCCGAAGCTGCCGACGCCATGATCTCGCGGCTGGATCGGCCTGCGGAATGCCGGATCAACGGCACTTGTCGGCCTGACCTGACGAACCGAAGGCAGCTGGGCGAGTTCGGTTCACGAAAGTAAGGTTCGAGCGTGGACGACATGGACTGGGCGCTGCTGCGCGAGTTGCAGGCCGACGCCCGGCTCTCCTTCAGTGAGTTGTCCCGCCGGGTGCACCTGTCCCCACCAGCGGTCGCCGAGCGGGTCCGCCGGCTGGAGGAGGCCGGGGTGATCACCGGCTACCACGCCCACGTGGACCTGACCCGGGCCGGCCGTACGGTGGTCGCCCTGATCCGGATGTCCTGTTACGGCGCGCGGTGCATCCTGCACGACCCGGAGGTGTCCGGCTGGCCGGAGATTCTCCAGATCCACCGGATCACCGGCGACGCGTGCAGCATGCTCAAGGTGGCCGCCGGCTCGATCGGCGACTTCGAGGCGGTCATCGACCGGCTCGCCCCGTACGGGCAGCCGTCGAGCACCATGGTCCTGTCGTCCCCGCTGGACTGGCAGCCGATCACCCCGCTCCCGCCCGCCGGTGCCAGCTCCCGCCGCCGCTGACCCTGCCCGCCCGCTGGTTTGCCTCCGGGCCAACGGGAACTCAGCCCGCGTGCCCAGGGGAGGGTTCCGGCGGTCGTCGCCGGTTGGGGGGAAATCATGCAGGGACTTCGCACGATCAACCGCGCACTCTCGTCCGCACTGGCACTGGTGGGGCTCATCGGGGCGTTCGTCCTGTTGTCGGTCGCACCGGCGCGTGCCGGTGAGAACACCTTCGTCGAGGTGACGCCGAACAGCGTCCCGGCGGGCAGCCGGGTCACGATCCGCGCGAGCTGCGACAACAACAACAGCAACAATCGACAGGCCACCGTGCAGTCCGACGCGTTCGGGCGCGTGGTGCTCAGACCGGACAACGGCTTCCTCAAGGGGGAGGTCACCGTTCCGGGCAACAAGGAACCCGGTGACTACCAGGTCGACCTGCGGTGCCAGAACAACCAGACGGCCCAGACGATGCTGACCGTGCTGAACATGGCCTCGCCCAGCAAGGGGCCGGCGACGGGGGGCGGCGGCACCGCGGGCGGCCGGGGCATCGGATCGATCCTGGTCGTCGGCGGCGTGGCAGTGGTGGCCGCCGCGGTCGCGCTCGGCATGGTGGGCGGTCGGCGTCGGACCGGAGCCGGCTCCTGAGCCGGACCTGCCATGACCCGCAGATCCGCGCGTGCGCGGTCGGACCACCGTGCCCGCCTCCGGGCCGCAGCGGCCCTGCGCGCCTCCGGACGGCTGGTGGCCCGGGTCTCGGTTCGGCTGCGCCGGGTCGCCGGACAGGCGGTGTCCGCCAGCGTCGCCACCACTGATCCGGACGCCCGCCCGCTGCCGCCGAGCCGTCCCGCCGGGTCGCCGCTGCTCCGGCGTCGGCTCGGCACCGGGCCGGGACTGCCGGTCCTGGCCGTGGCCACGCTGATGGTGCTGATCGTGGCGATGCTCGGCGTCGAGCAGGTGACCGGGGTGAGTCTGCTGCCGGACCGGATCAGCGCCGGCCTGCGGCCGCCGCCGAAGAAGTTCCCCGTGCTGCCGGCCAGCCGCCCGACCGCTCTCTCGATCAGCAAGATCGACCTGCGGGCTCCGCTGCACGACGTGGGCCTCGCCCCGGACGGCACCATCGCCGTGCCCGACGTGGGCCGCGCCCAGGAGGCCGGCTGGTACGACCAGGGCCCCACCCCCGGCCAGTACGGGCCGGCGGTGATCGTCGGACACGTGGACACCACCACCGGCCCGGCCGTCTTTCACCAGCTCCGGGAACTGCGCGCGGGAGACCAAATCGAGGTCACCCGCTCCGACGGCCGGGTCGCGGTCTTCGAGGTGGACTCGATGGAGCGGTTCGACAAGGACCGACTGCCGGTGGACGAGGTGTACGGCGACTTCAGCCGCCCCAGCCTGCGGCTGATCACCTGCGGCGGCCGGTGGGTGGGCGGCGAGAGGGGCTACTCGGACAACCTGGTGGTCTTCGCCTCGCTGGTCAAGGCCCGTGGTGGTTGATCGCCGGCGCCGGCGTCGAGGTACTCGGCGAGCCGGGCGGCCCCGGTGAGCATGGCCCGACCGCGCTCGGTGAGCCGTCGGCGCCACTGGCCGAGCGACGCGGCGAGCGGTTCGGCGCCACCGGCGTCGCGTACCCGTCGCAGCACGTCGGCGATGTGGTCGAGCCGATACCCGCCCCGGCGCAGCAGGTGGGCGAGTTCCGCGTCCCGGACGTCGTCGGGCGAGTAGACGCGGTGGCGGGTCACCCGGTCGCGCTCCGGCCGCAGAATTCCGGCCGCCTCCCACTTGCGAAGGGTCGCGGGTCGTACGCCGAGCCGGTGTGCGAGCACGCTGATCGGCACGGCTCTCCGGCCCTGCGGCGCGGGCTCCCTCGCGGTGAGAGTGGTGACCGCCGCCTCGACCGCGTCCAGGGTCTCCCGATCGCGTTGCAGCAGCGCGTGACCGCTGTCGATCGTGCGCAACGCCACGTCGATCTCGCCCCGGTTGACGGCGCGCATGATGTCGCCGCTGGCCGCGTGACCGTGACCAACGATGAGCGCGAGGTAGGCGCTCAGTGCTGTGGCGTGCACCTCGGTGAACCGGCGGTACCCGGTCGCGGTGCGCTCGGCAGGTGGCAGCACGCCGTCCCGTTCGTAGTTACGGACGGCCTGCGCCGACAGTCCGTGCCGGCGCGCGAGATCGACCGGTCGGCGTACCCCGGGCTTTGAGGGTTTTGTGGTTGTCACCCGCGCTCCATCGCTCTGAAGTCTCCACCGCTGGTGCAACGATACGGTTGATGCAATGACCACCCTTGTTGACCTGCTTGCCGGCTCCCCCACGCTGCTCGCGCTCGGCGAGCCGACGCACGGTGAATCCGCGTTCCTCCAGATCCGCAACGACGCCTTCCTGACGCTGGCCGAGCACGGCTACCGGTCGATCGCCCTGGAGAGCGACCGGGCCGCGGGACTGCTCGCCGACGCGTTCGTGCAGGGCGCGGCCGTGCCGCTCGACCGCGCGCTCGCCGAGGGGTTCAGCCACGGGTTCGGCGCCGCGCCGGCCAACCGTGACCTGCTGCTGCGGATGCGCGAGTGGAACGACGGACGGCCCGCCGCCGAGCGCCTGAGATTTCATGGCTTCGACGCCCCGCTGGAGATCGAGGGCGCCCCGAGCCCGCGGCGTCACCTGCTGCGGGTGTGCGAATTCCTCGACCTCGACCGGTCGGTCGAGATCGACGACCTCGTCGGGGACGAGGCCCAATGGAGCGACACGGCCGCGATCTGGGAGCCGGGCCGGTCGGTCGGACGCTCGTCCGACGCCCAGCGACTGCGGGTGCTCGCCGACGACCTGCTGACCGAGTTGTACCTGCGGGCGCACCGACGGCCCGAGGGCTGGCCTGCGGCATTCGTCCACGCCACGTCGGCGGTCGCGGTGCTGCGCTACCACGCGGCGGCCGCGGCGCCACTGGTCCAGGAGGAACGCTTCGCCCACCTGGCCGCGGTCCGGGACGCGCTGATGGCCGAGAACCTGCTCGCGATCCGGGCGGTCGAGGCACACCGTGGACCCACGCTGGTCTTCGCGCACAACACGCACCTCCAGCGCCACCCGAGCACGATGACGGTGGGCGCGACGGAGGTGTCGTGGGCCGGTGCCGGCGCGATCGTCGGAGCGTTGCTGGGCGAGCGGTACGCGGTGATCGTCGGCAGCCTCGGCGCGAGCCCCGCGCTCGGCATCGACGTGCCTGCCGCGTCGACCTACGAGGGCAGGCTCCAGCAGAAGCTCACCCTCCCCGGGTACGTCCGGGCGGCCGAGATCGGGCCGGCCGAGCGGCGAGCGCACGACTACCGCTACTTCCCGCTGGACCAGGCCACCATCGACCACGCCGACGCGGTGCTGCACATCCCGACCGGCGTCGACGCGACCGTGCTCGCCGACCGGATCCGCGCGCTGCCCGACGTCGAGCAGGTGATGGCGAGCGAGGAGGACGGATCACCCGAGGGCGCCTGGGGCGACCGGTTCTTCTACGTCGGCCCGGACCGCCGCCAGCCGTTCGCCACCATCGTCGAGCACGACGTGCCCGGCTTCGACGAAGCCGCGCAGCTGGACCGCCCCGGCGTCTTCCGCCTCAACCTGGACCTGGGCCGGGCCGAGTTCGAGAGGATGTTCGGCTTCCCACCGAAGGCGTTCGAGGAGCACCGGGACGCCTTCGACTTCGCCCGGCTGGACACGGTCACGCCGCACCCGGGGTACGCGCTGTACGGCTTCGCCAGCATCGTGATGCCGGGGCCGCAGATGCTGCCCGAGATCGACCGGCTGTTGACCGTCGCGCACACCCGGGCGGTCGACCGGCACGAGCGCGCGACCCGCCGAGCGGCCGCGCAGCAGGACTGAGCCCGACCGGCGGTTCCGCGCCGCCGGGCAGGTCAGGCGGACGCTTCGGGCTCGCGCAGACTGGTCAGGCGGCCGCTTCGGGCTCGCGCAGGTCGAGCCAGTCGGCCCAGCGCGGGTCCGGAGCGCGGTGCCCGAGGACCCGCCAGGCGGTGCCCTTCGGCGCGGTCGGCAGGGCGTGCAGCCGCCAGCCCAGCTCCGCCGGGGTCTTGTCGCCCTTGGTGTGGTTGCACCGGGCGCACGCGGCGACCACGTTCTCCCAGGCGTGCCGCCCACCCCGGCTGCGCGGGAAGACGTGGTCGATGGTCTCGGCCGGCCCTCGGCAGTAGGCGCACCGCCAGCCGTCCCGGGCGAAGATCGCTCGGCGGGACAGCCCGACGTGGGTGCGGTAGGGCACCCGGACGAAGCGGGTCAGACGGACCACCGACGGCACGGGCAGCGCGTCGCGGGCGCTGTGCAGGATGCCGTCACCGTCGGCGACGCAGACGGCCTTGGCGGAGAGGACGAGGATCGCGGCGCGTCGCACCGACACGACACACAGGGGCTCGTAGGTGGCGTTGAGGACCAGCGCGCCGGAGCCCACCGTGGGTCGTATGTCAGGCATCGCGCTCACCCTCCCGGTTCAGCGGCTGCTGCGAACCGCCGCCGACCGGAGTTGGGCACGAGGGCCCGCACCGTCGACGCCCGCTCGATCACCGACGTCCGTTGCGCCAATAGTCCCTGATCGGACCCCGGATTGCACGTACTAATCCGGGGTCGGACGTGAAGCTCTTTCCCGCACTTGTCACGATGGCCGGTTCGCCCCGGTCCGACCCGGCGCTCGGGCGCATCTCACCCGGCCGGTGGGTCGGCGGCGGCCGGTCCGGGGCGTTGCGGTACGAAGACAGGGTGAGTGCCGCCAGCGAAACGCCCCTTGCCCTGTCCGACGCCGTGTCGGTGAACTGTCAGGGCAGCACCTCCTGCGAGACGATCTACCGGATCACCGGGTCGGCCTGGTTCGCCGAGGGCAGCTACTGGATCCTGCTCAAGCCGCTGCGGGTGCTGTTGATAGTGGCGCTGGCGATGGTGGCCCGCTGGGCGCTGCACCGGACGATCGACCGACTGGTCCGGACGACCACCAACGGCGCCGTGCCGACCATGCTGCGGCCGCTGCGCGAGCGGGTGCCCACGGCCGCGGTAGACCCGGCCGAGTTCGTGCCGGAGCGCCGCCGGCAACGGGCCGAGGCGATCGGCTCGGTGCTGCGCAGCCTGACCACCGCGTTCGTCTTCGGCATCGCGCTGCTGATGATCCTGCGCGAGTTCAGCTTCGACCTCGCCCCGCTGCTGGCCAGCGCCGGGATCGCCGGCGTCGCCCTGGGCTTCGGCGCGCAGAGCCTGGTCAAGGACCTGATCGCCGGGCTCTTCATGCTGATCGAGGACCAGTACGGCGTGGGCGACAACGTCGACCTGGGCGAGGCGACAGGTGTCGTGGAGTCGGTCGGGCTGCGGGTCACCACGGTCCGCGACGGACGCGGCGTGCTCTGGTACATCCGCAACGGCGAGATCATCCGGGTGGGCAACAAGAGCCAGGGCTGGGCGCTGGTGGTCGTGGACCTGCCGATTGGCTTCAGCGGTACGGAGGATGCCAGCGCCGTGCTGCGGACGGCCGCCGCCTCGGTGGCGCTGGACCCGGAGCTGTCGCCGGAGATCGTGGAGGCCCCGGAGGTGCTGGGTGTCGAGCAGATGACGGTGGATGGCGCCGTGATCCGTACGGTGGTGAAGACGACGGCCGACGGCCAGTTCGCGGTGAGCCGGGAGCTGCGCCGCAGGCTGGCGGAGGCGCTGGAGAACTCGGGGATCACCGCGCAGATCGCCGCCGCCCGCATCTATCCCGGTGTGTCGAGCCGGCCGTTGCCGGAGGGTGAGACCGGCCAGGGCGGCGCCACCTGACACCGGCGAGACTGGCCGGCAATACAGGGGTCGCCAGCCGCCCGGCCCCTGGAGTATCGTCCGTTCGTTCAGTCGGGGATGCGACGAACGATCCGTTCGCCCTAGCTAGTTGTCAGACGATCGGGCAGAATCCGGAGCACGCGTTCCCGCCGGAGCGTGGTCACATCCTCGCTGATCCGTAGATCTGACGAGTGTTCCCGGCCCGGCCGCCACGAGCTGCCGTTCCGGGGGCCGATGGAGGCGACGGTGCCCGACGAGCGACCTTCCGCGGAAGGCCCGGCCACTTTTCGCGAAGTGTTCGCCCAGCGCGAGTTCCGGGCCGTCTTCGCGGCCGGGGCTCTCTCCTGGGTCGGTGACTACGTCGCCAAGGCCGCCGTGACCCTCCTCGTCTACCAGCAGACCAGGTCCGTCGCGCTCTCCGCCGCCGCGTTCGCGGTCAGCTACCTGCCGTGGCTGCTGGGTGGCCCGCTGCTCGCCGCCCTGGCCGAGCGGCACCCGTACCGCAGGGTGATGGTGGCGTGTGACGTCATCCGGATGGCGCTGATGCTGCTCATCGCCCTCCCCGACCTGCCCGTTCCGGCGCTGCTGGTGCTCATCTTCGCGGCCACGCTCGCCAACCCGCCGAGCCAGGCCGCGAAGTCCGCGCTGATGCCGCAGATCCTCGCCGGGGACCGGCTGGTGGTCGGGTTGTCGCTGAACGCCAGCATCGGGCAGGCGGCCCAGGTCGTCGGCTACCTGCTCGGCGCCGCCGTCGCCTCCATCGACCCGACGGTCGCGCTGCTGTTCAACGCGGTCACGTTCGGCCTCTCGGCGCTGCTGGTCCGCGTCGGCGTGCGGAACCGGCCAGCGACGATGACCAGCGCGCACCGCTCTCACCTGCTCCGGGAGACCGCCCAGGGGTTCCAGATCGTGTTCGGCACGCCGGTGCTGCGGGCCATCGCGGTGCTGGTGTTCAGCGCGCTGCTGTTCTCGATCGTTCCGGAGGGGCTGGCCGCGGCCTGGGCCAACAAGGGCTCCTCCGGCGGCATGGCCCCGGGCACCGCGCAAGCGGTGATCATGGTCGCCAACCCGGTGGGCTACGTTCTGGGTGGGCTGCTGGTGAGCCGGCTGTTCGGCCCGACCCGCCGACTGGCCCTGATGCGGCCCCTCGCGGTGTTCTCCCCGCTGGTGCTGGTGCCGGCGCTGTTCGACCCTCCACCGCTGGTGGTGGCGTTGCTGGCCGCCCTGTGCGGGTTCGCGGTCGCCGGGATGATGCCGATGGCCAACGGGCTCTTCGTCCAGGCGCTGCCGGACGGATTCCGGGCCCGCGCGTTCGGCGTGATGGCCACCGGCGTCCAGGTCATCCAGGGTCTCGCGGTGCTGGTCACCGGGCTGCTCGCCGAGCGGTTCTCCATTCCGGTGGTGGTGGGGGTCTGGAGCGCCGCCGGGGTGCTGCTGATGACGATCGCCGCCCTGCGCTGGCCGGGCAAGCAGACGGTGGACGACGCCATCGCCAAGGCCGCCGCGGCCAACGCCGAGCCGACCCCCGATCCGGGCGGCACCATCGCCGACGGCACGCCGGCGGGCACCGACCTCCGGCCCGCGGACGGCCACCGCCGGCACGCGGTCACCTGATCCACCGCGTGAGCCGGCGCACGGCCTCCGGGTCGGGTCGGCGGCCGACGCACCTGGCAGGATGGAACGGTGAACCCCGCAGGTGAATCCGACCGTAACGATGCGTCGATGACCCTCTTCGAAGCGGTCGGCGGCGAACCCACCTTCCGCCGGCTGGTGGACGAGTTCTACGCCGGCGTCGCCACCGATCCCCTGCTGCGACCCATGTACCCGGAGGAGGACCTGGGCCCGGCGGCCGACCGGTTCACCCTGTTCCTGATGCAGTACTGGGGCGGGCCGAACACGTACTCCGCACAACGCGGGCACCCGCGGCTGCGCATGCGGCACGCGCCGTTCCGGATCGGCGGGGCCGAGCGGGACGCCTGGCTGCGGCACATGCGCCAGGCGGTGGACCGGCTCGACCTGGAGCCGCAGCTCGCCGTCGCTCTCTGGGACTATCTGGAGCGGGCCGCGTACTTCATGGTCAACGTGATGGAGGACCCGGCCGAGGGCGCCTGACGGCGCGTTCCGGCACGGACGCCGCGGGGCGCCTCAGAGCAGGGCGCCCTCGTCGTGCAGCCAGTCCACGAAGCTGGCGGCCACCGCCGCGCCGCAGTCGAGCATCTCGACCAGCAGCGCGTCGTGGGTGCCGGCGCCCAGCGGCACCTGCAACTCGGCGTAGATCGGCAGCTGCCCGCGCTCGGTCGGGTCGCCGATGTACGCCTTGCAGAAGCGGCGGGTGTGGTTCCACTCGTTGACCACCCGGTAGGCCCGGTCGGCCCAGTCCGGCGGAACCGTGGCGTGCGGGCGGGCCCGCATCACCAGGATCTCGTCCTCGGGGCCTTCGAGGGTCACCAGCACGGCGTGCCGCTCCCACATGGCCAGCAGGTTGCCGTCGCCGTCGGCCAGGTAGCGCACGTCGAGCAGGTCGAGTGCGTCACAGACGCGGCGCAGGCTCACCGGCTCGATGGTCGCCGGCATCTCGGTCAGTACGGGCCGGTCGCTGCCCGGGCAGTCGTCCCCCGGCTGGCGAGGGCTCGGCGGGCCGACCCGGACCGCGCTCTCCACTGTGATCCCGCTTCGGGTTTCCGGATCGCCGCCGTCGGCGGGACCGGGGCGCCATGACCACCACGGCATCGCTCGTCGCACCTCACTCCCCAGCGGATCCAGCCGCCTACGGTGCGTTGGATCCGAGGATGGACGGTACCCGGACAGCCGGGTTGAAGCATCCCCCCAACGGCCGCCCCGGCCCAGAAGAATGAGCAGGGGTCATCCGTTCGGACGAGTGGCGATCGGCGTCACGGCAAGATCGGTGGCCTTCTGCAACCAGGCCGCTCCGTATGGTCCCACCAGGCCCACCCAACGGCCCGCCACCCGCACCTGGACCTCGGAGCGCGCGCCAGGACCGGCCGGATCGTCGATCGCGCCGAGGAAGCCCATCCGGACCAGCCCCTGCACCAGCCGCTGCGGCACCTCGACGGCAGGGCCCGGCGGATCGTCCGGCGTGACCAGCACGGCCACGTGGTCGAGCAGCGCGTCGCGCAACGCGCGCTGACCCACCGCGCGGCCCGCCACCCCCTGCTCGCTCGCGGTGCGCAGGGTGCCCGCCGCCGCGTCGGCGATCCGCCGCAGCTCGACGACGGGCAGCACCTCCACCGGCTCGCTGCGCGCCGGTGGCAGCGGCCAGCGCCACTGCGCGTCGCGGCGGGCCGGCAACGTCGCGCCACCGCGTTCCAGCTCGGCCAGCAGGTCGGCGGCACCCACCGTGACGTCTCCGGCGGCCCCACCGGCGACCGTCCGGGCCACCAGCACCTGCCAGGGCAGCCGGGCGAACAGGGCGACCCGGCCGGGAGCGCCGGCCGGCCGCAGCCGGACCGGCGCCGCCGGGTCCAGCCGGACCAGCCGGGCCAGGAAGGCACCCGCGTCGGCCACGCCGGTCACGCCGTGCCCGGACGGCGACGCCGCCACCCGGTCCGGGCCGGCGGTGCCGGGCAGCGTCACGCCCCGCCGCCCTGCGGGGCGTACGTGAGCAGGAAATCCCGCTCCTCGGGCGTGATCCGCCGGGGCACCTGGCGGGTCAGGTCGAACGGCACCAGCACCGAGCGGGCACGGCTGGCCAGCACCTCGCCGTCGTACAGCTCGTACGCGACGGTGAACCGTGAAGCCTTGATCTCCTCCACCCACAGCTCGATGCGGACGGTGGGCGCGGCCTCCGCGGTGGCCCGACCCAGCGCGTAGTCGACCGGGCGCAGGTAGTCGACCTCGTGCCGGCGGATCACCACGCCGTCGGCGAACGAGCCCACTCCCCAGGCCCGGCCGCCGGCGAACATCAACGCCACCCGCGCCTCCTCGTAGAGCGTGAGGAAGCGCGAGTTGTTGACGTGGCCGTACGCGTCCAGGTCGGACCAGCGCAGCGTGCAGTGGTAGACGAACCGGTCGGACATCAGTCGCGGGTCAGCTTGCGGTAGGTCACCCGGTGCGGCCGGGCGGCCTCCGCGCCGAGGCGGTCGATCTTGTTCTTCTCGTACGCCTCGAAGTTGCCCTCGAACCAGAACCACCTGGCCGGGTCCTGGTCGTCACCCTCCCAGGCCAGGATGTGCGTGGCGACCCGGTCCAGGAACATCCGGTCGTGGGAGATGACCACGGCGCAGCCGGGGAACTCCAGCAGGGCGTTCTCCAGGCTGGAGAGCGTCTCCACGTCGAGGTCGTTGGTCGGCTCGTCGAGCAGGATGACGTTGCCGCCGATCTTCAGGGTCAGCGCCAGGTTGAGCCGGTTGCGCTCACCGCCGGAGAGCACCTTGGTCGGCTTCTGCTGGTCCGGTCCCTTGAAGCCGAACGCGGCGATGTACGCCCGCGAGGGCATCTCGACCTTGCCCACCATCAGGTAGTCCAGCCCGTCGGAGACGACCTCCCAGACGGTCTTGTCACCGTCGAGGCCCTGCCGGTTCTGGTCGACGTACGACAGCGAGACGGTGGGGCCGACCCGGACCTCGCCGCCGGTCGGCTCCTCGAACCCGACGATGGTCTTGAACAGGGTCGTCTTGCCGACGCCGTTGGGGCCGATGATGCCGACGATGCCGTTGCGGGGCAGCGAGAACGACAGGTTGTCGATCAGCAGCCGGTCGCCGAAGCCCTTGCTGAGGCCGTTCGCCTCGATCACCGTGCTGCCCAGGCGCGGGCCCGGCGGGATCTGGATCTCCTCGAAGTCCAGCTTGCGGGTCTTCTCCGCCTCGTTGGCCATCTCGTCGTACCGGTCCAGGCGGGCCTTGGACTTGGTCTGCCGGGCCTTGGCGTTGGAGCGGACCCACTCCAGCTCCTCGGTGAGGCGCTTCTTCATCTTGGCGTCGCGGCGGCCCTCGACGGCCAGCCGGGCGGCCTTCTTCTCCAGGTAGGTGGAGTAGTTGCCCTCGTACCCGATGGCCCGGCCGCGGTCCAGCTCCAGGATCCAACCGGCCACCTTGTCCAGGAAGTACCGGTCGTGGGTGATCGCCATGACGGTGCCCGCGTACTTGGCCAGGTGCTGCTCCAGCCAGGAGACGCTCTCCGCGTCCAGGTGGTTGGTGGGCTCGTCGAGCAGCAGCAGGTCGGGCGCCTCCAGCAGCAGCTTGCAGAGCGCGACGCGGCGGCGCTCGCCACCGGAGAGCTGGGTCACGTCGGCGTCCGGCGGCGGGCAGCGCAGCGCGTCCATGGCCAGTTCGAGCTTGGAGTCGATGTCCCACGCGTCGGCGTGGTCCAGCTCCTCCTGGAGCTTGCCCATCTCCTCCATCAGCTCGTCGGAGTAGTCCGTCGCCATCTGCTCGGCGATCTTGTTGAACCGCTCCAGCTTGGCCTTGGTCTCGGCGACCGCCTCCTCGACGTTGCCGAGCACGGTCTTGGCGTCGTTGAGCGGGGGCTCCTGGGCGAGCATGCCGACGGTGTAGCCGGGCATCAGCCGGGCCTCGCCGTTGCTCGGCTTGTCCAGCCCTGCCATGATCTTGAGGAGGCTGGACTTACCGGCGCCGTTCGGGCCGACCACACCGATCTTGGCCCCCGGCAGGAAGCTCAGCGTCACGTTGTCGAGCACGACCTTGTCGCCGTGCGCCTTGCGCGCCTTTTCCAGGACGTAGATGTACTGGGCCACGGTGCGGGCTACCTCCGTCGGTTTACTGTCGCCTGAGTCGGCGGCGCGGCGCGGGCTGGGACCTGCACCCGCCGCCGCCGGCCGGGAGCCGGCCGCGCGCACGCCATCGTCAATCCTGACAGGTACGGCGCGCTTCGCCCACATCACCCCGCCCCAGGAGTACGCCGGCGAGCCGCATTGCCGGAGTCGGTATAACTCACTACCGTCTTGAGTGTGACCAAAAAGATCGCCATCAGCATCCCGGACGACGTCGCAGAACGGCTGGCCACCGAGCCCAACGTGTCCGCCTTCGTGACGGAGAGCATCCGCCAACGAATGGTCGGTGAACGAACCCGGCGGATTCTGGAGCAGATCGGTTTCAAGATCACCGACGAGGGCCTCGAGGAGGCCGGGCGCAAGTTGGATCAGGCTCGCCAGGCAATAACTCCCGAGTTGCGCGCCAAGGCCGCCGCGCTGCTGAACGAGGCGTCGCGGGGACGGCTACAGGTTCGTGACTGAAGCGGGACTCGTACTCGACACCACCGCATTGCTGGCCTACTCCGAAGGAGAGCCGGCTGTGGGCATCCAGATCGCCAAGGTTGCCTACCGCCGGGAGTCCGTGATCATTCCGGCCATGTGCCTGACAGCCGCATATCGCCGAGTGTCCAGCGACGGCTGGCCATTGCTGGACATTGTCTCCGATCTCGAAGCTGTAGTTGTCGCGCCGGTCGATCACAACATGTGCCCCATCCTGGGCGGCTGGTCCCGCCTCCTGGGCAGCATCGATCTCGCCCAGGTTGCGATCGAAGCGGCAGCCCGAGCGGTCGTACCGATCATGACGGATCGGCGGGAACTGCTTGGTGAGGTACTGCCCAAGGAATGGCCGATCATCGATCTCTGACCGCCACGGCTGTCGACAAGATCACCTGTAGGATTCGGCCAGACCGAGGCGGGTAGGAGACTCCGGCACGGGGCACAAGACGCCGCAGCTACGCTCAGTACGCTCATCGCGGTGGACCCGTCAGCACCCGGAGGTGGCCGATCGTGACCGTCCGTAGCTCCTTTGTCGTTGTGGCGAACCGTCTGCCGGTCGACGAGGTGAGCACACCCGAGGGACGGCAGTGGCGACGCAGCCCAGGCGGGCTGGTCACCGCGCTGCATCCCGTGCTCGCCGAACACCAGGGCACCTGGGTCGGCTGGGCCGGCGGCACCGGCGCCGCCCCCGAGCCGTTCGACCTGGAGGGCATCCGGCTGCACCCGGTCCCCCTCAGCTCCGAGGAGTTGGAGCGCTACTACGAGGGCCAGTCGAATGCGACGATCTGGCCGCTCTACCACGACGCGGTGGAGACCCCGGCCTACAAGCGCCGGTGGCGCGAGGCGTACCGGCTGGTCAACGCGCGGTTCGCGGAGGCCGCGGCGGACGTGGCGGCCGAGGGCGCGACGGTCTGGGTGCAGGACTACCAGCTCCAACTGGTCCCCGCGATGCTCCGCGAGCTGCGTCCGGACCTGCGGATCGGGTTCTTCCTGCACATCCCGTTCCCGCCGATCGAGCTGTTCATGCAGATGCCGTTCCGCACCGAGATCCTGCGCGGTCTGCTCGGCGCGGACCTGGTGGGCTTCCAGCAGCGGCTGGCCGCGCAGAACTTCGTACGGCTGGCCCGGCACCTCCTCGGCCTGCGCTACGAGGGGCAGATGATCCAGGTCGACGGGCGACAGGTGAAGGCGGGCGCCTTCCCCATCTCGATCGACACCCAGGAGATGGAACGGATGGCCGCCGACCCGGCGATCCAGGCGCGGGCCAAGCAGATCCGCGCCGAGCTGGGCGACCCGAAGACGATCATCCTGGGTGTGGACCGGCTGGATTACACCAAGGGCATCGAGTTGCGGCTCAAGGCGTTCCGCGAGTTGCTCGCTGACGGAAAGTTGACAGTTCCGGACGCCGTTATGGTGCAGGTGGCCACGCCGAGCCGCGAGCGCGTCGAGCACTACCAGGCACTTCGGGTCAAGGTAGAGCGCGAAGTTGGTCGCATTAATGGCGAATTCGGCCGAGTCGGCGTGCCGGCCGTGCATTACCTCCATCAGTCGTACAGTCGCAGTGAACTGGCCGCGATGTACGTTGCTGCGGACGTGATGATGGTGACCCCGCTGCGAGACGGTATGAATCTCGTCGCCAAGGAGTACGTCGCATCACGCGCCGACCAGGGCGGTGCGCTCGTGCTCAGCGAGTTCGCTGGCGCCGCAACGGAGCTGCGCCAGGCCTTCCTGTGTAACCCGCACGACCCGGACGCGGTCAAGGACGCCCTGCTCCGGGCCGTGCACGTGGAGAAAACCGAGGCACGCCGCCGGATGCGGACAATGCAACGTCACCTGCGTACCCACGACGTGGGGCACTGGGCCAAGTCTTTCCTCTCCGAACTCGGAGTTCCCGAGGCGGAGGCCGCGTGAACACGTCCGTCAACGACGGAGCGGCGATCGCCACCGGGGTGCTGGACCCCGAGCTGCGCTCTGCCATCGGCCGGATCGCCCGGGTTCCGCAGCTCCTGATCGCCTGCGACTACGACGGCACACTCGCGCCGATCGTGGAGGACCCGAGCACCGCCGTACCGCTGCCCGAATCGGTGGCGGCGATCCGCGCGCTCGCCGCGCTGCCGCAGACGAGCGTGGCCGTGGTCTCCGGCCGGGCCCTGCGGGACCTGGCCGCGCTCTCCCGGCTGCCCAGCGAGGTGCACCTCGTCGGCAGTCACGGCTCCGAGTTCGACATCGGCTTCGTCGAGCGCCTCTCCCCCGAGCTGGTCGCGGTGCGCACCCAGGTGCGCAACGCGCTGCGGGAGATCGCCGCCGAACACCCCGGCATCCGCCTGGAACGCAAGCCGGCCAGCGTCGCGGTGCACACCCGGGGCGTCGACCCGCAGGTCGCCGCCGCAGCCATCGAGGCGGTCCGCAACGGCCCGGCCACCTTCGACGGCGTCACGGTGACGCAGGGCAAGGAGGTCATCGAGCTGTCCGTGGTGGCCACCCACAAGGGCACCGCCGTCGACCAGCTCCGGACCCAGCTCTCGGCCAGCGCGGTGCTCTTCATCGGCGACGACGTCACCGACGAGAACGCCTTCGGCAACCTGCACGGGCCGGACCTCGGCATCAAGATCGGCCCCGGCGAGACCAAGGCCGGCTTCCGGGTGGCCGAGCCCATCGAGGCAGCCCGCGCGCTCGGGCTGCTGCTGGAGACCCGCCGCCACTGGCTCTTCGGCGAGCGGGCGGTGCCGATCGAGCGGCACTCCATGCTGGCCAACGGTCGTACGGTCGCGTTGCTCACGCCGGAGGCGAAGGTCAGCTGGCTCTGCCACCCCAAGCCGGACTCGGCGGCGATCTTCGCCGACCTGGTCGGTGGCAGCCCGGCCGGTCACTTCAGCGTCGCCCCGGAGCGCGGGGGCATCCCGCTGGGCCAGCGCTACCGCTCCGGCACGATGACCGTCGAGACCCGGTGGTCCGGGCTCACCGTCACCGACTGGCTGGACAAGCCGGCCCGCGAGACGACGCCGGACGGCCCGGCGGTGGTCACCGGCGACTCGACCCTGGTCCGGGTGCTCACCGGCAGCGGTCGGGTCCGGGTGGAGTTCGCCCCGCGCCCCGAGTTCGGTCAGGTCGCCGTGCAGTTGCAGCCGCTCGGCGACGGCCTGCTGGTGCTCGGCTCGAACGAACCGGTCGCCCTCTACTCCCCCGGGGTCGAGTGGCAGGTCAACAACGACGGTGGGTACGAGACCGCCAAGGCGACCGTCGACCTGTCGGCCGCCGGCGGGCAGGTCGTGCTGGAGCTGCGCTTCGGCACGCACAGCCTGGAGCACCACCGGGTGCCGATCCACGATCGGCAGGCCGCGGCCGAGCAGCCGTGGAAGGACTGGGTGGCCTCGCTGCGGCTGCCGTCCACCTCCCGCGACCTGGTGGCCCGCAGCGCGCTCACCCTGCGCGGGCTCTGCCACGAGATCACCGGCTCGATCCTGGCCGCGGCGACCACCTCCCTCCCCGAGGAGCTGGGCGGCGTCCGCAACTGGGACTACCGCTACTGCTGGTTGCGTGACGCCGCGCTGACCGCCCGCGCGCTTGTCGACCTCGGGTCGATCGAGGAGGCCGAGGCGTTCCTGCGCTGGGTCGACGGCTGCATCGAGCGCACCGGCGGCCACCCGGAGCGACTGCACCCGCTCTACACCATCGACGGCTACGAGCTGGGCGCCGAGGCGGTCATCGACACGCTGCCCGGGTACGCCGGCTCCCGGCCGGTCCGGGTCGGCAACCTCGCCAACCACCAGCTCCAGCTCGACGTGTTCGGCCCGATCGCCGACCTGATCGCGGCGGTCGCCGACGCGCGCGGCTCGGTCCGCGACGACGAGTGGCGGGTCCTGGAGAACATGGTCGAGGCGGTTCGCCGCCGGTGGCACGAGCCCGACCACGGGATCTGGGAGGCGCGGCTGCCACCCCGGCACCACGTCTTCTCCAAGGTGATGTGCTGGATGACCGTCGACCGGGCGCTGCACGTGATGCGCCAGCACGGCGGCGAGGACCGGCCGGAGTGGAAGGACCTGCGCGACCGGATCGGCGCCAACGTGCTGGAGCACGGCTGGCACGACGACGTCGAGGCGTACAGCGTCGCGTACGGGGACGAGGACATGGACGCCTCGTCGCTCTGGATCGGCCTCTCCGGCCTGCTCCCGGGTGACGACCCGCGCTTCCTGTCCACCGTCCTGAAGATCGAGGCGGACCTGCGCAGCGGCCCGGTCGTCTACCGCTACCACTGGGACGACGGCCTGCCCGGCCGTGAGGGCGGTTTCCACATCTGCACGGCGTGGCTGATCGAGGCGTACCTGCGCACCGGCCGCCGCACCGACGCCGAGGAGTTGTTCGCGCAGATGGTGCTCACCGCCGGCCCGACCGGGCTGCTCCCCGAGCAGTACGACCCGCTCGCCGAGCGCGGCCTGGGCAACCACCCGCAGGCGTACAGCCACCTCGGGCTGATCCGCTGCGCCCTGCTGCTCGACAACATGCTCAAGCAGTAGCCGACAGTCAGTTCGACGAAGGGCCGGGGCAGCGCTGCTCCGGCCCTTCGTCATTCGGCCGACGCCGGCCGGTCGAACCCCACCGGCGGGTACCGGTCACCCGAGAGCCGCCGTCAGGGCCCTCGCGTCGCCCTCTGCGCGTCCTTTGCTCTGCTTCACTCCACGCAACACAAACGCCTTCTGGGTGTTGCGTCGGTTGAAGCAGAGCAAAGGACGCGCGCGGGGACCAGCCGGTCTCCGCCGCCCGCACCGCCCGGGGTCCGCTCTGCCGCCCGCACCGCCCGGGGTCCGCTCTGCCGCCCGGGTGGACCGTGCCACCGGTCACCCGTCGAGGGCACCCACCACGTCGCCGAGCACCACGACCGCGGGCGGGCGCACCTCGGCGGTGAGCGCGTCGGCGGCCACCGCGCCGAGCGTGGACCGCAGCGTCCGTTGGGCGCCCGTGGTGCCCTCCTGAACGACCGCGGCGGGCGTCTGCGGCGACCGGCCGTGCGCGATCAGGGTCTCGGCGATGGCGGCGAGGTTCTTGAGCCCCATCAGGATCACCAGGGTGCCGCGCAGGCCCGCGAGGGCGTCCCAGCGCACCAGCGAGGCCGGCGAGTCGGGTGCCACGTGGCCGGAGACGACGGTGAACTCGTGCGCCACCCCCCGGTGGGTGACCGGGATCCCGGCCGCCGCCGGAGCGGCGATCGAGCTGGTCACTCCCGGGACGACGGTCACCGGCACGCCGGCCGCCGCGCAGGCCAGTAGCTCCTCGCCGCCACGGCCGAAGACGTACGGGTCGCCGCCCTTGAGCCGGACCACGACGGCGCCGGCCAGGGCCCGGTCGACCAGGATCCGGTTGATCTCCTCCTGGGCCCGGGACGGGCCGTAGGGGATCTTCGAGGCGTCCACCAGCTCGACGTCGGCGCGGAGTTCGTCCAGGAGTAGACCCGGCACTAGCCGGTCGGCGACCACCACGTCGGCCTCGGTGAGCAACCGCCAACCCTTCACGGTGATCAGCTCCGGGTCTCCCGGCCCCGCCCCGACCAGCGCCACCCGCCCGGCGGTCGCGCCGGTCGTCGCCTCGGCGTCGGGCCGGACCCGGGTGGGAGCAGCGTCGCGTACGGCGAGCAGGTCGCGGATGGCGTCGCGGACGGTCATCGCGCGGCGAGGATCTCCGCCGCCGAGCACCGCCACGGTGACCGGGCCGTGGCGGGTCACCGCCGGCGTCCAGGCCGTGGCGGCGGTCCGGTCGTCGGCCCGGACGCAGAAGATCCGCCGTTCGGCGGCGACGGCGCTCACCGCAGCCGCCGCCATCGGATCGTCGATCGCCACCTGGACCAGCCAGGCCCCGTCCAGGTCCTCGGGCACGAACCGGCGCGGCACCCAGTGCAGCCGACCCGCGTCCACCCGGGCCCGCAGCGCCGGGGTCAGCTCCGGGGCCACCAGCAGGACGTCCGCGCCGGCATCCAGCAGCGCCGGCACCCGCCGGGTGGCGACCGCACCGCCGCCCACCACGACCACACGTCGCCCCTCGAGCCGCAGGCCGAGCGGGTACGGGCTGGCGCTCACGCCGCACCACCGAGCCGGACCGCCCGCTCGTTGGGCACCGTCACTTCTCGGCCACCCCGGCGGAGTCGAAGGTGGCCACGTCGTGCAGCACGCGGACCGCGCCGGTGACCACCGGCAGGGCCAACAGCGCGCCGGTGCCCTCGCCGAGGCGCAGCCCCAGGTCGATCAGCGGGTCGAGGCCGAGGTGCCGCAGCGCCACCGTCGCGCCCGGCTCGGCCGAGCGGTGCCCGGCGACCATGGCCGCGACCGCGTCGGGTGCGAACGCGGCGGCGGCGAGCGCCGCCGACACCGCGATCACGCCGTCCAGCAGGACCGGCGTACGGCGGGCCGCGGCGCCCAGGATCAGCCCGGCCAGCGCGGCGTGCTCCAGGCCACCGACGGCGGCGAGCACGCCCAGCGGGTCGGCCGGATCGGGCGTGTGCCGGGCCAGCGCGGCCCGCACGACGGCCACCTTGCGGGCGTACGTCGGGTCGTCGATCCCGGTGCCCCGGCCGGTGGAGTCGAGCGGGTCGACGCCGGTGAACGCGGCGATCAGCGCGGCGGCCGGGGTGGTGTTGCCGATGCCCATGTCCCCGGTGAGCAGGATGCCCGCCCCGGCGTCGATCAGCTCGTCGGCGATCCGGATGCCGGTCCGCACCGCGGCCAGCGCCTCGTCCCGGGTGAGCGCGGCGGTCACCGTGAGGTCCCGGGTGCCCCGGCGCACGGAGGCGGTGACCAGTCGGGGCGCGGACGGGTCGGCCGGACCGGAAGCCTCGGGGACGGGCAGCGGGGTGGCCACCCCGACGTCGACCACGGTGACCGAGGCGCCGGCCTGGCGGGCGAACGCGTTGACGACCGCACCGCCGGCCAGGAAGTTGCCGATCATCTGCCCGGTGACCTCCTGCGGCCACGGGCTGACCCCCTGGGCGTGCACCCCGTGGTCGCCCGCGAAGATCGCCACGGCGGCCGGCTCGGGCAGCGGCGGTGGGCAGGCCCCGGCCAGCCCGGCGAGGCGTACCGACAGATCCTCCAGCAGGCCCAGCGAGCCCGGCGGCTTGGTCAGCCGGCCGTGCAGCTCGCGGGCGGCGGCCATCGCCGCCTCGTCGAGTGGCCGGATGGCCGAAATCGTGGTCTCCAGCATCATGCCTCCATGGTCTCGCGCAGCACCTCGATGAACGCGTCGGTGGTGTTCCGGTCGCGTACCGCCACCCGCAGCCAGTCCGGGCCGAGCCCGGGGAAGGTGTCGCCCCGGCGTACCGCCCAGCCCCGGTCGCGCAGGCCCTCTCGGACCCGGTTCGCGTCGGGCAGGTGCAGCAGGACGAACGCGCTGGCCGGGCGGCCCGCGACGCGTACGCCGGGCAGGTCGGCCAGGCGCGCGACCAGGTGGTCGCGGTCGGCGGCGAGGTCGGCGGCGATCGCGCGTTCGGCCTCGACCGCGACTCCGGTGGCGCAGGCCGCGGCGGCGGCCAGCGCGGGCGTGGAGACGGCCCACAGCGGCTGGACGGCGGCCAGGCGGGACAGCAGCTCCGGGGCGCCGAGCAGGTAGCCGATCCGCAGGCCGGCCAGGCCCCACGTCTTGGTGAGGCTGCGCAGGACGAGCAGCCCGGGCAGATCCCGCCGCTCGGCCAGCGACTCCGGCTCGCCGGGGTGCGCGCCGCCGGTGGTGTCGGCGAACGCCTCGTCGACCACCAGCACCCGGCCGGGACGGGCGAGCGCGGCCACGGTCCGCGCGGGGTGCAGCACCGAGGTGGGATTCGTCGGGTTGCCGATCATCACGAGGTCGGCGTCGTCGGGCACCAGGGACGGATCGAGCCGGAACCCGTCGGCCGGGTCCAGCAGCACCCGCTCGACCGAATGGCCGGCGGCCCGTAGCGCCGCCTCCGGCTCGGTGAACTGCGGGTGCACCACCACGGGTCGGCGGATGCCACGCAGCGCCTGGGCGATCAGCACGAAGCCCTCGGCAGCGCCGGCGGTGAGGAGTACCTCGTCCGGGTGACGCCGGTGCCGGGCGGCGACGGCGGCGCGGGCCGGCGCCGGGTCGGGGTAGCGGGCCAGGTCGGTGAGGGTGGCGGCGATCGGGTCGGCCAGCCAGGCCGGCGGTGGCGTCTGGCGGACGTTGACGGCGAGGTCGATCAGCCCGGCGCCCACCTCGGCGTCGCCGTGGTGCGCGAGGTCCGGCTCGGCCCCGATGGGCGGGGTGATGGCAGCAGACTGATCGCGCATGTCCGCGATCCTGCCGGGAAGGTGGCCGGCGGAACAGTCGATGTCGGCGTAAGCCATGTCACCACCTCGCGGGTTTATGAGTTCTTCTCATGTACGAATCGGAAATGTCATAACTTGGCCACGTGAGCAACCGACCCCTTGCTGCCGCTGGTCGACTCGTTCCTCTTCTCCGCGCCGGCCTCATCGCCGGCATCGTGATCGCCGCCGTCGCGTACCCGGTGGTCGCCTTCACCGGGCTCGGCGCGAAGGCCACCGCGCACGCCACGGAGCAGAAGACCAGACTGCTGACCACCGCCCTGCCCGCCGAGACCTCCTACCTCTACGCCCCGGACGGCAAGACCGTGCTGACCATGTTCTACGAGGAGTACCGGCAGTACACGAAGCTGTCGGACATGTCGCCGAACATCCAGCAGGCGATCGTCGCCGCCGAGGACAACCGCTTCTACCAGCACCACGGCGTCGACCCGAAGGGCGTGGCCCGCGCCTTCGTGTCCAACGCCCGCTCCGGCGGCTCCCAGGGCGCCTCGACGCTGACCATGCAGTACGTCCGGATGGCCCTGCGGGACAGCGCGAACACCCCGAAGGAGGTCCAGGAGGCCACCCAGCAGACCAGCCTGCGCAAGGTCAAGGAGATGCGCATGGCCTTGGACCTGGAGAAGGAGCTGAGCAAGGAGCAGATCCTCGAGCGCTACCTGAACTCCGCGTACTTCGGCCACCGGGCGTACGGCATCTACGCCGCCAGCGAGATCTTCTTCTCCAAGACCCCGAAGGACCTCACCCCGGTCGAGGCGGCCACCCTCGCCGGGCTGGTCAAGTCCCCCTCCGAGTACGACCCGGCCGACACCGACCAGAAGGACGCCACCGGGCGGCGCAACTACGTGCTGGACCGGATGAGTCAGCTCGGCTACCTCTCCCCCGACTCGGCCGCCGCCGCGAAGACCGAGCCGATCCGGCTGAAGCTCACCACCCCGCCGAGCGACTGCGCCTCGCTCATCGAGAAGTACCGGAGCTGGGGCTTCGCCTGCGACTACCTGAAGAACTGGTGGAGTTCGCAGCCCGCGTTCGGGGCCAACCGGCTGGAGCGGATGGACAAGCTGCGTCGGGGCGGCTACCGCATCGTGCTCAGCCTCGACCCCAAGATCCAGGAGGCGGCGGAGAAGAACGTCGGCGCCAAGGAGGGCACCGGCAGCCCGTTCGCCAACGGGATCGTGGTCTCCGAGCCGGGGACCGGGCGCGTGAAGGCGATGGCGGTGAACCGGAACTACTCCCTGGACCTGGCCGACAACCCACCCAGCTCCAACCCGGAGGCCGGGCCGAAGGTGAAGGCGAACTATCCGAACACGGTGGCGCCGCTGCTCGGCGGCGGCGACCTGCCGGGCTACCAGGCCGGGTCGACGTTCAAGATGTTCCCGATGCTGGCCGCGCTGGATTCGGGGATGACGCTGTCCACCTCGTTCAACGCCCCGTACCGCTACAAGTCGTCGGTCTACGACGGCTGGGCGCCCTCCAACGCCAGCGGAGCGATGACCGGGCAACAGACCATGTGGTCCGGCTTCGGCAAGTCGGTCAATACGTACTTCGTGTGGCTGGAGGAGAAGGTGGGCGCGGACCGGGCGGTCCGGCTGGCCGAACAGCTCGGGCTGCGCTGGCGCACCGACGTCGACCGGGAACAGGCGTCCCCGGGCAAGGCCAAGAAGTGGGGCGCGTTCACCCTGGGCGTCTCCGACGCCACACCGCTGGAGATGGCGAACGCCTACGCCGCCGTCGCGGCCGACGGCCGCTACTGCGAGGCGATCCCGGTGCAGGCGATCATGAACCGGGACGGCACTCCGGCCACGTACGCCACTCCGGGCGGTCTGCACCGTGAGGTCGCCAAGCCGCGCTGCCGCCAGGTGGTCAGCGCCGACGCCGCCCGGGCGGCCACCGACGCCGCCCGCTGCCCGACCGGGGACAGTCCGGCACGCGGCGGCTGCGGCGGCTGGTCAACCGCCGACAGCGTCCGGGGTACGGTCGGCCGCCCGGTCGCCGGCAAGACGGGCACCACCGACAGCACCCGGTCCGCCTGGTTCGTCGGCTACACCCCGGAGCTGGCCGCGGCGAGCTTCATCTCCGACCCGGACAACCCGTTCAACGCCGTCGGTGACGGGCAGTCCCAGATCCCGATCGCGGCGGTGGCCGAGACCCTGCGCGACGGCCTGAAGGGCACGCCGACCCGCCAGTTCACGCCACCGTCGGACGCCATCGTGGGATGACGGCGCGGATCAGCGCAGATCAGCGGCCACGAACGACCACAGTTCGAGGTCGGCCCGGCCACCGCCGACGAAACCGGCGTTGCGCAGCAACCCCTCGTAGCTGAAGCCGGCCTTCTCGGCGACCCGGCGGGACGCCAGGTTGCCGGGTGCCACCCGCAGCTCGACCCGCTGGAAGCCGTGCTCCAGGATCAGCGCGATGGCCACCGCGTCCACCGCCTCGGCGGCCAGGCCGAAGCCCCGCGCGTGGGGGGCCATCGCGTAGGAGACCTCGGTGAGCCGGGCGCCCCAGTCGGTGCGCCGCGTCCAGAGGGAGCCGACCATCTGGTCGTCCTCCCGGCGGACCACCGCGTAGTGGTCGCCCTCGCCGCTGTCGCGCCGCTGCCGGGCCAGATCCGTGCACCAGGCGTGCCCGTCGATCGGGCCGGAGTCGTCGGCCAGCGGCAGCCACCGCCGGGTCAGCTTGTCGGCGAAGATCTCCCCGGCGGCCGACGCGTCCGCCGCGGTGAGCCGACGCACCTCCGTACGCGGGGTGGAGACGGTCAACGCCGGAAACCGGCGGACCGCCAACTCACCGATCACGCGGGCACCACGGGAGGCTGCGCGGGCACCGCGTCGGCTGCCGGCTCGCTGACCGCCGCCGCCACCACCCGGGCGGCGGTCGCCGGGTGTCCCGCCCAGTGCAGGGTGAGCTGCGAGGCGTGCACGTTGCGCCACACGAAACCCTCCGGCGTGCCGCCGTCCCAGCTCCAGGCCGGCCGCTGACCGGCGCGCGGGGTGAGCACCGCCCGGTGCTCCTTGTGCCCGACGACCACCGTGCCGCGCGCGGCGACCACGCTGTCGGTCTGGGCGGTCGCCTCCCGGTAGCCGACCACGAGGCCGTCGCGGCTCACACCCACCGCGTCCAGCACCCCGCACATCGGCAGCCCGTCCAGCTCCCGGGCCAGCCACAGCAGGCCGGCGCCCTCAGCGACCACCGGCCGGCCGGTGCGGGCCAGCTCGGCCACCGCGATGCAGAGCCGCCGGTTGGCCGACAGCTGCTCGGCGTACGACTCGGGCAGCGCACCCCCGACGACCAGCGCGCGGGTGCCGACGGGCAGCGCCTCGTCGCGCAGCGGATCGACAGTGACCACCTCGGCGCCGGCGGCCGACAGCAGCTCCGCGGTCTCCGGGTGGCTGAAGCTGCCGCCCGGCCCGCCGGCCAGCGCCACCAGCGGGCGCTGCGCCGGGACGACCAGCTCGCCGAGCGCCTCCTGCGGCGACCAGGCCGCCGCCGGCAGTGGCGGAGCGGAACGGGCCAGCCCGAGCAGCCGCTCCAGGTCGACCGTGGCGGCGACCGCCTCGCCCAGCCGGCGCACCGCACGGACCGCGTCGGTCGAGGAGTCGACCACCGGCGCCACCCCGTGCCGGCGCGACGGCAGCACGGCCGGCAGGTCCTGGCGACGCAGCGCGCCGTAGACCGGCACGCCGACGTCGTCCAGCGCCTCGCGCAGCATCGCCTCGTGCCGCGACGACGCCACCCGGTTGAGGATCACCCCGCCCAGCCACAACTGCTCGTCGTACGAGCGGAAACCGTGCACCAAAGCGGCCACCGACTGCCCCATCGCGGCCACGTCGACCACCAGCACCACCGGACTGCGCAGCGCGGTGGCCGCGGCGGCCGTGGACTCCTGCTCCGGGCGGCCACCGACGGAGTCGTACAGGCCCATGCTGCCCTGCACGACGGCGAGCGCGGCACCCGCGGCGCCGTGTGCGACAAGCGCGGCGAGCCGGTCGACGCCGACCAGCCGGGGATCGATCACCCGACCGGGCCGACCGGCGGCGAGACCGAGGTACGCGGCGTCGACATGATCCGGGCCGAGCTTGAACCCGGCGACGTCGACACCCCGCTCGGCCAGGGCGGCGAGCAGCCCGATCGCCAGCGCGTTCTTTCCGTGCCCGGAGGACGGTGCGCTGAGCACCAGGCGCGGCACGACGGTCATCATCGACTCCTCGCGGGCGGCGGCGGGTACGCGACGGACAACCGAGGAGGTCGATCCGTCGGCGTGACGATACCCGTCCGGTCCGACGGGCGAGCACCGCCAACCGGGGGTCGGCGGACCGTCCCGGCCCGGTCGCGGTGAGTGGCCCCGGTCATACGGGTAGCCTCGGTGCCGTGTACCGGTTCCTGCTGAGCCCACGCTGGTTGGGCGCCCTCGCGCTGACCCTGGTCGCCGCCGCCGTCATGGTGTGGCTGGGCAACTGGCAGCTGGACCGCTACCGGGGCCGTACCGAGATCAACGAGCGGATCGACGCGGGCGAGCGGATGGCCCCGGCGCCCCTGGCCGACGCGTTCCGCGCGCCCACCGGCGGCCCCGGGACCGCCGGCCCGGCCCCCGCGAAGGACAAGGTCTGGACCCGGATCACCGCCACCGGCCGGTACGACCCGTCGAACACCGTCCTGGTCCGTGGTCGGACGGTCGACAGCCGGGTCGGCTTCGAGGTGCTCACCCCGCTGGTGCTCCCCGACGGCAGCGCGCTGCTGGTGGACCGAGGCTGGATCCCGCCCGCGCCGGGCGGGGCGACCGCCCAGCCGTCGGTGCCCGCCCCGCCGGGCGGCGACGTGACGGTCAGCGGCCGGGTGCACGAGACCGAGAGCGGCGCCGGCACGGTGGACCGCCGCGACGGCCGGCTGGAGACGCGGCGGATCGCCGTACCGCGCCTGGCCCGCGAGCTGCCCTACCCGGTCTACGGCGGCTACCTGCTGCTGGACGACCAGACCCCGGCCGCCGACGGGGCGTTCAAGGCCGTGCCGGTCGGGCACACCAACAACTGGCAGAACTTCGGCTACGTCGTGCAGTGGTGGCTCTTCGCCGCGATGGCGCTCTTCGGCTACGGCTGGGTGGCCCGACGCGAGGCACGCCGGGCCGCCGGGCTCGACAGCGCGACCGCCCCGCTGGACCGGGCGGCCGAGCCGACGCCGAGCGCGTCCGCCTGAGCGGGCGGCCGGCCCGGCGCGAGACGAGGGCCGGTGTGGCCCGTCAACCGCTCAGCCGACCGGCGTGGATGGCGCGGACCGCGTCGATGGTGTCCGCCTCGGCGGCGGACTTGTCGTCGCGGTAGCGCACCACGCGAGCGAACCGCAGGGCCATCCCACCCGGATAGCGGGTGCTCGTCTGCACCCCGTCGAAGGCGATCTCCACCACCTGCTCCGGGCGGACCCGGACCACCCAGTCGCCGCGCTCCACCGCGAGGTCGAGGAACCGCTCGGTCTGCCAGCGCAGCAGCTCGTCGGTGAGCCCCTTGAACGTCTTGCCGAGCATCACGAAGTCGCCAGTACGCGGGTCACGGGCGCCCAGATGCAGGTTGGACAGCCAGCCCTTGCGCCGGCCGCTGCCCCACTCGACGGCGAGCACCACCAGGTCGAGGGTGTGCCGTGGCTTGACCTTGACCCAGGCGGCGCCGCGCCGGCCGGCGTCGTAGGGGGCGTCCGGTGCCTTGACCACCACGCCCTCCTGGCCGGCGTCGAGCGCGGCGGCGAACGCCGCGCCGGCCTGCTCCGGGCCGTCGACCTCCATGCGCCCCACCAGCAGCGACGCGTCCACCGCGCCGGCGAGCGCGGCCCACCGCTCCCGACCGGGCAGGTCGATCAGATCCTGGCCGTCGAGGTGCAGCAGGTCGAAGAAGTACGGAGTGAGCACCGTCGCGCCGGTGCTGGCGGCGGCCGCGAGCACCGCCGGGGCGACCGGAGTCCGCCCGGTGGTGCTCGGTGTGGTGCGCCGGGCGGCCCGGCTGGAGGTCTGCTGGAACGGCAGCGGACGGCCCGTCTCGTCCAGGCCGATCGCCTCGCCGTCGAGCACCAGCTCCCGGCCCGGCAGGGCGCGAACCGCCGCGACCACCTCGGGCACCCGGTTGGTGATCTCGTCGAGGCTGCGGGTGAACACGGCGATGTCGGCGCCGGAGCGGTGCACCTGGATGCGGATGCCGTCGAGCTTCACGTCGACCACCGCCGGCGTGCCGGTCGCGGCCAGCGCCTCGTCGACCGAGGGGGCGCTCTGCGCGAGCATCGGCGCCAGCGGCCGGCCGACCCGCAGGCCGAACCCGGCCAGCTCGGCCTCGCCGCCGGCCAGCGCGGCCACCGCCACGGCACGCAGGTCACCGGCGAGCAGCAGGGCCCGGCGGACGGTCGCCACCGGCACCTCGGCGGCCCGGGCCACGGCGTCGGCGAGCAGCCCGGCCTGGGCGCCCTGGCGCAGCTCACCCCCGAACAGGCCGGTGAGCAGCCGTTGCTCGTCGGCGGTGGCCGCCGCGTAGAGGCCGCCGAGCAGAGCCCGGCGGCGGGCCTGCGACCCGGCGCCCTGCACGGCGGCGATCTGCTCGATGGCCGCGTCGACGGCGGCCACGGTCAGCGTCGGCTCGGTGGCCGGTGGCGGCAGGTCACGCAGGCTCGCGTAGCCCACGCCGGTCTGCCGCTGACGCAGCTCACCGGCGAGATAGCCGGCGCCGGGCTCCACCTCGGCCGGGTCGAGCCGGCGCAGCGCGTCGGCGAGCAGCTCCACCTTGGCCCGCCGGCCGCTGGTGGCGCCCACGGCGGCGGAGGTGGCCGCCAGGTCGATGAACCGCACGAAGCCCATCCTGCCAGCCACCTCCGACACCGCCCGGGCATTGCCGTGCCCGGGCGGTGTCGGCGCGGTGCCGCAGCCCACGAGGGGGCGGCGGGAATCAGGCGGAGACGGGCTCCTCGATGCGCAACCCTCGGGCGCGGACCTCGCCGGCGACCCGGGAGAGCACCGAGTCGAGGGCGACCAGGGCGGCGGACAGCTCACCGAGCTGGTCGTTGAGCGTGTCCTCGGACCACGCGGAGACGTCGACGTCCCCCAGTGCGCTGACGGCGGCCCCCAACCGGGCCATCACCTCGTTCGTACTCATGTTCGAAAGGCTATAACAAGCCGCCCGGCGACACGCCGCAAACTCCCAGATCAGACGCAAAGTTGTCGTTCCGACACCTAACTGCTTGCCGCGGCCACCTTGCCCAGCAGCAGCGCCTCGGCGAGGCAGACCTTGGCGAACTCGCCGAGGTGCAGGCTCTCGTTCGGGCCGTGCGCGCGGGCGTGCGGGTCCTCCACACCGGTCACCAGGATCGCCGCCTCCGGGAACATCTCCTGGAACGTGGCGATGAACGGGATCGAACCGCCGATGCCGATGTCGACCGGGTCGGTGCCGTCCCAGGCGGCGCGGAACGCCGAGCGGGCGGCGTCGAACATCGGCCCGGACGCGTCGATCACGCACGGGTCGCCATCGTGCTCCAGAGTGACGGTCACCTGGGCGCCCCACGGCGCGTGCTTCTCCAGGTGGGCGCGCACCGCCGCGTACGCCCGCTTCGGGTCGTCTCCCGGCGCGAGACGGACGTTGAGCTTCGCCTTCGCGGCCGGGACCAGGGCGTTCGGCGCCTCGCCGGTGGACGGCGCGTCGATGCCGAGCACCGACACCGCCGGCTTCGTCCAGACCCGGTCGGTGAGCCGGCCGGTGCCGATGAACTGGACACCCTCGGCCAGTCCGGACTCAGCCCGCATCCGGTCCTCGGGGTAGTCGACGGCAGCGCCCTCCCGGCTGACCAGCCCGTCCACCGCCATGTCACCGGCGTCGTCGTGCAGGGTTGCCAACAGGCGGACCAGCGCGGTGAGCGCGTCCGGGACGACACCCCCGAACATGCCGCTGTGCACGGCGTGGTCCAGCGTGCGGACCTCGACGAAGCAGTTGACGACGCCGCGCAGCGAGGTGGTCAGCGCCGGTACGCCGATGTCCCAGTTGCCGGAGTCGGCAATCACGATGACGTCCGAGGCGATCTCGTCGCGGTGCTCGCGCAGCAGTTGCTCCAGCGAGTCGGAGCCGTACTCCTCCTCGCCCTCGATGAACAGCACCACACCGACCGGCAGCGCGTCCCCGTACGCCCGCAGCGCCGCGACGTGCGCCATGATGCCGGCCTTGTCGTCGGCCGCGCCCCGGGCGTACAGGCGGCCGTCGCGCTCGACCGGCTCGAACGGGTCGGACTCCCACAGCGACCGGTCACCGACCGGCTGCACGTCGTGGTGGGCGTAGAGCAGCACGGTGGGCGCACCGGGTGGGGCGGCCCGACGGCCGATCACCGCGGGCTGCCCGCCGGAGCGCACGATGTCGACGTCCAGGCCGCAGCCGCGCAGCAGGTCGGCGACCGCCTCGGCGGAACGCTCCACGTGTGAGTGGTCGAAGCCCTCGAAGGCGATGCCGGGGATGCGGACGAGGCGTTCCAGGTCGGCGCGTACGCCGGGCATCTCACGCTCGACGGCGGCCCGCACCTCGGACTCGGACATGATCGGTGAGGTCATGACCGGAATCGTATGCCGGCCTTACCCAGGCGTGTTGGCCGAGCCCGTACCGTCACCGTCATCCGCCGGGCCGGAGCCCGCCCGCGCGCCCGGGGCGGCCCGGCCGGCGCGGTGCGCGCGGCCGGCGGCCTCGGTGGCGGCGTCCATCCAGGAGCGGGCCCGACCGGCCGTGCCGCCCACCCACCCGCCGACGTCGCTGGCGCCGTCGCCGAGGCGGCGCAGCAACCCGACCAGCGGGTCGGTGGAACGGCTGAACTCCTCCCGGTACGACTCGGCAGCGGCCTTGATCTCCTCCGAGACGCTTGTCGAGGCGTCGTCGTCGCGGCGCGGATAGTCCCCGGACAGCACCCGCCCGTACGCCCCGGAGTCGATCCACTGCCGCAACTGCGCGGCCCTCGCCACCGGCGCCGGGTGCGTGCTCCACGCCGTCATCCGGATCTTGTGCAGGCTGTCGCGCAGGTCGCCGCCGCCGGCGTACTCGGCGGCCTGCTCCAGGAAGGCGGTCGTGTCGATCTGCGACAGGTCGCCGCCGCCCGCGAGCTTCATCAGCAGCCGCAGCGCGGCGGCCGGGTCCTGCCCGGCGAGCAGGCCGGCCCGGTCGGCGGACAGCTCCGCCTTGCGCCACCACTCCAGCATCGCCGCGATGATCGCCCGCAGCGCGAACGCGCCCACCGGCAACCAGCTCAGGTTGGCCGCCCACCGGTTGAGGATCATGAGCATGGTCTTGTAGACCGCGTGCCCGCTGCCCACGTGCCCCAACTCGTGGCCGAGCAGGCAGCGCAGCTCGTCCTCGTCGAGCTGCTGCACGCACGCGGAGTTCAGCACGATGAACGGCCGGTCCAGACCCACCGCCTCGGCGCCCAGCCAGGGCGACTGCGTCACGTACAGCTCGGGCAGCTCGGCCACGTCGAGCGCCGCCGCGGCCTCGGTGTAGCGCTGCCACACCGCCGGATACTGCCGGTGATCGACGCGGATGCCGGACGCCAGCACCGACAGCCGGAAACCCCGCTCGTTCCACATGCCGAAGAACGCCCGCACCACGTCGTCGAAACCACGCAGCTCACGCAGCGCGACCAGGGCGCCCCGGTCGGCCGGATGCTCCCAGGCCCGCGAGCTGATGCCGGTGAGGGTGATCCGGCGCCGCGCCGGCGCGTCCGCTGCCGTCATGATGGGGCCCCCGTTTCGCCGTGACTCCTCGCATCGTGCCGCAGCGGGTGGCCGGCGTCCATGCCCGGTCAGCGGACCCGCACGTAGTACCGGGACGCGTCCAGCGGCAGCGTCGGCGCACCGTCGACCACCAGGTCGGCGCGCGCCGCGGTGTCGTCGGCGGCGAAGTGCGCCCGCTCCCCGGTATGCCAGCGGCGCAGCTCGGGCAGGATCTCCGGCCCGTCCCGCTCGACCGCACGGGCCAGCCGCAGCGGCGCGGGCGCGGTGACGAAGACGGCGAGGGTCAGCTCCGGCCGGACGACGGCACGGGCCGCGCTGACCCCCTCCACGATCAGCACCGGCGTCACCGGCACCGGCACCGGGCGGGGTAGGAAGCACCGCCGCACCCAGCTGTAGCGCCGGTACGCGCCCGGCTCTTCCTGGCGCAGCGGGGTCAGCACCTCGGTGTCGAGACGAGGCCAGAAGGTGAGCTGGTCGTCCCAGCCGTCGAGCAGGTCGTCGGTGTGCACCACCGGCGGGCGCCCGCCGGACTGCGCCGCCAGGGCGTCCGCGAGGTGCGCGGCGAACCGGCTCTTGCCCGCGCCGCTCGGCCCGTCCACCGCGACCAGCCGGGTCCGCCCCAACCGCGCCGGGCCCGCGAGCACCCGACGGGCCAACTCGGCGTACGCCTCGACGACCACCACCGTCGGCACCGGCGCGGCGGATCGCTCGGTCGACCCGCCGACGTCCACGCCCTCGTCTACGCACTGGTTCCCGCCCTGAGCCCTGCCCTCAGCCCCGTCCACGCCCGCAGCCCCGGCCTGAGCCCCGTCCACGCCCGCGGCCCCGCCCTGGTTCCCGGCCTGAGCCCCGTCCACGCCCGCAGCCCCGCCCTCGTCTACGCCCTCGTTCCCGTCCTCGTTCCCGCCCTGAGCCCCGCCCTCATCCCCGTGCCGGCCCGTGCGGTCGGGGCCGCGCCGCTGCGGGCCCCTGTGGGCAAGCCCTCTGGTGACGAGTCCGTGCACGACCGAAGTATGCCCCGCTCACACCCCGGCAACGGGGGTTCACCGCCCAGATCAACTCGGCCTCATTGATGTCGGGGTATCCCGTCGGCCAGCACACCCCGACATCACGGAAACCGAGTCGATCACGCCGGTTTCGGTGGGGTGACACGTCCGGCTGACACCCTGGGCCGGTCATTCTCACGACCGGGGGAATTGGGGCGGGCGACGGGTGACGGGCGGCCCGTTCGCCGCGCGGGTTGGCACCCGAGTCGGCATGATCGGGTGGTGCTCCGAGACGTGATGAGCCCCGGCATTGACGCCCTCCTCGAACAGGCCCGCGCCGGGCTGCACCGATTGACTCCACAGCAGACCGTCGAGGCGGTCCGCGGTGGCGCTCTGCTGGTCGACACCCGTACCGACGCACAGCGCCGCGAACAGGGCGACCTGCCCGGCGCCGTCGTCATCGACCGCACGGTGCTGGAGTGGCGGCTCGATCCGGCCAGCGCCTGGCGCATCCCGGAGGCCACCGCCTACGACCGGGAGATCGTGGTGGTGTGCCGCCAGGGCTACAGCTCCAGCCTCGCCGCCGCCAGCCTCCAGACCCTCGGCCTGCGCCGGGCCACCGACATGATCGGCGGCGTCGACGCGTGGCTGGCCGCCGGCCTGCCCACCACGGACCGCCCCGCCGACATCCGGCCCTGAACCGCCCTGCTCAGAGCTGCGGGGCGCCGGGTGGGATGAAGGGAAGACCGGGGGGTGCGCCGCTCTCGATGAGGCGCCAGAGGGCGTCGGTGTCCAGGTGCTCCTCGACGAGGTCGCCGAGCAGGTCGAGCGAGCCTTCCCGGGCTGCCGCGAAGCTGGTGCCCGGCGCGACCCGGAACCCGGTACGACCCGCCAGCCGGGCGGCCTCGGTGAGGAACCAGCGGCGGAACCCGTCGGACTCGAACGCCCCGTGCCAGTGCGTGCCGTGCACCGCGCCGAGCACCGCGCCCTCACCGTCGCCGTCGGCCCCGGTCAGCAACGGAGTCAGGGCCGGGTCGGTCTGCGAGACGTACCCGTGGTGGATCTCGTAGCCGCGGACCGCCACGTCGCCGGGGCCGGTGCCGACCGACTGCCGGACGGTCTTGCGTGGATCGAAGGTGATCTCGATGGGCAGCAGGCCGAGCCCGGGCACGCTGCCCTGCCGGCTCTCGACCGGGTCGTGGATGGCCCGGCCGAGCATCTGGAAGCCGCCACAGAGGCCGAGCAGCGGCTTGCCGGCTGCCACGTGTCTGGTCACCGCGTCGGCGAGGCCGGTCTCGCGTAGCCAGGTGAGGTCCGCGACGGTCGACTTCGAGCCGGGCAGGACGATCAGGTCGGCGGCGGCCAGTTCGGCCGGCTCGACGGTGAGGCGTACGCGCACGCCCGGCTCGGTGGCCAGCGCTTCCACGTCGGTGGCGTTGCTGATCCGGGGTAGCCGGACGACTGCCACGTCCAACCAGTCGGTGCCGTGCGGTGCGGCGGGGCGGCCGAGCACCCGGCCGTAGGCGAGCGAGTCCTCCGCGTCCAGCCAGAGGTCGAGCGACCAGGGCAGCACCCCGTACGTGGGACGGCCGGTCACCTGACGCAGCATGTCCAGCCCGGGCTGGAGCAGGCCGAGGTCGCCGCGGAACTTGTTGATCACGAAGCCGGCGATGAGCGCCTGGTCCGCCGGGTCGAGCAGGGCCACCGTGCCGAACATCGAGGCGAAGACGCCGCCCCGGTCGATGTCGCCGACCACGATGGCGGGCAGGTTGGCGTGCCGCGCGAGCCCCATGTTCACGTAGTCCCCGGCCCGCAGGTTGATCTCCGCCGGGCTCCCGGCGCCCTCACAGATCACCACGTCGTACGCGGCCCGCAGCTCGGCCAGCGCCGCGTACGCGGTCTCGGCGAGCCGGGGCCGCACCTGTCGGAAGGTGCCGGCGGTGATCGTGTCGACCGCCGTACCGAGGAGAACCACCTGGCTGGCCAGGTCGCTGCCGGGCTTGAGCAGCACCGGGTTGAAGCGCAGGTCCGGGGCGAGCCCGCAGGCGGCGGCCTGCATGGCCTGCGCGCGGCCGATCTCGCCGCCACGCCCGTCCGGCCCGACCACGACGGCCGAGTTGTTCGACATGTTCTGCGCCTTGAACGGCGCCACCTTCACGCCCTGCCGGTGCAGCCATCGGCAGATGCCGGCGGTGAGCACGCTCTTGCCGGCGTCCGAGGTGGTGCCGGCGACCAGCAGCCCGCCGCTCACCGCCCGCTCACCCGCCGCGCCGCACCGCGGAACAGGCCCCGCTCCGACGCGACCCCGCCGAACAGCAGCCGACCGTTCCGCCCAGCCATCCGCAAGCCGCTCCCGGCCCCGCCGGACAGCAGGCCGCTCCCGGCCCCGCCGGACAGCAGGCGGCTCCCGGGCCCGGCCGCGACGGCCCGCAGACTCCGACGAGCGACGGCGCCGGCCAGGCGGCCGACGGTCACCGGGTACGCGGCCGCCAGCCCGAGTGCGGCCAGGCCGACAGCGCCGGAGATGCGGGCTGCCCGCTTGAGGTGTCGTGCCTCGGGACGGGGGCCGTCGCCCAGGAACGGGCGGACCTCGGAGCGCCCGAAGTACCTGTTGCGGCCACCGAGGCGGACGCCGAGCGCGCCGGCCATCGCCGCTTCGCACTGGCCGGCGTTGGGGCTCGGGTGATCGTTGCGGTCCCGTCGCCACACCCGCCAGGCCTGCTCCCGGTCGCCGTTCGCGACCGGCGCGACGGCGATGGTGAGGAGCCCGGTCAGCCGGGACGGCACCAGGTTGAGCAGGTCGTCCAGCCGGGCGGCCGGGGTGCCGAACCGCGCGTAACGCTCCGATCGGTGCCCGACCATGGCGTCGAGGGTGTTGGCGGCGCGGTAGCCCAGCAGCCCGGGCAGGCCGGCGACCGCTCCCCAGACCAGCGGGGCGACCACCGCGTCGGAGGTGTTCTCCGCGACCGACTCGACGGTGGCCCGAGCCAACTCCGACTCGTCAAGGGTCGAGGGGTCCCGGCCGCAGAGGTTGCCGAGGCGCCGTCGGGCGGCGGGCAGGTCACCGTCACGAAGCGTTCGGCCCATGACGGCGGCCTCGTGTCGGAGAGTACGGCCGCCCAGCACGGTCCAGGTGCCGGCGGCGACGAGCACCGCACGGCTCACCGGCCGGTGCCGGGTGGCCGCCGCAGCGACCGCCCCGAGCACCACGGGCCCACCGACGGCCAGCGCCGTGAACACCGCGCCGGCCGTCCGGTCCGGCCGGTGCAGGCGACTCTCCAGAGCGCCCGCCACCTGGCCGAACCCGGCGACCGGATGCCACCGGCGAGGGTCGCCGAACAGCCTGTCCAGCGCGTAACCGGCCACCAGGCCCACCGCGTTCGCCACCGGCGCTGTCCGTCGCACGCGTACCACCCCCCGGCCGGCCAGCCTAGACGAGCACCGCGTGCGCCAGCCGCGGCCGCCGTGCTCCATCGAACCCCACCTCCGTCACGCGGGGTGACGACGCCGGTCGCGTCGCCACCCCGCCCCCGTCGTGCCGCCGGCGCGCACCGTCGTCGACACCGACCTCAGGCGACCGGGCCGAGCTGTCACACCGACTCCGGCTCGATGCGAACCGTCACGCCGGCTGCGGAACCCGCCCCCGGCCCCGCCGGCCCCGACCGGACGGCGGAACCTCCGGCCGGCCCTCCTCGGGCACCGGCCCCAACTCGTCGTCGGGGTCGCCCTCCAGGTCGGAGTCGTCCGCGCTCACCGCGAGGGCCAGCTCGTCGTCGAGGGCCGCGGGCCCATCGCCGCCGCCGGAGAAGCCGTCGTCGAGAGAGTCACCGCCCTCGAGGGAGACGTCGTCGAGCGGGCCGTGGCCCAGCGGACTGGTACGCAGCGAGCCGTACTCAGGCAACTCGAAGTCGTCGTCGAGCGGGCGGTCGTCGCGCAGCACCGGCGCCTGCTCGTCGGGCACCGGTTCGGTCGGCTCGCCGTGCACGCGGCTCTCGATGGCCGCGTCCTCGACCGTGCTGGTGGTCATGGTCGGCCGGTTGCGCAGGAAGCGGGCCCGCCCCCGGGACAGGTCGTGGCCGACGGCGACCGCCTCCAGCTCGTAGAGGGTGCGGTGGTTGCCCGCGTCGTCGGTCCAGTCGCGGGTGTAGAGCCGGCCGCAGACCACCACCGGGTCGCCGACCATCACCGAGGCCGCCACGCCCTCGGCGAGCTTGCGCCAGCAGTTGACGCGGACGCGCAGCGAGTTGCCGTCGACCCACCGACCGCTGTCGCGGTCGAGCCGGCGGGCGGTGGAGGCGACCTTGAAGTTGGCCACCAGGGTGTTGCTCTGGGTCGTACGCCGCCACTCGGGCGCGGTCAGAATGTTGCCGACAATCGTGACGTACGTGTCGAACATCGTCCCTCCAGGGGATCCGGGGTCTGCCAGCGAGTCGACTCGGCACCGAGCCTGTGCGCTCTCGTCGGCTGCCGCCAGCGCCACCACCCCGGCCTGTGGATGACGAGGCCACCTGTGGACAACGCCCTGATCACACCCCCGATGTGGTACGGCCGACCTACCTGTCCGGGCGCCGACGGTTCCGGAGCCGCCCGAACTGGGTATGGATTTGATCAACGCACCACCGACAAGCTCCACGTCGACGAGAGGTCAGCGCCATGACGATCACTACTTTCGGCTCCGCAACCGTTTCCGAGGTGCGGCGATGAGCGCCGTGGCGAACCCGGCGACCGTGGGCGAGTGCCTGCGGGTGGGTGCGGGGTTCTCCCAGGGCGACCGCAACTGGATCGCCGAGCAGTTCGCCACCCTCGACGCCCGGCTGGCCGGTTTCCACGCCGACGCCACCGAGCTGGAGGTGTCGGTGAAGGACCGGGAGGCCCGGGGCCAGAAGGTCACCCTGGAGTGCTGGATCGCCGGCCGGCAGAAGATCGTCACCACCTCCGCCGAGGAGGACCTGCACGCCGCCCTCAACGACGTCCGCGACGACCTGCGCCGGCGGCTGAACGACGCCAAGACCCGGCAGGAGCCCCGGCACAACAAGCACCTGCGGGACATCCCCCAGCCGCAGGGCGAGGTCGACCCGACCGACGAGTCGGACGCGCTGCCCGCCGCCGACCCGAGCCGCGCCGACGCCGAGACGGCCTGACGCGTACCCCTGTCATGCCCCGGCCGGGAGGCACGGCCGGTCGGGGCATGCAGCGTGGGGCTACCGCCGGGTAGCTTGCCGGCGTAGCGTCGCGTTCGTGGAACCGGACGTGTTGGGGCCGCCGTACGAGCGGCAGACGATCGACCTGGGCACCGACGACGAAGGCCCCGTTGTCGCGACCCTGGTCCGGCGGCGGGCCGAGCGCCCCACCGGGCGGGCGGTGCTCTACGTGCACGGCTTCGTCGACTACTTCTTCCAGACCCACCTGGCCGACTTCTTCGCCGAGCGCGGCTGGGACTTCTACGCCCTCGACCTGCGCAAGTACGGCCGCAGCCTGCTCGCGCACCAGACGCCGAACTTCTGCCGCGACATCAGCGACTACTTCCCCGAGCTGGACGCCGCCGCCGAGATCATCCGCTCCGACGACGGGCACGACACCCTGCTGGCGATGGGCCACTCCACCGGCGGCCTGATCATCTCGCTCTGGGCGGATGCCCGCCGCGACACCGGCACCGTCGACGGCCTGGTCCTCAACAGCCCCTTCTTCGACCTCAACGCCCCCTGGGCGGTCCGTCGACCCCTCGCGGCCGCCGTCTCCCGGCTGGGCCGCAGGGCGCCGCACCGCATCCTGCCGTTCGGCCTGGGCACGGTGTACGGCGAGAGCCTGCACGCCGACCACCGCGGCGAGTGGACCTACGACCTGGCGTGGAAGCCGCTGGCCGGGTTCCCGGTGCGCGCCGGCTGGCTGAACGCGATCCGCGCCGGTCAACGCCGGCTGCGCGCCGGCCTGGACATCCCGGTGCCGGTGCTGCTGGCCTGCTCGACCCGCTCCTTCCGGGGCACCAAGTGGCACGACAACGCGACCCTGGCCGACGCCGTGCTGGACGTCGAACACATGGTGCGGTACGCGCCCCGCCTCGGCCGGCACGTCACCCTGGCCCGCTTCGACGGCGGGTTGCACGACCTCACGCTCTCCGGCCCCGCCGTACGCGCAAAGGTCTTCGACGAGGTCGGCCGCTGGGCCGAGGCGTTCCTGGCCGCCGGCCCCACCGCCCCGGCCGCCGACGATCCCGCCGATGCGCCCACGCTGCCGCAGAGCCGACGCCCGTCTCCCGGTCACGCCGAGGCGACGGCGGTCGGCGATTGACCTGTCCCAGCTCGGACGACCGGCCGCGCCGAATCTACGGCGCTCGGTGACAGTTCAGTCGAGCCGGGTTCAGGCGTCGCCGTGCGCGGCCGACAAGACGGCCTGGATCCGGTCGAAGGTCGCCACCGGGTGACCGTCGACGCCGGGCAGCACCAGGCCCAGGCAGTACAGCGAGACCTCGCCGGTGGCGTCGGGCTGCACGACGAAGACGGGCGCCCCGACGTACCCCGGTGGCAGTTCGCCGGTGATCCGCACGTCGTCCCCGTCGCGGACCACGCGCTCGATCCCCACCTCCAGAGGGCGCGAGGCGTCCTCGCGTACCCCATGGGCCAGCACGAAAGCGGAACTGGCGTCGGCGCCGAGGCGGGCGACGGCCTCGGGCCCGGCGGCGATCCCCGCCGGCACCGGCTGCACGCGCCACCGCCAGCCGCCGTCGCCGGCGTACCGGTGCAGGCCGGCGGTCGGCAGCACCGCGACCCCGTCGCCCGGGAAGCGCGCCCAGCCGGGCGCGATTTCGCCCTCCGCGATGACGTCCGGGGCGACGCCGGCCGGCTCGGTGACGCTCGCCCGCAGGCCCAGCTCACCGCCCGCAGGGCCGACCAGGTCGGCCGCCGTCAGCAGCGCCTCCCCCACCGGGTCGTCGCCGCCCTGGAAGAAGAAGGCGGTGCCGTAGGCGTCGGCCGTCCGGTAGGGCAGGATGGCGCGGCCGACGACCTGGCACAGCTCGTAGGCGACGCCGCTCTCGGCGTCGGGGTCCAGCAACACCAGCCGAGGGTACGGGCCGACGCTCGGCCTCTTCGTGGGAACCCGGATGCCGGTCGGGTGCACTCCGTGAGACCCTGCTCGGCAACGTGGACGCGGGCACCCTTTTCGTCGTCGGGCAGCCGGACGGCGGTACCCTCTGGGCGCGACTCCACACCGCGCGCCCGTAGCTCAGCGGATAGAGCAGGGGACTTCTAATCCCAAGGCCGCAGGTTCGAATCCTGCCGGGCGCACAACTCCTAGTTGGCCAGCACGGGTATCGACGGCCGGAAGATCCAGAGTCCGCCCGAGTCCGCGTGGAGTTACGGCAGCGCAGCGAAGCCAGGTACCCCGAAGGGTAGTTAGAGGCAGAGGGTCGCTAATCCCCGCTCCGTTCGGAACGGTTCGGATCACCGTACAGTCGTCGCCGAGTGAGGCGGGCCGAGCGCGACGGTGCTCGGTCTGCTGGTGAGATGAGCCGGCAGAGAAGAGAGCTGTGATTGCAGCTGCATCGACAGATCGAGGTACGCCGCTAGCTCTTCTGGGGTGACGGAGATCCAGATGTCTTTGCCCTTCTCACGCTTGACCCGGTTGAGGTGGTCGCCTCCGACTGGTCGAGAGTGCGCGACCGTGTTGCGGAACCGGGTGAGCTTCATCAGGTTCATCTTGAGGTCGCGGTACGACCGCTCCTGTAGAAGGTCAGCGCGCATCTCGGTGATGAAGTCCCGCAGGAGCTTCACTTGGTCCTCGTATCGCATGCCCTCCAGCTCCGCTTCCCTGGCCGGCTGCTCGTCGTCCGTCGAGCTGCACAACCAGGCGAGGATGGCCCGGACTAGGACCTGACACTCATCGTCGCGTGCGATCGCCAGCTCCGGTATGGGTTCGCGGCCCAACTCCTTGGCGAGGTGATCGACAAAGCCGGACCCGGGGCGACCTCCGACCTTAAAGTCACCCTCTCCCGAGCATTGCAGCGCGTCGTGGCCGCTCGGCACGCATACGCAGACGCACGCAGCGGGCGACATCTCATAGCACCCTGAGAGCTGCCGTCCAAGGAGCCAGGGCTTGCCGGTGGCGTCCCGTTGCACGATCTCGGGACTTGGAGCGGCGGCCCGCTTCTTGATCTTGTTCAGGTAGGAGCGTTCGGCAGGAAGATTCAACGCCCGGCGGCACGATTCACACACGTAGCTGTACGCCACGGGCCGGCACCCCCTTTCTGGCCAAGGCCAGGCTACATCGGCACCGTCCGACGATGCATCGGCTTGCCCATGCCGGTACAGCACGTCCAACTACAGCGGCTGGCGGGGTCGGTGCTCGCCGGTAGCCTCAACGAAGAAGGTAGATCGTGGCAACCCGCATTGATCTTACCCTCGTGGCTGACAAGTTGATCGTGCACAGGTCCGGACCGGGACTCATCATCAAGACGCTCTGCCACGAGCAGGCCTTGCCGGCGAACCTCTGGACCCTCACGCAGGATGCCAGTACCGGCCGGCTCATCGACATGACACAGGGCGACACCACGGGCAGCTGACCGACGCTCATCCAGCACCTGGCTCCAACCCTGGAGCCGGCAGCCGGATCACGCCGCTCTCATTGAGCGACATCCAACCCAAGCTCCCAGCGAATCGCCTTTAGAAGCTCAGCAGATAGTGCGCCGAGGTTCCAGAGGTCGCTACGGAGCACATCAATGCGCTCCTGCCTGTCCAGCATCCCGCCGCTGAATGAGGCCCAACAGCGGCGCACACGAACAAACACTTCTCCGCAGGCCTTGTCCGTCTCCACGGACGCGAAGAGCCTGACCTTGGCCCGCGTCAACTCCAAGGCGTTGGCGAGCGTCATAACCTCGCTGCGCCATGCTGCGTCGATCTTCTTGGGGCCGGAGCCATCAACAGGGAGGCGGCTTGAAATAGCACTTCTGAAGCTGTCCAACTGCTGGAGCAGTTCGCTGTACGAGGCTAGGCGTTCCTGGCGCGAGCGGGCGATATCCTCGCGCTCCCACTGCTCCTGGCGCTCGGCCTTCTCTCGCTCCCAGCGCCCCTCCTCCTGCTCACGCTCGTGCCGCCAGCGAAGAAGCTCCTGCTCCCGTTGCCATCTCCACTGTCGGCGCTCGCGCACCCCGCTGGCCACTTGGGTGATAAGCGCGGCGGCGAGCGTGCCCACGACCGCCAGAGCGGCAGCAACAAGGACCATCCACGAGGGAGCGCTAGAACCCATCCGACAATGGTCTCTCGCCCGCGCAACCAATCGGACGATCACTCAGCGTGCAACCGCCTCGCCAGGAACGGCGCGCAGGCGCGCCGCAGATCGTGCAGCCGTAGCACCTGCGGCTGCCCACGGTCGGGGCGCGTCGGCCGGGTCGGCAGGATGAGCCCATGCGGTTGCTGGTGCTTGGCGGAACCTGGTTCGTTGGATACTCCGTCGTCACGACTGGGATCGATGCCGGCTGGGAGGTGACAACATTCAACCGCGGCACGTCAGCTCCCTTCTCTAAAGCGGTACGGCACATCCGAGGCGACCGGACTCGGCCTGAGGACGTCGCCGCTCTCGCTGCCGCCGGGCCTTGGGATGCCGTTGTCGACACCTCTGGCTACGTGCCCAGGAACGTCCTCGACGTGGCAGGCGCGCTCGCTCCCGTCGCCAGTCGCTACGTCTTCGTATCCACGCTCAGCGTTTACCGGGACTGGCCGGTCAAGCCGCTGAGCGAGCAATCCGAGGTGCTTCACTGCCCGCCGGACGCGGGCCCGGACTACGGCACCGACACCGAGGACGGACCGACCCGCTACGGCTACCAGAAGGCCGGTTGCGAGGCAGCGGCACTCGCCGCGTTCGGAGCGGACCGAACCACAATTCTGCGCGCCGGCGTCGTGCTCGGCCCACGTGAGTACGTCGGCCGCCTGCCCTGGTGGCTACGTCGTGTGGCCGCTGGCGGCGAGGTACTAGCGCCAGGCTCGCCTGACCGGGCAATCCAGCCGATCGATGTACGCGATCTGGCCGCGTTCGCATTGCGCACCATCACTGACGACCTGGCCGGCACGTTCAACGTCTGCGCTCCGGTGGGTAGCGGGACCTTCGGAGAACTGCTCGCGCACTGCGCTCACTCGACGCACACCGAAACCTCCTTCACCTGGGTGCCCGACGACTTTCTGCTGGCACAGGGCATCCGGCAGTGGTCCGAACTGCCGCTCTGGCGCACCTTCGACGGGGTGTGGAACGTCGACACCACTGCCGCGCAAGCCGCCGGTCTCCGCGCCCGCCCACTCGAATTGACCGTCCGGGACACCTGGCGGTGGTTGGTCGAGAGCGGGGACGTCAGCAACCACGACCGCGCCGCCGAAATCGGCATCAGCCGAGCGAGGGAAGCGCAGGTTTTGGCCGCCTGGCGCCGCTCAAACGAGCGGTCGAGATGAGGTCTCCGACAGCCACACCGCGATCTGGTCGGCGAGCCGCCGTGCGTCGGCATCGCCGCTTCCCCGTGCCTCGTTCAGCAGACGTCCTATCCGAGCGAGCCGACCGGTTAGCGAGACGTTGCGCCTTTGCGGCGGCAGAGCCAGCACCGTACGCAGCGCCTCAGCAGCCCCGTCCGGATCTCGCATGTGTAGGTGAGCAGCGGCCATGTCGATGTTCGTGCCGTTGATCTGTGAGTATGGCCGCCGCGCTGTCGGCAGCGCCTGATAAACGCGCAGCGCATCGAGGGCGTACCTCGCAGCCTGCTCGCCGTTGCGGAGGTCGAGCCAGGCAGCGGCGGCGCAGGCTGCGGCGCGTGCGTCTCCGAAGGCGAACTCACCACCGGTCGCCGTAGCCAGCTCGTCGGGCCGACCCTCTGCCGCCTCCCTGTCTTGTTGGGCAGCGTCCAGAACGGCAGCCACTGAGGCGGGGTCATCGAGAAGGGCGTAGGAGCGAGCGGCGATGTAGCGGAGCCTCAGCTTCGGTTCACCGTCGGGGGCCACACGCATCGCTCGGCCGTAGTAGCTGAGAGCGGCATCAGGCTCGTTGCGCCAGTTCGCCAACGTCATTTGCAGCCCATACGTCCACGCCTTCAAGGACGCGTGGCCGGCAAGGTCTGCGTACTGGGTAGCCGCCCGGGCAAGGGCGGCCGACTCGGTCCAGTGTCCGAGGTCGAAAGCGGTGGAGGCCATGAGTGATGCGCCCTGGCCGATGGCCACGAAGAGATCGACCAAGTCCCCCGGCCGCCGCGTGCGGTCGGCCAACGCTCGCGCCTCGTCACGCAGCCGCCGTGCAGTTGAGAACGTGTCGAAGGCAGCCATTCCAACAGACCGCGCCAGCACGGCCATGTCCTGCTGCATTGCCTCGATCGAGTCATGCGGCACCCCTGCGCTCGACAGCAGCGAGTCATGGGCGACTGCGTCTGCGGCATCACTCACGACATCGCCGAGATCAGTGCCGCTACCAGCGCCTCTGTGCTTCCTGGCGACGTCGTCGATGTCTTGTAGGAACCGCGATCTGACCGAGTCCGAAAGCCGGCCGACTGCTGCGTCCAGCAACTCTTGGTTCGCGCTGCCGGGCACCGTCTCCGGCCGACTGTGCCAGTACGCAACGGTTCTGACCGCGATGCCCAGCCAGGCCGCGAACCCTTCGTTCGTCATCCCGGCGGCAGCTTGCAGCACACAGGCCAGGCGTCCAGTCCACTGATCCACCCTCGCCATCGCGCCTCCCGTGATGCGTTGCATCGGATTGCCGCTCGTTGCACCAGCTTTGCATGGGCGCATCGTCCGACTTCGACTTCACTGGACTCAGCAAGCCGATAGAAGCACCAGAGGACATGGGGTTACCAGCTTCAAGACACGGCCCGAGCCGGGATCGAGCGCGTTGTCACAGCCAATATGAAGGCGGCCCTCGACCAGCGCAGCCACGCCGATCGAGGGCCTTGATCGCCTAGCAAGGAGGCGACCCGTGAGCACCCTACCCACCCTGCCCGCCTGTCCAGAACCCGCGACGATCCGCATCGAGCTGTACTCGGCGGACTCCCTGGACGCTTGCACGTACACCTGTGTTGACCACACCATCCGCGCAACCGCTGCCATTGCCCGCGCCGGTTTGGAGGCCCACCTGATCGGCATGGCACCGGACGTCGTACGGTCCTGCGGCCATATGTTCGTCTTCCCGACCGGCACCCTTGCCGATGCCCCGGCCGGTCTGACGCATCCACGCTGGTGCGACCGGGACGATTGTGAGAGTCGGGGTCAGCACCACTCCCGCATCCTCGGCGTGGAGACCGACCGGCCGGAGGCGATCACCGTGCAAGCGGTCCTGGTACAGGCCCTGCACGAGGCTGCTGAGCCGATGGTGCGCCTGGAGGACAGCGCGGCAACCCGGCTGCTTCTCTCGGTCCGGCAGACGCGGGTGTTGCGGTACCGCCTGGCCAATCTGCTCGACCTGACCAGGGCCGGGCGGCGCACCCACCACATAACAGGTCGACAATGATGAGGTTGAGCAATCGCGTCCTACGGTTGCAATGCCGACACAAGCAGATCCGCCACCACTGCGGGGTGCGTGACCATCGCCAGGTGATGGGCGTCCAGGCTCCGGACCCGGTACCCACGTTTTTCGGCCTGCTCTGCCGTGGACTGGTACGCCGCGCTCAGCTGAAGGTAGATGTGTCGGGCGGAGTGCCATGCCCCGCCCGGCGTAGGTAGCACCTCGGAGACGACCTGCCACGGCAGTTCAGGTATGCCGTCCAGCACCCGCCGCCGCTGTTCGGGGTCGGGCAGGAGATCGGCCAGGGAGGCCGTGGGGAACCAGGTGTCCCACCGTGGCAGCCGGCCGGACGCCGCCATCTCCCGCAGCCAGGTGGCCCGTTCCGCCGGCAGTGATCCGATCCAGCTCGTGCCCGGGTGTGGCAGGCGGGCATCCATGAAGACGACGTCGAGCTGGTCACTGCCGACCGCGTCGGCGATGCCCGGCAGGTACGCGCCCGCGCGGCTGTGGCCGACGACGACGGTGTGCGCACCAGGAGTGACGGTGGCAGCCGCCGTGCAGACCGCCGCATGAAAGGACGTCGACTCGACGAGGGGGCGAAGGTCCAGCACTTCCACACGCCACCCCGCCGCTTCGAGATGCGGACGCAGGGCATCCCATGTCGCTGCGGTGAGAAGCGGGCTGTGGACGAGAAGCATCGTTGGTTCGGCGAGCACAATCGCATCCTGAGGGCTGTGCAGCCATCCGTACAGCAGTGCCTGCCTCCGAGCGCCCACTCGACAATGGCGGACACGCTGAGCGGGATGATCAGGTGGGTGCAGACCGTCGCCGACCACGGCGGTGACCCGGACGGGCTCGCGGGCAGCGGCTGCGCTGATAGCGTCGCCGCGTGTCGATGTTCCGGACTCCTCAGGTGATCCTCTTCAGCGAGGACGTCCGCCGAGCCGCCGAGTTCTACGCCGGCCTGGGCTTCACCGAGACCTTCCGGGTGCCGACCGAGGGCGAGCCGATCCACATCGATCTCGCGCTCGACGGCTACAAGATCGGCATCGCCTCGGTGGCCTCCACGCGCGACGACCACGGCCTCGACCCCGTGCCGCAGGGGCAGCGGGCCGCGGTGGTCCTCTGGACCGACGACACCGCTGGCGCGTACGCCGCCCTCACCGCGAACGGCGCACCCTCCCTGGCTGCGCCGCACCGGTGGCTCGACCGCCTGCTGATCGCCTGGACGGCCGACCCCGACGGCAACCCGATCCAGATCGTCCAACAGCTCTGACGACTCCGCCTGGGCGCACCGACCCGCCGCCTGCGTGCCGACGGCGTGCCCGGCACGGCCTACATGTCCGACCGGGCGGGGGGGTCACTGCCGAGCGGCTGGTGCGCGGCCTTGACGATTGTGGCGCCGGAGCGGACCTCCACCGGTCGTACAGTGGGGAAGGTCCTGGCCCCAGTGATCGCGGCGGGTGTGTCCTTTTCAGCCCGCCCGGAAGGAGCACAGTGATCCGACCCCTCAGGACCGCGCTCGGCGTCGCCCTGACCGCCACCCTCCTGACCTCCGTCGCCGTCGCGCCCGCCCACGCGCAAGCCGGGGGCCGACCGCCGGCAGTTGTCGCCCTGCCGGACGGGTTCCAGCCCGAGGGCATCGCCACCGCCGGCCGGTACGCGTACTTCGGCTCCCGCGCGACCGGCGAGATCTACCGCGCCGACCTGGTGACCGGCCGGGGCACGACGATCGGAGCACCCACCGGTACCCCGTCGCTCGGGCTCAAGGTCGACCCGCGCGGCCGGTTGTTCGTCGCCGGCGGCACGGCCGGCGACGCTCGCGTGCTCGACACCCGCACGGGCGAAGTGCTGGCGCGCTACCAGTTCGCCACCGCCCCGACATTCGTCAACGACGTCGTCCTGACCCGCGACGCCGCGTACGTCACCGACTCCAACCGGCCGGTGCTCTACCGGCTGCCACTCGGTCGCGGTGGCGCGCTGCCGCCTGCCGACGGCTTCACGACCATCGCGCTGACCGGCGCATACGAGCAGGTCGGCACCGGCGTGAACCTCAACGGCATCGCCACCACACCGGACGGCAGGGCGCTGATCGTCGTCCAGTCCAACACGGGAACACTGTTCCGGGTCGACCCGGTGACCGGTGCGACCACCGTCGTGGCCGTGCCCGGCTACACCTTCACCAACGGTGACGGCCTGCTGCTGCTCGGCCGCACCCTCTACGTCGTGCAGAACAGCCTCAACCAGATCGCGGTGGTCACGCTGAACCGCGCCGGCACCGCCGGAACCGTCACCGGCACGATCACCGACCCGAACTTCGACGTGCCCACCACAGTTGCCAAGGCCCTCGGCCGGCTGTACCTGCCCAACGCCCGCTTCACCACGCCACCGACCCCGACCACGCCGTACACGGCCGTCGCGGTCCGCGCCCGCTGAGAAGCCCGAGGGGTACGCGCACCGCGCGTGCCCCTCGGCCGGGGATCACGACGACGTCAGGCGGCCGCTGCGGCGGCGACGCAGAACTCGTTGCCCTCCGGATCGGCCATCACCACGTGGTGCCGGTCGGCCTCCTCCAGGACACTTCCGCCGGCCCGCACGAGGCGAGCGGCCTCCGCCGTGATCCGCGCCCACCGCTCGTCGGGGGTGCCGTGACCGGGCACCCGGATGTCGATGTGCAGCCGGTTCTTCGCCGTCTTGGGCTCGGGGACGTTGAGGATGGACAGGCGGGGGCCGGTGCCGTCGGGGTCGCACAGCCACGCGCCGTCGTCGGCAACGTCGTCCTCCGGCGGATCGAACTGCGCGAGCCACTCGGCGCGGGTCGTGAAGGGTGGCGGTGGCGGCTCGTCGATGTAGCCCAGGGCCGTCTTCCAGAACGCGGCGAGTATCGGGGCGGCGGTGGAGTCGAGCGTCAGGTCAATGCTGGCTGCCATGGCGCGACCGTACGATAGCCCTCCGACCATCCGACCGGGTTGCGGGCGTCTTCCACGGGTAGCACCGGGTCCGGCCGGAAGCGGGTGCCGACCCGTCGCACCGGTGCCATATGCTGCGCGCGTCCACACGGGGGCCACGGGGAGAAACACATGCGACGGTACGGCAGGGCAGCGCTCGCGGCTGCGTTCCTCACGGTGGCATTGGCGGGCTGCGGCACGCCGGCCGGCACGGACGGTGACCTGTCCGACGACTGGCGACCGATGGCGGCGGCGCAGCAGTTCACCCCGAAGGCCGGCGAGTGCCACGTCATCCCCGAGGCGAGCTCGTACCTGAGCAGCTACTCCCCCGTCGACTGCGCCAAGACCCACCTGGTCGAGACGTTCCACGTCGGCACCTTCACCGGCGCCCTGGCCGCGCGCAGCACCCCACCCACCGTGGAGTCGGCGGCCATGCGTGGCGTCTTCGCCGACTGCGACACCCGGGCCAAGGAGTTCGTCGGCGGGGACTGGCGCACCGCGCGGCTCTCCGTCCAGGTCGCGCCGACCTCGCCGGACGGGTGGGCGGGTGGCAGCCGCTCCTACCGGTGCGACATCTTCGAGCTGGACGAGGTGGACGGCGCCAACGGCGACTCCGACCGGGCCATCCACCGGTCCGGGACGCTGCGCAACGCGGTCGGCAGCCGTTCGCCGCTGACGTACGGCTGCATGAACGAGGACGAGTGGGGCCGACTGCGGCCGGCCGCCTGCACGGCCGGGCACCAGTACGAGTTCGTCGGCGTCTGGACCGCCCCGGATCGCTCCTACGCCGACGCCGTGCGCGACGAGGACGCGGTCCACCCCGCCTGCCGTACGCTGGTCGCCCGCTACGCCAAGGTGCCCGTCGACGCCAAGCTGCGCTACCGCACCGGCACCGCGTACCGCTTCCCCTCGCAGGAGCTGTGGGCGCGCGGCGACCGGGGTGTGCGCTGCTACTTCTGGTCGGGCGGCGCCGCCGTGAAGCGGTCGATCGCCGGCGGCGGCACGAAGGCGCTGCCGGTGGGCTGAGTCCGGCGCGCGCTCAGACCGGTCCCAACAGCGCCGCCAACGCCGCGTCACCCTGCCCGAGTTGCGTCCCACCGGGTGGTGCCACGACCAGGAAGCGCCGGCAGGCGTCGAGTTCGACGTACCACTCGGGCCCACCGCCATCCAGGGACCGGAGCACCGCGAAGCGGGACGCCGGGGTGGCACAGTCGGCCGCCGGCCTGGTGGCGGCCAGCGCGCGGAGCGCCGTTGCCTGCCGCTCGGGCGGCAGCGGCCCGCCGTACACGAAGTCACCGGCCGGCTTGCCGCCGCCCCGCTCGGACGGGGGCACCTCGTAGACGCAGAGGCGCAGCGGCCCGGCCTTCGGACTCGCCCCGGGCACGACACGCCCGGGACGTCCGAAGCTGGTCTCCACCCACACCATGTCCGACCACCGCTGCTCGCAGCCGACGGTCTCGGCCGCCGACGATTCGACGAGCCCGACCGTACGGGAGTCGACAGTGGTCAGGCGCAGCCCGTCCAACGCCGCGCGCACCTCCGGGCGCGGCTTGCCGCAGACGTCCGTCGGCAGGTACGGCCGCAGCCAGCGGCCCCGGTCGTCGAGCAGCGCCAGCCACGGAGGGACGAGCATCTCGAGGGAGCAGGCGATCTCCCCTCGGCCCCGGCCCTGGTCGGACAGGCGCAACGCGGCCACCAGCGCGCCGATCTCGTCGGCGCGGCGCTCGGTGGCCACCTGCTCCCGGCCGCCACCGGCACGTGGCCGGACCTCGCGACCGCAGAGCACGGCGGCGACCGGCACGAACGCGGGGTCGATCCGCCCGATCTTCGGCTCGATCCCGGACGGCGTCGGCGCCGCGGGCCCGTCCGGCCCCGGCGGTACGGGCAGCACGACGCCGGCCTGCGGCGCGACCTCGGCGCAGGAGGTCCACTTCTCGACGATCTCGGCCGGGCCGGGATCGTTCGGCGTGTTGACCGGGCCCGCGCAGCCGCTCAATACGAGGCCACACAGCCCCATGCCGAGCAGCGCCGCCGCCAGTGCCGTTCCGCCCGAACGCATCCGGCTCACCACCTCTCCGCCGCCGAATGAGACGGGCGAGGACGCTCCGGGGTTCCGACCACCAGGAGTGGCGTGACGTCGCCGACCATGGGCGACGCCGCCCGCCGGGGCCGGCGCATCCGTCGGCATGATGGCCCGATGGCACATCTGGGACTGGTCGCGGTACTGGTACGCGAGTACGACGAGGCGATCGAGTTCTACGTGGGCGGCCTCGGCTTCGAGCTGGTGGAGGACACGGCCCGCCCGGACGGCTCGCGCTGGGTGGTGGTGCGCCCGGTGGGGGCTCGGGAGACGGCGCTGCTGCTGGCCCGACCGAGCAGCGCCGAGCAGCAGGCGCGGGTGGGCGACCAGACCGGCGGCCGGGTCGGGCTGTTCCTGCACACCGAGGACTTCGCCCGGGACCACGCCCGGATGGTCGCGGCCGGGGTGCGGTTCCTGGAGGAGCCACGGCACGAGGCGTACGGCTCGGTGGCGGTCTTCGTCGATCTGTACGGCAATCGGTGGGACCTGATCCAGCCCCGCAGCGCAGAGTGACGAGAAGGCGACACCATGCGCACGGTGGGTGAACGCTCACCGTCCGCCATGCTATTCTCCGATGTCGATCTATGCCGCGCGGACCCGGACCGGGTCGTTGTCGGAAGGACAGCTCCCGATGCCGGCGACTGCCGCCCCGACCGTGCCACCGCCCGTCCTGGACAGCCCGGCCGGCGGGGCGTTGAGCCTCATCTTCACCACATTTCCGGCGCTGCTGCGGCTGACGTGCGGGTTGGTCGGCGCCGCGGTGGCGCTGTCGGTGCGTACCCCGCCGGTCGATGAGGCCCTGCTGCTGCCCGGCGTGGCCGCGCTCACCGGCTGGTCGCTCTGGTACGCCAGCCGCGCGGTGCGCCACGGGATCACCCCGGCACTGGTCGCCGGTGACGTCGGGCTCACCGCGCTGGCCTGTCTGCTCATCCCTCGCCTGGTGGCGCCCGAGGTGCTGCCCGGCGAGGGCAGTTGGATCGCGGTGCTCGCCAGCACCACGGTGATCAACGCGCAGGCCACCGCACCGGCCCGCTGGTCCGTCCCGGCCGGGCTGCTGGTCACCGCCACCTACGTGGTGGGCACGCAGGTGGCCGGCAACCCCGCCGAGTCCCGGGCGCACGCCGCCACCCTGCTGGTGCAGACGGCCTGCACGGCGATGATGACGGCGGTGATGCGCCGCCGGATCGGGCGGGCCGACCGGGCGTTCGCCGAGCACCAGCGGTTGACCCGGGAGGCGTTGGTCGCCCGGGCCGCCCGGGAGGCGGAGCGCCAGCAGAATCGGGACCTGCACGACACCGTGCTCGGCACGCTGACCATGGTGGGGCTCGGCGCGGTGGCCGGCCCGTCGGCCGCGTTCCGCGACCGGTGCGCCGCCGACCTGCGTACTCTCGTCGCGTTGACCGACCTCGGCCCGGTGCCCGGCGACGGCCCGGTTCCCCTCGACGGTCGGTTGCGGACGGTGCCCGACCGGCTGCCCGAACTGGCGGTGGGCCTGGAGCTGGCCTCCTGCGCGGTGCCCGCCGGGGTGGCCGACGCGATCACCGAGAGCGCCTACGCGGCACTGTCCAACGTGGTCCGGCACGCGCCGGGCGCGCAGGCCACACTGCGACTGACCCGCGACGCGGTCGCCGTCGTGGTCGAGGTGGTCGACGACGGCCCCGGCTTCGATCCGGACACCGTCCCCGCGCACCGGTACGGGCTGCGCGAGTCGATCCACGGTCGGATGGCGGCGGTCGGTGGGCGGGCCGAGGTGCGCTCCGCGCCCGGTGCGGGCACCCGGATCCGACTGGAGTGGCCCGGTGTCGGCTGACCTCGGCGCCTCGGCGGAGCGCACCCGCACCCGCGAGGCGCCCATCCCGGGGCCGCCGCCCGGCCCGGCCGACGGGCCCACGCCGCCCGAGCCCGCGGTGCTCGCCGCGCCGGCCGCGGTGGCGCACGCCTCCGACCGGGGTGCCCGGATCGTCGCCGTCGCCATCGCGCTGGCCTGGCATGTCGCGATCGGACTGCCGGCGGTGCTGGCGACGCGGACCCAGTTCACCGCGCCGACGGTGGTGCTCGGCGGTTGGATCCTGGTCGCCGTGACCGGGGCGGTGGCCGGCGTCCGGCTGCTGCGGGGCGCGCCGCTGCCGCCCTGGCCGCTCGCCGGGCTGCTGCTCGCCGTCGACGCGGCCGTCTTCGCCGCGGTCGGCGAACGGCAACTGTTCGCCGCCGCGAACTGGGTGTGGGGCACGCTCGGCTGGTTCTTCGTGCTGGCGCTGTGGGGTCGGCGGGTCAGCGGTCTGGTCGCGCTGCTGACCACGCACGCGTTGATCGCGCTCGCCGCCGTCCTCGCGCACGGCCCCGGCCCGGCCGACCTGGCCCGCTACACCATGTACGTCTACGGCACCTTCTCGCTGCCGGTGGCGGTCTTCGTCGGCAGCGCGGTGATCGTCGGCCTGGCCCGGGACCGGGCCGCCGCGGCTGCCACGCTGCACACGCTCTCCGCCGAGCGGGCGGCCGCCGAGCGGGGCCGGCAGGAACGCCGTGACCGGCTCGCCCTGGTCGGCGCGGCGGCCGGACGGGTGCTCGGCGAACTGGCCGCCGGCGAGATCGCCCCGGACGACCCGGAGGCGCAGCGCCGCTGCGTGCTGGCCGCGGCCCGGCTGCGCCGCCTGATCGCCGAGTCCGACGACGTGCCCGACCCGTTGCTGCACGAGCTGCGGGCCGCCGCCGACCTGGCCGAACGCAACGGGCTGCCGATCGACCTGATCGCCATCGGCACCCCACCGCCGCTGCCGGTCCAGATCCGCCGCCGGCTGGCCGACCCGCTCACCGGCCTGCTCGCCGACGCCCGGGGGTGGGCGCGTCTGACCGTGGTGTCCGGCCCCGGCGAGGTGGTGGTCAGTCTGGTCACGCCGGACCGGGAGGGGCCGGACGCGACCGGCCCTCCGCCCGGGGAGCACGAGGACGGGCCGGTGCAGCACCTCTACGAACGGGACGGGGACATCAGATGGGCGCAGACCCGGTGGTTGGGGTGACCGGTGACCGGCTGGTCGGGGTGTCGATCGTCGACGACCACCCGGTGGTCGTCGAGGGAGTGCGCGCCTGGCTCGCCAGCGAGCCGCGACTGACCGTGCTGGCCACCGGGGACGACCCGGACGAGGTGCTGCGCGCCGCGCCGGACGCCGACGTCGTCCTGCTCGACCTGCGGCTGCACGGCCGGATGGCGCTGGACAAGCTGGCCGAGTTGAGTGCCACCGGGCGACGGGTGGTGGTCTACTCGGAACACACCGACCCGGAGACGATGCTCGCCGCGCTGGACGCCGGGGCGGTGGCTTTCCTGGCCAAGCACGAGGGCCGGGAGCACTGCGTGGCGACCGTGTTGGCCGCGGCGAGCGACCGCCCGTACGTGCCGCCAGCGCTCGCCGGCGCGATGGTCGGCGATCCGAGGCCGGACCGGCCGATGCTGTCCGACAAGGAGCGAGAGGCGCTGCTGCTCTGGTTCCAGTCGATGTCGAAGGCGTCGGTGGCCCGTCGCATGCAGATCAGCGAACACACCGTGAAGCAGTATGTGGACCGCGCGCGGATCAAGTACACCCGGGCGGGGCGGCCGGCAGCCACAAAGGCCGCTCTGCTCGCCCGTGCGATCGAGGACGGGCTCGTCCGCCCGGAGGAGATCGGCATCTACCGGTCACAGGCGACGCACGACCGGCCGACCCCCTAACGGGCGTCATGACAGCGGCCGGCGCATCGGCCAGGCTCAACCCACAGCCAGCTGACCGGGAGGTCGTGACGATGCACGCCGACGCGTCCCCCTTCTTTATCGGCCCACACCGGTTCGACGCGCCGGACGACGACGTGGGCCCGACCCTCGACCGGCGTTACGACATGCGCCCGCTGCCCGGCGAGAAGGTGCTCGGCAGACACCGGCTGCTCGTCGCTGGCTACCTGCTCGGGCCGACCGAGACACGACGCGGCTGGCAGCTTCCCGGGCCGGTCTCGGTGACCGTCACCGACCAGCGGATCTGCTGGGTGGGCACCGGCTCGCAGCTGTCCCTGGTCGACGACGACACCCCGCGGTCCCGGCCGGCGGGGCGGCTGACCGGTCTGATGACCGGCCAGATCCGCTGGCAGTGGCCGTCCCGGCTGGAGCTTCCCCGCACCGATCCGGCGCAGCTCATGATCGTCTGCGACGCGTTGCGCACCATCCAGCAGCCGGCGCTGGCCCTCGGCGGGTCACCGGGTGAGATCATCGCGCTGGCCCGGCAGGTGCGCCGGGCGGCGGCCATGTTCCGGCTCACCCGCCCGCAACTCGTGGACCTCTCCGCACAGGAGCGCGACGTTCTGCTGCTGCGGGCCGGCCCCGCGCTGGCCGCCGGGGAAACCCGGATCACCCTGCCCGGCTCGCTGCCGGTGGAGTTCCGCTCCCGCGACGACTACTACCGCTCGGGACCGGAGCCGACCTCCTGGGACGGTTTCGCAGGCGGCGCGGCGTCCGGGCGTTGGTGAAGCCGGTCCGCGCGGCCGGTCTTGATCATTCTCAGACGCTCGGGGTGCGCTCCTCGCCGACGGCGTCCAGCGCGGCGGCCTCCTCCGGGGTCGGCGCGGTGCCACCGAGGTGCGCCGGGAGCCACCAGGTGTCCTCCGGGCCGGCCGGCGCGTCCGGGTACTCGCGCTGGGCCCGCTCGACGAGCGCGCTCAGCCGGGTGGTCAGCTCGGCGGCCAGCACGTTCGGGTCCGGGAAGTCCGCCGGCTGGATCGGCTCGCCGATCAGGATGGTGATGGGTGTGTGCCGGCGGGTGAGGGTGCGCGGGCGGCCCTTCGTCCAGAGCCGCTGGGTGCCCCACAGCGCGACCGGCAGCACCGGCACCTTCGCCGAACGGGCCATCCGCACGGTGCCGCTCTTGAGTTCCTTGACCGTGAACGACCGGCTGATCGTGGCCTCCGGGAAGACGCCCACCACCTCGCCGCGCTTGAGCGCGTCGACCGCCGAGCGGAACGAGGCGGCGCCGGCCTGCCGGTCCACCGGGATGTGGCGCATGCCGCGCATCAGCGGGCCGGAGATCCGGTGCGTGAAGACCGACTGCTTGGCCATGAACCGCACCAGCCGACCCGACGCGTTCGCACCCAGCCCGGCGAAGATGAAGTCGAGGTAGCTGACGTGGTTGCTGGCCAACACCGCCCCGCCGGTGCGGGGTACGTGGTGAGCGCCCTCGATGGTGATCTTCAGGTCGAGGACCCGGAACATTGTCTTGGCGGCGGCGATAACGGGCGGGTAAACGAGCTCCGGCATCCGCAGAATCTACCCTGCCCGGCTGGGGATCGCCTGGGCGGCGGCCCGGCGGCGACGCGGGTGGCGCGCCGCCGCCGGTCCGCCGGTCCGCCGGTCCTGGCTCAGTCGGCGAGGCTGTTCAGATCGAGCCGGCCGCGGGCGAAGGCGTCCACCCGACCCCAACGACCCGGGATGTCCAGCACCTCGATCCGGCCCATCCCGACCGGCAACCGTGGTTCCACCGCCAGGTGCCCCTCGTGCGGTTCGAGGCCGAGCATGGTGCGCAGCAACAGCAGCGGCGTACCCGTCGACCAGGCCTGCGGGCTGCACGCCGTCGGATACTCCACCGGGAACTTCGTCAGCTCCCGCGGGTAGCCGCCGAACGCCTCCGGTAGCCGCCCGTCGAAGTAGGTGGCCGCGTCCAGGATGCCGTTGGCGATGGTGGCGGCCTCCTCGACGAAGCCGTACCGGCGCAGGCCCCAGGCGATGAAGGAGTTGTCGAACGGCCAGATCGTGCCGTTGTGGTAGCCGATCGGGTTGTACCGCGTCTCCCCCTCGGCGAGGGTCCGCACCCCCCAGCCGGAGAACAGTCGCGGCCCGACCAGGTGCGCCGCCACCTTCTCCGCGCGCTCGGGGAGGACGATCCCGCTCCAGAGCAGATGTCCGATGTTGGAGCTGAGGACGTCGCACTGGCGGCCGTCCGGGTCCAGGGCCAGCGCGTAGTACTCGCCGTCGGCCACCCACCAGTCCCGGTTGAACCGCTCCTTCAGCTCCGCCGCCTCCCGCTCCAACTGGTCGGCGAACTCCGGGTCACCCCAGAACTCGCGGGCCATCCGCGCCGCGCGGACCTTCGCGTCGTACGCATACCCCTGCACCTCGCAGGTCGCCCGCGGGAAGGGGGGCAGGGTGCCGTCGGAGTAGGAGATCGAGTCCCAGGAGTCCTTCCAGCACTGGTTCTCCAGGCCGGTCTCGGTGTTGCGCCGCTCGTACCAGATGTAGCCGTTGCCGACCAGGTCGGCGTAGCTGTCGATCCACCGCAGCGCCGCCCGGGACTCCTGCTCCAACTCCTTGACCAGCGCGACGTCCCCGCTCCACCGCTCGTACTCGTCGAGCAGCACGAGGAACAGCGGCGTGGCGTCCACCGACCCGTAGTACGGCGAGTGCGGCTGTTCCTCGAAGGCCGCGGTCTCGCCGTAGCGCATCTCGTGCAGGATCCGCCCCGGGTCCTCGTCCCGGAAGTCGTCGAACCGGCTGCCCTGCAGCGACGCCAGGATGCGCAGCGTCGTCTTCGACAACTGCGGGGTGAACGGCAGGGTCTGCAGGCAGGTGAGGATGCTGTCCCGGCCGAACATGGTCATGAACCAGGGCAGGCCGGCGGCCGGCAGGGTGGCGCCGCCCAGCGACAGCGGCGAGAAGCGCAGCGCCGCCAGGTCGATCAGGCTGCGCCGGTACGTGCTGGCCACCCGGCCGTGCTGACTGTTGACCTTCGGTGCTTCCGCGATCCACTGCTCCAGGTCATGTTGCAGGGCCAGCCGCTCGCCGCCGTGCACTCGTAGCCCGAGACGCAGGTCCCGGCCGCCGGGGCCGACGGCATGCGTCTGCACGTCGATCGCCGCTTCCCACTGCTCGTTCGGCTCCAGGTGGACGGTGTACGCGAAGCCCCGGCTGTCGTACCGCGCCGATATCGACGAGGAAATGATCGTCTCGCGCCGGAAGTTGCCCCGGCGGTAGCCCAGGCGCAGCTTGTCCGACTCCACCTCGGTGTAGATCTCGCCCTTCTTGTTCAGGATCTCGTCCTTGACCTGGAACAGGTCGGCGAAGTCGGACGCCGCGTCCATCCGGACTTCGAGGTCGACCGGCTTCTCGTCGTGGTTGAGGATGGTGAGCTGCTCCCGGAAGCTGCCGCCGACCGCACGCTCCCGGATGATCGACAACTTCGCGTCCACGTAGTGCGTGGCCATCCCCGGCACCAGGAAGAACCGCGACTCGAAGTACTGCAGGTCGTCGTACGACAGCGAGTTGAGGCGTTCGCCGTTCACGCTCAGCACCCACGTGGACAGGAACCGGGTGTCGATGGAGAAGAGCCCGGTCGGCTCACTCGGCGTCGCCTCGATGTCACCGGTGTCCTCACAGACGACGAACGTGTTGCCGTCCAGGATCCGGATCGTGTTGCTCTGGCCCATCAGCGCGCCTCCCCCGCGAAGCGGCGACGCGGCCCACGGGCGTCCGGCGACCCGGGGAAGATTCGCTCCACCTGCACCACCAGCCGGGCGTCCCCCGACACCGTCATGTCCCCGCGCAACAGGGCGGCCAGACCGTGCTCACGGCCGGCCGCGATCTCGTCGAACAGCATCGGGCTCGCGCCGATCACCGTGTCGGCCTCCCGGTCCTCCTGGCTCACGTTCAGTCGCCCGTGGTCGATCGCGAGCAGCCAGTGCCGGGTCTGCGCCCCCTCGTGCAGATCGATCCGCAGTGTCCCGGAGGTCTTCGCCAGCAGAGGCTCGTACCCCCGCCGGTCCAGGTCCTCGAAGAACCTCGTGGTCGCGTCCACCATCGGGTCCACTCCTCCCCCAGTTGGCCGGGCCCGGGATCCCACCCGGCGCGCCCGCGTCGCGCGCACGGCCGGCGTTGCACGTCCCCGCACGGGTCCCCCTGCCACCCAAGCCCAACCTCGCCCGAATCGGGTGACCCCACCCACCCCACCCCATCCCCCACCCCCCTGCCCCGGTGATCAAGAGGTTTGCGTCACCGCGTCCGGCGTGTCGTGACGCGAACCTCTTGATCACCGAGGGGGGTGGGGCACGGCGGCGCCGGCCCTCCCCCGGCAGGGGAGGGCCGGCGCGTTGGCGGCGGGTCGTCAGTTGTTCGGATCGTCGGCGCTGATGTCGGCCAGCACCGACTGCGGTTCGCGCTCGACCGCGAGGTCACCCATCGAGACGAGACCCACCAGGCGCCCGTCGTCCATCACCGGCAGCCGGCGTACGGCGTAGGTGCGCATCAGGTCCGCGGCGGCCACCGCGTCGTCGTACTGGCTCACGGTGATCACATTGCGGGTGGTGATCTGGTTCAGCCGGGTCGAGCCCGGGTCCATGTTCTCCGCGACACCACGGACCGTGATGTCCCGGTCCGTGACGATACCGACGACACCGTTGCCATCGGTCACCACCACGTCACCAATCGCGCTGTCGCGCATCTCCTGCGCGGCGGCGATGAGCGTCTCGTTGCCGTCCATCGTCACCAACCGGGTCGTCATGAACTCTCCGACCGTTGTCATGGTGCTCCCCTCTCGGTGTCGGCACGGCCCGTCTACCCGCCGCACGGGAGGGGGTAACGCCGACGGCCGGGCCGCTGTCCGGGGGCAGGCAGCTGTCGCGACCGCGGCCCGCGGCCGTTCCGCGACACCGCCTGATCGACAAGGTCGTGACGCCGGGCGAGATAGTGGTACAGACCCCACCAACTGGCCGAGGGCAGCACCGCCTAGCGTGGGTGGGGTGCTGACGGGCGAGCGGGAGCTGAGAGACCTCGTCGCCGGCAACGCCTGGCTGACCCGGGCTCTGACCGTGGTTCGCGACTCCGGCCTACCGGACGCCTGGATCGGCGCGGGCGCCGTCCGCGACCTCGTCTGGAGCGAGCGGTACGGCGACGGGTTCGACCCGGCGACGGTCCGCGACGTGGACGTGGTCTTCTTCGACCCGACGAGACTGTCCCGCGACGACGACCACCGGGCCACCGCCCGACTCGCCGCGGCCTGGCCGGCGCCGCCGTGGGAGGCACGCAACCAGGCGGCGGTGCACACCTGGTACGCGTCGAAGTTCGGCGGCGATCCGATCGCCCCGTACCGCAGCGTCGCCGAGGCGGTGGCCACCTGGCCGGAGTACGCGACCGCCGTGGCGGTGCGGCTGCGCCCGACCGGTGGGCTGGAGGTCTGCGCCCCGTACGGCCTGGCGGATCTGCTGGGCGGGGTGTGGCGGCACAACCCGGCCCGGGTGGGCGTCACGCTGTCCCGGCAGCGACTTGCTCGCCACCGGCCCGCGCAACGCTGGCCCGGCGTGACAGTGATCGAGCCCGGCTGAGCCGGGATTCGTCGCCCAGGGGTCAGTCGTCGGTCGCGGTCCGCGGCCCCGCAGGAACGGGCGTGGTTCGCGACCCTCTCAGGCGCGGGGCGGCATTCCGTAGATCCGCTCCACGTGCAGGCGCAGCACCAGCCGCCGGTCGGCGACCATGGTGTTGCGATAGTCGGCCCAGTCCGGGTGCTCGCCGCGAAGCGACCGGTAGAGCCCCACCAGCTCCTCGACCGTGGCGTCGTCGACGTCGGCCGCCGGAGTGGTCAGCTCGGCCCGCCCCTCGACCACCGCGTACGCCCAGCCGTCCTCGCTGCCGACGTGGAAGCTGGCCCGCGGGTCCCGACGAAGGTTGGCGGTCTTGGCCCGGCCGTCCGTGACGGACACCCGGATCAGGCCGGCCGCGCGGTCGAACGAGTAGACCACTGTGGACAGCTGGGGTCGCCCGTCGCGTTTGAGGGTGGCCAGCACGCCCATCGAGCGGCCGGCGATCAGGTCGGTCAACGCCTGCTGGGTGGGGTCCTCCGGCACGGTTTCCTCCAGGTGGCGCGGTCGGCTACGTCCATCCAAACATGACCGGCGTGCTCCCGCCCCCGATGCACCGCCGCCCGCCACGGACTGCGGGCCCCCACCGAGACCGGCGGGAGCCCGCAGTGATCGCAACGGTCAGCGTCGCTCGGCGGCCACCAGCTCGGCGAGCTGTACGGCGTTGAGGGCGGCGCCCTTGCGCAGGTTGTCGTTGGAGCAGAACAGCGCCAGCCCGTACTCGACGGTCTCGTCGGCGCGGATGCGGCCCACGTAGGTCGGGTCCTGCCCGGCGGCCTGCAGCGGCGTCGGCACGGCGGTCAGCGCGACCCCGGGCGCGTCGGCGAGCAGCTCGTGGGCCCGCTGCGGGGTGATCGGGCGGGCGAAGCGGGCGTTGATCTGGAGCGAGTGGCCGGTGAAGACCGGAACCCGGACGCAGGTGCCGGAGACCTTGAGGTCGGGGATTTCCAGGATCTTGCGGGTCTCGTTGCGGAGCTTCTGCTCCTCGTCGGTCTCGAACGAGCCGTCGTCGACGATCGAGCCGGCCAGCGGCAGCACGTTGAAGGCGATCGGCTCGGCGAACGAGCGCGGCGCGGGGAACTCCACGGCCGACCCGTCGAAGGCGAGCCCGGCGGCGTGCTCGGCGACCTTGCGGACCTGCTCGTCCAGCTCGGCGACGCCAGCCAAGCCGGCGCCGGAGACCGCCTGGTACGTCGAGACGACCAGGCCGACCAGACCAGCCTCGGCGTGCAGCGGGCGCAGCACCGGCATCGCGGCCATCGTGGTGCAGTTGGGGTTGGCGATGATGCCCTTCGGGCGGTCGGCGGCGGCGTGCGGGTTGACCTCGGCGACCACCAGCGGCACCAGCGGGTCCATCCGGAACGCCGACGAGTTGTCGATCACCACGGCGCCGGCCTCGGCCACCCGGGGAGCCAACTCTCGGGCGGTGCCCTTACCGGCGGAGAAGAGCACGATGTCCAGCCCGGAGTAGTCCGCGGTCGCGGCGTCCTCGACGGTCACCTCGCCGTCGCGCCACGGCAGCGTCCGCCCGGCGGACCGCGCCGAGGCGAACAACCGCACCTGCTCCGCCGGGAACTCCCGCTCCGCCAGCACCTGCCGCATCACGCCACCGACCTGGCCGGTGGCCCCCACAATGCCGATCCTCATGCCCGGAGGCTACCCACCCCACCCCCGAAACCGGGACCCCTTTCCCACCCCCCGGGTCCCACCTCACACCCACCCCCCACCACCACCTCCCCCACCTCACCCCCCTCCTCCCCCGTTGATCATGAAGTTATTGCCGCGACACGCCGTGCCGAGTGACAACAACTTCATGATCAACGGGCTGAGGGCTGAGGGCTGAGGGCGGGGGGCGGGAGGCGGGAGGCGGGAGGCGGGAGGGGGGCGGGGTTAGGGGAGCAGGTCTCCTAGGGCGGCGGTTTCCAGGTCGTTGCGGATCACGGCGGCGTCGCCTTCGATGACCAGGGTCAGCGCTTCCGGGTGCAGGTGGGTGGCCGCTGCCGCGGAGACCTGGTCCACGTCGGCGTTGAGCAGTTCCTCGCGCAGCCGGGCGTGGTAGTCGTCCGGCAGGTCGTGCACCACCAGCGTGGTCAGCGCGGAAGCGATCGCCCGCGGGCTCTGCAACTCGACCGACAGCTGCCCGGCCCGCCAGGAACGGGCCACCGCCAGCTCGTCCTCGGTCACGCCTCCCGCCTGCGTACGGGTGATCTCGCCCACCGCCTCGACCAGGGCCGGCGCGGTGACGGCGGTCTGCACGCCCGAGCTGACCGCGAACCGCCCGAACCGGCGGGACGAGGCGAACTCGCCCCGGATGCCGTACGTGTAGCCGCGCACCTCGCGGATCAGGTGGTTGAGCCGGGAGGTGAACGCCCCACCGAGCACCGTGCCCGCGAGGGTCATCGGCACGTGGTCGGGGTGCGCCCGGTGCGGCGACGGGTGGCCCAGCCGCAGCGTGGACTGCACCGAGCCGGGCCGGTCCACCAGGATGATCCGGCGGCCGGTGTGCAGCGGGACCTCGATCGGGCCGCCCCGCTCGGCCGGACCGCCCCCGGTGCCGGCGAACGCCGCCCCGGCCAACGCGTCCAGGTCGATCCGGTCCAGGTCACCGGCGACGATCAGGGTGCCGGGCCGCAGGAACCACTCGGAGTGGAAGACGGTGATGTCCTCCACGTCCAGGCCGGCCACCGAGTCCGGATAGCCGTACATCGGTCGTCCCCAGCGGGTGTCGGCGCCGAACAGGTCGGCGCGCAGCGCGGCGTCGGCGCGCGGGCCGGGGTTGGCCCAGTCCATCCGCAGCGCGGTGGCCTCGTCGTCGCGCACGCGCCGGACGTCGGCCGGGTCCAGCCGGGGCGTCCGGACGGCCTCGGCGAGGAGTTGCACCGCGGCGGTCAGCCGATCCACCGGGACCTGCACGCTGATCTGGAACGAGTCCCAGTCCAGCCCGGTCACCAGCTCGGTGCCGAGCGCCTCGATGGCCAGCGCGTACGCCGTGGCGTCCCGCTGCGCGGTGCCCTCCTCCAGGGCCTTGGCGAGCACGCCGCCCAGCCCTTCCTTGCCGGTCAGCTCCCGGCCGGCGCCGGCGTCGAGCAGCAGCAACGCGACGGCGAGGTTCTGCCCGGGCAGGTGCGCGGCGACCACCTGGCCGCCGCCCGCCGCGCGGCGGACCACCGGCGGGAACCGGTACGGGCGAGCGGCACCCGGGCCGGGACGGTCGGCGATCAGCGTCATGCGGTCTCCTCGGGCAGGTAGGTCAGGGTCACCCGGTCGGCGGCGCCGAGCACCTCGGCAGCGGTCTCGGCGATCTGCTCGGCGGTCACCGCGAGCCAGGCGGGCAGCCGGTCGGCGGCCCGGGCCGGGTCGCCGAACTGGGTGGTGTACCGCCCGAGCGTGTCCGCGCGGCCGTCCACCGTCGACATCTGCCGCCACCACGCGGTGCTCAGCAACGCCTTCGCCCGGTCCAGCTCGGCGGCGGTGACCGGCACGGTGGCCAGCTCGTCGACGACCTCGGCCAGCCCTTCGGCCAACCGCTCGGCGCTCACGCCGGGACGGGCGGTGGCGGTGGCGATCAGCGGCGCCGGGGCGTGCGCGAGGTCCACCCCGTACGCGCCGACCAGATCGGGTTGTGCGATCCGCTCGCCGTCGGCGAGCCGCTGGTAGAGCCGGCTGCCCCGGCCGCTGCCGAGCACGGTGGCGAGCACGGTGAGCACGTCGTAGCCGGGGCTGCCGAACGGGTGGCCACGGTGGGCGATGTAGACGCGGGGCGCCGGCACGTCCCCGATCACCGTCTCCACGGCGGGCTTCCCGGTCGCCGGGACGCGGCGACCGTCCGGCGCGGGCGGGATGTCGTCGCGGGCGGGCAACGCCCCGAAGTACTTCTCGGCCAGCGCGAACACCTCGGCGGCCTGGGCGTCGCCGACGACGGTGAGCACCGCGTTGTTCGGCGCGTAGTACATCTCGTGGAACGCCTGGAAGGTGGCGAGATCGGCGGCGTTCAGGTCGGCCATCGAGCCGATCGTCGAGTGGTGGTACGGGTGCCCCGGCGGGTAGAGCAGCGGCAGCAGCCGCAGCCAGGCATCCCCGTACGGGACGTTCTCGTAGCGCTGCCGGCGCTCGTTCTTCACCACGTCGCGCTGGTTGTCCAGCGTCTCCTGGGTGAGCGCCGGGACCAGCCCACCCATCCGGTCGGCCTCCAGCCAGAGCGCCAGCTCCAGGTGCTCGGCCGGGACCGTCTCGAAGTAGTTCGTCCGGTCCGGGTTGGTGGTGGCGTTGAGCGAGCCACCGGAGCCCTGGATCAGCTTCATGTGCTCGGTCTTCGCCACGTTCACCGAGCCCTCGAACATCAGGTGTTCGAAGAGGTGGGCGAAACCGGTCTGCCCGGCCGGCTCGTGCCGGGATCCGACGTCGTACCAGAGATTGACGGCCACCGCGGGTGCGGTGCGATCCTCGCTCACCACCACGCGCAGGCCGTTGTCCAGTCGGGACGTCTCGATGGGCCAGGGGTAACCACTGTCGGGCATGGCACGACGCTATCCGATCTCGCGGGCGGAAAGGTGACGTGCCGCCGGTCGGCGAGCCGGCCGACCGGCATCGACTCGGCCGGTCGGGGTACCGCAGAGCAATGACCCCACCGACCCCCGCTCCGCCCGCGCGCCGCACCGTCGGACCGGCCGCCAGGGCCGTCGAACGCGCCACCGCCGCGCTCGGCCGGCTGCTGCATCCGGCCGGCCGGTCGTTCACCGGCGAGGTGACGATCTGGGGTACGCCCGGACCACCCACCGGGGTCGCCCTGCTGGACGACCCCGGCCGCTACGCGGCCACGGTCCGGCTCTCCAGGGGTACGCCCACACCCGGCGGTTGGCCGGACGTGCTGGGCCTGGCGGTACGCGTGCACTCCCCCACCGGCCGCCCGTTCGACCTGCTGGTCAGCTCCAGCGGCGCCGCTCCGGTGCTGCGGAACCTGCCGCTGCCCCGCCGCGGCTTCACCGGGACGTACAGCACGATCACGTGTTACCGCCTGGGCCGGCGTCATCTCTGGTTGGCCGCGTTGGCCGACCCGGACTCGGTCGACCTCGGCCGCACTCTGGCCGCCGTCGCTGCCGCGGCCCGGGCGGACGCGCCGCGCGTGGTGCTCGCGGTCGCGTCCGCCGTCGGGCCGTGGCGGCCGGTCGGCCAGGTCAGCATCGGTGCCCCGCTCGACGCCGCCGAGGACGCCGCGCTCGCGTTCGACCCGGTGCGCAACCTGCCACCCGAACTGCGGGCGGCCGGTCCACTCGCCTGGCTGCGCGAGCAGACCTACCGGGGCTCACGCCGGGCCCGCGGCGCGCGGGCTCAGTCCGGCGGTTCGACGGCGGCAACCGTCTGATCCGAGGTACGACGTTCCAGCACCGTGTCCGGGGCCACGTTCTGGTCCTCCTCGCGGATGTCCGACTCGGCGAGGATGGCCTCCGCCTGCGCCTGCGGGTCGTCGCTGCCCACCGCCTCCTCCTCGGGAAGGAGGTGGTGCGCGCGGGACTCCGCCCGCTCCTGATCGCTCTGCTCGTCAGTCATGGCACAGCTGTTACCCCCGGCCCGGCCTCGGCACGCGATGTTCACCCCGCATCTTGGGACGATGCCACGGGCACCCCCGCCCGGTCGGGTACGCTGGCCCTCGTGACGCGTTCCTATCGATGGTTTAGGCAGCCGGCTCCCACGCCGGTGACTTCACCATGAACTGACGTCACCACGGACCGAGCCGGCTGGGCAGGAGCTGTCGTTCCTGCCCTTTTGCGTACGAGCAGCCGGCTCGTCCCGGGCACCGGCCCCGGGCACGGTCGGCGAAAGGATGCCCACCGTGACGACCCCGGAGACCGATCGGGTCAGCGATCAGCGGATCGACCGTGTCGTGCCGCTGACCACACCCGCCCTGCTGCACCACGAGTTGCCCCTGGACGCCCCGCTCGCCGCCGCCGTGTTGAACGGCCGACGCGCGGTGGGCCGCGTGCTGGACCGCGAGGACGACCGCCTGCTGGTGGTGGTCGGCCCGTGCTCGGTGCACGACCCGGCCGCCGCCCTCGACTACGCCGAGCGTCTGCGCGCCGCCGCCGACCGGCTCGCCGACGACCTGCTGATCGTCATGCGGGTCTACTTCGAGAAGCCGCGGTCCACCGTCGGGTGGAAGGGCCTGATCAACGACCCTGGGCTGGACGGCAGCGGCGACGTCAACACCGGCCTGCGCCGGGCCCGGGCGCTGCTGCTCGACGTCCTGCGTCTCGGCCTTCCGGTGGGCTGCGAATTCCTCGACCCGATCACCCCGCAGTACATCGCGGACACGGTGGTGTGGGGTGCGATCGGCGCCCGCACGGTGGAGAGCCAGGTGCACCGGCAGCTCGCCTCCGGCCTGTCGATGCCGATCGGCATGAAGAACCGCCCCGACGGCAGCATCGGCACCGCCGTGGACGCGATCCGCGCCGCCGGGGTGCCGCACGTCTTCCCGGGCATCGACTTCTCCGGCACCCCGGCGATCATGCACACCCGCGGCAACACCGACGGGCACCTGGTGCTGCGCGGTGGTGGCGGTCGGCCCAACTACGACGCGGAGTCGGTGGCGGGCGCGCTCGACCTGCTCCGGGCGGCCGGGTTGCCGGAGCGCCTGGTCATCGACGCCAGCCACGCCAACAGCGGCAAGGACCACCGCAACCAGCCGCTGGTCGCCGCGGACGTGGCGGCGCAGATGGCAGCCGGCCAGCGCGGGATCACCGGTGTGATGCTGGAGTCGTTCCTGCTGCCCGGCCGGCAGGATCTCGACCCGACCCGCGAGCTGGTGTACGGCCGCTCGGTCACCGACGCCTGCCTCGGCTGGGACGACACCGCCGAGGTGCTCGACCACCTGGCCACCGCCGTACGGGCCCGTCGGGCCACGCTGCCAACCCGGGCGTGAGGGTGTGACGGCCGGCACTGCGGTGCGCGGAACACGGGACGGTGGGGCCTGGTTAACTGAGGTGTCGGTGTGCTCAGTGTCCCCGGGCCTCACCTAAATAGCCCTCGCGGAATACCGTTCGGCTGGAGCCGCGTCGCGCCACTCGCCGAGAGGCGACCTACACACCGACACCAGCGCCGCCCCCGGCCCACAAGGCTCGGGGGCGGCGCTGTCTGTACAAGAGCACCGTCGCGCCACCGACGCAGAGCATGCTCCCAACGGCGCCTTTGCTCTGCTTCCACGGACGCAACAGCCAGCGCCCAAAACCGTTGCGTAGGTTGAAGCAGAGCAAAGGAAGCCTCGTGGGTCACCCTCTCGGCAGGTGGGCCCACCGGCGCGACGTTTGACCGATTCCGCCCCGGGTAGCTGATCGGCGTGACCGACGACGCACCCGTTGCCGACGAGCCGGACACCCACGCCCTCGATGACCTGCTCGATGACATCTTCCGAGGTCAGGAGCGGGTCACCCAGGGGGATATCTACCGCCGGGCGGTGGCCGCCGAGCTACCGCCGGATCTGCTCGCCCGGATCGACGCGCTCCCCGAGGGCGAGTACGCGGTGGACGAGGCCAGTGACCTGCTGGGCGGCACCGTCGCCTGAGCGACCCCAGAAGGGACACCGACATGACGCACCACGAGGACCACGACGAGAAGGTGCCGGCGTTGGGCCAACCACCGAAGGGCAGGGACACCACGCCCGAGCCGGACTTCGCCAACGAACACGACCGCACCGCGGTGGACCGGGACATCATCACCGGGGACGACGAGGACGAACGGGAGCCGGAATCGCCGCACGGCTGGTCCGGCATGCAGCGCTGACGCGTACGAGAGTGGGGGCCGGCTGATGCCGGCCCCCACGTCGCGTTCGTCGTCGGGTCAGTCGTCGTCGTGCCCACCCTCGGCGGCCTGCTGCGCCGTGGCGTACGCCATCTGGAGGAAGTCGGACGCGGCCACCGCCGTCAGCGCGGTGGCCACCAGACGCGTGAGGCGGGGGGCGAGCACCAGGCCCCCGGTCAGCCCCGTGGCCACCCAGACCGCCAGGCAGAACGGGCAGCTCAGCAGCTCGCCGATGGCGTGCCGGGTGGAACTGCCCGAGTCGCGGACCTGCTCCATCACCTCACCGCTGCCGATCGGCCGGTCATAGCGGGTGAACGGTGCCCGCAGCGGGCTGGTGATCGCGTCCTTGGACAGCAGCCGGCTGAGCTTGTGCGTGGCGATGGAGAGCAACACGACGTCGGCGGGGGCGGGACGTTCGGGCACCGGGCGGCCGGTCACCTTGACCAGGCCGGCCAGCGCCCCGGTCACCCCGGCGTAGGTGCCCATCGCCACCAGGTAGCCGCCGAGCGGCCGGTGCTCGTGCGGCGCGTACGCCCGGCGCAGCCGCGCCGCCTTCTGTCGCAGGCCAGTGTCGCTCACCGTTCTCCTCACATGTCGTCATGGTGCGAAAGCGGCCGTCGGTGACGGTGTCAGCCGGCCTGGAGGTTGTCGGCGACCTCGCGGGCGAGGTTGGTCAGCGCCTCGTCGGCCAACTGGTCCGGGTCGGCGCCCGAGCCGTCGGTCAGGTCGAGCTGGATCCGGGCGCCGCCGGAGTCAGCCGGGTCCACCCGGATCTCGGCGGCCCAGTCGGCGTCGCTCCAGCGGGCCCGCAGCTCCTCGCCCCTGATCTCGGCGGGAGGGCTCCCGTCGTTGCGCAGCGGCGCCGGCAACCAGGCCGAGGCCCGAGCCGGGTCGGTGGCCGTGTTGAAGACCACCTCGGGTGGCGCGGACATGCCGCGCACGGCTCGCGCCGGCATCAGACGTCCCGCAGGCGGCTCGGGTCGACCTCCCGGCCCGGGTGACGGGCGAGGTACTCGGTCTCCAGGTCCGCCGTGCGCCGCAGGTGGTTGGCGAGCGCGGAGTCGGCCGCGTGCCGGAGGGTGTCCAGCCGGGTCCGGTGCAGGCTGTGCATTTCGCGGATCAGATCGTCGTCGGTCAGCTCCGTCGGGTCGACGCCCAGCGCGTCGCCGTCGAGGTCGGCGCCACCGGAGTCGGCGAGGTGGTCGCCGCCCCACTCGGGCACCCGCTGCTCAGGGCTCATCTCCGTGCTGCCGCTGGACGGAAAGCCGTCCTCGCGTACCGATCCGGTCATCATCGCCCCCCTGGTCTCGTTTGGGCTGGCGTCTAGACGGATGCCCACACCGGGGAACGCCAAACCATCCCGCCCGCGTGGCAGCTACGACACCGTGTCGGAGAGCGCCGCCGTTCCCGGTACCCTCGACGCCATGAGGTGGCTCTGGACCCCGGCGTGGATCGCGCGTCACGTGGCCATGGTCGTGCTGGTCGTGGGCTTCCTCGGGCTGGGCTGGTGGCAGATCAGCCGGGCCACGGCCGGCAACAACCTCAGCTGGGGGTACGCGGTCGAGTGGCCGATCTTCGCCGGCTTCGTGGTGTACGTCTGGTGGCGCGAGGTGCGGCTGGCACGCCACAACGCGGAAACAGCCGCCCAGCCACCGGCGGACCCCGCCGACGCACCGGCCGTCGAGCCGCCGCCGGCCGCGACCATCGGCTCCCGACCGGCGGTACGCCGACCGGTGCGGGTGACCCGGGTGCCGGTCAACGCGACGCCCGGCGACGACGCCGACCTGGCCGCCTACAACGACTACCTGTCATGGTTGAACGCCAATCCGGGCGCCCGGCCCGGTGACTATCCCGGCTGAGCCGGGCTCGGAAGGACGGACGAAGGTGGGCGCAGCCCTTACCCGGTACCGCGTGATCGCCTGGATCGTGGGCGTGGTGCTGATCCTGCTTGTCGTTGTCGGCATGCCACTGAAGTACGCGTTCGACAACCCGGTCGTGGTGGAGACGGTCGGCCCGGCGCACGGCTTCCTCTACATGATCTACCTGGTGGCCGCGTTCGACCTGAGCCGGCGGGCGGACTGGCCGCTGAAGCGGATGCTCCTGGTGATGCTCGCCGGCACCGTGCCGTTCGTCTCGTTCTACGCCGAGCGTCGCGTCACCGCCTGGCTGGACCGGCCCGCCACCCGTACGCCGGAGCCGGTCGCCAGCTGACCGGCCCGGCGGCGGGTCTGGTCAGCGGCTGGGCCGCCACGGGTCCGCCGAGGCGAGGGGGTCGACCCAGCCGCCGTACCGGTTGACCTCCCGGGCGCGCAGCAGCGCCCGGGTGACCTGGCCGAACTGCCTTTCGTCGTCGGCGCTGAACAGCAGCACCTCCGCGCCCCGGTGCCAGCCCCACAGCTCGTACGGCGGTGGGCGCCAGCGGTCGCCGACCAGGGCGAGTGCCGCCGGCAGCAGGAGCACCGCTCCGAGGATGAGGTACGCCTCGGCGGTCAACCGTTGCAGGCCGCCGCTGAAGCCGAGAAGCAGGCCGACCACGCCGATCATGGATGCGGTGGTCACCACCGCCCGGACGGCGATCCGGTCGTGCGGGCCTCGGGTGGTGCGCAGGTGGGTCAGGTCGACGATGCGATAGCTGGTGCGGCCGACGGTGAACCGGTCGACGGTGACGATGATGCCGGGTCGCGCGTACAGCAGCGTGGACCTGGCTCCGGGCACCGTTCGTTGCGGTCGCGTCTTTGCGCCTTCACGATTCACGGTTCCTCCCGTGGGGCGGTCTGCCGGGTTCGGTCCGTGGCCGGGCATCGCTGCCCGGGGACGGGATTCCCGGCTGCGGCTCCATTGTGTTGGGGCACCGCCACTCCACCTGGGCATTTACGATTCCGACCTGCTCACCCGACCGGGGGACATCGCCGCGAAACAGCATCCATTTCAGGTTTTATCGGATATTGGCGGAGGCCATCCGACGGCATACGCCCGGAACGACGAATGTCAGATATCGGTCAGCGGATGCGAAAACGGGCTCGCGGGCGGTCCCCCCTCCCGCGTCAGCAGTCCCGCTGGTGTCACCGACAGCAGCGGCACTTCGCGCCACTTCGCCAACTTTCGCCCCTGCTTCAACTGCGCGGCACAACCGTCCCGGGTTAGGTTGGGCGAGCCGGTCCGGCCCAGTGCCGTCCACCCGGATGGCCCCGGCCGGTGTCGCCGAGGGCGTCAGCAGCCCCGTCGGCGGCCGTGGGAGAGGAGCCCTTCGCTCTTGTCATCCCTGAGAACCCTGCTGCGCACCGCGGTCCTGGCCGGCATGTCGGCCGCACTGATCGCCCCGACGGCGGTGGCCCACGCCGAGCCGTCCCCCGCCGACCTGACCCACCGGATCGAGACGTCCTCGGCCGAGCTGGAACGGATCGTGGAGTCCTACAACAAGCTCACCGAAGACATCAAGGTCAACAAGACCGCGGTGGCCCGATTACAGGCCCGCATCGGCCCCCTGGAACAGCAGGCCGAGCAGAGCCGGGCCGACGTCGCGGCACTCGCCAACACCGCGTACAAGAGCGGTGGCCTGCAGACGATGGACGCGCTGCTGCGTCCCGGCGGCTCCGTCGCTCTGCTCGACCGGCTCGGCACCCTCGATCAGCTGACCCGCCAGCGCCAGGAGCGCATCTCCGGCTTCACCGCGAACCAGCGGCGGCTGCTCGACGAGAAGACACGCCTGGACGCCACGCTGACCCGGCAGGCCGCGCAGGCCCGCGAGCTGGCGGCGGGCAAGAAGCGCATCGAGAGTGACCTGGCCGACCTGTACGAGCTGCGCCGGCAGGCGTACGGGGCCGCCACCGAGCGACCCGCGCCCAAGGCGGCGGAGGCCGAGGCCACAAACGTGCCCGCCGTGGCCGGGGACGCCGGCGCTGCGGTGCGCTACGCCTTCGGGGCGGTCGGCAAGCCGTACGTCTGGGCCGGTGAAGGGCCGAACGGCTACGACTGTTCCGGACTGACCCTCGCGGCCTGGCGGGCGGCCGGCAGGTCGCTGCCGCACAACGCACGGATGCAGTGGGGAGCGGTCGCCCACATCGGTCGGGGTGACCTGCGCCCGGGAGACCTGATCTTCTACAGCGGGCTCGGGCACGTCGCCCTCTACGTGGGCGACGGTCAGGTCATCGACGCGCCGAGCGCCGGTCGCAACGTGCTCAAGCGCGGCATGAACATGATGTCCATCCACGGCTACGGCCGGGTCCGCTAGCCCGACCCGATACGGCGAACGGCCGGCGTCCCCCTATCGGACGCCGGCCGTTCGCCGTCATTACTACCAGGTCAGGCTGCCTGCAGCCCCTCCGCCCGGGCCAGCTCGCGGAGCCGGCCGAGGGCCTGGATCTCCAGCTGCCGGATCCGCTCGCGGGACAGCGAGAAGCGGGACGCGACCTCGGTCAGCGAGTGCTCGCGGCCGTCCTCCAGCCCGTAGCGGGCCCGCATGATGCCGGCCGACCGGTCGTCGAGGTGGTTGAGCAGCCCCTCGATGCGCTGCCGCTCCAGGCCGCTGAGGACGATGTCCTCCGGCGACGGCGCGTCGCTGTCGGCGACCAGGTCGCCGAGGTTCGTGTCGCCGTCGTCGCCCACCGGGGTGTCCAGCGAGACGGTGTCCTGCGACCAGCGGCGCAACTCGTTGACCCGCTCGACGGTGACACCGAGCGATGCGGCGATCTGCTCCGGCTCGGGGTCGCTGCCCAGTTCACGGGTGAGCTGCCGGATGACGTTGCGCATCCGGTTGACGTCCTCCACCAGGTGCACCGGCAGACGGACGGTGCGCTCCTGCTGAGCGATCGCCCGGCTGATGGCCTGGCGGATCCACCACGTGGCGTAGGTGGAGAACTTGTAGCCACGCTCGTAGTCGAACTTCTCGACCGCCCGGACGAGGCCGGTGTTGCCCTCCTGGATCAGATCCAGCATGGGCATGCCCGAGCGCACGTAACGACGCGCGATCGACACGACCAGTCGCAGGTTGGCGCGGATGAAGAGGTCCTTCGCGCGCTCACCCTCGACGACCAGCCGCTCCAGGTCGGCCCGGTCGACACCGTCGGGAACTGCGTCTTCGCCGAGCAGGTGCTCCGCGTAGAGGCCAGCCTCGATCGCCTTGGAGAGATCGACCTCCTTGGCGGCGTCCAGCAGTGGCGTCCGGGAGATCTCGTGCAGGTAGACGCCGACCAGGTCGCGCTCCTCGGCAACCTCGTCGGTGCGCATGCCGATTTTCTTGTCCACGTTGCCCACGGTCCCCTCGCTCGCGCCGGTTGCCCGGTTCCTTGCCATTCCCCACGTCCGGTCAGCCCCTGGTAACTTCTGCTGTGCCCGCCGTCGCTGACACCTACACAACAGATGAGACGTGTCGGGGATTCCATGTCGTGAGTCGAAAGTGTCACGAATGCCTGAGTAGTTGCTGAGAGCACGGTCCATGTTTGCTGTCAGCACCCGTCGGGTGGCTCGCCGCTGGGCGCCTCGGACGGGTTGGCGGGTCGACGAATCGCTGATCGCCCGCACCATGGCAACACCGCCGCCCGCGCCGGCACAGCGACCCGGGTCACCTCCGTGCTGCGATCCTGGTCACTGCCAGATACGCAGCAATGGGGCGGTCGGTTCATCCACGGGGGTGTTATTACCCCCCGCCCCGGTGAACAATCCGGAGCCCCGTTCGCTTCCCGGGCGGTGCGGGCTAGGAGGCGAGCAGGGCTAGAGCCCCGCGGACCTGGTCGGCGGAGCGCTCCAGGGCGGCTCGGGCGGCGGCCACCTCGGCTCCGGAGACCAGCGAGACCAGCGCCGTCTTCAGGTCGCCGTCGGCCGCGCTGAGGGCGCGTCGGGAGACCTCCTCCGAGCAGCCGGTCGCCTCCACCAGGATCGAGATCATTCGTCCCCGGAGCTTCGCGTTGGTGGCCACCATATCGATCATGAGGTTCGAGTAGACCCGACCCAGGCGCACCATGACGGCGGTCGAGAACGTGTTCAGCACCAGTTTCTGCGCGGTGCCCGCCTTCATCCGGGTCGACCCGGTGACCACCTCGGGTCCGGTGTCCACCCCGATGAACACGTCGACCGACCGGGCGGCCTCCGCCTCCGGATTGGCGCACAGCAGCACCGTCGAGGCGCCTGCGGCGCGGGACGCGGCGAGCGCCCCGAGGACGTACGGGGTGCGTCCGCTGGCCGCCAGACCGACCACCAGGTCACCGGCGCGCACACATCCGGCGGCCTCGTCCGCCCCGTTCCGGTCGTCGTCCTCGGCGTCCTCCACGGCCCGCCACATGGCGTCCGGGCCGCCGGCCAGGTGGGCACAGAACCAGTGCCGGGGCGAGTTGAAGGTGGGAGCCAGTTCGGCCGCGTCGAGGACGCCCAGCCGGCCGGACGTGCCGGCCCCGAAGTAGTGCACCCGGTGCCCGCCGCGCAACGCCGCCACCGCCAGGTCGACGGTGGTGGCGATCTCGTCGAGCACCGCGGCGACCGCCGCCGGCACCCGCCGGTCGGCTTCGTTGATCACGGTGAGCACGTCCCGGGTCGACATCAGGTCGAGGTCCGCGCTGAGGGGGTTGCGTCGTTCGGTGGGTGCGCCCACCCGGACGCTCGGGCGGGCGGGCGGTGCTGACATGTCCTCGTCCGGCTCCACCGAACCGGGCGTCATGCCCGTCTCCGACTGGCACCCACCCGGTGCGACTGGACCGCCTCGGCGGTCGCCTCCAGGGCCTTGCGGGCCCGGGACCGGTTGCGGGCGGCCACCCCGACGAAGAGGCAGTCGACGACGGTGAGCTGGGCGAGCCGGCTGGCCGTCGCTCCGGAGCGGTAGGTGGTCTCGCGGGCCGCGGTCGTCAGCACGAAGTCGGCGACCTCGGTGATCGGCGAGCGCGGGAAGTTGGTCAGCGCCACGGTGGCCGCGCCCCGCGTCCGGGCCTGCTCCAGCACCTCGATGACGTCGGAGGTGGTGCCGGTGTGCGAGATGCCGATCGCGACGTCACCGCGGCCGAGCAGGGCGGCCGAGGTCAACGCGGTGTGCACGTCCGGGAAGTAGAAGGCGATCCGGCCGATGCGGTGCAGCTTCTGCTGGAAGTCGGAGGCGACGAACCCGCTGGCGCCGGCGCCGTAGATGTCGATCCGGCCCGCGCTCGCGATCGCCTCGACCACCTGCTCGCAGACGGCCGGGTCGAGCTGCTCGGCGGTCTCCTCGACGGCTCGGGCGTCGTTGAACGCGATGGTGGCGATGATCTGGGCGAGGTCGGCGCCGGGCGGGATGTCACCGCCGACGACCCGGGCGTCCGGCGGCTCGATGCGGCGGGCGGCCTCGGCGGCCAGCCGGATGCGCAGCTGTGGATAGCCGTCCATGCCGACCGATCGGCAGAACCGGATGACTGTCGCCTCCGACGTCTCCGCTGCGGTGGCGAGGTCGGTGATGGTCCGCCGGGCGGCGGCGGCCGGGTCGGACACGACCAGGCGGGCGACCCGCTGCTCGGCGGGCGACAGCGACGGCAACAGCCCGCTGATGTGGACGATCAGCCCACCAGGCTCGTGACTCGCAGAAATCTTCGGACTCTTCGCCACGGATGAAACTTACTTTCACGAGGCGTGAGCGTCAACCATGACCGTATGTGGTGGGAAAAGTGTCGACGACCCGGATCACGCGTTCCGCACAGCCTGCCACTCTCCCAGGATCGCCGCCTCATCCGCCGGGTCGAGTCCACCCTGCCGTACGTCGTCGGGCCGCGCTGTCATCCAGGACACGGTCGCCCGAACGGTGTCGGACAACGGACGGATCGTCAGACCCGCGTCCAGCGCCGGCCGGGCATCCCGGTCCATCAGGCCAGCCCCCTCCGGCAGTCGCACCCAGAGCGGCAACGCCCGCTCCCCCGACCATTCGCGGACGTCGCGCGCCAGCAGGAAGTCCTGATCGACCCAGGTGAGGTGCGGCTCGGCGACACCCAGACCGGCCGCCACGCCGGTCAGCAGATCGGCGCGGGACATCGCCGGGCCGGTGCCGTCGTACGTGCCAGCGAGGCGGGCGTCGGCGGCGTGCAGCAGCCAGCCGGCCAGGTCGGCGACGTCCACGAACTGCACCCGGTCGGTTGGCCGTCCGGGCGCGAGAACCTCCCCGCCGTTCGCCAGTCGTCGCACCCAGTACGGGAAGCGGTCGCTCGGGTCCTCGGCGCCGACGATCAGCCCCGCCCGGCAGATGAACGACCGCTGCGCACCCATCAGTTCGCGAACCAGCCGCTCGATGCTGACCTTGCACTCGCCGTACCAGCGGTGGTCCGGGCCGACCGGAGCGTCCACGTCCGGCGGGGCAGGCGACAGCAGCGGGGCGTGCGCCGCGGTCTGACCCGGGGCGGTGTTGTCGGCGTACACCGAGATCGTGGACACGAACGACCAGTGACCGACGTGGTCGGCCAGCGCGGCGAGCGCGTGCCGGGCGTGGCTGACCTGGCGGGTCACGTCCACCACCGCGTCGAAGCCGTCGCCGGCGAGCGACACCAGCGCCGCGGGGTCGTCGCGGTCGACCGGCACGAACCGCGCACCGGTCGGCACGACACCGGACACGCCCCGGGCCGCGCAGGTCACGTCGTGGCCCTGCGCGACGGCGAGCCGGGCCACCGCCCGGCCGAAGAACCGCGTGCCACCGAGAATCAGGATCCGCATCCGCCGATCCTGCGCCGCCGGTGGCCGATCATGCCAACCACTCTGCTGTCGGCAGAGCGCCGGTCGCCCGATGGGTGGGCGCGGTGGACGCTAGCGTGTGGCGCATGGCGGAGCGCAGCGTGGTGGTGACCGGAGGCACGGGTGGGCTCGGCGGGGCGGTCGTCGCCTCGTTCGTCGACGCGGGCTGGCGGGTGGTCGTACCGCAGCGGGCAGCCCGGCCCGGGTCGGAGCCGGCGGCGGACGGGCTGGTCCGGGTCGTCGCGGACCTGACCGACCCGGCGGGCGCGGCCCGCGTCGTCGAGGCCGCCGTCGGCGACCCCGCGGCGCCGCTGCGGGCGGTGGTCAACCTCGTCGGCGGGTACGCGAGCGGCGGCCTGGTGCACGAGACACCGGTCGAGGAGTTCGAGCGGATGCTCACCGTCAACCTGCGACCCACGTACCTGGTCACCCAGGCCGCGCTGCCGCGCCTGGTCGCGGCCGGCGGCGGCGCGGTGGTGTGCGTGTCGGCCCGGGCGGCCCTCACCCCGTTCGCCGGCGCGGCCGGCTACGTCACGGCCAAGGCGGCGGTGCTGGCCTTCGCCAACGCGGTCGCGGTCGAATACCGCTCCCGCAACGTGCGCTGCAACACCGTGCTGCCCAGCGTCATCGACACCCCGGCGAACCGGGCCGCGCAGCCCGACGCCGACCACTCCCGCTGGGTCACGCCGGCCGAGATCGCGCCGGTGATCCGCTTCCTGGCCTCGACGGACTCCGCGCCGACCACCGGGGCCAGCGTTCCGGTCTACGGACGCGCCTGAACGAGCAGGGACGTTATGTCGCCGCGCCCGGCCCGCTCCTGCGCCGACGCGGCGGGCGGGGGTGTCGGGGCGGGCGGGGGTGTCGGGGCGGGCGGGGGTGTCGGGGCGGGCGGGGGCGCCGGCTGCGGCACCTCGGGGGGCGCTGACCCCTCCGCCGATGGCCGGGTGGGGTCGGGGCGGACGTCCGACCGCAGCCAGGTCGACAGGTGCGCCTGGATCTGCTCGGTCACCTCCTCGGCCGAGCGGCCCGCGTCGACGAGGACGAAGCTCGGGTACTCGGGCAGGGTCCGGTAGGCGGTGTCCGCCGCGGTGAGCCAGCCCATCGACTCGTGGTCGGTGCCGCGCTCCTCGATGCGCTGGTATGCCACGGCCGGGTCCACGGCGAGCAGGAAGGTCACCTGGGGCGTCGGGAACAGGCGGTAGCCGGCCCGGGCCAGACGCTCCCAGCGGTGCCCGCCGTGCGCGCGGATGCTGGCGTACTGGCAGGCCGAGTAGCGGTCCATCACCGCCGTCCGGCCGGTGAGCAGGCAGCTGAGCAGGGCCGCGGCGATGGCGAGCCAGCGAAGCACGGACTCCACCGCCAGGACGCCGTCGCGCCCGACGAGTCGTTGCGCGTCCGGCAGGCCGAGCCGGTGCGCGAGCCGGCCGAGCCAGCGACGCCCGCTGGCGTTGCGGCGGTACGTCGCGGGGCGGCCGGCGGCGGTCAGCGCGTCGGCCAGCCGGTGTGCCTGCGTGGTCTTGCCCGAGCCGTCGATGCCGATCAGTGCGACGGTGCGCAATCGGGCTCGGCCGCGTCGCGTCCCCGATGATCTGGCCACCCTCGACAGGTTATCCGACCCGTGCTTGCGGCCCGTGACGTTTGTTGCCCTTTGTCACCGTTGGCACCCGACCGCGACGACACCAGGTGTGGGCGACCGGAATGCCGGGTACGGGAGTTCGAATCCAACCGCCTGTCCACCAACACGACCGACGGGAGATCCAGATGGCTGAGCGCGGGGACGAGAGTCTGGTGCACACCCTCAAGAAGGTCGCCGCCGTGCTCAAGCAGTCCGAGATCCCGTTCGCCCTGGGCGGCAGCTTCGCCGTCTACGCCCACGGCGGCCACTCAAGCGACCACGACGTCGACTTCCTGATCCGCGAGGCCGACGTCGAGCGGTCCCTGGAGGCGCTCGTGGCCGCGGGCTTCCGCGCCGAGCGGCCGCCGGAGGACTGGCTGGTCAAGGTCTTCGACGACGGGCGGATGGTGGATCTGATCCACCGGCCGATCGAGACGCCGGTGACCGAGGAGACGTTCGCCGACACGGTCGTGCGGCCGGTGGACGCCATCCACATGCCGGTCCTCTCCGCCACCCAGCTGATGGTGCACAAGCTGCTGAGCTTCTCCCAGCACTACTGCGACTTCGCCCGCGGCCTGCCACTGGCCCGGTCGCTGCGGGAGCAGATCGACTGGGAACGGGTACGCAAGGAGACGCAGCACTCGCCGTACGCCGAGGCGTTCCTGGTGCTGCTGGATCGGCTGGAGGTGGTGCCGGACACCGGCACCCAACCAGGAGAGGAGACACCGTGACGCACGATCGCGACAGTGGCGCGGGGCCGCCGGACGAGTACGTCGAGGCGGAGATCCACCGGCTGCTCTCCGAGGATCCCGCAGTCGCCGAACAGGGGATCACCGTGGTCCGGCGGGAACGCGCCCTCGTGCTCTACGGCGAGGTGGAGAGCCCGCACCGGCGGGAGGAGATCCTGCGCCGGGTGTCGGAGCGCTTCCCCGACGTGCCGATCACCAGCGACATCGGTGTGATCCGCGCCCAGGCGCCCACGGAGATCGAGCAACTGCCCTGAGGGAGGTTTCATGGTGATCCGGATCGCCGCCGTGGGCGACGTGCATCTGGACGAGGACGTGGTCGGCCGGTTCCGCCCGGCGCTTGAGGAGCTGCCGGAGTGCGCCGACGTGCTGCTGCTGGCCGGCGACCTGACCCGGCACGGCACCGAGGCCGAGGCGCGCTGCGTGGCGCAGGAGTTCGGCGGGTTGGCCGTACCGGTGGTGACCGTGCTGGGCAACCATGACCACCAGTGCGACCAGGTGCCGCAGGTCGTGAAGGTGCTCGAGGACGCGGGCATCACCGTGCTGGAGGGCGACGGCGTGGTGCTGGACTGCGCGGGCGGCCGGCTCGGCATCGCCGGCGTCAAGGGCTTCGGCGGGGGGTTCGCCGGCCGGTGCGCGAGCGACTTCGGCGAGCCGGAGATGAAGGCGTTCGTCCGGACCACCAACGAGAGCGCGGACCGCCTCGGTAAGGCCCTGCGCTCGCTGGACTGCGACATGCTGGTCGCGCTGACCCACTACTCGCCAGTTCCGGACACGTTGGCCGGCGAGCCGCTGGAGATCTACCCGTTCCTGGGGTCGTACCAGCTCGGGCAGGCGATCGACTCGGCGCCCACGGCGCTGGCCCTGCACGGGCACGCGCACGCCGGCACCGAGCGCGGCACCACCCCGGGAGGGGTACGCGTCCGCAACGTGGCGCACCCGGTGATCAAGCAGGCGTACAGCGTCTTCCATGTCGGGGATCAACTCGACACCGACCAGGTTTCCCCGATCGGAGGGTCGGGTAGTCAGAGGTCATGGAGCTGATTCTCTGGATTCTCGCAGTCGTACTCGTGGTCGCCGGCATCCTCGCGCTGTTCCGCCGGCAGATCCTGTGGGGCGTCGTCCTCATCGTCGTCGGGCTGTTGGTCGGCCCGGGTGGTGTCAGCATCTTCAATTGACCGTTCGCACCTTCTGACAACTCATCACAACACCGGGACCCGTCGGGGTCGCCGCGACCGGAGCTTCGTCCTCCCGACAGAAGCCCCGGCCGCAGCGGCCCCGGCGCTTTTTTGTGGGTTTGACCCGACGGTTCAGCGGCAATATCTCGACCATGGAGACATCTCGCGAGGCGCGGCCCGCCTCCGGCCGACGGTCGCGCTGGGCGCTCGCCGGCTTCGCGGCGGCGGTCTTCGTCGCGGCCGCGATCGGCGGGCTGGGCGTGCAGGGCACCACCGACGAGTACGCGAGCCTGCGCCAGCCGGGCTGGGCGCCGCCCTCCTGGCTCTTCGGCCCGGTCTGGACCGTGCTCTACGCGCTGATCGCCCTGGCCGGCTGGCTGGTGTGGCGTCGGGTCGGCTTCTCCCCCGCGCTCTGGGCGTGGACCGCCCAACTCGTCCTGAACGCCATCTGGACGCCACTGTTCTTCGGCGCGGGGCGGTACGGGCTGGCGTTCGCCGAGATCGTGGTGATGTGGCTGGCGATCGGCCTCACCGTGGCGCTCTTCGCCCGGGTGTCCCGGGTCGCGACCGCGCTGCTGCTGCCGTACTGGGCGTGGGTCACGTTCGCCGCCGCGCTCAACCTGTCGATCTGGCGACTGAACACCTGACCGGCGCCGGCCCTCCGGCGGGAAGCGGCCCCGCCGGAGGACCCAGGCCCCGTCAGCAGCGGGGCACGTTCGGGATGTAGCCGTCGTAACCGGTGTAGACGTACGCGTCGGCGATGAAGCGGCCGCTGCCGATGCGATCCCAGATCGAGCTGGTGCCGTACGTGCCGGTGACCGTGGAGCCGCTGGTCTGGCAGGCGATGGTCACCCGGGTGCCGTCGGCGACGGTGCCCACCGAGGCGTACCCCGTGCCCGGGCCGGAGCGGACGGTCAGCGGCGTGCCACTGGTGTCGACCGTGGCGTTGCCGGTGCCCGAGCTGCACCCGTTGTCGCTGGTGTAGGTCTTGCTACCCCAGTACAGGCCGAGCGTGCCGTTGAACCTGACCTGGATGTCGTTGCCGTTGAGGCGCTGTTCGTAGTGCAGGTGGGGGCCGGTGGACCCGCCGGTGCTGCCCACCCAGCCGAGCACCTTGCCGTAGCCGACGGTCTGCCCCACCGAGACGTTGAAGCCGTTGAGGTGGGCGTAGTAGGTCGTGTAGCCGCCACCGTGGTCGATCCGCACGTACTTGCCGTAACTGGTGCCGCCGAGGTCGGTGACCCGGTCGACCGTGCCGGGGGCGCTGGCCACCACCGGGTCGCCGAGGTCGTCGGTGCGGTTGAAGTCGACCGCGTACGCCGGGCTGTGGTCCGACCGGGTCTGCCCCGACCAGGACTGGCCGCACGGGAACGGCACCTTGAAGGTCGGCGCGGCCAGCGCCGGGCTCGCCGGCGCGAGGACTCCCCCGACGAGCAGGCCCGTCACCAGCAGGCTGATCCACCGCTTACGCATCCAGCTCCTCCTATGTTCAAAACCTTCGATGAAGTGGCCTCAGCCTGACAGATATCGCCACTCTTCGAAAGAGCCGGGATCCGCGACTGGGAGCGCGCCCAGCCGACGGACACGAGGTTTCGGGATTGTTACTCGCTCGTGTCTGACAGGGGGTGGACCAGACCGGATGCAAGCGCTTACATGTGTGCACGCCCAATCGGACCGGCGAGGGTCACCAGCGGAGACCACGCCGGCTAGGAAGGAGGACGGCATGGCGGTCTTTACCAGACCACGCCAGGCCTTCGTGATCGCCGGTGTGCTCGGGCTGGCGCTCAGCGCCACCGCTTGCGGTACCGGTGACGACAAGAAGAGCGACAAGGCGGGCTCCGCGGAGTGCGCCCCATACGAGAAGTACCAGGGCCACGACGGCAAGAAGGTCTCCATCTACGCGTCCATCCGTGACGCCGAGGCCGACCTGCTCGAGCGGTCGTGGTCGCAGTTCACCGACTGCACCGGCATCGAGATCGCGTACGAGGGCAGCGGCGAGTTCGAGGCCCAGCTCCCCGTGCGGGTCGACGGCGGCAACGCGCCCGACATCGCCTTCGTGCCCCAGCCGGGCCTCGTGAAGCGGTTCGCGGACGCCGGCAAGCTGAAGTCCCTCGGCGCCGACACCAAGGCCCTGGCCGAGCAGAACATGCCGGCCGACTGGCTGAAGTACGGCACCGTCAACGGAACGCTCTACGGCGTGCCGCTCGGCGCGAACGTCAAGTCCTTCGTGTGGTACTCGCCGAAGACGTTCAAGGAGAAGGGCTGGGAGGTCCCGACCACCTGGGAGCAGCTCATCGCCCTGAGCGACAAGATCGCCGCCAGTGGCATGAAGCCGTGGTGCGCGGGCGTCGAGTCCGGTGACGCCACCGGCTGGCCGGCCACCGACTGGATCGAGGACGTCCTCCTGCGTACGGCGGGCGCCGAGGTCTACGACCAGTGGACCACCCACGCGATCCCGTTCAACGACCCGCGGGTCGTCGACGCGGTGGACCGCGCCGGCACGATCCTCAAGAACGAGAAGTACATGAACGGCGGCTTCGGCGGCGTCAAGAGCATCACCACCACCGCCTTCCAGGAGGCGGGCCTGCCGGTGACCACCGGCAAGTGCGCGATGCACCGACAGGCGTCCTTCTACGCCAACCAGTTCCCCGAGGGCACCAAGGTGGCCGAGGACGGCGACGCGTTCGCCTTCTACTTCCCGGCCATCGACGCGGCCAAGGGCAAGCCGGTGCTGGGCGCGGGCGAGTTCGTCGTCGCCTACGCCGACCGTCCCGAGGTGCAGGCGGTGCAGACCTACCTGGCCTCCGCCGAGTACGTCAACAGCCGCGCGAAGCTCGGCAACTGGGTCACGGCGAACAACAAGCTCGACATCGCCAACGTCGCCAGCCCGATCGACAAGCTCTCCGTCCAGATCCTGCAGGACAAGACCGGCGTCTTCCGCTTCGACGGATCCGACCTGATGCCGGCCGCCGTCGGCGCGGGAACGTTCTGGAAGGGCATGGTCGACTGGCTGAACGGCAAGGCGACCGCCCCGGTGCTCCAGGGCATCGAGAGCAGCTGGCCCAAGTGATCCCGGCGGTGGCCCGGCCCGCGGTCGCGGGCCGGGCCACCGGCCGAACCGGACCCGGAAGGGAGGGTTGATGGAGTTCGACTTCGCCGATGAGCAGCCGAAGCTCCTCATGCTGATGTACGGGCTGGTCGCCTTCGTGGTGGTGGTGGGCGGTCTGCTCCTGCTGCTCGACGTCGTCCCGGCCTGGTTTGCCCGGCGACGGGAGGCGCAGCTCGTGGCCGCCTCGGTGAGTGGAGCTCCACTTCCCCGCCGCCCCCGGCAACGGGAGGGGATCTTCGCGCTCTTCTTCCTGCTGCCCACGCTGCTGCTCCTCACCATCGGCCTGGTCGTGCCGGCCATTCGCACCGTGCTGCTCTCCCTGATGGACGGGAGCAGCACCAGCTGGGTGGGACTGCGCAACTACGGCTGGATGTTCTCCGACGACTCGATGCTCCGGGTCCTGATCAACACCCTGGTCTGGGTGGTTCTGGTCCCGCTGGTGGCGACCGCGTTCGGCCTGATCTACGCCGTCCTGGTGGACAAGGCCCGGTTCGAGGCCGTGGCCAAGTCGCTGATCTTCCTGCCGATGGCGATCTCCTTCGTCGGCGCCAGCATCATCTGGAAGTTCGTCTACGCCTACCGCGGCGAGGGCGACCAGATCGGTCTGCTCAACCAGATCGTCACCAGTCTCGGCGGCGAGCCCAAGCAGTGGCTGCTGGAATCACCCCTGAACACGCTGCTGCTGATCGTCATCATGGTCTGGATCCAGGCCGGCTTCGCCATGGTGGTGCTCTCCGCCGCGATCAAGGCGATCCCCGGCGACATCGTGGAGGCCGCCCGGCTCGACGGGGTCAGCCCCTGGCAGATGTTCTGGCAGATCACCATGCCGAGCATCCGGCCGGCCCTGATCGTGGTGGCGGTGACGCTCACGATCGCCACGCTCAAGGTCTTCGACATCGTCCGGACCTCGACCAACGGCAACTACGACACCAGCGTCATCGCCAGCGAGATGTACAACCAGGCGTTCCGGTACGGCCAGAACGGGCAGGGCTCCGCGCTCGCGGTCTTCCTCTTCATCCTGGTCATCCCGGTCGTGATCTACCAGATCCGCAACCTCCGTCAACAGCGGGAGGGCTGAGATGACGACCGCAACGCCCACCGTCGCCGCCGGCGTCCAGAAGACCGACGGCACCGCGTCCACCGCCGCCGGGCGGGTACGTCGGCGACTCAACAGCCGTACGGCCACGCTCGTCTCGATCGTCATCGCGGTGGTCTGGACCATCCCGACCTTCGGCCTGTTCGTCTCCTCCCTCCGTCCGGAGGACGAGATCAAGACCACCGGCTGGTGGACGGCCTTCACCAACCCGCAGTTCACCCTGGAGAACTACCAGCAGGTCCTCTTCGGGCGGTCGGCGTCGTCCGGGCAGCTCGCCAGCTACTTCATCAACTCGCTGGCGATCACCATCCCGTCGGTGCTCTTCCCGCTCGCCTTCGCGGCCCTGGCCGCGTACGCGCTGGCGTGGATCGACTTCCGCGGGCGGGACTGGCTCTACATCGCGATCTTCGCGTTGCAGATCGTCCCGCTGCAGATGGCCCTGGTGCCGCTGCTGAAGTTCTTCTCCACCGGCGTCACCCTCGGCGGCGTCACCCTGATGCCGGCATGGGACCTGGTCGACGAGCAGAAGTTCGCCCAGGTGTGGTTCGCACACACCTGCTTCGCGCTTCCGTTCGCGGTCTTCCTGCTGCACAACTTCATCTCGCAGCTCCCCGGCGACCTGATGGAGGCGGCCCGGGTCGACGGGGCCACCCACCCGAAGATCTTCCGCACCATCGTGCTGCCGCTGATCACCCCGGCGCTGGCCGCGTTCGGCATCTTCCAGTTCCTCTGGGTCTGGAACGACCTGCTGGTCGCGCTCATCTTCGCCGGTGGCGGCAACGAGACCGCCCCGCTCACGGTTCGGCTCGCCGAGATGGCCGGCACCCGGGGCAACGAGTGGCAGCGGCTGACCGCGGGCGCGTTCGTCTCGATCGTTGTACCGCTCGTCGTATTCCTGTCCCTGCAGCGCTTCTTCGTGCGAGGTCTGCTCGCCGGCAGCGTCAAGGGCTGACCCGCTTGCCCGCCGCCGCCTGGCCCCTGAGGGCGGCGGCGGGCGACGGGTACCGAGCGGGGGAAGCATGACGAAGATTGATGATGTCGCCCGGTTGGCCGGGGTCTCCACGGCAACCGTCTCGCGGGCCCTGCGCGGGCTGCCGACGGTCTCGGCCGCCACCCGACGCAGAGTCCTCGCGGCCGCCGAGCAGCTCGACTACGCGGTCTCGCCGAGCGCGTCCCGGCTCGCCGGTGGCCGCACCGGCACGGTCGCGGTGGTCGTACCCCGGATTACCCGCTGGTTCTTCAGCACGGTCGTCGAGGCGGTCGAGGAGTATCTGCACCACTCCGGCTACGACCTGCTGCTCTACAACCTGGGCGGTCGGGAGCAGATCCGCCAGCGGGTGCTGCGCACCGCCAACCTGCACAAGCGGGTCGACGCCATGATGCTGGTCGCCACGCCGCTGCGCCCGGCGGACCTGACCGCGCTGGCCGCCCTGGACCTGCCCGGCGTGACCATCAGCTCGGGGAGCAGGGTGCCCAACTGGCCGTGCGTACGGATCGACGACGTGGCGGCCGCGCGGATGGCCACCCGCCACCTGCTCGACCTCGGCCACCGGCGGATCGCGCACATCTCCGGAGACCCCGACGACGAGCTGGCCTTCACCACCCACCTCGACCGGCGCCGGGGCTACCAGGCGGAGCTGCGGGCCGCCGGCCTGCGACCCGATCCGAGCCTGGACGTCGAGTCGTCGTTCACCATCGACGGCGGCAACCGGGCCGCCGCCGAGCTGCTGGCCCGCGGTGTTCCGCCGACCGCTATCGTCGCCGCCTGCGACGAGATGGCGATGGGCGCGATGACCGCGCTGCGCGACGCCGGGCTGCGCGTACCGCAGGACGTCAGCGTGGTCGGCATCGACGACCACGACCTCGCCGGCGTGCTCGGGCTCAGCACCATCGCCCAGCCGGCCGCCGAACAGGGCCGGCTGGCCGCCCGGATGCTGCTCGACCCGCTCGGGGCCCGCAACCTGAGCCCGATCGTCGGTCAACGAACCGCCGGCGGCGACACATCGGTGATCCTGCCCACTCGGCTGGTGGTCCGAGAGTCCACCGCGCCGCCGCGGGCACACTGAACCCCAACCATCCGCCGCCGGCCGGCGGCTGGCGGCGACGCGGCCGGCAGCAGCACCGCCGGCAGTCCACCCACCGCGCGACACGGGAGACGACCCTGAACACCGATCCGACGCAGCAGACCTCCTCCGGTCACCCGATCACCGGCTGGTGGACCGAGGCCGCCATCTACCAGATCTACCCACGCTCGTTCGCCGACTCCGACGGTGACGGCATCGGGGACCTGCCGGGCATCACCGCCCGCCTCGACCACCTGGTCGAGCTGGGCGTGGACGCGGTGTGGCTCTCCCCGTTCTATCCGTCCCCGCAGGCCGACGCGGGCTACGACGTGGCCGACTACCGGGACGTCGACCCGCTGTTCGGCACCCTCGCCGACGCGGACAAGCTGATCGCCGAGGCCCGCTCCCGCGGCCTGCGGGTGATCGTCGACCTGGTGCCGAACCACACCTCGTCGGCGCACCGCTGGTTCCAGGCCGCGCTGGCCGCCGCGCCGGGCAGCCCGGAGCGGTCCCGGTACATCTTCCGCGACGGCCTCGGCCCGGCCGGCGACCAGCCGCCGAACGACTGGCAGAGCGTCTTCGGCGGTCCGGCCTGGACCCGGACGGTCGACCCGGACGGCCGACCCGGCCAGTGGTACCTGCACCTGTTCGACACCGGCCAGCCCGACCTCAACTGGGACAACCCGGAGGTGCACAAGGAGTTCCTGGACGTGCTGCGGTTCTGGCTGGACCGCGGTGTGGACGGCTTCCGCGTCGACGTGGCGCACGGCCTCGTCAAGCAGGCCGACCTGGCCGACTGGCAAGAGCCCCAGGAAATCCTCTCCGGCAACGAGATCGACAAGCCGCGCCCGCCGATGTGGGACCAGGAGGGCGTGCACGAGATCTACCGGCAGTGGCGGCGGGTCCTGGACAGCTACCCCGGCGAGCGGGTACTGGTCGCGGAGGCGTGGGTGGAGCCGGTCGAGCGGCTGGCCCGCTACGTCCGCCCGGACGAGATGCACCAGGCGTTCAACTTCGAGTACCTGCTCGCCGCCTGGACCGCGCCGGCCCAGTACGCGGTGATCACCCGCTCCCTGGAGGCGACCGACTCGGTGGGCGCGCCGACGACCTGGGTGCTGTCCAACCACGACGTCGTACGCCACGCCTCCCGGCTCGGCCTGGCGATCGGCGGCGGCCGGCCCAACGGCATCGGCATCGGCGACCCGCAGCCGGACGCCGCGCTCGGCCTGCGCCGGGCCCGGGCGGCCACCCTGCTGATGCTCGCCCTGCCCGGCTCGGCGTACCTCTACCAGGGCGAGGAGCTGGGCCTGCCCGAGCACACCACGATGCCCGACGAGGCCCGGCAGGACCCGACCTGGGCGCGCAGCGGGCACACCCAGCGGGGCCGCGACGGCTGCCGGGTGCCGATCCCGTGGGAGGCCGACGCCCCGTCGTACGGCTTCGGGCCCACCGACGCCAGCTGGCTGCCGCAACCCCCGTCCTGGGCGGAGTACGCGCTGGACCGGCAGCGCGACGTGCCCGGCTCGACGTACGAGCTGTACCGCACGGCGCTGCGTCTGCGCCGTGCCCACGGCCTGGGCCGGGGCACGCTGGAGTGGCTGTCCTCCAACGACGAGGTGCTGACCTTCCGCAACGGCGAGCTGACGGTGCTTACCAACTTCGGCGACGCTCCGGTGCCGGTTCCGGCCGGCGCCGAGGTGCTCGCCGCGAGCGCATCGCTGGACGACCACGGCGCGGTCCCGACCGACGTCACGGTCTGGCTCCGCGGCTGACCGGTCCGGTCCAGCCCTCTCCCGCCGCCGCGGCCTGCTCCGCTGCCGTTTGAATGGAGTCCGCCCCACCGCCCCACCGCTTTCCAGCGCCGGGCCGGTGGGGGGGGGTCGGGGACGGGGACCGCTGCGCATCACGTCCTTTGCTCTGCTTCAACCGAGGCGACAGTCGGTGCCCTTATGTGTTGCGTGGGTTGAAGCAGAGCAAAGGCGGCGCTGGCACTACGCGGACCTGGCGGCCGCCCGATGATCGGGTGATGAGAAGGAGGTCCAGGCCGCTCCGGAACAACCAGCCAACGAGCCGGCGCGGGTACGGGGCGAGGGCCCGTCAGAGGCGGTCGGCTCGGGTGTGCAGCAGGTCGTGCACGTTGTCGATGTCCGCCGGTGAGGTACGCGAGGCGAGCCAGTACATGATGCCGGTGGGAATGAAGAAGAGCTGGAACGCGGCCAGCCCGACGGCGAAGTTCAGCGGTGGCGGGAAGGCCGCGCGAAGACCCTGGAAGGCGACCCCGACCAGCCCGTTGCCGGCCGACCGGCCGACCCCGTTGACCAGGTTGCCGAGGCTGTAGACGGTCCCCCGGTGCTCCGGCGGGTTCACGTCGGCGATCAGCGCGAACCAGTTCGGCGAGTTCGCCGAGGTCAACGCGAGCGCCACCACGGCGGTGAGCAGGCTGAGTCCGACCGACGGCTCGGTGACCACGCTGGACAGCACCGCGCCGACCACCGCGCCGGCGCTGCCGCCGTCGGGCACGTCGATGGTCACCGGCACGAAGAACAGCACCAGGTAGAACGGCAGCGCGGCGAGGATGCCGACCGCCGCGACCAGGGCCCGACCCCCCGGGGTACGCCGCTGCACCGCGTCGCCGACCAGCCCACCCACGATGGAGAGCACCCCACCGAGCTGGAACAGCGTGGCGAAGACGCTGCCCACCACCACCGCGGTCGACTCCGAGTAGCCCTGGGCCTCGGCCCGTTCGGCGAACAGCACCGGCAGCCAGACCAGCGAGCCGAACGCCGCCTGCGCGGTCAGGCCCTGCAGGATCAGCCACCGGTTGGTACGCCGGGCCAGGATCCTCGGCACGTCGGCCCGACTGATCCGGTAGTCGTAGTCCGCGCCGGCGTCCAGCGCGTCGGCCAGCTCCGGTTCGCTCTGGCCGCGCCGGACGTCGTAGGTGAACAGGTACGCCAGGGTGGCGACCAGGCCCACCCCGGTCAGCAGCAGGAACGGCCGTCGCCAGTCGGCCGCGCCGAGCAGCCCGCCGAACAGCGTGCCGGCGAGCGTGCCGACGCCCTGGGAGAGCCCCCAGAAGCTCATCACCAACCCGCGCCGGGTCGGCGAGATCAGGTCGGTGACCACCGAGAAGCCCACCGAGCCGACCGCACCGAGACCGACCGCCGCGACGAGCTGGGCGGCCAGGAACGTGAGGTACCCGCCGGCGAGCGCGCTGCCGCCGGTGCCCGCCGCCCAGAGCAGTGTGCCCACCATGAGCAGCGGTTTGCGGTTGCTCCGGTCCCCGACGTACGCCCAGCCGACCGCGGCCACCGCGCTGACCAGAAAGCTGACGGCGGTGACCAGCCCGAGCAGCCGCCCCGACACGTCGAACGCGCCGGCGATCGGCTTGTAGAGCGGTGGGACGAGCCCGATCGCCACGTTGTCGAGCGAGGCGAGCAGCACGAACACCACGACGCTGTACAGCCGGTGCGCCCGGCCGCCGCCCCGGCCACTCCGGCGCTGGCCGGGCCCGCCACTGGTCACGCTCATGACGGGCAGCCAACCAGACTCCGGTACGCAAGTCGCGACGCGGGTGGGTGCCGGTCGGCTCCCACCCGCGTCGACTCCGACGCTCAGCGGCGGTCGAGGACCAACCCGCGGGCGGCGGCGTACTGGTCACGGACGGCGGGGACGGGCTCCGCCGCGTACTCCTCGGTGCCCTTGACCTCCCACTGCGGCGGGGTCGGACCGCCGAGGGCGACCCAGGCGGCCTGGCGGGCGGCGCCGTCGGCGACGTACTCCCCGGCGGGCGGAACGACCACCGGGCAGCCGAAGACCTGCGGTGCGATCCGGCGGACCGCGGCCGAGCGTGCCCCGCCGCCGACGAGGATGACCCGGCGGACGGTGGCGCCCTGCGCGGTAAGCGCGTCCAGGCCGTCGGCGAGCGCGCAGAGCATGCCCTCCACGGCGGCCCGGGCCAGGTGCGCGCGGGTCGACGTGCGCAGGGTCAGCCCGTGCACCGCGCCGGTGGCCAGCGGACGGTTGGGCGTCCGCTCACCCTCCAGGTAGGGCACCATGACCAGCCCGTCCGCGCCGGCCGGCGCGGAGAGCGCCAGCTCGGCCAGCTCGTCCAGGTCGACGCCCAGCATCGTGGCGGCGGCGTCCAGCACCCGGGCGGCGTTGAGCGTGCAGACCAGCGGCAGGAAGCGGCCCGACGCGTCGGCGAAGCCGGCCACCGCGCCGCTCTCGTCGGCGGCCGGCACGTCGGCCACGCTGAACACCGTGCCGGAGGTGCCGATCGAGACGACCACGTCACCGGGACCGGCGCCGACGCCGAACGCGGCGGCGGCGTTGTCGCCGGTGCCCGCGCCGAGCAGCGCGCCGCCCCCACCCAGCTCGTCGGCCAGCGTGCCGGCCGACTCGGCCGGGCCCAGCACCTCGGGCACCACGAGCTGCCGACCGAAGGCCCGTTCCAGCAGGTCCGGACGGTAGGAACCGGTGGACGGGGACCAGTAGCCGGTGCCGCTGGCGTCACCCCGGTCGGTCCGCAGCCCCGCCAGCCCCGGCGCACCGGCCAGCCGCCAGGTCAGCCAGTCGTGCGGCAGGCAGACGGCCGCCACCCGTGCGGCCAGATCCGGCTCGTGCCGGGCCAGCCAGCGCAGCTTGGTGATGGTGAAGCTCGCCACCGGCACGCTGCCGGTGGCCTCGGCCCAGAACCGCCGCCCTTCCGAGCCGCCGCCGGCCTCCTCGATGAGGTCGGCGGCGGCGTCGGCGGAGCGGGTGTCGTTCCACAGCAGGGCCGGGCGCACCACCCGGCCCGCCTCGTCGAGGCAGACCATGCCGTGCTGCTGGCCGGCGACGGAGACCGCCGCGACGTCGGCCAGCCCGCCGGCCTCGTCGGCGGCGCTGCGCAGCGCCTGCCACCAGGCTTCCGGGTCGACCTCGGTGCCGTCCGGGTGCGGTGCCCGGCCCTGCCGGAGCAGGGCGCCGGTCTCCGCGTTCCGGATGACCACCTTGCAGGACTGGGTGGACGAGTCAACGCCTGCGACCAACGGCATGGCGGGGCCTCAGCGAGCGCCGAGCAGGTGCTCGACGGCGAGCTGGTTGAGCTGGACGAAGGCGAAGCCCCGCGCGGCCACCGCGTCCACGTCGACGTCCTCGAACGCGGACCGGTCGGCCAGGAACTCCTCGTAGCCCTCACCGTCGCCGAGCGTCGGCGTGTTCAGCTCGTCGACCTTGCTGGCGGCGAGCGCCTCGACGACCTCGGGGTCGGCGCGGAACGCCGCGGCCCGCTCCTTGAGCAGCAGGTAGGTGCTCATGTTGGCCGCCGCGGAGGCCCAGACACCGTCCATGTCCTCGGTGCGGGAGGGCTTGTAGTCGAAGTGCCGGGGGCCGTCGTAGGTCGGCCCGCCGTTCGGGCTGCCGTTCTCCAAAAGGTCCACCAGGGCGAACGCGTTCATCAGGTCACCGTGGCCGAAGACCAGGTCCTGGTCGTACTTGATGCCGCGCTGGCCGTTGAGGTCCAGGTGGAACAGCTTGCCCTGCCAGAGCGCCTGGGCGATGCCGTGGGCGTAGTTGAGCCCGGCCATCTGCTCGTGGCCGACCTCCGGGTTGAGACCGACCATCTCCGGGTGGGCCAGCTGGGAGATGAAGCCGAGCGCGTGCCCGATGGTGGGCAGCAGGATGTCGCCGCGCGGCTCGTTGGGCTTGGGCTCCAGGGCGAACCGCATGGTGTAGCCCTTGTCGATGACGTACTGGGTGAGCAGGTCCACCGCCTCGCGGTAACGGTCCAGGGCGGCGCGGACGTCCTTGGCGACGTCGTACTCGGAGCCCTCGCGACCACCCCACATCACGAAGGTGCTGGCGCCCAGCTCGGCGGCCAGGTCGACCTGGCGCAGCACCTTGCGCAGCGCGAACCGGCGGACGTCGCGGTCGTTGCTGGTGAAGCCGCCGTCCTTGAAGATCGGGTGGGTGAAGAGGTTGGTGGTGACCATCGGCACCACGAGGCCGGTCTCGTCGAGCGCCTTGCGGAACCGCGCGATGCGCTGATCGCGGGTGGCGGCGTCGGCCCCGAACGGGATCAGGTCGTCGTCGTGGAAGGTGATGCCGTACGCGCCCAGCTCGGCGAGCCGGTGCACCGCCTCGACGGCGTCCAGCTCGGGACGGGTCGCGTCGCCGAACGGGTCGCGGGCCTGCCAGCCCACGGTCCAGAGCCCGAAGGAGAACTTGTCGGCGGGGGTGGGACGGGGTGCCATGAGCAACCTCCGGGGTGGTGGTGTCAGGTATTTGTTCAGCGATTGAATTATTTGCCCGCCCTATGGCACTGTCAAGGGGTGAGCCCCACCCACGCCCCGGCCGGCGCAGCCCGTCAGGGCAGCCTCCGCGAGCTCAACCTCGCCCTGGTTCTCGGCCGGATCGCCGCCGCCGAGCGTCCCCCGTCCCGGGCCGACCTGGCAACCGCCACCGGCCTGACCCGCGCCACCGTCTCGGCGGTGGTCGAGGACCTGCTCGCGGGCCAACTGGTCAGCGAGGCCGACCCGGCGCCCCGGGCGGGCGCCGGCCGCCCGGCCCGGGGGCTGGTCCTGGCCGACCAGGGCCCGGCCGGGCTCGGCCTGGAGGTCAACGTCGACTACCTGACGGTGTGCGTCGTCGATCTCGCCGGCCAGGTCCGGCACCGCACCGTGCACCGGGCCGACCTGCGCCCGGTCGCCCCCGCCGACGCGCTGGCCCGCCTCGTCGACCTGGCCCGGCAGGCCCGCGCCGACGCGGCCCGGCAGGGCCTCACCCTGGCCGGAGCCGCGCTCGCCGTACCCGGCCTGGTGGACGACGCCGGCCTGGTCCGGCTCGCGCCGAACCTCGGCTGGCGGGACGTCGCGGTGCCCGAACTGCTCAGCAGGCACCCGCCCCTGACCGAACAGGTGCCCGGCATCCCGGCCCTGGTGGTGGACAACGAGGCCAACCTCGCGGCGCTCGGCGAGCTGCACTCCCGGCCGCCCGGCCCGGCGAGCTTCCTGCACATCTCCGGCGAGGTCGGCATCGGCGCGGGGATCGTCCTGGACGGCGCGCTGTTCCGCGGCGTACGCGGCTGGAGCGGCGAGATCGGCCACCTCCCGGTCCACCCCGAGGGCCGTCCGTGCCGCTGCGGAGGGCAGGGTTGCCTGGAGCAGTACGCCGGTCAGGAGGCGATCGTGGCCGGCGCCGGGCTGGTACGGGCGGAGCTTCCCGCGGACACCGCGACGGCGCGACTGGCCGAGCTGGCCGAGGCCGGTGACCCGGACGCGCTACGGGCGCTGCACGACGCCGGTACGGCACTCGGGGTGGCGGTGGCCGGCGTGGTCAACCTGCTGGACCTGGACACCGTGGTGCTCGGCGGCGGGTACGCCCCGCTGGCGCCCTGGCTGTGCCCGCCGGTGCTCGCCGAGATCGCGGCCCGGGTGCTCACCGCCGCCTGGTCACCGGTCACGGTCCGGCCCTCGACCCTCGGTCCGGAGGCCGCCGCCGTGGGCGCGGCCGGCTCGGTGGTACGGCGGATCGTCGCCCGCCCCGCAGGCTGGCTGAACCGCTCCGGCTGACGCGCTCCGGGCGTGCGTCGGTGCGGCTCGGTACGCTTGCCGTCGAGCAACTATCGGCAGGCGAGGAGCGCAGGAGCAGCATGCGTACAGGTCGTCGGACGCCCGGCAGCGTCGGGCGGTGACCACGACCCGACGGGGCGGCATCGCAGGTCCGGTCGGCGGCGACTGGCAGGCGTCGCGACCACCGACCCGCCAACGCGGCGGCGGTGCGCTGCCGGCCGACTCGCCACTGGCCCGCGAGCTGCTCGACGGGCTCGCCGAGGCCGTGCTGACGACCGACGAGACCGGCCGGGTCACCCTCGTCAACGCCCGGGCAGCCCAGCTGCTCCCGGAGATCGTCGCGGACGTCGAGCTGTCCGAGTGCCCGGTGGCGGCACCGGTCCGGGCCGTGCGGGACGGCACCGAGAGCTTCGACGCCGAGCACCACGGCCGGCACCTGCGGGGCGGTCGACGGCGTACCCACCGAGCCGAGCCGCTGGCGGGACGCCGAGGCCGCGGACCTGAGCGCCGTGCTCCCACCCGGGTTCGGCCGGCCGGGCGCGCTGCTGGTCAGCCCGATGCCCGGTCCCGGGGGGTCAGCCGGTGCACTGCTGTTGGTCCGCCGTGCCGGCCGGGCCGGCTTCGACCCACGCGACGTCGAGTTGGCCCGCGAGTTCGCCGCGCGGGCCGGCGCGGCGCTGGCCGCCGCCGAGCTGTACGGCGAGCAGGCCCACCTGGCCCGGGTGTTGCAGACCAGCCTGCTCCCGCCGGAGCTGCCGACCGTGCCCGGCGGCAGCGACCGCTGGAGCTGATCCACCTGCTCAACCGCACCCTGTTCGACGCGCCCGACGGCCGCACGGCGCAGCCAGCTCACCACCCTGCTGCTCGGGTCACTGGAGCGCGGGGCGGCGGGGGTGGACATCCGGATCGCCGGCGGCGGGCACCCCGCGCCGCTGCTGGTCACCGCCGCCGGTTCGGTCGTCCCGGTTCCGGTCGGCGGGATGCCGGTCGGCGCACTGGCCGACGCCCGGTTCGCCGACGCCCGGGTGCACCTCGACCCGGGCGACCTGCTCCTCGCGTACACCGACGGGGTGACCGAGGCGAACGGCGGCCCGGTCCACGCCGAGAAGTTCGGCGCGCACCGGCTGCGCGCCGCACTGGCCGCAGCGGCCGGGCTGCCTCCGGCCGCGCTGGTCGACAGGCTGCTCCAGGTGGTGGACGAGTGGCTGGGCGGGCAGGCTCACGACGACATCGCCGTGCTGGCGGTGTGCGCGTCGGCGCCGGCCTGAGTCAGGCGGTCCGGGCCACCGGCGGCTCACCGGTGGGCCATTCGCGCGGCGTGCCCACCGCCCGCTCGGGGCCGGTCTGCCACACCGTTCGGGTCGACCGCTCCGGGCGCTCCGACGAGTCCCCCGCCGGCCCGGTGGGCCGGTCCGGATCCCGCGGGTCCGCGTCGTCCGGCCAGTCGTCTCGCCCAGGCGGCCGGTCCCCGTCATCCGGCGCCGAGCCGCTTCGCGCCTGCTGCCGGCGGGCGGCCTCGTCGAACTCCCGCATCCCGCTCACCAGGGCGGTACGGCCCGCCGGAGTCATCGCCGCCAGCACTGTGGCAATTCGCTTCTGCCGGTCGGCGCGCAGCTCCGCGAGGAGTCGACGGGCCTCCGGGGTGAGGTGCAGGGAGATCTCCCGCCGGTCGAAGCGACCCGGCTCGCGCTCCAGCATGCCGGCCGCGACCAACCGGTCGCAGAGTCGGCTGGCGGAACTGAGCAACATGTCCAGGCGGGTGGCGAGCTGGCGTAGGTTGATCCCGTCGTGCTGCTCGACCACCATCACAGCCCGTAGTTGGGCTCCGGAGACCCGGCTGGCGGTCGCCTCGCGGGCGGAATCCCATACGCCCAGCAGGGCTCCCGCCGCCGCGTCCAACGCGGCAGCCATACTCGTCGCAGGGTCCGGTGGACCGTGTTCTTCGGCCATGGTGGCCCGAGACTACTCCGAAGCCACTGGTAGTCGAGCTTTGATCAAGGAGGCCTGATGAGTAAACCGGTCAATCGGGCACGTCGTACCCTGAACGAGACACCCGCCGACCTTCTCGTGGGCAGCATCGGGAAGATCTTCAAAGAGGCGTACGGGATCACCGAAGCGGAGCTGTACCAGGTCGACTACCGCCTCTCGGAGCTGTTGCCACTCACCGAGGGTGACTCCATCCGGGACGCCGGACACCCCGCCTGGCGGGCCTTCGACCACCAGGTGCCCCTGCTGGTCGACGGCACCGCCTGGGTGCCGGTCAGCATGCGCGGCGAACGGCGGGGCGTCCTGCGTCTCGCGCCGGTGGCCGACGACCCGGCAGTGCTCGGCGAGCTGGCCGACGTCGCCACCGCGCTCGCGCACGAGCTGGCGGCCGTCTCCGCCGGCACCGACGTCTACCGCGTCGCGCGGCGCAGCCAGCGGCTCACCCTGGCCGCCGAGATGCAGTGGGACCTGCTCCCCGGCCGCAGCCGGATCCGACCCTCGTTCAGCCTGGCCGGGCAGCTGGAGCCGGCGTACGCCGTGCGGGGCGACAGCTTCGACTGGGCCGACGACGGGCAGCGTCTCTGGCTCTCCACGGTCAACGGGACCGGTGAGGGTGTCGCGGCGTCCCTGCTCACGTCGCTGGCCACCCACGCGCTGCGCAACGCCCGCCGGGCCGGCCTCAGTCTGGGTGATCAGGCCGCCCTCGCCGACCAGGCCATCTACGACGAGTACCGGGGCAAGCGGCACCTCTCCGTGCTGTTGATGGAGCTGGACCTGCGCTCCGGGACGATGAGCGTGGTGGACGCCGGCTCGCCACGCCTCGTCCTGCTGCGGGGCGGAGAGGTCACCGAGCAACCGCTGGAGGCGCAGTTCCCGCTCGGCATGTTCGAGGCGACCGACTACCACGAGCAGACGTTCACGCTGGAACGCGGCGACCGGCTCTTCGTGGTCAGCGACGGCGTGGTGGAGGCCACCGGGAAGAACGTGCGCTACGGCGAGACGGCACTGGACCGGTTCCTGCGCCGGACGGGCCCGATGGAGCCACTGGACGCCGTGCGGTCGCTGATCGGTGACCTGCGCGCGTTCGTGGCCGGCGACCTCGTCGACGATGCCGTGGTGGTCTGCCTGGACTGGACCGGCCCGCAGGCGTGAGCGGCGGCGGTCAGTACGCGCCGCGGCTGTTCAGCACCGCGCCGGCGGTCTTCCAGAGGATGGTGAGGTCGGCGGCGAGCGACCAGTTCTCCACGTAGTAGAGATCGAGTCGGATGCCGTCCTCCCAACTCAGGTCGGATCGACCGCTGACCTGCCACAGCCCGGTCATGCCGGGCTTCACCAGCAGCCGCCGGGCCACGTCACCGTCGTAGCGGGCCACCTCCGAGGGCAGCGGCGGACGCGGCCCGACCAGGCTCATCTGGCCCAGCAGCACGTTGACCAGCTGCGGCAGCTCGTCCAGCGACCACTTGCGCAGCAGCCGGCCGACCCGGGTCACCCGAGGGTCGTCGCGCATCTTGAACATCAGGCCGTCGGTCTCGTTGCGGGTCGCCAGCTCGGTGAGCAGCGCGTCGGCGTTGACCACCATCGTCCGGAACTTGAACACGCCGAACTCCTGGCCGCCCCGACCCACCCGGACCTGCCGGAAGAGCACCGGCCCCCGGCTGTCCAGTTTGATGGCCAACGCGATGACCGCGATCAGCGGCAGCAGCAGCGCCAACGCCAGCGACGACGCCGACCGGTCGACGAACCCCTTGACCAGCTTGCGCGCACCACGGAACTCGGGCGCCTCGACGTGGATCAGGGGCAGCCCGGCGACCGGACGGGTGTGGATCCGTGGGCCGGCCACATCGGTCAGCGCGGGCGCCACGACGAGGTCGACGCCGGTCCCCTCCAGCTGCCAGCCGAGCCGACGCAGTCGGGCCGCCGTCAGCTCACCGGAGGCGGTCACCGCGACCGTGTCCGCGCCGATCGCGGTGGCGGCCTCCGGGATGCCCCGGAACGATCCCACCACCGGCACGTCACCGAGCCGCTGGGCCACCGGCGCGAGCAGCGCGTCGGGGATGCACGCGCCGACCACCTGATAGCCGGCGTACGGCTCCCGGCGCAGGGTGTGCACCAACTCCAGGACGTGTGCGGTGTCGCCGACCACGAGCACCTTGCGGGACCAGCCGGTGCCCTTCGAGCGGGCCCGGTGCAGGCGTTTGCGCGCGACGAACCGGGTCACCTCCAGCCCGACCGTGCCGACCGCGAACGAGATGCCGAGGAAACCACGGGAGACGCCGACGTCGGCGATGTAGCCGGCGATCGCGATCGCGCCGGCCAACCGCAGGCTCGCCGAGCTGACCCGCCGGTACTCGTCCGCCCCGTAGCCGACGACCCGGTCGTCGTAGCAACCGAGCGCCTTGAGGGAGATCAGCCAGGCCAGGACCAACCCCGGCGCCACCAGCACGTACGGGATCTTGGAGCCGACCGGCTCCTCGTCCCCGAACCGGCCGACGTACCCGACGAGCAGCGCGATGATGAGGATTGTGGTGTCCAGCACGACCAGGACCCGGACGTAGGACCGTTCGTCGGCGCGGGCCACCAGCCCGCTCGGCGGGCCCTCCGGCGTCGCCGAGGTGCTGGCGGGGGTCAACAGTGTCGCCGCGGTCACCGGCCCTCCCACTCTGCTCAGGACGGCCCCGGCCGACGAGTCGGACCGGAGGCGGACGGACGATGCCGGGACACGTCGACATCCTGCCTTGATAACTATGGCTGCCGATTGCTTCCGACGTATTGCCGTCACTTTTCTTCAACCCTGCGGCCATAAAAGGAACCCGCCGTACCGGCTGACGCGGTACGGCGGGTTTCTCCTGCTGTGCGGCCGGTCAGCGCGGCGCCGGGGGGCGGCGCGCGATGGCGGTGAGGAAGATGCTGCCGATCTCGTTCGGGTCCTTGGTGACGAAGACGTCGCCACCGGTCACCTTGGTGATCGACTCCAACTCGGTCTTGCTGACGCCCTCGCCGATACCGATCATGATGACCTGCACGGGCCGCTCCGGGTCCGCGACCTGCTTGAGCTTGGCGAGCAGTTGCCCCTGGCTGAGGCCGTTGTCGTCCTCGTTCTTGCCGTCGGTGAACAGCACGATGGAGTTGACCCGGCCGGGCTGCCAGTCCTCCTGCACCGCCTGGTACGCGGCCAGCATGGTGTCGTAGAGGCCGGTGTCACCGCTGGACGGCTTGATGGTGGCGAGTGCCCCCTCCAACTGCGCCCGCTGGCCGGAGAGCGGCCCGATCGGGACCAGTTGCCGGTAGTCCCGGTTGCCGACCAGCTTGGTGGAGAAGGTCCACAGGCCGATGGACCAGGAGTCGTCGAAGAGTCCCAGGCCGCGGCGGGCCGCGTCCACGGTGACCTCCTCCCGGCTGCGGTTGTTTGCGCTGGGCACCAGGTCCTTCATCGAGCCGGAGACGTCGATGACGGCGAGCATCCGACCCGACTGGGTGGCGATCGACCAGCTGGAGACGACACGCTGTATCGCGGCCGGGTCCAGGCCGCCCGCCGCGGTGCCGCCGGCCGCCGGGGCGGTCGACGCGCCGCCGGCCGGGCTCGGGGCGCCCTGCGGCGCGTTGAAGCCGGCACCCCAGTTGCCGTCCGGACCGCGCAGCGACTGCGCCGCCAGCCGGTCGCGGAACTTCGGGGCGGTGAGCAGCTCGAACAGCACCTTTGCCGCCGCCGCCTTGGTCGGCTCGATGCCGGGCAGCACCGCGTACGGATAGTCCAGCGGCATCGGGGCCGGCTCCATGTAGAGCGCGGCGAGCGGCACCGGGGGCTTCTTGCTGTTGTAGGCGATCACGTCTTCTTCGGAGAGCGCCGCCGCACCGAGCGCGCTCGCGATGGACGTCGGGTCCGTGGCGGTCGGGAAGCGGGCCAGCAGGTCGTTGCGGAGCGAGGAGCGACCCGTGGCCAGCGCCCGAAGCGCGCCGACGGTGTTGCGCTGGGCGTCCCCGCCGGCACCGCTGGCGGCCGTGGTCAGCGAGAGCAGGCCGGACAGGCCGGCCGCGTCCCGGGTCGGCTCGACGATGCCGGTACGCAGCGGCTTGCTGCTGTTGACCTGCTTGAGCAGATCGGCCCAGGTGAACTTGGCGTTGGGCCAGCCCAGCCGCGTGGCCACCGGCTCGGGCATCGCCACGACGACGGGGCTGCGCGCGATGGAGGCGCCGTTGGTGGGCGCGAACGCCGTGGCGTCCTTCTTCAGTCGCAGCAGCCAGGTCGAGGAGTCCGGCACCCAGACGTCCGGAGTGACCGCCGTGCCGCTGGCCTGGCCGACGCCGGCCAGCACGGCACCGTGCTTCGCGGCCACCACGGCGGCCACGTCGACCGGGTCGGACGCCGAGACGTCCACCCGGATGCAGGTGGGGCCGACCGCGGCGCCGTCCTTGACCCACTGGGACGCGGCGGCGTCCACGGCGGGCGCCAGCTCGGAGGCGACCGCCACGGCGAGTCGGATCTCTCCCGAACAGCTGGGCTGGACCAGCTCCTTATAGCCGAACCAGACGCCGGTGGTGACGACGAGAACCGTCGCCGTCGCGGCGGCGGCTGCTAGATGAAGTTTTGTACGCATGCGATGGCGGCCTGCTGACACGCTGACCATCTTGCGTATTAGGTGCCGTCTCTGCCACATCCGTTCGGACTAAAGTTACGCAGGAGAAACAGTTGATCACCAATTAGCAACAGAGTGTGACGAGGCGGCCCCACGGCGTTGCCAAACCGGTTTCCCTCTCACGTCCGGTCCCGCCGCCGACCGACTCACGGCAGCACGCAGGTCGGGCTCGCCACCGGGACGGGCTCGCCGACCGGGGCCGGGATGCCGGTGCTCGCGTCCCGCCGGAAGGCCCGCACCATGTCCGCCCGCTCGTCGGCCACGTACAGGTGCTCCCCGATGAGGGCGAAGTGTCGCGGCCACTCACCGCCGGTGTCCACTTCGGCCACCAGATCGGGCAGCTCACCGGCCAGGTCGAAGACAGCGATGGTGCCGACCCCGCGGTTGGCGACGTAGAGGAAACGGCCGTCCGGGTCGACCGCGACCTCCGACGGCTGGACGTGGCCCGCTCGCTCACTCGCCTCGACCCGGCCACGCTGGTGCAGTGCCCCCTCGTCGGTCACCTCGTACGCGGTGACCGAGGCGTCCAGCTCGCCGACCAGATAGCAGCGCCGGCCGTCGGGATGGCGGGCCAGGTGCCGGGGCCCGGTGCCGGGCGCCGTCCGCATCCGCGGACCGCGCGGCACCAGCCGCCCGCTCGCGCCGTCCAGGTCGTACCGGTAGACCGAGTCGGTGCCGAGGTCCACCGCGAGCAGCGGCTCCCGGCCCCGGCCCGGGGAGACCATGTGGGCGTGCGCCCGGTCCTGGCGTTCCGGGTCGGGGCCGTGCCCCTCGTGCACCACCAGATCGGTGCGCTCGCCGGGCACGCCCTGGGCGTCGAGTGGGAAGACCGCGACGCTGCCGCCGCCGTAGTTGGCCGCCACCAGGTGGTCACCGTCGGGCAGCACCGCCAGGTGACAGGGCTCGGCGCCGCCGGTCGACCGACTGCCGAGCGCGTCCAGCGCGCCGTCCGGCCCGACCTGCCAGGCGCTGACCTCCCCGTCGGTCAGCTCGTTCACCGCGTAGAGCACCGGACGGGTGGGGTGCCGCACGAGGAACGACGGTGACGGCGTGACCGCCACCGTGCCGAGGGGGGTCAGCGCCCCGGTGGCCGGGTCCCGGTGGGCGGCGACGATGCCGCTTCCCCGCCCTCCGCTCTGCGCGGTGTAACCCCCGATGTGGACGATCTCGCCCTGACCAGTCACGCTGCACCCCTTTGCCGGCATCCTGGAGTAGATCCAACCAGAGCTGCCCGCGAAGCCGACCCGCTAACCGGCTTTCCGAGGACCGGATCGGCCCGCCGATCCCGCGTCGGCGGGCCGACGCCAGGCCGCCCGCCCGCGGCGGGGCCGGTTCAGGCGGCCGGCACCGGCTCACCGCGCTGCCGGGCCACGTGCTCGACCAGGGAGATCAACACCAGCTTGCCGGACTGCCGGTCCCGGGCGTCGCAGAGCACCATCGGCACGTCCGGATCCAGGTCGAGCGCCCGGCGTACGGTCTCCAGCTCGAACCGACGGGTGTCCTCGAAGCAGTTCACGCCCACCACGAACGGGATGCCACGCTGCTCGAAGTAGTCGATCGAGGGGAAGCAGTCGGCCAGCCGCCGCGTGTCGGCGAGCACCACCGCGCCGAGGGCGCCGAAGGCCAACTCGTCCCAGAGGAACCAGAACCGGTCCTGGCCGGGGGTGCCGAACAGGTACACCTGAAGGTCGTCGTTGATGGTGATCCGGCCGAAGTCCATCGCCACCGTGGTGGTCGACTTGCCCTCCACCCCGGAGATGTCGTCGGTGCCCACGCCGGCGTCGGTCAGCACCTCCTCGGTCTGCAACGGTCGAACCTCGCTCAACGCGCTCACCAGCGTCGTCTTGCCGGCACCGAAGCCCCCGGCGATGAGGATCTTCAGTGCCAGCGGGACGGTGACCGAGGTGCCCGCCTGGTCATAGCGCACGGAGTCCACTGACCACCGCCTTGAGGATGTCGTCGTCGGGAAGGTCGCTGCCGGCCGGCGGCTCGTGCACCGCGACCAGCCCCTGAGCGAGGAGGTCACCGAGCAGCACCCGGATCACGCCGACCGCGAGGTCCAGCTCGGCCGCCAGCTCGGCCACCGACACCGGGCGACCTGCCAACGTGACCAGCCGCCGGTGCTCCGGCGGCAGCTGCGGGTGAGCCGCCAGGTCGAGGTCCGAGCCGGCCAGCACGAACGCGACCAGGTCGAACCCGTCGGCGGCCGAGCGCACCCGGCCGCCGGTGAGCGTGTACGGGCGGACCACCGGGCCCGCGTCGCCGTCCAGCCACTCGTGCTGGGGGCCGGGCGGCTCAGCCCGCATCACCGGCATCCGTCACCGGTCGGGCGGCGGCGGTGAGGTTCTCCCCCACGCGAATGACCAGCATCGCCATCTCGTACGCGACCAGGCCGATGTCCGCGTCGGCGTCGCTCACCACGGCCAGGCAGGCACCCTGCCCGGCGGCGGTGACGAAGAGGTACGCCGACTCCATCTCCACCACCGTCTGCCGGACCGGACCGCCGTCCACGTGCCGGCTCGCGCCCCGGGCCAGGCTGGAGAAGCCGGCGGCGAGCGCGCAGAGGTGCTCGGCGTCGGAGCGCTCCAGCTCGGCCGAGGCGCCGAGCAGCAGCCCGTCGGCGGAGAGCACCACCGCCTCCCGGGCGGCCGGTACCCGTTGCACCAACTCGTCGAGCAACCAGTCGAGGCTGGCGCTCTGCTTCGTCGTTTGCCGCACTAGGCGTCCCTCTCAGTCGCGGTCGGAGGTTCGGAGGCCGTCGGAGGCGCCGGAGCCGGGCCTGCCACAGCTGGGCCTGCCACAGCCGGGCCTGCCACAGCCGGGGTCGCGCCCGCGCGGTTCGCCGGAGCGGGCGTGCCGGGTGCACCGCGCCGAGCGGCCGAGCCCGGGGCGACGACGGTGGCCCGGCCGCGTGCGGTGCCGGCCTGGAGAGCCGCCATCACCCGGCGTACCTCCTCCGGCGAACGTGGCGTCGGCGCGTCGGTGACGGTGGACCGGGGCAGGGCGGTGGGGGTACGCCGTCGCACCCGGCGGGGCAGCCCCTCCAGGTCGTCAATCGTCCCGTCGGAGGACGACTCGCCGTTGGCGCCCGGCGCGTCCGCGCCCGCCCCACCGGCGCCCGGTCCGTCGGCGGACGGGCGGTCGGGCGTCGGGCCCGTGGGTAGGGCGAGAGTGGGCAGGTCATCGGTGGCGGTCGCGGCCACGGCTGGGCTGGTACGGCCGGCGCGGGGCCGGGGCACCGCGCCTCGGCGCACAGGTCGGGCCAGACGCCGGTCGCCCGCGGTGGCGGCCAGCGTGGCCGGGTCGGGGCCGGCCGGCGGCTCGGTGGTGACCAGGTCGGTGGGGACCAGCACCACGGCGGTGACGCCGCCCGCCTCGGAGGGCCGCAGCCGTACGCGGACGGCGTGCCGGGCCGCCAGCCGGGCCACCACGAACAGGCCGAGTCGGGCACTCTGCGCCGGGTCGAACTCGGGCGAGCTGGCCAGCCGGGTGTTGGCGCTCTCCAGCGCGGCGGCGGACATTCCCAGCCCCTGGTCGGTGACCTCCAGGACGTACCCGTTGGCGACCTGCTCCCCGCTGATGGTCACCCGGGTGTCCGGCGGGGAGAAGGCGGTGGCGTTCTCGACCAGCTCGGCGAGCAGGTGGATGATGTCGCCGACCGCCCGACCCAGCACGCCGACGGGCTGCACGCTGGTGATGTCCACCCGGTCGTACGCCTCGACCTCGCTGATCGCCCCACGCACCAGGTCGACCATCGCGACCGGGTTGCGCCACCCTCGGCCCGGCGCGGAACCGGCGAGAATGACCAGGTCCTCGGCGTGCCGGCGGAGCCGGGTGGCCAGGTGGTCCACCTGGAACAGTTGGGCCAGCTCGTCCGGGTCCTCGGCGCGACGCTCCATCCGGTCCAGCAGGTGCAGCTGCCGGTGCACCAGGCCCTGGCTGCGCCGGGCGATGTTGAGGAACACCTCGTTGAGCCCTCGGCGCAGGGTGACCTCGTCCACGGCGGCTTGGACGGCGGTGCGCTGCACCTCGGTGAAGGCCCGCCCGACCTCGCCGATCTCGTCGTTGCCGTACTCCAGGGGTGGCGCCTCCCGGGCGACGTCGACCTGCTCGCCGCGGCGCAGTCGGGTCACCACGTCCGGCAGCCGGTGCTCGGCCAGCTCCAGGGCGGCGGTACGGACCCCGCTGAGTCGCCGGACCAACGTGCGGCCGACCCGCAGCGCCACAAGCACCGAGACCACCACGGCGGCGAGCCCGAGCACACCGGCGGCGGCCAGCCGGACCAGGATCCCGACGGCCATCGGCACCGAACGGTCGGTGAGCCCGTCGGCCTCGGCCAGCTCGAAGTCGCGCAACTGCTGCTGTACCTCGTCGTGGCTGGTCTGCCACGACGCCGCGTCCACCGGTGGCCGACCGGACCCGTTGGCCCCGATCAACGCGTCCTGCATCGCGCGCAGGCTGGTGAACGCCGGGCTCTCGGTCAGTCGCTGGTACGCGGTGCGCCCGGCCTCGGGCAGGTCGGCCACCGCGCTCTCAGTGAGCCACCGCTGGTTGCCGATGGCCTGCACGAGCAGGGCGTGCTCCCCCTCGGCGAACTTCCCGGCGGTCAGCACACCGGCCAGCATGGCGTCGGTCTGGCCGAGCAGCTCCCGGGAACGGCCCAGCGTGGTGAGGGCCAGCGCCTGTCGATTGATGGCCGGATCGTTCAGATTCGCCATCGCGGAGAACGCCTGGAAGGCTGCCGAGACCATGCCGCTGTAGAGGCCGAGGGCCCCGGCGCGGTCCATCATGCCGTCGTCGATGAAGTCCCGTCCGGTCGGCAACGCCGCCAGGGCGGTGACCAGCCGGTCGACCCGGTCCTCCAACAACTCGTCGGCGGCGTCGCGCAACTCCTCCCCGTCGACCCGGCGACGCAGCTCGGCGACCGCCCGATCCGTACGCTGGCGCTGCTCGGCCAGGGCGGGCAGCTCGGTGGTGCCGGCGAGCTGCACCACCGACAGTCGACGCTCGCGTTGCAGCTCGGTGACGACCACCTCGCCGGGGCGGCCCAGGTCGTACAGCAAAGTGCGCGCGGAGAGCAGGTTCAGGGCGGGGCCGAACGTCAACGTCGTCGCGAAGATCCACAGCGCGAGGAGCGCGGTCACCGGGGCGACGACCAACGCGGTCAGCTTCGAGCGGATCGGCCAGTCGCGGGTTCTCATCAGACCTCGCCCGTACAGGGGTGGCAGGAGGGGCGCCGGCACCGCCGGGCAACGCGCTCGCCGGTCGCGCACCCGGCCGTCAGGCCGGGCACCGGCGCGGGCGCCTTGGGCAGGATACGTAATCGCGCCCGGTTGCACTACCGCCTGTCGCGCCGACATCGACGCTGCGGAATGCGCCTGCGCCCCGGCACGACGAGCGCCCCACCGGTGACCGGTGGGGCGCTCGTGCCGGCGCGGTACGGATCAGACGTGGTCGGCGATGCCGAGCCCTTCGGCGACGCGGCGGCCGTAGCTCGCGTCGCACTGGCTGAAGTGCCAGACCATCTTCTCCTGGATGTGCTTGTCACACTGGGCCAGCAGCGTGGTCAGGTTGTGCACCAGGTCGTCGCGCTCGGCGTCCGTCATCTCGCGGAAGCGCCGGCCGGCCTGCGCGTAGTTGTCCTGCCGCTCGATCGGGGCCTTCATGACGTGCCCGGAGACGAAGGGCCGGTACTCCCGGTAGGACTCGTCGGCCTCCTGGAGACCGGCCACCGAGGACGGCTCGAAGTTGATGTGCGGGTTGCCACCGCGGTTGTCCACCCCGTACGACATCTGGCCGCCGCCCTGGTTGGTGCTGACCTGGACGTCCTCGCGCGGCCGGTTCACCGGGAGTTGGAGGTAGTTCGGGCCGACCCGGTAGCGCTGGGTGTCCGAGTAGGAGAAGGTCCGCCCGACGAGCATCTTGTCGTCGGAGAAGTCGATCCCGTCGACCAGCACGCCGGTGCCGAAGGCGATCTGCTCGTTCTCGTTGTGGTGGTCGGTGATGTTGCGGTTGAGCGTCATCATGCCGACCGGCAGGTAGGGGAACTGCTCCTCCGGCCAGATCTTGGTGTCGTCGAGCGGGTCGAAGTCCAGCTCGGGATGCTCGTCGTCGCTCATGATCTGCACGTTGAGCTCCCACTGCGGGTACTCACCGCGCTCGATCGCCTCGTACAGGTCCTTCGAGGCGTGGCCCAGCTCGGTGGCCTGAATCGCATCCGCCTCGGCCTGGGTCAGGTTGTGCTCGCCCTGCTGGGTCAGCCAGTGGAACTTGACCAGCACGCCCTCGCCCTGGGCGTTCACGAAACGGTAGGTGTTCACGCCGGACCCGCGCATGGTGCGGTAGTTCCGCGGGATGCCGTACGGGGAGAAGAGCCAGGTCAGCATGTGCATCGACTCGGGCGTGTTGGACATGAAGTCGAAGATGCGGTTCGGCTCCTGGCGGAAGGTCACCGGGTCGGGCTTCAGCGAGTGGATCACGTCGGGGAACTTGATCGCGTCGCGGATGAAGAAGACCTGGAGGTTGTTGCCGACCAGGTCCCAGTTGCCGTCCTGGGTGCGGAACTTGACCGCGAAGCCGCGCGGGTCGCGGGCGGCCTCGGAGGAGTCCCGGCCACCGATGACGGTGGAGAAGCGGATGGTGACCGGGGTCTTCGCGCCCCTGGTCTGGAACAGTTTGGCCCGGGTGTACGTGGCCGCCGGCACGTCGCCGATCGTCCCGTACGCCTCGAACTCACCGTGCGCGACGAAGCCGCGCGCGTGCACCACCCGCTCCGGGATGCGCTCCCGGTCGAAGTGGCTGATCTTCTCCAGGAAGTGGTAGTTCTCCAGCGTGGCTGGCCCGCGTGAGCCGACCGTCCGTTGCTGCTGGTTGTTGTGCACGGGGTGACCCTGGCGGGTGGTGAGGGTCGGCCTGTCGGCCTGCGGGTCGCTCATCGGTCTCCTCCGGATGCGTGGTGCGGCGGGCCTGACCGGTCCCGGGGTGGCCGGGCCGGGTCGCTCGCGGGGCGTACGGCGGACACCACCCACCCAAGCGCGTTATCTGGAATGAGTCAAATTTTCGCCTCGAATTGTGGCGACACCCGACCAGGACCGGTGAGGAAAGTGCCTCGGATCGGGATTGGCGATCAGTACGCGGAGGGAATACCAGGTGACGAAGGAGGAGCCCATGTCGCCCACGCAGATAATCGTCATCGTGCTCGTCGTGCTGGTGATCGTCGCGGCGCTCGCCGTGGCCGTCCGGACGATCGGCCGTCGCCGCGCGCTGCGCAGCCGGTTCGGGCCGGAGTACGACCGGGTGGTGCAGGAGCAGGACAGCCGGTCCGCCGCGGAGCGCGAGCTGCGCGACCGGGAACGCCGGCACGCCGAGCTCACGCTCACCCCGCTCAGCCCGGAGTCGCGGGCCCGTTACGCCGCCGCCTGGGAAGAGCTCCAGATCCGCTTCATCGACTCGCCGGGCGAGACCGTGGGGGACGCGGACGAACTGGTCACCCGGCTCATCGAGGAGCAGGGCTATCCGACCGGGGACTTCTCCGACCAGATCGCCCACCTCTCCGTCGAGCACGCCCGCACGCTGACCAACTACCGGGACGCGCACGAGATCCACCTCCGCAACTCCCGGGGCGAGGCGAGCACCGAGGAGCTGCGCCAGGCGGTCGTGCACTACCGGGCTCTCTTCGCCGACCTGCTCGGCGAGGAGCCGGTCGGTCAGCGCACGACCGAACAGGGTTCCCACCCGGACACTCCGCACGACGCCACGAGCCGCTGAGGAGGCCACCGATGCGCCACGAAGAGCAGCAGGTGAGCAACGACCATCCGGAGGCTGTCCGGTCCGCACCGGTGCCGGTGCCGCCGACCGCCGACCGGGCCGCCCGCTCGGACGTACCCGAGGACGCCCTGGACGACCGGGGCACCTTCGACGATCCGACCACCGACGACGAGCGGGCCACTGACCACGACCCGGCCACCGACCACGAGCGGGCCAACGGCACCGACCCGGGAGCGTTCCAGGACCGGGCCGACGACGACCGGACCGACGACGAGTGGGCCGACGACGACCGGGCCGACGACACCGACCGCCGGAACCGGCCCGACGACGAGGGTGGCTTCCACGAGCCGGGGCCGCTCCCGACCGCCTTCGGCGCCACCACGGTGGCCGACGCGGTGGCGGCGTCCGCACTGGCGAGCCCGAACCCGCAGGACCAGCCGGATCCGCGGGCCGAGCGGACCGCCCAGCCGGGCGACGGCGCCGAGGACGGCGAGCGGGAGGGTCTGCGCGCCGACCCCACCGCCGAACTGCACCGCCGTGACGGCGTTCCGGAGACCGACCGGGACGCCGCACCGGCGACCGACGAGGACGCCGACCTGAACGGCGACGGCCGGCGCGCGGACACCGAGACCTCCGCGGGCACCGTCGTCGCCGCGGACAGCACGGACGGTGCGCCCGAGCGGCGCGGCGACCTGACCGACTGGGCCGGCGATCCCGACGCGGCGACCGCGGGCGCGGCCGGCTATGGCAGCGCGTCTCCGGAGATGGTCGACCCGGACGCCGACGCCGAACCGGTCACCACCGGGGCGGCCGGCGCCTCCCTGGAATCCGCCGGGACGTCGCGGCCCGCCGGTTCGACAGTCGCCGCCGAACCGGCCACGCTCCTCGACGGGGACACCGCACAGGGATTCCGGGACCGCTGGCGGGACGTGCAGCTGCGTTTCGTCGACGATCCGCACGCCGCGGCCGGTGAGGCGCAAGCCCTCGTGGAGGAGGCCATCCAGGCTCTCGCCTCGGCACTGGCCGCGCAGAAGAACACCCTGGGCGGGTGGCAGGACGCCGGCTCGGCGGACACCGAGCAGCTGCGGATGGCCGTCCGCAACTACCGGGACTTCCTGGACCGCGTACTGGGTCGCTGAGGCGTATCGATCGACGGGGCGCTCCGGCCTGCCGGCCGGGGCGCCCCTCGGCGTCCCTGAGGGGTGGCGGCTGAGTGCTCGAGACCGGCCAGTCGCACGCCGAAGGCCAAGCCGCCCGAGCGGGCGCGAACGCAGCGGAGCGGACGTGCAGGCATGAAACCTCGCGGAGCGGGTAATAGGGCGCGCGCATCGAATCCGGTGTCAACGTCGGGACGAGGGGTGACGGGATGGACGGCGGCGGTCTGCGGCTCAATATGAACGGGCTGGACTACCTGATCCTTGCGCTGTACTTCGTCACCGTCCTCGGGGTGGGCTTCGCCGCCCGGCGGGCGATCCGGACCAGCGTCGACTTCTTCCTCTCCGGCCGCTCCCTGCCGGCCTGGGTGACCGGCCTCGCGTTCGTCTCCGCGAACCTGGGTGCGCTGGAGATCATCGGCATGGCGGCGAACGGCGCCCAGTACGGCGTCATGACGGTCCACTACTACTGGATCGGCGCGGTGCCGGCGATGGTCTTTCTGGGCATCGTGATGATGCCCTTCTACTACGGGTCCAAGGTCCGCAGCGTGCCCGAGTACCTGCGGCTGCGCTTCAACCGACCGACCCACCTGCTGAACGCGCTCAGCTTCGCCGTCGCCCAGGTGCTGATCGCCGGCGTGAACCTCTACGCGCTGGCCCTGGTCATGCAGGCGCTGCTCGGCTGGCCGCTCTGGACCGCGATCGTGGTGGGCGCGGCGATCGTGCTGGCGTACATCACCATCGGTGGCCTGTCCGGGGCGATCTACAACGAGGTGCTCCAGTTCTTCGTCATCCTGGCCGGCCTCATCCCGGTCACCGTGATCGGTCTGGTCAAGGTCGGCGGCGTGGGCGGGCTGATGGACGCGGTCCGCGACTCCAAGCTCGGCGAGGCGGGTCTGCACGCCTGGCAGGACACCGCCAGCACCGACAACCCGCTCGGCGCGCAGTGGATCGGCATCGTGTTCGGCCTCGGCTTCGTGCTCTCGTTCGGCTACTGGACGACGAACTTCGCCGAGGTGCAGCGCGCGCTGTCGGCGAAGAACATGAGCGCCGCCCGGCGTACGCCGATCATCGCCGCGTACCCGAAGCTGTTCATCCCCCTGGTCACGATCATCCCCGGCCTCGTCGCCCTCGTGACGGTGAAGGGGCTCGGCGCGGAGAAGGGCGACCTGCAGTACAACAACGCCATTCCGCTGCTCATGCGGGACCTGCTGCCCAACGGCGTGCTCGGGGTGGCGGTCACCGGCCTGCTCGCGTCGTTCATGGCCGGCATGGCGGCCAACGTGAGCGGCTTCAACACCGTCTTCACCTACGACATCTGGCAGGCGTACGTCCGCCGCGGCCGGTCCGACGAGTACTACCTGCGCATCGGTCGGTGGGCGACGGTCGCCGCCGTGGTGATCGGCATCGGGACGGCGTTCATCGCGTCCGGGTTCAGCAACATCATGAACTACATCCAGGCGCTCTTCTCGCTGTTCAACGCGCCGCTGTTCGCCACGTTCATCATCGGCATGTTCTGGAAGCGGATGAGCGCGTTGGCCGGTTTCTGGTCGCTGCTGCTCGGCACGCTGGCGTCGCTGGCGACCTACCTGCTCTACAAGGGCGGCGTGATCGACTTCAACTCCGACCTGGAGGAGAGCTTCTGGGGCGCCGGCATCGCGTTCGTCACCGTGGCGGTGGTCGCCGCGATCCTCACCCCGCTCACCGCGCCCAAGCGCGACGAGGAGCTGCGCGGGCTGGTCTACGGCATGGGCGGCGTCGACCTGAAGGGCGACGTGCTCGCCGGGGACGCCGTCTGGTACCGCTCCCCCGTGCTGCTGGGCGTGATCGCGGTCGCGCTCGCCGCCCTCTTCTACATCCCGGTCTTCTAGAAAGGAGTCGGCAGATGAGCAACGACGGCCAGCCGGCGCAGGACCCGTTGATCGACGAGACGCAGGCCGAGGAGCGCCGCTCCGCCGCCGCCCGACTGTTCGACATCCGTCGGGTGATCGGTGGCCTCTTCGTGGCGTACGGGATCATCGTGACGCTGATCGGCGTCTTCGACAGCCGGGCCGAGATCGACAAGGCCGAGGGTGTCCGCATCAACCTGTGGGCCGGGCTCGCGATGCTCGCCTTCGGCCTGCTCATGCTGCTCTGGCAGTGGCTGCGCCCGGCCGAGGCGCCGACCCCGAACGAGCAGCAGCCCGACAGCTGACCTCATGCCCGCCGCGCCGGCGCCGTCCACACGGACGGCGCCGGCGTCGCGCATGGGCTCTCGCGCACGGGGTACGCGAGGGGGATCAGGCAACGTGTCGGACACAGGAGGCAGCACCATGACCGATCGCGACCGCCGACCGCTGGAGGAGAGCCCGCAAACGGCCGCTGCGGTGGACGACGACAGCACCGTCCCGCAGCTGCGGACCGGAGGCGGGCCCGACCGTGACACGCCGACCTTCACCGAGCCCCGCGATCGGCCGGCGGACCTCGCTCCGGACACCGACGACCTGATCGGCGACCCGTACGCCGCCGGCACCGGCGCCACCGGAACGGGCACCGGCGCGGGCGGCGACAACATCCGGACCGGGGCCGAGCAGCCCTGGGAGCCGGAGGACCTGGTGATGGCCCGCGGGCAGGACCTCACGCCGGAGAACCTGGACAAGGCCCGTCGCGACCTGGCCGAGCAGGGCCGCGCGGCGATCGAGCGCATCGTGCCCTGACCGGGGCGGACAAAGGGGGGTCCCCGGCCCGACCGTACTGGTCGGACCGGGGACCCCGGGAAACCTGCCGCCGGCAGTGCCTCACCTACTGCCGGCGGCGGGTTGGCGCGTGAGCTACCCGATCAGAGAGCCGGGTACGCGTTGCGCATCAGCTCCTGGAACTGAGCCGAGAACCACGCACCGGAGATCGGCGCGTCCGGCAGGGCGCCGGTCGGGCTGTTGCCGTTGCGGGCGTTGCCGCCGTACGTCGGGTCGCACATCCGGTCGAAGCCCTTGCCCTCGTTGTTCGGGATCTCCTTGCTGGAGCCGTCCGACTCACCCGGGGGCTTCACCCAGACGTAGGCGTCGATACCCGTGGCCGGGTTCGCCCGGGGCCGCTCACCGAGACCGGCGCCGGCCTGGTTGCACCAGTTGCCGGCGTGGGCCCGGCGGTCGATCCGACCACCGTTGACGTACGTGTCCACGCTGGTGGTCGCGCCCGGTCCGGTGGGCCGGTTGGCGCCGCCCCAGCCGTTGCGGGAGGTGTCGATCAGCATGCCGATGTTGGAGTTGAAGCCGACCGAGATCAGCTTGGTACGGAACGCCTGGGCGAAGGACAGCTCGTCGACGTAGAAGTTCCAGTCGACCCACTTGGACTGCCGCACCGTCTGGCCGTTCACAGTGTCGGTGATCTTGAAGTACGGCTCCACGAGCGCCGAGTAGTTCGCGGTGTTGGTGATGAAGCCGTGCACGTTGTTGACCGTGCTGCCGGAGGCGACCGCGGCGGTCTTCAGGATGTCGGCGGTCGGGCCGAAGTTGCTGTCCCAACCGAGCCAGCCGTGGTGCCCGGCGTCGATGTAGTTGTAGACGTTGCCGATCGCGCCCAGCTTGGCGAGGGCGTAGCCGACGCCGTTCACGTACGCGCCGTTGGCCTTGACCGTGTCACACATGACCGTGCCGCCGGCCTGACCGGACGTGTTGGTCACCAGGTTCGGCAGCGAGTCGATCTCGATGACGTTGATGATCCGCAGGTTCCGGTACTTCGAGTCGCTCTGGATCGCGGCGATCGGGTCGATGTACTCGGCCTTGTACCGGGGCAGGTCGTTCGGGCCCAGCTCACCGTTGGAGGCGAGCGCCGAGCAGTCCCGGCCGGGCAGGTTGTAGATCACGAACTGGATGTAGCCGGCGCCCTGGCGCAGCGCCTCGTCCAGGTGCTCCCGCACCCCGAACGCGCCGTTCGAGCTGCTGTTCGGAGTGCCGTTGATGGCGGCGATCCGGTCCAGCCAGACGGCGGTGGGGTTGTTCGAGACCCGGCTTCCACCCGGCTCGGCATCCGCCTTGGCCTTCCACTCCGGGTTCACGTACCCGCGCACACCGGCGTACGGGTTGTCGACCTTGGTGCCCGGCGGAGTCGTGGTCGGCGGGGCCGTGGTCGGCGGCGCCGTGGTCGGCGGGGCCGTGGTCGGCGGGGCCGTGGTCGGGGGAGCCGTGGTCGGCGGGGCCGTGGTCGGCGGCGGGGTGGTCGGGTTACCGGTGCCACCGTTGCAGACCACACCGTTCAGGGTGAACGAGGTCGGCTTCGGGTTGCTGCCGCTCCACGCGCCGTTGAACCCGATGTTCGTCGACGCACCATTGGCGAGGGTGCCGTTGTAGGACAAGCTCCGGGCGGTGACCTGGCTGCCGGACTGGGTGTAGGTGGCCGACCAGCCCTGCTGCACCCGCTGGCTGGAGTTGGGGAAGGTCCAGCCGAGCGTCCAACCGTTGACCGGGTCGCCGAGGTTCTTGATGGTGATGTTGGCGGTGAAGCCGCCCTGCCAGTCATTGGTCGTGTACGCGATGTCGCACTGCGTCGCGGCCTGCGCCGCGGTGACCGGGATTGTCACCAGCCCGCCGGCGACCAGAACGCCCGCGCCTGCGAGCGCGAGGGTCCGGCGTGGGCCGGACAGCCTTCTCCACACATTCATGCCACTGATCTCCTTGGGCGAGACCGGGCTCGCGTACGGCCCGGCGAGACGGCCCGGCGGGCGTCCTGCACGGACGGCCTCCGGCGCCACGGGATTCATTGGGGGGTGCCCGACCCGGACGGGCGGTGGTGGTTGGTGGTGATTGGCCGGCGCGACACCGACCGCTCGGCGGCCGGTTGTCGTCCGGCGAACCGGATGCCCTCGACGACCTGCCTGCGCGGTGTGGCTCCCCGAACCGCGTGCGCCGATTCTTGCATGGGAGCGCTTCCATGGCAATGGCTCGATGCGCGGCCTGCCCTCGACTCGGACGATACCCCCGAGCAGCGCGAGCGGCACCTGCCGTCCGTTACCGGGATGACCGCCGCGGGTCGAGCACTGCGGGTCGGCAACAGCGCGGTGCGTACGCAAGGTCCTGCGGGACCCGAGACGGCACTACGGGCCGCGAAAGCCCCGTAGCACTCCTTTGCTACTTACTATTAGTAAAGGTGAGAACACGAATCTTTCACTTGATAAGTCATGAAACGGTCTAACGTCGGTCTTAGCTCGGTTGTCGCCGAGCTCAGGACAACAGGGATGGAGTGACGCAGGTCATGGCTAAGAAGATGCTCGGGAAGGTCGTTGCGGGCGCCGCACTCGGCGGCGCGTCGCTCCTGGTGTTCGCGCCGGGGATCGCGTTCGCTGACGGGCACCACGACGACGACGGCAAGGTCTTCGCCAAGCCGCACGTCGTGAAGGCCGGCGACGAGGTCAAGCTCCTCGAGATCTGCCCGGATCGGCAGGAGCACGCGTTCGTGTGGTCCAAGGTCACCGGCAAGGTCAAGCTCAAGCCGGTACGGGACGACCGGGGCGAGGACCGCGGCGAGTGGAGCGAGGAGGAGGACTCCTACGACCACGACGACAAGGGCAAGGACGAGCACGGCAAGGACGAGCAGGGCAAGGACGAGCACGGCAAGGACGACAAGGGCAAGGACCACGAGGGCAAGGACGAGAACGGCAAGGACGAGCACGGCAAGGACGAGCACGGCAAGGACGAGCAGGGCAAGGACGAGCAGGGCAAGGACGAGCACGGCAAGGACGACAAGGGCAAGGACCACGAGGGCAAGGACGAGCAGGGCAAGGACGAGCACGGCGACGACGAGTCGCAGCCGTCCGCCGATGACGCCCAGCCCGGTGGCCAGGGCGGCGGCGCTGCCGCCGACGCCTCCCGCGACGAGGACAGCAAGGACTGGACGGGCGAGGAGCACGGCCAGGACGCGGACGACAGCCGCGACAAGAAGGACTGGGAGTCCAAGGACAAGGACAAGAAGGACTCGGAGTCCAAGGACGAAGACAAGAAGGACTGGGACTCCAAGGACAAGGACAAGAAGGACTGGGACTCCAAGGACGAAGACAAGAAGGACTGGGAGTCCAAGGGCAACGAGTACGGCTCCGACGACGAGTACGGCTCCGACAAGGGCCGCGAGTACAGCTCCGACAAGGGCCGCGAGTACGGCTCCGACGACGAGTACGGCTCCGACAAGGGCTGGGAGTCCAAGGGCCACGAGTACGGCTCCGACGACGAGTACGGCTCCGACAAGGGCCACGAGTACGGCTCGGACGACGAGTACGGCTCGGACAAGGGCTGGGAGTCCAAGGGCCACGAATACGGCTCGGACGACGAGTACGGCTCCGACAAGGGCCGCGACCACGGCAAGGGCGAGGACGGCTGGGAGCACGAGCGCGAGTTCGTGTACTACGGCGAGGCCAAGGTCGACAAGGACGCCCGGCCGGGTCGCTACGAGCTCAAGGGCTCGTGCGGCGAGGGCGAACTGGTCGTGCTGCCCCACGGTGGGGTCGACGGCGGTGACGGCGGCGTCAGCACCGGCACCGACCGTGGTCTGGCCACCGGTGGCGCGAGCCTGCTCGGCGCTGCCGCGCTGGGCGGGATCGTTCTGATGCGTCGTCGGCGGACCGATGGTTCCCTCGTCTGACGTGACGGCGACACGGGCCGGCGGCCGTCACGGGAGACCGTGGCGCGCCGCCGGCGCGGCCGTCGTCGTCACCCTGGCCATGATCGGCGCCGGCATGATCGGCGCCTCGTTGCAGACCGGGCCCGCTCCCCGCCCTCCGCAGCCGCTCGCCCAGGCCGGCCCCGAGGTCCCCGGGCCGGCGGTCACCGGGAACGACGCCACGGCGCCGGACGATGGGGAGCACGCCGCGCAGGGCGACATTCCCGTCGGGCTGAACCGGGCTGCCCCGAGCACCATCGAGATCCCCCGCATCGGCGTCAACGCGACGATCATGTCGCTCGGCACCAACCCGGACGGCACCGTGCAGGTCCCCCCGTTGGAGCAGGCCGACCAGGCTGGCTGGTACGAGCCGGGCCCGAGCCCCGGTGAGACCGGCAACGCGGTCATCGTCGGGCACGTGGACTCGGCGAAGCTCGGCCCGGCCGTGTTCTTCGACCTCGGCTCTCTCGTGCCCGGCGACACGATCACGGTGCAGCGGGCGGACGGCCAGCCGGCGACGTTCCGGGTCGACTCGGTGAAGGCGTACCCGAAGACGTCCTTCCCCACCGAGCTGGTGTACGGGCCGAACGACCGGCCCGGCCTGCGGGTTGTCACCTGCGGCGGCCAGTTCGACGAGGCGGCCAAGAGCTACCAGGACAACGTGGTCGTCTTCGCCACCCTGGCGGCGTGAGGCAGGACGTACACGGACGCGGCCCGGCCGGTCGGGGTCACCCGATCGGCCGGACCGCGTCCGGCGTACCGAATCAGGCCGCGGCGGAGGTCCGCACCAGGGTGCGGATCTGGCGCAGCAGCACGGACAGGGCTGCGAGATCCGCCCGCGACTCGTCGAACTCCCCCATCGCCCGGCGGGCCCGGTGGATCGACGTGGCGTTCGACTGCTCCCACTGCTGCACCCGCTCGTGCGGCGGCTGATCCTCCGGGGTGGAGTCGAGCACCTCCGCCGTGAGCGCGGCCAGCGCGGCGTACAGGTCGTAGCGCAGCGCCATCCGCGCGAGGGTCTGCCAGCGGTCCTCGCGCGGCAGCAGGGAGATCTTCGACAGCAGCGAGTCCACCCGGAACAGGTCGGAGAGCACGAAGTAGACCGAGGCCACCTCGCTGACGTCCCGTCCGCTGCGGGTCGCGGTCTCCACGACGTCCAGCAGGCCGAAGCTGTACATCAGCCGGGTCGCCTGCTCCGCCAGCTCGCGGGGCAGCCCACGGTCGGTCATCGAGTCGATGTGCGCCTCGATGGCCTGCCGCTCGCCGCCGTAGAACAGCTCCTCCAGCCCCGGCAGGAGCCGGGCCACCCCGTCGCGCAGCCGGGAGATCTCGGTCGGCACGTCGATCGGCGAGCGCCGGTTGGTGACCAGCCAGCGCACCGCCCGGTCGAGCAGCCGGCGGGTGTCCAGGTAGACACTGGTCTGCAACTCGGGCGCGACCTTGTTGTCCAGCGCCTCCACCGCGTCCCACAGGTTCCGCAGGCCGAACACCTCGCTGACCACCACGTACGCCCGGATCACGTCCGCCGCGCTGGCCGCGGTCTCCTCGACGACCCGGAAGACGAACGAGATGCCGCCCCGGTTGATCGCCTCGTTGACCAGCACTGTGGTGACGATGTCCCGACGCAGCCGGTGCCGGCCCATCCGGTCGGCGAACCGCTCGCGCATCGGCGTCGGGAAGTAGTTGACCAGGACCTCGGTCGTCCACTCCTCGTCGGCCAACCCCTCGGTGAGGATCTCCCGTTCCAGGACGATCTTCACGTACGCGAGCAGCACCGCGAACTCCGGCGCGGTCAGTCCGGACTCGCTGCGGACCGCCAGCTCCTCGTCCGGAGGCAACGCCTCCAGCGCCCGGTCCAACCCGCCCGACCGCTCCAGCTCGTTGATCATCCGGCGGTGCACCGGAAGCAGCGAGGCGGCCTGGGCCTGGGCGTTGTTGATCGCCCGAGCCTGGTCGTAGTTGTCCCGCAGCACCAGCTCCGCGACCTCGTCGGTCATCCCGGCCAGCAGCTCGTCCCGCTCGGCCGTGGTCAACTCCCCGTCGGCCACCGCCGTGTTCAGCAGGATCTTGATGTTCACCTCGTGGTCGGAGGTGTCCACGCCGGCCGCGTTGTCGATGAAGTCGGTGTAGATCCGGCCACCGGTCAACGCGTACTCGATCCGGCCGAGCTGGGTCCAGCCCAGGTTGCCGCCCTCGCCCGCCACCCGGCAGCGCAGGCTGCGCCCGTCCACCCGGATCGCGTCGTTGGACTTGTCGCCCACCTCCGCGTTGGTCTGGGTGGACGCCTTGACGTACGTGCCGATGCCGCCGTTCCAGAACAGGTCCACCGGAGCGGTGACGATCGCCTTCATCAGCTCCTGCGGCGAGAGCTGGGTGACGTCGTCGTCGAGGCCGATCGCCGCCCGGACCTGCGGCGTGATCGGAATCGACTTCGCGGTACGCGGGACGATGCCGCCCCCGGCCGAGATCAGCTCAGGGTTGTAGTCCTCCCACGACGAGCGGGGCAGGTCGAACAGTCGACGACGCTCCGCGTACGAGGTGGCCGCGTCCGGATCGGGGTCGAGGAAGATGTGCCGGTGGTCGAACGCGGCCACCAGCCGGATGTGCTCGGAGAGCAGCATCCCGTTGCCGAAGACGTCCCCGGACATGTCGCCGACGCCGACGACTGTGAAGTCCTGGGTCTGGGTGTCCAGGCCCAGCTCGCGGAAGTGCCGCTTGACCGACTCCCACGCCCCCCGGGCGGTGATGCCCATCTTCTTGTGGTCGTAGCCGGCGGAACCGCCGGAGGCGAACGCGTCGCCCAGCCAGAAGTTGTGCGCCAGGGAGATCTCGTTGGCGATGTCGGAGAACGTCGCCGTCCCCTTGTCGGCCGCCACCACGAGGTACGGGTCGTCGCCGTCGTGCCGGACCACGTCCTCGGGCGGCACGATCTGCCCGCTGACGATGTTGTCGGTGACGTCCAGCATCGCGCCGACGAACTCCTGGTAGCAGGCGACCGCCTCGTCCCGGTCGCCCGGCTTCTGCTTCAGCACGAAGCCGCCCTTGGCACCCACCGGCACGATCACGGTGTTCTTCACCATCTGCGCCTTGACCAGGCCCAGCACCTCGGTGCGGAAGTCCTCCCGACGGTCGGACCAGCGCAACCCGCCCCGGGCCACCGGCCCGAACCGCAGGTGCACGCCCTCGAACCGCGGCGAGTAGACGAAGATCTCGAACTTCGGCCGGGGCGCCGGCAGGTCCGGGATGGCCTGCGGGTCGAGCTTGAACGCCACGTACGCCTTCGGCCGCCCGCCGACCGGCTTCTGGTAGAAGCTGGTCCGCAGCGTCGCCTCGATCAGCGTGAGGTACGAGCGCAGGATCCGGTCCTGGTCGAGGCTCGCCACGTCGTCCAGCGCGCCTCGGATCGTCTCCACCAACTCGCCGCTGCGCTGCTGCCGCTGCTCGGCGGTCAGCTCGCCCGGCGCGAACCGCGTCTCGAACAGCTCCACCAACAGGGTGGCGAGCTTCGGGTACGCGATGAAGGTCTGCTCCATGTAGTCCTGCGAGAAGACCGTGCCGGCCTGCCGCAGGTACTTCGCGTACGCCCGCAGCACCACCACCTGCCGCCAGGTCAGCCCGGCGCGCAGCACCAACTCGTTGAACCGGTCCACCTCGGCCTCGCCGCGCCACGCCGCCGCGAACGCGTTCTCCACGTGTGGGCGTACCTCGGACAGCTCGTGGTGCCCCTCGGGCAGCCTGAGGCCGAAGTCGTACAGGTAGACCCGACCGTCGATCCGGTCCACCTCGTACGGGTGCTCGTCGACCACGCGGACGCCGAGCGAGTGCAGCACCGGGAGCACGGCGGAGAGCATCATCGGCTCGCCGTACCGGTAGACCTTGAACCGGACGTCCATCGTCTCGGCCAGGTCGGCCCCCGGCATCCGGGTGCCGGGCCGAGGTGCCAACTGCTTGCGGAACAGGTGCATCTCCAGCTGGCCGGGCTCCTCCAGCAGCTCCAGCTTCGCCAGGTCCTTCATCGCCTCGTACGGCGTGTGCCCGTCCTTGTAGCCCTCCGGGAACGCGTCGGCGTACCGGGTGAACAGGTGCTTGGCCTGCTCGTCGCCGAGCTTGCGTTCCAGCACCAGCCGGTAGTCGTCGTCCCAGAGTCGGGTGGCGTCGGCCAGCTCCTCGGCCAGCAGGTCGGCGTCGATGTCGCCGGGCGGCCGGGTCGGGTCGGTACGGACGATGAAGTGCACCCGAGCCAGCATCGACTCGGTGACCCGGGTCGTGTAATCCACCCCGACGCCGTTCAGCTCACGCAGCAGGATGTCCTGCATGCGCAGCCGGTTCTGGGTGGTGAACCGATCCCGGGGAAGGTAGATCAGGCAGGAGATGAACCGCCCGTACGCGTCGCGGCGCAGGAACACCCGCAGCTGCCGGCGGCCCGCCATCCGCAGCACGCCGATCACCGCGTGGTACAGGTCGTCGGTCTTGATCTGGAACAGCTCGTCGCGCGGGTAGGTCTCCAGGATCTGCAGCAGATCCTTGCCGGAGTGGCTGCGCCGGCTCAGGCCGGAGCGGTCGAGCACCTCCGCGACCTTACGACGCACCACCGGCAGCTCCCGGACGCTGGTCCGGTATGCCGCGGTGGAGAACAGGCCCAAAAAGCGCCGCTCCCCGATGACCTCGCCCTCGGAGTTGAAGATCTTGAACCCGATGTAGTCCAGGTACGCCGAGCGGTGCACGGTGGCCCGCGAGTTGGCCTTGGTGATGATGAGCAGGCGCTTCTCCAGCACCTTCTCGTGTGCCTCGTGCGTCATCGACGACAGCGACCGGGCCTCCGGGGAGTCCGAGCGCAGGATGCCCAGGCCGGTGCCGAGCACCGCCTCCAGTGCCTTGCCGTCCACCTGGTCGGCGGGGTTCCCGTCCGGGGCGTCCACCAGGCGGTACTCGCGGTAGCCGAGGAACGTGAAGTGGTCGTGCGCCAGCCAGCGCAGCAGCTCCACCGAGTCGGTGATGTCCTTCTCCGGCACCGGCGGACGGTTGTCCGAGGTGCGGGCCGAGGCCAGCTCGTCGGCGAGCGCGAGCGCACGCTGACGCATCTTCGGCCAGTCCTCCACGGCCTCCCGCACGTCGGTGAGCACCCGTTGCAGCTCACGGCGCAGCCGGTCGCGTTCGGCGGCGTCCCGGACCGGGTCGATCTCGATCCGCATCCAGCTCTCGATGATGTCGCCGGCGATCGCGTCGTCCGGCTCCACGTCCGCCGAGACCTCGGTGAGCCGGCCCAGCGGCTCGCGCCGGACCACCACCAGCGGGTGCACCAGCAGGTGCACGTCCAGGTGGTACGAGTTGAGCAGCGCGGTCACCGAGTCGACCAGGAACGGCATGTCGTCGGTGACGATCTCGACAACGGTGTGGTGCTGGTCGGCGTGCGGCTCGTGGATCCGCAGCTTCAACTCGCCGGGCACCCGCTGCTGGGCCAGGTCCCGGTGCGCCCGGGCCGCGTCGAGCATCTCCTCCGCCGTGAAGCCGACCAGCTCCTCGTCCGGGGCGAACCGCCAGAAGCGACCGACCAGGGTCGCCGCGTCGTGGTCGTCCCCGGCGAGCGCGACAGCCTGGGCCACCAGGCGCTCCGCGTTGGGGACCGGTTCGTCGAGCTCGGCATCCTCCACGTCGTCGGCCAACGCCTCGGTCGGCAGGCCCAGATCGTAGATGGTGTCGATGCTCGACCCGGTCAGCCCCGTGACGCCCGTGTCGAGCCGGCCGTAGCCGTCCCCGTCGGTCGCCGAATCGAAGCTGTCGTCGTCCCGGCCGGAGTCATCCTGCCGGAGGTCGGGTTCCGGTTTGATCGCCGGACGCCGGTCCATCGGTGCCACTCCCCTCGACCCACCGCGTTGTGGGTCACTCTGCCGCCCAGCGTAGGCCTGCCGTTTCGCGCCTTGGTCGGCGGACCACTGGCCGGACGTCCGGATCCGGACTTTGTCCTTTCACCCGTTGCGGGTCCGAGGTTGGCCGGTTGCGGGATACCCCGCCCCGCGATGTTCATCACACCGGCCCGGCCCGTCTTTCCGCACGTCGAGCGCCACACGGGACGTTGGGGACACCCTTCGCGTACTACCGTGCAGGGCAGCCCGAGACCGGAAGGACCGCTTCATGACCTTGTCCTACCCCCGGCCCCACCGGCCGAATCGCGCCCGACGGGTCGCCGCGCTCATTGCGACCCTGCTCACCGCTGGCGTCCTGGCGGCGTGCTCCGGCGACGACGGGCCGGAGCGCAGCGCCGACGCCTTCCTCGCCGGCTGGCGCAGTGGCGATCTGCAGGCGGTCGCGATGGTCGACACGACCGGCGCCAAGGTGCCGGCGGCCGAGGTGGCCAAGGAGATCAAGGAGCTGTCCGGCGAGTTGGCGGCCACCCCGCCCACCCTGACCCGGCAGGGCGAACCGAAGATCACCAAGAACATCGCGACCACGACGATCCGGGTCGACTGGCCCCTGCCGGGCCAGACCCACTGGACGTACGACCGGGAGCTGCGGCTCGTCCAGGGCGACGACGACCAGTGGCAGGTGATGTGGGAGCCGCGGGTGATCCACGAGCAGCTCACCAAGGGCGACCGGCTGGGGCTGCGCCGCGACACCGGCCCCCGGGCGGGCCTGCTGGACGCGGCCGGCAAGCCGATCGTGGCGCCCCGCCCGGTGGTGCGGGTGGGTGTGCAACCGAACCAGGTCACCGACATCAAGAAGCTGGTCAAGGATCTCGACGCGGCCTTCAAGGCGATCCGTCCGGCCCTGGTGCCCGCCGTCGACCTGGCCGACCTGCCGAAGCGGGTGGCCGAGGCCGACCCGGGCGCGCTCGTCGAGGTGGTGACCCTGCGCGAGGACGCGTACCGGCAGATCAAGCCGCGGATCTACGACCTGCCCGGCACCAAGTTCGTCTCCGACAAGCTCGACCTGGCGCCGACCCGGGAGTTCGCCCGCGCGCTGCTCGGCTCGGTCGACCCGGCGCAGGCCGACGACCTCGCCGCCCACCCGGACCGGTACGTCACCGGCGACCTGGTCGGGCACGGCGGGTTGCAGGGTCGCTACGACGAGCGGCTGCGCGGCGCCCCCGGTCTGACGGTCGTCGTCGAGCGGCCCGCCGAGGACGGCAAGCTGGCAGCCACCGGCACCGAGCTGTTCCACCGGGAGCCGCAGCCCGGTCAGGCGCTGAAGACCACCCTGGACGTGGCCACCCAGAACGCGGCCGACGCAGCCCTGCGCGCGGAGCCGCGCCGAGCCGCCCTGGTGGCGGTACGCATCAAGGACGGCGCGGTGCTCGCCGCCGCCAACGGTCCCGGGCCGGCCGGCGAGAACCTGGCCTTCACCGCCCAGGTGCCGCCGGGCTCCACGTTCAAGATGGTCAGTGCGCTGGGTCTGCTGGACCGGGGCGCGGTCACCCTGGACGGGCCGGTGGAGTGCAAGAAGACCTTCACCGTCGATGGCCGGTCCTTCAAGAACTCGGACAACTTCGAGTTGGGCTCGGTGCCGTTCCGCACCGACTTCGCCAAGTCCTGCAACACGGCTTTCGCCTCGTTGGCCCCGAAGCTCGGCGGTGACGGGCTGGCCGCCGCCGGCCGCTCGCTGGGCCTGGAGGGGCAGTGGGATCTCGGCACGGACGCCTTCACCGGCAAGGTGTCGACCGGCGGCAGCCTGGCCGAGCAGGCCGCCGCGTCGTTCGGCCAGGGCACCACGCTGGTCAGCCCCCTGGCCATGGCCGGCGCCACCGCGGCCGTCGCCCGGGGCCGCTTTGAGCAGCCGAAGCTGCTGGTCGACCCGGCGCCGGCCAAGCCGGCCCCGCCCGGCGAGCAGCTGAAGCCCGAGTCCGTCGCGGCGCTGCGGACGATGATGCGCGAGGTGGTCACCGCCGGCACCGGGAGCGCGCTCAAGGACGTTCCGGGCGGCGAGGTGTACGGCAAGACCGGCACCGCCGAGTACGACGACAACCCGGCCCACACGCACGCCTGGTTCGTCGGCTGGCGGGGTGACGTCGCGTTCGCCGTGTTCGTGGAGAAGGGCGGGGCCAGCACCGCCTCAGCCGTCCCGATCGCCGAGCGCTTCCTCCGGGCCCTGCCCGCCACCTGACCCGCCGCACGCCGCTGGTCGCCACCCGCGCCCAGCGGTGATCCACCCGGTTCTGCGGAAACCGGGGTGTCCAGGCCATCCGGACACCCCGGTTTCGCTGATTCCGGGGTGGATCGCGGCGAGGTGGGCCGGGACCGGATCAGGCGGAGTCGGCTTCGTGCCTCTCCGGCGGGGTCTCCGTCGGCGGGGAGGGTCGTCGGAGCAGACCCGGGCCGGCCGACGCGGGCGGACCGACCGGTTCGCGCTCGACCGTGGCCGCGATCTGGGCCGCGAGGCCGGATGGCTCGGCTGGGGCCCGCCCGCCCGCGCCGGGTGGCGCCACCGCCGGCGCGACGCCGTCAGCCACCGCACCGTCAGCCACCGCGCCGATCGACGAACGGACGCCGGAGGGACCGACGCCGGCAGACCCGACGCCCGGGGGCTGACTGCCGGAGGCGTCGCCATCGGAAAGGTCGTCGCCGCCGCGCTCGTCAACCCGATCGGGGCCGTCGCGCCCGGCGAGGCGCGCGGCACGATCGAGCCCATCACGCCCGGCGAGCCGCTCGCTGGCGGTCGCGGCCCGGCCGTTGCCACGCCGCGGGGAGGGCGTGGGCCGGGGCGACAGCAGTCGGGGTGGCACCGCCTCCGGGGCGGTGACCGGGGCCAGGCCGGCGACCACGGTGTTGACGATCTCGGCGGCGTACGAGCCGTCCGGGTCGTAGTCGGGGTCGAAGACGGTCAACTCGACGCCGAGGCAGTGTGGGGTGTCGACCAGGCCGGCGAGCAGGATCTCCAGCTCGGCGAAGGCGATGCCACCCGGGTCGGGGGCGTCCACGGCCGGCATCACCGCCGGGTCGAGCACGTCGACGTCGATGTGCACCCAGTAGCCCGCGCAGTCGGCGAGCTGCTCGTGCGCCCACTGGGCCGTCCGGGCGGCGCCCTCGGCGCGCAGCGCCGGCACCGGTCGGGTGGTGATGCCCGCGGCCTGGAGGTCGAGGCGGTACTCGTCCTGCGCCCGGATGCCGAGCACCACCACGTCGATGTCGCGGAAGTAGGGTCGACGGCCCTCCAGCGCGGCCAGGTCGGCCTGCCCGCGCCCGGTGACGAGGGCCAGGTCCTCCCCGGCGGCCGCGCCGACGTAGGAGGCGTTGCCGGGGTGCCGGAAGTCGGAGTGCCCGTCGACGAAGACCAGCCCGATCCGCCCGCCGACCGCCTCACCGAGGCGGTGCATGGCCAGCGCGGAGCCGAGCAGCACGGAGCAGTCACCGCCCAGCACCACCGGGAACTCGCCCCGGTCGATGATCGAGCCGACCCGCTCGGCGAGGGCGAGGGAGTAGTCGGCGATCTCCCGGGCGTGGCACACGCCGTCACCGGGCCGCCAGTCGCCGGGGTCGTACCGGGGTGGGGTGACGCAGCCGGCGTCCCGGGCCCGCAGCCGGGCCAGCAGGTCGTGGTCGCGCAACGCGCCGGGCGCCTTGGCGCAGCCCGGCACGGAGGTGGACGTCGGCGGTCGCAGGCCGAGATTTGTCGGCGCGTCGAGGACGGCGATCCGGCGCATCATGAGCTCCCGTCCTCGGTGGTCGGGCGGGCCGGCGAAACGCCGGCCCGCGCTGGCGTACTACGAACTCACGATCCGTGCGGCGAACTCAGAACAGGGCGCTGGCCAGGGCCCGTCGGGCCGAGGCGACCGCCGGGTCGTCCGGGCCGGCAATGGAGAACAGCGACACCAGGTGCTGGCGGACCGTCTCGCGGTCCTCACCGGCGGTCCGTCGGACCAGGCCGACGAGCCGGGCGTACGCCTGCTCGGCCAGGCCGCTGAGCACCTCGATGTCGGCGGCCAGCAGTTGGGCCGCGACGTCGTCGGGGGCGCTCTCGGCGGCGGCGAGCGCGGTGGCCGGGTCGGCGCCGGCCACCCGGCGGGCCACGCCGACCTGGGCCAGGCCCGCCGTGGCCGCGGCGTCCGCCGGGGCGTCGGCGAGGATCTTGCGGTACGCCTGCTCGGCCGCGTCCAGGTCGCCGCTCATGAGCGCGTCGTCCGCCTCGTCGAGGCGCGGGTCCTCCGGTTCGGCGACGGCCACGCCACCGGCCTTGAGCACCGCCTGGATCCACTGGCGAAGTTGGGCCTCGGGCACCACACCGGAGAAGGCGTCGATCGGCTGGCCGCCGACGACCGCGTAGACCATGGGGATGCCCTGGACCCGGAACATCTGGGCGATCCGCGGGTTTTCCTGCACGTCGACCCGGGCGAGCACCCAGGTGCCACCGCTCTCGGCGGCCAGCCGCTCCAGCACCGGGGCGAACTCGTCGCTCTCCGGGAAGCCGGCCGCACCGAAGAAGACGATGACGGGCATGGCCATCGACCGTTCGAGCACATCGGCCTGGATGGTCGCCTCGGTGACGTCGACGATGGCGGCGTTGCCGCCGGCGGTCTGCGCGCCGGGCACGCCGGCGGACGGGCCGCCCTGCGGGGGTGTGCCGGGGCGGGTACTGGCTGGTGCGGGGCCGCGCAGCGTGCTGAGGTCGACCGCGCCGCGGGTGAAGATCGACGAGGTGATCCGTGGGTCGCTCATGGTTACCTAGTCTCGCACGCGAGCCCGGAATCCCGGCTCACCCACAACTGCGACGTTGCGACTCTCACGCCCCATTCCACCCCCGGCGATCGGGCAGTTCCGCCGCCGAGACGGGGCGTCCGTCCGGCAGCGACCGCGCGATCGACGGGGGTGGTGGTATGGGTCAGAAACGGGCGGGTTCGCGGTAGGTGCCCCACTCGGCCCGGAGGGCGTCGCAGATCTCGCCCAGGGTCGCTTCGGCGCGGACCGCGTCGAGCATGGCGGGGATCATGTTCTCGTCGGTGCGGCTGGCCTCGACCATGCGGGCGACCGCGGCCTTGACCGCGGCGTCGTCGCGTCCGGCCTTGCGCTCGGCGAGCACCCGGCGCTGCTCCAGCTCCACCTCGTGCGAGATGCGCAGGATCTCCAGCTCCTTGGCGACCGTGCCGGTGTGGCAGTTGACCCCGACGATCTTCTTGTCGCCCTTCTCCAGGGCCTGCTGGTAGACGAATGCCGACTCGGCGATGTGCCCGGTGAACCAGCCGTCCTCGATACCGCGCAGGATGCCGGAGGTCATCGGGCCGATCTGGTGCGGCGCGTCGCCGCCGAGCTGCCGGATCCGGGCGAAGATCTCCTCCGCCTCGGCCTCGATCTTGTCGGTCAGCGCCTCGACGTACCAGGAGCCGCCGAGCGGGTCGGCCACGTTGACCACCCCGGTCTCCTCCATCAGCACCTGCTGGGTACGCAGGGCGATCTCGGCGGACTCGTCGGTGGGCAGCGCCAGGGTCTCGTCCAGCGCGTTGGTGTGCAGCGAGTTCGTTCCGCCGAGCACCGCCGCGAGCGCCTCGACGGCGGTGCGTACGACGTTGTTGACCGGCTGCTGGGCGGTCAGCGAGACCCCGGCGGTCTGTGTGTGGAACCGCAGCCAGAGGGCCTTCTCGCTGGTCGCGCCGTAGACGTCGCGCAGCCAGCGGGCCCAGATCCGGCGGGCGGCGCGGAACTTGGCGATCTCCTCGAAAAAGTCGAGGTGCGAGTCGAAGAAGAAGCTCAGCCCCGGCGCGAAGACGTTCACGTCCAGGCCGCGCGAGAGGCCCAGCTCCACGTAGCCGAAACCGTCGGCCAGGGTGTACGCCAGCTCCTGCGCGGCGGTCGAGCCGGCCTCGCGGATGTGGTAGCCGGAGACCGACAGCGGCTTGTAGCGCGGGATCTCCGCCGCGCAGTACTCCATCAGGTCGCCGATCAGGCGCAGGTGCGGCTCGGGGTCGAAGAGCCACTCCTTCTGCGCGATGTACTCCTTGAAGATGTCGGTCTGCAGCGTGCCGTCCAGCTTGGACAGGTCGGCGCCCTGCCGCTCGGCGGCCACCAGGTACATGCAGAACACCGGCACGGCCGGGCCGGAGATGGTCATCGAGGTGGTGACGTCGGCCAGGTCGATGCCGTCGAAGAGCGCCTGCATGTCGGTGGCGGTGTCGATGGCGACGCCGCAGTGGCCGACCTCGCCGAGCGCCTGCGGGTCGTCCGAGTCGCGGCCCATCAGCGTCGGCATGTCGAACGCGACCGACAGGCCGCCACCGCCGGCGCCGAGGATCATCTTGTACCGCTCGTTGGTCTGCTGGGCGTTGCCGAAGCCGGCGAACTGCCGGATCGTCCAGGTCCGCCCGCGGTAGCCGGTCGGATGAAGACCCCGGGTGTACGGGTACTCGCCCGGCCAGCCGATCCGCTCGAAGCCCGGGTACGCGCTGCCCTCCGGCGGCCCGTAGACCGGCTCCACCGGCATCCCGGAGAGCGTGGTGAAGTCGGCGTCCCGCTTGCGCGCGGAGTCGTACCGGGCCTGCCAGCGTGCCCGTCCGGCGTCGATCTCGTCGGCGTCCATGCGCAGGGCTCCTCCTCGGTTCCTCGACTGCACGTCGAGTGTAGAGCCCTGGCCTGAACGATCGCTAAGTAAGCTCGTACCGACGAGTAACCAGGTCAGAGCGTGGGAGCGGCGGAAGCGCCCATCGCCACGTCGTCCACCCGGATGTTGACCTCGTCGACCCGCAGCCCGTACGCCTCGACGGCCTCGGTGACCCGGGCCCGCACCTGCCCGGTGATCTCCGGCACCGGCTGACCGGCCTCGATCACCAGCACCAGGTTGACCACGGCGGCGTCGCCGGTCACGTGTGCCGAGCAGCCCCGCCGGGCGTCGCCCACCTGGTCCAGCCCGACCCGGTCGAGGACGGAGTTGAAGAACCGGGCGACGTCGCCGCCCAGCTCGGCAACCCCGGGCACCGCGCGAGCCGCCGCGACGGCGATCTTCTCGATCACCTCGTCGGCGACCTGCGTCGTGCCGCCGGCCGGCGCCGTCGTCGCGCTCAGCTCCTGGGTCGCCTCGTGATCCATGCCCACTCCCCCTGCTCCTCACGCCGACCCCACCGCCGTGGGGCGGTGCGAGCCTACAAGGGTCGGGCAGCGCAGGGCTGTCCGGCGTGGACGGTCACCGGGCGAGCTGGGCGAGCAGGGTGTCCGCCGCCGCGTACGGGTCGAGACCACCCTCGGCCACCGTGGCGGCGAGCGTGCTCAGCTCCGTACCGTCGCGCAGTGAGCCGATCCTGGCGCGGAGGGCGCCGAGCGCGATGGCCTCGATCTCGGCGGCGGCCCGCGCCTCCTGGCGGCGGCGCAGCTCGCCGTGCTCGACCAGCCAGCCCCGGTGCTTGTCGATGGCGGCGGCGATGTCGTCGATGCCCTCGCCCCGGGCCGCGACCGACCGGACCACCTGGGGCCGCCACTGGCCCGGGCCGCGCTCACCCAGGGCGATCATGCCCTGGATGTCGCGGACGGTGGCGTCGACGCCGTCCCGGTCGGCCTTGTTGACCACGAACACGTCGGCGATCTCCAGGATGCCGGCCTTGACCGCCTGGATCGCGTCCCCCATGCCGGGGGCGAGCAGCACGAGCGTGGTGTCGGCCAGCGAGGCGACCTCCACCTCGGCCTGCCCGACGCCGACGGTCTCCACCAGCACCACGTCACAGCCGGCGCCCTCCAGCACGCGGACCGCCTGCGGTGTCGCCGCCGCCAGCCCGCCGAGGTGCCCCCGGCTGGACATCGACCGGATGTAGACGCCCGGATCGGTGGCGTGGTCCTGCATACGCACCCGGTCGCCGAGGATCGCCCCGCCGGTGAACGGGCTGGACGGGTCGACCGCCAGCACGCCGACCCGGTGCCCACGTGCCCGCAGCGCGCGGACCAGCTCGTTGGTGGTGGTGGACTTGCCCACCCCCGGCGAGCCGGTGAGCCCGACGACCTGGGCCTGCCCGGCGTACGGCGCCAACGCGGCGGCGATCGCCGGCAGCAGGGTGTCGCCGTTCTCCACCAGGGTGATCAGGCGGGCCACCGCACGGGGGTCACCGGTGCGGGCCCGCTCGACCAGCAGCGGCACGTCCCGGCTGCGGCGCACGGACGTGGTGGCCGCCGCCGGGACGCCCTCGATCGCATCGCTCACTGTGCAGCCGCTGCGCTTCCCGGCACGTGGATGATCAGCGCGTCGCCCTGGCCGCCGCCGCCGCAGAGAGCGGCCGCGCCGGTGCCGCCGCCGCGCCGCTTCAGCTCCAGGGCGAGGGTGAGGACGAGACGCGCACCGGACATGCCGATCGGGTGGCCCAGCGCGATCGCGCCGCCGTTGACGTTGACCTTGTCGGGGCTGATGCCGAGATCGCGGGTGGACTGGATGCCGACCTGCGCGAACGCCTCGTTGATCTCGATGAGATCCAGGTCCTCGACGCTCAGGCCGCCCTTCTTCAGGGCGTGGTTGATCGCGTTGGACGGCTGCGAGTGCAGGGAGTTGTCCGGGCCGGCCACGTTGCCGTGCGCGCCGATCTCGGCCAGCCAGGTCAGGCCCAGCTCGTTGGCCTTGGCCTTGCTCATGACGACCACGGCGGCGGCGCCGTCGGAGATCGGCGAGGAACTGCCGGCGGTGATCGTGCCGTCCTTGGCGAAGGCGGGACGCAGCTTGGCCAGCGACTCGACGGTGGTGTCCGGGCGGATGCCCTCGTCGTCGCTGATGACCAGCGGGTCACCCTTGCGCTGCGGGATCAGCACCGGGGTGATCTCCTCGGCGAAGTGGCCGTTCTTCTGCGCGGCGGCGGCCCGCTGGTGGCTGGCCGCGGCGAAGGCGTCCTGCTCCTCGCGGGAGATGCCGTGCTTCGTGCCGAGCCGCTCGGTCGACTCGCCCATGGAGCAGCAGTCCCAGGCGTCGCTGAGCCCGTCGTGCGCCATGTGGTCCTTGACCACCACGTCGCCGTACTTGTAACCGGTGCGCTGGCCCATCAGCAGGTGCGGGGCGTTGGTCATCGACTCCATGCCGCCGGCCACCACGATGTCGAACTCGCCGGCCCGGATGAGCTGGTCGGCCAGGGCGATCGCGTCCAGGCCGGAAAGGCAGACCTTGTTGATGGTCAGCGCCGGCACCGACATCGGCACGCCGGCCTCGACCGCCGCCTGCCGGGCCGGGATCTGCCCGGCGCCCGCCTGGAGCACCTGGCCCATGATCACGTACTGGACCTGGTCCGGGCTGACGCCGGCCCGCTCCAGGGCCGCCTTGATGGCGATTCCGCCGAGCTTGGTGGCCGGGAGGTCCTTGAGGTTGCCCAGCAGCCGCCCCATCGGGGTCCGCGCGCCGCTGACGATCACCGAAGCCATGCCTGCCTCCGAGGGGGGTGCCGAGCTGTACGCCTTAACGATTGTTCGGCCAGACTAGCGCCATGGCTGAGAACTCCCCCGTCGAGCCCGGTGCGGACTACGTCACAGACATCGGGCTTCGCAAGATTGACCACGTCGGCATCGCCGTCGCCGACCTGGATGCCGCGATCGACTTCTACCAGCGGACCTTCGGGATGCGCTGCGTACACACCGAGACCAACGCCGAGCAGGGCGTACGGGAAGCGATGCTGACCGTCGGGCCGACCGCCGAGGGCGGCTGCGTGCAACTGCTGGCCCCGCTCACCCCGGAGTCGACGATCGCGAAGTTCCTCAACCGCAACGGGCCGGGCGTGCAGCAGGTCGCGTACACCGTGGCGGACATCGACGTGGCCTGCGCGGCGCTGCGCGAGCGGGGCGTACGACTGCTCTACGACGCCCCGCGCCGCGGCACCGCCGACAGCCGGATCAACTTCGTGCACCCCAAGGACGCCGGCGGCGTCCTGATCGAACTCGTGGAACCCGCCCCCACCCACTGACCCGCCCACCGACCCGCCCACCCCGGCCCACTGACCCCCGCCCATCCCCGGCCCACTGACCCCCCCGCCCATCCCCGGTGGGTCAGGGAGTGGGTCGTGGGTGGGGCAGGGGGGTGGGCGCGCACGTCTGTGCGTGGTTGGCGGGGCGGCCGGGCACCTTCACGCATTGGTGGATGCAGTTTTTCACAGAGGACTTCCCGCCCTAGCTACCGTTCAGTAACGTCCCGGCCCACAGGAGCGCGACCGGGGCCGGATGTGTCGAATGCCGACATGGTGGTCGTGTCCATCGGCCCCGACGATGGCAGCACCCGGCCCGTGCGGGTGCGGGGACGAACCGGAGGTCACCGTGCAGGACATCCTCGAAGCGATCATGGCGGCGGAGGAATCGAACGATCCGGACCGCGAGCTGGCGGGCGTCGCCGGACTGCCCGTGCCGGAGAGTTACCGAGGCGTGGTCGTCCGCGCCGAGGAGGCCCGGATGTTCGACGGCATGGCCACCCGGGACAAGGACCCTCGCAAGGCGCTGCACGTGCAGGAGGTGCCGACGCCGGAGCTGGCGCCGGGCGAGGCGCTCATCGCGGTGATGGCCAGCGCGATCAACTACAACACGGTGTGGACCAGCATCTTCGAGCCGGTGTCCACCTTCAAGTTCCTCCAGCGCTACGGCCGGGTCTCCGAGCTGACCCGCCGGCACGACCTGCCGTACCACGTGGTCGGCTCGGACGCGGCCGGCGTGGTGCTGCGTACCGGCCCGGGGGTGACCCGGTGGGCGGCCGGCGACGAGGTCGTCGCGCACTGCCTCTCCGTCGAGCTGGAGGACGCCGCCGGCCACGACGACACCATGCTCGACCCGCAGCAGCGGATCTGGGGCTTCGAGACGAACTTCGGCGGCCTAGCCGAGCTGGCCGTGGTCAAGGCCAACCAGCTGATGCCCAAGCCGCGGCACCTGAGCTGGGAGGAGGCGGCCAGCCCCGGGCTGGTCAACTCCACCGCGTACCGGCAGCTCGTCTCACACCACGGCGCCAACATGAAGCAGGGTGACGTGGTGCTGATCTGGGGTGCCTCCGGCGGCCTCGGTGGGTACGCCACCCAGATGGCCCTCAACGGGGGCGCGATCCCGGTCTGCGTGGTCTCCTCGCCGGAGAAGGCCGAGCTGTGCCGCCGGATGGGCGCGGAGCTGGTCATCGACCGGGCAGCCGAGGGCTTCCGGTTCTGGAAGGACGAGCAGACCCAGGACCAGGACGAGTGGCGGCGCTTCGGCGAGCGGATCCGCGAGCTGACCGGGGGCGAAGACCCGGACATCGTCTTCGAGCACCCGGGACGGGAGACGTTCGGCGCGAGCGTCTACGTGGCCCGCCGTGGCGGCACCATCGTCACCTGCGCGTCCACCAGCGGGTTCCAGCACCAGTACGACAACCGCTACCTGTGGATGCACCTGAAGCGGATCGTGGGCAGCCACTTCGCCAACTACCACGAGGCGTGGCAGGCCAACCGCCTGGTCGCGCTCGGCAAGGTGCACCCGACGGTGTCGCGTACCTACCCGTTGGAGCAGACCGGTCAGGCCGCGTACGAGGTCCACCGCAACGCGCACCAGGGCAAGGTCGGGGTGCGCTGCCTCGCGCCCGCCGACGGGTTGGGCGTCCGTGACGGGGAGTTGCGGGCCCGGCACGAGGAAGCGATCAACCGGTTCCGGGGGCACTGAGCGGGCCACCGGCCGGACGGATGAGCAGCCGGTGGCCAATGCGGTGATCGGCCATTGTTCTTCCACCCCCATTAGCGGGAACCCATCCGGATCGAACAAAGGGCCACGGGGCGCACCCGTGGCCCTTTTTCGTGTCACGCTGCGTGGCGCCCGTCCCGCCCGGGACCTGCCAAGATCGCCGATTGGTCCGGCCTCGGCGGCCAGGTCAGTTGACCATGTAATGAGGACACGAAAGCTCCGCACCGCTCTTGCGAAGCACCCTGGGGCGTCTGCCAGTATGTCCCAATGCCCCAGCAGCAGTCCTCCCCTCTCGCGTTCTTCGATAACGCGAACTCGCAGCCAGATTTCACCGTTGGCCTGCGCGGATACAACACTCACCAGGTCGATGACTTCATCGGCCGGATGACCGCCGCGCTGACCCAGTCCGAGCAGGCCCGTGCCGAGGCTGAGCAGCGGATGAACGACGCCCAGCGTCGCCTCCGCCAGGCCGAGCAGCGCATGAGTGCGCTGGAGCAGAAGCTCACCGACACGAACAAGCAGCTCGAAGAGAACAGCCGGCCCACCCTCTCCGGGCTCGGCACCCGCGTCGAACAGATCCTCCGGCTCGCCGAGGAGCAGGCCAACGACCACCGCAACGAGGCCAAGCGCGAGTCCGAGGGCATCCTCTCCGCCGCCCGCCTCGAGGCCCGGGAGATCACGGACAAGGCCCGCGCCGAGGCCGCCGCGATGAAGGCCAGCGCCGAGCGCGAGGCCGGCAACCTGCGCACCGCCGCCGAGCGCGAGGCCGCCGAGGTCCGGGTGCAGGCCCGCCGCGAGGCCGACACGCTGCGCGCCGACGCCGACCGCGAGACCAAGCAGCTGCGTACGGTGACGGCGCACGAGGTGGCCGAGCTGAAGTCCACCGTCGAGCGGGAGGTGGCCACCCTCCGGGCCACCGCCGAGCGGGAGATCACCCAGCACCGCTCGAAGGCCGCCCGCGAGGCCGAGGAGAAGCGCGCCGAGGCCACCAAGCTGCTCACCGACGCACGGGACAAGCGCGACAAGGACCTGCAGGCTCTGGAGCTGCAGCTGGCCGAGCGGCGCGAGAAGGCCGAGCGCGAGGAGTCCGAGCGGCACGCCGCCCAGGTCGCGCAGACCCAGAAGATGGTCAGCGAGGCCGAGCAGCGCGCCCGGGCCGCGCAGGAGCGCGCCAAGGAGATCGAGCAGCGCGCCGAGGCCCGCCGGGTCGAGTCGGAGCGCAACGCCGCCGAGACCATCGACAAGGCCAAGGCGCACTCCGAGAAGACGCTCAACGAGGCCAAGGCCGAGTCGCAGCGCCTGCTCACCGAGGCGCGCACCGAGGCCGAGCTGACCACGCAGGCCGCCCGCCGCGAGGTCGAGGACCTCACCCGGCAGAAGGACGCGGTCACCTCGCAGCTCGGTCAGATGCTCTCCGGGCTCGCCGGCATCGTGCCCGGCATGCCGGCGGCGGCTGCCCCGGCGGCCAAGCCGGAGGCGAAGAAGACCGACGGCGGGCAGGAGCGGGTGACCGCGGAGACCGCCGGCTGACGCGAGGCGTCAGGTCGGGGCATCGACGGCGCGAGGTGACACCGGGTGACCGGTGTGACCTCGCGCCGTGTGCGTTTCCCAACCCTTGGTGTGGCGCCCTCGCCACGGAGTGAAGTAGGTCCCACAAGGGGCGTCCGTATCGCCCCAGCAGGGGGCGATGCGTGTGAGGATGGGGGCATGTCGCACGGCGAGGAACTGTTCGCTCTCGGCGGGGACGTGACCACGGAGCCCAGCTTCGAGTCCGCTCTGCGGGGGTACGAGAAGAAACAGGTTGACCGGTACGTCGCGCGTGCCGAGCACGAGATCGCGACCCTCGCCGCCGAACGGGAACAGGCCTATACACAGATCCACAAGCTCGCCGGCCAGGTCGAGGTGCTGCAACGGGATCTGACCCAGGTCCGCAAGCAGATGAACGTGGTGGACCGGGCCTCCTTCCGGCACCTGGGTCCCCGCGTCGAGTCGATCCTCACCCTCGCCGAGGAGCAGGCCGAGCAGATCCTGTCGGCGGCCAACGAGGAGATCGACGCCCGTCGCGCCACCGCCGAGCACATCATCGAGGAGGCCCGCGAGCAGGCCGCGCGGGCGTTGAAGGACTTCGAGATCGCTCTCGCCGCCCGGCGCCAGGAGGAGGAGCGGCACAGCGCCTCCCGCCGCGCGGAGGCGGACGCGACCCTGCGGTCGGCCAAGGACGAGTCGGCGAAGCTGCGCAAGACCGCACAGGACGAGCTGGCCAAGGCCCAGCAGGAGGCCACCCACCTGCGGGACACCGCCAAGGAGATCCACACCCGGGCACAGCAGGAGGCCACCAAGCTGCGCGAGGCGGCCCGCGAGGCGCTGACCACCGCCCGGCAGGAGGCCGGCGAGCTGCGCGAGGCGGCCAAGGAGGTGCACGCCAAGGCCCAGCAGGAGGCCAAGCGGCTCACCGACACGGCGACCGAGGCGGGCCGGGCGACCCACGCCAAGGCCCAGCAGGAGGCCAAGCAGATCATCGACGACGCGTCGATGGCCGGCCGGGCCACCCGCGCCAAGGCCCAGCAGGAGGCCGAGCGGCTGACCACGCAGGCGTCCGAGTCGGCCAAGCGCAGTCGGTCCGAGACCGAGGCGTACGTGCAGCGGATGCGCAGCGAGACCGAGGCGTACGTGCAGCAGTCCCGGGCGCAGACCCAGCAGGAGCTGGGCGCCTGGCGAGCCGGCGTGGAGCAGGAGGTCAACTCGCGGCGCGAGGCGGCCGACCGCGAGCTGGCCCAGCGACGGTCCACCGCCGAGCAGGAGTTCGCCAAGCGGCGCGACGAGCTGGACAAGCAGCACGAGTCCCGCAAGCAGGAGCTGGAGTCCACGTTCGCCAACCGCCAGCAGGAGCTGGAGTCGGGTTGGGCTGCGCGCAGCGCCGAGCTGGAATCCGAGTTCACAGCCCGCAAGAACGAGCTGGAGACCGAGTACACCGCCCGCAAGAACGAGATCGAGCAGGGCGCCGATGCGATCCGTCAGGCGGCCGAGCGGGACGCGTCGGCCCTGCGCCAGCGCGCCGAGACGGAGTCGGCCGAGCTGTTGAGCCGCGCCGCGACCGAGGCGGGTGACAAGCGCCGCAAGGCCGACGAGCACGTCGCGGCCTCGCGCCGCCAGTTCGAGGAGTACGCGGCCACGACCCAGCAGCACCTGGCGACCACGCAGCAGCACCTGGCGGCGACGCAGCAGGAGGCCGCCGCCGGCCGGCAGCAGCTCGCCCACGTGATGTTGGAGATCGCGCAGGCCCAGCAGCAGCTCGCCGACCTGCGGCAGGAGACCTGGAAGGCGCGGCAGGAGTCCGACGAGCTCGAGCGGCAGATGGCCGAGGTGCGGTTGCGCAGCACCACCGGCCCGATCGACGGCCCGACCGCACCGGCCACGGACGACCGCCCCGACCCGACGGCCGCGACCACGCCGGCGGGCGGCGAGGCCGCCACCGGGTCGGGTATCGGTGACGATGACGCCGGTGCGCCCGTCGCCGCCGGCACGGCGAGCGACCTCACGATCGAGCCGGACCACGCCGGTGCGCCGGTCGCCGCCGGCACGGCGAACGGTCTCAAGAGCGAGCCCGACGACGCCGGTGCGCCGGTCGCCGCCGGCACGGCGAACGGCCGCAAGGCCGAGCCCGACGATGCCCGGGAGCCGGCGAACGCCGCTGCGGGCGGCGAGGCCGGGCAGTCCACGACCCGCCCGGTGGCCGAGCCGGTGACCACTGTCGACGGCGGCGCGGCCAGCGCCGGGGTGGACGGCGAACCGACCGTGGCGGCCGTTCCGGGCGAGGGTGGCCGGGGCGCCAAGCCGACGAAGATCACCAGCACCGGTGAGAACGGCAAGCGCCCCAGCAAGCCGACCACCGACGAGCGCAGCGCCAAGCCCAGCAAGGTCACGATCGAGAAGGACTGACGGGCACCCACCCGTCCGAGCTTCGAGATCTTGGACAGTTTCCGTTCAACAGGAACGGAAACTGTCCAAGATCTGCGCGTCGGCCGGTTCTAGTCGATGATCGGGCGGCGGAACGGGCCCCACGCGACGAACCGTTCGAACAACTCCCGGGGCGTCGGCCCGTCGTAGGGGTTGAGCTGGTACAGGTCGTGTGCCGCCTCATGGTAGAGGCCGGCCAGGTAGATGGTCAGGGCCACCGGGTCCGCGTCAAACTCCGCCTTGAGCAGCAGCCGGGCGTCCGCGCAGGGCCATGGTCGGCCGTCGGCCCGGCAGCACCACAGAGGCCGCAGCGGGGTGTGCGGCGTCCGATCGCCGCAGGCTCGGGGAAACAGGGGGTACGGCCCGAGCCGCGGCAGCGGCAGCCCGGACGTACGGGCCCGTTCCTGTGGACCGGAACCCGACGGCGTGCAGCCGGCGGGCGACCTCGGCACCGGGTGAACGGGGTCGGACCGACCGGAACGGCGAAGACGCGGCATCGATACCTCCTCGACTGACTCAGAACGGACGCGCCGCCGGTTGGGGCGACAGCGGCGACCGGGTACGTGACAGTCTGCTGAGAACACCACTACGGTCGGAAGGCATCGTCGTGTCCGCCGGCGTGACTGGGGTAACGGCGTGGTCCGCCGGGTCGACCGGTGGCGATCACCAACAACCTGCGGAGGCACTGTGGAAGGCGACGCCGCGCCGACGGCCGACATGATCCGCGCCCAACTGCGCCGGCTGCGGACCGCCGCCGGGATGAGTCAGGAGGAGTTCGGTCGGCTGGTGCACTACTCCGGCTCGATGGTGTCCGCGCTGGAGCTGGGCCAACGGCCGCTGGACCGGCTCTTCCTGGCCCGCGCCGACGAGGTCCTGACCACCGGAGGCTTGCTCGTGCACCTGCTCAAGCTCGCCGAGCGCGACGGCCTGCCGAGCTGGTTCCGGCCCTGGTTGGACGCCGAGCGGACCGCCCGCCAACTGCGCTGCTTCCAGCCCACGCTCGTCCCGGGTCTGCTGCAGACCGAGAACTACGCCCGCGCGGTGATCCGCTGCGACGATCTGCTCAGCGACGACGAGGTCGAACGCCGCGTGCAAGCGCGCCTGGACCGCCAGTCCATCCTCACGCAACCCGACCCACCGCAGCTCATCGCGGTCGTGGACGAACACGCGCTGCGGCACACCGCTGAGCACATGCGTGGGCTCATGGTCGAGCAACTCACCCAGTTGATCACCTACGCCCAACGCCCGCCGGTCAGCGTGCACGTCATTCCCGCCGAGGTTGGAGTGCACGTCGGGATGTCCGGACCCTTCACGCTTGCGCGCGGCGCCGACGGTGGCTGGGTCGGCAACCTCGAAAACCAGCTTGCCGGCGTCGTGGTTGACCGAGATGGTGACGTAGCTACGCTGCTCTCACGATGGGAGACGGTGAGAAACGAAGCGCTCTCTCATCGGCACTCGATTGACCTGATGAAGGAAGCAGTGAATTCATGCACCTGAGCGGCGCGGTTTGGCGCACCTCCACTCGCAGCGGTAACAGTGAGTGCGTCGAGGTGGCGGACAATCTGCCCGGACTGGTGGGGGTGCGGGACAGCAAGGACCCGTCCGGCGCGGTGCTGGTGTTCGCGACAGCCGCGTGGCGGGCGTTCGTGGCCGCCGCCCGCCATCCCACCGCCTGAGCCGGGAGGTCCCTGGTGCCGCAGCACGACCCGTCCGGCGACGACCCGGACGTGACCCCAGGTCCCCCGCGAGCGGAAACGCCACCGCCGGCGGAAACGCCACTGCCGGTCGAGACGCCGCCGCCGGACGAGACGCCGCCTCCCGTGCCGGTGCCGGCACCGGGGATCGACCCGGAGGAGCCGCCTGCCGTGCCGTCCGGGAAGTTCGGCACGCCGGGGCGTCCACTGCGACGCAGCAGCTTCCTGGTCGGCTTCACGGGCGCGCTGGGCGTGCTGCTGGCGTACACCCTCTATCTGGGGATTCGCAATGCCGGCGGCATCCTCGTGCTGGTGGTGATCGCGCTCTTCCTCGCGGTGGGCCTCAACCCGGCGGTGGTGCGGCTACGCACCTGGGGTGTGCCCCACGGCCTGGCGGTGACGGTGGTGGCGTTGACCGTGGTGCTGCTGCTCTGCGGGGGTGTGGTGGCGCTGGTCCCGCCGATCGTGACGCAGTCCGGGCAGTTCATCGACCAGATCCCGAGCCTGCTCGACGAGTTGCGCCGCAATCCGACGGTCAATGACCTGGTGGAGCGGTACGACGTGGTGGAGCGGGTGCAGGGCGCGGCCAACGCGGCCACCATCGGCCGGGCGCTCGGCGGGGTGCTCGGGGGCGCCCAACTGATCTTCGGCACGGTGTTCCGGACGTTGACCGTGCTGGTGCTGACCATCTACTTCCTGGCCTACTTCAACCGGCTGCGCTCGCTGGGCTACTCGGTGGTGCCCCGGTCGCGGCGGGAGCGGGTGCAGCTGATCGGCGACGAGATCCTGGCGAAGGTCGGCGCCTACATGGTCGGCGCGCTGAGCATCGCCGTGCTGGCCGGCGCGACCACCTTCGTCTTCGCGCTGATCGTCGGGCTGCCGTACCCGTTCGCGCTGGCCGTGGTCGTCGCGGTGACCGACCTGATCCCGCAGATCGGCGCGACCCTGGGCGCGGTGATCGTGAGCCTGGTCGGTTTCGCCGCCGACCTGCCCACCGGCATCGCCTGCGCGGTCTTCTTCCTGATCTACCAGCAGATCGAGAACTACCTCATCTACCCGAAGGTGATGCGGCGTTCGGTGGAGGTCAACGAGGTCGCCGCCCTGCTGGCCGCGCTGCTTGGGGTGGCGCTGCTGGGCGTGGTGGGCGCGCTGATCGCCATCCCCACGGTGGCCGCGTTGCAACTGATCCTGCGCGAGGTGGTGCTCCCCCGCCAGGAGCGGAGTTGACTGTCAGTCGGCCGGCCCGGGGACGGGCGTGTCCGCGAAGGCGGCCACCGTTCGGTCGGCGTACGCGCTGACGTCGCCGGTCTCCATCGGCCCGTCCCAGGTCGTCGGCAGCGGCACCTCGGCCGCCGGGTTGACCCGCTTGACGATCTCGTCGAGCACGGTCTCCGCGTCGCCGACCCAGAGGTGCTTCGCGCCGGGCACCCCGACCACCTCGGCCTGCGGCACCGCCGCGAACCGCTCCCGCGCCTCGGCCGGGCGCAGGTAGTCGTCGAACTCGGGCACCAGCGCCACCAGCGGCCGACCCGAGTCGGCCCAGGTCGCCAGATCGTCCGGGGCCGAGAACCGCAGCGGCGGGGATAGCAGGATCGCTCCGGCCACCGCCGGGTCGCACCCGTACTTCAGGGCCAGGTCGGTGCCGAACGACCAGCCGACCAGCCAGATGTTGGGCAGTTCGGCGAACTCCGCGTACTCGATGGCGGCGGCCACGTCGTAGCGCTCACCCACCGCGCCGTCGAAGGCCCCCTCGCTGGTGCCGCGCACACTGCTCGTGCCCCGGGTGTTGAACCGCAGCACGGCCACGTCGGCCAGCGCGGGCAGCCGCCACGCCGCCTTGCGGAACACGTGGCTGTCCATCATTCCGCCGTGGGTGGGCAGCGGGTGCAGGCAGACGAGGGTGGCCACCGGGGGCCGGTCGGCCGGCAGGGCCAGTTCGCCGACCAGCCGCAGACCGTCGGCGGTGTGCAGCTCGATGTCCTCCCGGCGGCCGGGCAGGATCGACGACGCGCGGATCGCTGTGCTCACCGCTCAAGTCTGTCGCGAACTCACCGCCGCCGCCCGCCCAGGCACGATCAGGGTGATCCAGGTCGCTCGCTCAGTAGCGCGGCGTGCCCCGGCCGCGCTGCACCGCCGGGCCGCGCCGCTCCCGGGCACGCCAGCACCCGCTGTGCCAGTGCCGGCGGTCGGTCAGGTCACCCAGGCCGTCGGCGGGCCAGGCCACGAGGTGCGCCACCCCGGGTCGGATCTCCTGGTCACAACCGGGGCAGCGGTACGTCTTGACCGACGCGCCCGCCCCGATGCCGCGTACCTGCCAGGCGCCGTCGGTCCACTGCTGCACCGAGGCGACACCCTGCCGGACGCGGTCGGCGTCCAGGTTGGCGTTCTCGTCCCGGCGAGGGCGATTGCGACGAGGGCTCACAGTCACCAAGCGTACGGTCCGTCGGACGGACCAGCCCCCGGGCCGGTCCGTCCGACGGCTGCGATCACTTCCAACTCTGTGGCCGCGTCGGGTCCTCGACGACCCGCGCTCCCGCCAGCACGGTCGTCGCGTCCGCCTCGGTGAAACCGCTCGTCGCGCCCGGCTCGACGCCGGTCGGCCGCGGGCCGTCCCACTGCCAGCCGAAGTTCACGCTCACCACCGTCTTGCGGATGCCGAAAAGATCCAGTGTCGTCCCGTCCGCGGAGAGATTCGCGGGCCGGCCAGCGATGGTCCGGTTCCCCTCGGTACGGGTGCCGGCCCCGCTCGCGTAGCGGTAGTTCACGAACATGACGTGGGTCGCCGCCCGCGCAAGGGTGAAGTCCGAGGTGACCAGTCTCGGGTATGAGCTGACGTCGACCGAGCAGGAGGTGATCGGTGCGCGGTCGGGCAGGCTGCCGAGCCGCAGCGGCACGGCGCACGACCGGGCCTCGTTCCAGCGCAGCGCCCGGACCGCCTGCTCCAGCCCGGCGCGGTCCCCTCCCAGGATGACGGCACGGGCGTACAGACCCGGCGCGGGACGCCACGACGTGACCACGCCACTCGCGCCATCGCTCGTCGGGTGGATCGTGCCGTCGAAGGTCTGGGGCCCCGGCCCGGCCACGTCGACCTGGACGTTGCCGAACGAGACGCTGGTGGACAATTCACGGCTCGACCGGCGACGCCACCAGGAGTTGTTGGCGTTGACGAGCATCCGGCGCACGTACACGTCGGGCCGGTCGGCTCGGGCGATCTTGCGCCAGTGCACGTACGTCCGGGACAGCACCTCCTGGGTGAGGTCCTCGGCCCGGTGCTCGTCACCGGTGAGCAACCGCGCCAGCCGCACGAGGGCTGGGCCGCGGCTGGAGACGTACTCCTCGAAGGTCACATCCGGTAGACGCGGCCGGGTCCCTCCGGCGTTGACCCGGTCAGCGGTGCGAGTGGTCGCGGAAGCCGCGGCGGGTCTTGCGGCCCAGGTAGCCGGCCGTGACCAGGTGCTCCAGCAGCGGCGCGGGCGCGAAGCCCGGCTCGCGCAGCTCCAGATACAGCTCCCGCTGGATGGCCAGCGAGACGTCCAGCCCCACCACGTCGAGCAGCTCGAACGGGCCCATCGGGTAGCCGCAGCCCAGCTTCATGGCGTGGTCGATGTCGTCGGCGGTGGAGTAGCTGGCCTCCAGCATCTTCACCGCGTCGTTCAGGTACGGGAAGAGCAGCGCGTTGACGATGAACCCGGACCGGTCGCCGCAGACCACACCGGTCTTGCCCAGCGCGGCGCAGACCGCCCGGGCGGTGGCGGTGGCCTCCGGGGAGGTACGGATGGTCCGGACCACCTCGACCAGCGGCATGACCGGCGCCGGGTTGAAGAAGTGCAGGCCCACCACGTCGGCCGGCCGCTGGGTGGCCATCGCCACGTCGATCACCGGCAGGGACGAGGTGGTGGTGGCCAGCACCACGCCCGGCTTGCAGATCTCGTCGAGGCTGGCGAAGAGCGCCTTCTTCACGCTCAACTCCTCGACGACCGCCTCGACCACCAGGTCGACGTCGGCGAGGTGGTCGAGCGTGGCCGACCAGCTGATCCGGCCGAGCGCGGCGTCCCGGTCGGACTCGGCGAGCTTGCCGCGCACCACGCCCTTGTTCAGCGAGGTCTTCACCGCCTCGCAGACCGCCGCGGACTTCTCCGCGCCCCGGGTCACCGAAACGACCTCGTAGCCGGCCTTCGCGAACACCTCGATGATCCCGGTGGCCATCGTCCCGGATCCGACGACACCGACCTTCGCGATCGCGCGCGCGCCGTCGGCGAGCGCGGCCTCCGTGGCCGGCGGCGTCGCCTCGTCCGGTACGACGACCGGGGAGCCGGGCCGCTGGTAGGTGTAGAAACCCCGACCGGACTTCCGGCCGAGCAGCCCCGCCGTCACCATCTGCTTGAGCAGCGGCACGGGGGCGTGCCGGCGGTCCCGCCCGCCGCGGCGGTACATCGTGTCCAGGATCTCGTACGCGGTGTCCAGGCCGATCAGGTCCATCAGCGCCAGCGGGCCCATCGGCAGGCCGCAGCCGAGCTTCATCGCCGCGTCGATGTCCTCCCGGGTCGCGTAGTGCGACTCGAACATGCCGACCGCGTGGTTGAGGTAGCCGAAGAGCAGCGCGTTGGCGATGAAGCCGGCCCGGTCGTTGATGGTGACGTCGACCTTGCCCAGCCGGGCGCACAGCGCCTCGACGTCGGCGACCACCTCGGGCGACGTGACGACGGTGCGGACCACCTCGACCAGCTTCATCACCGGCGCCGGGTTGAAGAAGTGGATGCCGATCACCTGGTTGGGCCGGGTGGTGGCGACCGAGATCTCGGTGACGCTCAACGACGAGGTGTTGGTGGCGAGAATGGTGTCCGGCCGGCAGACCCGGTCCAGCTCCGCGAAGATGCGCTGCTTGAGGTCCAGGTGCTCGGGCACCGCCTCGATCACCAGGTCCACGGAGTGCAGGGCGTCCAGCCCCACCGCGAAGCGCACCCGCTCGTGCAGCGCGTCCCGGTCCGCCTCGGCGAGCTTGCCCTTGGCCACGGCGCGATCGGTGGAGCCGGTGAGGGTGGCCCGGCCGCGCTCCAGCGCCGACTCGGAGATCTCGACCGCGAGCACGTCGATGCCGTTGCGGGCGAAGACCTCGACGATGCCGGCACCCATGGTGCCCAGCCCCACCACACCCACGGTGCTGAACTCGCGCGCCACGATCGGCCTCCCCAGACACTCCGCACGGCCACTGAACGGCCGCTAAGGTTATGCGCGCGAGTCTGCCACGTGACGCTCGGTTGTCGAGACGCCGTGGCATATTTCACCCACGGCGCGAGGGGCCGCTAGACGGCCGGCACGCCGGTCAGCGCGAGCAGCTCCGCGACGAACTCCGCCGGGCGTTCCAGGTGCGGGCTGTGCCCGCAGCCGGGCAACACCACCTCGCGGTACGCGCCGCCGGCCGCCGCGTACCGCTCCAGCACCGCACGGGTCTGGCCGACCATCGGCTGCGGCGGGCAGGACTCCTCGCCCGGCCAGCCGGGCACGACACCCAGCGAACCCAGGTACGCCAGGTCGAACAGCGACGTGTCCGACACGATCACGTCGGCGTCCCCGCGTACCCAGGTGACCGGCGGCTTGGGTGCGACGGCCACCAGCTCGTCGGCGATCCGGAACCAGGTCGGTGCGAGCGCGTTGAGCACGCCGCGCTCCCCCGGCGCGGTGCCCGGCCAGTTCGCCGAGGGCACCGCCGTACCGGGGTAGTTGTCGTCGCCGGTCGCCGTGGACAGCACGCTGTCCAGCAGCAGCTCCTCGTCGACGCCCAGCGAGGCGGGATCGGCCACGTAGGTGGCCCGCAGCACCGCGCGCGGGCTGGCCGGCGCGTCGGCGTCGCGATCACCCGCGGCGAGCCGCGCGACGAAGTCGGGGTTGGCCGTGCCGGCGCCGGTACCGGCGAAGTCGGGGGTGGTCGGCGTGCCGGTCAGGTCGCGCGTGCCACCGAAGCCGTACGGCGACACCGGCGCGGCCAGCAGCAGCGCGCCCACCCGGTGCGGATGGTCGACCAGCAACCGCATCGCCACTCCCCCGCCCAGGGAGTGCCCGACCACCACGGGCAGGCCGCTGCCGCTGGCGAAGAGCGTCGGGTCGTCCAGCAGGGCGGCGATGTCGTCGGCGAAGTCCCGCAGGCCCCGCGTGGCGTTCACCGGAGCGGTCGCGGAGTCGCCGTACCCCCGTAGGTCAGGGGCCACGACCCGCAGCGTCGGCGGCAGCCGCCGGAGCAACGGTTCCCAGAACAGCGAGGACGAGCAGTTGCCGTGGATCAGCAGCACCGGAGTGCCGTCCGGCGGGCCGGCCACCCGTACCGCCTGGGTCGTGCCGTTCGCCGTCACGATCCGCTGCTCGCTCTCCATCCGCGGCATGCTGCCACGCCGTTGTCCGCCGGTCCAGGTGCTGGACAGCCACCCGGCGGCACCGCCCGGTGTGGCGGACCACCGCCCACACCCCGGCAGGGGCCTTCGCCGCGGGTCAGCGGCGGCCGGTGGGCGGGGTGGCCAACGGCAGGGGCAGCGTCGGGCGGATGTCCCGCCGGGCCGGGCCGAAGCTGAGCCCGACCGGATCCGTGTGGGCGACCCCCGGGTCGAACAGGCGCAGCTCGGTCCGACCGAGCCGGATCACGTCGCCGTCGGAGAGGCGTTCCACCTCGGTGATCCGGCGGTCGTTGAGCCAGGTGCCGTTGGTCGAGCCCAGGTCACGCAGCGAGGCACCCTCCGGGGCCAGCCACACCTCGGCGTGCCGGCGGCTCAGGTGCGGGTCGTTGATGACCACGTGACCGGTCGGTGCCCGACCGATCACCTGCGGCTCGACCCGAAGGCGAAAGCTCGCGCCGCGCATCGGCCCACCAGCGACCGTCAACAGCGGCAGCAGTTCCGGATGTTCCTCCATGGACAGTCAGCCCTCCACCCCACACCGTTACTCCGCGCGTCAGCCTGCCATCAGACGGTAATCGTCAATACCGACCAGCCGGTCAGCTCCTCGTCACCTCCCGGCCACCCGCCGTTCGACGATTCGGGCGGCCGGCCTCCGGCACCCAGCGCCTGACCTGCACTGATCAACGAGCGGGCGGGCCGAGGCAACTCCCGTCCGGCCGACCCGAAATCGTGCCCTACCGATGAGTAATGTTCGGGTCTAGACTTCCGCCATGACGGCTGTGCATGTCCCCGGCACCCCTCTCATCGAGGCGGACCAGCTGGTCTCCACCAGTCCGGCCACCGGCGCCGAGGCGGGCCGCCTGCCCGTCGCCACCGCTGCCGACGTGCGGCAGGCCGTCGACCGGGCCCGCGCCGCCGGCGAGTGGTGGGCCGGCCTGGGCTTCACCGGCCGCCGGCAACGGCTGCTGCGCTGGCGCGCGCTGCTCGCCCAGCGGATCGAGCAGCTCGCCGACCTGGTGCACGTCGAGGGCGGCAAGCCGGTCCCCGACGCCATCGTCGAGATCGTCACCGCGATCGAGCACGTCGACTGGGCGGCGCGCAACGCCGGTCGGGTGCTCGGTCCGCGCCGGGTGCGGTCGCGGCTCATCCTCGCCGAGTTCTCCGGGCACCTGGAATACCAGCCGCACGGCGTGGTCGCTGTGATCGGCCCGTGGAACTATCCGGTCTTCACCCCGATCGGCTCCGCCGCGTACGCCCTGGCCGCCGGCAACGCCGTGGTGTTCAAGCCCAGCGAGTACACGCCCGCCGTCGGCCAGTGGCTGGTGGACACCTTCGCCGAGGTGGTGCCCGAGCAGCCGGTGTTCACCGCCGTGCACGGCCTCGGTGACGTGGGCGCGGCGCTGTGCCGCTCCGGGGTCGACAAGGTGGCCTTCACCGGCTCCACCGCGACCGCCCGGAAGGTGATGGCCGCCTGCGCCGAGACGCTGACTCCGGTGCTGATCGAGGGTGGTGGCAAGGACGCCATGATCGTCGACAGCGACGCCAACCTGGACGCCGCCGCCGAGGCGTGCGTCTGGGGCGCCATGACCAACGCCGGCCAGACCTGCATCGGCATCGAGCGGGTCTACGCCGTCGACGCGGTCTTCGACGCCTTCGTCGACAAGGTCGTCGCCCGTGCCGGCCGGCTGACCGTGGGCCCGGAGGGCGCCGACATCGGCCCCATCACCATGCCCGGCCAGATCGAGGTGATCCGCCGCCACATCGACGCCGCGGTCAGCTCCGGCGGTCGCGCCGTGCTCGGCGGCCCGGATGCGGTGCAACCTCCGTACGTGCATCCGACCGTGCTGGTGGACGTCCCGGAGGAGTCGGCCGCCGTCCGCGAGGAGACCTTCGGCCCGACGCTGACCATCAGCCGGGTCCGCGACGCCGACGAGGCCGTCGCCCGCGCCAACGCCCTGTCGTACGGCCTGGGGGGTTCGGTCTTCGGCCGGCAGCGTGCGGTGTCCATCGCGCGGCGCCTGCGCTCGGGGATGGCTTCGATCAACTCCACCCTGACCTTCGCCGGGATGTCCACGCTGCCGTTCGGTGGGGTCGGCGACTCCGGCTTCGGGCGGATCCACGGCGAGGACGGCCTGCGCGAATTCGGCCGCGCCAAGGCCATCACCCGCCGCCGGGCACGATCGCTGCTGCCGTCGATGACCTTCGAACGCACCCCGACCGACGTGGCACGCCTCATCAAGGCCATCAAGATGATGTACGGCAGGTGAGTGTCGGATAACCGATCTGCGCGTTGATCAGCGCATCGACATGTTTATGCATCGTGCTCGCGGCGGTACATTGCGTTAAATGGGCCACAATCGATTGCGCCACCGCCTTGTCGACAGTGACCAGTCGTGGAGCGCACGGCAGCGGCGTCGTCGTTCGGACTGGCTGGCGCGCACGTTCCCCGAGATCGGCGACATGCATGTCGTCGACCTCGGCGGCCGGCTCGGCACCTGGCACCGCGCCACCGTCCGACCGGCCCGGGTCACAGTGGTCAACCTGGAACAGCCGCCCGCCGCGGTGCCGGAATGGGCCCACGTCGAACAGGCCGACGCCTGCGACCTGCCACCCCACGTCGCCAACGGCGCCTACGACCTGGTCTTCTCCAACTCGGTGCTGGAGCACGTCGGCGGGCACGAACGCCGGCTGCGGTTCGCCGCCGCGGCCCGGTCACTGGCCGATCGCCACTGGGTGCAGACGCCCTACCGCTACTTCCCCATCGAGCCGCACTGGATCGCGCCCGGAATGCAGTTCCTGCCGATCCGGCTGCGCACCGCGCTCGCCCGCCGCTGGCCTCTCGGGCACAAACCGACCCGCAGCCACGAAGCCGCCATTCACCAGGTGCTCTGGACCGAACTGCTGGACCGCTCGCAGATGCGCCACTACTTCCCCGACTCGCGAATGCTCATCGAGCGGTTGGCCGGCCTGCCGAAGTCGCTGATCGCCGTCCGAACCGAGGCGTGAGCGGTCAGAAGAGGGTCAGCTCGTCCTTCTCGATGCCGCGCAGCCGGTCGTAGTTGACGACCACGCATCGGATGCCCCGATCGGCGGCGAGCACCCGGGCCTGCGGCTTGATCTCCTGGGCGGCGAAGACGCCGGTGACCGGGCTGAGCAGCGGGTCGCGGTTCATCAGTTCGAGATAGCGGGTCAACTGCTCCACCCCGTCGATCTCGCCACGCCGCTTGATCTCGACGGCGACGGCGCCGGAGTTGGCGTCCCGGCACAGCAGGTCCACCGGCCCGATCGCCGTCATGTACTCGCGGCGCACCAACGTGTACCCCTCGCCGAGCACACCCGGGTTGGCCGCCAGCAACTCCTGCAGGTGCGCCTCGACCCCGTCCTTGCGCAGGCCGGGATCCACACCCAGCTCGTACGAGGTGTCCTGGAAGACCTCCTCCAGGGTGATCCGCAGCTCCTCGCCGGCCTTGTTGACCACCCGCCACACGCCGGGGGCCTCCTCCAGCCGACACGGCGGGCTCATCCAGTTCAGCGGCTTGTACGCACGATCGTCGGCATGGATGGACACCGACCCGTCCGCCTTCACCATCAACAGCCGGGTGGCCGGCGGCAGGTGAGCCGAGAGCCGTCCGACGTAGTCCACCGAGCACTTCGCAATGACCAACCGCACCCGACGAGGGTAGCCGAGCACCCGGCGACCGCCACCGAGCGGCACTGGCGCGTCGGTGCGATGCTGAGACCGTGTTCGAAGTCCTCACCGGCACCGGCCTCGCCGCCTCAGCGGGGCTGAACGCCTACATACCCCTGCTCATCCTCGGTCTACTCGGTCGTTACACCAACCTGATCGACCTGCCCAGCGGTTGGACGTGGCTCGGCAACGGCTGGGTCATCGTCATCCTGGCCGTCCTGCTCGCCGTCGAGATGGTGGCGGACAAGGTGCCGGTGGTCGACCACATCAACGACGTGGTGCAGACCGTCGTCCGGCCCACCGCCGGCGGCCTCGCCTTCGGCGCGGGCTCGTCCTCGGAGACCGTGACCGTCAGCGACCCGGGGAGTTTCTTCACCTCCCACCAGTGGGTGCCCGTGGCCACCGGCGTCCTGCTCGCCTTCGGCGTACACCTGCTCAAGTCCGCCGCGCGGCCAGTCATCAACGCGACCACCGCCGGGTTCGGCGCCCCGGTCGCCAGCACCGCCGAGGACGCGACAAGCGTGGTCGTCTCCCTGGTCGCGATCATCCTGCCGGTGCTGGTGCTCGCCTTCCTGGTCGGCCTGGTCGTGTTCATCTACTGGTTCTTCCGTCGACGCTCCGAACGCCGTCGGGAACGCGAGGCGGCCCGCGCCGCAGGCTTCCGCGTCTGACCTGGGGCCTTCCTCGCGGGGCGCACCGGCTCCGCTCCGCTCGCCCGCTCGCGCCTTCAGATCCTGGACAGTTTCCGTCAGCAGCTGACGGAAACTGTCCAAGATCTCGCGGGCATGACAATGGCCGGCACCCGTTCTCGGGTGCCGGCCATTGGTCGGGTCGTGCGGTGGGTCAGCTGTTCCAGTGCTGGGTGACCAGGTCGGTGGCCTGCTGCTCCCACTGGGCGTAGGCGTCCGGGTAGGCGGAGACCTGCACGGTCTGGGCGGCCTGGGTCAGGGGCATGTCCTGCCAGCCGTCGACCTGCTTGAGGCCCTTGAGGAATGCGGTGGTGGAGTACTCGGGGTTGGTGATCTGCTCCGGGGTGCCCCAACCACTGGAGGGGCGCTGCTGGAACAGGCCCAGCGAGTCGTGGTCGTTCATGTCGCCGAGGTGGCCGAGGTTCTCCAGCTTCGATTCCTGCAGGCTCGTGGCGATCGAGATGACCGCGGCCCGTTCGGGCAGGCCGGCCTTCTTCGTGGCGGCGATGATCGCCTTGGCGTTGGCGGTCTGCTCGCCGTTGAGGCTGATGTGCGACTGGTCGCCCTGCGGCTTCGACACTGCCGTCTGCACGGCGGCGACGGGCTTGGCGTCGGTGGCGGGGTTGGCGTGGGCGGCGATCGGGCCGGCGAAGACACCACCGGCGAACGCGAGACCAGCAACGGACAGCATGCTCTTACGGAAGATCGTGTTCATGGGGGTAGCTCCTTCGGGGGTAGGAACACCACACGCCACCACACGGGGGTCGGTGACGCAGGTGTGAGCACCTCGTCGGGCGCTGCACTATCAAGCGGGGAAAGTTTGCGGGCGGCCTACGGGCTGATCGCTCGTGGCGCCGGGGGCGGCGGCCTACGAGCGGGGGGCTCGTGGCGCCGGGACGGTGTGTAACGACCGTCGGGCCGGGGTCATTCCCGGGCCCTCGCCGGGGCCGAATAGCGGACCCGGGGGCGAGCCCACGGTCGTTCGGGGGTCTGCAACGACCCGGCCCGGCCGGCCATTCCCCCGCCGGTTGAGCGGGCGGGGCGGCTGGCCGTGGTCCTGCGATCGTCAGGGTATGTAACGACCCCCGGCCCGCCACGATTCCGCCTCACGGATGCGACCGGTCACACCCCGACGCCGCCCGGAAACGGACATCTCGCCCGGTCGACGCGATGGACACGGTCGACGGGGTGCGTCCGGGCGGTGATCGACTCGGGATCGCCGATGTCGGGGTGTCCGGGACGGGTCGATACCCCGACATCGCCGACCTCGTGTTGATCACGCCGAGACGGGTATCCGGCCCGAGCGCCGGGGCCAGCGCTGATCGTCAGGCGGACATATCGGGCCTCTGCAACCGACAAATGCCTAGAATCGCGACAAAAAGCCTAGAGGAGGTCAGCATGACCACAGCGATGGAGATGCCCCGAGTCCAGGAGTGTGTGGTCGCGGCGTGTGCGTACAACCAGGGCGGTGACTGCCACGCCTTCGCAATCACCATCGGCAGCATGGACCACGCGCACTGCCACACCTTCGTCGAGTCGCCCGTGCGGGGCGGGGTGGACGGCCTCACCGCCCAGGTGGGCGCCTGCCAGCGTTCCGACTGTCGGCACAACGAGCAGTTGGAGTGCCACGCGTCGTCGATCAAGGTCGGTCCGGACAACGACATGGCCGACTGCATGACGTACGCCGGTCGCTGACCCGCGACGCGGGCTCAGGGCAGGTCGTTGGCCTGCCGGATGACCGTCACGAGGTCGTCGATGATGCCGGTGAGGGCGAAGTCCTTCGGGGTGAAGACCCGGGCCACCCCGGCGGCCCGCAGGGTGTCGGCGTCGCCGGCGGGGATGATGCCGCCCACCACCACCGGCAGGTCCGCCCGGCCGGCGGCACGCAGCCCGTCGAGGACGGCGGGTACGGCGGCCAGGTGCGAGCCGGACAGCACGGAGAGCCCGACCAGGTCGACGTCCTCCTCGACGGCGGCGGCCACGATCTGCCCGGCGGTCAGCCGGATGCCCTGGTAGACGACCTCGAAGCCGGCGTCGCGGGCGCGTACCGCGATCTGCTCCGCGCCGTTGGAGTGCCCGTCCAGGCCGGGCTTGCCGACCAGCAGCCGCAGCCGGCCGCTGCCCAGCTCGCGGGCGGTGGCGGTGACGCGCTCCCGCACCGCCGCGAGGCCCGGGTCGCCGCCCCTGCCGGTGGCGCCGGCCAGGCCGGTGGGTGCCCGGTACTCGCCGAAGACCTGGCGGAGCGCGCCGGCCCACTCCCCGGTGGTCACCCCGACGCGCACGCATTCCAGGGTGGCCGGCATGAGGTTGGCGGTGGTCGCGGCGTCCGCGCGGAGCCGGGCCAGCGCCGCGTCCACGGCGTCGTCGTCCCGACCGGCACGCCATTCGCGTACGGAGGCGACGGCGGCCGCCTCGACCGCGGGGTCGACCTGTTCGACGGCCTCGGCGCCGGCCGCGGTCAGCGGAGAGGGCTCGGTCTCGGCGTACCGGTTGACGCCGACCACGACGTCGGCGCCGGACTCCATCCGGCGGCGGCGTTCGGCCAGCGAGGCGACCAGCGCGCTCTTGAGGTAGCCGGTCTCCACGGCGGCGACCACGCCGCCCAGCTCCAGCACCTTGTCCAGCTCGACGCGCGCTCCGGTGACGATCTCGTCGACGAGTGCGGTCATCACGTGCGACCCGGCGAAGAGGTCGGGATATTCGAGCAGGTCCGACTCGTACGCCAGGACCTGCTGCATCCGCAGCGACCACTGCTGGTCCCAGGGGCGGGGCAGGCCGAGCGCCTCGTTCCAGGCGGGCAGTTGCACGGCGCGGGCGCGGGCGTCGCGGGACATCGTCACGCCGAGCATCTCCAGCACGATGCGCTGGATGTTGTTCTCCGGCTGCGCCTCGGTGAGGCCGAGCGAGTTGACCTGCACCCCGTAGCGGAACCGTCGCTGCCGGGCCTCGGTCACCCCGTACCGGTCCCGGGTGATCTCGTCCCAGAGCACGCCAAACACGCGCATCTTGGCGATCTCCTCGACGAAGCGCACCCCGGCGTTGACGAAGAACGAGACGCGCTGCACCACGTCACCCATCCGCTCGGCGGGCACCTGGCCGGAGTCGCGGACCGCGTCGAGGACGGCGACGGCGGTGGCCAGGGCGAAACCAACCTCCTGTACGGGCGTGGCGCCGGCTTCCTGGAGGTGGTACGAGCAGATGTTGACCGGGTTCCACCGGGGCATTTCCCGCAGCGTGTACGCCACCACGTCGGCGGTGAGCCGCAGGGAGGCCGCCGGCGGGAAGATGTACGTCCCCCGGGACAGGTACTCCTTGATGATGTCGTTCTGGGTGGTGCCGGCGCAGCGGGCCAGCTCCGCGTCCTGTTCGAGGCCGACGGTGCCGTAGAGGGCCAGCAGCCACATCGCCGGGGCGTTGATGGTCATCGAGGTGTTCATCTCGGCGAGCGGGATGCCGTCGAAGAGCGCCCGCATGTCCCCGAGGTGGGCCACCGGCACGCCGACCCGGCCGACCTCACCGGCGGCGAGTTCGTGGTCCGGGTCGTACCCCGTCTGGGTGGGCAGGTCGAAGGCGACCGACAGGCCGGTCTGCCCCTTGGCGAGGTTGCGGCGGAAGAGCGCGTTGGTGGCGGCGGCCGAGGAGTGGCCGGCGTACGTGCGCATCACCCACGGGCGGTCCCGCTCGGGCAACCGGCTCGCAGATGGGGTCTCATCCATGGCCGGAGTCTAAGTTACCGTTCAGTAAAACGGGTTGTGGAAAACCACACAGGTCCATGTCGCGGACGACCGGGTCCGAAGCGCTCGCGGTGGCGCTGACCGCCACACCCCGGGCAGCGGGGTGTGGCGGTCAAGACGCACACTGGACAGCATGGATGACGAGCTGGCCATCTCCGTCCGAGGGCTGCGCAAGGCGTACGGCGACAACGTGGCGGTGGCGGGCGTGGATCTCGACGTCCACCGCGGTGAGGTGTTCGCGTTGCTCGGCCCGAACGGCGCCGGCAAGACCACCACGGTCGAGATCCTGGAGGGCTACCGGCGCCGCGATGCCGGCGAGGTGGCCGTGCTCGGCGCGGACCCGGCCCATCCCGACGCCGGCTGGCGCTCCCGCGTCGGCATCGTGCTGCAGGGCACCGGCGAGTTCGACGAGCTGACCGTGGCCGAGGTGGTCCGGCACTTCTCCGGCTTCTATCCGGACGCGGACGACCCGGACAAGGTCATCGAGCGGGTCGGGCTGGCCGGCAAGGCGAAGGCTCGTACGCACACCCTCTCCGGCGGGCAGAAGCGCCGCCTGGATGTGGCGCTGGGCATCATCGGCCGCCCTGAACTGCTCTTCCTCGACGAGCCGACCACCGGTTTCGACCCGGAGGCCCGCCGCGAGTTCTGGGAGCTGATCCGCGACCTCGCCGCGGCCGGCACCACGATCGTGCTCACCACCCACTATCTGGACGAGGCGGAGGCGCTCGCCGACCGGGTCGGTGTGATCGCTGGCGGCCGGCTGGTCGAGGTGGCCGCCCCGAACCGGCTGGGCAACCGGCAGGAGGCTCTGGCCACGGTCTCCTGGCGTACCCCGGAAGGGACGCTGGAGAGCGCGCAGAGCGCGACGCCGACGGCCCTGGTCGCCGACCTGGCCGCGCGCTACGGCGGCGAGGTCCCCGGCCTCACGGTGACCCGGCCGACCCTGGAGGACGTCTACCTCACGATGATCGGACACGCGCGATGACGACCACGACGAAGCCGGCGACGCCGGTCGCCGCGACCAAGGGCCGCCGGCTGGGCGCGGGCGCGCTGGCCCTGCGGCAGGGCCGGCTGGAGATCACCCAGTTCCTGCGCAGTCGGGAGTCCGTGGTCTTCACGATGGGCTTCCCCATCATCATGATCCTGATCTTCGCGTCGATCTTCCACGGGACGATCGGTGGCGGGGTCAAGTTCACCCAGTACTTCATCACCGGCATGATCGCGACCGGCCTGATGACGGTGAGCTTCCAGAACCTCGGCATCTGGATCCCGATCGAGCGGGACCGGGGGGTGCTCAAGCGCTACCGGGGCACACCGATGCCGAAGTGGGTCTGGTTCGCCGGCAAAGTGATCATGGTGGTGGCGATCGGCATCGCCGAGACGGCCCTGCTGCTGGCCTTCGCGGTGGCGCTGTTCGACCTCGACCTGCCCGGCACCGCCGCGAAGTGGTTCACCTTCGGCTGGGTCGCGATGCTCGGGGTGACCGCGTGCACCCTGTGTGGCATCGCCATCTCGTCGCTGGCCCGCACGGCCCGCAGCGGCTCGGCGGTGGTCACCCCGGTCGCCCTGGTGCTCCAGTTCATCTCCGGGGTGTTCTTCGTCTTCACCGACCTGCCGACCTGGATGCAGCAGGTGGCGGCGCTGTTCCCGCTCAAGTGGATGTGCCAGGGGCTGCGCGCGGTCTTCCTGCCCGAGAGCTTCGGCGCCCAGGAGCCGGGTGGGTCGTTCGAGCTGGGCCGGGTGGCGCTGGTGCTCGCCCTGTGGTGCGTGATCGGCCTGGTGCTCTGCCTGACCACCTTCCGCTGGACCACCAAGCGCGACGGCTGAGCGGTCGACCGGGGCGGGCAGCCGCCCCGGTCGTCGCGACTCAGTACGTGTAGAAACCCTTGCCGGTCTTGCGGCCCAGGTCGCCGGCGGTGACCATGCGCTGGAGCAGCTCCGGCGGGAAGAACTTCTCGTCCGCCGTGTCGGTGTAGATGTTCTTCGAGGCGTGCAGCAGCACGTCCACGCCGGTCAGGTCGGTGGTGGCCAGCGGGCCCATCGCGTGCCCGAAGCCCAACCGGCAGGCGGTGTCCAGATCCTCCGCCGACACCACGCCGGACTCGACCAGCTTGACCGCCTCCACCACCAGGGCGGAGATCAGCCGCGTGGTGACGAAGCCGGCGATGTCCCGGTTGACCACCACGACCGTCTTGCCGATCTCCTCGGCGAAGGCCCGCACGGTGGCCAGCGTGTCGTCGCTGGTCTTGTAGCCGCGCACCAGCTCACAGAGCTGCATCATCGGCACCGGTGAGAAGAAGTGGGTGCCGACGACGGCCTCGGGCCGCTCGGTGACCGCGGCGATCTGGGTGACCGGAATGGCCGACGTGTTGGTGGCGAGCACCGCGTCGGACTTGCAGATCTTGTCCAGCGCACGGAACACCTCGTGCTTGATCTCCAGCCGCTCGAAGACCGCCTCGACCACGATGTCCGCGTCCGCCGCCGCCTCCAGGTCGGTGGTCGGGGTGATCCGCGCCAGCGTCGCCTCGACGTCGGACGCCTCGATCTTGCCCTTCTCGGCGAACTTCTCCAGCGACTTCCGGATGCCGCCGAGCCCCCGGGTGGTGGCCGCGTCGTCCAGGTCGCGCAGCGTCACCTGCCAGCCCGCCTGCGCCGCCACCTGGGCGATGCCGGAGCCCATCAGCCCGGCCCCGACGACCGCGAGTCGACCCGCCATCTGCTTCTCCCTCGCTGCGATTGAGTGCCTGCCTGCACCCTAGTCTGCGAGCCTGAACGATGACTAAGTGCTCCGGAGGGGCGGTGTCGGGGCGCCAGCCGCCGCGCCCGTGTGACGGATGCACGACTCGCCAGAGCGAACAAACTTCCGGTTGGGTGCATCGAACCCTACGACAACGCAACAGACGGACACAGCCAGGAGCTCATGATGCGCGCAACGTCCATGGTCGGAACCCTCACCTGCCTCCTGCTCGCAGCGGCGTGCTCGTCACCCGCACACCAGGGCGGCAACGCTGCGCCCGCAGGCTCGCCTGAGCCGACGACCAGCGCGGCCACCACCGGCACGCCCACCCCGTCCACCCCGTCCAGCCCGCCCCCGTCGTCCCCGTCGTCCGCCCGACCGCCAAGCGACCCGACCCGCGCGGCGTCGCTCGTCCTGGGCCCGGACGGCATCGGCTCGCTGAAGCTCGGCATGACCCGTCAGCAGGCCACCGGGACGGGACAGCTGCGGGCCTTCGGGAACAACGGGGGCGACTGCGCGCCGGCGCACCTGCGGGCCGCCCCGAGCGAGGACGGGGTCGTCCTCCTCTCGCCGACCCTGGGAATCGCCACCATCGACGCGTACGAGGGAATCAGGACGCCCGAGGGAGCGCGCATCGGCATGTCGAGCGCCGAGATGCTGCGGATCTACCCGACGTGGAAGGCAGCCGACGGAGACGCGACGAACGGTCGCGGCGTCGCGAAGACCCCCGGCAACAGCAAGGCCGTCTACCGCATCGGGACGAGGAACGGCAAAGTCACCCAGCTGACCCTCCAGTACGCGAACCAGAACTGCTACGAGTAGACGGACCCGAAACGGCCGGCCTGCGGCGCCAGCGCGCTGGACAACCGCAGGCCGGCCAGGATCTCGTCGGTCAGGTCCTCGTCACCGACCTGCTTGATCTGCAGGTAGACGCCACAGCCGCGCTGCGGCACGGCCAACACCACCTCGCTGAACGACACCGAAGCGCCACACGATGTCCACCGTCGTACCAACGCGCTGTCGCCCCCCACGTTCACGGTCCGGTCGGGCTGCCGGACGCAGGAGGGGTGGCCGGGTAACGCCGGTTCCGGGTCGCCGGCGAGCAGCGCCCTGCTCGCGCCGACGAACACACCGGCCATCCCACTCGCCGGGTCCGGCCAGACGGCGAGGTTCGGGGCGACCACGAGACCCGGCGCCTGGCCAGCGGGAAGGCGCAGTACCGAAGGGTCCCAGCCGGCGTCCTTCACCTGGCCGGCCCAGCTCGCCGGCACCGCCACCGAAAGAGCACCGGAGGCATCGTCCACGCGAACCCACCCGGACCGTGCCGGCAGCGTGGAACTGGAACCAGTCATCGCCAGCAGCGCGGTCAGTGCGACCCCGACGCCGACGACCCGCCCCAACTGCCGCACGAACCGGCCACGGCCCGCGTCCCGCTCCAACGACGCGATGACCCGGTGCAGCTCCTCGCGCATCACGGCAGCGGACGCCCAGCGTTGCCGCGGGTCGGGATGCAGCGCGCGGCGCACCAGGTCGTCCACTTCGGAGGGAATTCCGGGCCGAAGCTCGGATGGCCGGAGCAGGGTGCGCCCGGCCCGGCCCGAACGGCTACCGGTCGACCGTGCCGGCTCGGGCGGGCGGCCGGTCACCATGTGGTAGGTCGTCGCGCCGATCGCGTACACGTCGGCGCGGATGTCCAGACCACCACCGGCGGTGGCCTGCTCGGGTGGCATGTAGCCGGGTGTGCCAGCCGCGATGGTGAAGCCGGACGCGTTGGCGAGCGCCTTGGCCAGACCGAGGTCGGCGACGAGCACCCGATCCCGGTCCGCAGCCGGCTGGAACAACACATTGGACGGCTTGAGATCCCGGTGCAGCACGCCGGCCTCGTGCAGCACCGTGACGGCGCTGGCGATGTCGGCCGCGATGAGCAGGGCCTCCCGTACCGGCAGCGGCCCCGAGACGAGCCGATCGGCGAGGGTGCCGCCAGCCGCGTACGGCATCACCAGGTACGGCCGTCCGTCCGGCAGCTCACCGACGTCGAGCACACGCACGAGCAGACTGGAATCCGTCCGCCGCATGATCCGCGCTTCCTGCTCGAACCGCTCCCGCAGATCAGCGTGGTACGACCAGTTGTCCGCCAGCACCTTGATCGCTACGGAAGCGTCCAGAGCATCGTCGGCGCCGAGCCACACGGTGGCGAACGCTCCGGAACCGATACGCCGTACAACGCGGTATCGACCGATCTTGCCGGGTACTGACACGCCCGTATTATGGCCGACAAGACGCTGAGGAACGGGGCCTGAGCTTGTCAGACGATCTTGCTATCGAGGATCTCGCCGGTCGTGCCGCAAGGGGCGACGCCGCCGCACTGGACATGTTGCTGGTCAGGATCGGCCCGCAGGTCATGCGGCAGTGCCTGCGCCTCCTTCCCTGCCGGCAGGATGCCGAAGAGGCGTGCCAGGATGCCCTCCTGCAGGTCGCCCGCAAGATCGACAGCTTCGCGGGCCGGTCGAAGTTCTCCACCTGGCTGCACATCGTCACGGCCAACTGCGCCCGGCAGACGTACCGCAGCCTCAAGCGCCGGGCCGACGAGCAGTCCACGCCACAGCTCCCGCTCGACGCCGCCGACCCGCGCACCACAAGCGTGATCGCGGGTTCCCGACTCGACCTGCTGGACGCGCTGGAACGACTGGAGGCGCACCGACCCGAACTGGTCGCCCCGCTGGTGCTGCGTGACCTGTGCCAGTTGACCTACGACCAGATCGCCGACCATCTCGCCATTCCGGTCGGCACCCTGAAGTCACGTATCCACGACGCACGACGGCACGTGCGTGCCTCGCTGCAGGCCACCTGACACCGCGCGACCCACAGCGTTCGCGGGTGCCGACCCGGTGGGACGCCGGCCAGGGCGTCAGATCTCCAGCGACGGCTCGTCCGGCGCGGTGCCCCGCTCCACCGCCACACCGAGCGCGCGCAGGTCGGCCACGAAATCCGGGTACCCCCGGTCGACGTGGTGCACGTGGGAGACCTCCGTGGGCCCGTCCGCGCAGAGGCCGGCGATGATCAGCCCGGCGCCGGCGCGGATGTCGGTGGCCCGTACCGGCGCTCCGGACAGCCGCTCCCGCCCCCGGACCACCGCGTGGTGCCCGTCGGTCTTGATGTCCGCGCCGAGCCGCATCATCTCGTTGGCGAACATGAACCGGCCGTCGAAGATGTTCTCCGTGATCAGGGAGGCGCCGTCGCTGACCGCGGCCAGCCCGATCGCCATGGGCAGCAGGTCGGTGGCGAAGCCGGGGTACGGCAGCGTCACCACGTCCACCGCGCGGGGCCGGTCGTCCATGCGTACCCGGAAGCCGTCACCGTGCGTCTCGACCAGGCCGCCGGCCGCGACGACCTTGTCCAGCGCGACCTCCAGGTAGGCCGGGTCCAGCCCGGTCACCGTCACGTCGCCGCGCGTCATCGCGGCGCCGAAGGCCCAGGTGCCGGCGACGATCCGGTCCCCCACTGTGGCGTGCCGCACCGGACGCAGGCCGGCCACGCCGGTGATCCGCAGGGTGGATGTGCCGGCGCCGGAGATCCGCGCGCCCATCTGGTTGAGCATCGTGCAGATGTCGACGATCTCCGGCTCCCGGGCCGCGTTGTCGATCGTCGTGGTGCCCTGGGCCAGGACCGCCGCCATCACCAGGTTCTCGGTCGCGCCCACGCTGGGGAAGTCCAGCACGATGTCCGCGCCGCGCAGCCCGTGCGGGGCCTCGGCGATCACGAAGCCGTGCTCGCCGGAGATCTCCGCGCCCATCCGGGTCAGCCCGGAGATGTGCATGTCCAGGCCGCGCGAGCCGATCGCGTCGCCGCCGGGGTGGGCCACCCGCACGTACCCCCGACGGGCCAGCAGGGGGCCCAGCACGCAGATCGACGCGCGCAGCCGTCGGACCAGGTCGTAGTCGGCCTCCGCGCCGGGTTGCGCGGGTACGTCGATGGTCACCGAGCGGGACCGGGCGACCCCGCCGCGGGCCACCATGGGGTCAACGGGGTCGTCCGGGTCGAACTGGACGTCGCAGCCCAGCCGCCGCAGCACCTCCCCCATGATCGCGATGTCGGTGATCCGGGGAACATTGGTGATCACACTGCGGCCGGGGGCGAGCAGCGCGGCGGCCATCAACTTCAGCGCCGAGTTCTTGGCGCCGACGACGTGCACGGTGCCCGCCAGCCGGGCGGCACCGCAGACCCGGATGACGTCGACGTCGTTGACCGCCGGATCGCCGGCGTCGCCGGGACCCACCACCGCGGGCCAGCCGGCTGTCGCGTCCGGCCGTGCGGGGATCGTCAGGTCCGGTATCCGTAGGCTGTGCGTCATGGCCGTCCACCTCACGCGCATCTACACCAAGGCCGGCGACGCCGGCATGACCAGGCTGAGCAACAACGAGCAGGTCCCGAAGACCGATCCACGCATCGCCGCGTACGCGGATGTCGACGAGTGCAACGCGGCGATCGGTGTCGCGCTCGCTCTCGGCCAGCTCGACGAGGAACTGCGGGGCGTGCTGGCGTCGGTGCAGAACGACCTGTTCGACGTCGGCGCCGACCTGTCCACCCCGGTCGAGCCGGAGCCGAAGTACCCGCCGCTGCGGGTGACCGAGGAGTACGTCGAGCGCCTGGAGGGCTGGTGCGACGAGTACAACGCACGCCTGAGCAAGCTCGACTCCTTCATCCTCCCCGGCGGCACCGCGGGCGCGGCGCTGCTGCACGTGGCGCGGACCATCGCCCGGCGTGCCGAGCGGGCGGCGTGGGCGCTGGTCAGCCACGATCCGGACCGGACCAGCCCGCTCCCGGCAAAGTATCTCAACCGGCTCTCCGATCTGCTCTTTATCCTGTCAAGAACGGCAAATCCGGCGGGAGATGTGCTATGGGTGCCCGGCGGCAAGCGCTGAGGTCGGGCGCTGCGCGCGACGTCGAGGTGTGACTTCCCAATCTGATCGCCACCACGCCTCGCCGAGCCGACTCCTCAGCCCGGCCGCCCGACCAGCGCCTTGATCAACTCCGCTTCCTTGAAGTCGGGGTGTCCCGGCCACCAGGACACCCCGACATCAGGAAAGTCGAGCCGATCAACCCGCGAGGCAGGACGCGTCTGCATCGGTAACGGCAGCTGACAGAAGCCCGCGCCAGAACGACGGACAGTGCCCGACGAAGGGTTTCCGGGGGAGCCCGCCCGGCGCAGGGATCAAGCCTGACCGCCCGGAGCCGGGCGGGCTCCCCCGGAAACCCCAAGGGCGACCACGGACGAGCCTCAGGCAGCCGGCCAGTCCTGGGAGGCCATACGCGGCGAGACCGCCCCCGGAGGGGCGGCCTCGAGCCAGGAGAGGAAACCGGTCACGGTCGACCGCGCCATGGCGATCTCCACCGGTGCGTGGTGACTCGTACAGCGGAGGATCACCCAGTCGGCTGGCATGGAGAGCCGTTCCTGCCCTTCGGGCAATCGGCGGCGCTCGACCGCGAGATCCTTGCGGGAGAGGACCCGCTTGGGACGGAGCGCGAAGCTGAACATTCGATACCAGCGCAGCTCGTCACCGGCGAACCGACCGAAGCCGGGTGACCAGCCACGCCCGTCGAGCACGGTGGTGACCCGGACGCTGAGCCGGATGATGCCACCGCTGCAGGTCACGACGGCCCGCCGGACGAAGAGCACGAGAAGCGCGACGAGGATGACGGCGACGCCGATGCCGATGCCTTCGACGATCTCCATCCGCGGGGTGACTCAGCGGCTCTGCGCGGAAACCGGGGTCGCGCTCTCGGCCAGCACGGTGACGCCCTCGGCGCTCACCGAGAGGAAGCCACCGGCCACGTCGTAGGAGACCTGCTGACCGCCGGCCAGCTTGATGCGGACCTGGCCGGGCTCGGCGAGCTGGCCGAGCAGCGGCGCGTGCCCCGGCAGGACACCGAGCTCACCCTCGGTGGTCCGGGCGACGACCATCTCGGCCTCACCGGACCAGACCTTCTCCTCGACGGCGACGAGCTCGACGTGAAGCTGCTGTGCCACGCTGTCTCCTTGCTGCGGCGACGGATTGCCGAAAGTCTAGTCGTGACGCCGAGCCACCCCCAACGCGGGTGGGGAGAGCTGCGCCACGCCTACTTGGTCTTGTTCTGGAATTCGGGGTGCTCGAGCAGGAACGGGTCCAGTTGTTCATTGTGCAGGGCGGTGAAGAAGTCCGGGACGCCCGCCTGGAACTGCTCACCCTTGTAGGTCTTGCCCTCGAAGACCGGACCGCCGGGGAGCTTGATCATCTGGATGGTGTTCGGGCGGATGTTCTTCAGGGCCAGCCCGAAGTCGACCACGCTGTTGCCCCGACCGTTGAAGATCAGCGACTGACCGGCGGCGCGAAGCACCTTGTCGAGCTTGATCGGGTTGGCGACCACGTCGGCGCTGAACGCCTGGCCGACCATCGCCTTGACGAACTGCTGCTGGTGGCGCTGCCGGCCGTAGTCGGCGTCCGGCACACCGTTCTTCGGGTAGCGCTGCCGGACGTAGTCCAGCGCCTGCCACCCGCTGAGGTGGTGGTTGCCCTTCTTGTAGATCGCCTGCGGGCCGACGTAGCCCTCGCCGCGCGTGTTGCCGGGCCGGGGCTTGCCGTCCGGCTGCTTGTGCTCGGACTTCACGTCCCGCTCGACGTACATGTCGACGCCGCCCATCGCGTCGACGATCTTCTGGAAGCCGGTGAAGTTGATGATCGCCCCGGCGTCGAACCGCTTGATGCCGGTCACGTTCTGCACGGTGGTGGCCAGCAACTCGAAGCCGCGCGCCGCGTCGGGGTTGCCGTCGGGCACCCGGCTGCCGAACGACATCGCTGCGTTGATCTTCGTCGTCTCGCCGGAGAAGTTGGCCTTCTTGAACGCCGGGATGTCGACGTAGAGGTCACGCGGCAGCGAGAAGAGGTAGGCCCGGTCCATCGACGCGGGCACGTGCAGCACCATGATCGAGTCGGCCAGCGGCGCCGCCGTCGGCGTACGCGGGTCGATGCCGACCAGCAGGAGGTTGAGCGGACCCTTGATCTCGCTCTTCTTCTCCTTGGCGCCGGCCGCCTGGTCACCGAAGAGGTCGGCCTTGCCGACGGCGCCCTCGTAGCGGGCCATCAGCACCTCGGTGCCGACCAGCACCCCGCCGCTGAGCATGGTCAGCACCAGGCCGAACACGGTGCACACCTTGGCCCAGCGCGGCACGCCCCGCCAGATGGACGACTTGCGGCCACTCTTGCCGGCCTTACCCACGCGCATCTCCGTTCGTTACGCCCACGAAGAGGAGACGGGCGCACGTCGTCGAAAGGTTGCAGAAGTCAGCGCTCGTTCAGGTGAACGCGCGGACCGACCGTATCTCGCGCGCCGCCGGAGCGACGACCACGAGTAACGGACCGCGACGATGGTAAGGCGTCAAGATGAACAAAAGACTGCCCCGACATTGCCGGGGCAGTCTTTTGCGGTACGGATGAGCGGGCTGTCAGCCCTTCATCAGCTCCTCAGCCTTGCGCTCCAGGTCCTCGAGACCGCCGCACATGAAGAACGCCTGCTCGGGGAAGTGGTCGTACTCACCCTCGCTGATCTTGCGGAACGCCTCGATGGTCTCCTTGATCGGGACCGTCGAGCCCGGCACGCCGGTGAACTGCTCCGCCGCGTAGGTGTTCTGCGAGAGGAAGCGCTCGATCCGCCGCGCGCGCTGCACGGTGATCTTGTCTTCCTCGGAGAGCTCCTCGATACCGAGGATGGCGATGATGTCCTGCAGGTCGCGGTAGCGCTGCAGGATCCGCTTCACCTCGGTGGCGACCTGGAAGTGCTCCTGGCCGACGAACTCCGGGGCGAGGATCCGGGACGAGGACGCCAGCGGGTCCACGGCCGGGTAGATGCCCTTGTCGGAGATCGACCGCTCCAGGTTGGTGGTCGCGTCCAGGTGGGCGAACGTGGTGGCCGGAGCGGGGTCGGTGTAGTCGTCCGCCGGCACGTAGATCGCCTGCATGGAGGTGATGGCCTGGCCCCGGACGGAGGTGATCCGCTCCTGGAGCTCGCCCATCTCGTCGGCCAGGGTCGGCTGGTAACCCACGGCGCTCGGCATGCGGCCGAGCAGCGTGGAGACCTCGGAACCGGCCTGCGTGAAGCGGAAGATGTTGTCGATGAAGAGCAGCACCTCCTGCTTCTTCACGTCCCGGAAGTACTCCGCCATGGTCAGCGCGGAGAGCGCCACCCGCAGCCGGGTGCCCGGCGGCTCGTCCATCTGGCCGTAGACCAGCGCGGTCTTGTCGATGACGCCGGACTCGGTCATCTCGGCGATGAGGTCGTTGCCCTCACGGGTGCGCTCACCCACGCCGGCGAACACCGAGGTACCACCGAAGTTGCGGGCGACACGGGTGATCATCTCCTGGATGAGCACCGTCTTGCCTACACCCGCGCCGCCGAACAGGCCGATCTTGCCGCCCTTGACGTACGGGGCGAGCAGGTCGATGACCTTGATGCCGGTCTCCAGCATCTCGGTCTTCGGCTCCAGGTCGGCGAAGGCCGGGGCCTTGCGGTGGATGCCCCACCGGTCGTCGGCCTGGATCGTCTCACCCTCGGTGAGGTTGAGGCACTCGCCGATCGCGTTGAAGACGTGGCCCTTGACGGCGTCGCCCACCGGAACGGTGATCGGCTCGCCGCGGTCGGTCACCTCCGCGCCGCGGACCAGGCCGTCGGTCGGCTGCATCGAGATCGCGCGGACCAGGTTGTCACCCAGGTGCTGGGCGACCTCCAGGGTCAGCGTCTTCTCACCGCCGGACAGGTTCACGTTGACGTTTAGCGCGTTGAACAGGGCCGGCATGGCGTCGCGCGGGAACTCGGCGTCGACGACCGGGCCGATGACCCGGACCACGCGACCCGTGGCCGTCTTGGTCTCTACTGGGGCAGTCATCACACTTCACTTCCCGACGCGGCCAGCGCGTTCGCGCCGCCGACGATCTCGCTGATCTCCTGGGTGATCCCGGCCTGGCGGGCCGAGTTCATCTCACGCGTGTACTTGTCGATCATGTCTTCGGCGTTGTCGGTGGCGCTCTTCATCGCCCGCCGACGCGACGCCGACTCACTCGCCGCCGACTCGATCAACGCCGCGTAGATCCGCGTGTTGATGTACCTCGGCAGGAGCGCGTCGAGCAGCGCCTCCGCCTCCGGCTCGAACTCGTACGCCGGCAGCAGCCCCTCGGAGCGCGGCCGGTCCTCCACCTGCATCGGACCGATCACCTTGGTGACCGGGGTCTGCGTCATCAGCGAGTGGAACTCCGTGTAGACGATGTGCAGCTCGTCGACGCCGAGCACCCCGTCCGCTCCGGAACCGCCGTCGACGTCGTCCGCACCGGCGGTGAACGCCTTGATCAGCGTCTCACCCACGGTACGGGCGTCCTCGAACGACGGCTGCTCGCTGAACCCCGTCCAGTTCGCCTCGATCGGCCGGTCGCGGAACCGGTAGAACCCGACACCCTTACGCCCGATGACGTAGAGCACCGGCTCCTTGCCGTCCGCCTTCAACCGTGCGATCAGCGACTCGGCCATCCTGATCGCGTTGGAGCTGTAACCGCCGGCCAGGCCACGGTCACTGGTGACCAGCAGGACGCCCGCCCGCCGCACCCGCTCGCGCGGGGTGAGCAGCGGGTGGTCGATCCGCGCGTTGGACGCCAGCGCCGTGAGCACACTGGTGATGGCCTGGGCGTACGGCAGGGACGCCTGCACCCGGGCCTGGGCCTTGGCGATCCGGCTCGTCGCCACGAGCTCCATCGCCTTGGTGATCTTCTTCATCGACTTCGCCGAGCGGATCCGTTGACGAAGAACGCGTACCTGGGCCGCCATCGGATCAGCTCTCGGCCGGGCGGTCGGTCGTGCCGTCGCGGAAGCGGGTGACCGTCTCGCGGTTCTCGTCACCCTCCAGCGGCGCGGCCGGCGCGTCGTTGACCTTGCGCTCGTCCTCCTTGCCGAGGAAGACCTGCTTGAACTCGGTGATCGCCGCGTCCAGCGAGCTGACGATGTCGTCGCCCCACTGGTTGTCGGCGATACCGGCCAGCACGCCCTCGTGCTTGTGCCGCAGGTACTGGAGGAACTCGGCCTCGAAGCGCCGGATCTCACCCACCGGGATGTCGTCCAGCTTGCCCTCGACGCCGGCCCAGACCGAGACGACCTCGTCCTGCACCGGGTACGGCGAGTAGTTCGGCTGCTTGAGCAGCTCGACCAGCCGGACACCACGGTCGAGCTGGGCCCGGGAGGCCCGGTCCAGGTCGGAGGCGAAGGCGGCGAACGCCTCCAGCTCGCGGTACTGGGCCAGGTTGAGCCGCAGCGAACCGGCGACCTTGCGCATCGGCTTCACCTGCGCGGCGCCACCAACCCGGGAGACCGAGGTGCCGACGTTGATCGCCGGACGGACGCCCTGGTTGAACAGGTCGGTCTCCAGGAAGATCTGGCCGTCGGTGATCGAGATGACGTTGGTCGGGATGAAGGCCGAGATGTCGTTGGCCTTCGTCTCGATGATCGGCAGGCCGGTCATCGAGCCGCCACCCAGCTCGTCGGAGAGCTTCGCGCAGCGCTCCAGCAGGCGGGAGTGCAGGTAGAAGACGTCACCCGGGTACGCCTCACGGCCCGGCGGGCGACGCAGCAGCAGCGACACGGCCCGGTACGCCTCGGCCTGCTTGCTCAGGTCGTCGAAGACGATCAGGACGTGCTTGCCGCCGTACATCCAGTGCTGCCCGATGGACGAGCCGGTGTACGGGGCCAGGTACTTGAAGCCGGCCGGGTCGGAGGCCGGCGAGGCGACGATGGTCGTGTACTCCATCGCGCCCGCCTCCTCCAGCTGCCCCTTGATCGAGGCGATCGTGGAGGCCTTCTGGCCGATGGCGACGTAGATGCAGCGGACCTGCTTCTTCGGGTCGCCGGTGCGCCAGTTGTCCCGCTGGTTGAGGATGGCGTCCAGGGCGACCGTGGTCTTGCCGGTCTTGCGGTCACCGATGATCAGCTGACGCTGACCCCGACCGATCGGGGTCATCGCGTCGATGGCCTTGATGCCGGTCTGCAGCGGCTCGAACACCGACTGGCGGGCCATCACGTTCGGAGCCTGCAGCTCCAGCTCGCGGAAGCCCTCGTTGGCGATGTCACCGAGCCCGTCGATGGGCTGGCCGAGCGCGTCGACCACACGGCCGAGGAAGGCGTCGCCGACCGGAACGGAGAGAACCCGCTCGGTGCGCTTGACGCGCTGCCCCTCCTCCAACTTGGCGGAGTCACCGAGAACGACGACACCGATTTCCCGGACGTCGAGGTTCAACGCCACGCCGAGCGTGCCGTCCTCGAACTCCAGGAGCTCGTTGGTCATGGTCGAGGGCAGGCCCTCGACGTGGGCGATACCGTCACCGGTGTCGGCGACGGTGCCGACCTCCTCGCGGGAGACGTCGGACGAGTAGGAAGAGACGTAGCGCTCCAGGGCGCCGCGGATCTCCTCCGTCGAGATGGTCAGCTCGGCCATCCTCTGCTTCCTTAAAATTCAGGGGCCCGGGATACCTAGTACCAACCGGTCCGAATGGCGTCTGTCAATCCGGGCGCTGAGCGGCGAAGCCACCCCAACGCTGGGCGGCGGAGCCGCTCAGCCGCTGGGCGGCGAAGCCGATCAGCGCTTCGCGAGCGCGTTGCGGGTCTCGTTGAGGCGGCGCAGGATCGTGCCGTCGTACAGGTCGGAGCCGACCCGCACGCTCACGCCACCCAGGACGTGGGGGTCCACCGTCTGCTTGACGGAGACCTCTCGACCGTATATCGCGGCGAGGCTCGCACCCAGTCGGCGCTCGTCGGAGTCACTCAAGGGGGCGGCGACGGTCACGTAGGCCACCTGCCGGTCCCGCCGCTCGGCGGCGAGCTCCACCAGCCGGGTGAGCGCCCCGATGAAGGAGCGTCCGCCGAACCCGCTCAGCGCCACCTCGACGAGGCGGACGGTGACCGGGTGGGCCTTGTCGGCGAGCAGCTCACGGGCCAGGGTGGCCCGCCGCTCGACCGGGGCGGCCGGGTCGGCCAACGCGTTGCTCAGCGCCGACTGACCCGTCACGACCTGACCGAAGCGGAACAGCTCGTCCTCGACCTCGCCCAGCTCGCCGGCGGAGTCGGCGCTGGCCAGCAGCGCCTCCACCCCCAGGCGCTCGGCGCCGTCGAGCAGCTCCGACGGTGCCGACCAGCGGCCGGACACCAGCACCACGAGCAGGTCGAGCGCGTCCGCGCCGATCCGCCCACCCAGCATGTCGCCGAGCAGAGCGCCGCGGTCCGTGCCGGAACGAGCCGGCTCGGACAGCGCGCGGCGCAGCCGCGGCTCACGCCGCAGCAGGGTCGCCACGGAGAGGATGGCGTCGGCGGTGGAGGCCACCGCCGACGGCTCCGCGCCGCGGACGTACGCGTCGAGGCGCTCGGCCGCGACCTTGTACGACTCCCGGCTGGCGGCCTGCATCAGCGGGCCCCCGTGCTCTCGAGGCCGCTCAGGAACCGGTCGACGGTGCCCTTACGTCGCGCCTCGTCGGCCAGCGACTCACCGACGATCTTGCTGGCCAGGTCCACCGCGATGGTGCCGACCTCCGCGCGCAGCTCGCGCACGATGGTGGCCCGCTCGGCGGCGAGTGCGTCCTTGCCCGCCTGGATGACCCGATCGGACTCTTCCCGCGCCTTGGCGAGGATGTCCTGCCGGATCCCCTCGGCGTCGGCCCGCGCGTCGTCACGGATCTTCGCGGCGTCGGTGCGGGCCTCAGCGAGCTGGGCCCGGTACTGCTCGAGCAGCTGGTTCGCCTCGGCCTGGGCGGCCTCGGCGCGCTTGATGCCGCCCTCGATCGCGTCGACCCGAGCCTGGAACGTCTGCTCCATCCGCGGGAAGACGAACTTCATCAGCACGAAGCAGAGCACGGCGAAGGCGATCGTGCCGACCACGATCTCCTGCCCGATCGGAATGATCGGGTTGTGGCTGGACTCACCACCCTCAGCGGCAAGGTTGAACATGGTGACCTCCCGGTCGAGGGGCGGGTACTACTTGGCCCAGATGAAGCCGAAGGCGATGCCGAACAGCGCGAGCGCCTCGATGACGGCGAAGCCGATCCAGACGTACGGCAGGGTCATCCGGGACGACTCCGGCTGCCGGGCGGTCGACTGGATGTAGGCGGCGAAGACCAGGCCGACGCCGATGCCCGGGCCGATGGCCGCGAGACCGTAGCCGATGGCGGCGGTGCTGCCATTTACCGCGGCGAGAACGTCCATTAGTGGTTCCTCCTGGTTATCACGCGTGACTCTCACGCGGGACGACAACGGTTGGTGCGTGGATCAGTGCGCTTCGGCGAGCGCGCCCTGGATGTAGCTGGCGCTCAGCACCGTGAAGACGTAGGCCTGCAGGACGATGACCAGTGCCTCGAGCAGGGTCAGCGCCACGGTCATCACCCAGGAGACCACCGAGACCGGTGCCAGCCAGGCGTTGGCGTTGAGCATCGCGAAGCCGCCGAGCGTGAAGACCAGCAGGAGCATGTGGCCGGCGAACATGTTCGCGAAGAGACGGACGGCCAGCGAGAACGGCCGGATGATGAAGGTCGAGAACGCCTCGATCGGAATCAGCAGCGGCAGGATGTACCAGGGTGCCGGCGGGATCAGGGCGTGCTTGAAGTATTTGCCGAACCCGTGGTGCCGGATGCCGATGTAGTTGAACAGCACGTAGCTGATCACCGCGAGGATCGCCGGGAAGGCGATGTGCGAGTTCGGTGAGATCTGGAACAACGGGATGATCGCGAACGCGTTCGTCACCAGCACGAAGCAGAACAGCGTGGTGAAGTACGGAGCGAACCGCACACCCTGGTGACCGATCATGTCGACCGAGATGTTGTTGCGCACGAAGCCGTAGATCGACTCGGCGAACCACTGCTTCTTGGTCGGGACCAGCTTCGGGTTCCGGTAGGTAGCCAGGAAGAAGATGATCAGCACACCGACCGCGATCCAGATCATCAAGGTGAACTTGGTGACCCAGTACGAGTCGTGTGCACCCCAGGGCAGGATGCTGGGCAGGTAGAAGTCCTCCACACTGGGTGGGAATTCCGCCTGGCCCGCTGCCAGGACGTTCGCCTGTCCGAACACCGCGTCCCTTCCTAAGTAGGCGTGCCGAGTCGGCGGATGACCAGGATGACTCCCCCGGCCATGCCGAGCACGAAGCCGATCCCGGTGGCGACGCCACCGGTGTCGAGCCACTGGTCGACCAGCCAGCCGATGAAACCCCACACGAGCATGCCTCCGACGAGGTAGCTGAGCGCGGTCCAACCCTGACCGGCGCCGGACGGATAGTCGTCCGGTTCACCGGCGGGGCGGGGGGTTTGGTCATCAGCCATGACGGGGCGAACGATATCAGCCGGGAAGACGAGGCTGTGCCTCACCCCCCGCACAACCATCGTTGTGTGGGCATCTCGTGGGCGCCGTCGTCTGTGGGCACGCTACTCCCCTTCCGCCCGTCGGAAAATGACCGAAGGCCGACACATTGCGGCGCGTCCGCTGGTTGGGACGGCGGGCCGGCCGATCGCCGGGTCAGTCCCGTGGCCGGCGGGCGTACACCCTGGTCAGCCACCAGAGGTGCACCGCTGTCCACACTGCCACCCCGGCGACGATGCCGAGGCAAAGAGGAATCAACCCGGGCCAGCCGGTTGCGGCCACCGCCACCAGCACGACACCCAACAGGGTGAACTTCAGCACGTACAGACCCACGCCGAGCGGCAGCAGCAGCTGCGGGTTGACCTGGTCGGCCCGGGCCAGCACCACCGTGGTCAGCGTGTAGCTGAGCACCGTGACGCCCACCCCGACCGCCGCGCCGAACGCCGCCGTCGCGCCGCCGGTCACCGCACCGACGACAGCCGCGACCACGGCCAGCGCCAGCGACGCGCCCAGCAGCACCGGCAGGTGCCGCAACCGCCACCGCCGGTCGGCGGCGGGCTCGAGCACCCCGGGCTCAGCCACGGGGGTACGCCGGGAAGGCCGCGGCCAGCTCGGCCACCTCGGCGCCGAGCCGGGTCAGCGCGTCGGCGCCACCCGGTGCGCCCGGGTCCGTGCGCACCGCGCGGGCGATCAGGGCAGCCACCTGCCGCAGCTCACCCTCGCGCATCCCCTGCGTCGTGACGCTCGGCGTGCCCACCCGGATGCCGGAGGCCACCAGCGGCGGCTGCGGGTCGTACGGGATGGCGTTCTTGTTGAGCGTGATCACGGCGGCGTCGCACCGGGCCTCGGCCTGCGCGCCGGTCACCCCCAGCTCCCGCAGGTCGATCAGGGCCAGGTGGGTGTCGGTGCCGCCGGACACCGGGCGCATCCCCTCGTCGGCCAGCCCGGCCGCGAGGGCCTGGGCGTTGCTGACCACCTGGCGGGCGTTCGTCTGGAACTCGGGCTGGGCGGCCTCGCGCAGCGCGACCGCCTTGGCCGCCACCGCGTGCATGAGCGGGCCGCCCTGGGTGAACGGGAAGACCGCCTTGTCGATCCGCTGGGCCAGCGACTCGCGGCAGAGGATCATGCCGCCGCGCGGGCCCCGGAGCACCTTGTGGGTGGTCGCGCAGACGACATCGGCGTACGGCACCGGGGACGGAATGGCCCGGCCGGCGACCAGGCCGATGAAGTGCGCGGCGTCCACCATCAGGTACGCGCCGACCTCGTCGGCGATCTCCCGGAACCGGGCGAAGTCGATCAGCCGGGGGTACGCGGTCGCGCCACAGATGATCAGCTTGGGCCGGTGTGCCCGGGCCAGGTCGCGTACCTCGTCGTAGTCGATCAGCTCGGTGTCCGGGCGAACCGGGTAACCGACCGGGTGGAACCACTTGCCGGAGAAGTTCACCCGGCTGCCGTGGGTGAGGTGCCCGCCGTGCGGCAGGTCCATCGCCAGCACCGTGTCCCCCGGCTGCACCAGCGCGGCGTACGCGGCCAGGTTGGCGCTCGCCCCCGAGTGCGGCTGGAGGTTGGCGTGCTCGGCCCCGAACAGCTCCTTGGCGCGGGCGATGCCGATCTCCTCGGCCCGGTCCACCTCGGCGCAGCCGCCGTAGTAGCGCCGGCCCGGGTAGCCCTCGGCGTACTTGTTGGTCAGCGTCGAGCCGAGCGCGGCCAGCACCGCCGGCGAGGTCAGGTTCTCGCTGGCGATGAGCTGCAGGCCACCGCGCAACCGGTCCAGCTCGCCGAGGACCACCCCGGCGATCTCCGGATCGGTGGCCCTGAGCTGCGCGAAATCCGGCCCCCAGAAGGTGCTCGTCTCGGTCTCCACAGCGAACGAGTCTAGGGGGCCGCAGACTGGGAGTCGTGAGATGCCTCGTCACCGGAGCCACCGGATACATCGGCGGGCGGCTGACACCGCTGCTGCTCGCCGACGGGCACACCGTGCGCTGCCTCGCCCGCAAGGCGGTGCGGCTGCGCGACGTGCCCTGGGCCGCGGCGGCCGAGATCGTCGAGGGCGACCTGAGCCGCCCGGAGACGCTGCCCGCCGCGTTCGCCGACGTCGACGTCGCGTACTTCCTGGTGCACTCGCTGGGCCGAGCGGACTTCGAGGCCGCCGACCGGGAGGCGGCGACCAACTTCGCGACTGCCGCCCGCGCGGCCGGCGTACGCCGGATCGTGTATCTGGGCGGCCCGGAGCCGGCGGCCGACGCCGAGGTCCCCTCCCCGCACCTGCGGTCCCGGGCCGAGGTGGGTCGGATCCTGCTGGCCAGCGGGGTGCCCACGGCGGTGCTCCGCGCCGCGGTGATCATCGGGTCCGGGTCGGCGTCGTTCGAGATGCTGCGCTACCTGACCGAGCGGCTGCCCGCCATGGTCACCCCCCGGTGGGTCCGCAACCGGATCCAGCCGATCGCGGTCCGCGACGTGCTGCGCTACCTGGCCGGCTGCACCACGCTGCCGCCCGAGGTCAGTCGCGGCTTCGACATCGGCGGGCCGGACGTGCTCACCTTCCGCGACATGATGCAGCGCTACGCCCGGGTTGCCGGCCTGCGCCGGCGGATCATCGTGCCGGTCCGCCCGCTCACCCCGTCGCTGTCCTCGCACTGGGTCGGGCTGATCACCCCGGTGCCGAACACGATCGCCCGCCCACTGGTGGAGAGCCTGATCCACGAGGCCGTGGCACACGAACACGACATCGCCCGGTACGTGCCCGACCCACCGGACGGCCTCACCGGCTTCGACGACGCGGTGGCGTTGGCGCTGGCCAAGGTGCGCGACGCCCAGGTGGAGACCCGCTGGTCCACCGCGAGCGGTCCGGACGCGCCGGCCGAGCCGCTGCCCACCGACCCGGACTGGTCCGGTGGCACCGCGTACACCGACGTCCGGGAGCGCACGGTGGACGCGTCACCGGCGGCGCTCTGGCGGGTCATCGAGGGCGTCGGCGGCGAGCACGGCTGGTACTCGTTCCCCCTCGCCTGGTCGGTACGCGGCTGGCTGGACCGGCTGGTGGGCGGGGTGGGGCTGCGGCGGGGCCGGCGTGACCCGCACCGCCTCCAGGTCGGCGAGGCGCTGGACTTCTGGCGGGTGGAGGAGATCGTCCCGGGCGAGCTGCTGCGGCTGCGCGCGGAGATGCGACTGCCCGGCCGCGCCTGGCTGGAGATGCGGGCGCTGCCGGTCGACAACGGACGCAGCCGCTACCAGCAGCGCGCGGTCTTCCTGCCCCGCGGGCTGGCCGGACACGCCTACTGGGGGTCGGTGGCCCCGTTCCACGCCGTGGTCTTCGGCGGCATGGCCCGCAACATCGCCCGCAACGCCGAACAGGCCTCCTGACCACCCCGCCTCGGACGGGTCAGTTGCCGGTGCGGGCCCCGGTGACCTGGAACGCGGCGCGCTCGCTGGGCGGGACGAAGTCGCGTACCGGCTGGTCGCGGAGGGCGGCGCCGAGCACCTCCCCCACCGCGGTCGCCATCCGGGCCTGCACCGCCTGACCGACCGCGTCCCGCGGGTCGTCGGGGTTGGCCGCCATCGAGGCGACCGCCAACTGCGGGGTGAAGGCCACCACCGTCTCCGTCTCGTACCGCTCGGAGCTGCCGGTCTTGCCGGCCACCGGGCGGCCCAGCTGGGAACGCAGGTCGGGCGCGGTGGCGCCGTCGCACCGCCCGTACATCGACTGGTCGCCCACGGGGCAGCGGGCCGCGTCCGCCGCCGCCCGCGCCACGTCGGTGTCGAGCACCTGTCGACAGTCCGGCTTGGCGGCGTCCACCGGCCGGCCGGTCGAGTCGCTGATCGAGACCACCGGCAGCGGCGCGCACCAGGTCCCCTCGGCCGCCACCGTGGCGTACGCCGTCGCCAGGTCCAGCGGGGTCGTCGCGGCCACGCCCAGGGTGAACGGGCCCCAGTCCTTCGCGCCGTAGCGGGCCAGCCGCTCGTCGGAGTCGGCCCGCAGCACGATGCCCAGCCGCTCGGCCATCTCCACCACCCGGTCGGCGCCGACCCGCTCGGTCAGCCACGCGAAGTACGTGTTCACCGACCGGCCGAACGCGGTCCACATGGTGCGGGGGCCGTTCATCGACGAGGGACTGGCGTTCGACGGGCACCAGCGGCCGTCGCAGCTTCCCGCCCCCGTCACCGGGAACCGGGTGAGCAGTTGGGTCGGCGCCGTGAACTCGGTCGACAGCGGCAGGCCGGACTCCAGCGCGGCCAGCATGGCGAAGAGCTTGAACGTCGAGCCGCCCTGGTAGCCCTCGATGGCCCCGCCGCCGGCGACGAGCTGGTTGACCGTGTTCGGATGGTTCTTCTGCCCGACCGGGTTGGCCGCGACGCTGTAGGTGCGGTTCACCGACATCGCCAGCACCCGGCCGGTGCCGGGCTGCACCACGGCGGTGGGCACCGCCCGCGCGTCGGTCAGGCGGTAGATCTTCAGCACCTGCTCGGTGGTGGCCCGCTGCACCGCCGGGTCCAGCGACGAGACGATGGAGAAGCCGCCCCGGCGCAACGTGCGTCGCCGCTCGTCGGCACTCGACCCGAACGCCGACTGGCTGCTCCACCAGCGGGTGAACCAGTCGCAGAAGAAGCCCCAGTCGTTGTGCCCGTCGGGCACCCCCGTGCAGTCGTTCGGCGTCTCGCTGGGTCGCAGTTGCAACGGCTCGGCCTGCGCCGCCGCCGCCGCGTCGGCCGACACCTGACCGGTCTCGACCAGCCGCTCGAGCACGTACGTCCGTCGGCCCAGCGCGCTGTCGGCGTCCCCGTTGATCGGGTCGTCGCTGTCCGGCGAGCGGACCAGCCCGGCCAGCAGCGCGGCCTGGGCCAGGGTCAACTCGGCCGGCGAGCGGGAGAAGTAGCGCTTGCTGGCCGCCCCGATCCCGTACGCCCCGGCCCCGAAGTAGGCGATGTTGAGATAGCGGGTGAGGATGTCCTCCTTGCTCAGCTCCCGCTCCAGCGCCAGCGCGTACCGCATCTCCTGGAGCTTGCGGGCGGTGGTGACCTCGGTGGCCGCCTGGCGCTGTCGCTCGGTCAGCCGGGGGTCGCTACTGAGCACGTTGCGGACGTACTGCATGGTCAGGGTGGAGGCGCCCTGCCGGGTCCTGCCGTCACGCTTGTTCACCGTGAAGGCGCGCACCACACCGCGCAGGTCCACCCCGCTGTGCTGGTAGAACCGGACGTCCTCGGCGGCCACGATGGCCTGCCGCATCACCGGGGCGACCTCACGCAGCGGAACGTCCACCCGGTCCTCCTGGTAGAAGGACGTGATCAGGGTGGTGCCGTCGTTGGCGTAGAGGTTGGAGCGCTGGGCGGTGGGCGGCGTGCGCAGCGTGCTGGGCAGCTCCGAGTAGGGCGTGGACAGGGCGCTGAAGCCAATTCCGAAGACCAGGGCCGCGGGTAGGGCGGCTCCGGCCAGCACCAGTCCGGCCAGCACGCCGGCGATCACCACGGTCAGCAGTTTGTCGAGTCGGGCCCGGATCATCAGCTCTCCCCGCAGGAGCCGGTCACGCTAGGACCCGTTCAGAATGACCCGGAACACCCCTTTCGCCCCTGGTTTTCCCCAAACCCGGAGGAAACTCGCAGGTCGCTCAGGGCAGCAGCGCGGCGGCCAGCGGGTGGACCGTCTCCTCGATCTCGTCCGCGACCCGGGTGAAGCACTGGTCGCCGCGACCCCAGGGATCGTCGAGATCGTCGGTGGGCAGCGCGGAGGCGCCCAGCCGGTTGTCGTGCGCCGCCGCCACCAGGGCCACGCCCCGGGCGTACACCGCCTCCGGGGTGGCTTCGGCCGCCGGCAACGCGGCGGCGTCCACCGCGGCGAGCAGCCGGCCGAACTCACCCAGCACGAAGGTGCGGGCCGCCGCGTCCGGACGGAGCGCGACCACGTACTCCTGCTGGTCGGCCGTGGCCGTCAGGACCAGGTCGGCGGCGTCGATGTGGTCCGAGCGCAGCTTGCGCGCCGCGAACCCCTCGACGGCGCCGCCACGGTCGATGACCTGTCGCGCCGCCGGCGGGTTCATCTCCTCGCCCGCGTGCCAGCCGCCGGTGCCGGCGCTGTGGCTGTGCACCAGCTCCTCGGCGGCGGCCGGGTCCTGCGCACGCCGGGCCAACCGCTCCCGCACCGCGAGGGCGAGCAGTCGCTCGGCCATCGGCGAACGACAGATGTTGCCCATGCAGACGTGCAGGACGGTGAACGGGGGCACTCAGGCCCCCTGGACGTCGAGAAGATCCGGGACGACGTCGCGCAGCTTCTCCAGCGGGATCGCGCCGGCCCGCAGCAACTGCGGCACCTCGCCGGTCAGGTCCACGATCGTGCTCGGCACCGGATCCGGGCAGGGCCCGGCCTCCAGGTACGCGCGCACCGAGTAGCTGAGCTGGTCACGTGCCTCCTCGGCGGTAACCGCCGCCGGCTGGCCGGTCTTGTTGGCCGAGGAGACCGCCATCGGGCCGGTCTCCCGCAGCACCTCCAGGGCCACCGGGTGCAGCGGCATCCGCACCGCCACCGTGCCCGTCTTGTCGCCCAGGTCCCACTGGAGGCTCGGCGAGTGCTCGACCACGATGGTCAGCGCACCCGGCCAGAACGCCTCCACCAGGTCCCGTGCTGCCGTGGGCAGCGAGAAGACCAACCCGTCCAGGGTGTGGCGCGAACCGATCAACACCGGCGGCGGCATCTGCCGGCCCCGGCCCTTCGCGTCCAGCAGCGCCTTGACCGCGTAGGGCGTGAACGCGTCCGCGCCGATCCCGTAGACGGTGTCCGTCGGGAGGACGACCAGCTCGCCGTTCTTGACCGCCTCGATGGCCGCAGCGATGCCGCGGTCCCGATCGGCGGGCGATCGACAGTCGTAGAGCATCACGAGGAGTCAGTCTGCCACGCCGGCCCGGGCGCGGTGTGCTGGCCGTCCGCCCGTCGGGACGCGGTGGCGTAGCGAGGGCGGCCGGTGAGGTCCAGATGCTCCGTGACGTCCGCGAACCGGCCGTCGGAGGCGAACAACGCCGGGACCGCCACGTCGTGCGTGTCGTCGTGCTCGACCCCGATGACGCCGCCGGGGCGCAGCAGCGCCGCCGCCCGGATGATCACCGGTCGGATCACCGCCAGACCGTCCATGCCGCCGAAGACCGCCTCCGCCGGATCGTGCGCGGCCACCTCCGGCGGCACCACCACCTCCACCGGCACGTACGGCGGGTTGCAGAGCAGCACGTCCACCCGCCCCACCAGGTGCGCCAGCAGGTCCGGCGCCGTCACGTCGGCCTCGACCACCTCGATCGGCCGGTCGCCCGCGGCGGCCCGCTCGGCCGCGTTGCGGCGCAGCCACGCCAACGCCGCCGCGGACCGCTCGACCGCGATCACCCGCGCCCCGGGCAGCTCCTGCGCCACCGCCAGGGCGATCGCGCCGGTGCCGCTGCACAGATCCACGATCAGCGGCTCGGGTCTGCTCCGGCCCTGCTCGACACCCCAGCCCGCCAGCAGCTCCGTCTCCGGGCGGGGCACGAAGACGCCCGGACCGACCGCCAGCTCCAGATGCCGGAATCCGGCCCGACCGGTCAGGTGCTGCAACGGCTCCCGACCGGCGCGGCGGCCGACCAGCTCGTCGAGCCGGGCCAGCTGGGCGTCGTCCAGGTCGTCGGCGAGCGCCAGCCGACCCCGGGGCACCCCCAGCACGTACGCCGCCAGCAGCTCGGCCTCCACGCGCGCCGGGCCCACCCCGGCGGCGGCGAGCGCCCGCGCCGCGCGGGCGACCGCGGCGGACGGACGGGTACGTCCTGTCCCTTCGGGGGGGTGTTGCGGCAGAGTGGTCACGCGACAATCATGAGGCGTCACGGACGACGCGACGAACGGGTGCGGCAAGACGCACACGGCAGGAGGTTGTGGGTGGGCTGGCTCGACCGGGTCGATGACCAGGTTGACACCCTCACGCAGGCGCGGGCTTTGCAAGAAGCAAGTCGCTCGGCGGAGTCGTACGCGTTGCTGGAGCGGGTGATCGGCACCACCACCGACCCGGCCGCCCGTGCGGACGCCCTGGTGCAGCGCCTCTCCGCGCTGATCAATCTCGGTCGGACGGCGGAGTTCACCCGGGCGATCGAGGAGGCGTCGGCGGCCGTTCGCGATCTCGCCGAGCCCTACCTGCACGGGCACCTCAACGCGCTGGCCGCGCTCGCCGCGCACCATCAGGGCGCGCTGGACCGCTGCGTCACCCACCTCGTCAAGGCCGCCCGGGCGCTCGGCGCCGTGGAGGACCCGGACCGGGACACCGCGTGGGGCTGGCACGACCTCGCGATGGCCTACAGCTACCTCAGCTTCCACGGCTACGCCCTGGGCGCGATCGAACGCGCGCGGCAGCTCGGGTTGACCGCCGGCATCCCGGAGGAGACGTTCGCCGCACCGGGCATCCGGCTGCGCAACGCGGTGGCACTGGACCACAACGGGGACAGCGACGGCTGCCTGCGGGTGCTGCGGGACGTCGCGGCCGATCTGGCCCGGTTCGTCCGCAGCGGGCGGGCCGGCCGACTGCGCCCGAGCAGCCTCGCCGCGTACGGATACTCGGCGGCACGTCAGGCAGCGCTCGGCGACCCGCTGGAGCCGACCGGCGAGACCCAGCCGTCCCACCTGCTCAGCCACGGCGGGGACAGCGCCCGGGCGCGGGACATGCGACAGCTCGGCATGGTCTGCCTGGCCGTCGCGGACGGTCGGCCCATCGAGGCGGTCGCCCGGCTGGACACCATCCGGGTGTCCACCGAGACGCTCGGCGCGGCCGAGCCGGCCCGGCTGCGCAGCATCGCGCTGGCCCGCGCTGGCGACCACCCGGCGGCGCACCGGGCGGACCGGCTGGCGTTCCGGCTCGCCGCGCAACGCAACGACCGGCTGCGCGACGTCTACATCGACGGCATCGCCGCCCGGATCGACCACGAGGAGATGCGTCGGGAGGCGGCCCGGTACGAGGGCGAAGCGCTGACCGACCCGCTCACCGGGCTACCCAACCGGCGCAGGCTGGAGCGGTACATCACCGCTGTGGTCACCCGGGGCGAGCGGGTGGTCATCGGCGTCTGCGACCTGGACGGCTTCAAGGCGGTCAACACCCGCCACGGGCACCACTCCGGCGACCTGGTGCTGCAACGCATCGCCGGGGTGATCAACCGGGTGATGCGCCGGGGTGACTTCGTGGCCCGCTACGGCGGGGACGAGTTCGTGGTGGTGCTCCCGGAGACCGGCATGACCGAGGCCGCCGAGGTGGCCCGCCGGATCGAGGCGGCCGTGCGCAACGAGGACTGGGAGTCCCTGGTGCCGGGCACCCCGGTCGGGGTGAGCATCGGCTTCGCCGAGGTCTCCGGCGGCGGCGGGCTGCGCGACGCGCTCAGCGTCGCATTCGAGCAGGCCGACCGGGAGATGCTGCGCGCGAAGTCACGCCCCCGCGCGAGCTGACCCCCCTTACGGGGTCGATCAAGGACTTGCGGTCCCCCACAAAAGGCCCACGACGCGACAATCTCCCCACCACAACTCCATGATCGACCGGGGTCGCGGCCGCGCAGGCCGGCGGTACGGTCAGCGGCGCGTCAGTTCGGTGTCGCCGGCCAGCCGGGCGGCGCGGTCGGCCTCGGCCAGGGCGTCCAGCACCCCGTCCAGGTCGCCGGCGAGCGCCAGATCCAGGTTGTAGGCGGTGTAGCCGATCCGGTGGTCGGTGATCCGGTTCTGCGGGAAGTTGTACGTGCGGATCCGCTCCGAGCGGTCCACGGTGCGTACCTGCGCCTTGCGGGCGTCCGAGGCGGCGGCGTCGGCCTGCTCCTGGGCGGCGGCGAGCAGCCGGGCCCGCAGGATCCGCATCGCCTGCTCCCGGTTCTGCAACTGGGACTTCTCGTTCTGGCAGGAGACGACGATGCCGGTCGGCAGGTGGGTGATCCGTACCGCCGAGTCGGTGGTGTTCACCGACTGGCCGCCCGGCCCGGACGACCGGAACACGTCGATGCGCAGCTCGTTGGCGTCGATGGTGACGTCGACGTCCTCGGCCTCGGGGAGCACCAGCACCCCGGCCGCGCTGGTGTGGATCCGGCCTTGCGACTCGGTGACCGGGACGCGCTGCACCCGGTGCACGCCGCCCTCCCACTTCAGCCGCGACCAGACGCCGTTCCCACCCTCGGGCACGCCCTTGGTCTTGATCGACAGCGACACGTCCTTGACGCCGCCGAGATCCGAGTCCTGCGCGTCGATCACCTCGGTGATCCAGCCGTGCCGCTCGGCGTACCGGGTGTACATCCGCAGCAGGTCGCCGGCGAACAGCGCCGACTCCTCGCCGCCCTCACCGGCCTTGATCTCGACGATCACGTCCTTGGCGTCGTGCGGGTCACGCGGGATGAGCAGCTCGGCGAGGCGCTCCTCCAGCACCGGCAGGGACGCCGCGATCGCCTCGGTCTCGGCCGCGAACGAGGGATCCTCGGCAGCCAGCTCGCGGGCCGCGGCCAGGTCGGCGCGCGCCTGCTCCAGCTCACCGGCGGCCTTGTGCAGCGGCACCAGCTCGGCGTACCGGCGGCCCACCCGGCGCGCGGTGGCCTGGTCGGCGTGGATGGCCGGGTCGGCCAGCCGCTTCTCCAGCTCCGCGTACTCGTCGAGGAGGCCGGCCAGACGCTCGCTGCTCATGCTGCGGATGCTCCTTCGACGGTGCGACACCGGGCCGGCCCCGAGAGCCGACCGCGCGTGGAAACAGGCGAAACGCGGACGGCGCCCGCGTCCGGTGGAAAACCGGACGCGGGCGCCGAACGGGGAGTTACTTGGCCTTCTTGGCCTGAACCTTGGCGTACTTCTGCTGGAACTTCGCGACCCGGCCGGCGGTGTCGAGAACGCGCTGCTTACCGGTGTAGAACGGGTGGCAGGCGCTGCAGGTCTCGACGTGGATCGCCCCGCCCTTGGCGGTGCTGCGGGTCGTGAACGTGTTGCCACAGGAGCAGCTGACCTCGGTGGTCACGTACTCCGGGTGGATGTTTGCCTTCATCTCGCCTCGGTCCTCTCGTTGGTGGTCGCCGGGTCGCCGTCATCGCTCGTCGCGCCGTACGCGACGGGCTCGGGCGTGAACCGGAACCGGTGGCCGATTGACCAGTGTGCCATGGGCCGGAGCCGACCCGGTAAGCGGGCCGCACACCTCGTCCGGCATCGTCAACACGTGCCTCCCCGTCCGCATTCCCACCGCCCGACAGGGCATTCGCCCACCCGGCGGACCACCGCCGGGTACCCCGCCGGGGGTACGCACGCCGAGCCGAAGGTGCGCCGCCGATGACCCGCCTGATCGCCACCCGGGGACTGCCCGCCTCGGGCAAGACGACGTTCGCCCGCACGCTTCAGCCGTCCGTCGTCCGGGTCAACCGGGACGACCTGCGCCGGATGCTGCACGGCGAGCGGCTCTTCACCCAGTGGGCCGAGGCCCAGGTGACCGTCGTACAGCGGGCCCAGGTCGAGGCGCTGCTGCGGGCCCGGGCGGACGTCTGCGTGGACGACACCAACCTGCGCTCGCGGACGCTGCGCGACTGGGCCGAGCTGGCCGCCCGCCACGGCGCGGATTTCGAGGTGCACGACTTCACCGACGTGCCGCTTGCCGAATGCCTGCGCCGCGACGCCGCCCGCCCGGCGGCCGAACAGGTGGGGGCCGAGGCCATCCGTCGGCTGCACGAGCGGTACCTCAAGGGGCGGACCCTGCCGTTGCCGGTGCCGCAGGCCCGCACCGGGCGCCCCGCCGTCGTGCACCCGCCGTCGACCGAGCCACCCGAGATCGTCCTGGTGGACATCGACGGCACCGTCGCGCTGGCCGTGTCCCGCAGCCCGTACGACATGACCCGGGTGGGCGAGGACGAGCCGAACACGGCGGTGATCGCGGCGGTCCGGGCGATGCACGCGGCCGGGTACGGGGTGGTCTTCTGCTCCGGGAGGGACGCCTCCGCCCGCGCGGCCACCGAGGCGTGGCTGGCCCGGCACGTCCGGGTCCCCTACCTCGGCCTGCACCTGCGGGCCGTCGGCGACTCCCGGAAGGACTCGATCGTCAAGCGGGAGATCTACGACCGGGAGATCCGGGACCGTTACCGGGTGGCCGGCGTCTTCGACGACCGCGTCCAGGTGGTGCAGATGTGGCGAGCCCTCGGCCTCACCGTCTTCCAGGTGGCCGACGGCGACTTCTGAGCGCGAGCAGGGCCCTTCGGCGGGGAAGGGCCCTGCTAGGCGCTCACCGGATGAGCGAGATGGTGGCTTCGGCGCGGATGGTGTTGACGGTGACGCTGAGGCGTACGGGTGCGCCGGGGCGCAGTGCGGTCAGGGTGCCGGTGGCGGGGTCGAAGCGGGCGGTGTGCCACGGGCGCACACCGGCCGCCGAGCCGATGTGCAGGTTCGGCGAGGCGGTCCAGTCGGCGCTGACGGGTGCGGCCACCGGGACCGTACGGCCGCCGGGCTGGGTGAGCGTGGCGGTGACCGCCGCCGGGGCGCCGACCGCGACGCTGGCCGGTGCGGCGAGCGTCAGCCGGTCGGTGTGCGCGTGGAACTCCGCGTCCACCCAGCGGGGCCCCTCGGCGAACGGGTCGCGACGGGCCCGGTCGGCCTCGGCCGGGGTGACCGGGTCCACACCGAACTCCGTCCAGCCGGTGAAGCCGCCCTGGTCGGCCGGGGTCGACGGCGTCTTGCCCGAGTTGCCGTTGATCACGTAGGGCACCCCGTCGACCCGGTCGGCGTGAAAGGTGCCGACGTGCCCGCCCACGAACAGCGCGCCCTTGCCGGTGCGGTGCTGGAAGTCGGCCAGCCACTGCTCCAGCAGCGCCGCCTCCTTGCGGTCGCCGAGCTGGCTGGCCTGCGCCGGGCTCGGGTCACGCGCCGGGTGGTGGTGCAGGACGACGACCGAGCCGACGCGCGGGTCGGTGGCCGCCGCGTCCAGCGTCTCGCGCAGCATCCGCACCTGGTCGAAGCCGCCACCACGCAGCGTCCCGCTGGACGAGTTCAGCGTGACGAACCGGGTGCCAGCGTGGTCGAACACCCGCGAGGTGGCGCCGAACGCGGCCTCGAAGTTGCTGATCGGGGCGCCCATGATCTCGTGGTTGCCGGGGACGTAGTACCAGGGCAGCGCGTCGCTCAGCTCCTCGTCGAGGATGCGCCGGGCCAGCGCGAAGTCGGCCGGATAGGCCGTGTCCACGAAGTCACCGTTGATCAGCAGAAAGTCCGGCCGGGCGGCCTTCACCTCGCGCAGCGTCCGCCGGGCCTGGGCGACCAGGTCGCTGTCCGGGTCGGCGGCGACGAACTGGGCGTCGGAGAGCACCGCGAACCGCCAGGGCGCGCCGTCCACCGTGCCGTCGCGGACCACCACCCGGTCGGTGCGCGGGGCCGCCGCCGGCACGTCGACCGTCGGCGGCACCTTCGCCACCAGGTCATCGATGATCACTTCGCTGGTGTACTGCGCGGCGGCGTTGGTCTCGGCCACGTAGAAGCGGCGCACCCGTACCGGGTACTGCACCCCGGCCGGCACCGCGAACTCCACGTACCGCCAGCCGGTCCAGGTGATCAGCGGGCCGCGCAGCACGTGCTGGGTGTCCTGCGCGTCGTGCAGGTGCAGGCTCGGCCACTCCCCGGTGCCGTTGCCGTGGATCCACATGCCGAAGGCCTGCGGCTGGCCGGGCACCTCGACCCAGGCCGGCGGGTCGGCGTACGCGGCCCGGGTGCCGGTGGACTGGCTGAAGTCGTACGACATCTTCAGGCCGGTGCCGGTGTGACCTGGCGCCGGCGCGACCGAGCCGCTGGCGCGGGCCTGGCTGAACCGCCAGGACGCCGCGTCGTCGAAGCCGGCGACCGGCACGTCGGTCAGCCCGACCGTGACCGGCAGGACGGTGCTCGTCCGTCCGACGCGGACGGTCACCAGGGCGGAGCCGGTGTCGCGCAGCGCGGTGACGGTGAGGTTGCCGTCCCGGCTCGGGGCGATCCGCAGCAGGTCGTGGTCGTAGTCGAGGGTGAGGTCCGCCGGCTCGATCGGCGCGGTGTTGCCCTCGGCGTCGTAGCCGACCACCCCGACCAGGGCGTTGCCGTCCTGGCCGGTCAGCCCGATCCGTGGCACCGTGGTGCCGAGCCGGGTCAGCGGGCCCAGGACGGTGAGGCCCAGCGAGCCGGTCGCCCGACCCCGTGCGGCGGTGACCGTGCTGGCTCCCGGCGTGCCGGCGTGGAAGACCCCGTCACGGTCGATGCGGCCCCGGGCCGCCGGGGTGGCCCGCCAGGTGGGCGCACCTGCGGCCGGGCCGTACGTCTCGTCGTAGCCGGCCGCGGTGAGGGTGCGGGTCAGCCCGGGGAAGACCCGGTCGGGCCGGCCACCGCGCACCGGCGAGACGCCCGGGGCGGCGGTGGGATCGCTGGACGTCTCGACCCAGTAGCCGGTGAGCCGGCCGCTGCCCTTCGGCGCGTAGATGGCCAGGCCGTTGGGCACCGCCCGTTCGCTGCCGTCGGAGGGGCCGTTCTCCACCTGCACGGCCGACGCGCCCGGCTCCCGGGCCAGCAGCGTCGACGATCCGCCACCGTCGAGGTTGAGCGCGTCCCGGGCGCCCAGCTCGGCCATCATCCGGCCCATCTCGGTCTGCGTCACGCCGCGGCTGTCGACCTGCCGGCCGTCCACGGTCAGCATGATCATTTTCTGGCCGTCGGCGCTGAACCCGACCGCCGTACGCGGGGCGAGGGTCGCATCGGCGATGCTCTGCACGACGCCGTCGCGGACCAGGACGTTGCCACCTCCGACCGCCGCGTGCAGGGCGCTCCCGTCGGACGACTTCGGCCGCCAGGTCACCGGGACCGGGTCACCGACGTGCAGCCCGCCCAGCGCGTCCGCGCCGGCGTCGCGGCCGAGCAGCACCGTGCTGCCGGCGACGACCGGGCCGCTGCCGGCCACGCCGGCCACCGCGGCCACCCGGCCGCCGGTCACTGTCACCTCGACCACCCGGGCCGCGCCCTCCACGGCACGCTGCCGGGAGTACGTCCCCCACAGCTCGGTGAACGCGCCGATGCCGTCGGCCTGCACCATGTTGTTGAACTGGGTCAGCGCCACCGGCCCGGTGGGCAGGGTGGCGCTGCCGTCGAAGTTCACCTCGACCACGCGACCGATTCCGGTGGCGGTGACCGCCACGGCGTTGCGGTGACCGCCGACCGCCGACTGGATCAGCTCGCCGTCGCGGATGCCGACGCCCTGCGCGGCCCCGGAGTTGTTGATGTCGAAGAAGTCGCCGTTGACCGCGGCGACCGCCCGCGAGTCGTCCACCGCCTTGCGCAGCGGCTCGGCCCGGCTGACCGCGCCGGAGTTGACGTAGTCGACCGTGGACCCGCCGGCCAGGTCGGTGGTGAGCGCGTCGGCGCGCAGCCAGCCATCGGCGTCGTACCTGTCGAAGGAGGTGAGCTGCACGCCCGGCGCGACCGGACGGGTGGCCTTCGTGGTCTCCAGGCCGCCGGCCGGCTCCAGTCCGCCAGCGGCGGCGGTCGGGGCGGTCGCGGCGGTCGGGTCGGCGGCGAGGCTGACCGAGTCGGCCGGGTGGGACGACGCGGCCGGTGCGTCCTCGGCGGCGGTGGCCGGGAGCGCGGGCGGCGACGCCACGGGCCGGGTGGCCACCGACGGTGCCGGCGGCGCGGCGGTGGCCGGCGGCGACACGGCCAGGGCGAGCAGCGGCGTCAGCAGCAGGACACCGGTGCGACGGGCGGATCGTCTGCGGGTACGCATGGACGACAGTCAACCCGGCAGTGAATAGAAGTTTCAAGACCTGTCGACTGAACCGAAGGAAAATTCCGCCAACCCCGGCTCCTGGCTCCCCGCCGAACCCCCTCTGGTGGCGTGCGAGCAGGGCCGGCCGCTCCCTCTCGTTCCCCTTTGCTCTGCTTCAACGGACGCAACACAAAGCGCCCCGAAGTGTTGCGCCGGTTGAAGCAGAGCAAAGGACGATGGGCGGACACGACGAAGGGGCACGGCCGCGATGGCCGTGCCCCTTCGTCGTCGGTCAACCGGGAACGGTTACTCCCCCGGCGTCGACTTCGCGATCTGCATCAGGAACTCGATGTTGGTGCGGGACTGCTTGAGCCGGTCCAGCAGGAGATCCATCGCCGCCTGCGAGTCCAGCGAGTGCAGCACCTTGCGGAGCTTGTGGATGATGGCCAGCTCCTCGGGCGCGAGCAGGACCTCTTCCTTCCGGGTGCCGGACGGGTTGATGTCGATGGCCGGGAAGGTGCGCTTGTCGGCGATCTTCCGGTCCAGCTTCAACTCGGCGTTGCCGGTGCCCTTGAACTCCTCGAAGATGACCGTGTCCGCCATGGACCCGGTCTCCACCAGCGCCGTGGCGATGATGGTCAGCGACCCGCCGTTCTCGATGTTGCGGGCCGCGCCGAGGAAGCGCTTCGGCGGGTAGAGCGCGGTGGAGTCGATACCACCCGACATGATCCGGCCGCTGGCCGGCGCCGCCAGGTTGTACGACCGACCGAGCCGGGTCACCGAGTCGAGCAGCACGACGACGTCGTGACCCAGCTCGACCAGGCGCTTGGCCCGCTCGATGGCCAGCTCCGCCACCGTCGTGTGGTCCTGCGGCGGACGGTCGAACGTGGCCGCGATGACCTCGCCCTTGATCGACCGCTGCATGTCGGTGACCTCTTCGGGCCGCTCGTCGACCAGCACCACCATGAGGTGGCACTCCGGGTTGTTCCGGGTGATCGCGTTCGCGATCGCCTGGAGCACCATCGTCTTACCCGCCTTCGGCGGCGACTGGATGAGCGCCCGCTGGCCCTTGCCGATCGGCATGACCAGGTCGATGACCCGGGTGGTCAGGATGTGCGGCTCGGTCTCCAGCCGCAGGCGCTCCTGCGGGTAGAGCGGCGTGAGCTTGTAGAACTCCGGCCGCCGCCGCGCCTCGTCCGGCTCCATCCCGTTGATCGTGTCCAGCCGCATCAGCGGGTTGTACTTGTCCCGCCGCTGGTCACCGGTGTTGCCGACCTCGCGGGCCGCACGCACCGCGCCGGTGATCGCGTCACCGCGGCGCAGACCGTACTTCTTGATCTGGGACATCGAGACGTACACGTCGTTCGGGCCGGCCAGGTAACCGGTCGTCCGCACGAAGGCGTAGTTGTCGAGCACGTCGATGATGCCGGCCACGGGGACGAGCACGTCGTCCTCGCCGACCTGCGGCTCACGGCCACCGGTGTCACCACCGGTCTCCGCCCGCTCGCCACGGCCACGCCGACGGTCCCGGAAGCGGCTGCGCCGGCCACGCCGACCGCCGCCCTCACCGTCGTCGTCGTCGTTGTCCCGCTCGACACGCTGGCCGCGGTCGTTGCGGTCGGCGCGCTCCGAACGGTCGGTGCGCTCGGCGCGCTCGCCCCGGTCGTTGCGGTCGCCCCGCTCGGCGCGCTCGGCGCGCTCGCCCCGGTCGTTGCGCTCGGCCCGCTCGCCACGGTCGGCACGCTCGCCCCGATCGTTGCGCTCGGCCCGCTCACCGCGATCGTTGCGCTCACCCCGGTCGTTGCGCTCGGCCCGCTCACCACGGTCGGCACGCTCGCCCCGATCGTTGCGCTCGCCCCGATCGTTGCGCTCGCCCCGATCGTTGCGCTCGCCCCGATCGTTGCGCTCGGCCCGCTCACCGCGGTCGGAGCGCTCGGCACGGTCGCTGCGCTCGGCACGGTCGCGGCGGTTCTCGCCACGGTCGGACCGCTCGCCGGCCTCCACCTCGTCGGTGCGGGCCTCAGCGGAACGGACCTCAGAGGAACGGACCTCGGAGGAACGCGCCTCCGCGGCGCGCGGCTCAGAGGTGCCGGCCTCGGCGGTACGGGACTCGGCCGGGGCGGTCCGGCTGCGCCGGGTACGGCCACGGCCCTCGGTCGCGGCAGCCGGCTCGGCCGGCGTCTGGTCGGTGCTGCGGCTCTCGGCCGCCGGGCGATCCACGGTCTCCCGCACCTCCTCACGGGCCGGAGCGGCCGCAGCCGCGACCTCGGCTCGCGGTCGAGGGGTCCCGGCGGCGTTGCCGCCCTGCCGCTCGGAGATCGCGGCGATCAGCTCACCCTTGCGCATGCGAGCCGTGCCGGAGATGCCGAGCGACGCAGCCAGGCTCTGCAGCTCTGGCAGCAGCATCGCCGACAGACCGGTGCCGCTGCGCCGACGACGGGCGGGAGCGGCAGCGGCAGCGGTGGCATCGCCAGCGACGTTGGAAACATCCGACGTCACGTCGGTGGTGTCGCTCAATGGATTCCTTCCCTCGATAAGGCCGGGACTGCCCGGAGTCGGAGCTCAGGTGGCCGGGCGGCCTCGGTGCACCCGCCTCGCAAGGACGCGTCGCGGGAGTCTGTGACACAGCAGCCGGTGGTTTCCCGACCCACCAAACGTCGGTGAGCAGGTCTCGCCGTCTGCGGCGACCTGTGGAAACTGCGGTGCGGCGTGGGCCTTGGCAGGGGTGACGGGCTGACCGCCGAGAGCTTCGGGGGTGCGCCGCCCCGCAGGAGATCGCGTGCTTCGCGGCTGTGCTAGGTCTAGAGCGTAATCAACTCTTCCGACCTGCGGCAACAGGGTCCCGCTCGGCGTGTCCAAGTCTACCCCGGGCGACCCGGGCGCCGCTGACGTCTATCGGTAACTGCCAGATCTGCCAGTCTGTTCCCGCGTCGAGGCTCGGCGGAGGCGCGCTGAGCGCCAGCACGCTCGGCCCGGCCCCACTGACCACAGCCGCCACACCCGCCGCTCGCAACTCGCTGACCAGGGCCGATGTGCCCGGCATCCCGGCTGCCCGGTAATCCTGGTGGAGGCGGTCGACGGTGGCCGGCAGCAACAGCGCCGGGTCGGTGGTGAGCGCGTGCACCAGCAGCGCCGCCCGCCCCGCGGTCAACGCGGCGTCGGCGTGGGGCACGGTGGCCGGCAGCGCCGCCCGCGCGGTAGCGGTCAGGCCGCGCTCGGCCGGCACGAAAACCGTGGGTCGTACGCCGGCCGCGACCGGCAGGGACACCGCGCGAGCGCCGCCCGGCTCGGACCAGGCCACCGTGAAACCGCCGAGCAGACACGGAGCGACGTTGTCCGGATGGCCCTCGATGTCGGCGGCCAGCCGGAGCACGCCGGGCTCGTCCAGCCGGTGCTCGCCGTCGGCGACCAGGGCACGGGCCAGCAGCACCCCGGCGACGATGGCGGCCGACGACGAGCCCAGGCCGCGCGCCTGCGGGATCCGATTGACGCACTCGACGCTCAGGCCGGCGGGCTGCGCGCCGAGAACGTCGAAGGTGGCACGCATGGCCCGCACCACCAGGTGCCGGTCGTCGTCCGGCAGCTCACCGGCGCCCTGGCCGGTGACCGTCACCCGGACCCCGGCGGCCGCGACCTCGGCGGCCAGGTCGTCGTAGAGCCCGAGGGCGAGCCCCAGCGCGTCGAAGCCCGGACCGAGGTTGGCACTGGTCGCGGGGACCCGGACCCGGACCGGCCCGGCGGTGAAGTTCGTCGGCACGCGCTCATGCTAGGGCGTGTGTCAAAGTCCTCGGTCGAGCCGAGGCGGAGTCCAGGCGGCGGTCCCGCAAGGCGGAGATTGGCTCGGATACCGGTGTCGTATCCGGGCCGATCTCCAACGCGGCCGGCCGCGGGTCTCAGCCGGCCGGGTCGCCGACCGGCTCGGCGACCGGGTTTGTCAGCGACAGCCGGCGGGTGGCGATCCGCCAGCCGACCGCGTACACGAGGGTGACCAGTCCGCAGCCGGCCAGCACCACCCGTTCGTCCACCACGTCCACCACCAGGGCCACCGCCAGTTGGCTCACCGAGATGGCCAGCGTCGCGAGCATCATGTCGGTGGCGAAGACACGCCCGCGCAGCCGGTCCGGCACCTCGCCCTGAAGGGCGAAGTTCGACATCACCCAGTTGCTGCCGCCCGCGAAGTGCGCCACGAAGACCAGCAGCAGCACCAGCGGGAACCAGCGCACCACCGACGTACCCAGGTAGGCCAGGCCGTAGAGCGACATGGACAGCGCGAGCCCGGGCAGCAGCCAGGACCGGTTGGTCAACACCCGCCGCATCAGGATCGGGCCGACCAGGGCGCCGGCTCCGCGGACCGCGAAGAGCAGGCCGGCGCCCAGCGAACCGACCCCGTAGACGCCGGCGAGCAGCGGAAACACGGTCAGCACGCCGTTGCCCAGGCCGACCGCCGACTTGACCGTGACCAGCGCCAGCACCCGCGGCCGGTGCCCGATGTAGCCGAGCGCCTCGCGGACCGCCGACCAGGTCCGCTGCGCCGGCAGCTCCGGGTCGCGGGCCGCCTGCAACGGCCGGCGGATCCGGGTGGCGAGGCCCGCGGCCAGCGCCAGGCCGACCGCCGCCACCCAGAAGCAGGCGTACGGGCCGGCAGCCGAGCTGAGCACACCGCCCAGCGAGGCGCCCACCACAGTCATGGTGCCCCAGGCCGAGCCGGCCACGGCGTTACCGGCGGCCAGCTCGTGCGGCTCCAGCACGTTGGGGAGCGCGGCCTGGGCGGCCGGCGAGTAGAACGCCTTGGCGACCGCGACGGCACCGATCGCCACCAGCGCCAACCACGCCGTACCGCGGTCGCGCACGCCGAGGAGCAGCAGCACGCCGGCCAGCGCGGCCACGTTCGCGGTGATCATGATCTTCCGCCGGTCGAAGCGGTCGGCGATCGTGCCGGTGTACGGCAGCAGCAGCGCCACGATGCCGGTGTCCACCGCCAGCACCAGGGCACCCCAGACCCCGCTGCCGGTCAGCTGCGGCAGCAGCACCAGCAGCGGCACCATGACGAACCAGTCAGCACCGAAGACCACCAGCTCGGCGAGGAAGAGATTGCGAAAGCTCCGATTGCCGGTAAGGACCGCGAGGGTGGACGCCACGGAGCGGGACCCTACCCGGTCGGTGCGGGGGCTACACCGGGTCCCAGCAGCGCCGAGACGGTGACGAAGGTGTAGCCACGCGCCCGCAGCCCGGCGATCATGTCGGGGAGGCCGTGCAGCGCGACCAGACGTCTCCGGTCACCGACGTCGTGCCCGAGCACGATGGTCCCCGGCCGGACGGTGGCCACGATCCGCCGGGCGTGGCCGGCCGGGTCGTCGGGAAACTCCCGCTCCACCATCTGCAACGACCAGAGCACCAGCCGGTAGTTCAACCGGGATGCCGCGTGCAGCACCGCACCACCCAGGTGGCCGTACGGCGGGCGGACCAGCCTCGGCGGCCTGCCGGTCACCTCGGCGATCGCGTCGTGGCTGCGGTGCAGGTCGTCGTACGCCGCGGCGGCGTCCAGCCGGGCGAGGTCCCGGTGCGCCCAGCTGTGGTTGCCCACCTCGTGCTCGCCGAGCCTGTCGCGTACGAGGTCGGCGTGTTTCCTGGCCTGGGCGCCGACCAGGAAGAACGTCGCGGGCACCCGGTGCTGGGCGAGGGTGTCCAGCACCATGGGCGTCCACTGTGGCGCCGGCCCGTCGTCGAAGGTGAGCGCGACCAGCCGCTGCGTGGTCGGCCCCGACCAGATGACCGGCACCGCGCCGGAGCCGACGTTCTGCGGCCCGTTGCCGACCGTGGCGCTGGCCGGGCCGCCGGCGAGCGGCAGCCGCCGATGGGTGAGCCAGGCGTCGGTGGCGCCCGCCCCGGCGGCCGCCCCGGTCACCACCAGAGCCCCCCGGCGCAGCAGATCGCGCCGGGACCACCCGTGCGCGCTCTCGGTCATCCACCCGCCCCGCTCGCCGACACCTCGCCATGTCTACCTGGAGTATGCAAGATGTAACGCAAAGTGCAGCACCCGTCGGCCGATCGGAGTGTCCGCGGCGGCGCAGCAGAACGCCCCCGGCAGGCGAGCCTGCCGGGGGCGTTCCGGGTTGTCGTCCGACTACTCGGTCGGCTCGGACGGGGGCAGCGGCGAGGTGCGGCTGCGGGGCAGCCGCAGCACCTCGAACTGGTCCGTGCCGTCCACCAGCGCGCCCGATGGGGCGGGGCGTGCCGCCGCCGGCTGCGTGCCGTCGGCCGGCGTCGACACCGGTGCGCCCGTCGGCACGGCCACCTGGTTCGGGCCGTCCGGCTCGACGCCCTCCGACCCGGTCGGCCCGGTCACCGCCGGGTCACCGGATCGCCGCCGACGACGACGCTCCGGCAGCGACTCCTTGGTGCGCTCCACCATCGTGTAGAGCGTCGGCACCAGGATCAGCGTCAACAGCGTCGAGCTGAGCAGGCCACCGATCACCACGACCGCCAGGGGCTGCGAGATGAAGCCGCCCTCGCCGGTCAACCCGAGGGCCATCGGCAGCAACGCGAAGATCGTCGCGACCGCGGTCATCAGGATCGGGCGCAGCCGACGCCGGCCACCCTCGACCACCGCCTCCCGGATCCCCATGCCCTGCGCCCGGTACTGGTTGATCAGATCGAGCAGCACGATCGCGTTGGTCACCACGATGCCGACGAGCATCAGCACACCGATCAGCGCCGGCACTCCCAGCGGCGTCCCGGTGGCCAGCAGCAGACCGATCGCGCCGGTCGACGCGAACGGGATGGAGATCAGCAGGATCAACGCCTGGGTGAGGCTCCGGAACGTGGCCACCATGATCAGGAACACGATCGCGATGGCGGCCAGCACCGCCAGGCCCAGGTCGCCGAAGGCATCCGCCTGATCGGCGCTGACCCCACCGATGGTGAAGCTCGCCCCCGGCACGTCGATGCCGTCGAGCCGCTTCTGCAACTCCTTGGTGGTCGCACCCAGGTTCGAACCGGTCGCGGCGCCGGTCACCGAGACGCTGCGCTCACCGTCGATCCGCGTGACCTGCTGCGGCCCCTCGGCCTGGGTGACGTCCGCGATGTCGTCCAGCTTCACCGGCCCGACCGGAAGCGCCCGCAACTGCTCCAGCGACACCGGGGCGGCCGCGCTCAGCCGCAGCACCACGTCCTGCTGGCGGCCGTCGAGCGCCACCTGCCCCAGCGGAGCGCCACGGAACGCCTGCGACACGAGCTGACCCACGGCGGCCTCGGTGAGGCCGACCCGGCCGGCGGCGACCCGGTCGACGGTCACGTCGACCCTCGGCACCCGCTCGGCGAGGCTCGTGGTGACGTCCTCGACGTCCGGGACACCGGCCATCGCCGTCCGGGCCGCCTCGGCGGCGCGGGTCAGCACCTCCGGGTCACTGGCCTGGACGACCACCTCCAGCTGGCTGGTCGACGCGTCCTGGCCACCGCCGAAGCTGACCTCACCCAGGCTGGTGCCGATCTTGTCAAACTCCCGGCGCAGCTCCTCACGGACCTGCTTGGCGTCGGTGTCGCCGTCGAGAGCCAACGACCAGCTCGCAACGTTGTTGCCCCCGCCGCCCGCCCACGGGTTGTCGCCGCCACCGGCGGTCACCTGGTAAGTCTCGACCCCGCCGACCCTCCCGAGGACCGCCTCGACCTGCTTCGCCGCCGCGTCGGTGGCGGCCAGGCCACTGCCGGCCGGCAGCTCCTGCCGGAAGCTGAGCGTGTCCTGACCGGAGTCGTCCAGGAAGTTCGTCTCCAGCTTCTGCGCCAACCCGAAGGTGCCGAAGAGCACCAGCAGGCCGAGCCCGACGGTGATCCAGCGGGTCGACCGCTTGCGGGTGGCGAACCCGATCACCGGCAGGTACGCCCGCTGCAACGGGCTGCGCAGCTCCTTCTCCTCGGCGTCGCGGCGCACCGCGTCGTCGTCGACGGTGCCGCCGCGCGGCTTGAGGAACCAGTACGCCAGCACCGGGATCACCGTCAGCGAGACGAGCAGCGAGGCGAGCAGCGCCACCGTCACCGTGATCGCGAACGGCGCGAAGAGCTGCCCGACGAACCCGCCGACCAGCGCGATCGGCGCGAACACCGCCACCGTCGTGAGCGTGGACGCGGTCACCGCGCCAGCCACCTCGCGGACGCCGGTGATGATCGCCTGGCGCTTCTCCTCGCCGTACTCCAGGTGTCGTTTGATGTTCTCCAACACCACGATCGAGTCGTCCACCACCCGGCCGACCGCGATGGTCAACGCGCCGAGGGTGAGCAGGTTGAGCGAGTAGTCGCCGATCCACAGGGCGAGCAGCGCCACCAGCACGGAGAGCGGGATGGAGACCGCGGTGACCACTGTCGAACGCACCGACAGCAGGAAGACCAGGATGACGATGACCGCCATCAGCAGGCCCAGCAGGCCCTCGGTGGTCAACGACTTGATCGACTTCTCCACGAACGGCGCCTGGTCGAAGACCACCGTCAGCTCCGCGCCGGACGCGTCCTTCAGCTCGGCCAGCCGGTCCTGGATCTCGTGGGAGATCTCCACCGCGTTGCCGTCCGGCGCCGCGGTGACGGCGATGCCGAGGCTGTCCTTGCCGTTGGTCCGGGTGATCGCGGTCGCCGGGGCGAGCTGCTGCTCGACCGTCGCCACGTCACCGAGACGAACCGGTGCCGCGCCGGGCGCGATGATGATGCCGCGCAGGTCGTCCAAAGTCGCGACCGGCGTCCCGACCTGCACCGGAAGGGCCAGGCCGCCGTCGGTCACCGCACCGGCCGGCACCGACACGCCGTTGGTCTTCAACGCCGCGCCGATCGCGGTCGGCTGGACCTTCGCCGCCGCCAGCTTCGCCGGATCCGGGGTGACCACCACGACGTCGTCGCGGGTCCCGGTCACCTCGACCGTGCGGACTCCCTCGATGCCCTCCAGCTCCGGCACCACCGTCGCGCGCAGCTTCTCGGCGAGCGCCCGCTCGTCGGCGCCGCCGGCCGCGGCCAGCACCACCGCCGGCAGGTCGTCGGTGCTCCCCGCGATGACCTGCGGGTCGACGCTCTCCGGCAGCTGGGCGTCGATCCGGCTCAGCGCGGTCTGCATCTTGTTGACCACGTCGTCCAGGTCGGTGCCGAACTCGTACTGCACCTGGATCGTGGCCGACCCCTCGCGGGACGTGGAGGTGACCTTGTCCAGCCCGGGGAGGCCCTGCAGGGCGTTCTCGATCGGCTCGGTCACCTGCGACTCGACGATCTCGGGACCGGCACCGGGGTAGGGCGCCACGATGAACGCGGCCGGGAACTCGAGCGACGGCAGCAGTTGCTGCTTCAGCGACGGCACGGCGAACGCTCCGAACGCCGTAATCACCACCGCGATGAGGGCGACCAGCCCTCGGTTGGCGAGGCTGAATCTGGCGAGCAGCGACATCGGCCTGGCTCACTCCTGAAAGAGAATGCGGGCGGGGATAGGTGAAAGTGTGCCGGACTCGATCACCTGGACCCCCGCCGCCCCCAGGGGCGGCCCACCGCCGTGGGCTGTGCCGCTCTCAGGCCAGGTCGAGGGCGCGGGCCGCGGCCAGCGGATCGTTGCCGATGGTCACCGGGGCGGGCGCGGTGGAGATCGCCCACTCCGGGTCCTTCAACCCGTGACCGGTCACCGTGCAGACCACCGTCGAGCCGGCCGGAACCACGCCCGCCGCGGCCTGCTGGAGCAGGCCTGCCACGCTGGCCGCGCTGCCGAGCTCGACGAAGACCCCCACCTCGCGGGCGAGCAGCCGGTACGCGGAGAGGATCTCCCGGTCGGTCACCGCCGCGATCAGGCCACCGGAGGCGTCCCGGGCGTCGAGCGCCTTGGTCCAGCTCGCCGGGTTGCCGATCCGGATGGCGGTGGCGATTGTCGACGGCTCCGGCACCACCTGGCCGGTCACGATCGGCGCCGCACCGGACGCCTGGAAGCCGTACATCTTCGGCGCCCGCGTGGTGGCGCCGGCGGCGTGCTCCTCCGAATATCCCATCCAGTACGCGGAGATGTTGCCGGCGTTACCGACGGGCAGGCAATGGATGTCGGGGGCGTCGCCGAGTGCCTCGACGATCTCGAAGGCGGCGGTCTTCTGGCCGTGCAGCCGGTCGATGTTGACCGAGTTGACAAGCGCGACCGGGTGATCCTGGGCCAGCTTGGCGGCGAGCGCGAGGCAGTCGTCGAAGTTGCCGCTGACCTGGAGCAGCTTCGCCCCGTGCACCAGCGCCTGGGCCAGCTTGCCCAGCGCGATCTTGCCCTGCGGGACCAGCACCGCGCAGGTCAGCCCGGCCCGTGCCGCGTACGCCGCGGCGGAGGCGCTGGTGTTGCCGGTGGACGCGCAGATGATCGCCTTGTTGCCGGCCTCGACCGCCTTGGAGACCGCGAGGGTCATCCCCCGGTCCTTGAAGGAGCCGGTCGGGTTGGCGCCCTCCACCTTCAGGTAGACGTCGCAGCCGAGCCGGGCCGAGAGCACGGGCGCCGGCAGCAGCGGGGTGTTCCCCTCGTGCAACGTGACGACCGGCGTGGCCGCGGTGACCGGCAGCCGATCCCGGTACGCCTCGATCAGACCCCGCCACATGTCGCTCTCCTCGCCTCTACCCCTGCACCGACCCGAGCATCAGGCCACCCTGGACCACCCTGCCGCAGCCATCGATGGCACACCCCGGGTTACCCACCTGGCGGGACGGGCGAGCCGCCCCGGTGGCTCAACGACTCAGGCGCCGCCCTCGACCCGCAGCACACTCGTCACCGACCGGACGATGTCCAGGCCGCGCAGCTCGGCCACTGTCGCGGCGAGCGCGGCGTCCGGCGCCACGTGGGTGACGATGACCAGCTCGGCGTCGCCGTCCCGGCCGGGCGCCCCGCCCGCCGAGCCCTGTCGTACGGTCGCGATCGACACGTCGTGCCGGGCGAAGACGCCCGCCACCGAGGCCAGCACACCCGGGCGGTCGGCCACGTCCAGGCTCACGTGGTAGCGGGTCAGCGCCTCGCCCATCGGCCGCACCGCCAGGGCCGCGTACGCGCTCTCGCTGGCCGCGCGCACCCCGGCGAGCCGGTTGCGGGACACCGCCACCACGTCGCCGAGCACGGCGCTGGCGGTCGGCGCGCCACCCGCGCCCCGGCCGTAGAACATCAGTTGCCCGGCCGCGTCCGCCTCGACGAAGACCGCGTTGAACGCGTCGCCGACGCTGGCCAGCGGGTGACTGCGCGGAATCATCGCCGGGTGGACGCGGACACTGACCGTCTCCTGACCGGCCGCGTCGACGCCCCGCGCCGCGATGCAGAGCAGCTTGATCGTGCAGCCCATCGCCTGGGCGCTGGCCATGTCCGCGGCGGTCACGTCGGTGATGCCCTCGCGGTGCACGTCGGCGGCGCCGACCCGGGTGTGGAACGCCAGCGAGGCGAGGATGGCCGCCTTCGCCGCCGCGTCGAAGCCCTCGACGTCGGCGGTCGGGTCGGCCTCCGCGTACCCCAGGGCGGTGGCCTGCTCCAGGGCCTCCGCGAACCCGGCGCCGGTCGCGTCCATCGCGGAGAGGATGAAGTTGGTGGTGCCGTTGACGATGCCGGTGACCCGGTTGATCCGATCACCGTGCAGCGACTCGCGCAGCGGGCGCAGCAGCGGAATCGCGCCGGCGACCGACGCCTCGTAGTAGAGGTCGCCACCGCCCTCGGCCGCCGCCTCGTGCAGGGCCACCCCGTCCTCGGCGAGCAGCGCCTTGTTGGCGGTGACCACGCTCTTGCCGGCACGCAGCGCCTCGACCAGCCAGCCCCGGGCCGGCTCGATGCCGCCGACCACCTCGATCACCACGTCGACGTCGTCCCGTTTGATCAGGCCGAGCGCGTCGGTGGTGAACAGGGCCTCGTCGACCGGCAGGTCACCGCGGTCGCGGCCGAGCCGGCGGACGGCGATACCGGCGATCTCCAGTGGAGCGCCGATGCGGGCGGCCAGGTCGGCCGACTGCTCGTGCAGCAGCCGGACCACCTCCTGGCCGACCGTGCCGCAGCCGAGCAGTGCCAAGCGCACAGGTGACGTCATCCCACATCCAATGCCAGCAGATCGTCTTCGGTCTCCCGCCGGACGATCAGACGCGCCTGGCCGTCACGCACCGCCACGACCGGCGGTCGGGGTACGTGGTTGTAGTTGCTGGCCATGCTCCGGCAGTAGGCGCCGGTGCCGGGCACTGCGACAAGATCTCCGGGCTGCACGTCGGCGGGCAGGAATTCATCCTTCACCACGATGTCCCCGGACTCACAGTGCTTTCCCACCACGCGGGCGAGCAACGGCTGGGCGCTCGACGCCCGGGAGGCCAGCGTCGCCGAGTAGGACGCGTCGTAGAGCGCGGTGCGGATGTTGTCGCTCATCCCGCCGTCGACGCTGACGTACGTGCGGATGCCGTCGAGGTCCTTGACCGTGCCGACCTCGTAGAGGGTGAACACGGCGGGCCCGACGATGGCCCGTCCCGGCTCGATCGACAGGTGCGGCACGGCCAGGTTCTCCGCCGCGCACTCCGAGTCGACGATCTTGCGCAGCCGCTTGGCCAGGTCCTGTGGGGTGGCCGGGTCGTCCTGGGTCGTGTACGCGATGCCGAACCCACCGCCCAGGTCCAGCTCGGGCAGCTCCACCCCGCGCGCGTCACGGATCTGCGCCTGCAGGGCGAGCACCCGGCGGGCCGAGACCTCGAAGCCGCTGGCGTCGAAGATCTGCGAGCCGATGTGCGAGTGCAGACCGCGCAGCTCCAGCACGTCCTCGTCGAGGATCTTGAAGGCGGCGTTGGCGGCGGCGCCGCCGGCCAGCGAGAAGCCGAACTTCTGGTCTTCGTGGGCGGTGGCGATGAACTCGTGGGTGTGCGCCTCGACGCCGACCGTGACCCGGACCAGCACCCGGGGCCGCACCCCACGCTCGCGGGCCAGTTCGGTCAGCCGGTCGATCTCGGTGAACGAGTCGACGATGATCCGCCCCACCCCGGCGTCCAGCGCCCGGGACAGCTCGGCCGCCGACTTGTTGTTGCCGTGGAAGCCGATCCGCTCCGGCGGCATCCCCGCCGAGAGCGCGGTGGCCAGCTCACCGCCCGTGCAGACGTCGAGGTGCAGCCCCTCCTCGGCGATCATCCGGACCACCGCGCGGCAGAGGAACGCCTTGCCCGCGTAGAAGACGTCCTCGGTCGGGAAGGCCGCCCGGAAGTCGCGGCAGCGCGAGCGCAGGTCGGCCTCGTCGAGGACGTACACCGGGGTGCCGAACTCGGCCGCGATGTCGCGGACGCTCAGGCCCGCGACGGCGACCGCGCCGTCCGCGCCACGCGTCACGCTGCGCGGCCACAGCGCCGGCACGAGGGCGTTGACGTCGGCCGGGGTACGCAGCCAGGCCGGCCCCTGCTTGCTGATGTCCGCGTGCAGCGCACCAGCCTCATGAGCCCTCATGTCACATCCTCTCGGGTGCGGAGACGCCGAGCAGGTGCAGGCCGTTGGCGATCACGGTGCGGGTGGCGTTGTTGAGCCAGAGCCGGGCGCGGTGCAGGTCGGTGACCTCCTCGTCGCCCATCGGCAGCACCCGGCAGTTGTCGTAGAACCGGTGGAAGGACGCCGCGACGCTCTCCTCCAGGTAGCGGGCCACCCGGTGCGGCTCGCGCAGCTCCGCCGCGGTGGCCACCACCGCCGGGAACTCGGCGAGCGCCTTGAGTAGCTCGTTCTCCTTCTCGTGGTCGAGCAGCTCGGGGCGGAACGCGTCGGCGTCACCCGGAACCAGCCCCACCTCGGCGGCGTTGCGGGCCACGCCCGCCGTCCGGGCGGCGACGTACTGCACGTAGTAGACCGGGTTGTCGCGGCTCGCCCGGGTCCACAGCTCGATGTCGATGTCGATGGGCGAGTCGCTGGAGTAGCGGGCCAGCGCGTACCGGGAGGCGTCCACGCCGATGGCGTCGACCAGGTCCTCCAGGGTGATCACGGTGCCGGCCCGCTTGCTCATCCGCATCGGGGCGCCGTCGCGCAGCAGGTTGACCAGCTGGCCGATGAGGATCTCCAGGTTGCGCTCCGGGTCGTCGCCGAAGCACGCCGCCATCGCCTTCATCCGGCCGATGTAGCCGTGGTGGTCGGCGCCCAACATGATCACGACCCGCTCGAAGCCGCGCTCCCGCTTGTCCAGGTAGTAGGCGCAGTCCGCGGCGAAGTACGTCCACTCGCCGTTGGACTTGCGCAGCACCCGGTCCTTGTCGTCACCGAAGTCGGTGGTGCGCAGCCAGGTCGCGCCCTCGGACTCGTAGACCCGGCCCTGCTCGCGCAGCCGGGCCAGCGCGAGGTCCAGCTCGCCCCGGTCGTGCAGGTCCTTCTCGTTGAAGTAGGTGTCGAACTCCACCCCGAAGTCGCGCAGTGACGAGCGGATCTCGTCGAACATCAGCGCGACGCCCTCGACCCGGAACACCTCCTGGGCGGCGGCGTCGTCCAGGCCGAGCACCTCGGGCCGGCGGGCCTGCACCTCGGCGGCGATCTCGGCGATGTACGCGCCGCCGTAGCCGTCCTCCGGCGCGGGCTCGCCCTTGGCGGCGGCGAGCAGCGAGCGGGCGAACCTGTCGATCTGCGAACCGGCGTCGTTGAAGTAGTACTCCGTGCCGACGTCGGCGCCGGTGGCCCGCAGCAGCCGGCTCAGCGCGTCACCGACGGCCGCCCAGCGGACCCCGCCGATGTGCACCGGGCCGGTCGGGTTCGCCGAGACGAACTCCAAGTTGATCTTCTCGCCGGCGAGCCGGTCGCTGCGGCCGTACTCCGCGCCGGCCTCGACGATCACCCGGGCGAGCTGGCCGGCGGCGGCGGCGTCCAGCCGGATGTTCAGGAAGCCCGGCCCGGCGATTTCCACCGATTTGACACCCGGTGCCCGGCCCAGCTCGTCGGCCAGGGCGGTGGCCAGCTCGCGCGGCGGGACGCCCACCTTCTTGCTCAACTGCAGAGCGAGCGTGGAGGCGTAGTCGCCGTGCTCGGGGTTGCGCGGTCGCTCCACCACCGTGCGCTCCGGCAGCGCGGCGTGATCCAGACCACGGTCGGTGAAGACGGCGTGGGCGGCGGTGAGGACGACCGAGGCTAGTTCTGCAGGAGTCACCCAACCATGTTATCGGGGGTAGACTCGGGCACTCGGCGGCAACCCTGCGCGTCATCCGGCCCGCCACTCCCCTGACCGACCGACCTGACGAGGCACGATGAGCATCAGCACCCCGGGCGGCCCTGAGCGCCGCCCGACCGTGGTCAGCACCGGCAAGAAGCCGGCCGCGGGCCGGCCGGCGTCCGGCGCCAAGGCCGGTTCCGGCAAGCCGGCGGGCTCCCCCCGGGCGGGTGGCAAGGGCCCCCGCAAGCCCGTCAGCCCGGTCAAGGTGAGTCAGGGCCGGGCCTGGGGCCCGATCGCGCTCTTCGTCGCCGTCGGCGTCCTCGCGGCCGGCATCATCGGCTACGGCGCCTGGGCGTCGTTCCAGGGCTCCAAGCCGTGGGACAAGAAGGCCAACGCCATCGACGGCATCGTCAACATCCGCAAGACCGACAAGACGAGCCTCGACTACGAGTCCCACAAGTCGGGCCCGCTGACCTACAAGTACTCGCCGCCGGTGGGCGGGGTGCACAACGCGGCCTGGCAGAACTGCATGGGTGACGTCTACGACGCCCCGATCGCCAACGAGCACGCGGTGCACAGCCTGGAGCACGGCGCGGTGTGGATCACCTACCGCCCGGACCTGCCGAAGGACCAGGTCGACAAGCTCGCCGGCAAGGTGCGTGGCGTCGAGAAGATGCTGATGAGCCCGTACGAGGGTCTGGACAAGCCGATCTCGCTCCAGGCGTGGGGCTACCAGCTCAAGGTCGACAACGCCGACGACAAGCGGATCGACGAGTTCATCAAGGACCTGCGGGTGAACGCCTCCGTCGAGGGCCCGACCGCGCTGTGCAACCAGGGCGTGACCGCCACCGGCACTACCCCGCGTGACCTTCAGCAGCAGCCGCCCACCCAGTAAGGACGTCGATGACAGCCCCCGCCACCACCGACAACGAGTACGACGAGGTTGAGGCCGTCCCGGACGAGGACGGCCGGGCCCCGGCGCGGCGCTACGGAGTGCTCGCGCTGGCTGCCCTGCTGGTGGTGGGGCTGCTGCTCGGGTGCGCCGGAGGTCTGCTCACCCCCCGGCTCACCCGGCCCGGTGACGCCTCGGTCGAGGCGGGCTTCGCGCGGGACATGACCACCCACCACGCCCAGGCCGTGGAGATGAGTCTGATCGCGTACCGCTCGGCGACGCTGCCCGAGGTCCGCCAGATCGCCGTCGACATCGCCACCGGCCAGCAGGGCGAGATCGGCGCCATGCAGACCTGGCTGCGCGAGTGGCAGCTGAGCCCGACCGGGTCGCAGCCGCCGATGTCGTGGATGTCCGACGGGGCCGCGGTCAAGGACGGGCTGATGCCGGGCATGGCCACCCCGCAGCAGATGGCCTCGTTGCGCGACGCCAAGGGCATCGAGGTGGACCGGCAGTTCCTGGCCCTGATGTACAACCACCACCTCGGCGGGATCCACATGATCGACGCGGCGCTCGCGGAGACCGACAACGCCGAGGTGGTACGCGTGGCCCAGACCATGAAGGCCACCCAGCAGTCCGAGCTGAACAACCTCCGGCAGCTCCAGGCGCAGGCCAAGGGCTGACCCTCCGCACGGGCACACCGGGCCCGCGTCACCGCCACTCATCGGCGGGACGCGGGCCCGCGTCATGTCCGGCACCGGACCGCCCCGTCCTGGGCACGGCGGGCACCCGCCTCTCGACCCGCATGATCCACACCAGGTCGGCGAGGTGGCGGTATCCAGGCGTTCGGACACCGCCACATCGGCGACCTGGCGTCGGACGCGACGAGTCGAAGGCGACCGGCGCCGCGCCCGCCGGCCGTACCCGCAGCTCCCGCACCCCTGTCGACCCACACTCGCCCCTTGTGGGCGTTTTGCGTCAGACAGGCGATTACGTTGCTTAGAGAGTTTTCTCCGCACATATCGTGACCAGTTGTGATTCGTGCTCGTTGCCCAAGACGTGGGGGTTGCACTCAGAGACGCACGGCGCTCGGTCACCAGTTGGTGCCGACGCCACACCATCGGCGGTGACGGGGCGGTGGCAGCCGTCCGTCGCGGACAGCGGCAGGGCGAGCCGGGAACGCTCAGCCGCGAACAGGAACTCGAACTGATCGACACACTCCGGGGCGTCCACCCCGACGAGTTCGGCCTCGACGAGGAGCTGTGGACGCGGCAGAGCCTCACCACGCTCATCCAGCGCCGGTTCGACCTCCCGCTGGACGCGGGAGCGGTCGGGGCGTACCTGCGGGCCTGGGGGTTGGGTCCGCGGGAACCGCGCGAGCGGGCCTGCGGGCTCTGCGTCAGCGCGGTCGAGCGCTGGGTACGCAGCGAGTACCCGGCGATCACCCGGACGGCCCAGGAGCATCTGGCCGAGGTCTACTGGATCGGCCGGGTGCGGCTGCGGGGCACGATGCCGGCGGCCGACGTGATCTCCGCCGTGTCGTCCCGGGGCCGGGTGCGCTTCATGATCACCACACCGACGGTCGACCCGCCGCTCCCCCGCGACTTCGTGCTGCGGCTCAGCGGCGAGGAGCAGCGCACGGTGCACCTGATCGTGGACGGGTCCTGGCCGCGCAACGAGTGGCCGCGCCGGCTGCCCCGACGGATCGTCCTGCACCCGCTGCCCAGTTGCGGGCGGGCGATCGCGGCCTGAGCACCGGGTGGGCCGGTCACCGACACGACCGGCTCACCCGATACCGATTCGGCGTACGCCCAGGAGGTTTGCTAGTCTTCTCCAGTCGCTGAGCCCCCGTAGCTCAGGGGATAGAGCACCGCCCTCCGGAGGCGGGGGCGCAGGTTCGAATCCTGCCGGGGGCACAAGCTTTCGCGCTCCATGTCCGCTGAGAAGCGCGGACCTGGGGCGCTTGTCATTTCTGCTCCGGGGCCGAGCCCCGGACCCCACGCCCCGGCGCCGGCTCGCGTCGAACCCCCACCGGCGACGCGCGGTGGATCAAGAACGGCGCCTGCGGGGTTCTCGCCGCCACGGCGGCCCGCCGCCGCCCAACCGACGGCCGGGTAGACAATCGGGCGACGGCGGACGGCACATGATCAGGTGCCGACGTACGCCGCCAGGTGCTCGCCGGTGAGGGTGGAGCGGGCAGCGACGAGATCGGCCGGGGTGCCCTCGAAGACGATCCGGCCGCCGTCGTGGCCGGCGCCCGGGCCGAGGTCGATGATCCAGTCGGCGTGCGCCATGACCGCCTGGTGATGCTCGACGACGATCACCGACTTGCCGGAGTCGACCAGTCGGTCCAGCAGGCCGAGCAGTTGCTCGACGTCGGCGAGGTGCAGGCCGGTGGTCGGCTCGTCCAGGACGTACACGCCGCCTTTCTCGGCCATGCGGGTGGCCAGCTTGAGCCGCTGCCGCTCGCCGCCGGACAGGGTGGTCAGCGGCTGGCCGAGGCTGAGGTAGCCGAGCCCGACGTCGACGAGCCGGTTGAGGATGGCGTGCGCGGCGGGCGTACGCGCCTCACCCGCGGAGAAGAACGCCTCGGCCTCGCGCACCGACATGGCGAGCACCTCGCTGATGTCACGGCCGCCGAACCGGTACTCCAGGACCGACGCCTGGAACCGCCTCCCCTCGCACTCCTCGCAGGTGGCGGCGACACCGGCCATCATCCCCAGGTCGGTGTAGATGACGCCGGCGCCGTTGCAGCCGGGGCAGGCGCCCTCGGAGTTGGCGCTGAACAGGGCCGGCTTCACACCGTTGGCCTTCGCGAACGCCTTGCGGATCGGGTCGAGCAGGCCCGTGTACGTCGCCGGGTTGCTCCGGCGGGAACCGCGGATCGCGCTCTGGTCGACCGACACCACCCCGTCGCGGTCGGACACCGAGCCGTGGATCAGCGAACTTTTTCCCGAACCGGCCACACCGGTCACCACCACGAGCACGCCGAGCGGGATGTCGACGTCGACGTCGCGCAGGTTGTGGGTGTTCGCGCCCCGCACCTCCAGCACACCCGACGGCGTCCGTACGGATGTCTTCAGGCGGGCCCGGTCGTCCAGGTGCCGGCCGGTCAGCGTGTCGCTGGCGCGCAGCCCGTCGACGGTGCCCTCGAACACCACCTCGCCTCCGGCGGTGCCGGCGCCCGGCCCGAGATCGACGACGTGGTCGGCGATGGCGATCGCCTCCGGCTTGTGCTCCACCACCAGGACGGTGTTGCCCTTGTCCCGCAGGCGCAGCAGCAGGCCGTTCATCCGCGCGATGTCGTGCGGGTGCAGCCCGATCGTCGGCTCGTCGAAGACGTACGTGACGTCGGTGAGCGACGACCCGAGGTGGCGGATCATCTTGGTGCGCTGCGCCTCGCCACCGGAGAGCGTGCCCGAGGGCCGGTCGAGCGACAGGTAGCCCAACCCGATCTCCTCGAACGAGTCGAGGAGATGTTGCAGCCCGGTGAGCAGCGGCGCCACCGACGGCTCCCTGATGCCCCGGACCCAGGCCGCCAGGTCGCTGATCTGCATCGCGCAGACGTCGGCGATGTTCTTCCCCTCGATCTTCGACGACCGGGCCTCCGCGCTGAGCCGGGTGCCGCCGCAGTCGGGGCAGGTCGTGAACGTCACCGCACGGTCGACGAAGGCGCGGATGTGCGGTTGCAGCGTGTCGATGTCCTTGGCGAGGAACGACTTCTGGATCTGCGGGATGAGGCCGACGTACGTCAGGTTGATGCCGTCGACCTTGATCTTGGTCGGCTCCCGGTGGAGCAGGTCCTGCAGCTCCTTCTTAGTGTATTTGCGGATCGGCTTGTCCGGGTCGAAGTAGCCGCAGCCGCGGAAGATCCGGCCGTACCAGCCCTCCATGCTGTAGCCGGGGATCGTGATCGCGCCCTCGTTGAGCGACCTGCTGTCGTCGTACAGTGCCGACAGGTCGAAGTCGGTGACCGCGCCCATGCCCTCGCAGCGCGGACACATGCCGCCGAGACGGTTGAAGGTCGCCTTCTCGGTCTTCGTCCGGCCCGCGCCGCGCTCCACCGTGATCGCGCCGGTCGCCCGCACCGAGGGGACGTTGAAGGAGAACGCGTTCGGCGAGCCGATGTGCGGCTGCCCGAGCCGGCTGAAGAGGATGCGCAGCATCGCGTTGGCGTCGGTGGCGGTGCCGACCGTGGAGCGGGCGTTCGCGCCCATCCGCTCCTGGTCGACGATGATCGCGGTGGTCAGCCCGTCCAGCACGTCGACCTCGGGCCGGGTCAGCGTCGGCATGAAGCCCTGCACGAAGGCGCTGTAGGTCTCGTTGATCATCCGCTGCGACTCGGCCGCGATGGTGCCGAACACCAGCGAGCTCTTACCGGAGCCGGAGACCCCGGTGAACACCGTCAGTCGGCGCTTCGGAAGCTCGACCGTGACGTCCTTGAGGTTGTTCACGCGCGCGCCCTGCACCCGGATCAGGTCGTGCCGGTCGGCGACGTGCGCCGCGGGCGGGTCCGTGGCCTTGCTCATGGTGTCTCCGTCTTCTCGGGCGGGCGGGGCCCCGGGGTCACGGCCGACGCGGCTCGCCACGCCGACCCGACCCGTGGCAGTCACGCTAGGGGTGGCGGCGTGACCTGCGCTTCTCGATTCCTGACCGGTCTGGTCACCTGCTTGGCCGTGCACGACGGCAGCCCGGCCGTCGCGAGCGCCGCCTCCCGCCGGTAGGTGCTCGGCGGCACACCGACCAGCTCGGTGAAGCGGGTGCTGAAGGTGCCGAGCGACGAGCAGCCGACCGCGAAACAGACATCGGTGACGCTCAGGTCGCCGCGGCGCAGCAGCGCCATGGCGCGCTCCACGCGCCGGGTCATGAGATAGCTGTACGGAGATTCGCCGTAGGCGAGCCGGAACTCCCGACTGAGGTGCCCGGCCGACATGTGGACGCCCCGGGCGAGCGCCTCGACGTCCAACGGCTGCGCGTACTCCCGGTCGATGCGGTCACGGACGCGGCGTAGCCGCGCGAGATCGCTCAGGCGCTGGCTCTCGGCGGATCGGCTGGTCACCTGGAAAATCGTGCCACAGACCCCCGACGACAGGGACCGTCGAGGACCGCGCGCCTCCGATGATCGTGCTCGATCAAGGAAACAGCGCGTACCGTCAGCCGGTCTCGCGGCGGGCGCGGGCCCGGCGCTTGCCCTCGTGCATGGCCTGCACCCGGGCCACCGGGATGGTCCGGCCCTCCGCGACGAGGTCGGCGGGGAGCGACTGCGGCGCCGGCATCAGCGCGACCCACGGGTCGGTCCCGGCGACCAGTGGCGGCACCGTCCGGATGGTGAAGTCCGCCGGGGTCACCTCGGTCAGGTCGGACCAGTCGACCGGGAAGGAGACCGGCATCCCGGGCCGCAGTCGCGGGCTGTACGCGGCCACGACCGTCGCCCCGCCGGCTCGGGTGGCGTCCACGAAGACCTTCCCGCCCCGGTCTTCCTTGATGTACGCCGTCGTGGCCAGCGCCGGGTCCAGCCGCTCGGCGCGGACGGCGAGCGCCCGGGTGGCGGCGGCCGACTCCTCGGCGGTGGGGTCACCCGCCACCGGGACGAAGACGTGCACGCCCTTGGCGCCGCTGGTCTTGACGGCCCCGGCGAGGCCGGCGTCGGCGAGCGCCTGGCGGACCAGCAGGGCAGCGGCCACGGCCGCGCGGAACCCGTCGCCCTCGGGCGGGTCCAGGTCGAGCACCAGGTGCGTCGGTCGGTGCAGGTCGGCCGCCGTGGCCAGCGTCGGGTGGTACTCGACGGCCCGCTGGTTGGCGAACCAGAGCAGGGTGCGCCGGTCGTCGCAGAGGGCGTACGAGATCTCCCGGTGCGACGCCTCGGCCCAGACCGGCACCCGGCGGACCCACTCCGGGGTGTAGCGGGGCAGGTTCTTCTGCATGAACGGCGGCTGGCCGGGGCGGACCCGGATCACCGACAGCGGACGGTCCCGCAACTGCCCGATGATCGGCTCCCGGACCGCGTCGAGGTAGTCGACCAGGTCGCGTTTGGTCGCGTCGTCCCGGTCGGACAGCGGCTGGTCCAGGTTGGTCAGGGCCACGCCGTCGCGGGTCTCGTCAGCCTCACTCACCCGATCACCCTCCCGGCCCCGGCGTCGTCGGTCAACCGGACGCGGCGCTTGGACACCGAACGATTCCGCTGCCCGCCGTCGTCGACCGGCGCACCGACGTCGGGCCGCTGGCCGGCCGGGCGGCGGGGCGGCGTGCCCAGCGCCACCAGGAACGCGGCGAGCACCAGAGCGGCGGCCACGGCGTACGCGACCCGGTAGCCACCGGCCAGCGCCACCGCCTCGGCCCGACCGGCGGCCCGGAGGCCGTCGCTGCGGGCCGCGGCCAGGGTCGCCAGCGCGGCCAGGCCGACCGCCCCGCCGACCTGCTGGGTGGTGTTGGCCAACCCGGACGCCAGCCCGGCGTCGGCGTCGGTCGCGCCGAACATGGCCAGCGTGGTGACGGCCGGCAGGGTCAGACCGCCGGCCACTCCGAAGACCACCAGCGCGGGGAGTACGTCGGCGGGGTAGCGGCCGTCGGCGGGCAACCGGGCGAGCAGCAGGAAGCCGACGGTCGCGAGGCTCAACCCGACCAGCAGCACGCTCCGGGCGCCCCACCGGCCGATCAGCCGACCGGCCAGGCCGAGCGACACCACCGCGATCACCACCGGGGTGGGCAGGAAGGCCCAGCCGGTGGCCGCCGCGTCCAGCCCGAGCACGAGTTGCAGCTCGACGGCGAGCAGGAACTGGAAGCCGAAGTACGCGGCGACCATGAGGAACTGCACCGCGTTGGCCGCGACCAGGCCCGGCACGCGCAGCACCCGCGCCGGCAGCAGCGGAGTCGCCGCCACCCGTTGGCGTACGGCGAAGCCGCCGAGCAGCAGCGCCGCGAGCACCGCCGCACCGAGGGTCCGCGGGCTGGTCCAGCCGTGCTCACCGGTCCCCACGATGCCCAGCACGGCGGCCATCAGGCCGGCGGTGGCCAGCAGGGCGCCGGGCACGTCGAGGCCGGCCCGCAGGCCGATGCCCCGTTCGGCGGGGAGTTGGCGGACGGCGGCGAGCAGGATCGCCGCCCCGATCGGCAGGTTCACCAGGAAGATCGAACGCCAACCGGCCAGCTCGGTGAGCACCCCGCCGGCGACCGTGCCGATCGTGGCGCCGGCCGCCCCGGTGAAGCTGAAGACGGCGATGGCGCGGGCCCGCTCGACCGACTCGGGATAGAGCCGGACGATCATCCCGAGGCTGACCGCCATGGCGAGCGCGCCGCCGACGCCCTGGCCGAACCGCGCGCCGACGAGCAGGGCCGGTCCGGTGGCCGTCGCGCAGGCCAGCGAGGCCAGGGTGAACAGCACGACGCCGGCCAGGAAGACCCGACGCCGGCCGAGCAGGTCGCCGAGGCGGCCGGCGAGCAGCAGCAGCCCGCCGAACGCCACCAGGTAGGCGTTGACCACCCAGGCCAGTCCGGCGGCGGTGAAGCCCAGGTCGCGTTGCACGGAGGGCAGGGCCACCGACACGACACTGCCGTCCAGGATGATCATCAGGCTGCCGGCGCAGAGCACGAGCAGGGCCGGCCAGCGGGCCGGGACGGTACGGTCCATCGGATGCCTCCTTGGTGCACGGTTTGTTACCGAGGTCATCGTCTGTGACCATGAGCCGGAGCGGAAGGAGGCACTGTGATGTCCCAGAGGAACAGCGATGTGTCCGCGCAGGTCGAGGCGGAGTTCACCTGCGCCGCCGGGAACGTGCCGTTCACCCCCGGGCAGGCTCGGGCGTGCACCGTCCGCGAGGTGCTGGACCGGGTCGGCGGCAAGTGGAGCATCGGCATCCTGGTGGCCGCGTCGAACGGCCCGGTGCGCTTCACCGAGCTGGAGCGGCACATCGAGGGCATCAGCCGCCGGATGCTCACCCTGACCCTGCGCAACCTGGAGCGCGACGGCCTGCTGCACCGCACGGTCTATCCGACCGTCCCGCCGAAGGTGGAGTACACGGCCACGCCGATGGCGCTGGAGCTGTACGAGTCGCTGGTGGCGCTGACCAGTTGGGCCGAACGGCACCGCCGGGCCATCGCCGAGGCGCGGACCAGGTACGACGCCGAGCGCGCCGGCTAAACCGGACCCCGGTGTGGGGAACGCCACCACGTTCTTCTGACCGATCGGTCAGGGTCTGACCGATCGGTCAGGCATGCTGGTTCACGGAGGTGGACCGGTGATGGCCAGAGCGGTGTCCGAGACGCACGGCGAGATCCTCGCCGCGGCGGCGCGACGGTTCGCGGTGACCGGCTACCGGGGCACCTCGTTGCAGGACATCGCCCGCGAGGTCGGCTGCTCCAAGGCCACCGTGCTCTACCACTTCGCCAACAAGGAAGCCCTGCTCGCCGAGCTGATGGCACCCGCGATCGGCGTGCTGCGCGACCTCGACGACCAGCTCACCGGCCGGACCGGCGCGGCCGCCCAGGAGGTCGCCGCGGCGGGCTTCGTCGACCTCGCGGTCCGGTTCCGGCGGGAGATCGCGGTGCTGCGCGGTGAATTCCCCGAGCTGCTGTGCCAGCCGGCGTTCGCGCACATCCAGGAGATCTCCGACCGGCTGCGCGACGCGTTGGCCGGGCACTCCGATCGTCCGGGCGCCCGGATCGCCGCGCTGGTGCTGCTGGCCGGCATCTCCGAGGCGTGCGCCGAGTTCGCCGACATTCCCGACGACGAACTGCGCGCCGCCCTGCTCGCCCTCGTCCGGCGGGCCGTCGAACCCGTCGACGCACCCCTGACCCATCCACCCACGACCGAGGACAAGGACTCCTGATGGCCACCCTGCTCTACCGGCTCGGCCGGGGCGCGTTTCGCCGGCGACGGCTCGTCGTCGCGCTCTGGCTCGTCGTACTCGTCGGCGCCGGTCTGGCCGCGGCGACCCTGCGCGGCCCGACGGCGAGCAACTTCACCATGCCCGGCACCGAGAGCCAGCGCGCTCTCGACCTGCTCGCCGAGCAGTTCCCGGCGGCCAGCGGCGCGACCGGCACCATCGCGGTCAAGGCACCCGGAGACGGCCAACTCGGCACCCCACAGGGCCAGGCCGTGGTGCAGGAGCTGGTCCAGCAGGCCGGGACGCTGCCCGGCGTGGTCGGCGCGGTCAACCCGCTCCAGGTCGGCGCGGTCTCGCCCGACGGCCGGTACGCGCTGGTCCAGGTCCAGTTCGCCACCGGCGCGGACGAGGTGACCGACGACCAGAAGACCGCGTACGAGCAGGTCGGCGCGGCGGCGAAGGCACAGGGTTGGCAGGTCGCCCCGGGCGGCGAGGTGCTGGGCGGGGAGCCGGAGATCGGCTCGACCGAGGCGCTCGGCGTCGTGGTCGCCGCGATCGTCCTGATCATCACCTTCGGCTCGCTGGTGGCCGCCGGGATGACCATGCTCAACGCGCTGATCGGCGTGGGCGCCGGCATGGCCGGGCTGTTCGCGCTGAGTGGCGTCGTCCAGTTGACCAGCACGGCGCCGATCCTGGCGCTGATGCTCGGCCTCGCCGTCGGCATCGACTACTCGCTGTTCATCACCTCCCGGCACCGGCAGAACCTGCTCGACGGTCTGCCCCCGGACGAGGCCGTCGGCCGGGCCGTGGGCACCGCCGGCTCCGCCGTTGTCTTCGCGGGCGCCACCGTCGTCATCGCGCTCGCCGGACTGGCCGTGGTGGACATCCCGTTCCTCACCGTGATGGGTCTCGCCGCCGCCGGCACCGTCACCGTGGCCGTGCTCGTCGCCATCACCCTCCAGCCGGCGCTGCTCGGCTTCGCCGGACGCCGGGTTCTCCCCCGCCGGCTGCGCGCCGTCCCCACCGACGAGACCGCCGCCACCGCCAGCGGACCGGCCAACGAGACGAACGCGGCCACCGAGGACCGGTCCCGGTTCGGCTTCCGCTGGGCGCGGTTCGTCACCCGGTTCCGCGTACCTGTCATCCTGGTCGGCCTGCTCGGCCTGGGGCTGCTCGCGCTGCCCACGCCGGACATGCGGTTGGCGCTGCCGGACGCCTCGACGGCGGCCGTCGGCTCGCCGGCCCGGGTGTCGAACGACCTGATCACCGAGGGCTTCGGCGCGGGCTTCACCGGTCGACTGGCGGTCGTCGTCGCCGGTGACTCGCCGCAGGCCACCTCGGCCGCCGTACCGCAGGTCACCGCGCTGCTCCAGCGCACCGAGAACGTCCTCGCGGTGGCGCCCGCCCAACTCAGCCCGGACGGCCGGACGGCGCTGCTCGGCGTGGTGCCGAAGACCGGCCCGACCGACGAGGCCACCGAGACGGTGGTGCACGACATCCGTGACTCGGTGAGCGGGATCCGCGACGCGGACGTGCTGCTCACCGGCGTCACCGCGATCGGCATCGACGTCTCCGAGAAGCTCTCCGACGCGCTGCCGGTCTACCTGCTGCTGGTGGTCGGGCTCTCGGTCCTGCTGCTGATGCTGGTGTTCCGTTCGCTGCTGGTGCCGGTCAAGGCCGCGCTGGGCTTCCTGCTCACCGTCGCCGCCACGTTCGGCATCACGGTGGCGGTGTTCCAGCAGGGGCACCTCGCCGACCTGGTGGGCCTGGACACGCCCGGTCCGCTGATCAGCTTCCTGCCGATCCTGCTCATCGGCATCCTGTTCGGGCTCGCGATGGACTACGAGGTGTTCCTGGTGTCCCGGATGCGCGAGGACTTCGTGCACGGCGAGACCGCCCGCCAGGCCACGATCAGCGGCATGGGGCACGGCGCCCGCGTGGTCACCGCCGCCGCGTTGATCATGATCTCGGTGTTCGGGGGCTTCGTCTTCCTCGATGACCCGGTGATCAAGTCGATGGGCTTCGCGCTGGCCATCGGCGTGGCCATCGACGCCTTCGTGGTCCGCATGACCATCGTCCCGGCCGTGATGTCCCTGCTCGGTGACCGCGCCTGGTGGCTGCCCCGCTGGCTCTCCCGCGCCCTGCCGAACGTCGACATCGAGGGCGAGGGGCTCCGTACCCACCTGACGACCCAGACCCCCACCCGGGTCTGATCCGTCCCGACCACGAAAGGTGCGGCGCCCGCGCGGGCGCCGCACCTTTCGGCACTGCTCACACGCCGGCCGGGTACGTCTCCATCTCACCGGGCACGGCGGGGACCGCCAGCGGGTGCAGGGCAGTCGTCTCGTCGCACCAGATGAAGGCGTCGTAGCGTTCGCCCAGCCGGGTCGGCACGTAGTTGCCCCAGGACTCGAAGGACGGGTCGTAGACCACCCCGATCGCCCGGTGATCCACGGGTTCGGTGACCCAGCCCGGCTGGTCGTCGCCGCCGAAGACGAGCACCGCCCGCTCCGGCATCAGCTCGTGCAACCGCCGCTCCACCGAACCCTCCCGCGCCGGCGGCACCACCATCGCCTCGGCGGGCGAACCCCACCGGGGAGCGGCGATCACCGTGCCCCGGTAGGTGCCGAACCCGACCAACGCCACCGCGTCGTCGCCGTGCCGCTCGCGGGCCAACTGACCAATGTTGACCATGCCGTCCGCGGCCATGTCGGTGGCCCGCGCGTCGCCCACGTGCGTGTTGTGCGCCCAGACGATCCCGCGGGCGTCCGGGCCGTAGCGTTGCAGCAGCCGGTCCAGGGTGTCCTGCATGTGGGTGTCACGGATGTTCCACGAGTCCGGGCCGCCGGCCACCATCGCCCGGTAGTAATGCTCCGCGCCGGCCACCACCTCCGCGTTCTGCCAGGCCGAGAAGCGGTCCGGGCCGTCCGACATGGCCTGTTCCCGGGTACGCGCCAGCAGCCGGACGACCTCCTCCTCGCAGCGGGCCGAGACGAAGCGGCTGGCCGCGCCGTACTCCTCGACCCGCTTGCCGTACGGCTCGAAGCACCGGTACGCGTCCTGCGCCGCCTCCAACGAGGTCGGGTCCTCCTCCCCCAGGTAGTCGAAGATCGCCTGCATCGACTCCCAGAGGCTGTAGACGTCGAGCCCGTGGAAGCCCGCCCGCCCGTCCTCCGGCCGCTCCAGGTTCCACGCTCGCAGCCAGCGGCAGAAGCGCGCCACCTCGGCGTTCGCCCACATCCAGGTCGGCCACCGCTCGAAGCCCTCCAGCGCCAACTGTGGATCGTGGGCCCCGCCCGGCGCGGCGGTGACCGAGCGGTGCACCCGGTCGCAGTCCGGCCAGTCGCCCTCCACGGCCACGAACGAGAAGCCGCACTCCGCGATCAGCCGACGGGTGAGCTGCTCGCGCAGCCGGTAGTAGTCGTAGCTGCCGTGGGTGGACTCGCCGATCATCACCACCCGGGCGTCCCGGACGCGCTCCAGCAATGGGTCGAAGTCGCTCGGCGCGCCGAGCCGCTGAACCAGCATGGCAGCGGCTACCCGGCGGTCGCGCCGGCAAACCGTCGGCGCGTCGCCCCACCGACACGCCGTGCGCGTGTACGGGAGCGGCGAGCGGGTAGCCGGCCGGCATGACGGTCACCGGCGTGCAGTTGCAGGAGTACCTGGCCGGGCTCGACTACCCGGTCTCCCGCGAGGACCTCGTCCGTTGGGGGCAGGAGAACGGGGCCAGCACGGCCCTGTTGCAGATGTTGCAGGCGTTGCCGGCCGAACAGTTCGAGTCCCCGGCCGAGCTGAGCGAGGCGCTGATCACCCTCGCCTGAGCGGCCGGTCACCGCGCGTGCAGCAGCCGGAACAGCACCAGCCACTGCTCCGGCCAGACGTACCCCACGGGGGTGTCCGACGCGATCCGCGTCGCGCGCAGGGCGGCCGCGACCCGGGCCGGCGGGTGGTGCCGGCGCAGGGTCGCGGCGAGCGAGCCGCCGACGCCCTCGAAACCCCACCCCACGAGCCTTCGGTACGCCGGCAGAGCCGCCACCGGCAGCAGCGGCTCCGGCCGCCGTTCGATGCGCAGGATCCCGGCGTCGACCGCCGGCACCGGCCGGAACGCGGTACGCGGCACCCGCCCCGCCAGCCGCCACCCGAACTCCGGCCAGGTCGAGACGGTGAGCCGGGTCCACCGGCCGTAGTCGCCACTGCGCCGGCGCGCGTACTCCAGCTGGGTGAGCAGGGTCGCGGACCGCAACCGGGGCGCGGCCAGGCACCACCGCACCACGGCGGAGGTCAGCGACCACGGGATGTTGCCGACCACCGCGAACGGTTCCGGTGGCGGCTCGGCGGCCAGGAAGTCGGCCTGCCGGTGCTCCACGTTGGACAGCTCCGCGCAGACCGCGGCCAACGCGCGGCGGGCGGCCGGGTCCACCTCGTACGCCGTCAGCCGCCCACACCGGGCCGCGAGCGGACGGGTGAGCTGCCCCCGGCCCGCGCCGACCTCCAGCAGGAGCCCGGCCGGATCGGGGTCGGCGGCGCGGATGACCCGCTGGACGGCCGCACGGTCGACGAGAAAGTTCTGGCTGAGTACGCGACGGGACCGGTCGCGTTCGGTTGATCGAAACGGGCGAGGCGCCACGGGTCGTCGTCCTGTCTGTCGCCGCTCGGCGACGGGCTGGACAGGCAGCCGGAATTGCCGGACCTGTCCGAGTGGATCGGGACTCGGACGGCCCTGGACGATGCGCGGGTACGCGATGACGAGGCGACAGCCTCGTGCCGTGGCGAAGGATCAGCGGCGGCGGGGCGACAGCCCCAGCGCACCGCGAAGTGGACCGATCAGCGGCAGGTCACGTCCCAGCCCGTCAGGGCCGGACGCCGGACGCGCGGACGGGACACCAGCAGGGCACCCCAGGCGGCCGACGTACCGACCCCCTCGATCAGGGCATGCGTGAACATGCCCACCACCCTACCGACCCCCACCCCAACCCCCCACCCATTTCCCCCCGCCCCCGCCCCGCCGGCTCCCCGCCGACTTGCCGCGGTCTCCCCGCCGGCTTGCCGCGGTGATCAAGAGGTTTGGGTCACGCGGCACGGCGTGTCGTGACGCAAACCTCTTGATCACGAGGGTGTGGGGTGGGTGGGGTTACTGGAGGGGGATGGTGCGGGATTCGGCGCGGGCGGTTTCGGCGGCGGCGAGGATCGTGACGACCTCGCGGCCGAAGCGGACGTCGCAGCGGTGGTCGCGGGTGCCGGTGCGCACCTGCTCGACGAGCTGGTCGATCGCGACACCGAACGCCGTGGCAGCGTCGTTCTCGCCGACCGGGACGGTCTCGATCCCGTTCTCGCCGTAGAACACGAACTCCCGGGCCATCGCCTCACGCGGGGCATCCAGGGACAGCGAGGCGCTGCTGGTGGCGCCGCCCTCGTGGGTGAGCAGCAGGTGCACCATCCCGCTCGGCCCGTCCATCGCCGCCACCTGGGTCACCCGCCCCAGCACCGGCAGGAGGATGGAGAGCGCGTGCGGGGCGATGTCCCAGAGCGCGCCGTGCTCGCGACGCCACAGGGAGCCGCCGTACGGGCTGCCCTCCTGGAAGATCGACGCGAAGGCGGTGGTGCGGCCGTGCTGCCAGCCTCCGGCGGCGGCGGTCGCGGCGAGGAACGCGGTGACGTTGGGCTGGAACCGCTGGGTGAAGAACACGACCGAGGCGACCCCGGACGCCTCGGCGGCGGCGACCACCCGGTCGGCGTCCTCGACGGAGAGCGCCAGTGGCTTGTCCAGCAGCAGGTGACGGCCGGCGGTGGCGGCACGGACCGCGATGTCGGCCTGAATGTCCGGCGGCAGCGCGACAGCGATCGCTTCGCACTGTTCGATCAGCGCGTCGACCTCGGCGTAGGCGGGCACCCCGTACCGCTCGGCCAGCGCGGACGCCCGCTCGGGGTTACGCCCCCACACGCCGACCAGTTCCGCGTCCGGGTGTGCGTGCAGCGCCTTACCGTGCGTCTCGATCGCCCAGTGACCGGTGCCGAACAAGCCGAACCGCAGCACGTGTACCTCCGCTGTTTCCCCCGCACCGTGACGACGCCACGGACGTGATCCACGCTAGTCGCCCCACCCGGCTCACCGGCGGCGGGTCGCCAACCACAGCAGCCCAACGCCCCTGTGACCAACGAACGACGCGCCCCAAGGCGGTCGGTCACGGGCCGCCGACCGCGGACGGCGCCCCATTCGTGGGGCAGCTCTACAGGGGCCGCGTGCACCTCGGTCGGCGACTCGCCGCGGGCGCGGCGGCCAGGCAGCGTGACCCGGGTACTACGACGGTTAGTAGGCTGTGCCGGTGACCGAGGCAACGACCAGGTTTGGCCGATGACGAGCGCGGCCGCCGACTCGCCGGTGGACGGGCTCCTCGCGACGGCGTCGATCGTGCTGTCGCTGCTCGTCGCCGTATGGGCGCTGGTCGCGGCGGTACGCCACCGGCCACCGGACCGGGTGCAGTTCACCGGTCTGGCCGTACTGGAGGTGACGCTGCTCGCGTTGGGAGTGCTGGCCCTGGTCGCGGTCGGTGGCGGCGACCGGCCGGGCGAGCCCGGCGCGTTCTACGGCTACCTGGCCACGCTGGTCTGCCTGCCGCCGCTGGCCTGGGTGCTGGCCCGGATGGAGCCGACCCGCTGGGGGTCGGCGATCGTCTGCGCGGTCTGCCTGGTCGCGCCGGTCGTGGTGGTCCGGTTGCAGCAGACCTGGGAGGTCCTCGGTGGTTGAGACACGACCGGCCCGACGCGCCACGAACGCCGGTCCAGGCCGGTTGCTGATCGCGGTCTACCTGCTCTTCGCCATCGCGGCGACCAGCCGGGCGGGTCTGCAGATCGCCACCAAGTTCGACGAGGCGCCGGTGGCGTACCTGCTCTCCGCCCTGGCCGCGCTCATCTACATCGTGGCCGCGGTGGGTCTGGCCCGGGCCGGGCACACCGGCCGACGGGTGGCGCTGGCCTGCTGCTCGGCGGAGTTGGTCGGGGTCGTCGCCGTCGGCATCCTCAGCGTGGTCGACAAGGACCTGTTCCCCGACGAGACGGTGTGGTCGCAGTTCGGCAGCGGGTACGGCTACATCCCGCTGGTGCTGCCGGTGCTCGGCCTGTTCTGGCTCTGGCGCACCCGCCGCGACCCGGCCTGACCGGCCGGGCCGCGTGACGAGGGCGCGCGGGTCAGGCCCGGGGGCCGCCGGCGACGTAGATGACCTGGCCGGAGACGAAGCCGGCCCCCTCACTGGTCAGGAACGAGATGGTGTGCGCGACGTCCTCCGGGCGCCCCGGGCGGCGGACCGGGATCTCGGCGGCGGCGTGCTTCTGAAGGTCCTCGAAGTCGACCTTCATCCGGGCGGCGGTGGCCGCGGTCATGTCGGTGACGATGAAGCCCGGCGCGACCGCGTTGACGGTCACCCCGAACGGCCCCAGCTCGATGGCGAGCGTCTTGGTGAAGCCCTGTAGGCCCGCCTTGGCGGCGGCGTAGTTCGCCTGGCCCCGGTTGCCCAGGGCGGACGTGCTGGAGAGGTTGACGATCCGCCCCCACTTGCGGTCCACCATGTGCTTCTGGGTGGCCTGGCTGAACAGGAACGCACCGCGCAGGTGCACACCCATGACCGTGTCCCAGTCGGCGTTGGTCATCTTGAACAGCAGGTTGTCGCGGAGCACACCGGCGTTGTTGACCAGCACGGTGGGCGCGCCCAACTCGGCGGCGACCCGTTCGACGGCGGCCTCGACCTGGTCCCGGTCGGACACGTCGGCGCCCACGCCGAGCGCACGGCCGCCCGCGCCGACGATGGCGTCCACCGTCTCCTTGGTGGCGGCCTCGTCGATGTCGACCACGGCGACGGCCATCCCGTCGGCGGCCAACCGCCGGGCGGTGGCCGCGCCGATACCGCGCGCGGCTCCGGTGACGATGGCGACGCGGGGCTCCTCCGACATGATTACCTCCCGGTAACGTGGGGTCGATCGGAGGAGCTTAACGTCAGAACCCCCGACCCCGGCATAGGCGAATCCACCGGTATCCGTGCCCGGAGACCTTCACCGCGCCGAGCTTGCCCAACTCGCCGTAGCCACGGTCGGCGAGCACGTCGATCGGCAGGTCGGCCTCCGGTTCGAGGCTGCTCAGGTCCACCTCGACGTCTTCGGTGCCCAGGTTGTGCACGAAGACCATCGTCCCGGTCGGCCCGTCCGCCCGGTGCGCCAGCACCCCGGCCGGCATCGCCACGTCGATGTGGGTGGTCGAGCCGGAACCGATCTCCGGGGCCTCCCGCAGCGTACGGATCATGCGCTCGAACCAGGCGAGCAGCGACTTCGAGTCGCTGCGCTGGGCGGTGACGTTGACGTTCTGGTAGCCGAACTCACCCTTGTCGATGACCGGGCGGACCAGCTTCTCCGGGTCCGCGGTGGAGAAGCCGGCGTTCGGCTGGTACGACCACTGCATCGGGGTACGGATCGCCTCCCGGCCGGGCAGCGACAGGTCCTCGCCCATCCCGATCTCCTCGCCGTAGCGCAGCACCGGCGTGCCGCGCATCGAGAACTGCAGGGCGTACGCCAGCTCGATGCGCCGCCGGTCGTTGCCGAGCATCGGGGCGAGCCGGCGACGGATGCCCCGGTCGTAGATGCGCATGTTCTCGTCCGGGCCGAACTGCTCGTACACCTGGTTGCGCTGTTCGGTCGTCAACCGGGACAGGTCGATCTCGTCGTGGTTGCGCAGGAAGGTGGCCCACTGCCCACCGACGGGCAGCTTCGGGGTGTCGCGCAACGCCTCGATCAGCGACTCCGGGTCCTGCCGGGCCAGGGCGAGCATGAGTCGGCCGTTGAGCATGAAGTCGAAGAGCATGTGGATGCGGTTGCCGGAGCCGCTGGTGTCGCCGAAGAACGTCGGCAGTTGGTCGGGTTCGACGTTCGCCTCGGCCAGCAGGACGGCGTCGCCGCGCCGCCACTGCACGTGCTGGCGCATCTCGGTGAGGAACTCGAAGTCCTTCGGCGAGTTCGGGTTGCCCGGCTCGGTCAGCTCGATGATGAACGGCACGGCGTCCATCCGGAAACCGGAGACGCCGAGCTGGAGCCAGAACGACATGATCTTCTTGACCTCGGCCCGGACCTGCGGGTTGGCGAAGTTGAGGTCCGGCTGGAACTTGTAGAACCGGTGGTAGAACCACGCCTTGGCGGTCCGGTCGTAGCTCCAGGTCTCCTTCTGTTCGCCGGGGAAGACCATGCCCTGGTGCCGGTCGTCCGGCTCGGTGTCGGACCAGACGAACCAGTCGCGGTACGGCGAATCCGGCGACGAGCGGGCGGACTGGAACCACGGGTGCTCGTCGGAGGTGTGGTTGACCACCAGGTCGATGATCACGCGGATGCCCCGGTTCTGCGCCTGGTGCAGCAGCTCGGCGAAGTCACCGAGGGTGCCGAAGCGCGGGTCCACGTTGTAGAAGTCGGTGACGTCGTAGCCGTCGTCGCGGTTGGGCGACGGGTGGATCGGATGCAGCCACAGGCAGGTCACGCCGAGCCGGGCCAGATAGTCCAGCCTTCCGATCAGCCCACGGATGTCACCGACCCCGTCGCCGTCCGAGTCGGCGTACGTGTCGATGTCGAGGCAGTAGACGACGGCTTCGGAATACCAACGGTCACCCATGCCGGAGGAACATCTCCGGTCGATCACCACGGCAAACCCGGTCGGCCAACCCGGTCGGCGGGGCCGGGCGCGGTTGGTTACCGTGCCGGTCATGGAGATCGACCTCGTACCGCCGAGCGAACCGCTGGACTGGGCCCGGGGCGCCTGGCTGCACCCGCCGGTCCGCGCCGAGGAGGGCCCGGCCGGCGAGCTGGTCGTCGAGGCCGGGGCGGAGACGGACTTCTGGCGGCGGACCAGCTACGGCTTTGTCCACGACAACGGCCCCGCCCTGCTGGCGCCGCTGCCGGTCGGCGCCGCCATGGAGGTGAGCTTCATCCTCGACTTCTCGGCGCAGTTCGACCAGGCCGGTGTGCTGGTCCGGGTCGACGAGGGGACGTGGGTCAAGGCGGGCGTCGAGGTCAGCGACGGCGAGTCCCAGCTCGGCGCGGTGGCGACCCGGGAGTTCTCCGACTGGTCGGTGTCCCCGGTCCCGGGGTGGACCGGCCAGGAGGTGACCGTACGGGTCAGCCGGGCCGGCGACGCGCTGACCGTACGGGCCCGGGTCGCGGATGCGGCCTGGCGACTGGTCCGCCTCGCTCCGTTGGACCCGGCGGCCGAAGCGATGGCCGGCCCGTTCTGCTGCGCGCCGACGCGCGCCGGCCTCACCGTGGTGTTCACCGGCTGGCGGCAGGGCCCGGCCGACACCGCGCTGCACCCGGAGGGCTGACCCGGCCGGCGTGGCAGGGCTCACGCGCAGGTGTGTGCCGCCGGTCGCTGGGTATGACCTTCCGATCCCCGGTAGCCGGATCGGAAGGACGACCAATGGCGTACGCCCAGACTGGTGACCCGTCCGAGTTCACCGGCCTGACCGGGTGGGTGGCCTCGGTGATCGAGGCGACGGGCCCGGTCGGCGTGGCGCTGCTGGTCGCGTTGGAGAGCATCGTCCCGCCGATCCCGAGCGAGATCGTGCTGGCCATGGCCGGTTTCCTGGCCCACGAGGGTCGGTTCAACGTCGTGCTCGTGGTGCTGGCCGCGACGGTCGGCTCGCTCGTCGGCGCGCTGGTGCTCTACTGGCTCGGCGCGGCACTGGGCGAGGAGCGGCTCAAGCGCTGGCTGGACCGCATCCCGCTGGTGGACCGCGACGACTTGGAGAAGGCCGACCGCTGGTTCGAGCGGCACGGTCGGTGGGCGGTGCTGATCGGCCGGGTGGTGCCTGTGGTCCGCAGCCTGGTCTCCGTCCCGGCCGGGGCCAACCGGATGCCACTTGGCGAGTTCGTCCTGCTGACCACGATCGGCAGCGGGGTGTGGAACGCGCTCATCGTCGGCGCCGGCTACGCGCTCGGCAGCCGCTGGCAGGACGTCGGGCGGTACAGCGACTGGTTCAATTACGCGATCATCGCGGTCTTCGCCGTCATGCTGGTCAGCTGGGTGATCCGTAAGGTCCGCCGGCGCCGGGAGCGCGACGACCGGCGGTCGGTGACCGCCGGTCGCTGATCCGCGTCGCGCTCAGTTGAACTGCGCGCTGATCGACGTGAACTCCCACGTGTTCTGCGCGATGCCGGAGCAGTTGGAGACGACTCCCCCGCCCGGGCACGGCCGGTCCCGGTTGACCGACCAGAATGTGAACCGGCTCAGCCCGCGCGCCTTCGCCCAGTCCCGGATCTGGGTCCAGGTGGCCGGCGAGGTCAGCTCCTGCTGGTCGGAGAGCCCGTTCATCCCGGAGATGCCCATGTGGGCGTACGCCGTCGCGTCGGACCAGCCGAAGGCCGTCTTCAGCGTGTTCTTCAGCCCCTCGGCCGCGTTGACAGTGCTCTGGTACATGTTGGCTCCGCCGCCGAAGTCAAACGGCATGATGGTGAAGGTGTCGATGTTGGCGCCCAGCGCGGCGGCCTGGTTGATCAGGCGGGTGCCGTAGTACGACGGGCCGGTGGTCGACGTGCCGAACGTGATGATCGTCTTCAGGCCCGGGTTGTTCTGCTTGACGATCTTCAGCGCGCCGAGGATCCGGTCCTGTACGACCTCGTTCTCGAACTCGTCGCTGTTCTCGATGTCGATGTCGATCGCCTTGAGCCCGAACGCGTTGATCACCTGCTGGTACGCGCCGGCCAGGGCGCTGGCCGAGGAGCAGTTCGGGCCGAGCTTGTTGCCGCTCCAGCCGCCGATGGACGGGATCACGTCGCCGCCGGCCGCCCGGATGGCCGCGATGGTGCTGGCGTGCGCGCCGCCGGTGAGCGGGCCGCCGCCGTCCCAGGCCGGGGTGCAGCCGCCACCGGAGAGCACGAACGCGATGGTGAACCACTTCACGCCGGTCGCCGACATGACGGTCGCCGGGGCGGGCGGGTCACCCCAGCCCGGGTAGAGGTAGGGCGCGACGGCCATCGAACCGCCGCCGCCGGTGCAGCCGGTGGTGCTCGCGGCGACCGCCGCCGACCGCGCCGACTCCCCCGCCGAGTTGTACGCGGCGACCGTGTAGCTGTGCGCCGAGCAGGCGGCCAGGCCGGAGACGGTCGTCGAGGTGCCGGTGACGGTGGCGCGCACCGTCGAGCCCTCGTACACCCGGTAGCCGGTCACCGTGCCACCGACCGCGTTCCAGGCCAGCGAGACCGCCGAGGCGGTGGTGCCGGTGACCCGCAGGCCGCCGGGCGTGCCGGGGGCTCCCGGGGGGGTGGTGGGGCCGCCCGAGCAGGACGTGCCGTTGACCGTGCAGTTGGTGGGGTCACCGGTGCCGGCGACGATGAAGCCGAACGACGTGCTCGCGCCGGCGGCCAACGCGCCGTTCCAGGACTGGTTGCGGGCGGTCACGTGCTGACCCGAGCTGGTCACCAGGGCGTCCCAGGCCGACCCGACCGTGCTGCCGGCCGGCAGGTCGAACTGCACGTCCCAGGAGGTGATCGCCGTGGACGTGTTGTTGGTGACGGTGAACTTCGCCTCGTACCCGCTGCTCCAACTGCTGGTGCGGGCGAAGGCGGCGGTGGCGGCCGACGCGGCCGGCGGTGCCACGACGGTGGCCGCCACCAGTGCGGCGGCCAGCGCGACGGCGAACGTCGCCACGCGGGGGGATCGGAGTTTCACGGTGGCCTCCAGGGACCGGTGTGGTGGGGGATGTCGCCCGTCGTCGAGCGGCGCTCGGTCGTGCGGGCGGGTGGTGCCGATGCCCTGCGCGGCCGGGTGGTGTGCGGGCCGCGCAGGTGGTGCGCCGACGCCGGTACGGGCGTCGGCACCGCTCAGGGCAGGGTGTCCAGGTGCGGGGCCACCGTGCGGGCGAAACCGTTGCCGTTGCTGACGTCCCAGTTCACCGACCAGGTCATCGCTCCCCGGATGCCGGGGTAGGTGCGCGGCGGCCGGAAGCTGCCGCAGTTGGTGCCCCGGGCCAGACAGTCCAGCGCGGCGTTGACCACGCTGGGCGCGACGATGCCGCCACCGGCCGCGCCCGGTCCGGCGGGCAGGCCGAGGCCGACCTGGTCGGGGCGCAACCCGGCCTCCAGTTGGATGCAGGCCAGCGCGACGATGAAGTTCACAGTGCCCTGGGCGTACGCGGCGTTCTGGTCGCAGCCGAGCATCGCCCCGGAGTTGTAGAACTGGGTGTTGACGACTGTGAGGATGTCCTTGATGTCGAGCGCCAGCTTGAAGTAGCCGCCGGCCGGGTTCTGCATGTCGATGGTCTGCGGCGCCATCGCGATGATCAGACCCGACCCGACCTTGGCCCGCAGCGCGCGCAGCGCCTGCGCCATGTACGTCGGGTTGAGCCCGTTCTCCAGGTCGATGTCGATCCCGTCGAAGCCGTAGCGGGCGATCAGCGCGGCGGCCGTGTCGGCGAAGACGGTGGCCGAGGCGGCGTCGTTGACCGTGACCCGCCCGGCCTCGCCGCCGACGGAGAGGATGACCCGTTGGCCGCGGCTGTGCAGGGTACGCACATCGGCGGTGAAGTCCGCGTCGGTGTACCCGCCCAGCGCGGCGGCGAGCCCGGGGTCGATGCCGAAGGTGAGCGCGCCGGGCGTCGTGGTCGCCTCGGCGAAGGCGACGGCGACCAGGTCGTACTCGATGGGGACGTCGCGCAGCCGCAGCTCGACGGCGGGGTTGTCGAAGTTGTGCCAGTAGCCGGTGAGCAGGTGCTTCGGCAGCCCGCCGGTGGGCGGTGGGGTCGTCGGGGGTGGGGTCGTCGGGGGTGGGGTCGTCGGGGGTGCGGTGGTCGGCGGCGCCGTGGTCGGCGGAGGCGTGGTCGGTGGGGTGCCACCGCCGCAGGGCGCCCCGTTCAGCTGGCAGCCGCTCGGCGAGCCGGAGCCGCTGGCCAGGAAGCCGAAGGAGACCGAGGCGCCCGGGGCGATGGTGCCGTTCCAGGACCGGTTGGTGAAGGTGTGCCGCTGCCCGGCGGAGGTGAGCAGAGCGTCCCAGTAGCTGCCCAGGGTGGTGCCGGCCGGCAGGTCGAAGGCGAGGCTCCACCCATTGATGGTCGAGCCTCCGCCGTTGGTGATGGTGTACTTCCCCTCCCAGCCGGAGCCCCACTCGGCGGTCTTGACGAAGCTGGCGGTGGCGCCGGCCGCGAGCGCGGGCAGCGCGACCCAGACCGCGCCGAGCGTCGCGGCGAGCGCGGTGACCAGGGACAGGACAAGGGATCTGGCAGGCTTCATGCGGCCCTCCGCGCCCGACTGGGCATCCATGGACGTCAACGTTGCCGCTAATTATTAAGACAGTTAACTGTTCCTGTCCAGGGGGTGCCGGGCAACGGGAGGGCCCCGGCGGTCACCAGGGCCCTCCCCGGCCGTCAGCGGTGGGAGTTGTCGGCGGGCGACGGGGCGGCCTGGGGACGGCGCAGCACCGCCTGCTCCAGCGCCGACCAGGCGGTCGTCGTCACCAGATAGATCACTGCCGCGAGCGGCAGCACCAGCGCCACCAGCACGGTCGTGAACGGCAGCAGGGGCAGCAGCCGGCCGAGCGTGGCGGCGCCCGGCCCCTCGGTGGGCGTACCGGCCACCGTGCCGACCGCCGCCGACGCCCGACGTGCCCGCCGCGACGACCACCAGGCCAGCATCAGCAGCGCGACAAGCAGGACGACGAAGAGCGGCCCGGCCGCCCCGGTCAACCCGTCGCTCACGTGATGACCCAACGGCACCCCGGCCAGCCGCTCGTCCAGCAGCCCCGTGCCGCCCTCGTCGGTGGCGAACAGCCGGTACAGCACCAGCAGGAACGGCGCCTGGAGCAGCAACGGCAGGCAGCCGGCGACCGGGTTCGCGCCGGCCGAGCGGTACAGCGCGAACACCTCGCGCTGGAGGGTCGCCGGGTCGTCGGCGTACCGCTGCTGGAGATCGCGCACCCGGGGGGCGAGCGCCGCGCGGCGCCGTTCCCCGCGGACCTGCGCGACGGTCAGCGGTGCGATGAGCAACCGGACGGCGATGGTGAGCAGCACGATGGCGACGACTGTCGCCGTGCCATCGGCCAACGGTTCGAGCAGATCGGTGAGCCAGGACAACGCGGTGCCGGCGGCGCCGACGACGTCGTGCAGTGGTGCGAAAGCGAGCATGGGAAACCCCTCGGTCCGATTCCGGTGGGTCCTCCCCCGGCGGTGGCCGCCGGCGCGAAGGACCGGTGACGGTGGGATCGGCCGCGCGGCGGTGTGGCGCTACGCGGCGAAGGGGCGTCCGGGTGCGCGGGGGCGAGGTCGTCCGGCGGCGTCCGGGTCGATCTGGCGGGGAACCCGGCGACCTCGGGCGCGGGCGCGTAGCCCGGCCCAGCGTCGTGCGACGCCCGTTGCCCCCGCGTGGGCGGGCACGTGCGCGGCGAGCAGCGCGGCGAACAGGACCAGCGCGGTCAGGGCGGCCCCCGCCAGCAGGTCGGCCGGGCGGTCCGCCAGCATGGTGAGCTGGGCGAACGCGGACATCCACGCGACCCAGAGGAAACCCAGCGGCACCGGCACGGGCTCAGCATAGGACCGGCTGTCACGCCGCCCGGCCGAATCGAGATCGCCCCGACCGGCTGATCCGCGCGGCACCACGCGCCAGTTGTGGCCGACACGCGCGGGCAGCGCGCCGTCCCACGTTTCCGGGCGTTGCCACTGTGGGTAACCAAGCGGCCGACCGACGCGGACGGACCCGCGAGAGGCAGAAACGGACGGTGGTGTCGCGATGACGGGCCAGCTGGCGGAGGCACCCGGCGGGACGACCGCGGGGACCGATGTGCTCACCGTGGGTGTCGAGGAGGAGTTTCTGCTCGTCGACCCGCACACCGGAGCCGCGGTGCCCGCAGTGGACCTGGTGCTGGAGCAGGTGCCGGCGGAACTGCGCGGTCAGGTGGAGCGCGAGTTCCAGACCAGCCAGATCGAGATCGGCAGTCCACCCGGCCTTGAGCTGTCCTCGATCCGGCACTCCCTCGGCGTACTGCGTAAGGCCCTCGCCGACGCGGCCGAGCGGGCCGGCGTACGACTGCTGGCCATCGGCACCGGCCCGGTGGACGGCCCGGTGCCGCCGGTGGTCGACAAGCCCCGCTTCGACCGGATGATCGAACGTTTCCGGCTGCTCGTTCCCGGCCCCGGCAACAACGGCATGCACGTGCACGTGGGCGTCCCCGATCCGGAGACCGGCGTGCAGGTGCTCAACCACGTCCGGCCGTGGCTGCCGATGCTGCACGCCATCACCACCAACTCGCCGTTCGCCGGCGGTGAGGACACCGGCTACGCGAGCTGGCGCTCGGTGGAGTGGGAGCGCTGGCCGTCGGTGGCGCCGACGCCCTGGTTGGAGTCGCACGAGCACTACCAGCGGCTGATCCGTCAGTTGATCTCCAGCGGGGTGATGCTCGACGAGGGGATGCTCTACTGGTACGCCCGGCTGTCGGCGAAGTACCCGACCGTGGAGCTGCGGATCGGCGACGTCTGCCCGACGGTGGACGATGCGGTGCTGGTCGCCGCGCTGGTCCGGGCACTCGTGGCCACCGCCATGACCGACGTCGAGGCCGGCCGGCCGGCCCTGCGCACGGACCACCACCTGCTGGTCGGCGCGCACTGGAGGGCCGCCCACGACGGCCTGGAGGGCGACGGCGTCGACGTCACCACCGGCGAGCTGCGCCCGGCCTGGGAGCTGCTGGACCGGTTCGTGGAGCGGGTGCGGCCGGCGTTGGAGCAGCACGGCGACTGGGCGGAGGTGTCCGACCTGTTGGGCGGGCTGCGCCGCCACGGCACCGGCGCGGCCCGGCAGCGTGCCGTGTACGCCCGTACCGGACGGCTCGTCGACGTGGTGCAGGACGTGGCGCGACAGACCCGCGGCTGAACACGCCCGTGACAGGATGATCCCGTGGCGCAACGACTGATCGTCATCGGCGGGGATGCCGCCGGCATGTCGGCGGCATCCCAGGCGCGACGCCGCCGCGGTCGTGACGACCTGGAGATCGTGGTCTTCGAGCGCGGTCACTTCACCTCCTACTCGTCGTGCGGCATCCCGTACTGGATCAGCGGGGTGGTGTCCGGCCCGGAGGAGCTGATCACGCGGACGCCCGAGACGTTCCGCACGCAGTTCGCCATGGACGTGCGGATGCGGCACGAGGTGACGGCCATCGACCTCGAACGGCGCGAGGTGGTCGCCCGGGACCTGGAGGGCGGCGGCGAGGTCCGCGAGCGCTTCGACGACCTGGTGTACGCCGCGGGCGCGGTGCCGGTGCAGCCACCGTGGGCGGACACCGACGCGGGCGGCGTGTTCGGGATGCAGACCCTCGACGACGGTGCGGCCCTGCGCGCCTGGCTGGACGCCGAGCCGCGGCCGCGCCGGGCCGTGGTGATCGGTGGCGGGTACATCGGCGTCGAGATGGCCGAGGCGCTGATCGAGCGCGGCCTCGCGGTGACCCTGATCGAGGCGAGCAAACAGCCCATGGCGACGGTCGACGGCGACATGGCCGAACTCGTCGCCGAGGCCATGCGCGGCCTCGGCGTCACGATCCGCACCAGCCTGCGGGTGACCGGCCTGGAGCAGCGGGACGGCCGGGTGTCCGCGGTGGTCACGGCCGAGGGGCCGATGCCGACCGACGTGGTCGTCCTGGGTCTGGGCGTACGCGCGAACACCGCGCTCGCCACGGCTGCCGGCTTTCCGATCGGGCCGACGGGTGGCATCCGGGTGGACCGCCGGATGCGGGTGCCGGGGCTGCCCGGGGTCTGGGCCGCGGGCGACGCCGTCGAGACGCTGCACCGGGTCAGCGGAATGCCGGTGCACGTGCCGCTGGGCACGCACGCCAACAAGCAGGGCCGGGCGGCCGGCATCAACATCGGCGGCGGGTACGCGACCTTCCCGGGCGTGATCGGCACGGCGGTGACCAAGGTCTGCGACCTGGAGGTGGGTCGGACGGGCCTGCGCGAGTCCGAGGCCGAGGCGGCCGGCTTCGAGTTCGTCTCGGTGGTCGCCGAGTCGACCAACCGGGCCGGCTACTACCCCGGCGCGCGGATGATGACCGTCAAGCTGATCGCCGAGCGACCCAGCGGCCGGCTGCTCGGCGCGCAGATCGTCGGCTGGTCCGAGGCGGCCAAACGGATCGACACGTTGGCCGTGGCACTGTGGAACGGCATGACGGTGGATGACATGACCGCGCTCGACCTCGGCTACGCTCCGCCGTACGCGCCGGTCTGGGATCCGGTGCTGATCGCCGCCCGAAAGGCGGTCGACGCGCTCGCCGCTCTCGACCGCTGACCCGCGCCCGCCGTGGAGGACCACCCCGTGACCCAGACTCCGACCAGGTCGGCCGCCCGCCGACGCCCGACCATGGTCGATGTCGCCCGGCACGCCGGGGTCAGCCTGAAGACGGTCTCCCGGGTGGTCAACGACGAGCCGGTGGGGCAGGAGCTGCTCGGCCGTGTGCTGGCCGCCATCGCCGAGCTGGGTTTCCGGCGCAACGACATCGCGCGCAACCTGCGCTCGCGGCAGCTCAACGCCACCGTCGGGCTGCTGATCGAGGAGATCGCCAACCCGTTCTACGCCACCATCGCGAGCGTCGCCGCCGAGATCGCCGCCGCGCACGGCACCATGTTGATCACCGCTTCCTCGGAGGAGGACCCGGAGCGGGAACGCGCCGTCCTCCAGGACTTCACCCAGCGTCGGGTCGACGGGCTGCTGGTGGTGCCGGCCGGTCCCGACCACTCGTTCCTGCGCCGCGAGGTCGAGCTGGGCATGCCGGTGGTCTTCCTGGACCGGCCGCCGCAGGGACTGGTCGCGGACGCCGTGCTGCTGGACAACCGAGGTGGCGGCCGGGCCGGGGTCGGCGCACTGCTCGACGAGGGGCACCGGCGGGTGGGTCTCCTGCTCGGCGCGCCGAGCGTCCCCACCATGCGTGAGCGGCTGGTCGGCGCGCGGGCCGCGCTGGCGGCTGCCGGAGTCGAGCCGGACGACTCGCTGGTCCGCGACCGCCTGATCGCTCCCGAGGACGCCGGCCGGGCGGTCGCCGCGCTGCTCGACCTTCCCGACCCGCCCACCGCGTTCTTCTGCGGCAACAACCGGCTCACCGTCGGCGCCCTCGCCGAGCTGCACCGCCGGGGCAGCGACGCGGCGTTGGTCGGCTTCGACGACTTCGAGCTGGCCCACCTGATGCCCCGGCCGTTGACGGTCGTCGGGTACGACACGCGGGAGCTGGCCCGCGTGGCGACGGAGCGCCTGTTCGAACGCATAGCCGGCGACGACTCCCCGCCGTCGACGACGGTCCTCCCCACCCGCCTCCTACACCGAGGCCTCTCCTAACCAACCCACCCCCGGGGCGATCATGGACTTGTGGTGCCTCGCGTATGCCGCGAAGTGGTGGTAAACGCCCACCACAAGTCCATGATCGCCCCGGGCAGGGCAGCGGGTCAGGTTGCCGTGGTCAGGAGGGCTTCGACTTCTGCTCGGGTCGGAGGGCTGGCGCCTCGGCGGGCGCAGGTCAGCGCGGCCACCGTGGCCGCCTGGCTTAGCACCGTCGTCCACTGCGACTCGGTCACGGCGGCGAGCCGGTCGGCCGGCCGGTCACCGAGCGCGTCGATGTCGGCCAGCGCGGCCAGCAGGCCACCGGTGAACGAGTCGCCGGCGCCGACGGTGTCGACCACTGTGGTGCGTACCGCCGGTTGTTCGTGCAGTGAACCGTTCGGGGCGAGCAACCACGCGCCCTCGCCGCCCCGGGTGACCACCGCACAGGACACCCCGGCCTCGCGCCATTCGGCAAGCACGTCGCTTACCGAGCGGTCCGGGTAGAGCCAGGTCAGATCCTCGTCGCTGGCCTTGACCAGGTGCGCGAGGCGGATCTGGCGGCGTGTCCTCTCCTGCTCCGCGGCCCGGTCCGTGACGATGCTCGGGCGGAGGTTGAGGTCGATCGAGATGGTCAGCCCGTCACGGTCGCGTTCGCGGGAGAGCAGGCCCTCCAGCACCTGCGCGCCGGGCGCGAGCGCCAGCGCCAGCGACCCGGTGTGCAGGGCCGTCGCCGACGAGCCGGCCAGGTCGGGCAGCTCCTGCGGGGTCCACTGCCAGTCCGCCGCGCCGTCGAGTCGGAACTCGTAGCTGGCCTGCCCGGTGGTGTTCAGGGTGGCGACCGCCACCGAGGTGGGCTCCTCGGCGCGGACCGCCCACCGCAGGTCCACCCGGTTGGCCGCCAGGTACTCGGCGATCTGCCGGCCGTACTCGTCGGGGCCGATCCGGGCCAGCAGCCGCACCGGCTCGTCGAGCCGCGCCAGGGTGACCGCCACGTTCGCCGGGGACCCACCCGGCACCGCCCGCTGCCCCTCGGCGGTGACCACCAGGTCGATGAGGGCCTCGCCCGCCACCACGATCATGCGGTCACCGGGCCGGGGGCGAGCGGGCCGGGACCACCGAGCGCGCCGGCCGAGCGGGACAGCAGCACCGCCTGGTACGCGTGGTAGACGTCCGGCCGGCCGTGCCAGACCGTGTCGGCGGGCAGGTTCCGCTCGTCCAGCTCGTGCCGCCAGCCGGTGCCGTCGATCAGGTAGCGGCGCGCGTACGCCCAGAAGACCCGGTACCAGTCGGCGTAGACCGCGTCCCCGGTGCGGCGGTGCAGGGTGATCGCCGCGCCGATGGCCTCGGCCAGCACCCAGTGCATCCGGGAGCGCACCACCGGCCGGTCGTCCCAGTCGATCGTGTAGACGAAGCCGTCGGCGCCGTCGACCGCCCAGCCGCGCCGCACGGCGGCCGCGAAGAGGGTACGGGCGTCGGCGAGCAGCCAGCCCGGCGGCTGCGGCAGGACCGCCTCCAGCTCCAGCAGCAGCCGGGCCCACTCCAGCCAGTGACCCATCGTCGAGCCGTACGGCCGGAACGGGTCGGCGGGCTGGTCCCGGTTGTAGTCGAGCAGGGGCGTCCAGTCGGCCGTGAAGTGCTCGGGCAGCCGCCAGTCGTGCCGGGCGGCCTCGGTGTGCACCAGGTGGGTGGCGATCCGCAGGGCCCGGTCGGTCCAGCTCGCGTCGCCGGTGGCGGCGGCAGCGGCGAGGAACGCCTCGACCATGTGCATGCTGCTGTTGGCGCCGCGGTAGTCCTCGGTGACCGTCCAGTCCCGGTTCCACGATTCGCGGACCGCGCCCGCGTCGTCGTCCCAGAACCGGTCCCGCACCACGGCGAGCACGTCGGCGAGCAGGCGGTCCGCGCCGGGTCGTCCGGCCCGGGCGGCGCTGGACGCGGCGAGCAGCACGAACGCGTGGTCGTAGCCGGCCTTGCGCTCGTCGGTCGGCGTGCCCTGCTGGTCCACGGCCCCGAACCAGCCGCCGTACCGGTCGTCGCGCAGCAGCGTGCTGAGCGCGGCGACGCCGTGGTCGACGAGGGCGGCGGCATCCGGGTCGCCGTTGCGGTGGGCGAGCGCGGCCACGTGGGTCATCCGGCAGGTGATCCACGTGTAGAGGGGTTCGCCACGGTCCGGGGTGCGGTCGTCGGTGAGCCACCAGAACCCGCCCTCGGGGCGGACCGCGCGGCGGGCCGTGTCGAGCAGCGTGTGGGTCTGGTCGGCGAGGAACCCGTCCAGGTCGGGCAGGTCGGGCGACCCGGCCGGGGCAGGGGTCGTTGCGGCGTCGGAGCGGGGCACGTCGGTCATCTCAGCTGGTCACCGTCGAGGAGCGAAGGGGCATACGGCAAGGATCGGCGGACGAACCGGGTCCGCGCCGGAAAACCCGCTTACGGTACGCCGGGAGCCGGCCGTCCGACCGTGGTGCGACACGGAGGGAATCAAGAGGGCCATTATTCCCTTTTGTCCGTTGACATCGTTGTCACTCATCAACCCTGCTCCGGCAGCCGGGCCACTGTCAACTTCCGGTGCGCTGCGACTAGTAGTAGTTGTCGATCGGCTGACGCGCCTCGTCGAACAGCGCCGGCCCCTCGTAGCGGACCTGAGGCAGCGCCGGGGTGGCCGGCTTGACCTCCTCGAACTGCTCGCCGGACAGGGCGTACACCACCCGACCGAGGCCGGACCGGTCGATCGCTGTCGCGCACATCGGGCAGGGCTGGCAGCTGGTGAACATGGTGGTGCGGGCGGCCACGTCGCGCGAGAGTTCCCGAGCGGCCCAACGGGCCAGCTTCAGTTCCGGATGAGCCGTGATGTCCGCGTCCGAGACCACGGTGTTGTGATCCTCGATCAGAACGGTGCCGTCGGCGTCGACAAGCAACGAGCCGAACGGCCGTTCGCCGGAGGCCCCCGCCTGGCTGGCGAGTTCGACGGCGCGGCGGAGAAAGGTCTCGTCCTCGGGTGTCATCGGTCCTCCTGAGATGAGTGGTACGCGGCCACGGCCGCAAGGGTCCGCCAGGCACGTTCGGGCTCGGGATCGGTGCCCGGGGCGAAGTTCGGTACGGTCACGCCAATCCGCACGGGTCCCACGCTAGCCACAGTGGACCCGGCACGCGAACACCGTGGTGGCACGGTGGATGCCACGGGAGGCTGGATGGATCTGCCGAAGGGACTGGGCTGGATACGGGGGTCAGCGGTCGGCCGGGCCTGGCTGGCCACACTTCCGACGTTGCTGGCGGAGTGCGCCGAGCGGTGGTCGCTGCGACTCGGCCCGCCCTTCCGGTACGCGTACGCCTCCCTGGCGCTCCCCGCCGACCTGCCCGACGGCACGGCGGCGGTGCTCAAGCTCCAGTTCCCGACCGGGGACAGCCAGCACGAGGCCCACGCGCTGGCCCACTGGGACGGCGACGGCGCGGTCCGGCTGCTCGCGCACGACCCGCAACGGCACGCCCTTCTGGTGGAACGCTGCCAACCCGGCACGCCGCTGTACGAGCTGCCGCTGGACCGGGCACTGGACGCGGCGATCCACGTGCTGCCCCGGCTCTGGCGGCCGGCCGGCACGCCGTTCACCCCGCTCGCCGAGGAGGCCGCCGGCTGGCTCGACCGGATTCCCCGGAGTTGGGAACGGACCGGCCGGCCGTACGAGCGGCGGCTGCTCGATGCGGCGTGCGCCCTGCTCGTCGACCTGGCGTCGAGCCAGGGCGAGCAGGTGCTCGTCAACCAGGACCTGCACGCCGGCAACGTGCTCGCCGCCGAGCGGGAGCCCTGGCTGGTCATCGACCCGAAGCCGCTGAGCGGCGAGCGGGAGTTCTCGGTCGTGCCGCTCGTGCGCGGTCCGGAGCTGGGCCACTCGCCGGCCGCCGTCCGGCACCGGCTGCACCGGCTCAGCACCGACCTCGGGCTGGACGCCGAGCGGGTCCGGGGTTGGACGATCGGCCACACGATGGCCTGGAGCATCGACGGCGAGGTCGTCTTTCCGCACCAGATCGAGGTGGTCCGCTGGCTGCTCGACGGCGAGTGACGCCCGGCCGGCGGCCACGCTGGCCCCGCATCCCGCGATCAAGCGCGGGCGGCGGCCGGTCAGCCGGCCTGGCAGGTGCGGCACCAGTAGAGGTTGCGGCCGGCCAGTTCCCCGCGACTGACCTCGGTGCCGCAGATGTGGCAGGGCGCGCCGGGGCGGCGGTAGACGTACACCTCGCCGCCGTGGCGGTCGACCCGCGGCGGTCGGCCCATCGCCTCCGGCAGGTGGACGTCGCGCACGGTGTCGATCCGCCCGTGCCGGAGGGCGAGCCGCATCAGCTCGACCAGGTCGACCCAGAGCGCGTCCCAGCCGGCGCGGGTCAGGTTGCGGCCCGGCATCGTCGGCGACAACCCGGCCCGGAACAGCGCCTCGGTCACGAAGATCAGCCCGGTGCCGGCCACCACCGACTGGTCCAGCAGCAGCGCCGCGAGGGGCGTGGGGCTGCGGGAGATCCGGGCGTACGCCCGCTCGGGGTCGGCGTCGGCGCGCAGCGGATCCGGACCCAGGCGCTCGCGCAGGGCGGTGACCTCGGGCGGGGTGAACAGCTCGCAGGCGGTCGGGCCGCGCAGGTCGAGCCAGTGCCGGTCGCTGGCCAGCCGCAGCCGCACCTGGCCGACAGGCTCGGGCGGCTCCCCCGGCCCGTCGGTGAACTTCCCGTACAGGCCGAGGTGCACGTGCAGGGTCAGCTCGCCGGCGTAGTGGTGCAGCAGATGCTTGCCGTACGCCTCGGTGCTCTCCAGCACCGTGCCGGACAGCCGGGCCGCGCCCTCGGCGAAGCGGCCCTGCGGGCTGGCGGCGTGCAGCTTGTCCCCGGCGAACAGCTCGGCGTTCCGGGCCGCCAGGCGATGAATCGTGTGTCCCTCTGGCACGGGACCCAAGGATAGTCAGCGGCAGCCGGCCGGGCCGAATGAGCAGTGCGGTCACGTCAGCCCAGGCGCTGCTCCTTGACGTCGGCCACGAACGACGCCCAGGCGCGCGGAGGGAAGACCAGGGCGGCCCCGGACGGGGCCTTGCTGTCGCGTACGGCAACGACGCCGGGGAGGTTGTCGGCCACCTCGACGCAGTTGCCGCCGCTCCCGCCGCTGCGGGTGCTCTTGCGCCAGGTGGCACCGGCCAGGTCAGTCATGATGCTCCTCGATGATCGAAGTGATCATTTTCTCTGATTCTGCCTCAGTCGACGCCAGCGTCTCCAGATCAGACCAGACATGTTCGAAGGCGGCCACCTCGGCTGGCTTGTCGAGATAGAGCGCTCCGGTGATGTTCTCCAGGTAGACGGTGGTCGGCTCGGTCGACGCCCTCCCGAACGCCTTCGGGAAGCCCAGCAGGACGAACGTGCCCGTCTCGCTGGCCAGCGGCGGACCGGCGGCGAGCGGCAGCACCCGCAGGCTGACGTTCGGCAGCAGTGCCGCGTCGAGCAGGTGGCGCAACTGCCCCACCATCGCCCGCCGGTCGGGGATCGTGCGCCGCAGCACCGCTTCGCTCAGGACGACCCGCAGGACAGGCGCGGTGGGCAGCCGACGGACGAGGATGCCCTGCCGTTGCAACCGGACCTCGACCAGCTTCTCCCGATCCTGGGCGCTCATGGTCGGGTTCTTGCGGCGGAAAAGCTCGCTGGCGTATTCGCGGGTTTGCAGGAGGCCGGGGATCAACTCCGCGTCATATTGGCGCAGGGTCGAAGCCGACGATTCCAGGCCGACGTACAGCGAGAACCACGACGGGACGACATCGCCGTACGAATGCCACCACCCTTTGGCACGAGTCTCTTTGGCGAGCGCGGCGACGATCTCCCGCATATCTTCCGGCACCCGGTAGAGAGCGCACATCGCTCGGGCGTCCACCACGCGCACCGGGACCAGCCCCTTCTCGATGCGCCACACCTTCTGCCGCGAGCAGTCCAGCACCGCGGCCGCGGCGTCCAGCGTCACCGAGGCGTCCTCGCGGAGCTGGGTGAGCAGCCGGCCGAGCTGTCGCCGAGGGACCGTGGACCCGCCTGTTTCATCCGTCATGCAACATCACCGCACCCTTCCTGCAACACCGATTGTTTCGCCCCGCACACATTTCTTTTCCATTCCTCGTGCGTCAATACGGCTTGAGAGTAGGACGGGGTGGAGTTGTTGCACAAGGGGGCCAGCGTGGAACAGGCTGTCACGTATCGGGGCCTCGAAAAAAACGCCGGGAATGGCGTCGGCAACAATTCGGCGGAAGGATGCCGCGGTGCGCGTGTCGTACAACGAATACCTCTTGGTCACCGCGCTGACCCTCGCCCGTCGGCATCGCCCGGTCTGGAGCTGGAGGCGCTGGCGCAGGGTGTGCCGCTGCGGCGCGGAGCTGCCCTGCCGGGCCCGCCACCGCATCCCGATCAACCGTGGGCACTGGCCGACGTGACCGAGCTCAGGCCCGGCGACCTCCTGCTGATCGGGGCGGCCTGCTCGGTGCAGTTCTCCGGCGACCGCGAGCTGCGGCTGCGACTGGTGAGCGTGGACGCGCGCCCCACGTACCACGGGTGGGTCTGGCTGACCGGCTACGTCCTGGACGCCAAGGGCCTGGCCGTCGACAAGCGGGAGCTGTACGTGCAGCGGGCCGGGCTGCGGGTGCTGAGCGCCGCCCCGGTGCCGGGCAGGGCGGTCCGCGCGTGATGGGCGTACCCGGAATTGGTGTCAGGAAACGCCCAACGGGGTAGTTGAGGGCGGTACCGCGTGGGTGCCACCCGTTTCGTCGGCCACCACGCATTCATCAGGAGGTGTGTAGTGGTCAGGATTCCTTCGCTGTCCCGCCGGTCCGAGCCGGCGCCGACGCGGGACGAGAACCTCGACGGGCGCGTCGACGGCAACGACACCCCGGTCGCCGACCGGGACAGCAGCACTGCGGTCACCGACACCGGCCGGTCCGACGACGTCACCGGCCGACCGGTGGCAACCGACCGGGACGCCGACCAGACGACGTACCGCAGCACGACGGCGACCGGCGACCAGGTCGGCGAGGCCGAGCGGCGTGCCGCGGAGCGCGCGGCCGTGGCCCGGGCCGCCACCGCCCGCCCGGTGGAGGGCGACTCCCGGCCCGGCGCGGTCCGGTCGGACGGTCCGACCCGGGCGAGCAGCGCCGCGGCGACCGCCCCGACCATCGAGCGCGACACCGACCTCGACCGCGACCGCACGACCCGACGCCCCGAGAGCGACACGGACCTCGACCGGACGACCCCGCGACCCGACCCGACGGACCGCGTCGCGACCGACCGCCCGGTCGACCCCACCCCCGGCCACACCGAGCCGGAGCCGCCGGTGACGCGCGGCCCGAAGCCACGGGCCAGCCTGCTCGCCACCCTCGGCCTGATCGTCTCCGTCGCCGGTGCGCTGTTCGTGCTGACCGGCACCCTGGCCGGGTACGGCATCGGGCTCGGCGCGTTCGGCGCGGTGCTCTCGGTGCTCGGCCTGATGGCCACCCGCCGCAGGCACGTCGCCGGCAAGACCGACGCCCTGTTCGGTGTGCTCATCGGCCTCGCGGCGGTGGTGATCGGCGTGCTGGCGATGACCGGTCAGTTCGACTGGCCGACCACCGACGGCGACTGGGTGCAGCGCTTCCGCGAGTGGCTTGACTCACAGTTTGTCGACCGTTTCTAGCGGGCACTTTTCGGCTCGCCGGTGATGCACCGGCGCGGCCGGCGGTTCGCCGGCAGCCCGCAGGTGGTTCACCGATCGGGCAACACCCTTTCAGGGGCGGCGATTCGCCGCCCCTGAAGTGTGTCCGGGGTCCGCACAGGCCGTCTCCAAGAGGGGCCAGCGCGCGCACCCGCGCCTCCCTCCGCTCCCTCTCTTGAGCCCCTCTCCGCCTCCCTCTTCCTCTTCCTCCTCTTCCTTCTCGCTCCTGCCTTCCGGCTCACCTTCCTCCTCCTTTCGTCCTTTGCTCTGCTTCACCCCAGGCAACACGTTGCGTCCGATTACCGGACGGCAGGTGTTGCCTCCGCTGAAGCAGAGCAAAGGATGCGCCCACTGCCCCCGCAGCCGGCCCGCACGTTGACCCGCAGACGGACGGTGTCACGCACACGGACGGTGTCGTCGCACAGGCCACGTCGGGTGACGCGGAGCACCAGCCAGCCCTGACCGGCCTATCTACGCAACGAATCGCGGCCGCGCAGGCCTCACACGCAACGGATCTGCGGTCTGCGCAAGTTCTGGTGGTGGATCCTGCCGGTCGCGCCGCATACCGTTGAGCAACGGCGCCAGCCCGTGGGCCACGGTGGCCGGGCGCGCCCGACCCCTGGGAGCAGGACAATGACGATGGACGCCACCAGCCAGCGCCTGTTGATGTGCCGGCCGACGTACTTCGCCGTCGACTACGCGATCAACCCGTGGATGGACCCGAGCGCTCCGGTCGACGCCGCGCTGGCCGTCCGACAGTGGGAGCAGCTGCGCCAGACGTACCTTGACCTGGGCCACACCGTCGAGGAGATCACTCCGGTGCCCGGCCTGCCCGACATGGTCTTCGCCGCCAACGGCGGCACCGTGATCGACGGCAAGGCGATGGCCGTGCAGTTCCGCGACCCGCAGCGCGCCGACGAGGCGCCGGCCTACCGGGCCTGGTTCGAGGCCGCCGGCTTCGAGATGTACGACCCGAAGCACGTCAACGAGGGCGAGGGCGACGTCCTGCTGGCCGGTGACCACCTGCTCGCCGGCACCGGCTTCCGCACGGCGCACGCCTCGCACGCCCAGTTGCAGGAGGTCTTCGGCTACCCGGTGATCACCATGCAGCTCGTCGACCCGCGCTTCTACCACCTGGACACCGCGCTGACCGTGCTCGACGAGCGGACCGTGGCGTACCTGCCGGAGGCGTTCTCCCCCGGCAGCCAGGCCGTGCTGCGCCGGCTCTTCCCCGACGCGGTGCACGCCACCATGGCCGACGCCGAGGTGCTGGGCCTGAACGCGGTCAGCGACGGACGGCACGTCGTGCTGCCCGCGCAGGCCACCGACCTGGCCGCCAAGCTGCGCGACCGGGGCTACGAGACCATCGGTGTCGACCTGTCCGAGCTGCTCAAGGCCGGCGGCGGACCGAAGTGCTGCACGCTGCGACTCCGTCAGGGAAAGGCAAGCAAGTGATCGTGGATGACATCCTGCGTACGCCGGGAGCGGTCCGGGACGCCGAGCGCTGGACGGCGCACAACTACCACCCGCTGCCGGTGGTCATCTCGTCCGCCGAGGGCGCCTGGCTCACCGACGTGGACGGCCGCCGCTACCTGGACTGCCTGGCCGGCTACTCGGCGCTGAACTTCGGCCACCGGCACCCGCAGCTCATCGCCGCCGCGCACGCGCAACTGGATCGGCTGACGCTGACCAGCCGCGCGTTCATCCACGACCAGTTCGCCGACTTCTGCCGGGAACTGGCCGAGCTGTGCGGCAAGGACCTCGTGCTGCCGATGAACACCGGCGCGGAGGCGGTGGAGACCGGGATCAAGGTGGCCCGCAAGTGGGGCTACCAGGTCAAGGGCGTCACCCCGGGCCAGGCCAACATCGTGGTCGCCGAGGGCAACTTCCACGGCCGGACGACCACCATCGTGAGCTTCTCCACCGACGAGGACGCCCGCGCCGACTTCGGGCCGTACACCCCGGGCTTCACTGTCGTGCCGTACGGCGACCTGGAGGCGCTGACCGCCGCGATCGACGAGAACACCGTGGCCGTGCTGCTGGAGCCGATCCAGGGCGAGCAGGGCGTGGTGGTGCCGCCGGAGGGCTACCTGCCGGGCGTACGCCAGGTCTGCACCGAGCGGAACGTGCTCTTCATCGCCGACGAGATCCAGTCGGGTCTGGGGCGTACCGGCCGGACGTTCGCCTGTGACCACGAGGGCGTCGTGCCGGACATGTACCTGCTCGGCAAGGCGCTCGGCGGCGGCATCGTGCCCGTCTCCGCGGTGGCCGCGAACGCCGACGTGCTCGGCGTGCTCAAGCCCGGCCAGCACGGCTCCACCTTCGGCGGCAACCCCCTCGCGTGCGCGGTGGCGATCGAGGTCGTCCGGCTGCTGGCCACCGGCGAGTTCCAGCGCCGCTCGGCCGAGCTGGGCGAGCGGCTCCGGGCCGGCCTGGAAGGGCTGGTCGGCAAGGGCCTCGTCGAGGTACGCGTACGCGGCCTGTGGGCCGGTCTGGACATCGACCCGGCCCTGATGAGCGGCCGGGAGGCCTGCGAGCGCCTCGCCCAGCGCGGCATCCTCGCCAAGGACACCCACGGCTCCACCATTCGGCTCGCCCCACCCCTGGTCATCACCGAGGAAGAGATCGACCTCGCGGTGGCGCAGCTCGCGGAGGTACTGACCGCCTGACCCTCGCGTTGATCATGAAGTTGTTGCCCGCTGCCGCGGCGTGTCGTGGCAATAACTTCATGATCAACCGGGGTCGGCGCGCTGGGCGGCACTGGGCGGAGGGCGGGCGCCGGGAAACCCCCGGCGCCCGCCTTTGCGTTAGGGGCGGGGTAGGCGCATCGCCATCGTGGGGGCCTCGGCCATCACCGAGGTGGGGGTGAACGGGGCGCCCGTTGGCAACTCCTCGGCACGGCCGATCTGCACGCCGGGGTACAGCTCGATCATGTCGTTCTCGCCCAGCACCCGGGACTGCTGCGGGGCCAGGGGGATCCGGTCCGCCTCGTTCATCGACCCGGCCGGCCGGATGCCGGAGCCGTTGGTGCTGACGTCGGTCACGATGACCTCACCGACCCGCAGCTCGAAACGGACATGACCCCGGCTGATCCACCGCCGGGCCTCGTCGTTGAGCCACTGCCCGAGCATGATCCCGCCCTCCTGCTCGGGCGCCCGGCCGGCCACCACCGGCTGCTCCTCGCTCAGCACGAACCGCCGTCGCACCAGGCCACCCACGCGCACGGCCAACACCTCCGTACGCGGACGCGGGCCGCCGTCGCCGAGCCGCGCGCCGTGTCGCGGGCAGGTCGGCACGCCGTTGCGCAGCGAGGGCGGCGGCTGCGCGGCCGGGCTGCGGTCCGCTCCGCCGGCCAGGTCGGCGAACGCGCCACCCCCACCACCACCGCCGAACAACGCGCAGCCCGACTCGGGGCAGCGCCACTGCCGGGCCAGCAGCTTCGCCCCGGTCGGCGAACGCTTGCCGGCCACCGGGGCGTGCCCGCCGCCGACGTGCGCGATGAACACCGGCCCACCGGCGCCCGGCACCGGGGCGACCACCCGGCCGGGCTGCTCGACCAGCCACGGGAACCGCCCGCGCAGCCCGTCGAAGCGCACCCGGGTGAGCACCGGAAGGCCGAGCAGGTCGGCGACCTCCAGCATCCGGTCCCCCGGGTTGTCGAGCACCTCGACGAGCCCGTCGTCGGCCCAGCGGCGAACCACCATCCGCTCGTTCGAGGTCAGGTCGGCGTCGGAGAGCAGCGCCCGGTGCACCACGGCGTACACCTGGACGCTGTCCTCCTCCAGCTCGCGGGAGAGCGCGTCGATGACCATGCCGAGGCGCAGCAGGCTCGCCGGCCGGCCACCGTCGATGTCCTGGTAGCGGATGATCTCGGCCAGGTCGAGCACCGCGCGGGCCAGCGACGGGTCGGTGCAGACCCGCCCCTCGATGGCGTCCAGAACCTTGCTGATCTCGAATCTCATGCCGCACTCCGGACGATGTCGTCAATCCGCCGGGCCAGCTCGATGTCCCGGTGGGTGACCCCGCCGGCCGAGTGCGTGACACAGCGGAAGGTCAGGGTCCGCCATCGGATGTCGATGTCGGGATGGTGGTCGAGCTCCTCGGCCACCGCCGCCACCCGGTCCACGACCGCGATGGCGTCCGGGAAACTGCCGAGCTGAACGGTGCGGCCGATGCCGGTCGGGTCACCCGACCAGTCGGCCAACCCGCCCAGCTCTTTCCGCACCGCGTCCGCGGTGAGCAGGTCTGCCATGACCAGACCCTACCGGTGGCGCGTCCAGCGAGCCGTACGCGCCACCGCCAGTTGACGCACGCAGACGCCGGCGGGGCGGCATCACCCGATGCCGCCCCGCCTGTCGATCTCACGTCAGCCGCTCTGTTCAGCCGCGCAGCGGCCGGCCCACCTCGTGCAGGTGGCCGAGCGCCTGCCGGTACGACTCGATCAGCCCGGTCTCCGCGTACGGGATGCCCTGCTCGACGCAGTAGGCGCGGACGATCGGCTGCGCCCGGCGCAGGTTCGCCCGGGGCATGTTCGGGAACAGGTGGTGCTCGATCTGGTAGTTGAGCCCGCCCAGCGCGGTGTCGACCAGCCGGCTGCCCCGCACGTTGCGTGAGGTCAGCACCTGCTTGCGCAGGAAGTCCAGCTCGTCCTCGGCGGTCGGCATCGGCATGCCCTTGTGGTTCGGCGCGAACGCGCAGCCCATGTAGAGGCCCCACAGCCCCTGGTGCACGGCGGCGAAGAGCAGCGCCTTGCCCGGCGACATGACCGCCAGCAGCAGCGCCACGTAGCCGGCGGTGTGCGCGAGGAGGAGCCCCGCCTCGACCGCGCGGTGCCGCATCGGGGTCGCGTACCGGCCACTCTGCTCGCGGCCGATGATCGCCCGGATGCTCGCCACGTGCAGGCTCAGACCCTCAAGGAAGAGCAGCGGGAAGAAGAGGTACGCCTGCCGGCTGGCCATCCAGCGGTGTGCGCCCCGGGTCTCCAGCGCCTGTTCGGGAGTCCACGCCAGGGCGCCCGCGCCGACGTCCGGGTCCTCGTCCTCGTGGTTCGGGTTGGCGTGGTGCCGGTTGTGCTTGTCGACCCACCAGCCGTAGCTGATCCCCACCGCCGCGTTGCCGGCGACCAGCCCGACGACCTGGCTGGGACCGCGTCGACGGAACATCTGGCGGTGCCCGGCGTCGTGACCGAGGAACGCGACCTGGGTGGTGGCCACCGCCATCACGGCCGCGAGCGCCACCTGCCACCAGGAGTCGCCGACCAGGAACACGGCGACCCAACCGGCCACGAAGGCGCCGAGGGTGAGCACGAGGCGGGCAACGTAAGAGGCAGGTCGCCGCTCCAGCAGGCCGGCCTGACTGATCCGTCGGGACAACTGTGCGTAATCACTACCCCGCCGTCGTACCGGCGGTTCCGCCACCGCTCCGAGCGCCATTGGTGCTCCTGTTCCGCTTGCGCCCGAACCAGGATGGTTCGGGGTCAATGTCAGTCTCCCCGCATCGGTTGCGGTGAGTAACCCTGACAACCCCCGGATGGGGGGTAGGGCGGGCCCTACCCCCGGCCTTGCGTTCAGCCCAGCCGGGCCACTGCGGCGCGCAGTCGGGCCAGGTCACGACGCCGCCGCTCGTAGCTGGCGGCCAGCCCGATCAGCGCCAGCCCGCCGGCGCCCAGGTAGATCCACCGGGGCAGCAGGTCCCAGCCACGGGCGATCTCGTGCAGCGCCAGGACGGCCAGCACCGCACCGCCGAGCAACACCGGGGCCTGCCAGCGGCGGCTGGCGCCGGCCAGCACCGCGCCCAGCGCCGCCGCGCCGAGCAGCAACCGTCGCCACGGCTGCGGATCCGGCCCGGCCATTACCGACACCAGGCTCGGCAGCAGCGCCGCGACCAGCCCCGGGCCGAGCGCCGGCCAACTCGTCAGCCCCGGCCGGGTACGCAACGCCAGCAGGCCCGCGCCGAGGGCGAGCCCCGCGGCCGGCAGGGTGTACGCCTCCAGCACGGTCACCCCGCCGGCGGCGAGCAGCACCCACGCACCGAGCAACTCGCTGCCCGCGGCGATGGCGGCGAACCGCCACCGTCGACCGGCCGGCTCCCCCCGGCGCAGCAGCCGCAGCGCGACGGCCGCACCCCACAGCACGCAGACGGTCGCGAGCTGCTGCGCCACCTCGACGGTGAGCGCCGCAGCCACCCCCGCCACCGCCTGCGCGGCGGCATCCAGCACGCGCCCGACCGGTGCCCGCCGCCGGCTGGACGTGGCCGCGGCGGCGAGGACCAGCACGGCCACCCCCAGCAGCGGGTACGCCGCCGCCCGCAACCCCAGCCCGTTGGCGAGCGGAGCTGTCACCGCCAGCGCGCACGCCGCTCCCACGGCGGCGACGCTTCCGACGACGCGCACCTCGACCATCCGCGCTCCGACGGCGACGACCACCGCCGTCACCAGAAGCGTGCCCTCGGCCGCGAGCGTGCCGGACCTGGTGGCCAGGAGCACCGCCACGCCCGCCGCGGCCAACACCGCTCCCACGGGCACGGCGATCGACGCGAGCCCCGGACGGGGCGCCACCAGGGCGGCGAGCAGCAGCGTGGACACCCCGACGAGCAGGGTGGCGGCCGGCAGCACCGGCCAGGGCACACCGATCGCGACGAGCAGCACCGGCAGCGCGGCGGCGGCGAACGGCAGGCCGGCCAGCAGCGCTGGGCGCACCCGCCGACCGGCCAGCGCCGCGGCCACCGCCAACCCGACAAGCGCCAGCCCGGTGGGGAACAGCCCCCGATCGGCGGTCGCGGTCGGCGCCCCGGACCAGACCGGTTCCCAGATGCCGTACGGAAAGACCAGCGCGATGAGGATCGTCGGCAGCGCGGCCAGCACCGCGACCCCCGCCAGCACGGCACCCGACGCCCTCAGCAGACCCCCGATCGCCGACGGCCCCCCGACCGTCGACGATCCCCCGACAGTCGTCTGCTCCGCGGGACCGTCCCGCTCGTCGCCGAGCGCCGGCAGGCCCCAGCGGGCGACGAGCGCGACGCCCAGCGCCGCCAGCGCGGCGTACAGCGTCACGGGTTCGTTCCCTGCCGCCACCAGTGGCGCGACCCCGGCCGCGAGCACCGCGACCACGGCGCCCGGCACCGCGTACTCGATCAGGTCGACCCGGTGGCGACGCACCGCGAGCGTCGCGACCAGCGACAGCCCGGCGGCGATCAGCGCGGCCCGGGCCTGCCACCAGGGCTGCGCGCCGGCCGCGAAGAGCGCCACCGCGGCGATGGCGGGCAGCGCCAGGTGCGCGGCCAGCAGACCGACACCCGCCACCCATCGGTACGGCCCGTCGGCCGTCCGCACCGCCAGCGCCACCCCGAGCACGGTGCTGATGCCCAGCACCACCACGACGCCGAGCGGATCGGCCAGGGCCACCAGCAGCGCGTGCCCGATCAGAACGGCGCCGCCAGACGCCCAGCCGAGCAGGGTGGCCGGTCGGGTCGCCGGACGGGCCAGTACGGCGAGCACCAGAGCTACCCCGCCGGCCAGGTCCACGGCCACCACAGTCGCCCACGACGCCGTCCAGCCGATGGGCACGGCGAGCAGCACCACCACCGCGCCGGCCGTGGCCAGCCCCGCCCACGCGCGGCGGGGCAGCAACGACGCGGCCGCGCCCAGCGCCAGCGCCACGGCGGGCGCCACCTGCCAACCCCAGCTCAGATCCGGCCCCCACCCGGCCCCGTGCCAGGGCGGCAGCGACCGGGCGGCGGCGGCCACCGCCAACACACCGGCGATCGCCACGGCGACCTGCGCCGCACCGGCCGCGACCAGCAGCGCGCCGGCGCGCGGCCCGGGACGCCAGCCGGTCGGCAACAGCCGCACCGCCCCGGCCAGGACGAGCGCGACCGTCGCCGCCGCGAGCAGCAGCAACGACGGCCGCAGCTCACCCACCGGGCGCAGCAGCGCGGCGGCGAGCACCGGCATCAGCAGGCCGGCGGCCACCGCCCGCGACGCCGTGCCGCCGACCAGCAACGCCGCGACGAGCCCGGTCACCGCGACCAGCAGCATCGGCACGCCGGCCAGCAACGGCGACCCCGCCGACCGCCCCAGCACCAACGGCACCAACGCACACGCGCCCGCGCCGACCAGCGCGCCGACGTGACCCAGCCCGGCGAGCACCCGACCGGCGAGCCGGCGTGCGTCGTCCCCATCGCGCAGCGCGACCAGCACCGCCAGATTCAGCACGGCCACCCCGAGCAGCACCAGCACCCAGCCGTCCGCGCCGGGCTCGGCCGGCGCCGCGAGCAACGGCAGCACCGGTTGCGCGACCACGAGGCCGGCGAACCAGGGCCCGGTCAACCCGCTCAACCGGCCGTACGCCACGAAGACCGCCGCGCTGGCCCCCCCGACCAGCGCGGCGTACCGGGTGCCCGGCCACCCGGCCACGTGACCCAGGTCCACCGACCAGGCGGCGTACCCGTCCAGCAACACCAGCAGCAGCCCCACCGCGGCGAACGTCTCCGCCGTACCCCGCAACCCCCGGCGGACCGCCAGCAGCGGGCCGGCCAGGACGAGCGCCGTGACCGCCGCCAGGATCAGCGCCCGGCCACCGACCCCCACGGACGCCCAGGCCACCGCCGTGAAGACCACGGCCGCGGTGCCGAGCAGAAGTCCACCGAGGACGAACAGCAACCCCTGGACCGTCCGGGTCGAGGTCTCCGCCGCGCCGGGCCGCGCGTGCTCCCCCGCGCCACCGGGCGACGCCGACGCGACGAGCTGCGCCGGCCCGACGACCGGCGCCCCCGCCGCCAGCCCCGCGCGGACGACCGCCGCCAGCTCGGCCCGCCGCCGCGAGGTGGCCGCCAACAGACCAGCCAACTCGGTGTACGTCCGGCGGGCCCGCTCCACCTCCGGACCGAGCCGATCCACCTCCCGCCCCAGTCGGACCACCTCGGCCGCGACCGGGTCCGGCGGGCGGCGGCAGCCGGCGCAACCGGCGGTCAGGTCGGCCGGGGCGCCGCAGGCGGGGCAGGGATAGCGGGTGTCGTCCACCCGGTCATCATCGAAAACCGACGGCGGACGGCCCAGAGTGCGCGTACCTAGGGTCGGGTGTGGTCGTGCACCCAGGCCGCGTACCCGGGATCACCACTGTCCACCCGCGACACCAGGATCTCCGGGACCTCGTACGGATGGCTGGCCCGGATCTGGTCCACCAGCGCGGCCAACCGATCCGGCGCGGTCTTGAACTGCACGGACCACTCGGTGCTCGTCTCCACCCCGGAGCGCCACCAGTAGGTGCTGTCCACCTGACCGCCGACCTGGGCACAGGCGGCGAGCCGCCCGGCGACGGCCGCGGCCGCCAGCACGTCCGCAACCGAACGCGCATCCACCACCGTCGTCACCACGCAGATCTGGTCCACGAGCGCACCCTACGCGGCGCTGTCCCGATTGGCCGCGATCCACGTGTCAATCTGCGCCCACCAGTCGAAGAGCCAGTCGATGCGTTGCTGCCGGTCGGTCGGCACCTCCTCCGGGGGCACCGACCAGAACCGCATCACGATCCGCTTGTCCATGGGCAGCTCCCGCCACACGTCGGCGACGGTGCGCATCCGGTCGAGTCCGGTGTGGGCGACGAAGATGACCCCGGCGTCCGGGGCGGCGTCCAACGCGGCGAGCACCCCACCGGGCTGCGGGGCGAGCACGTGGCGCATCCGTTCGGCGCGCTGCGCCATCCGTTCCAGGCCGAGGGACCGCAGCCGGGCGATGGCCCGCAGTCGGCGCTTGGGGGTGAAGTTGCCGCCCTCCGGAAAGATCACGAAGGCGTCGTTGTCGTCAAGGCCGGTGGCGAGGTGCCCGACCTGGCGTACCGTCTCCTCGCCGCGCTCCGGTGTGGGCGCGATGAACCGGTTGGGCAGGCGGTTGAGCAGCACGTCGATCGCCGGATCCCACTGGAGACTGTCCTTGAGCACGATCCGCGGCTCCCGGTTGAACCAGTTGACCAGACCGTGGATCAGGATGAACGAGTCACCCGGCCCGGCGTGCCGGCAGAGCACCAGCTCGGGCCGACCGGGCAGCGCGGTGTCCGGGTCCGTGCCGACCACGTCGATGTGCAGCCGCAGCGACCAGCGGGCCTGCCAGAACAGCACCCGCAGGAACCAGCCGGCCAGCACGTAGTGCGCGCGCTGGAAGGCCGGGGACCGGCTGCGCCAGCCGAACCCGGACGCCAGCCACAGGACGAACAACGCGAGCAGCGCGGCAGCGTCCCAGACCAGGTAGACGCAGCCGATCCAGAGCAGACGCAGGGGGCGTAGCCGGCCCGGGACCAGCGGTGAGACGGCCGCCGCGAGCAGCGCCCAGACCGGCAGCGTGGTCACCACGGCGATCGCGAGCAGCACCACGCCGGGGGCGATCAGCAGCCGCCGCAGCCACCTGGGGGGCAGCGGCATCAGCGCTCCACGTGGGTGGCGAGGTAGCGGCGCGAAGCGGTGTACGCCCGGCTGATCCGCCGTCCCACCGCCGCGATGTCCCGGTACGCCCACGGCGTGTCGTCGCGTGGGTTCAACCCACCGGTCGGCAGGACGTGCACCTCCACCCCCTCGGGCAGCGCGGCCATCTCGCGGAAGAAGCGGTGCCGGCGGGATATCTCGAACGCGACCTGGGCGATCTCCCACGGTCGCCGGGGTGGCGTCAGCTCCCGTTCGATCCGGCCCACCTGGAGGACGAAGATCTGGCCGGCGCCCGCGGCCACCGCCTCGCCGATCGGGATGGAGTTGACGATGCCGCCGTCGACGTAGTGCGCGCCGTCGATCTCGGTGGGCGGGAGCAGGCCCGGCACCGAGGCCGACGCCAGCACGGCCGGCACCACCGGGCCGCTGGAGAACCAGTGCTCGGCGGCCCGCTCGATGTGCGCGGCGCAGCAGCGGAACGGCACCCGCAGGTCGGCGAAGGTGGTGTCGGCGCCCAGTTCGGATTCCAGCAGCCGGCGCAGCGGCCGGGGCGAGTGCAGGTGGGTGCGGGCGGCGAAGCGGCGCAGTTGCCGGGCGACCGAGTCGCCGTACACCTCGCTGGCCTCGGGTGAGGCCCAGAGCCGCACCAGCCGGTCGGTCACCGCCTCGGACGGGTCGGCGGCGACCAGCGCGCCGTTGACCGCGCCGATCGAGGTGCCGAGCACCATGTCGGGTTGGATGCCAGCGCGGAACAGGGCCCGCAACATGCCCACCTCGACGGCGCCGAGCACCCCTCCGCCACCGAGAACGAACGCCACCGGTCCCCCCGCCATGTCCTCATCCTGGCACGCGCCCGCCGCCACCAGTCGGCCGCCGCCCACCGGGCGGTGGGCGCACCCCGCCCGCCGTCCGCCACCATCGGGCACATCGGCCGTTGACAGGCAGGACACATTCGCGCAACCTGATACGGCTCCCACCCCCGAGGGCAGGTGCGATCCGTGAAGGCAGCGCTGCATCCGGGCCGATTGCTGGCCCGCAGGTACCGACTCATCGACCAGATCGGCTCCGGCGGCATGTCGGTGATCTGGCGGGCGCGGGACGAGGTGCTCGACCGCGTCGTGGCGCTCAAGGTGCTCGCGCCGTCACTCGCCGCCGACGCGCGGTTCCGCGACATGGTGCGGGAGGAGGCGCGCGCCGCCGCCCAGTTGGTGCACCCGCACGTGACGGCGGTGCACGACTACGGCGAGACGGTCGACCCGGACGGGACCATCACCTCGTTCGTGGTGATGGAGCTGCTCAGCGGCGAGGAGCTGGAGCTGCGGCTCACCGAGGGCCCGCTGCCGTGGCCGGAGGCGGTCGAGCTGGGCGCCCAGGTCGCGGACGCGCTGGCCGCCGCGCACCGGCTGGGCATCGTGCACCGCGACATCACCCCGGCCAACGTCATGATGACGGCGATGGGGGTGAAAGTCCTCGACTTCGGCATCGCCACCCGGATCGGCGCCCCGGACGAGGACGAGGACGGCGGCACCTTCGGCACCCCGGCGTACGTGGCCCCGGAACGGCTCCACGGCGCACCCGCCCAGCCGGCCACCGACGTCTACTCGCTCGGCGTGCTGCTGCACGAGGCGTTGACCGGCCGGGTGCCCTACCCGGCGGACACCTGGGAGCAGCTCAGCGCCGCGCTGGCCGGCGGCCCGGCGCCGACCCTGGCCGACGTGCCGGAGCTGCCCGCGGCGGTGGCCCGGATCTGCCTGCGGAGCCTCTCCCGGGACCCGGCGGACCGGCCGACGGCCCGGCAGCTCGCCACCGAGCTGCGCGGCCACCACCCGCCGCCCGACCCACCGACCGCCACGATCCGGGTGCCCACCCTGGCCCTGCCGCCGTCGACGACGACCCCGCCGCTGAGCGCCGCGGGGACGGCGCACGCGGGCGACGCGACGGCACCGCTGGCGGACGAGGTGACGGCGCTGTCCGGTGCGGGGCCCGGCCGGTCCCGCCGGCGGGTGGCGCTGCTGCTCCTGATCCCGGTGGTGCTGGCCGTCGGTGTGGCGCTGGCCGGTGCGGCACTGCTGCCCGACCGGCAGCCGGATCGCCGGGCCCAGCCGTCGGCCGGCCCGGCGACGCCCGTGCCGCCCGACCCGCCGACCGACCCGCCGGCCACCGAGCCGTCCCGGCCGACCCCGGCACCGTCGTCGCCACCGGCCACCCGCGCGCCCACCGGCGAGCCGGGCACCCTCGTGGAGGCCGCCAACCGTGTCGACGGGCTGATCGACGCCGGCCTACGCGACGGGGAGATCCGCGACGATGTCGGCCTCGACCTGCGCAACGAGCTGCGCAACCTGCTGGCCGCCGCCGGCTCCGGCCGGGACGAGCTGGCCCGACCGGTGGCCCGGCTGCGCGAGAAGGTCACGGTCCGGCTGGGCGAGGGGGCGATCAGCCCGGCGTACGCGCAGCGGCTGGACGCCGCCATCGCCGAGCTGGGCGCGGCCCGGGTCTGAACCGGGGCGACACCGTCAACGGACCGCGACGGGGGCCGTCTCGCGGGCAGCGGGCCGCCCGAGGGCGAAGCGCCGGTAGACGTCCTCATAGCCGTACGCCATCCGCTCGACCGAGAAGTTCTCGGCGACGTGCGCCACACAGTCCAGCGGGTCCAGCTCCCGAACGGCCAGCAGTGCGGCGGGCAGCTCGGCGGGCTGCCGACAGACCAGCCCGGTGATCCCGGGTCGAACCAGTTCGGGCACCGCGCCCCGGTCGAGCGCGACCACAGGCGTACCCGTCGCCATCGCCTCCACCATCACCATGCCGAACGGCTCCTCCCACTGGATCGGCATGATCAGGCAACGGGCGTCGACGAGCATCCGCAGGGTCTCGGCGCGGTCGGCGTTGAGCACGACGGACACGTCCTCGTCGACCAGCGGCGCGACGACCTGCTCGAAGTAGCGCCGCTCAGCCGGCTCGTTGCACTTGCCGGCCAGCAGCAGCGGCAGGCCGGCCTCCCGGCAGGCGCGGATGGCGATGTCCGGGCCCTTGTCCGGGCTGAACCGGGCCAACCACAGCACCGGCCCGGGGCCGGGCGCGGTCTTGCGCGGGAAGCCACGCAGGTCCAGTGCGTTGTGCACGGTGCCGGCCCAGGGCAGGCTCGGGTTGAGTCGGCGCTGCGCGTGCGAGATGGCCACCAGGGCGACGTCCTCGCCGGCCTCGCCGAGCACGTCGCCGTACTCCCCCACCGGGTTGCCGTGCACCGTCGCCACCGTCGGCACGGACCGGCGGCCGGCCACGAGCGGGCCGATCGTGGTGTGGTCGTGGATCACGTCGAAGTCGGCCGGCGTGATCATGCGGTTCACCCGGGCCAGGTGCGCAAGCTCCGGCAGCGACTCGCCGAGCCGCTCGTACTGGACCTCGGCGACGGTGGAGACGAAGCCGCTGGCGTCGGTGCCGTGCTGCTCGCCGGCACCGAACAGCGTCACCGCGTGGCCGTGCGCGGACAACTCGTCCACCAGGCAGGCCACCACCTGCTCCAGGCCGCCGTAACCGGGCGGCGGCACGGACAGCCATGGCGGGACCACCATCGCTATGCGCAACGACCGCTGCGGCGAGCGGTCGGCGGGCGGGTGGTTCACGGCCACGAGTCCTCCCCGTTGATCCCCGATCAGGTATCGCCGTCGGTCGGCATGGTCCGCGGCGGTTTCCCCACCCGGCCTCCGGTAAACCGGACAAGACGGACGCCTACCCGCCGACCAGGAGTTGGTCGTGCACGGCTCGTACGCCCGGCGCCGACCACGCCACCCGATCCACCTGGTCCCGTTCCCACCACGAGCGGACCACCCCGGCGAGGACCAGCGTGTCGCCGTCCACCTCCACCGTCACCCGCTCGGCGCCGAGCGTGCGCGCCAGGGCACGTCGGACGTCCTGCCGCAGCCGCTCGCCGGCCGGTGGCGCGGACGGCCGCACCTCGACCAGGTTGGTGATTCCCCGTACCCCGTCCAGCCGGCGCAGCTCCCCCTCGGCGGCCCGGCGCTGCCACCCGAACTCGACCTCGCCGCGCAGCATCAACCAGCCGTTGGCGACGGTGACGTCCAGCCGTTCGGCGGGCACGAAACTGTCCCACTCCAGGGCCCGGGCCGCGGCGAGGGCGATATCGCCGTCGGTACGCCCCGGTGTCCCCGGCAGGCGTACCTCGATCTCGTCGGCCACCACGCGTACCCCCCGCACCCGTTGGGCGCAGCGGGTCGCCGCCCACGCACGGGCCGCGCCGTCCACGAAACCGGTCAGGGTGACCACTCCCTGGTCGACGGCCACCCCGATCTCGTTCGGTCGCAGCCGCGGATCCCAGGCCAGCTCGGCCAGGACCTCGCGCTGGATCCACTCGTCGTCGTCGACATCCACCCTGCTCACGGCCCACCCCCCGTACGCTCGCCGGCTCGCCTGCCGACCGTGCCGCTCGCACGGGTGACGGCGGTTCACCCCAAGAGGGTGAACCGCCGTCCGGGCGGAAAAAGCGGCGGGTGACGGAGCCGACCCCCTCGGCCCCGCCACCCGCCGCCGGAGGGAGGAGGCAGGTTCAGTTGTCGGTCAGGACGTCTCGGCGAGCGTCACGGTCGCCGTCTTCTCGGCGCCGTTGCGCTTGAAGTGCACCTCGACCCGGTCGCCGACCTTGCCGGCCTGCACCGCGCCGACCAGGTCGTCGGAGTCGTTGATCACCTTGTCGCCGAAGCGGGTGACCACGTCGCCGCGCTGCAGGCCGGCCTTCTCGGCGGCGCTGCCCGCCGTGACCGAGGCGATCAGCGCGCCGCCGCCCTCGGCCTGGTTGACGCCGACCCCGAGCGACGGGTGGCTGACCTTCTCGCCGCGCTGGAGCTTGCCGGCGACGTCCTTGGCCTTGTTGCTGGGGATGGCGAAGCCGACGCCGATGTTGCCGGTGCTCTGCCCGGAGGTGGCGATGGCGGTGTTGACGCCGATCACCTCACCCCGGGTGTTGACCAGCGCGCCACCGGAGTTGCCGGGGTTGATCGGCGCGTCGGTCTGCAGCAGCCCGGAGATCGAGCTGACCGCCTGGCTCTGCTGGTTCGGGTCCTGCTGCTGGCCCTCGCCGGCCCGGATGGTGCGGTCCCGGGCGCTGAGGATGCCCGCGGTCACCGAGCCCTGGAGGCCGAGCGGGCTGCCCAGGGCGAGCACCTGGTCGCCGACCTGCATGGCGTCGCTGTCGCCGAACGTGGCCGGCTTGAGGTCGCTCACCCCGTTGGCCTTGACCACGGCCAGGTCGGTCTTCGGGTCGGTGCCGACGATCTTCGCCTGGGCGTTCTTGCCGTCGGCGAAGACGACCTGCACGGTGTCCCCGCTGGCAGAGGCGACCACGTGGTTGTTGGTGAGCACGTAACCGTCGGCGCTGAGCACCACGCCGGAGCCCTCGCCGCTGTCGGTGGCGATGGAGACGACGCTGTCCTGTACGGACGCGGCGATCTTCGGCAGGTCGGCGCTGTTGAGCACGGGAGCCGCGGAGTAGGTGCGGGTGACGCCGCCGTTGTCGCCGTCGAGGGCGAGCGCGAGCGCCCCACCGGCGACGCCGGAGCCGAGCATCAGGGCGAACACCGCGACGCCGGCGCCGGCGAACTTGGCGATCCGGCCCGGCCGGGGCCCGGCGCCGGGCGGCGTGGCCTGCGGACCCCAGGGCGGCACGGGCTGCCCCGGCTGGTGCTGCTGGTGCTGGGCGTGCTGGGGGTAGGCCGCGCCCGGCTGGCCCCCGCCGGCCCAGCCGGACTGCTGGCCCGCGTGCCAGCCGGCGCCCGGGTACTGGCCGGCGGCCGGCTGCGGGTAACCGGAGTAGCCGGGCTGGCCCGGGTAGCCAGGCTGGCCGGAGTGGCCGGGCGCCGGGTGGGCGGAGACCGGGTACGGCGGCGCGGATCCACCAGCGGCGGCCGGCGTCTCGTACCCCGTGGGCTGGCCCACGGTCGGCGGCTCGTACCCGGTCGGCTGCCCGGTGTGGGGAGCGGACCCGGTCGGTCCGTCGGGAGCGGCGGACGCGGCCGGAGTGGCGACGGTGGGCGCGGTGTCCCCGTCGGTCGAGACGACCGGGACGGGGGTGGTCGGAGAGTCGGACTGCGCGCGCTCGTCGCGCGGCAGCTCGGCGGTGGGGTGCGACGGCTCGGCGTCGGTGGGGGCCGGCCGGCGCTGCGGGTCGGACTCGAACTCGGTCATGGGACTACCTTCTCCCCCGGCACTGCAACCAACCTGGAACCGTCCTGGAAGTTGGCTGAAAGTCACTCGCCCGGGTCGTCGCCCTTGGGCACCTGCGGCAGCCGGACCCGGAAGGTGGCTCCGCCACCGGGTGTCTCGAGCACCTCGACCGAGCCGTGGTGGGCGGCCACCAGCGCCGCCACGATGGCCAGGCCGAGGCCGGTGCCGGTGTTGCCGTCGGCCCGTCGGGTCCGGGCCGCGTCGGCCCGGTAGAACCGCTCGAAGACCCGCTCGGACTGTTCCCGGGAGAGACCGGGGCCGGTGTCTACCACCTCCACGACGGCGAGGTTGCCCGGCTCGGCGCGCAGGCGCACGCTGACGTCGGCTTCCGGCGGGGTGTGGGTCAGCGCGTTGGTCACCAGGTTGCCGATGATCTGCCGCAGCCGCGCGTCGTCGGCGTAGACGACGAGCGGGCCGGAACCGGGCTCGATCTCCAGCTCGATCCGCCGGTCCGGGGCGATCGCGCGCGCCGCCTGCACGGCGTCGGAGGCCAGCACCGGCAGCTCCACCGGGGCCAGCGAGAGCGGGCGTTCCCGGTCCAGCCGGGCGAGCAGCAGCAGGTCCTCCACCAGCAGACCCATCCGGGCGGCCTCGTCCTCGATGCGGCGCAGCAGCCCGGCGGTCTGCTCCGGCGCGCGGGCCGCGCCCTGGCGGTACAGCTCGGCGAAGCCACGGATGGTGGTCAGCGGGGTGCGCAGCTCGTGCGAGGCGTCCGCCACGAACTGCCGCATCCGCTCCTCGGAGCGTCGGGCCCGCGCCTCGGACGCCTGGGCGGCGGCGGCCGCGTCCCGGGCGGTGCTCTCCGCCGAGCGGGCCGCCGTCTCCGAGGCCGCCCGGGCGGTGAACGCCGCCTCGATCTGGGTGAGCATCGCGTTCAGCGCGCGGGAGAGCCGGCCCAGCTCGGAGGTGGGGTGCTCGTGCCCCTGCTCCGGGTCGGGCACCCGGCGGGTCAGGTCGCCGCCGGCGATGGCGGCGGCGGTCCGTTCGATCTCCACGAGGGGCTTGAGGCTGGTCCGCACGATCGCCGCGCCGACCGACGCGAGCAGGATCAGCACCGCCCCGCCGACCAGCAGGTCGATCCAGGCCAGCCGCTTGACGGCTAGGTCGACGTCGGTCAGGTGCTCGCCGATCGCCGCCATCTGACCGCTGGGTAGCTCCGTGTAGAGCATCCGCCAGCGCACCGAGCTGTCCCGGGCGCGAACGGTGAACGGATCACCGTGGCTCTGCTCCTGCGTCTGGAACCCGGCGGCGTCGCTCGGCCACGGCGGCAGATCGCTCACCGAGAAGCGAGAATCGTCGTAGACGGAGATCTGCACCTTGCCGGTGGTCGGGCTGGTCAACACCACCAGGTAGTCGCTCGGCAGCGAGACACCTGTCGACTTCGGCGTGATGGACTGGATCCGGTTGGCCGAGTCCCGCAGTTCGAGGTCGATCTGGCCGACCAGATAGCTGTGCAGGAAGTACGCGGTCGAGACACTGATCACCACCAGGGCACCGGAGACCAGCGCGAGCACCGAGGCGACCAGCTTCACCCGCAGCGGTACGCCCCGCAGCCGTCCCTTGGCCTGCTGGACCGCGTTCACGCCGCCGGCTTGCGCAGCACGTACCCCACGCCGCGGAGGGTGTGGATCAGCCGAGGCTGGGTGGTGTCGACCTTGCGCCGCAGGTAGGAGATGTAGGACTCGACGATGTTGTCGTCACCACGGAAGTCGTAGTTCCAGACGTGGTCGAGGATCTGCGCCTTGGACAGCACCCGGTTGGCATTGAGCATCAAATAGCGCAGCAGCTTGAACTCGGTCGGCGAGAGCTGCACCCGCTGCCCGGCCCGGTGCACCTCGTGGGTCTCCTCGTCCAGCTCCAGGTCGGCGAAGGTGAGCCGGGACGGGGCCTGCTCGCCGGTGGTGGTGCGGCGCAGCACGGCGCGAATCCGGGCGGTCAGCTCCTCCAGGCTGAACGGCTTGGTGACGTAGTCGTCGCCGCCCAGGGTGAGCCCGCGGATCTTGTCGTCGGTGGCGTCCCGGGCGGTCAGGAACACCACCGGGGTACGCGTGCCGCCCTCGCGCAGCATCCGGATGACCTCGAAGCCGTCCAGGTCCGGCAGCATGACGTCGAGCACGACCAGGTCGGGCCGGTGGTCCTTGGCGGCGTTGAGGGCCGCGCTGCCGCTGGTCGCGGTGGCCACGTCGAAGCCCGCGAAGCGCAGGCTCGCGGAGAGGAGTTCGAGGATGTTGGGGTCGTCCTCGACGACGAGAAGTCGCGCCTCGGTCTGGGTAGCGGGCATGGGCCCAATCATCGGTGACCTCACTGCACCGGCGCTGGACGCTCGCTGGAAAAAACCTGTGAGTCGCCGGGGCGGGCGGGCGGACGTCAGCGCAGCAGCCGGCGCAGCCCGTCCAGGGCGCCGTCGAGCAGCCGGATCGCCGTGCGCAGTTGAGTGTCGCTGAACTGCCGCGCCCGCGCCAGACGGCTCACCTCGGCGGTGAACGAGGCCAGCCGCTGATCGAACTCGTCGAGCAGGGCGGCGCGCGGCACGTCGGCCGACGGGGGCCGGTACGGCGACGCGGGCGGCTCCCACCGCGTACGCCGGGTCTGCCGGGTGGCCTCGCTCAGCTCCCGCTTGAGGTCGCGCGTCGAGCCGCGCACCTCGCTGCGGATCTCGCCGGCCAGGGTGGAGAGATCCGCCACCGAGGCCGCGATGTCCGCTTCCAACGCGGTCAGCTCACCGGCGCGCTGGCGCAGCTCGGCGAGGCCGGCGTCGGTGATGGCGTACGTCTTGCGGCCCCCGGCGGCGGTGTGGCTCACCAGACCCTCGGCCTCCAGCCGTTGCAGTCGGGGGTAGATGGTGCCGGCGCTGGGCGCGTAGAGCCCGAGGAACCGGTCCTCCAGGAGGCGGATCAGCTCGTAGCCGTGCTTGGGGCCGTCGTCGAGGAGCTTGAGCAGGTAGAGCCGGAGCCGCCCGTGGCTGAACACGGCGGTCACGGCAACTCCTCCTCGTCGGCGGTCACCGGTCGGGCGAGGAGCGAAATGCTCCCCGACGTCGCGGAGGCCCAGAGCTTACCTTCGCCGGCGCCGAGCACCCCCTCGCTGCTCGGAAGCGGGAATCGCGAGTTGCGCACCTGCGGGAAGCCGCTGGTGATCCGACCGGAGGCGGTGTTCAGCCGGACGGCGAGGTCGCTGTCCTCGCGGACCCGGACGGTGATGCTGCCCGAGATGGTGGTGAGCCGGATCTCGCTGCGTCGGGGGTTGTCCAGGTCGCAGGTGATGGCGCCGGAGACGGTCTGCGCCCGTACCCGGTCGGCGGCGCTGTCGGCGAGGGTCACCTCCCCGGAGACGGTCTCCAGGGTGAGGTCACCGCGCACGCCGAGCGCCTCCACCGGCCCGGAGGTGATCTTCGCGGATGTGCTGCCGCGCAGGCCCATCAGGGTGATCTGGCCGGAGACGACGTGGGCCGTGGTCTGCCGCCGCAGACCGGAGGCGACCAGCGACCCGGAGACCAGGTCCAGGTCGGCGAGGACATCGGCGGGCACGGCGACGGAGACGTCCACCCGCGGATAGCGGTGGATCATCTGGAACCACCGCAGGACCTCCGACCAGCCGTGGCCGCGTTCCTGACGGATGGTGAGCCGGCCGTCGGAGTGGTCGATCAGGACGGGCCGACGGCCGACGTGGGTGACGTCGATCCGGGTCGGGCCGTCGGTGGCGACGACGTTGAGTCGTCCACTGATCAGGCGGACGTCCAGCCGGGTGACCGGGCCGTCCACGGTGAGCCGCTGCGGGCTGTCGACCGTCCATCCGGCCATGACGTCCTCCCCTCGGCGACGCGCCCACGCGCGCCGACGAGGAAACCCTAACGCGATACATCGCGACACACAAGACTGTCGCGAGTCGTCACCGCGACCCTGACCACGGCGCCAGCCACCAGCCCCGGCCTTCCAACGACGAGGGGAAGGGATGCTCCGGTCGCCTCCTTTGCTCTGCTTCAACCCAGGCAACACAAGCGGGCCGCAAGTGTTGCGTGGGTTGAAGCAGAGCAAAGGGCGATCCGACCTACTCCGGCGCCGGAATCGGCGCGTGTTCAAGCGATGAATCCTCCTCTCAGGCCGCCAGGTCCAGGTCCCGGCCGGCACCTGCGGCACGGAACCCGCCGGGGTCATGGTGGGGACCGGCCGCAGCCTGGTCCGCGTCGGGACAACCGGCATCAGGTGTACGGCAGACTCGGCGGCCCGGGCCAGCAACCGCCGGTCGGCGTCGCCAGCCGGGTGCAGCGCGGCGGCGATCGTCACCGAGACCACCAGTTGCCGCGCCGCGACCACCCGAGCGACCGAGCGCAGCAGGGTGTCCGCGCCGAGGAAGGCGGCGACCGTCGTGACCGCGCCGGTGGCGTCGCACCGGTACCCGAGCCGCAGCGGCACCACCGGGCTGCCCGCGTCGACGGCGGCCTGGAACATCGCGGGCCGGAAGCCGCCCCCGGGGCGGCACCCGTCCGCGCCGTCCCCGGCACACCAGGTCGTACCCTCGGGAAACACCGCTACCGACCGGCCGGCGCGCAGCGTGTCGGCGAGCCGGCGCACGGTTGCCGGCAGCGCCCGCGGCCGGGACCGGTCCACGAAGACCGTGCCCGCCGCCGCGGCGAGCAGCCCGACCACCGGCCAGGACCGGATCTCCCGCTTCGCCACCATGCGGGTGGGCGCGACCGCCAGGACGGCGAGGATGTCCAGCCACGAGACGTGGTTGGCGACCAGCAGCGCGCGCCGCCGGGGCAGCCGACCCCGGATCACCAGCCGGACGCCGAACGCGCGAACGGTGCCGCGGGCCCAGCCGCGCAGCACCGCCTGCCGCTCACGCGCCGGCAGCACGGGCAGCAGCACCGCCACTCCCACCCCGGCCAGCAGCATCCCGCTCGCCGCGACCAACCGGAGCACCCGGCGAACCACCGGCACCGTGGGCACCTCGCCGGCCGCCGGCAGGCAGTCGTCGTCGCAGCCCGAGAAGGGCCGCCACAGGTCCCGCGCTCCGAGGGTCACCGCTGGTCCCCGCCCAGGAAGTGCCGCAGGTAGCGCGGGTTCATCCGGTCCAGGGAGAAGAGCACGTAGAAGTCCGCGCACCCGAAGTCGGGGTCGTACGCGGGCTCACCACAGATCCACGCGCCGAGCCGCAGGTAACCACGCAGCAGCGGCGGCACCGCCACCCGAGCGGCCGGGTCGGTGGCGCAGGCCGGGGCAGCCGGGGCGGCGGCCGGCTCGGCGAACCACGGGCGCAGTGGGCGCACCCGCAACGGCGGGGGCGACAGGTGCCGGGCCTGGGCCTGGGCCCACACCCCGGCGACCGTCCGACCACCGTCGTCGACCGGCACCGAGGCGCAGCCGCCGAGCCAGCGGGAGCCGCGCAGGTGCAGGTACCGGGTGAGCCCCGCCCACATCAGGTTGATCACCGCACCGGAGCGGTGGTCCGGGTGCACGCAGGAGCGACCCGTCTCGACGAGGTCGTCGCGCAGTGGGTCCAGCGCGCCGAGGTCGAACTCGTCCTCGGCGTACCGCCGGTCGGTACGCCCCGGCGGCAACAACCGGTACGTGCCGACCACCTGCCCGGTGCTGTCCTCGCGGACGATGAGGTGGTCGCAGTGGACGTCGAAGGGGTCCACGTCCAACCCGGCGCCGCCGGGTGCGAGGGTGGCACCCAACTCGGTGGCGAACACCTCGTGGCGCAGGCGTTGCGCGGCCGCGACCTGGGTGGGGTCGTCGGCGATCAGCAGGGTGTATCCGCTGGTCGTCAGGGGTGCGCCAGCGACATGCAGAACGGCCATGGGATCTGTGTAGGTGCCCCGGGTTGCCATCGGATCGCACCACTGGTGTCGATCGGATGAACGCCGGCCGGCGGATGCCTCCGACCCGGTCCGTGCGAGGCTGCCCAGCGGGCCGGCGACGGCGCCGCCCCACGCCACACGGAGGTCGCCCATGCGCATCGAGTCCCGCTACAACGGGCCCACCGGCTCGGGCAACGGCGGCTGGAGCGCCGGCCTCTTCGCCGCCGCCGCCGGTGGATCCGGACCGGTGGAGGTGACGCTGCGTCGGCCACCGCCGCTGGAGACGGCGCTGAGCCTGGTCGACGGCGAGGTCCGGGACCCGGCCGGCGAACTGGTGGCCGAGGTCCGCCCCGCCGGTGTCGTGGACGCCGTCGTGCCGCCGGTCGACCGGGAGACGGCGGTGCAGGCGTCGACCCGCTACCCCGGGTTCGTCGAGCATCCGTACCCAGAGTGTTTCGTCTGCGGTCCGAGCCGGAACGACGGGTTGCGGATCTTCCCCGGCCGGTTGCCGGACGGCCGGACCGCCGCGCCGTTCCGCGCACCCGAGCAGGTCAGCGATGCCACGGTCTGGGCCGCGCTGGACTGCCCCGGCGGCTGGACGGTGCTCGCGCCGGGCCGCCCGTACCTGCTCGGCCGGATCGCCGCGGTGGTCACCGCCCGGCCGGCGCCGGGCGACGAGTGCGTGGTGACCGGCGCGCTGATCGGGGTCGACGGCCGCAAGGCGCTTGTGCACACCAGCCTGTACGGCCCCGGCGGCGCGCTGCTCGGCTCGGCCCGGGCCACCTGGATCGCCCGCTGAGGCCCCGCCGTCGTCCGCAGGGAGGAGACGACTCCACCCCAAGGGGGACCACGCCGTAGGGACCGAGCCTGATTGACCTTGTTGCTCGGTACCGTCACGCTGTGCCACGGCGTACCTCGACGCCACACGGGAGGAGAACGATGACTGACGGGCAGCGAAGCCCCACCAGCGACGGTCAGATCGTGGTGTCCGGTCTGACGAAGCAGTACAAGAACGTGCGGGCGGTGAACAACCTGTCCTTCACCGTGGCACCGGGGCGGGTGACCGGCTTCCTCGGCCCGAACGGCGCCGGTAAGACCACCACGCTGCGCATGCTGCTCAACCTGGTCACGCCGACCGGGGGCACCGCCACCATCAGCGGGCAGCGCTACGCCGATCTCGCCGACCCGCTGCGGCACGTCGGCGCGATCCTGGAGGCGTCCAGCGCGCACAAGGGCCGCACCGGCATCAACCACCTGCGGGTGATCTGCGCGGCGGCCGGCCTGCCCAAGTCCCGGGCCGACGAGGCGCTGGAGCTGGTCGGGTTGACCCCGGCGGCGAAGCGCAAGTTCAAGGGCTACTCGCTGGGCATGAAGCAGCGGCTCGGTATCGCCGCCGCGATGCTCGGTGACCCGCGGGTGCTGATCCTCGACGAGCCGGCCAACGGGCTGGACCCGGAGGGCATCCGGTGGATGCGCGGGTTCCTCAAGAACCTCGCCCACGAGGGCCGCACGGTGCTGGTCTCCAGCCACCTGCTGTCGGAGATGCAGCTGCTCGCCGACGACGTGGTGATCATCGCGGCGGGCCAGCTGGTCCGGCAGGGTCCGGTCGAGCAGGTGCTCGGGTCGATGGCGCAGGGCGCCCGGGTCCGGGTCCGCACCCCGCAGGCCGAGGCGCTGACCACCGCGTTGAAGGCGCAGTCGGCCACGGTCGACACCGACGAGCAGGGCATCCTGCTGGTCTCCGGGGTGGACGCCCCGACGATCGGCCGGGCCGCCCTGGCCGCCGGTGTGGAACTGCACGAACTGACCACCGAACGGCCCGACCTGGAACGGGTCTTCCTGGAGCTGACGGCCGGAAAGGCGGGCATCCGATGAACCTCGTCCGATCCGAGTTGCTCAAGATCCGTACCACCAACACCTGGTGGGTCTTCGCGCTGATCAGCCTGCCGCTGTGGGCGCTCACGCTGCTCATCAACTGGTTGCAGGCCGACGCGTTGACCAGCAACAACCTCGGCGAGGTGTCGGGCGAGCAGGCGGACCAGATCGCTGCGGCGGCCACCCCGGACGCGCTCTCGTCGAACCTGTTCACCACCGGGCAGTTCTTCGGCCTGCTGATCGTGATGCTGCTCGGCATCATCGTGGTGACGAGCGAGTTCTTCCACCAGACGGTCACCACCACGTTCCTGACCAACCCGCACCGCACCGCGGTGATGATCGCCAAGCTGGTCGCGGCGGGTGTGCTGGCGCTGCTGTTCTGGCTGGTCACCACCGTGTTCAACCTGATCGCCGGCTCGGCGGTGCTGAACGCCGTCGGGGTGGACTCACAGTTGGGCAACGACGCGGCCTGGCGGGCGATCGGGTTGAACCTGCTCGCGTACCTGCTCTGGGCGGTGTTCGGCGTCGGCATCGGCGTGCTGATCCGCAGCCAGATCGGCGCCACCGTGACCGGCATCCTGCTCTACCTGGGCGGCTCGATCGGCGCCATCCTGGTGATCACCATCCTGGCCAACCGGTGGGGTGACTGGATCAACAACCTGCAACTGCTGGTGCCGTCGCTGGCCTCGTCGCTGATGGTCACCGGGGCGGACATCCCGGGTAACCCGCCGCGCTGGGCGGGCGCCGCCGTGCTCATCGGGTACGCGGTGGTCACCGGCGTGGTCGGCACCCTGCTGATGCGTCGGCGCGACATCTCCTGACCGACGCGAGTTCCGGGGTGGCGGCGGCACGGCCGCCACCCCGGGCCGGCTCCGGCCCCGCCGGGCTGCCGGCACCTCACCCGCCCGGGCAGCCCCGGCCGCCGCTGATCGGAATGCACTGGGTGACCACCGGGTCGGGCTCCTGGTCGGCGGGAATGTGCCCGGTCAGCCCACCGGTGGTCAGGCTGGCGACCAGGGCGACCGCCACGTACAGCAGCACCGTCCCGCCGAGCGCCCCGGCGAAGTGCCGACGCCAGAGGGCCTCCCCCGCCAACCCGGCCAGCAGCAGGCCGAGCACCGGAAGCACCGCGTTGAGCACGAGCCCGGTCGTCAGCAGGGCGTCCGTGGTCGCGCCGAACGCCTGCGCCTCGTCCGCGGTCGGCGTGTACGGCCTGGCCAAGCGCCGGATCAGGCCCACCAGCAGCAGGAACGGCACCCCGTAGAGCCAGGCGAAGAAGAGCCCGCCGAGGCCGAGCCGCTTCACGAGCGACCCAGGTACACGGCGGCGCAGACCCCGACGCTGAGCACCGCGGCCGTGGTGCCGGCGAGCACCGCCGAGGGGACGAGTCGGACGACCAGCGCGGTCACCAGCGCCGTCACGACCAGCAGCCCGAGGAGCACCGGCGTGCCCCACACCAGAGCGACGAACACCAGCGACTCGCCCGGCGACAGGCAGCTGAACCAGGCCGCGCAGTCGTCGTGCGGCACGCTCGTCGTGCCCACCGCCATGGCCGCGATCGCGGTGACGTACCAACCGGACGCCACCGCCATGCTCCGGCCGTAGCGCCCCCGTACCCCGTCATGATCCATGCGCCCGATCGTCGCGGACGGCGTTGGCCCGGGACATCCGTACCGGTACTCAATCTGGCGGTACCAGCCGTACCAGCCGGCGACGGGTCGCGCAGGGGTTGGTGAACTTCTGGCATCTTCTGTGAAACCGGCCACCCGACCGAGGCGGAAATGCCGCCGGGATCCTTACGGCGTAGCCTGGGAGTCGTCCTGTCCGTGGTCCATCAACTGGACGCGACGGACACCGCGTGACACATAAACCCGCGTGAAAGAGGCGATTACCGGCCGTGTCGACCCAGCAGACTTCGCAGGAGAACCCACTGGCGGGTTTCGGCCCGAACGAGTGGATCGTCGAGGAGATGTACCAGCGGTACCTCGCCGACCCAACGAGCGTCGATTCGGCCTGGCACGACTTCTTCGCCGACTACCGGCCGGCGCCCGGCGCCGGCACACCGCGCAGGGCTGAGACGTCGGGCAAGCCCGCCGCCGCGCCCGAGCCGGACGGCCAGCCGGAGCCGGCGGCCACGGTCAGCCAGCCCAGCGCCCCGGCGAAGCCGACCGCCGCCGCCAGCAAGACGGCCGCGGCGCCGTCGGCACCGGCCAAGGCCGCGCCCGCGAAGGCCACCCCGGAGAAGGCCGCACCGGCCAAGCCGGCCGCGAAGGCCGCCGCGCCGAGCGCCGACGGCCCGCAGACCACCCCGCTGCGGGGTGTCGCCGCGAAGATCGTGCAGAACATGGACGCCTCGCTGAGCGTGCCCACCGCGACCAGCGTCCGCGCGGTCCCGGCGAAGCTGCTGGTCGACAACCGCATCGTGATCAACAACCACCTCGCCCGGGGGCGCGGTGGCAAGGTCAGCTTCACCCACCTGGTCGGCTACGCGATGGTCCGGGCGCTGGTCCAGCACCCGGAGATGAACAACTCCTTCGCCGAGGCCAACGGCAAGCCGGCCGTGGTCCGCCCGGCGCACGTCAACCTCGGCATCGCGATCGACCTGGCCAAGCCGGACGGCAGCCGCAACCTGGTGGTCCCCTCCATCAAGGGCTGCGAGCAGATGGACTTCCGGCAGTTCTGGCAGGCGTACGAGGACGTGGTCCGGCGGGCGCGGCGCAACGAGCTGACCATGGAGGACTACTCCGGCACCACGATCTCGCTGACCAACCCGGGCGGCATCGGCACAGTGCACTCCATGCCGCGGCTCATGCAGGGGCAGAGCGCGATCATCGGCGTCGGCGCGATGGAGTACCCGGCCCCCTACCAGGGCATGTCCGAGGCGACTCTCGCCGAGCTGGCGGTCAGCAAGGTCATCACGCTGACCAGCACGTACGACCACCGGATCATCCAGGGCGCGCAGTCCGGCGAGTTCCTCAAGGTCATGCACGAGCTGATCCTGGGCGAGCACAGCTTCTACGACGAGATCTTCACCTCGCTGCGCATCCCGTACGAGCCGGTGCGCTGGGTGCGCGACGTGGCCGTCAACTCCGAGGGTCAGATCAACAAGACCGCCCGGGTGCACGAGCTGATCCACGCGTACCGCGTGCGCGGTCACCTGATGGCCGACACCGACCCGCTGGAATTCACCATCCGCAAGCACCCCGACCTGGACGTCCTCCAGCACGGGCTGACCCTGTGGGACCTGGACCGCGAGTTCCCGGTCAACGGCTTCGCCGGCCGCCAGCGGATGAAGCTGCGCGAGATCCTCGGCGTGCTGCGCGACTCGTACTGCCGGCGCGTCGGCATCGAGTACATGCACATCCAGGACCCGGAGGAGCGGCGCTGGATCCAGGAGCGGATCGAGCGCAAGTACGAGAAGCCGTCCCCCGACGAGCAGAAGCACGTACTCAACCGGCTCAACGCCGCCGAGGCGTTCGAGACCTTCCTGCAGACCAAGTACGTCGGCCAGAAGCGCTTCTCGCTGGAGGGTGGCGAGTCGCTGATTCCGCTGCTGGGCGAGGTGCTCGAGTCCTCCGCCGAGAGCGGGCTGGACGAGGTCGTCATCGGCATGGCCCACCGGGGCCGGCTCAACGTGCTGGCCAACATCGTCGGCAAGCCGTACGAGAAGATCTTCTCGGAGTTCGAGGGTCACCTCGACCCGCGCTCGACGCAGGGCTCCGGCGACGTGAAGTACCACCTGGGTCAGAACGGCAAGTTCACCACCCCGGACGGCGAGCACGTCGTCAAGGTGTCCCTGGTGGCGAACCCGTCGCACCTGGAGGCCGTCGACCCCGTGCTGGAGGGCATCGTCCGGGCCAAGCAGGACCGGATCGACCTCAAGCTGGAGGGCTACACCGTGCTGCCGCTGGCGGTGCACGGCGACGCCGCGTTCGCCGGGCAGGGTGTGGTCGCCGAGACGCTCAACCTGTCGCAGCTGCGCGGCTACCGCACCGGCGGCACCGTGCACGTGGTGGTCAACAACCAGGTCGGCTTCACCACCGCCCCGGAGTACAGCCGGTCCAGCCTCTACAGCACCGACGTGGCCCGGATGATCCAGGCGCCGATCTTCCACGTGAACGGCGACGACCCGGAGGCCGTGGTCCGAGTGGCCCGGCTGGCCTTCGAGTACCGGCAGGCGTTCAACAAGGACGTCGTGATCGACATGGTCTGCTACCGCCGGCGCGGCCACAACGAGGGCGACGACCCGTCGATGTCCAACCCTCAGATGTACAAGATCATTGACTCGAAGCGTTCGGTGCGCAAGCTCTACACCGAGGAGCTGATCGGTCGCGGCGACATCACCGTGGAGGACGCGGAGGAGCTGCTGCGCGACTACCAGGCGCAACTGGAGAAGGTCTTCAAGGCCACCCGGGACGCCGCCGCCACGCCGCGCCAGCTCAACCGCCCCCGCCACGAGGAGGAGCCGGAGCCGGCGGTCGACACCGCCACCGACGCCGCCGTGGTGAAGGCGATCGGCGAGGCCCACGTCAACCTGCCCGAGGGCTTCACTCCGCACAAGCGGATCCAGCAGCTGCTCGACCGGCGGGCCAAGATGTCCGTCGAGGGCAACATCGACTGGGGCTTCGGCGAGATCATCGCGTTCGGGGCGCTGCTGCACGACGGGGTCACCGTCCGGCTCGCCGGGCAGGACTCGCGGCGCGGCACCTTCGTCCAGCGGCACGCGTCGGTGGTCGACCACCGCACCGGCGACGACTACCTGCCGTTGAAGTCGCTCACCGGCGACGGCGAGCGCTCCCGGTTCTTCGTGCACGACTCGCTGCTGAGCGAGTACGCGGCGATGGGCTTCGAGTACGGGTACTCGGTGGAGAACGTCAACGCGCTGGTCGCCTGGGAGGCCCAGTTCGGTGACTTCGTCAACGGCGCCCAGTCGGTGATCGACGAGTTCATCTCCTCCGGTGAGGTGAAGTGGGGTCAGCGCTCCGCGGTGACCCTGCTGCTGCCGCACGGCCACGAGGGCCAGGGCCCGGACCACACCTCCGGTCGCCCGGAGCGGTTCCTGCAGATGTGCGCCGAGGACAACATGCGGGTGTCCATTCCGACGACCCCGGCGAACTACTTCCACCTGCTGCGCCGCCAAGCCCTGTCGCCGAAGCGCAAGCCGCTCGTGGTGTTCACGCCGAAGTCGCTGCTGCGGCACAAGCTCTGCGTCTCGTCGGTGGAGGACTTCACCACCGGCACCTTCCAGCCGGTGCTGCGCGACACCGCCGCCCCGGCACCGGAGTCGGTGAAGCGGGTGCTGCTCTGCTCGGGCAAGGTCTACTACGACCTGTTCCAGGCCCGGCAGGAGCGCGGCATCACCGACACGGCGATCATCCGGATCGAGCAGCTGTACCCGCTGCCGGTGGAGGAGATCCGGGCCGCCCTGGCGCAGTTCCCGAACGCGGAGGACTTCGCCTGGGTGCAGGAGGAGCCGGCCAACCAGGGCGCCTGGTCGTTCGTGGCGCTCAACCTGCTGGAGCACCTCACCGACGTCCGGCTGCGGCGGATCTCCCGCCCGGCCGCGGCGGCCCCGGCGGTCGGCTCGGCCAAGACCCACGAGGTCGAGCAGACCGCGCTCATCGAGGCGGCACTCCCCCGCCCGTGACCTGACCGCGCCACGCGAGCCGGGGCAGGGCCGTTTTCCCACGGTCCTGCCCCGGCTCGCGTCGGTCCATCCGAACCACCGACCCGCCCGGCCCGCGCCGGGCCGAGCACGAGGACGTACGCCGTGTACTTCACCGACCGTGGCATCGAGGAGCTGGTCGAGCGCCGGGGCGACGAGCAGGTGACCCTGGAGTGGCTGGGCGAGCGCCTGCGCGACTTCGTCGACCTCAACCCCGAGTTCGAGACCCCGATCGAGCGCCTGGCCACCTACCTGGCCCGCCTGGACGATCCCGACGACGAGTGACCCTCGGCGGTTGACCCGTCTCTCTGTGTGATGTGCACTGGTGGGGCGGCGTGCGCGGGTCTCCTCGACCCTCACCGGACGCCACCCCGGCGCCAGGAGACGACCATGAAACACCAGCCCGGCAACCCGCCGCAGGACACCGCGACCGTACGCCACCTGCGCCTCGGCATCGGCTCGGTCGGCTTGGCCCTGCCCGTCGCACTGGTGGTCGGCCACATGGTCGCCAGCCGTCGCGTCGTCGTCCTCGACTCGCTCAGCGCCTACTACCACACCGAGATGCGCAACATCTTCGTCGGCGCACTGTGCGCGATCGGGGTGTTCCTGATCGCCTACCGCTACCGCTGGCCGGACGACCTGTTAGGCACGATCGCCGGGACGCTCGCGATCCTGGTGGCCCTGTTTCCGGTACACGGGCCGACCGGAGGCGACAGCCGGCTGGTCGGTCTGGTGCACCAGGCCGCCGCCGGGTCGCTGTTCGTCCTGCTCGCCGCCTTCTGCCTGTTCCTGTTCACCCGACCCGACCGTGCTGGGGTGCCGCCCCGACGCGCCGCCAACCGCTGCTACCGCGCGTGCGGCCTGCTCATCCTGGCGGCGATCGCAGGCGCGCTGGCGAGCGGGGCGCTGCCCACCGACGTCCGCCACGCCCTCCAGCCGCTGCTGTGGTGCGAGACCCTCGCCGTGGCCGCCTTCGGCACCGCCTGGGTCGTCAAGAGCGACGCGATCTTCCGGATGGCCGGGCTGCCCGACGCACCACCGTCCGCCGAGACGATCGGGCCGACGTCCGCGACAGCCGCGTCCTGAGCGGACGGGACTCGCCCTGACCCCCGACAGGAACAGGTCCGGGAGCGCAACCTCCAGCGGACACTCCGGCTGGCCCGCCAGGTCGATGTGCTGACGAGAGGTGACCGACGACGACCACCACGATCTTGTAGCGTGGGGCCGTGGCGCGCAGCGTGTATCTGACCAGCGTCGGTTCGGGCGGGGGCAAGTCGACCATCGCCCTCGGGCTGGCCGAGTTGCTGTCCCGCCAGGTCGGGCGGATCGGTGTGTTCCGGCCGCTGGTGGCCGACACCGGCCCGGACCCGATCCTCGCGCTGCTGAGCGAGCGGTACCGCGTCGAGGTGCCGCTCGCCGAGCTGGCCGGATCCACCTACGCCGAGGCGGCCAGGCTGGTCGCCGACGGCCGACGGGAAGAGCTGATCTCCGCTGTCGTCCAGCGGTACCGGGCGGTGGAGCGGCAGTGCCCGGCGGTGGTCGTGGTGGGCAGTGACTTCGACGAGCCGGGCGACCCGGCGCACCCCCGCGAGCTGGCCTTCAACGCCCGGCTGGCCACCGAGTTCGGCAGCGTGGTGGTGCCGGTGGTGGACGGCTACGAGCAGGAGCCGACGGCCGTCGCGGCGGCCATGCGCGGGGCGTACCACGATGTGGCCGACCTGGGCGCGACGGTGCTGGCGGTGATCGCCAACCGGGTGTCCGAGCCGATGACGCTGCCGGAGCTGCCCGTGCCGGCGTACGCCATCCCGGAGGTGCCGAGCGTGTCGGCGCCGACGGTGGCCGAGGTGGCGGCGGCGCTCGGCGCCACCCTGCTGGCCGGGGACGACGCGGCGCTCGGCCGGGACGTGCTGGACTTCGTGGTCGGCGCGGCACACGTGCCGACCCTGCTGGGCCACCTCACCGAGGGCGCTCTGGTGATCACCCCCGGGGACCGGGCCGACCTGCTCGTCGCCGCCAGCGCCGCGCACGTGGCCGGGCAGGTGTCGGTGGCCGGGCTCGTGCTCACCCTCGGCGAGCAACCCGACCCGCGGGTGATGCGGCTGGTGGAGGGTTTGAACACCGGCCTGGCCGTGCTCTCCGTCGGCAGCGACAGCTACGACACGGTGGCCGCGTCCAGCCGGATCGAGGGGCGGCCCAGCGTGGCCAACCCCCGCAAGGTGGAGGCCGCGCTCGGCGCGTTCGAACGCTGCGTGGACACCGACGACCTGGCCCGCCGGCTGCGGGTCAGCCGCTCGACGCGGGTCACCCCGCTGATGTTCGAGAACGAGCTGATCGACCGGGCCCGCTCGAAGCCCCGGCACCTGGTGCTGCCCGAGGGCGCCGAGGAGCGCATCCTGCGGGCGGCGGAGATCCTGCTGCGCCGGGGCGTGGCCGACCTGACGCTGCTCGGCCGCCCCGACGACATCGCCCGGCGCACCCGCGAGCTGGGCATCGACCTCGGCGACGCGCGGCTCGTCGACCCGGCCACCAGCGGGTGGCGCGACGAGTTCACGGCCGAGTACGCGCGGCTGCGCGCCCACCGGGGCGTCACCGCCGAGCTGGCGCACGACATCGTGGCCCAGCCCAACTACTTCGGGACGCTCATGGTGAACGCCGGGTACGCCGACGGCATGGTCTCGGGGGCCACGCACACCACCGCCGCCACCATCCTGCCCGCGTTCGAGATCATCCGTACCGTGCCGGAGGTCTCGGTGGCCTCCAGCGTCTTCTTCATGCTGCTCGCCGACCGGGTGCTGGTCTACGGCGACTGTGCGGTCAACCGCGACCCGGACGCCGCCCAGCTCGCCGACATCGCGATCTCGTCGGCCGACACCGCCGCCCGCTTCGGCATCGAACCCCGGGTGGCCATGCTGTCGTACTCCACCGGCAGCTCCGGCGCGGGCGAAGACGTGGAGAAGGTCGCCGCGGCCACCGCGCTGGTCCGGGAGCGTCGGCCCGACCTGCTGGTCGAGGGGCCGATCCAGTACGACGCGGCGATCGACCCCGCCGTGGCGGCGACGAAGCTGCCCGACAGCCCGGTCGCCGGCCAGGCCACGGTCTTCATCTTCCCGGACCTCAACACGGGCAACAACACGTACAAAGCGGTGCAGCGCTCGGCCGGGGCGGTCGCCGTCGGCCCGGTCATGCAGGGCCTGCGCCGGCCGGTGAACGACCTGTCCCGCGGCGCGACCGTGCCGGACATCGTCAACACGGTGGCGATCACCGCCATCCAGGCGGCCGCCGAGGAGGCGTCATGAGTCGGGTGCTGGTGCTCAACTGCGGGTCGTCGTCGGTGAAGTGGCGCCACTACGACGGGGACCGGCCCCTCGACCAGGGCACTGTCGAGCGGGTCGGTGAGCCCGGCGGCGGCCCGGCGGACCACGCCAGCGCCGTCCGGCAGATCCTGGCCGGTCTGGACCTGAACGGGCTCACCGCGGTCGGGCACCGGGTGGTGCACGGCGGACGGAAGTTCACCACCCCGGTCCTCATCGACGACGCGGTGCTGGCCGCGATCAAGGATCTGGTGCCGCTCGCCCCGCTGCACAACCCGGCCAACCTGGCCGGCATCGAGGTGACCCGGGCGGCGCTGCCGGACGTCCCGCAGGTCGCCGTCTTCGACACGGCGTTCCACCACACCCTGCCGGAGGCCGCCGCGACCTACGCGATCGACCTGGACACCGCGCAGCGGTACGGCATCCGCCGGTACGGCTTCCACGGCACCTCGCACGCGTACGTCTCCCGGCGTACCGCCGAGCTGCTGGGCCGCCCGTACGAGCAGCTCAACACCATCACCCTGCACCTGGGCAACGGGGCCAGCGCCTGCGCGGTCGCGAACGGCCGCAGCGTCGCCACCTCGATGGGGATGTCGCCCCTTCAGGGGCTGGTGATGGGCACGCGCAGCGGCGACCTCGACCCGACCGTGATCTTCCACCTGCGGCGGGAGGGCGGGCTGTCGGTCGACGACATCGACGACCTGCTCAACCACCGCAGCGGGCTGCTGGGGTTGACCGGCGTCAACGACATGCGCGAGGTGCTGCAGCGCAGGGCGGCCGGGGACCGGGCAGCCGCGCTGGCCTTCGACGTGTACTGCCAGCGGATCACCGGGTACGTCGGCGCGTACTACGCGCTGCTCGGCCACGTGGACGCGATCGCGTTCACCGCCGGCGTGGGCGAGCACGCCGCGCCCGTCCGGGCCGCCGCGCTGGCCGGGCTGGCCCGGCTCGGCATCACCGTCGACGAGGCGCGCAACAACGGTGACGGCGACCGGCTGATCTCGCCGGACGACGCCGAGGTGAGCGTCTGTGTCATCCGCACCGATGAGGAACGGGAGATCGCCCGGCAGACCCGGGACGTGGTCGGGGCGCACTGAAGCCCCCGACCCGCCCGGTCAGCGCACTGCCGCGCCGGCTGGTCAGCGCATCGCCAGCCAGGCGACGAGGGCCACCAGCAGTACGACGACCACCGCCGCACCGACGATGAGCGGCAGGCGGGACGGCGCGTCGGCCGGTCCGGCGGCCTCCGGCGTCTGGGTGAAGGCGCGGAACGCCTCGGTGTTGCCGCTGGGGTCGGTGTAGTTCTCAGCCATGTCGGTGACCCTAGCGAAGCCGGTCGCCGAGCGCCGCCCCCGCCTCCGCCGTCCCACCGGGTCGAGCCGGCCGGCGGAGGCGACCCGACCGGGTGGCGGGCAGAGCCGGGCCGGACGGCGGGGCCGCCGGACGTGCCCGGGCACCTACGGTGAAACGGTGGGGGCGGGACGGCTGGTCGCCGTACTGGTGACAGCGCTGCTGGCCGGTTGCGCGCCGGCCACCGCCGTGGCGGGCGGCTCCACCGGGCCGCCGTCCGCGCGCCGAGCGCCCGAGGGGTCGTACGTCGTCGGCGTGCGTACGCTCACCCTCGATCCGCGCTCGGCGCGCCCCCTGCCGGTGACCATCTGGTATCCGGCCGGGACCGACGGGGTGGCCGCCGGCCGCTTCCCGGTGGTGATCTACAGCCACGGGCTGCACAGTCGACCCGAGCTGCACGCCGGGCTGACCACCCGCTGGGCGGCGGCCGGTTTCGTGGTGGCGGCGCCCGCGTACCCGCACACCAGCGCGGGTGCCGCGCACTTCACCCGGGCCGACGTGCGCAACCAGCCCGCCGACGGTTGGCGGCTGATCCGGCACCTGGGCCGCCTCGACGGCGACCCGGGTGATCCGCTCGCCGGCCACCTGGACCTCACGTCGATCGCCGCCGCCGGTCACTCGGCGGGCGGCTTCACCACCTCCGGCATGTTCACCGAGGGCCACCCGGCCCGGCTGCGCGGGGGCATCGTGATCGCCGGCGGCGGGCTGCCGGGCAGCTTCGCCGGACCGACCGCACCGGTGCTCTTCGTGCACGGCACGGCCGACCCGGTGGTGCCGGTGACGGTCGGCCGGGCGGCGTACGCGCGTACCCCGGGACCGGCGGTGTTCGTCAGTGTGCTCGGCCAGGACCACGGCGCGTACCTCACGCCGGGCAACCCCGGATTCGCCGCCGTCCTCGCCACCACCACCGACTTCCTGCGCTGGACCCTCTACGGTGACCGGACCGCCGGCGCCCGCCTGCCCACCGACGCGCGCACGCCCGGCACCCACTACGAGTCCCGCCTCACCTAGCGGCGGTGGCGGTGGCCGCACACGACAAGCGCTTGCTGCCCACTGAGGCCCTCCCCCGTGCACTCGCAAGTGCCGCTAGGGTGCCCCGGTGGACGACCTCGCGCGCCGCCAGTTGGCGAGCATCGCCGAAGTGGTCGAGGTGGCCGGATCGGCCGGCATTCCGGTGTGGTTGCGTGGCGGCTGGGCGATGGACTTCCAGCTCGGCCAGGTGTCCCGACCGCACGTCGACGTCGACTGGTACTGCTGGCGCGAGGACGCGGCCCGGCTGGCAGCCCTGCTGCTGGCCCGGGGCTGGCGACCCGATCCTCGGATGCCGGTGGAGCTACAGCTCGACCTGTTCGCCGCCGACGTGGAGGTGAGCTTCGCGTACCTGGGTCGCGACGACGCCGGTCGACCGACGGTGGGTGCCGGGTCCTGGGCCGGCACGCCACTGCCGGTCGGGATGCTGGACGCACCACCCGGCCGGCTCGGCCCGTTGACCGTGCCGACGATCTCGGTACCGGCCCAGATCGAGTTCAAGCAGATGTACCCGGTGTGGATGCCGGAGCGGCCCCGCCGTCCGAAGGACGCGGACGACCTGGCTCGACTGCGGGCTGGGCTCCGTCGAGAAGGTCCTCGTACACCCCGACCTTGAAGCCGATCAGGTCCAGGCACTGGGTGAGCCTGCCGATCTGGCTGGTGACGCGCTCCCGGTGCTCGCGCAGGAGGGCGAGACGTTCCTCCTCGTTGCCGGCGCCCTCCCGGACGAGGTCGGTGTACCGGCGGAGCGCGGGCAACGGCATGCCCGAGGCGCGGAGAATGATGCAGACGGTCAGCCAGTCGACGTCGTCCTGGCTGTAGACACGACGCCCACCGGGCCCACGGCGTACGGGATCGACGAAGACGCCCTCCTGCTCGTAGAAGCGGAGGGCGTGCACGCTCAAGCCGGTGCGTTCGGCGACCTGCCCGATGCTCAGACTCACGGTGTCCTCGGCCATGCCGAGCAGGGTAACGAGGCTTGACCTAGAGCCGACTCCAGCTCCTAGGGTCCCCCGTGATCGTTACGACATCGCCAAGGGAGCATCGGCATGCGCTATCGCACACTCGGCGGCACCGGCATCGAGGTGAGCACCCACTGCCTCGGGACCATGATGTTCGGCGCCGTCGGAAACCCGGACCACGACGACTGCGTCCGCATCGTCCACGCGGCCCTGGACCAGGGCATCAACTGTGTCGACACCGCCGACATGTACGGCCGGGGCGAGTCCGAGCAGATCGTGGGCAAGGCGCTGCGGGGGCGTCGGGACGACGTCGTCCTCGCCACCAAGGTGCACTTTTCGATGGGTGAGGGGCCCAACCAGGGTGGCAACTCGCGGCGCTGGATCCTCAAGGCGGTCGAGGGGAGCCTGCGGCGCCTGGGCACCGACTGGATCGACCTCTACCAGGTCCACCGCCCCGACCCCTCGACCGACATCGAGGAGACGCTCTCGGTGCTCACCGACCTGGTGCGCGAGGGAAAGATCCGCGCCTTCGGGTGCTCGACGTTCCCCGCTGAGGAGATCGTCGAGGCGCACCAGGTCTCCGAGCGTCGCGGCCTCGGGCGGCTGCGCACCGAGCAGCCGCCGTACTCGATCCTGGCCCGCGGGGTCGAGGCGTCGACCCTGCCGGTCTGTCAGCGCTACGGCATGGGGGTGCTGGTCTGGAGTCCGCTCGCCTTCGGGTTCCTCAGCGGGAAGTACCGCAGGGACCGGCCCGTCGACCTGTCGACCGGGCGTGCCGTGCTCCGGCCGGCGCAGTTCGATCCCACGCTCGCCGAGAACGCCGCCAAGCTCGACATCGTCGAGCAGCTCGTCGACCTCGCGGCGGGCATCGGCTGCACGCTCCCACAGCTCGCCATCGCCTTCACCGTGGCCCATCCGGCGGTCACCTCGGCGATCATCGGACCGCGGACCATGGCGCACCTGGAGGACCTGCTCAAGGGCGCCACGCTCACCCTGGACGACGCGACCCTCGACCGGATCGACGAGATCGTGCCGCCCGGAACCAACCGGTACGACCCCAACGCCGCCTTCCCGCCACGCTCCCTGACCGACACCGCCCGGCGACGGCGCCCGCTCCCCGACCGCGCCGCGGCCTGAGCGAACCGGTCACGGCGTGGCCCGAGCGAGCCGGTCACGCCGCGGCCTGAGCGAACCGGTCACGCCGCGGCCACCGCGCGTCGAACCGCGCCGAGCCGGTCGGCGCGGCAGGGCACAATTGGCTTCATGTCGCGTCGCGTCACCTCCACGCTGCTGGCCAGCGTCCTGCTCATGGCCGGCCTGGTCGGCTGCTCCGCCGACGCCCGCAAGACCGAGAGCTGGCGGGCGCCGGCCGAGCCACCGCCCGCCGCCACGCCGACGCCGCAGGTACCCGCCGGGACCGCACCGAAGAGCGCCTTCGGCGTCGGCGTACGCCAGCTCAAGCTGAACCGGGACGGCCGCGCGCTGCCGGTGACGCTCTGGTATCCGGCGGCCGGGGAGTCCGGCGGCGCGGTCAAGCGGTCCGCGGCGGCGGCACAGGGCCGGTTTCCGGTGGTGATGTTCAGCCACGGCCTCACCGGGCGGCCGGAGGACTACGCCACCCTGCTGACCCGCTGGGCGGCGGCGGGCTTCGTGGTGGCCGCGCCGACCTTCCCGCACACCTCCCGGGGCAGCGACGGCAACATCCTCGACGTGCTCAACCAGCCGGCCGACGTGTCGTACGCGCTGACCCAGGTGCTGGCGCTCGACGGCAAGGCCGGCGACGGGCTGCGCGGCCGGCTGGCCACCGACCGGGTCGCCGCGGCCGGGCACTCGGCCGGCGGGGTGACCACCATCGGCCTCTTCACCGCCAGCCGGGACGAGCGGCTGGACGCCGGGGTGGTGTTCGCCGGTACGGCCGTCGGCGTGGGTACGGCGTTCGCAGGGGCGACCGCGCCGCAGCTGTTCGTGCACGGCGAGCTGGACGAGGTGGTCGACTACGCGGCGGGCAAGGCGGCGTACGACAAGGTGCCCTGGCCGAAGGCGCTGCTCAGCCTGCCCAAGGGCGACCACGGGCGGGCGCTGCTCAGCGACGCCGCGACGCTGCGGGTCGTCTCGGACACGTCCGTCGAGTTCCTGCGCTGGTCGCTGTACGGCGACGCGGAGGCCAAGAAGCGCATCCCCACCGACGCGACGCGCGGCGACATCGCCACCTTCGACGATCACCTCTGAGATCCCGACCGCTCAAGATCGCGCAACAACCAGGAAACAGTGGCCTCCCACGACGCGGAGGCCACTATTTCCATGATGTTGCGCGATCTTGGGGCTGGGCTGGGCCGGCCGGCCGGGCGGCGTCCGGCGGGGGCACGACGTGCGTCAGGCGGTGTGGTCGATGACGATCTTGCCGAAGGTGTCGCCGGAGTGCAGGCGGGCGAAGGCGTCCTCGACCCGGCTGAACGGGACCACGGTGTCGATCACCGGGCGGACCTCGTTCTCGGCGCAGAACGCCAGCAGCTCGTACAGCTCCTCCGGCGTGCCCATCGAGGTCCCCAGGATCTCCAGCTGCATGGCGAAGACCCGGCGCAGGTTGACCGACGGCTGGTGCCCGGCGGTGGCGCCGGAGACCACGATCCGGGCCATCGGCGCGGCCGACTTCAACGAGTGGTCGAACGTCGCCGCGCCGACCGTCTCGATCACCACGTCGACCCGCTCCGGCAGCCGGGCACCGGACTCCAGGGCAGTCGCCCCGAGGGCGGTGATCCGCTCCCGCTTGGCGGCGTCACGGCTGGTCGCGTACACCCGCTTGCCCATCGCGACAGCGAGCGCGACGGCCGCGGTCGCGACGCCGCCGCCCGCGCCCTGCACCAGCACGCTGTCGGCGTCCGCGACGCGGCCCTTGGTGGTCAGCATCCGCCACGCGGTCAGCCAGGCCGTGGGCAGGCACGCCGCGTCGGTCGCCGCCATGCCGTCGGGCAGTGGGATCAGGTTCGACCGGGGTACGGCGACCCGCTCGGCGAGGGTCCCGGCGAAGTGCTCGGACAGGATCGAGACCCCGCGCGGGTCACCCGGTGTGACGACGACCGGGTAGACGACCATCTCGTTGCCCTCGGCGTCCACGCCGACCGCGTCGCAGCCGAGGATCATCGGCAGCTGGGCCTCGGTGAGACCGACGCCGCGCAGCGACCAGAGGTCGTGGTGGTTGAGCGAGGTGGCCCGTACCTGCACGGTCACCCAGTCGTCCTCCGGGTGGGTCGGCTCGGGCCGCTCACCGACGGTGAGGGCGGCGAGCGGATCGGCATCGTCGAAGCGGGAGGCGAAGGCGGCACGCATGATCGGCACGGTAACAAGCTGAGCGCCCGTTAAGAAGGGCCCCGCCTACCGGCGGGCGACTCCGTCGCGGCGGGCCGCTTCGGCGACGGCCTCGGCGACGGCCGGGGCGACGCGCGGGTCGAGCGGCGACGGGACGATCGCGTCGGCGGTGAGCGACTCGGCCACCACGCCGGCGATGGCGTCGGCGGCGGCGACCTTCATCCCCTCGGTGATCCGGGTGGCCCGCGCGTCCAACGCGCCCCGGAACACCCCGGGGAAGGCCAGCACGTTGTTGATCTGGTTGGGAAAGTCGCTGCGGCCGGTGGCGACCACCGCGACGTGCCGGGTGGCCACCTCGGGGTGCACCTCCGGGGTCGGGTTGGCCAGCGCGAACACGATCCCGCCGGGTGCCATCTGGGCGACGGCCGCCTCGGGGATCTGCCCGCCGGAGACGCCGATCAGCACGTCCGCACCACGCAGCGCCTCGGTGATGTCGCCCTGGCGGCCGTCGGCGTTGGTGCTCGCCGCCAACTCGGCCTTGGTGCCGGTCAACTCGGTGCGGTGCCGGCCGATGATCCCCTTGGAGTCGCAGACCACCACCTGGTCGGGGTTGACCCCACCGGCGACCAGCATCTTCGTCACGGCCACGCCGGCCGCGCCCGCGCCACTCACCGCCACCCGCAGGTCACCGAGCTTGCGGTTGAGCAGGGTGGCGGCGTTGCGCAGCGCGGCGAGCACCACGATGGCGGTGCCGTGCTGGTCGTCGTGGAAGACCGGGATGTCCAGCGCCTCGTCGAGTCGGCGCTCCACCTCGAAGCAGCGCGGCGCGCTGATGTCCTCCAGGTTGATCCCGCCGAACGACGGGGCCAGTGCCCGCACCACCGCGACGATCTCGTCCACGTCCTGGGTGTCCAGGCAGACCGGAACCGCGTCCACCCCCGCGAACTGCTTGAACAGCACCGCCTTGCCCTCCATCACCGGCAACGCGGCGCGCGGGCCGATGTTGCCGAGCCCGAGCACCGCCGAACCATCGGTGACCACCGCGACGGCGTGCGACGCCCAGGTGTAGTCGTCGGCCAGGTCGGGGTCGGCGGCGATCGCCTCACACACCCGGGCCACACCCGGGGTGTACGCGAGGGAGAGGTCCTCGCGGCTGGTGAGCGGGACCGTCGAGGCGACGGCCATCTTGCCGCCCAGGTGCAGTTGGAAGACGGGATCAGCAGGGTCCACGGTGGACGAAGACATGATGGTGACTCCAGGATCTGTCGAGCAGACGGGGCGGCCGGCCCGGCCGCGAGGTGGGCGGCGAGCAGTGGCACGCGGTGCGGGGGGTCACCCGGGCACTTTCCGAGCATAGTGTCGGTACCGTCACTCGGATGTGAGCAGGGTCATAACGTCCGACGGTGCACCCGTCCGGGGCGGGGCCAGTAGCGGAACAGCACCCTCCCGCGCACGTCGGCCACCCCGTACGCCCGGGAGTCGTCGGTGACCAGATCGTTGTCGCCGCGCAGCCACCAGCCGCCGTCCTGCGGTCGTACCGCCCGCTTCACGACCAGCAGCTCGGGACGCGTCCGGAAGACGGCGACCACCACGTCACCGGGTCGGATCGGGCGCCCCCCCGAGCGGACCAGCACCGCGTCGCCGTGCCGCAGCGTCGGCGCCATGGACGGGCCCGTCACCGAAACGGGCGTCAGCGGCCCGCGCAGGTGCGGTGCCTCCGCCGGGTGATCGGCTCGCACTGGTTTCACCTCCACCCGGTTCGGGGAGCATTCCCAGGAGTAATGTCGCCTTTGATCATCGCAAACTTCCCATGGAGGATCCCGATGCGACTTCCACGCATCCTTGCGCCCCGCGTCACCGCGAGCGCTCACTGCGACCTGCCGTGCGGCGTCTACGACCCGGCCCAGGCCCGGATCGAGGCCGAGTCGGTCAAAATGATCTGCGAGAAGTACCAGGCGAACACCGACCCGGAATTCCGCACCCGGGCGGTCATCATCAAGGAGCAGCGCGCCGAGCTGGTCAAGCACCACCTGTGGGTGCTCTGGACCGACTACTTCAAGGCGCCGCACTTCGAGAAGTACCCGAACCTGCACACCCTGTTCAACGAGGCCACCAAGCTCGCCGGCGCCGGTGGCGTCAAGGGCAGCCTCGACCCGGCCACCGCCGACAAGCTCCTCGCGAAGATCGACGAGATCGCGAAGATCTTCTGGGAGACCAAGAAGGCGTGACCAACGCGGTCATCCCGACGATCCGGCCGGTACGTCCCGAGGACGTGCCGGCCGTCGTCGCCATGGTGCACGAGTTGGCGGAGTACGAACGCGCTCCCGACCAGTGCCACCTCACCACCGAGCAGCTCACCTCGGCGCTGTTCGCGACTGCTCCGGCGCTCTTCGGCCACGTCGCGGTCGACGAGCGCGACCAGCCGGTCGGCTTCGCCCTGTGGTTTCTCAACTTTTCCACCTGGGCTGGCGTGCACGGCATCTACCTGGAGGATCTCTACGTATCCCCGGCCGCCCGGGGCACCGGCGCGGGCCGGCTGCTGCTCGCCACGCTCGCCGACATCTGCGTACGACGGGGTTACCGGCGGCTGGAGTGGTGGATGATCGAGTGGAATCCGGCTGCCGGTTTCTACGCCTCCATCGGCGCCGAGCAGATGAGCGAGTGGGTCCCCTACCGGCTCAGCGGTGACGCGTTGCGCGACCTGGCCGCTCAGGCGGAGGCCGCCGACACGCGCCCGAACGACTGACCGGGTAGAGTCCCCGACCGGGGGGATGAGGCGTGACTCAACTGACCGGCCAGCCAGCGACCGACGACGACGTGGTGCACCTCACGGTGCCCGCCGACGGCGGTTACCTCGGCGTGCTCCGCACCGCCACCGCCGGCCTCGCGGCCCGGTTGCAGTTCGCGCTCGACGAGATCGAGGATCTGCGGATCGCCGTCGACGAGGCGTGCGCCATGCTGCTCGCCATCGCCACCCGCGACGCCGAGTTGGAGTGCCGGTTCTCGGTCACCAACGACGCGCTGACCGTCGAGGTGACCGTGCCGACCGTACGCGGGGCAACGTTGCCGGCCGAGTCGTCCTTCGCCTGGAAGGTGCTCACCGCCCTGACCACGTCGGCGTCCGCCACGGCCACCGACGGCCGGGCGACGATCTCGTTGCTCACCCGCCGCTCCGGCGGCTACTGACCGACGCACCCCGCCGACCCCGTACAGCCGGGGCCGCGGGCGAATCCGTTGCTCTCCGCCCGTGCGGCGGGGTCACTCGAAGCCGAGGGCCTTCGTCGTGGGCGGGCTGACGAGCAGCCAGCCGACGCCCAGGCCGAGCGCCATCAGCGGTACGCCCAGCCAGCCCAGCCCGGCCTGGATCATGAACCAGCCGATCGGCAGCAGCATGAGCTGAAGGACGATCGCGGGGGCCCGCGCGCCGGCCTGTCGGCGCAGCAGCGCGCGGCCCAACGCCCAGAGCGCGACGGCCGCCCCGACGGCGAACGCGGTCACCAGCAACGCCGACGCCAGGTCGGTGGTGGTGGCGGTGAGGTCGGCCCAGACCAGCCAGACCGCGATCAGCCCGACGGCGACCGCCTCCGCCCAGAGCAGCCGCACCGCCCAGCGGAGTGTGACGGGAACCGGGGCCGAGTCGATGGTCACGCGCGCCACGATACCCGGGCTATCGAGAGGTACAGTGCCGCCCATGCGGGCCGTCCTGGTGGTCAATCCGAAGGCCACCACCACCAGCGAACGCAGCCGGGACGTGCTTGTCCGGGCGCTGCGCAGCGAAGTCGACCTCAGTGTGCGCTACACCCGTCGCCGGGGGCACGCCATGGCGCTGGCCCGGGAGGCCGCCGTGGAGGGGGTCGATCTCGTCGTCACCCTGGGTGGTGACGGCACTGTGAACGAGGTGGTGAACGGCCTGATGGCGGCCGAACCGCCGGCCGGCGTCGAGGGCGCCTCGATGGCGGAGCGACTGCCCGCGTTGGCCACCGTTCCGGGCGGTTCGACAAACGTGTTCGCCCGCGCGTTGGGCCTGCCCCGGGAATGGCCGGAGGCGACCAGCATGATCCTCGAAGGGTTGCGCCTGGGCCGGCACCGCACGGTCGGGCTGGGCCGCGCGGACGACCGCTACTTCACCTTCTGCGCCGGGTTCGGCCTGGACGCTGCGGTGATCCACCGGGTGGAGCAGGCGCGGCGGAAGGGGCGGGTCTCGACTCCGGGGCTCTACCTGCGCTCGATCATGAACCAGTACTTCTTCGCCTCGGACCGGCGGCATCCGGCGATCAGCCTGGAGCGACCGGGTGAGCCGGCGGAGGACGAGCTGGCCACCGTCATCATCCAGAACACCGCTCCGTGGACGTACCTGGGCGACCGCGAGGTCAACCCGAACCCGGAGGCGTCGTTCGATCTCGGCCTCGACGTGCTGGCACTGCGTCAGCTCCGGGTGGCTAGCACAACACGGACAGTCACCCAGTTCCTGTCCCGGCGGCCGGATCCGAGCGGTCGTCAGGTGTTACGACTCCATGACACAGCGGAGTTCACCCTGCTCTCCAGCCGCCCGCAGGCGTTCCAGCTGGACGGCGACTATCTTGGCGAGCGGGAGAAAGTCAGATTCGCATCCATTCCGGCCGCACTCAGAGTAATCTGCTAGGTCTCGGGTACTGCCCTTGGTCGACGCGGCGCCGCAACCGCGCCGGCAGGTGCCGCCACACCGAGGGGCAGGTGCCGGAAATGTCAGCAATGTCACGCGGACTGTACTATATTGATCCTCGGCTGTGGCACGGCGGGTAACCAGGAACGCACTGGAACCCGGACAAATGGGTTGTGGGCTTGCTCACCGCTTGGAGTTTTTCCGAGCGTCACCCTTGACATCACGAGCGTTCGTGAAAGTATTCACAAGCGAACTTGAGTTACCGGGACATTGCCTGGATATGCTCGTCAGGTTGAGCTGTTCCAGCAGGTCTCCGAGGCTAACCGCCTGCTCACGCACTGCCGAATGGTCAGACGCGAACGGTCACCTTAGGCACTGCTGATGCATATAGGAAAAGCACTACCCGCAATAAATTGCCACCCATCCAGAATGAGGAGTGTTGCCGCCATGGACTGGCGTCACCATGCTGTCTGCCGCGACGAGGACCCGGAACTGTTCTTCCCGATTGGGACGTCCGGACCGGCTCTCCTGCAGGTCGAGCAGGCCAAGGCCGTCTGCCGGCGCTGCTCCGTGACCGACCAGTGCCTGCAGTGGGCGCTCGAGTCCGGTCAGGACGCTGGCGTCTGGGGCGGGATGAGCGAGGAGGAGCGGCGCGCTGTGAAGCGGCGCGGCGGCCTCCGGGTGCTGCGCGCTCACTCCGCCTGATCCCCAACGACACAGCTGCACGCCCCGGCAGGTCCGCCTGCCGGGGCGTACTGCTGTCCCGTGCCCGCGAACCCACCTGAGCCGCCGTCCGAGCCGTAGGGTCTGAGCCGCCTGAGCCGCCAGCGGCAGAGCCGCCCGAGCCGCTGAGCCGTCAACCCGTCGGCGCCAGCGCGCCCCGGTCGTCGACCCGGCGTAGCACCAGCTCGGCCAACTCCGGCGCATCCGTGAGCGGGGCCGCCACCGCCACCGCACCGGCCGCCCGAGCCGAGTCGGCCACCGCGTCGTGGAACAGGCCCGGCGCGAGGAAGTACGCGGACACCGCCACCCGGCGCGCGCCGGCCGCCCGCAGCCGGGCCACGGCCACACCGGTCGCCGGTGGGGCAGCCGAGGCGTACGACACCCGGCAGGGCACCCCGAACTCCGCGCCGAGCGCGTCCGCCACCCGGCCCACCGAACCGCGCGCCCGGGCGTCCCGGGTGCCCGCGGCGGCCAGCACCAGCGCGTCGAAGCGCCCCGGGCCAACCTCGACGAGCCGACGGCGCAGCCCCGCCAGCAACGCCGGCGACACCGTTCCGTCCGCCGGACCGAGCACGTCGGTCACCCGTACCGCCAGTGGGGGCCCGGCCTCCGTCGCGGCGGCGACGGCCGCCGGAATGTCCACCCGGTGGTGGTACGCGGCGGTCAGCAGCAGTGGCACGACCACCGCACGGGGATGCCCGGCCTCGGCCAGCCTGCGCAGCACCTCGGTCGGTCCCGGCTCGGTGTGGTCCAGCCAGCTCGCCCACACCGACAGGCCGGGCCGGGCGGCCGACACCGCCCGGGCCAGCGCCCGGGTGGCCTCGGCCGCTCGTGGATCCCGGCTGCCGTGTGCGACAAGCACCACCGGGGCCGCCCCGCCGGCCGCAACCGGGCCGGTCGGGGTCGTCGGTGACGGGGTCAGACGTGCAGCCCGCACTCGGTCTTCTCGAACATGGCCCACCGCCCGGCCCGCGGGTCCTCGCCGGCCTTCGTCCGTCGGGTGCACGGCCAGCAGCCGATCGAGCCGTAGCCCTGCTTGAACAGCTCGTTGACCGGGACGTTCCAGCGGGCGATGTAGGCGTCCACGTCCGCCTGCGACCAGGCCGCGATCGGGTTGACCTTGACCTTGCCGCGCCGCGCGTCGAACGTCACCACAGGCGTGTTGGCACGGGTCGGCGACTCGTCCCGGCGCAGGCCGGCGGCCCAGGCGTCGTACCCGGACAGCGCCCGCTCCAGCGGCTCCACCTTGCGCAGCTGGCAGCAGTCGTCCGGCGACTTGTTGAACAGTCGCGGACCGTACTGGCCGTCCTGCTGCCCCACGGTGAGCCGGGGCCGGATCGACCGGACGTTCACCGGCAGCGTCCGGGCCACCTCGTCGCGCACCCGCAGTGTCTCCGGGAAGTGCAGACCGGTGTCGAGGAAGACCACGTCCACCCCCGGGGCGACCCGGGACACCAGGTGGGCCAGGACGGCGTCGGCCATCGAGCTGGTGACGCAGAAGCGGTCACCAAAGGTCTGCGCCGCCCAGCGGGCGATCTCCAGGGCGGGGGCGCCCTCCAGGTCCTGAGCCGCCTGCTCGGCCAGCGTCCGCAGCTCGTCCGGGCTGCGCCCGGCCGGGTCGGTCGAGGTCTGAGCGCCCGGACCGACCAGGCGCAGGCTCGCGGCGGAGACGAGACTCATCGGGTCACCGCCTGCGAGAGCAGCCCGGTGAACTTCACCGAGAAGACCCGTGCGCAGGCGTGGCACTCCCAGGCGCCGTGCCCCGCCTCGTGCGGCCGTAGGTCCTCCTCGCCGCAGTACGGGCAGTACAGGGGTGCCGCTCGGTTCTCGCTGCTCATCGCAGTTCCTCCTCGTCGACTCTGATCACCCAGTTGGCGAACGTCTCGCCCTCGCTCCGCCCGGCCAGGTAGCGACGGGCCAGCCGTTCCACGTACTCCGGAAGCTCGTCGGCGGTGGTCTTCAGACCGCGCAGCTTGCGGCCGAAACCAGCCTTCTGCCCCTGCGCCATGCCCAGGCCACCGCCCAGGTGCACCTGGAAGCCCTCTACCTGGCGGCCGTCCGGGCCGACCACCAGCTGGCCCTTGAGCCCGATGTCGGCCACCTGGGTGCGGGCGCAGGCGTTCGGGCAGCCGTTGATGTGGATCGAGATGTCCGCGTCGAAGTCGCGCAGCCGCTGCTCCAGCCGGGCCACCAGCTCCTCGCCGCGGGCCTTCGTCTCGACGATGGCGAGCTTGCAGTACTCGATGCCGGTGCACGCCATCGTGCCGCGTCGCCAGGCCGACGGCCGGGCCTCCAGCCCGATCCCGCGAAGCGCGTCGACAAGCGACTCCGTCCGCTCCGACGGCACGTCGAGCACCAGCAGCTTCTGGTACGGGGTGAGCCGCACCCGGTCGCTGCCGTGCGCCTCGACCACGTCGGCCAGCTGGGCGAGCTGCCCACCGGAGACCCGCCCGACCACCGGGGCGGCCCCCACGTAGTGCCGCCCGTCGGCCTGCTCGTGCACGCCCACGTGGTCGACCGGCTTCGCCGGCAGCTCCGGGGCGGGACCGTCGAGCAGCGTACGGCCCAGGTACTCCTTCTCCAGGACCTCCCGGAAACGCTCCACGCCCCAGTCGGCCACCAGGAACTTCAGCCGGGCCCGGTTACGCAGCCGGCGGTAGCCGTAGTCGCGGAAGATCCCGACCACGCCGGCCCACACGTCCGGCACCTCGGCCAGCGGCACCCAGACGCCGAGCCGCTGGGCGAGCATCGGGTTGGTGGAGAGCCCGCCACCGACCCAGACGTCGAAGCCCGGCCCGTGCTCGGGGTGGTCGACGCCGAGGAAGGCGATGTCGTTCGACTCGTACGGGGTGTCGACCAGCCAGGAGATGGAGGTCTTGAACTTGCGGGGCAGGTTGGAGAACTGCTTGTCCCCCACGTACCGGGAGACGATCTCGTCGATCGCCGGGGTCGGGTCGACCAGCTCGTCGCGGGCCACCCCGGCGACCGGGCTGCCCAGCACGATCCGTGGGCAGTCGCCGCAGGCCTCGGTCGTCTGCAGGCCGACCGACTCCAGCCGACGCCAGATCTCCGGCATGTCCTCGACGCGGATCCAGTGGTACTGGATGTTCTGCCGGTCGGTGATGTCGGCGGTGTCCCTGGCGAACTCCCGGGAGATGTCCGCGATCACCCGCAACTGGGCCAGGCTGAGCTGGCCGCCGTCGATGCGGACCCGGAGCATGAAGAACTCGTCCTCCAGCTCGTGCGGCTCCAGCACGGCGGTGCGCCCGCCGTCGATGCCCGCCTTGCGCTGGGTGTAGAGGCCCCACCAGCGGAAACGGCCGCGCAGATCCTGCGGGTCGATGGAGGCGAAGCCGCGGTGCGCGTAGATGTTCTCGATGCGGGCCCGGACGTTGAGCGGGTCGTCGTCCTTCTTGATCCGCTCGTTGGGGTTGAGGGGCTCGCGGTGGCCGAGCGCCCACTGACCCTCACCCCGGGGCCGGCGTGGCGCCCGGGCCGGGCGGGCCGTCGGGTCCTCGGAACGGGCCGGGATGCTGCTGACCGCCATCGCGGCGTCCTCCGTTGTCTGCTGTGCCTCAGGCTACGCGGGGCGCGGCGGCCGGCCCGCATAGCGGGCGGGACAACGGTGTCTTCAGACAGCCGGCGCGGAGCGCGCCCGAGACGGATTGGTCGGGCGTCGTCAGTAGGCCGGACAGATCGCGCTGCGCACGCGGCCGTAATCAACGTGGCGACGAGCCACGAAGCGGCGGACGACTGCGGCGGTCATAGGCCCATGCTGCCACACCCCATGGGGGCCGGCCAATGTCCGCGTGCTGGATCCCACATCACGGGCCCGCCTGGTCGTGGCAGGCTCGAACCGTGGGCGGATTGTCCGAGTCGACCGGGGCGGCGTGGGAACACCTGCGTCGCCTGCCGGTCTGGCTCGCCCCGGCGCTGCTCACCCTGGCGGTGACGGTGACCGGGCTGGGCTCCGCCCAGCTCTGGCGCGACGAGCTGGCGACCTGGAGCGCGGCCACCCGGTCGCCCCGCGACCTGGCCCGCCTGGCCGGCACCATCGACGCCGCCACCGGGCCGTACTACCTGCTGATGCACGGCTGGACCAGAGTCTTCGGCGACTCCACCATCGCCCTGCGGGTACCGGCCGTGTTGGCGATGACCGCGGCCGCCGGGTTGCTCGCCGTGCTCGGCGCGCGACTCGTCGACCGGCGTGCCGGCCTCTTCGCGGGGCTGCTGTTCGCGGTGCTCCCCGGCACCTCCCGCTACGGCCAGGAGGCCCGCCCGTACGCGCTGGCCACCATGCTCGCGGTGCTCGCCACCCTGCAGCTGGTGACCGCGTTGCGTCGACCGAGCTGGGCCCGTTGGGCCGGTTACGCCGTCGCCGTCGCCGCGCTCGGGCTCATCCATCTGATCGCGCTCACCCTGCTCGCCGCGCATGCGCTGGTCGTCGTCATCACCTGGTGGCGTGGCCCGGCCGCCGCCGGCATCGCCTCGCCGGTCGCCGGGACCACGCCGACCCACCACACCGCGCCGGTCCACCACACCACCCCGACCCACGACAGCGCGCCGGTCCACGACAATGCGCCCGCCGGTCGTCCCGGCGGCCGGGACGGGCGGATTTGGCGGTGGGTGATCGCCCTGGTGCCGGCCGCGCTGGTGGTGACCCCGTTGCTGCTGCGCGCCCGCGCCCAGCGCTCCCAGCAGTTGAGCTGGGTCGATCCGGCCCGGCTGGACGACCTGAGCGCGCTGCCCGGCGGCGTGGCCCAGAGCAGCGTGGTGGGCGGTCTGCTGGTCGGGGTCGCCGCTCTGGGCGCTGCCCGGCTCGGGCGGCGCGCCCTGCTGCCGGTGAGCGCGATGCTGCTGCCCGTGCTGCTGCTCTTCGCCGTCGGCACGGTCGTACCCCTGTGGGTTCCTCGGTACCTGGTCTTCGTGGTGCCGTTCGCGTGTCTGCTGGCGGGCGCGGCGCTGGCCGCGGTCGCGACGCCGGCCGCTCTCGTCGTGGTGGTCCTGGCCGCGCTGCTCGGCCTACCCGACCAGGCCGCGCTGCGCCGGACCCACGAGTGGCCGCGCAGCGCGCCGGTGGACTACGCGGGCGCGGCTCAGGTGATCGCCGACGGCCAACGCCCGGGGGACGCGGTGGTCTACTCGCCCCGGCACAGTTGGCTCTTCCTCGACCTCGGCATCGAATACCACCTCGGCGACCCCCCACGGGATGTGCTGGTCACCGAGGACGAGGTCCGCCGGGGCGACCTGTGGGCCGCCGAGTGCCCGCAACCGGCACAGTGCCTGGCCGGTACGACACGAGTGTGGCTCGTCGTCTCCGGCCGGCACGCCGAGCCGCTGGCCGCCGTGCCCGGCGCCAAGGGCGACGCGCTGCGCACCGACTTCACCGTCACGCAGGTCTGGCAGCGTGCCGGCCTGACCGTCGCGCTGCTGACCAGCCGCCCCGATCGCTGACCCACCGGCCCAGCCCGGTCGTCGCCTCGGGCCGATGCCGCCCAGGGTCGGGGGGCTCGGCGCGACAGCCTGGACACCCCGCCAGCCGTCGCCCGTCAGCCGCCACACCTCAGTAGGCGATATACCTGTGAGTCATATTTATGACTCACAGGTATAGGGCTCCAAACGACATGACTGCCCGGCCGCGCCGCGCCGGCAAGCCGGGACGGTAAACGCGCCACCAACGCCGGACCGCGAACGCGTCACCAACGCCAGAGCCCCAGCGGCCGACGGAGGCGTAACCGGGCGGGGGTCAGGCTTGTGCGCGGCCTTCCGGGGCGTTGCGGGCCAGCGGGACGACGAGCAGCGCCTCGGTGCCGCCCTTGGCGCCCGCGCGCAGCTCGATGGTGCCGCGCAGCTCGCCGGTGACCAGGGCCCGCACGATCTGGAGACCGAGTCGGCTGCCGCGCTCGGCGTCGAACTCGGGTGGCAGCCCGCGCCCGTTGTCAGTCACCGAGACGTGCAGCATCTTGCGGAACCGGTGCGCCGAGACCACCACCTCCGGTCGCGCCGACGGATCAACCTCGGCGACGACGGCCGGCACCACGCCCGAGGTCGGCGGCACGGGTGCGTCGTCCGTCTCGTCGGCTGGCGGGAAGCCGTGTTCGACGGCGTTGAGCAGCAGTTCGTTGAGGACCATCACCAGCGACGTGGCGATCTCCGCGGGCAGTACGCCGAAGCTGCCCTTGCGGCGCATGCCGACGCTCACCTCGGTCGCCGCGACCTCGGTCGCCGCGCTGGCGACCCGGTCGACGATGCCGTCGAACTCGACCGCCTCATCGCTGGACATCGAGAGCGTCTCGTGCACGAGAGCGATCGAAGCGACCCGGCGGACGGACTCCTCCAGGGCGACCCGGGCCTCCGGCATGGCCACCCGGCGGGCCTGCAACCGCAGCAGGGCGGCCACCGTCTGGAGGTTGTTCTTCACCCGGTGATGGATTTCCCGGATGGTGGCGTCCTTGGTGATCAGTGCCCGGTCCCGACGACGGACCTCGGTGATGTCGCGCACCAGCACCAGCGCGCCGATCGGCACCCCGGCCGGCATCAGCGGCAGGGCGCGGGTGAGCATCGTGGCCCCGCGTGCGTCGATCTCCCGCCGGGGCGGCGCCTCGCCGCGCAACGCCGCCAGGATGCCGTTCGCCGCCTCGGTGCCGTCCAGCGGGTCGCCCGCCAGCCGGCGGTGCAGCGCGGCCAGATCCTCCCCCACCAGGTGGGAGGCGTAGCCCAACCGGCGGTACGCGGACTGCGCGTTCGGGCTCGCGTAGGTGACCTTGCCACCGGCGTCCAGCCGGACCAGGCCGTCGCCGACGCGGGGGGCGGAGGTGGTCTCGCCCGGGTGCCGCGGTGGCGGGAAGGTGCCGTCCGCGATCATCTGGGCCAGGTCGTCGGCCGTGGTCAGATAGTTGAGTTCCAGCTGGCTGGGCGTACGCGCGGTGGAGAGGTTGGTGTCGCGGCCGACCACCGCGATCACTTCGCCGGCCTCGCCGTCGGCGGTGCGTAGCCGGACCGGGATCGCCTCGTGTCGGGCCGGCACGTCGCCGTACCAGACCGGGTCGCCCTCCCGCCAGATCCGCCCCTGGGAGTAGGCGACCCCCAGGTGGGCCACCTCCGAGCCGCCGATGATCCGGCCCACCTGGTCGTCCTGGTACGCGGTGGGCGCGGTCGTCGGGCGGACCTGGGCGACACAGAGGAACGTGCCCTCGGCGTCGACCGGCACCCAGAGCAGCAGGTCGGCGAAGGACAGATCGGAGAGCAGCTGCCAGTCGCCGGCGATCCGGTGCAGGTGGTCGATGTCGGCCGGACGGAGATGGGTGTGCTCCTCGGCGAGGTCGCGCAGCGTGGACACGGTGACCAGGGTGCCACGCCGCGCGGCGCCTCACATCGTCGCGGTGACCTTCTTCAGGCCGCGCGGCGCGTCCGGGTCCTCGCCACGGGTCAGGGCCAACGCCAGCGCCAGACGCTGCAACGGCAGGATGTCCAGCAGTGGCGCGTACCGCTCGTCGACCTCGGGGACGGCGAGCCGGGTGGCGCCCGGCACGTCGGCGGAGCCGACGACCACCACGTCGGCGCGGCGCTCGCCGAGGCGGGGCAGCACCTCGCCCATCGACCGACCACCCGGACCGGAGCCGACGACGGCGAGCACCGGGACCTCCGGGTCGGTCATCGCGAGCGGCCCGTGAAGCAGGTCGGCGCCGGAGAAGGCGAGCGCCGGCAGGTACGAGGTCTCCATCAGCTTCAGCGCGGCCTCGCGGGCGGTCGGGTAGGCGTACCCACGGCCGGTGGTGACCAGTTGGCGGGCGAAGCGGTAGCGCGGCGCGAGCTGGGCCGGGGTGTCGTCGGCGAGCGTCCTGGTGGCCAGGTCGGGCAGCGCGGCGAGCGCCTCCCGCTCGGCCGCCGGGAGCACGCCGTCGCCGGCCCGGATCCCCTCGACCAGCATGAGCAGGGCGAGCAGTTCAGCGGTGTACGTCTTCGTCGCCGCCACCGCCCGCTCGTGCCCGGCGGCGATGTCGATGCTCAACTCGGCCGTCTCGGCCAGCGGGGAGCCGGGGGCGTTGGTCACCGCGAGGGTGAGCGCGCCGGAGGCCCGCGCGGCGCGCAGCACCTCGGCGAGGTCGGGTGAGCCACCGCTCTGGCTGACCCCGACGACGAGCGCGTCGGACAGGTCGGGGCGGGCGCCGAACAGGGTGACCACGCTCGGCGAGGCGAGCCCGGCGGGCAGGCCGAGCCGGATCTCGGTCAGGTACGCGCCGTAGAGGGCCGCGTGGTCGGACGTGCCCCGGGCGGTGAAGACCACGTGTCGCGGTCGACGCTCGGCCACGACAGCCGCCACCCGGGCGATCGCCGCGGCGTTGGCGCTGTCGAGCAGGCGCGCGTAGCTGGCGGGCTGCTCGTCGATGTCGGCCGCCATTCCGGACCCTGCACGTGTCACGAACGCTCCCCTCTTGCGCGATTGCCGCGCGTTTCCTGCTCAGTCTTGCACGTTAGAGTTGACAGCAGCAATTGTTCGAGCAGCAGTGCGCAGTTGATCACTTGATCATCTCAATATCAACTACGCTGGCCCCGCTGTCTGTAGCTGCGACGAGAGGACACCGTGCCAGAGGGAAGGGACGAGCCCGCGCTCTCCGCGACGGAGGAGCTGGCCCTGGCCCGGCTGGCACTGGACGAGGGTGACCTCCACCACGCCGCCGGCCACCTGGCCGGCGCGCTGGCGCGGGCGCCCACCCTGCCTGAGGTGCACGAGACGCTGGCCCGCCTCGCCGCGGCCGACGGAGGAGGGCTCGACCTCTTCCCGATCAACCACCACACCTTCGTGGGCGCGGTCGTCGCCCGCGCCCACCTGCTGGCCGCCGCCGGTCGCCCCGCCGAAGGGCTGGAGCTGCTGGCCGCGGCGACCGGTCACACCCCCGGCACCCAGTGGGCGGGCGTGCCGTGGGTGACCGCCTCCGAACTGGCCGAACGGCTGGAACCGGAACACATCGCCCGCGTCCTCATGCAGGTCTGCGCGGCGCTGACCGACCCGGTGCCGAGGGCCGGGCGGAACGCCCTCACGCCGTACCTCACGCTGGCCCGCAACGCCGCCACCGTGCACCCCGAACACGGTCTCCTGCTGGGCGCGGCGTCCGCGCTGGCCCGACGGCTCGGCGAGGTCGCGCTGGCGATCCGCTGGGCCAGCCGAGGAGTACGGTGCCAGCCCTCGAAGATGGGCGAGGTCTGGCTCGGGTACGCGTACCGCAGCGCGGGTCGGACCCGCGACGCCCTCGCGGCGCTCGGCCGGGCCGTCGACCTGGACCCCGACGACCTGGCCATCTACGCCGACATCGCCGGCACCCTGGCCGAGACCGGCCGACTCGACGAGGCGTTGGAGTGGACCGAGCGGGCGCTGGCCCGGGACCCGTCGTTCGACTGCGCGGTGCACACCGCCCACCGGCTGCGGCACCTGCGCGACGGCGACCTGTCCCACCTGGTCGCGCTCGCCGACTTCATCCGTGACCACCCGGACGACAGCCACGAGCACGGCGATCTGGCCCAGTGCTGCCGGGGACGGCCCTGGCTCGGGCAACTGACGCCGGCCGGCGGCCCCCTGGTCGACGCGCTCCGTCGGGCGGTCGCCGACGACGACAACGGCATCGGCGGCGCCGTACGCCTCGCGGCGGCAGCCCCACCGAGCGCCCTACGGACGGCGACGGCGGTGGCGCCCGGACTGCGGATCGAGGTCGCCGACGCCGCGGAGCCGGACCCGCGCGAGCCCCGACGCCCGTCCGCGCAGCGGCTGTGGCATTTCGCGGAGAACGTGCCGACGCCGGCGCTGCCGGTGCCCTCGGCGGCGGCGGTCGAACGGATCGGACAGGTGGCCCACCCGGCGTGGCCGCACCCGCCAGCGGCCTACGACGCGGCGGTGGGCCTGGCCGGCCTCGACGTCGACGACCTGCTCGGGCTGCTGGTGCACCCGCCCGCGGCACCGGCGAGCGGGCTGGGACGACTGCTGGCCGCCCAGGATCCGTCGATCTGGGTCCGCGGGGTGCAGGTCTGGGCCTGTCTGGGGCTGCTGCACCAGCGCACCGACGAGCCCTGGGCGGACTCGACCCGGCGCCGGGTGCTGGTGGACCTGGTCTGGGGTGTGGAGGACTGGGTCACCGAGGCGGCGCTGTTCGCCCTGATCACCGCCGCCTGGGTGGACCCGGCGGTGCGGCCGGACGTGGCCCGCGTGGTGGCGGACCGGTTGGCCGACGCGGCGGCGGTGGCCCAGGCCCGGCCGGTGCCGATCGCGGTCTCGCTGGCCCACCTCGCGCTGGCCGCCCCCGCCCTGGACCCGGACACCGCGGCACTGGCCACCCGGATGCTCGGCGAGCTGGCCCCCCGAATCCCCCGCCCCCGCAACCCGCTGCGCCGCCTCTGGCAACGGCTGACCCGCCGCTCCTGACCCGCGCGCCGCGCCCTCCCCACCGGGGGACGACGCGGCGCGCGGGTGCCGGGTGGGCTCAGGCGACCGGGGCCTTGCCGAGGGCGACCTCGGCCTCCTCCTCCGGGGTGGCCTGCGGCGGCGCCTCGTTGGCGGTGCGCAGCGGGATCTCCTTGATGAACCAGGCGAGCACCGGGATCACGATGGTGAACAGCACAGCCCAGAGGAACACGTGCGAGATCGCGTCCGAGAGGCCGGTGAGGACCAGCTCACGCGTCTGGGCGGGCAGCTGCTTGAGCTTCTCCAGGTCCATCCCGCCCTCGCCGCCGCCGCTGAACGCCTTGCCGGCGGCGGAGCCGGCGAGCTGGTTGGCGAAGATCGCGCCGAAGAGCGAGACACCGAACGAGCCGCCGATCGACCGGAAGAAGGTGGCCGCGCCGCTCGCCGCGCCCAGGTCCTTCTGCTCCACGCTGTTCTGCGCGATCAGCATGGAGGTCTGCATGAGGAAGCCCATGCCGACGCCCAGCACGACCATGTAGAGCGAGGACTGCAGCTTGCTGGTGTCGAGGGCGAGCATGGAGAGCAGCGCCATGCCCCCGGTCATCACCACGCCGCCGATGATCGGGTACGCCCGGTACCTACCGTTCTTGGTGATCGCCCGGCCGATGACCAGCGAGACCACCAGCATGCCGAACATCAACGGCAGCAGCAGCAGGCCGCTGTTGGTGGCCGAGGCCCCCTGCACGGTCTGCTGGTAGAGCGGCAGGAAGTTCATCGCGCCGAACATCGCGAAGCCGAGCAGGAAGCCGATCACCGAGATCAGCGCGAAGTTGCGGTTGGCGAACAGCGCCAGCGGCAGGATCGGCTCCGGAACCCGGCGCTCCACGAGGCCGAACGCCACCAGCGCGACCAGCGCCAGCACGGCCAGGCCGAGGATCTGCGGCGAGACCCAGTCGTACTCGTTGCCGCCCCAGGTGGTGATCAGCACGATCGCGGTGATGCCGACCGAGAGCAGGCCGGCGCCGAGCCAGTCGATCCGGTGCTCGGTGCGGTACTTCGGCAGGTGCATCGTGGTGATCAGCACGAGCAGCGCGATGCCACCCAGCGGCAGGTTCACGTAGAACGCCCAGCGCCAGGAGAGGTTGTCGGTGATGAAGCCGCCGACCAGCGGGCCGGCCACCATGGCGATGGCCATGATGCCAGCGATCATGCCCTGGTAGCGCCCGCGCTCACGCGGCGGCACCAGATCGCCGATGATCGCCATCACGCCGACCATCAGGCCGCCGGCGCCCAGGCCCTGCACGGCGCGGAAGGCGATCAGCTCCATCATGCCCTTGTCGACACCGCCGAACATCGCCGAGCCGGCCATGCCGCAGAGCGCCGATCCGATCAGGAAGATGACCACCGAGGTCAGGAAGACCGTCTTGCGACCGTAGAGGTCGCCGAGCTTGCCCCAAATCGGCGTGGAGACAGTCGTGCCGAGGATGTACGCCGTGACGATCCACGTGAAGTGGCCGGCACCGCCGAACTCGAAGGTGATCCGCGGCAGCGCGGTGCTCACGATCATGTTGTCGAGCATCGCGAGCATCATCGCGATCATCAGCCCGAACAGCACGACCCGTACGTTGGGTCGTGCGCCGGCCTGGGTTGCCTGTGTCATGGGTAAGCTCCCCCCAAAGATTGCCTTACTTACTTGCCGCCCGGCTAGTCACCTTACTAGCCGCACGGTAAGTTGGGTACCAACTGACGGTCAAGTGAATTGGGGGGCGTAGGTGAGGGAGAGCACAGGCGGCACCCGAGAGCGGATCAAGGCCGTCGCGTTGGAGCTCTTCACCGAGCAGGGCTACGAGAAGACCTCGCTGCGGGAGATCGCCGAACGCCTCAACGTCACCAAGGCGGCGCTCTACTACCACTTCAAGAGCAAGGACGACATCGTCGCCAGCTTCGTGGAGGATCGGCTGGATCAGATGGACGCGCTGACCGCCTGGGCCGACTCACAGCCCGCGACCCTGGCCACCCGCCGCGCCCTCATCTCCCGCTACGCCGACACGATGTTCGGCGGCGACATGCCGTCGGTGATGCGCTTCTTCGAGCAGAACCAGACAGTGCTCAAGAGCCTCTCCTCCGGCCAGCAGATGCGTGGCCGGATGATGCGGCTCGCCAGCGCCCTCTGCCGGGGCGACGACTCCCCCGCCGCCCAACTGCGCGCCACCCTGTCCCTGTTCGCCGTGCACACCAGCTGGTTCGCCGTGCGGGCGCCGGGCATCACCGACGCCGAACGCCGCCGGCTGGCGCTGGAGGTGGCCGACGAGTTGCTGGCCGCGATCGGCACGGAGCCCGACGAGGACGCGGCCTCGACCAGCGGTCGGGGCTGACGAGCCGGCCTCAGGTGCGGGGCAGCTCCAGCCGCAGGCCCAGCAGGGCCACGCCCTCCACCGGCGACCAGTCCTTCTCCGACATGCGGACGAACCCGAGGCGCTCGTAGAGCCGGTGGGCCGAAACGGCCATCCCCGCGCGGACGCAGATGACGACCGCCGTACAGCCCAGCTCGGCCGCCCGGTCGACGCACGCCTGGGCCAGCGCCGCGCCCACACCCCGCCCCTGGGCGGCCGGGTCGACCGCCAGCATGCGGAACTCCGCCTCGCCCGGCCCGGACAGCTCGGCGAACGGGGTGCCCGGCAGCACGAAGGTGACCGAGCCGAGCACCGCGCCGGTCGCCTCGTCCACCGCGACCAGCACCTCGCCGCTGGCGGCCCGGGTCGAGACGTCGGCCAGCACCGCCCCGTACCCGTGCTCGCCCTTGAGCTGACCGTCCGCCTCGTACGCGGCCACGGTCAGCCGGGCGACCGCCGGGAAGTCGGCGCTGTCGGCGAGCCGGACCAGAAGCCCGCTCAACCGATCACCGCGATCAGGTCGCCGTCCTGCACGACGTCGCCCTCGTGCACGGCGAGCTGCTGGACCACGCCATCGGCCTCGGCGACGACCGGGATCTCCATCTTCATCGACTCGAGGATCACCAGAGTGTCGCCCTCGGACACGGTGTCGCCCGCCGACGCGACGACCTTCCAGACGTTCGCCACCATCTCGGCGCGGATCTCCTCGGCCATGTCCACGGCCCTCCCTTTTTCGCGATGTGTCTGCCGACGTATCCAATCACGCGAGGGTGGGGCGCGGGAGCGGAGCGGTGCGGCCCGCCGGCCGGGGCGGCCCCGGGGGAAGGCACCGGGTGCCGAGCGCACTACCATCAGCGGGTCGGACCCGACGCCGGGCGGCCGGTGGGTGCACCGGCGCGAGGCCGCGCGCAGCACGGATCCGACCCATCACGAGGAGGTCAGCATGGCGAAGAAGTCCCGCAAGAAGAAGGCCCGCAAGAAGAGCGCCGCCAACCACGGCAAGCGTCCCAACTCCTGAACGCGCCGACGGGCGATGCGCCCGTCACCGGTCAGTCCGACCCGGCGCAGGCCGGGTACGCCGGTGGCCCGGGTCGAAGATCGACCCGGGCCACCGGTGTTTCGCCGTATCGGTACGCCGACGCTCAGTCGGCCAGCTCACGGGAATCGCTGGTCTCGAAGACCACCAGCTCGGTGAGCTTGACCCGCAGCCGCTCGCGCAGCTGATCGGGTGCGGTCTCGTTGCCGCAGCAACGGGCGACCAGTGCCCGCACCTCCTGTTCGAGCCCGTACTCGCGCAGGCACGGCCCGCACTCGTCGAGGTGGTGCCGGATCAGCGAGCGCCGCTCGTCGGCGCACTCGAGATCCAGGTAGAGGTAGACCTCCGCGAGCACCTCGCGGCAGTCCGTCTCGTGCGGCTTTCCACAGCTCACGTCACACCTCCCGGCCGGCAGCGGCAGCGGCAGAGCCCTTCGCGGACCGGGCGGGGCTGAAGCCCCGCTCCGCGGCGTACTGCTCGAGCAGCTTGCGCAGATTACGACGGCCGCGGTGCAGACGCGACATCACGGTGCCGATCGGCGTGCCCATGATGTCGGCGACCTCCTTGTAGGAGAAGCCCTCCACGTCGGTCAGGTAGACGGCCAGGCGGAACTCCTCCGGCAACTGCTGGAGGGCCTCCTTCACGTCGCTGTCCGGCAGCCGGTCCAGAGCCTCGGTCTCGGCCGAGCGCAGCCCGCTGGAGGTGTGCGACTCGGCCTCGGCGAGCTGCCAGTCGGTGATCTCCTCCGTGGGCGCCTGGATCGGTTGGCGCTGCCGCTTGCGGTAGGAGTTGATGTAGGTGTTGGTCAGGATCCGGTAGAGCCAGGCCTTCAGGTTCGTGCCCTGCTCGAACTGGTGGAAGGCCGCGTACGCCTTCAGGTAGGTCTCCTGGACCAGGTCTTCGGCATCCGCCGGGTTGCGCGTCATGCGCAGCCCAGCAGCGTAGAGCTGATCGACGAATGGCATCGCGTCCCGCTCGAACCGGGCCCTGCGCTCGTCCGTCTTCTCGGTGGTCAACCGCACATCCCCTCGCGTCGGATGCTTTCCCGCCGAGGATACGCGCACGGACCTGCCCACAGATTCACTTCCGGCTGGTGTGCCCGTGCTCACCGCACCCACCACGCCCGGTCCCGCTGTCACGGGCCAGTCCGGACCATCCAGCAGCCGCTGTAGCTGCCGGGCGTCCCGCTCGTCCCGTTCCAGGCTTCGTGTCTCGGTCGGCACCGGTCACCCCCCTCGCAGAAAAGTCGTCCGGGGTTAGTAACGCGAGATGACCGGTGGGGCATTCCGCCCGGCTCTCCCGTTCCTGGTCCCGGCCCCGGTGGCACCGGCGCTGGGACCAGGAAGGGCCTGGGAGGACTGGCGCCGTCCGTCCGAATCGGGCCGGCGGCACCAACGGATGCAACGACCCGCGGCCGGCAGCGGAAACGGTCGGACGGTTCAGTCGGCCGTCCACCGGTGCCGGCGCAGCCAGTCCCGCACCACGTCCGCGGTGCCGGCCGGATCCCGCCGTAGGTCGTGCGTCTCACCGGGCCGGGTCACGACCTGCACCTCCGGCCCCGACGCCGGCACCCCGAACGGGTCCCGGTCGCCGTTGACCACCAGCGTCGGCAGGCCGGTGGCCAGTTCGGCGGCCCGGGAGCGTTCCGGCCGGCCGGGCGGGTGCAGCGGGAAGGCCAGCGCGACGACGCCGGCGGCGCCCACCGCGCGGGCCGTCCGGCAGGCCACCCGCGCGCCGCTGGAACGACCTCCGACCAGCAACGTGGGCACCTCGTCGTGGCGAGCGCGCAGCGCGGCGAGCACTGCCGTCCACGCCTCGTCGAGGTGCCCGGCGGGGGCCGGCGCGCGACGGCCGGCGACCCGGTAGGGCTGGGTCACCCGGATCACCGTCAGGCCGGCCGCGACCGCCGTGTCCCGTACCGCGAGCAGGTCGGGCGCGTCGACGCTGCCGCCCGCCCCGTGCCCGAGCACCAGCAGGGCGGTCGCCGACCGGGCCGGCAGGTCGGTGTCGATCCGCGCCGGACCGCGGGGCGTGTTGATCTCTTCGCTGGGCAGCACCGACCCATTCTGCGCCGCCCTCGCCGATCACCGGGATGGTTCGCCCCGGCGGTCAGCTCAGCGGCACCAGGGTGAGCAGGCGGTCGCGTACCGGAGGGCCGGCGTCGTCGGCCGCGTCCGGATCGGGCTCCACCTCGCCGCGCCAGGCGACCAGCATCGCCCGCCGCTCGCGGGGTGTGGTCGCGCCCCACACGCCGTGGCAGTCGCCGACCTCCAGCGCCCATGCCAGGCAGGAACCCTGCACGTCACAACTGCGGCACAGCGCGACGGCGGCGTCCGCCGGTTCGTTCGGCGCCGGAAAGAACGTCTCCGGATCGACGCTCTGGCACGTCCCTCTGGTGCGCCACGCGTCGTCCTGTCGGCGTTCTCGCAAGGCCCGCAGCAGCCGCGGATCTCTCCGTGCCGCAGCCACCTCGTGCGGACGGGGCATACGCGCCCGTGTCATTCCACCCACCTCCCCCGTGGGACCGGCAAGATCGGTGGATGTCGTCCGCCCCGTGCGAATCGACAGCCACTACCGGCGCTGTGTTGTATCGCACTTCTGGACACCGGGACAAGGGGCTACGGAGAACATGGCTGAACGGCCAGGCGACGAATCGAGCAGAACCCTGGCAAATCGGTGCCCGACGATGCCTGTCATCTTCAGAACAGGGTCAGCTCCGATGGGGCCGGCAGCGGCGGAACGGACACTCGGGCGGTCAACTCCGGGCCGTCGTTGCGGACGTCACCCACCGCCGGCCCGACCGGGCGGATCTCCAACCCGGCCAGCCGATCGGGCGACGCGGGCGCGAGCAGGCGTTCGGGCTCGTCGCACGGCCCCAGCCAGGACGACCACTGATCGGGCGGCAGCAGCACCGGCATCCGGTCGTGCACCTCGGCCAGCTCGCCGAGCGCCGCGGTGGTCAGCACGCTGAAGGTGAGCCGACTCTCGGCGCCGGACTCCCAGACCGACCAGATGCCGGCCAGGGCGAGCACCGAGCCGTCGGCCGGGGTCATGAAGTACGCCTGCCGGCCGCCGTCGGGCTGGCGGACCCACTCGTACCAGCCGTCGGCCGGGACCAGGCAGCGGCGGCGGGTGAACGCGCCGGCGTACGCCCGCCTGGTGGCCACCGTCTCGGCCCGCGCGTTGATCATGCGGGCCGCGCCGGCGGCGGAACGGGACCAGTGCGGCAGAAACCCCCAGCGGGCGACACAGAGGCTGCGGTGCCCTTCCGGGGTGAGCCGGACCAGCGGCACGCGATCGGTGGGCGCGACGTTGTGATCCGGCCGGATTGCGCCGTCGGTGTCGTCGGACGACTCGAACAGCGCGCTCAACTCGCCGGAGCCACGGGTCGTCGCGTACCTGCCGCACATGGGCTCACGCTAACCCGCCGGGGGCCCGGCCTGCTGTCCCGCCAACCGGGAGTACGACCGCCGGTCGGCGTCACTCACCGGCCGACACGGCAGAATGTAACCGTGGGGAATCTGACCGCGACCCGGCCGCCGCAGCCGTGGAGCGCACCGACCGCGTCCGACCCGGTGTCGGCGACACTGCGCCTGCCCGGCTCCAAGTCGATGACCGCCCGCGCCCTGGTGCTCAGCGCCGTGGCCGCCGGGCCGTCGACCCTGGCCGAGCCGCTGCGCGCCCGTGACACCGAGCTGATGGCCGCCGGCCTGCGCGCGATGGGCACCTACGTGTCGATCAACGACGACGAGCGTTGGCTGGTCCGGCCGCACCCGCTGGTCGGCCCCGCCCACGTGGACGTGGGGCTGGCCGGCACCGTGATGCGGTTCCTGCCGCCGGTGGCAGGGCTGACCGACGGGCAGGTCACCTTCGACGGCGACCCGTACGCCCGCACCCGCCCGCTCGGCCCGCTGGTCGACGCGCTGCGCTCGCTGGGCGTCCGGATCGACGCCACCGGGACGGGCAGCCTCCCGCTGACCGTGCTCGGCACCGGTGGGGTCACCGGCGGCGAGGTGGTGATCGACGCGTCCGCGTCCAGCCAGCTGGTCTCCGGTCTGCTGCTGGCCGCCCCGCGCTTCGACCGGGGCCTCGTGGTGCGCCACGTCGGTGCGCCGGTGCCCTCCGCGCCGCACCTGCGGATGACCGTGCAGATGCTGCGGGCCGCCGGCGCCGCCGTCGACGACACCACCCCCGACGTCTGGACCGTCGAGCCCGGCCCGCTCACCGGGCGTGGTTGGGAGATCGAGCCGGACCTCTCCGGCGCGGTGCCGTTCTTCGCCGCCGCCCTGGTCACCGGTGGTGAGGTGACCCTGCAGGGTTGGCCGCACAGCAGCGCCCAGCCGGTCGAGCAACTCCGCTCGCTGCTGCAGCGGATGGGCGGCGAGGTCACCCTCTCCACCAACGGGCTGACCGTGCGCGGCACCGGGGTGGTGCACGGCCTGACCGCCGATCTGTCCGACGTCAGCGAGCTGACCCCCGCGCTGACCGCGCTGGCCATGCTTGCCGACTCGCCGTCGGTCTTCACCGGTGTCGGGCACATCCGCGGCCACGAGACCGACCGGCTGGCCGCGCTGGCGCGGGAGTTCGCCGCCCTCGGGGCCGACATCACCGAGACACCGGACGGGCTGGAGATCCGGCCTCGCCCGCTGCGCGGCGGGATGTTCCGCACCTACCACGACCACCGGATGGCCCACGCCGCCGCGGTGGCCGGGCTCGCCGTTCCGGGCATCGAGGTGGACGACGTGGGGTGTACCTCCAAGACCATGCCCGAGTTCCCGGCACTATGGTCAGCGATGGTGACCGGCAAGAACTGACGCGAGAAGGGGACAGGTCCTGGCGACCAAACGGCGGGAGTACGACGAGGACGACGTACGCGTCCGACCCGGAAAGTCGTCGCGCCCGCGTACGCGCACCCGCCCGCAGCACGCCGACGCGGTGGACGGCTTCGTCATCGCCGTCGACCGGGGGCGCTACCAGTGCGTGCTGGCCGGGGCCGAACGCGGCGTGGTGGGGGCCGAGCTGCCCACGGTGACCGCGATGCGGGCCCGGGAGCTGGGCCGCAAGTCGGTGGTCGTGGGTGACCGCGTCAGCCTGGTCGGCGACACCTCCGGCGCGGAGGGTGCTCTCGCCCGGATCGTCCGGATCGCCGTGCGCCGCTCGGTGCTGCGCCGCACCGCCGACGACGACGAGACCACCGCCGAGGGTCGGCTGGAACGGGTGGTGGTGGCGAACGCCGACCAGTTGGTGATCGTCAGCGCGTTGGCCGACCCGCCGCCGCGCACCGGGTTCATCGACCGCTGCCTGGTGGCCGCGTACGACGCGGACGTCGAGCCGCTGCTCTGCCTCACGAAGGCCGACCTGGCCGGGCCGGAGGAGGTGCTGGGCTACTACACCGAGCTGGAGCTGCCGTACGTGCTCAACCGCCCCGACTCCGACCTCGCCGCGCTCCGTGCGCTGCTGAGCGGCAAGGTGTCGGTACTGGTCGGGCACTCCGGGGTGGGCAAGTCGACGCTTGTCAACCGCCTCGTCCCGGAGGCGCTGCGCGCGGTCGGCGTGGTCAGCGCGATCGGCCGGGGCCGGCACACCTCGACCAGCGCCGTGGCGCTGCGGCTGCCACCGGTGCCGGGCGTCGACACCGACCCGGGCTGGATCATCGACACCCCCGGTATCCGCAGCTTCGGGCTGGCGCACGTCTCCGCCGACAGCCTGCTGCACGGCTTCCCGGACCTGGTCGAGGGCACCGTCGACTGCCCGCCCAACTGTCAGCACACGGCCGACGAGACCGACTGCGCGCTGGACGCCTGGGTGGCCGCCGGCAAGGCCGACCCGCGCCGGCTGGCGTCGTACCGCCGGTTGCTCGCCTCGCGGGCCGGCGAGGGCGACGCGCGCGGCGACAGCGACCAGCGCGGGCCCGGCGAGGGTGACCGGCGCGGGCCCGACGAGTGACCCGCGAGGCGTCGGCTAGGTTGCCGGCATGACCGGCTACGCCGACGACCTCGCCCTCGCCCACCTGCTCGCCGACCGGGCCGACGCCATCGCCATGACCCGGTTCCGGGCGCTCGACCTGCGGGTGGAGACGAAGCCCGACCTGACCCCGGTCTCCGACGCGGACACGGCCGTGGAACGGGAGATCCGCGCGCTGCTGGCCGAGCACCGGCCCGCCGACGGGCTGCTCGGCGAGGAGTACGGCGCCGAGCCGGCCACCGATCCGAACGGCCGGCGGTGGATCGTCGACCCGATCGACGGCACCAAGAACTTCGTCCGTGGGGTGCCGATCTGGGCCAGCCTGATCGCGCTGTACGACGGCGACCGACCGGCCGTCGGCGTGGTGTCGGCGCCGGCGTTGGACCGACGCTGGTGGGCGAGCGCCGGCGCGGGCGCGTACGCCGGGCGGGGCCCGGCCGCGGGCGACCGGATCGAGGTCTCGGCGGTGCGCCGGGTCGCCGACGCGAGCGTCTGCTACTCCTCGCTGACCGGGTGGGAGAACGCCGGGCGACTCGACGCGATGCTCGACCTGCTGCGGGCCGGTTGGCGCAGCCGGGCGTACGGCGACTTCTACGGCTACATGCTGTTGGCCGAGGGCGCACTGGACGTGATGGCCGAGCCGGAGTTGTCACTGTGGGATGTGGCGGCGCTGGTTCCGATCATCACGGAGGCGGGTGGGACGGTCACGGATCTGGGCGGTCGACCGTCCCCGACCGGCGAGCCGGGCACCGAGAGCAGTGTGGTGGCCACCAACGGTGTGCTGCACGCCGACATCCTCGCCCGGCTGGATCGACCAGCCGAGCGCTGACCCCCGGCAACCTCTATCCTCGCCAGGTGGTCTCCTCCGGCTGGTGCTTCCTCGCGGCGATGATCGTTGCGTACGGCTTCGCCAACCTGCTCCAGTCGGTGGCCGCGGCGCGCACCACAGTCCACCACACCTTCGATCCGGGTCTGCTGCTGCGACTGGCCGGGCACCGGACGTACCTGGTGGGGCTGGGCTGCCAGATCGGCGGGTTCGTGCTCGCCTTCCTGGCCCGGCGGGACCTGCCCCTGTTCCTGGTGCAGGCGAGCGTGGCGGCCGGGCTCGGGGTGACCACCATCATCGGCGTGCTGGTGCTGAAGTGGCGGTTGCCGGTGGCGGAGGTGGCCCTGCTGGCGCTGCTCTTCGCCGGGATCACCGCGCTGGTGCTGGCCGCGCGGCCGGCGCCGTCGAAGCAGCTCGGCACCGCCGGCTCGGTGGCCCTGCTGGTGGCGCTCGGGGTCATCGCGGTGCTTGGTTTCTTCGCCGTCCGACTGCACGGGGCGCCCGGGTCGGTGGCCCTGGGCTCGCTGGCCGGGCTGGCGTTCTCCTCGGCGGCCGTCGCGGCCCGGCCGCTGGCCTCCGCGCCGTCGGCCGAGGCGTTCCTCGCCAACCCGCTGTTCTACCTGCTGATCGCCCACTCGATCGTCGGCCAACTGCTGCTCGGCCTGGCCATGCAGCGCGGTTCGACGACCGCTGCGGTCGCCGCCATGGACGCCGCCGGAGCGGTGCCGGCGGCGATCGTCGGCCTGCTGCTGCTCAACGACAAGATCTGGCCGGGTCGGGAGTGGCTGGCCGCCACCGGTTTCCTGGTCACCCTGGCCGCCGTGATCGGCCTGACCCGCTACGCGCAGCCGCAGCAGCACCGCTCGGTGGCGCACCGCCACGACCGGGCCATGGTCGGCGCCGGCCGGCCCGTCTGACCGCAAACCCACGCCGCACCGAAGGGAGCGGCGTGGGTTTCTCGGCTCAGGCTTCGACGGGCTTGCGGCGGCTCACCACCCGCTCGTAGAGACGTTCCAACGCCCCGGCGGTCCGCTCCCACGTGTAGCTGCTGCGGACCCGGTCCACGGCGGCGTGACCGTAGGCGAACCGGCCGGCGTTGTCGGCGAGCAGCCGGCGCAGGGAGACCCCGAGCGTCCGCACGTCGCCGGGAGGCACCAGACGGCCGGTTACCTCGTCGACCACCGCGTCCGCCAGGCCGCCCATCGCGTAACCGACCACCGGCACCCCGCAGGCCATGGCCTCCAGGGAGACCCGTCCCGCCGAGGAGTAGTGCGGCGTGCAGGCCACCACGTCGGCCGACCGGTACCAGGTGGCCATCTGGTCGTGCGGCACCGCCCCGACCAGGCGCACCTGCTCGGCCACCCCGGCCCGCTCGGCCAGCTCGCGGAGGCGACGCGCCTCCGCGTGGTTGGCCAGCTGGCCGGCCGGTGGGCCACCGGCGATCACCAGTTCGGCGTCGCCGACCAGCCGCATCGCCCGGATCAGGTCGTCCTGGCCATGCCCCGGGGACAGTCCGCCGACGGAGAGGATCCGGGCCCGCTGTTCGCGCGGGGCCGCCTCACCGTCGGGGTGGAACTGCGCGGTGTCCACCCCGGCCGGCACCATCGCCACGGAGGTACGTTGCAGACCCATCCGGGTCAGCTCGTCCACCTCGTCGTTGCACTGGGCGACGGCGATGTCCACCGCCCGGGTCAGCGCCCGCTCCAGCGGGATCCGCTCCCCCGGGCCGTCGTACTCGCCGCCCAGATGGCGCAGCTGCTCCACACCGAGCGAATGAAAGGTCTGCACGACCGGGATGTCGGTCTCCCGGACGGCGTGCGCGGCGGCCAGGCCACCGATCCAGTAGTGCCCGTGCACCACCTCGGGGCGCCAGGCGCCGCCCCACTCGTCGGTCAGCCAGCGCCCGAACTCGGTGACGTGCGGGATCAGACCGGCGGTGGGCAGGGCGGTCGCCGGGCCGACGGGCACCCGGTGCACCCGGTAGCCGCCGACGTCCACAGTCGCCGGCAGGTCCGGGTCGTCCCGGCGCTCGTAGATGCGGACATCGTGGCCTCTGCCAGCCAGCTCGGCGGCGACCCGCGCGATGTGTTGTTGGGTGCCGACCGGCGGGCCGTCGGCGTGCCGGTACGAGCTGGTGTGCGCGCAGACGAGGCCGACGCGCATGGGTCACCTCCCTGCGATCTTTTCCTCGGCGGTCCCGGTCAGAGCGTCCCATTAACCTCGGAGCCCCGAGCCGAAACCTGGCAGATCGGGAACAGTCACCGCGAGTGCCGCCGACACTTGCGCCACGGCAACCACATGAGCCCCGATTCGACGACGTATCGGACGGATCGCCGATGATCGTCGGGCGGCTGCTGGTATGACCGGGCCCGCCCGGGGGTACCGCTGGAGAATGCCGCTGACCCGCACCCTCGACGATTCGACCGTGGTGATCACCGGCGCGTCCAGCGGGATCGGCACCGCCACCGCGTACGCGCTGGCTCGCCGGGGTGCCGCCGTGGTGCTCGCCGCCCGCAGCGAGCCCGCGCTGCGACAGGTCGCGCAGCGCTGCCGGGAGCTGGGCGGCCGGGCGGTGGCCGTCCCGACCGACGTGACCGACCTGGAGTCGGTGCAGCGGCTGGCCGACCGCGCGGTGGGCGAATTCGGCCGCATCGACGCCTGGGTGAACAACGCCGCGGTGAGCGCGGTGGGCCTGTTCGACGAGATCCCCGTCGCCGAGTTCCGGCGCGTGCTGGAGGTCAACCTGCTGGGCACGGTGCACGGCATCAAGGCCGCGTTGCCGTACCTCGGCGCGGCCGGCGGCGGCGTGCTGGTCAACAACGCGTCGGTGCTGGCCGAGGTGGCGATGCCCTACCAGTCGGCGTACAACGCGGCCAAGCACGGCATCCGCGGGCTGACCGACACCGTCCGGCAGGAGCTGCGGGTCACCGGTCGGGGGCAGATCTCCGTCTGCACCGTGCTGCCGGCCACCATCGACACCCCCTTCTTCCGGCACGCGGCCAACCACAGCGGTCGCGAGCTGGTGCCACCCCCGCCGATCTACCCTCCGGAGGTGGTCGCCGAGACGATCGTGCGGTTGCTGCGCCGGCCGCGTCGCGAGGCGTACGCCGGTGGCGCCGCGCGGCTGCTCGGCCTGCAGTGGCGGCTGGCGCCGGCGCTGGTCGAGCGCACCCTCGGCTGGTACGTCCACCGCACCCAGTTCGGTCCGGGTGCGCGGCTGGACAGCACCGGAAACGTGTTCCACGCCGACGGGCAGGCCAGCCGCGGCGGTGGCTGGCACGGTCGGCGGCGTCAGCTGGTGCGGATGACCGCCGCGTTCGGTCTCGCCGCGGCCGGCACCGCCGTCGGCACGATGGCCATGAACCGCCGCTCCCGGTCGGATCACTGATGGCTGGCGTCGATCGACCGGACGCGCCGTTCGTCCGCGGGCCACGCCCCGAGGCGACCATCCCGGTGGACGAGCGCTGCCGGGTGGAGGTCGACGAGTCGTCCCCGGTCATCCGGTTGAGCGGGGTGCTCGACACCGCCGAGGCCGACCGGGTCCACGACGCGTTGCTCGCACGGCTCAGCGACCGGCCCGGCCCGGTGGTCGCCGACGTGACCGGGCTGCGGGTCACCGACCCGGCCGGACGGAGCGTCTTTGCCGAGGTCCGCCGGGAGATCGCCGACTGGCCGGCCGCGGACCTGCTGCTGTGCGACCCGGCGGTCTCCGGGCCCGGTCGCCCCGACGCCGTCCTGGCGGGTGTGCCGGCCTGGCCCACCCTCGACGCCGCGCTGGCCGCGGTCGCCGCGGCGCTGGCGGCGGTGCTGACCGCCGAGCTGCCGCCGACCGCGGAGTCCGCCCGGCAGGCCCGCGAGCTGGTCGCCACCGGTTGTGCGCGCTGGGGCATGCCGGCCCTGACCGAGCCGGCGCAGATCGCGGTCACCGAGATGGTCAACAACGTGGTCACGCACGCCCGGACCCCGATGAGCGTCCGGTTGGCGCCGCAGGACCACACCCTGCGCCTGGCGGTTCGGGACCACTCGTCGCGCCGGCCCACGTTCGCCGGTCTGTCCCCGCCGAACCGGGTGGGTGGCCGGGGTCTGCTGCTGATCGACACCGTGGCCCGCCGGTGGGGCACCAGCATGGTGCCGGACGGCAAGGTCGTCTGGTGCGTGCTGCATCCGGACGACGAGGCGGCGCACGGCTGACGGGCTTCCCGCACCCGGTGTCCGGTTCGCCGCCGCATGACCGGCGGTGCTCCGGTTACGGCGGGAGGGCAGCGGGTAGTGATCAGACATGCGCGACAACGAGTACCCGACCCCCGTGTCCGACACCGAGGCGGAGGGGCTGCCCGACACCGCCGATGACGACTCGAGCGCCAACGACGACGTGCTCACCGGGCGCGAGGCGGACGGCCCGGAGCCGGCCCAGCTGCCCGGCGACCGGACGCCGGTGGCGGTGGACCGCTTCGGGACGACCGCCGAGGAGCAACTGGACGGGGAGTCGTTGGACTACAAGCTCGACCGAGAGGTCTACGAGCGCCCGGTGGACGACCCCCTGGCCGGCCCGGTCGACCCGAAGATCGCCTTCGAGGCGGAGAACGAGGCCGCCGCGGCGGAGGCCCAGCTGGACGCCGACGTGATGGACCCGGGGCCCACCTCGGATCCCAACTCGCCGGTCTCCCTCTACGACCACGGCCAGCTCGGCACGGTCGCCGACGCCACCGTGGGCCGGCTCGTGGAACCGGACGAGGGGGCGCACACCGACCAGGAGACCGACTCCGTGGCGTACGACGCCGGGTCGGCGGGCGGCGGGGCGACCGCGGAGGAGCTGGCCATCCACGAGACCGAGCCGCCGCGCTCGGTCTGAGCCGATCAGTCGTCCAGGCCACGCTCGATCGCGTAACGGGTCAACTCGACCCGGTTGTGCAGCTGCAGCTTGCCCAGCGTGTTCTGCACGTGGTTCTGCACGGTGCGGTGGGACAGGCCGAGCCGCTGCGCGATCTGCTTGTACGACATTCCCTTGGCCACCAGGCGCAGCACCTCCGTCTCCCGGTCGGTGAGGCGGGGCATTCCCGGCTCCGCGTCCCCGCTCGTGCCCTGTCCCGGCCCGGCGGCCATCCGCCGGTACTCCCCCAGCACCAACCCCGCCAGGCCGGGCGTGAAGACCGGGTCACCGGCGGCGGTGCGGCGGACCGCGTCGAGGAACGCGGCGGGCGCCGTCGACTTCACCAGGTAGCCGGTGGCGCCCGCCTTGACCGCGTCGAGCACGCCCTGCTCCTCGCCGCTGGCGCTGAGCATCAGCACCCGGACCTCGGGCAGCGCGGCGCGCAGCCCGACGACCACCTCGACCCCGGAGATGTCCGGTAGTTGCAGGTCGAGGACCACCACGTCGGGTCGGGCGGCGGCGGCGACCCGGATCGCCTGCCGCCCCTCGCCGCTGGTCGCCACCACCAGGAAGCCAGCCTCGGCCAGATCTCGGGCCACGCCCTCGCGCCACATCGGATGGTCGTCGACCACCATCACCCGCACCGCCGTCACCGCTGCACCCTCGGCACGATCAGCTCGATCTCGGTGCCCGCGTCGGGGGTCGACATGATCCGGACCGTACCCCCGAGGTCGGTCACCCGACCGCGGATCGACTGGGCCACGCCGAGCCGCCCCTGCGCGGCGGCCTCGACCAGTCTGCCGTCCGGGATGCCCGGCCCCTCGTCGCGGATCGACACGGTCACGGTCTCCCCCTCATCCTCGATCAACACCCAGGCCCGCCCGCCGGCGTGGCGGCCCACGTTGTCCAGGGCCGCGCCGGCCGCCGCCGCCAACTCGCCGGCCACCTGCCGGGGCAGGGTCACCGGCGTGGCGGGGGCCGAGAGCGACACCGCCGCCGAGGCGTACCGGCCGAGCAGGCTCCGCAGGTCCACCACTTCCGCCCCGGCGGCGGCCGGTGCGATGCCCGTGATCAGTGCCCGCAGGGCGGCCTCCTGCTCACCGGCGAGCCGGGCCAGTTCGCCGGCCTCGCCGGGCAGGTGCGCGCCGCGCCGCTGCACCAGCGCCAGCACCTGGAGCACCGAGTCGTGGATGTCGCGTGCCAGTCGTTCCCGCTCCCGGGTGGCCGCCTCCAGCTCCACCGCGTGTTGCAGGCGTTCCTCGGCGGTCACGGCGAGCCGGGCGACATGGCCGACCACCACCCCGGCGAGCAGCAGCAGGATCACCCCGGTGAAGGAGGACTGGCTGATCCGTTCCCGGGTGGCCACGTCCGCGCCGGCCACCAGCAGCGCGGCCACCGTGCCCCGCCGCCGGCCGCCGGAGACGGCCCAGGCCAGCACCGGGCCGGCCATCCAGGCAACCCCCAGGGTGGGTACGCCGTGGGCGAGCGCCTCCCGTCCGATCACCCAGGGGGTGGACAGCACGATGGCGACCACCACCCCGAGGTCGGCCAGCAGCAGCGGCCAGCGGCGCCAGGCGGGCCGGGCGTACCCGACGGCGGTCGCCCCGGTCCAGAGGATCATCGCCAGGATCAGGGCGCCGACGGCGAACGGGTGGTCGTACCGGTCGGCGTCGCGCACGGCGAGCGCGCAGACATACCCGAGGGAGGCCACCCGGAACACCGTGAGCGCCCGCCAGAGCGGCACCTCGAAACCACCCGGCGGCGACGGCATGGCGGTCAGGATGCCACAGCCGGGCCGACGGCGCGGGGTCACGGAGTGCGCCTCACGTAACCCTGACGTACGGTTGAAAAGCCGCGAATACTCCGAGATCCGCTGTCGGGACGGGCCATGACGAATGCAGATCCGCACGCACCGCGTACGGTTGTGCCCATCGAACCCTCCCTCCTGATCGCCGAGGCCTTCGAGCAGGCCCAGGTGACCGAGATTCGACACTCGGTCACCTCTTGCGCGCACGCCTCCGGCCTCGACGGCCAACGGCTGGACGACTTCGTGCTGGCGGTCAACGAGTTGATCACCAACGCGGTGCGGCACGGCGGTGGGCGCGGGTGGCTGCGGCTCTGGCGGGAGCCCAGCGCGCTGTTCTGCGAGGTGGCGGACCACGGGCAGGGCATCACCCCGCAGCGGCTGGGCGACCGGAGTCGGCCCGCCCCGGACACGGCCGGCGGGTGGGGTCTCTGGCTGGCCCGGGAGCTGACCGACGCCATGGAGATCGCCACCAGCGCCGCCGGCACCACCGTCCGCATCACCGCCACCCTCGCCGCCACCGACCGCACCCAGCGCTGAGACCGGGCCGGGGCGCGGGCGGGCTCAGCCGAAGAGGGCCGAGACCGATTCCCCGTTGTGGATCCGGCGCATGGCCTCGGCCAGGGCGGGAGCCACCGAGAGGACCTGGAGTTTCCCGACCCGCTTCGCGGCCGGAATGGGGACCGTGTTGGTGCAGACGATCTCCAACACGCCGTCCTGCTCGCTGAGCCGCCGCAGTGCGTCGCCGGAGAACAGGCCGTGCGTGCAGGCCAGCCGGATCGAGCGCACCTTCAGGCCACGCAGGTGCTCCATCAGCTCGACCACCGTGCTGCCCTTGGCGATCTCGTCGTCCAGCACGATGACGTCCCGATCGGCGACCTCGCCGATCACCGCGCTGATCTTGACCAGGTCGTCGCTGAACCGCTGCTTCGCACCGGCCGCCACCGGCGTGCCGAGCAGCCGGGCGAAGGCGGCGGCCTCCTTGGCGTTGCCCAGATCGGGCGAGACCACCACGGTGTTGCTGAGGTCGTAGCGCCGGAAGTGGGTGGCCAACTCGCGCAGCGCGTGCAGATGATCCACCGGGACGCTGAAGAAGCCGTGCACCTGCGGCGAGTGCAGGGTCATCGCGAGCACCCGGTCCGCCCCCGCCGAGGTGAGCAGGTCGGCGACGAGCCGGGCGCCGATCGAGATCCGCGGCGCGTCCTTCTTGTCCGAGCGGGCGTACGCGTAGTGCGGCAGCACCACAGTGATCCGGCCGGCGGACGCGCCCCGCGCCGCGTCGATCATCAACAACAGCTCGACGAGGTTCTCCTGCACCGGGGGCACCAGCGGCTGGATCAGGAAGACGTCCCGCTCCCGGCAGTTGGCCTGCAACTGCACTTCCAGGCAGTCGTTGGCGAACCGGGAGACCCGCACCGGATGCAGCGGCACCCCCAGGTGGGCGCAGATCTCGGCAGCCAGGTCGGGATGGGCGGTTCCACTGAAAACGGCGATGTCGCGCACGTTCGCACATCGTAGGCGACGAGGAGGCCAACGTGACGGCGGTCGCTCCGCGCCGCCGCTTTGGGTACGGTGCTGCCGTGACCCCCGAGTACGTCGCCGCCATCGACCAGGGCACCACCTCCTCGCGGTGCATCGTCTTCGACTCCACCGACGCGGCCGGGCTCGCTGCGCGATCCGAGAGGATGACGAGATGCCGTACCTGGTCCTGACGATCATGGCGAGCCTCGGTCTGGCCGGCATGGCGTACGCGGCCGTCCGTTTCTGGCGGGACCTCGGCCTGCTGCGGCGGGGCGTCCGGGTGCCGGGCGAGGTGGTGGAGCTCCGTCCGGTCACCTTCGGCCACGGCCCGCGCACCTACTACCCCGTCGTTCGGTACCAGACCGTCGACCGTTCCGTGGTCACCGCGACGCCGGGGCGTTGGCGGCAGACCCCGCTGTCGACGGCGCCCGGGCCGGTCACCGTGGTGCACGAGCCCTCCCGTCCGACCCGGATCCTGGTCGAGTCGCCGGCTCTGGGGGGAACGTCCTCAGTGGTCGTGCCGTTCGTCTCGCTGTTCGGCGTGAGCGCGACCGTGCTGGCCGTCGGCATCGTGGTCTTCTCGGTCCTGAGCTGATCCGCCCTCCACAGTGGTTGGCTGCGGTGGGTACCGTCGGCCGCGCAGGCAGACGACAGCGGGAGGGGCACGATGACCGGGCCGATCGGCACCACACCAACTCCGGGCGTGATGGCGCAGCTGGCGGCGCGGATGCGGGAGCAGTTGGGCCGCGGCGAGGAGCTGCGCGGCCGGTTGACCGGCCTGACCGGTCACGCGGAGAGCGAGAACGGGTTGGTGCGGGTCACCTGCACGGCCGAGGATCCCGCCCAGGAGCTGCACATCGATCCGCGGGCGCTGCGGATGCCCGCAGCCGAGCTGGCGGAGCTGATCTCCGGCCTCCTTCGGGCGGCGCGGGCCGACCTCCAGCGGGCCACCGCCGAGGTGATGCGCGAGTTCGGTGGTCCGGCCGGGCCCGCGGCGGTCCTGCACGACCCGGCGGCGGCGCAGGCCAAGCTGGCGCAGCTCAACGACATGGTCAGCGGGCCGATCCGGGAGAGCACGGAGATGTTGGAACGCCTGCGGCGTCAACTGGGGGTCTGACCCGAGCCGGCCCGGAGCGGGTCAGCGGCCCTGCCGCGCCCGCTTCGCGGCCGCCCGCACGAACACGACGGCGAGCGCCACCATCACCGCCAACAGGACCGAGCCCACCATCAGCGGGGCGATGAGCCAACTCATCAGGTTGACGGTGGCCCGCTCGCCGTTGGCCCAGCCGTCGACCTGCTCCCCCGCGCGCGGGGAGCCGCCGCCCACCGGGCCGGTGACCACCCGGCCGTCGGCCATGCTCCAGGTGCCGCGGCACCGCTCGGTCGCCTTCGGACCGCCGAGGTCGCACGACTCGACCTGGATGCTCACCCGCTCGGCGCCGATCAGATTGCGGCCGAGGCCGACGGGCAACACCAGGAGGACCAGGACCATGAGGATCGGCACCAGGACCCGCTGCCAGCGCGGCCGGCGGGCCATCCGGGTCACGTAGTCATCGGGGGGCGTCGACGCGGACCGTCCGGATGCCATGGGCCGCAGGCTACCAGCGACGGGCACCCCCGCCCATCCATGATCCTGTTAGGCTGTCCGCGCTCCGGCACCATGAACATCGATCACGTACACGGGGAGAGTCGATGATCGAGGTTGATCCGCCGGCGATCCGTGCGCTCGGCGACACGATCGAACGTCAGGTCGGGCCGCCCCTGGACGCCTGCGCCGAGCTGCTGACGTCCGCCCGCGCCATCGAACACAGCAACTTCACCTCGGTGGTGCCGCAACTCGCGGTCGCCTACGTCGGCGCCGTCGAGTTCGTCGAGGAGCAACTGCGCACCAAGCGCGAGCACCTCACCGAGGTCCGGTCCCGGTTGGTCCGCACCGCGGACAACTGGGAGGCCGCGGAGACCGCCAGCACCATCGTCCCCCGCTGAAGACGCCGGAGACCGACATGGCAGACCCTACCTACCCCGCGGCAGCCGCGAAGATCGCGCTGGTGGAGATCAGCCTGGCCGCCGCGGTCATCCCCGCCGCCTGGCCCATCGCCCAGATCGTCTACTTCAACCAGTGCGACCCAGAGACGATCATGCGCAAGGGCGGCGACTGGCTCGCCATGTACGACCAACTCGGCACCGCCCACGACAACCTCGACGACGCCGTCGCGACCCTGACACCGGCCCAGTGGAGCGGCCAGGACCGCGACGCGTTCGGGGTGCACATCAACGCCTACGGCGCGCAGGTCGTCGGCACCCAGGTGCTGGCGATCACCGTGGGCGTCACCATGCTCTGCGTCGGCGCCGCCCTGCTCTGCCTCGTCGTGGCGTACGCGGTGGTGTCCACCATCCTGGCGGTCTTCGCCACCTTCATCGCGGCGGCCTCGGCGACCGTCGTCGGAGCGCCCGCCGCGGCGTCCGCCGAGGCGACGGCGACCTCGTTCGCCGCCTCGGCGCTCAGCTTCCTGAAGGGGATCGAGGCGATGGCCGAGGCGATCGCCACCGGCGGAGCGGCGGCCATCGCGGGCGCCGCCTCGTTCGACGTCGGCACCCAGCTCGGCACCGGCGACACCGAGGTGCTCAAGGATCTGGTCCAGGCCACCGTCGACGGGCTCGACAACGTGGCCGCCGGGTTCCTGTCGAAGTGGGAGCGCGACTTCGTCGGCTACGGCATCCACAGCGGCGCCCGGCACGCCGTGGGTTCACCGACCGGGCCGGGCTACCTCATCTACGGCGGTGGGACCCAGGTCGCGCCGGCCGGTTCGGACGGCGACGGGGACACCGTCTGGGGCACCTCGGGCGTGGTGGACAACCTGTGGGCACGGCTGTTCGGGGGCGACGCCTGGAACCACTGAGCGAGCCGGGACGACACCCGTCCCGGCGCCGCGTTCACTCCCAGCGGTTGCCGGTGAGCTTCTCGTAGACCTCGACGTAGCGGGCGCGGGTCGCCTCGACGACCTCGGCGGGCACGTCCGGCGCCGGAGGCAGCTTGTTCCAACCGCTGCCGGTGGCCCAGTCCCGGACGTACTGCTTGTCGTAGGAGAACTGCACCCGGCCCGGCTGGTACGACTCGGCCGGCCAGAACCGCGACGAGTCGGAGGTGAGCAGCTCGTCGGCGAGCACCAGGGTGCCGTCCGGCGCCCAGCCCAGCTCGATCTTGGTGTCGGCGACCAGGATGCCCCGGTCGGCGGCCAGCTCGGCGCCACGCCGGTAGACGTCGATGGTGATCTGTCGCAGCCGCTCGGCGGTCGCCTCGCCCACCTTGTCCACCACGTCGGTGTACGTGATCGGCTCGTCGTGCTCGCCCGCCGGCGCCTTGCTCGACGGCGTGAAGATCGGCTCGGGCAGGATCGACGCCTCGCCGAGCCCGCGCGGCAGCGGTACGCCGGAGACCGCGCCGGTGCGCTCGTACTCCCGCAGGCCGCCGCCGGTGAGGTAACCCCGGGCGACGCACTCGACCGGGACCATGTCCAGCCGCTGGCAGCGGATGGCCCGCCCGGCGAACTCGGCCGGCACGTCGGTGGCCGAGATGACGTGGTTCGGCACCAGGTCGGCGAGCTGCTCGAACCACCACAGCGAGAGGGCGGTGAGCAGTCGACCCTTGTCCGGGATCGGTGTCGGGAGGGCCACGTCGTAGATCGAGATGCGGTCCGACGCGACCAGGATCAGGTCGTCGCCGTCGGCGTACACGTCCCGGACCTTGCCCGAGTGCAGAAGTTCCACGCGCCCTAGTACACCACGCGGCGACGCCGGGCCCGTTCCGGCACCCGTACCGCCCTCGGGCTGCCGGGTGACCGGACGGACGTTGACACCCTCCTGCGCCGCCTGCGTGAATGGTCCGACCCGTCCGTACGTGCCAGGAGACCCCGTGCCCGTTGTCCGTCCCCCGATCGCCCGTTTCGGCGCCGACCCGGGCCGACGTCGAGTGCTCACCGCGCTGCTCGGCGCTCCCCTGCTGGCCACCGGTGGGCTGGCCGGATGCAGCGATGGCGCCGACACCTCGACCCAGGACGGGCCGATCGAGCTGTCGGTCTTCTGGTGGGGCGGGACGAAGCGGGCCGAGTTGACGGAAAAGGTCCTTCGGCTGTATTCGCAGCGCAACCCGCGGGTCAGCTTCCGGATCACCTGGCAGGGCGCCGACGGTTACTACGAGCGGCTGGCCACCCAGGCGGCCGGCGGCAACGTCCCGGACCTGATCCAGCTCGACGACGCCATGCTGACCGAGTACACCGAACGCCAGATCGCCCTCGACCTCACCGAAGCGACCGCCGATCACCGGTTGGACCTGCGTGGCCTGCCGGAGGGTCTGATCCGCTACGGCACCGTGGACGGGCGGACGATGGCGGTGGCCGCCGGGCAGACTCTCGCGGCCGTGGTCTTCAACCGTGACCTGCTGCGCGAGCTGCGGGTGCCCGAGCCGCGCGGCGGGATGTCCTGGGTGGACTACCTCGCCTGGGCGCAGCAGGTCACCGAGGCGAGCGACGGCCAGGTGGCCGGCACGATGGACGCGTCCGGCGACTACCGCGCCCTCTGGCTCTGGCTACGGTCCCAGGGCGGCGAGTTCTACCGCGGGCGGCAGCTCGGCTTTGGCGCCGAGGAGCTGATCGCCTGGTTCGAGCTGTGGCAGCGCGCCCGCACCGGGCGGGCCACGCCGGGCGCGGCCCTCGTCGACCAGGCCGACAGCGGGGAGCCGGCCCGGCAGTTGGTGGTCACCGGGTTGACCGCCGCGTCCTTCGCCTGGTCCCACCAGCTGCCGGAGCTGCAACGACTCACCGATTCCGAGCTGGGTGTGGTGGGCTTCCCCGGCCCGCCGGGCGCCCAGTGGGCGCGGGCGTCGATGTACTGGGCGGGGTTCCGGGGCACCCGCCACGCGGACACGGTGGCTGACGTGATCAACTTTCTGACCACGAACGGGGAGGCGGGCACCGTCCTCGGCCACGAGCGGGGCCTCAACGCCAGCCTCGCCGTCCGCCGCTACACCGAGGGCAGCATCACCGACCCGGCTCAGCAGCGCGCCGCCGCGTTCGGCGCCAGCATCGCCGACCAGTTGGGGCCGGCCCCCGCGCCACCGCCGAAGGGCCATCCCAAGGTGCGTTCCCTGCTGGTCACCGCGGCGGAGAGCCTCCGCGCCCGGCGTGCCGGCACGCGGGCGGCGACCTCACGTTTCCTCGCCCAGGCCAACGCCGCCCTGGCGGCCTGACCCACCGGCGGCCCACCGCCGCCAGCCACGCCCGCCGTCCGCCCCGGCCCGGGGGGGGGGGGGGGGGGGGGGGGGGGGGGGGGGGGGGGGGGGGCGGCGGGCGGGGGGGGGGGGGGGGGGGGGGGGGGGCCCCCCCCCCCCCCCCCCCCCCCCCCCGCGGGCCGCGGGGGGGGGGGGGGGGGGGGCGGTCCCCCCCCCCCCCCCCCCCCCCCCCCCCCCCCCCCCCCCCCCCCCCCCCCCCCGGCCCCCCCCCCCCCCCCCCCCCCCCCCCCCCCCCCCCCCCCCCCCCGCCGCCGCCGGGGGGCCGGCGCCCCCCGGCCGGATGGGCCACGGTCAGCGCGGGGGGCCACCGCGTCGGCTGCGCGTCAGACGCAGCACCAGGAACACGATGATCGCCACCACCACGAGGCAGCAGAGCAGACCGAGGAAACCGAAGCCGCCGCCACGGGAGCGCCGCCGGGCGGCCTCCACCACCAACTCGCCGGTCCCCGTGGACGCCCAGGCCGCGACCGGCACGAAGACCGCCAGGACGACCGCACCGAGGACCGCGCTGAGCCGGCCCCACCACTTCCCGAATGAAGACATGCGCCCATCCTCGCCGAACGACGCAACCTCAGCACGTCGGTCCACGCCGAATTCACGCCGTTCGGGCGGCCGGAGCAGACCCGCCGCCCTTCTGCACCCTGCCCCTCGTCGGCAGCGCCCACCGGCCGACCCCCCACGCGCACCGCACCCGGCCGGGAAACAGAAAACCCGGCCCCATCATCTGGGGCCGGGTTCCGGTGTGCACTTTCCGTGGTAGCGGGGACAGGATTTGAACCTGCGACCTCTGGGTTATGAGCCCAGCGAGCTACCGAGCTGCTCCACCCCGCGTCGACTGGTTAACCCTAACCCATCCGCCCCGACGATGATCAGCGGGGGCCTCGACGGCCCGGGACACGGGTCCCGGAGATGGCGAAAGCCCGCCTCCGGAGATCCGGAGACGGGCTTTCAGTCGTAGCGGGGACAGGATTTGAACCTGCGACCTCTGGGTTATGAGCCCAGCGAGCTACCGAGCTGCTCCACCCCGCGTCGGCTCGTTAACCGTAGCGCACCGACCCGGGGCACCGCAAAACGACTCCGATACCGCCGTCAGCCGAGCCATTTCTCGATTGCCGCCACCGCCCGCCGGCTGTCGGCGTCGACCTGCGCGCGCTCGGCGGCGGTGTACTCCCAACCCTGCTCCCAGAGCACCGTCACCACGTCGTCGACCCGGACCGCCCGGACCAGTCGCACCTCGTACGCGCCCGGATCGCCCATGCCCTGCGGGTACGGGGCCCGCAGCTCGAACAGCACCGACTCGTCGCCGTACTCCCCCGGGTCCAGCAGTCGCTGCCGCCAGGTCCTGGTGTCGTCGGGCATCCTCTGCTCCGGGCAGGCGCGGACGGCCTGCCGTAGCTCCCGCAGCGCGTCGTCGGCGCGGCCGGAACGGTAGATCGTGATGCTGTGCCGGTAACTGCCGTCCGGCACGCTCCCCGTCGGGGTCTCCGGTCGCTTGTAGGCCATCGACCGGGCGCGGCGCTGCACCACGGCCGAGTCGCTGGGATACCGGGTCCCGCACAGCGCCGGCAGGACCGGGCCCGGCGCGGTCGATTCCAGGCCCGTCCGGTTGGCGGCCGCCAGGACGAAGAAGGCGCGGTCCGGGATCGAGGTCGGTGGGTGGGCGGTCGCCGCGCCGGTGGGCTCGGCCGAGGGCGTACCGCTCGGCGTGGCGCGCGACGGCGTCGGGGACGAGGGCGCCGTGGATGCCGACGGCGGCGCGGACGGCGACGGGGAGGGTGGAAGAGCCGACCCGGTGGGCAGCTGGGAGGCCGGCGTGCCGGCCGGTGGTGGCAGCGGCGCGGACCCGTCGGCGGAGAACGCCAGCCGCCCCCCGACGGCCACCCCGCCGAGCAGCACCGCCACCGCCAGCGCACTGCCGGCCACCCGGACCCGGGCCCGCCGGTCGGCGTGCCGACGGACCAGCTCGGGGTGGGCCACCTCGACACCGTCGGCCACGACGGTGAGCGACCGGTACAGGTCGGAGAGTTCAGCTGACATCGTTCGCCTCCAGCTCCTCGATGTGGACGTCGGGCAGCAGTCCGCCGGGCGGTGCTGCGGTAGAACTCGTCGAAGCTCTGTGCGTCCCTCACGCCTGCCCCCTTGTCCGCGCCCCGTTGCATCAAGGACGGCGGGAGGCGGTCGTGGGTTGCGGTTCAGCGGGACAAAGCGTGTCGGAGAGGCGACAGGCCGGCATAACGTACGGACGCGACGGAGCCCCCGCCGCCAGGACCGGACAGGTCCGACGACGAGGGCTCCGTGGTGCTCCTCGGGCGGCCGGTCAGCCGCCCGTGCCGGCGCTCGGGGTGGCGGTCGGCGCCGGCGGCGCACCGCCGCTCGGCGCGCCGGTCGGGTTGGCGCCCTGCTGTGCCTGCTGGAACGCGGTGAGCGCCTCGTCCAACGCCTTGAGCGCGCGACCGTACCGCTCGAAGTCGCCGGAGGTCTGCGCGGCGCGGACCTCGGTGATGGCGGCCTGCACCCGGTCCGCGGCGGTGGCCAGCTCGCCGGCCGGCGGCGGAGTCGTGCTGCCCGGCGTCGGCGTCGCGCTCGGCGACGGGTTGGTCGGGTTACCACCCGTGGTCGGCGGCGGCGAGGTGCCCTGCCCGGCCTTCTTACCCTGCTCGACCAACTGCTTGATGCCGTCGTTGATGTTGTCGGCGAGCGCCACGAACGAGCCGCCGTCACCGTAGGAGAGCAGCACCTTCTGCAGCAGCGGGTACGCGTCCTGCTGGTTGCTCTTCACGTAGACCGGCTCGACGTAGAGCATGCCGTCGGCGAAGGGCAGCGACAGCAGGTTGCCGTACTGCACCTGCGCCTGGTTGCTGGAGAGCAGGTTGAGCTGCTGGCGGATGTTCGCGTTGTTGGTCATCTGCTGGTGCACCTGCACCGGCCCGGAGATCCGGGTCTGGTCCGGCAGCTCCAGCACCTCCAGCCGGGGCTTCCCGTCGACGTACGACCCGGAGATCAGCGCGGCCAGGTTCTGCCGGCCGTTCGGGGTGACCGCCGAGGTGAGCTGGAACCGCGGACCCTCCTGCCCCGGGAACTGGGTGAACAGGTAGTACGGCGGCTGCTTCTGGCCGCTGTCCGGCGCGTCCGGCACGTTCGGCACCTGCCAGAAGTCCTGCGCGGAGTAGAAGTCACCCGGGTTGGTCACGTGGAACTTGGTGAGCAGGTTGCGCTGCACCTTGAACATGTCGGCCGGGTAGCGCAGGTGCTCCGTCAGCTCGACCGGGATGTCCGCCTTCGGCTTGATCAGGTCCCCACCGAACGCCTTGTTCCACGCCTTGAGCACCGGGTCGGTGTCGTCGTACTCGTAGAGGGTCACGGTGCCGTCGTACGCGTCGACGGTGGCCTTCACCGAGTTGCGCATGTAGTTGACGTTCTCCCGGGCCAGCTGGAAGGTGCCCCGGTTGGTCAGCTCGTCGGTCGTCTCGACCTGGAGGTTGACCCGCTCGGCGTACGGGTAGGTCGCCGCCGTCGTGTAGCCGTCGACGATCCACTGCACCCGGCCGTCGACCACCGCCGGGTACGGGTCGCCGTCCAGGGTGAGGAAGGGCGCGACCTTCTCCACCCGGTCCCGCGGGTTGCGCACGTACAGCAGCTTGGAGTCCTTGTTGACCGCCTCGGAGAGCAGGAAGTTCGACTCCTGCTCCTTGATGGCGTACAGCAGCCGCCGGGTGAAGGAGCCGATCTTGACGCCGCCCTCGCCGGTGTAGGTGTAGGACTCGCCGCCGCCCTCACCGACCGGCCTGTCGAACTCGGCCTTCTTGTTCGGGTCGGACTGCCCCACGATCGCGTAGTCGTCGGGCGCCATCCGCTCGCCGTAGTAGATACGGGGCTGCTTGGCCGGGATCTGCTCGGTCTGCGAGGAGCACGCCTCCTGCGTCCGCTCGCCGAGGAAGCCCGAGACGAAGAACGGCTGCCCGCCGCACACCACCTGGTTCGCCGGGGCGGCCACCAGGCCGTACCCGTGGGTGTAGACGGTGTGCCGGTTGATCCAGGTGTTCTGCTGGTCGGTCAGCTCGCCGTAGTTGATCTCCCGGACGCCGACGACGTAGTCGGAGGTCTTGCCGTTCACCCCGTACCGGTCGATGTCCAGCTTGGGGCCGAAGTCGTAGAAGCCCCGCACCTGCTGGAGCTGGGTGTACGTCTCGCTGACCAGCTGCGGGTCGAGCAGCCGCACGTTCGACACGACGGACGTGTCGGTGGCCAGGTTCGCCGGTGGCTTGAGGTTGCTCGCCGCGTACGCGGTGGTGTCGGTGGCGCCCAGCCCGAACGCCGCCCGCGTCGCGTCGATGCTGCGCTGGATGTACGGCGCCTCCTTGTCCTTGGCGCTCGGCTTCACCTCGAAGGTCTGCACCGCCCAGGGGTAGATGCCGCCGATCGCCACGGCGGAGACGCCGAGCAGAGCGAGCGAGATGCCCGGCCACACCAGGTTCCGCATCCAGGCGTTGGAGAACACGATGATCGCGATCGCCACGACGATCGAGATGTACGCCAGGATCTCCTTCGCCGGCAGCAACGCGTTGACGTCGGCGTAGCCGGCGCCGTACAACTTGGCGCCCTCGTTGTACTCCAGCAGCATCGCCCGGCGGTCCAGCACGTACGCCAGGGCCTTGAGCAGCACGAACACCGCGACCAGGGTGCTCAGGTGAGCGCGGGCCGCGTTGCTCATCCGGTCGCCGATGCCCTGCAGGCGGACCCCGCCGAAGAGGTAGTGCACCGCCAGCGCGCCGATCAGGGCCAGCACCACGGCGGTGAAGCCGACACCGAGCAGGTAGCGCCAGAACGGCAGCTGGAAGACGTAGAAGCCGATGTCCACCCCGAACTCCGGGTCCTTGACCCCGAAGTCACCACCGTTGCGAAAGAGCAGCCACTGGTTCCACCGGCTCTGCGCGGACAGGCCGGCGAAGAGCCCGACCACGGCGGCGGTCAGCGCGATCCAGGTGCCGAGGCGCGGGCTGAGCACCATCCGGTAACGCTCCAGGGTGGCCTGCTCCACCGAGTGCGGCCGCAGCCGCGGACGCAGCCGGTGGGCCAGCCACAGGTTGCCGCCGACGACCAGCGCCATGCCGAGCCCGATGACGAGGAACAGCATCAGCCGGGTGACCAGCACACCGGTGAAGACCTCGGTGTAGCGGACCTCGTCGAACCAGAGCCAGTCCGTCCAGGCCTGGACACCCCAGCCGAGCAGGGTGAAGAGCACGAACACCCCGACCAGGACAGCGATGGTGACGCGGCCGCGCCGGCTCATCCTCGGCAGGGGGCTGCTGCTACGCATTACCACGGTTGGCTCCGCACGCTCGATGTGATCGGCTCCGATCAGGCACCCAGAGTACGGGGTGTTTCTGAACGTGTCGGGGCACGGTCACACCGGTCAGCAGCGGGTCGGCTGACCACCCGCGCGCAACGTCTCCAGAGCGGTAAGCGCCTCGTCCAGCGAGCCCACCTTCAGCAACGGCAGGTCGGGCTGCGGATTGCGGACCGCCTCGGCGCAGTTGTCCGCCGGCACCAGGAAGACCTTGGCCCCCGCACGCTTCGCGCCCACCAGCTTCTGGGCGATCCCGCCGATCGGGCCGACCGTGCCCTCGTCGTCGATGGTGCCGGTGCCCGCGATGACCTTTCCGCCGGTGAGGTCGGCCGGCGTCAGCTTGTCCACGATGCCCAGCGCGAACATCAGGCCGGCGCTCGGGCCACCAATGTCCCCCAGGTCGATGCCGAGCGTGAACGGATGCGGCTGCTGCTGGTCGATCTCGACGCCGATCCGCGGCCGGCCGTCCTGCTCGCGGCTCGTCACCGTCGCGGTGGACGCCGTGCCGTCGCGCGTGTAACCGATGCTCAGGGCCGTACCGGCCGGCTTGGCCCGGATCAGCTCGGTGACCTTGGCGGCCACCGGCACCGGCTTACCGTCGACCGAGGTGACCACGTCGCCGACCCGGAGCGCGCCGGCGGACGGGCCGTCCGCGGCCACCGTCTTGATCACCACCTGCACGGGGAAGCCCAGCTCACGCAGCGCGGCGGTCTCGGCGCTGGTCTGCGACACCTTGAAGTCCTCGGCGTTGCGCTGCTCGACCTGCTCCGTCGACTCCCCCGGCGGGTAGACCAGCTCGCGCGGCACCACTGCCTCGTCGTGGGAGAACCAGCCGGCGATCGCCGAGCGGAGCCGCACCGTGGGCTGCACCCCCACCGTCGTCAGCCGGAGCTGGCCGGCGGAGGTGGAGGTCTCCCGGCCGGTGACCTGGATGACCTCCTTACCGTCGGCCGTGCCGAGGGTGTTGACCGTCGGGCCCGGGCCGAGCACCACGTACGGGATCGGCACCCGGAGCACCCCGATGCTCAGCAGGGCGGTGAACAGGGCACCGAGCAGGACCGTCAGGCCACGACGTCTCATGCGCCAGAGCGTACCGATTGCTCCGGGCCCACCCGACGGATGCGCCGCGCGACTTCGCCCTCAGCGCAACGCCAGCGGCGGCTACCTGGGGCGCGGCCCGCGTACCGTAGACGTCGTGCCTGATATTCCGTTCGGTTTCGCGCTCCCGGGTGGGCAACCACCAGACCCCAACGATCCCGCGCAGATGCAGCAGTTCATGTCGCAGTTGCAGCACCTGCTCTCCGCGCCGGGCAGCGGGCCGGTCAACTGGGACCTGGCCCGGCAGGTGGCGGCCAGCCAGCTCGCCGCCGCCGGCGACCCGGCGGTGTCGCCGTACGAGCGCCACGCGGTAGAGGAGGCGTTGCGCCTGGCCGACCTGTGGTTGGAGCCGGCCTCGTCCTGGCCGTCGGGCATCCAGTCCCCGGTCGCCTGGAACCGCAATGAGTGGATCTTCAAGACGCTCGACGTGTGGCGCAAGCTCTGCGACCCGGTGGCCAGCCGCATGGTCGGCGCGATGGGCGACCTGGTGCCGCCGGAGGCGCGCGCCCAGCTCGGCCCGATGCAGTCGATGGTGGCCACCCTCGGTGGCGCGCTCTTCGGCGGTCAGCTGGGGCAGGCCCTCGGCTCGCTCGCCGCGGAGGTGCTCTCCGCCGGTGACATCGGGCTGCCGCTCGGCCCGGCTGGCACGGCCGCGCTGATCCCGGCCAACATCCGCGCGTACGGCGAGGGCCTGGAGCTGCCCGAGGACGAGGTCCGCCTCTACGTGGCGCTGCGCGAGGCCGCCCACCAGCGGCTGTTCCAGCACGTCCCGTGGTTGCGCGGGCACGTGCTCAGCGCCGTGGAGATGTACGCCTCGGGCATCCGGGTCAACCGCGAGGCGATCGAGGAGGCGATGGGCCGGGTCGACCCGACCGACCCGGAGTCGATGCAGGCGATCGCCCTGGAAGGCATCTTCACCCCGGAGGACAGCCCGGCGCAGAAGGCCTCGCTGGCCCGGTTGGAGACCGCGCTGGCCCTGGTCGAGGGCTGGGTGTGCCACGTCGTGGACAGCGCGGCCAGTGACCGCCTGCCCAACGTCGTCCGGTTGGGCGAGGCGTTCCGCCGCCGCCGGGCCGCCGGCGGCCCCGCCGAGCAGACCTTCGCCGCGCTCGTCGGCCTGGAGCTGCGCCCGCGCCGGCTGCGCGAGGCGGCGGCCCTGTGGGCGGCACTCACCCAGCACCGCGGCATCGAAGGCCGGGACGCCGTCTGGGGCCACCCGGACCTGCTCCCGTCGGACGACGACTTCGCCGACCCGGTGGCCTTCGCGATGAACGACACGGACCTGAGCGAGCTGGACAGCTTCGACTTCACCGCGCCTGGTGGGGTGGAGGAGAAGGCCCCGGGCCAGTCCGACGACACCGAGGGCGACACCAACACCGACGGCGACACCAAGGCCTGACGCGCGAGCCCGGGTGCCCGCGCCACTCGGCGGCGGGCACCCGGCACGCGTCCGCGCCGCGTCACCGTTGCGGCGGGGCGCAGGATTGCCTGGTCAGGCGGGGCGACCCGAGCCCGACAGCAGCGCGCGGGTGGCCTCCCAACCCTCGAAGGCCGGGTCCAGGGTGGCGAGGTCGGCCGGTCCGCGCTGGCGGCGCCAGCCGGCCGTGACGGCGACGTCCCCGGGCGCGGGAGCACCGGCTCGGGCGTCCGCCGGCGTCGCCGTGTCCAGGTCGAGCGGGGGCAACCACTCCGGCACGGGCAGTCGTACGGCCACTCCGAGCAGACCCGGCCCACCCCCCTCCACCGGCGCCACGGCGACCGACCGGGTGGTGAGCGGGCGCAGCAGCTTGCCGACGGTCAGCGCGGGCAGATCGGGCACGTCAGCGCAGAGCACGGCCGCCTGGTCGTAGCCGTCCAACGCGGCGAACACTGCGTTCGGCGTCGGCTCGGCCACCTCGTGGACGGCGGTACCGGGCCAGACCAGCGCGTCCGCCAGTGGACGGTCGGCCGGGGTCACCGCGACGGCGACGTCCACCTCGTTGAGGGTGGCGACCAGGTCGACGACGTCCTCGGCGAGCGCCGCCCGCCACTGCACCCGGTCGATCCCGGGCGGCGACCAGCGCACCGGCCCGAGCATCACCACCACCACCCGCCGCGCCATGACCCGACCCTAACGCCCCGGCCCACCCCCTCGCCCAGCGCGGCCAGCTCGCACGGCTGATGATCGGCACCAAGGTCGGCGATGTTGCGCTGTCCTGTCGTGGAGATGCCCCCACCTCGCCGACCTGGTGCCGATCAAGGGCACGGGCAGGGTGCGATCAGGTGGGGACGGGGGCACAGGACGCGGCGGCGACGCCCTCAAGGTAGCCGCGGGCGCGCTCCGACTTGGGGTAGCGGCCGACCAGCGCCCAGAAGCGAGCGTTGTGACTGGGCACGATGAGGTGCGTCAGCTCGTGCAGCAGCACGTAGTCGATCACCCAGTCGGGCATGTCCTGGACGCGGTGCGAGATGCGGATGCTGCGGTCGGCGGGCGTGCAGGAGCCCCAGCGGCCGTTCTGGTTGGTGACCCAGCGGACACTGGCGGGCATCGCCTTCGCGCCGTACCCGCCGAGGTACTGGTCGATCAGCCGGTTGGCCCGGGCGACCAGTTCGTCGTCCGAGCGGGCGAGCCGGCCCTCGCGGGCGGCGAGTCGCGCCAACATACGGTCGACCCACTCGCTCTCCTCGGCCCGGGAGAACTGGTCCGGGATGAGGACGACCACCCGCTCACCGTCACGGTACGCAGACACCGTGCGTCGCCGACGCTGGCTGCGCCGCACCTCGACGACCGGCTTACGCGTCCCCGCCATCACTGGCCCGCGCAGCCTCGGCTACGTGTCACGAAGGAAAGCTAATGCGTACTGACCAGGAGTCCGCAAGAGTCAACCGCACGACACGCGCCCAAAAAATGGTGTTTGGTCGCCCCGCGTCCCGAAAATTTCTTGGGCCGGTCGTCGCCGGGACGTCTCGTCACCCACCGTGTACGTCGACGGCGCGGCAGCGCGCGGGCTCCCTCCACCGTAGGTGATCACCGTGCTCGGCGCTGCCGCGGGGGCACTCGCACGGGTGGCTGTGAGGGTTTGGTCGGCGTGTCCCCGCCAAACTGACTTATCCGACCTAATTCGCCATGCACACTCTCGACGTCGACTTGCTCACAGGCCGATGCACAGCTGACATGGAACTGCCCAGACCTGGGTAGGGTCCGCGGACCAGCGGTCACGAGGGTGGCCGTGGAGTGAGACCCAGCGCCGGCGCCCCGTGTGGCCCGCCGCCGGGCACCCCGCCGGGACCGTATTGACCGGCGGACGAGACGAGGAGGGCTACCGTGGCCGACCAGGCCCAGACCTACAACGGTTACTGCGTGAAGTGCAAGGAGAAGCGGGACTTCGAGGGGCACGTCGAGGTCTCGAAGACCGGAATGAACATGGCCAAGGGCAAGTGTCCGGTTTGCGGCACAACAGTGAACCGGATTCTCGGCAAGGCCAAGGTCTGACCGTACGGATCGACGGGGGGGGGGGGGGGGGGGGGGGGGGGGGGGCCCCCCCCCCCCCCCGGGGGGGGCGGGGGCGCCCCCCCCCCCCCCGCGCGGCGGGGGGGGGGGCGCCCCCCACCCCCCGGGGGGGGGGGGTGCCCCCCCCACAAGAGCG
>NZ_JBIAKM010000001.1:697653-795714 GCF_042872525.1 Micromonospora sp. NPDC005254 | reverse complement strand
GCCGGCGCGTTGTGTTGGGGGGGGGGGGCCCCCCCCCCGCGGCGGGGGCGGGGCCGCCCCCCCCCGCCCGGGGGGGGCGGGGGGGGGGGGGGGGGGGGGGGGGGGGGCCCCCCCCCCCCCCCCCGTCGCGGTCCTGGAGAAGGGCCCCCGCGAACGTCGGCCAGGCTGTCGGGTGACCGACAACAACGCCCAGTGGCCTGTGGATAACCCGCCAGATCCTGTGGACAAGGCTGGATACAGCCCCGGCCACCTGTGGACAACGATCGACCGAGCGCAGGGAAGCGGTCACGATTCGTCACCATGAGTCGTACCGCGCTGCCCCGCCCCACGCTCCTTCCCGGCCTCAGCCGGCTCTGGCGGGATCGGCACACCCTCCAGATCGGTGTCGGCCCGGGGCCCGCCGTGCTGGTGGAGCTGGCCAACCCGCGTACCGCTGCCCTGCTCGATCTGCTGGACGGCACCCGCAGCGAACGGGACGTGCTGACCCAGGCGCTCGCGGCCCAGGTCTCCACCGACGACGCGCGTACGCTGCTGGACGCCCTGCGCGCGGCGGGTCTGCTGGTGCCGGCGCACAGCCTGCTCCCCCGCGACCTGGCCGGGCCGGTCCGGGCCCGGCTCGCCGCCGAGGCCGGAGCGTTGGCCCTGGGCGCGGCTCGGCTGCCCGGCACTCCCGCCCAGGTTCTGCGTCGCCGGCGGGCGGCCCGGGTGCTGCTCACCGGCGCCGGTGCGCTCGGCGGGCCACTGGCGGTGGCGCTGGCCCAGGCCGGCGTCGGACAGGTGATTCCGCACGTCACCGGCTCGGTGCGGCCGATCGACCTGGTCGGGACGGGCATCCCCGCCACCGAGCTGGGCCGGCCGCTGGCCCCGGCGATCCGGGCGGCGGTCGACCGTGTCGCGCCGGGCACCGGCACCCACCCGGTCCGGGCCGTCCGGGTGGATCTGCTGATCCAGCTCGGCACGGACCGTCCGCCCGCGCTGCTCGCCGCCGGTCTCGCCCAGCGCCGTCAGCCGCACCTGCTGGTGACCCTGCGCGAAGGCGTACCGGTCATCGGGCCGTTGGTCCGTCCACCCGCCGGGCCCTGTCTGCGCTGCGTCGAGCTGCATCGCGCCGACCGCGACCCGGCCTGGCCGGGGCTCGCCGCCCAGCTCGCCACGGCCGAGCCGGTGGCCGCCGGCGCGACCGGCACCCTGCTCGCGGCCATCGGGTACGCGGTGGCGGAGGCCCTGGCGCACCTCGACGGCGGCCACCCCGAGACACTGGGCGGCGCCATGGAGATCACCGGAGCGGGCCGGTTCCGCCGCCGAGGTTGGCCGCCGCACCCGGCGTGCGGGTGTTCGCCGACTCGGGTGTATGCACCAGCCCGGCCGCACAGCAGCAGCGGAGCCCTCCGGTCGGTAACAATGGCGAAGTGACCGACATCCCGCGCCGGGCCGTGTCCCGGACCGCCAAGCTCGCCGCTCTGCCGCTCGGCTTCGCCGGCCGGACCGTCCTCGGCATGGGTAAGCGTGTCACCGGGCTCGCCTCCGACGTGATCTCCGCGGAGATCCAGCAGCGCACCGCCGAGCAGTTGTTCAGCGTGTTGGGCCAGCTCAAGGGCGGGGCGATGAAGTTCGGCCAGGCGTTGTCGGTCTTCGAGGCGGCCCTGCCGGAGGAGATCGCCGCGCCGTACCGGCAGGCACTGACCAAACTTCAGGAGGCCGCGCCGCCGCTGCCGGCCGCGAGCGTGCACAAGGTGCTCGCCGAGCAGCTCGGCCCCGACTGGCGCGACCGGTTCGTCGAGTTCAACGACACCCCGGCGGCGGCGGCCAGCATCGGGCAGGTGCACCGGGCTCGGTGGCGCGAGCCGGGTTACGGCCCGTCCGGCGAGCCGAACAGCCGCGACGTGGCGGTCAAGATCCAGTACCCGGGGGCCGGTGACGCGCTCCTCACCGACCTCAAGCAGCTCTCCCGGCTGGGCGGGATGTTCCGGGCGATCCAGCCCGGCCTCGACGTCAAGCCGCTCCTCGTCGAGCTGCGTGAGCGGATCACCGAGGAGCTGGACTACGAGCTCGAGGCCGAGTCGCAGCGCACCTTCGCCGCCGCGTACGCCGACGATCCGGAGATCTTCATCCCGGAGGTGGTCTCCGCGTCGCCCCGGGTGCTGGTCACCGAATGGGTGACCGGCACCCCGCTGGCAGACATCATCTTCGACGGCACCGAGGAGCAGCGGGACGAGGCCGGCCGGCTCATGGCCACGTTGCACCTCTCCGCGCCCCAGCGGGCCGGTCTTCTGCACGCCGACCCGCACCCGGGAAACTTCCGGCTGCTGGCCGACGGCCGGCTCGGGGTGATCGACTTCGGTGCGGTGGCCCGGATGCCCGAGGGCACGCCGGAGCCGATCGGCCGCATCGCCGGGCGGGCCCTGCGCGGCGACGCGGACGGGGTGGTGGCGGGACTGCGGGACGAGGGGTTCATCGGTTCCACCGACGAGATCGACGCCGAGGGTGTCCTCGACTTCCTCCGCCCGATGCTGGAGCCCATCGCGGCCGACGGGTTCCGCTTCACCCGGGCCTGGCTACGGGCCGAGGCGGCCCGGCTGGCCAGCCCTCGCTCCCCCACCTACCAGCTGAGCAGGAAGCTCAACCTGCCCCCGTCGTACCTGCTCATCCACCGGGTGACGCTCGGCTCGATCGGGGTGCTCTGCCAGTTGGAGGCGAAGGCGCCGTACCGCAGCATCCTGGAGCGCTGGCTGCCGGGCTTCGCGCCGGTCGCCTGAGGATGTGAGGAAGGGCGGGTGCCGGTCGGCACCCGCCCTTCTGCGTGGGGTGGTACTAGAGAACGCCCAGGTCGCGCGCCGACTGGTTGCGGCCGTTCATGGCGACGGTACGGGCGGATCGGGTTGCCTCAGTGCTCGTGGTGGTACGACCGGCCTGAGGCCGGCGCATTCGAGCCCTGGTCAACGCTTCGTGGAGTAGTTGCATCTCGAAGGCTCCACTCGGAACGTTCAACATCGTTTTCTCACTCACTGCCGGTGTGCCACCGGCGTAGTTGGTACGGGTCGGGAACATGTCAGGCTGCCAGCCGGACCGCGCCACGCACCTCGGACAGCCCAGTGGCTGCCAGGCGCGCCTCGGCCTCGACCCGGAGCTCCGCGTCACGAGCGACGTCCTCCTTGCGCGGACGGCCACGGGGCCGCTTGCGCGGGACGACCGCGCCACGCTCGAAGATCTCGCCGCCCCAGACGCCCCACGGCTCCGCTCGCTCCACCGCCCCGGCCAGGCACTCGACGCGCAGCGGGCAGTCCCCGCAGAGCGACTTGGCCAGCTCGAGCTCGGCAGGCGAGTCGGAGAACCACAGGTCGGGGTCGAACTTCCGGCAGGGCAGGTTCGCCTCCAGCTCGACGCTCACATCGAGGGGGGCCAACGCCAGACTCATCTCCCGGTCACCTCTCTCTCACTTCGATCTCGTGGATCGCATTCCGACGTACTTCGGCGGGGCAAAAAACTGAGGCCGCGGATCCCGGTAGCGGGTTCCGCGGCCTCGAGGTGAGCCGGTGTCTGAGGATCAGACCGGTCTACCTCGAGGTGGAACGCCGCGGACATCCGTGCGCTTCTTGGCGCCATCGATGCCCATGCCCGTGAAGCCACTGGTCCCCTCGACTCCGGCATTCGGCGCAACGGTCAAGTTCAGCTCGGCCTGAACCTGGTGCACCTGCGGAACCGACGGTCGTGCGGCCGCAAGGGCCACCCAGACAGCCGACAGCGGAGCGGGGACAGACGGCATCGCCGTCAGACGCTCATAGGTGAAGATCTCCACGGTGGCCACCTCCCTCACGTTCCTCGAATCGACTGGACCAACCCCCGTGAGCAGCCGGAATGGCGCCGCTCGCGTGGTGTGTTCTGAGGCTATTCCTCGCCCGGGGGCGAGGGCAAACGAATTTACGACGAGATTTCGAAAGTTTTCTCCGGGCAGACGTCGTCCACCCCCGCGCCCTGCACGAGCGCCAGCACCGACTCCCCGTAGAGGCCCAGTTTGCGGGGGCCGATGCCGGCGATGGCGATCAACTCTTCCGGACGGCCGGGACGCCGCTCGGCCAACGCGGTCAACGTGGCGTCGGTGAACACCACGTACGCCGGGACCTTCTGCGCGCCGGCCACCCGCTGCCGCCACTCGCGCAGGCGTTCGTGCAGCTCATCGTCGATGTCGGAGGGACAGGTGGGGCACCGACCCAGTTTGCGGTCGGGGCCGGCGAGCAGGGTCGCGCCGCAGATCCGACAGGACACGATCTGCGTCCGGCGCCGTTCGGGGCGGCGCGCGGGACCGGTGGAGACGCCCGCCCGCTCGGTGCCGCCGGAGCGGTCCAGCTGGGGCAGGAACCGCGACGGCCGCCGGGCACGGCCGCCCGACGAGCGCGCGGCGGCGTACGACAGCCAGAGCCACTGCCGCGCGCGGGTGATGCCGACGTAGAGCAGCCGGCGCTCCTCCTCGACCTGCTCGACGGTCTTGGCGTACGTGGTGGGCAGGGTGCCCTCGGCGAGGCCGACCAGGAAGACCGCGTCCCACTCCAGCCCCTTGGCCGAGTGCAGCGACGCCAGCGTGACCCCGTCCACCGTCGGCACGTGCTGCTGGGCGGCCCGGCGGGCCAGTTCCTCGGTGAAGTCGGTCAGGGTGACCGGGCGCTCCACCGACGCCGCCTCGCCGATCGGCACCACCTCGGGGGTGGCCGCGTACTCCTCGGCGAGCTGGACCAGCGCGGACAGGGCTTCCCAGCGCTCGCGGGCGGCGCCACCGGCCGGGGGCGCGTCCGGGGCCCAGCCGACCGCGGTGAGCGCCTCGACCACGGCGGTCGGCAACGGGGTCTCCCCGGGGATCGAGCGGGTGGCCGACCGCAGGGCGACCATCGCCTGGCGCACCTCGGTCCGCTCGAAGAACCGCTCCGCGCCCTGCACCACGTACGGCACGGCGGCCTCGGTGAGCGCCTTCTCGTACGCTTCGGACTGCGCGTTGACGCGGAACAGCACGGCGATCTCCTTCGCCGGGGTGCCCGCGTCGATCAGTGACCGGCAGCGCGCGGCCACCGCGTTCGCCTCGGCCGGCTCGTCGGTGAAGATCCGCAGGTCGGGTTCCGGTCCCGGGGGGCGCTGCCCGCTCAACTCCAACCGCAGCCGCGCCTCGGCGCCGCGGGCCTGGGAGATCACCGCGTTGGCCAGCCCGACGACCTGCGGGGTGGAGCGGTAGTCGCGGACCAGCCGGACCACTGTGGCGTTCCGGTGCCGGCGCGGAAAGTCGACCAGGTACGACGAGGTCGCCCCGGTGAACGAGTAGATCGTCTGGCTGGCGTCGCCGACCACGGTCAGGTCGTCCCGGCCGCCCAGCCAGGCGTCCAGCAACCGCTGCTGGAGCGGGTTGACGTCCTGGTACTCGTCGACCACGAAGTGCCGGTACTGGCTGCGGACCTGCTCGGCGACGTCCCGGTGCTCCTCGATGCCCCACACCGCGGCGCGCAACATGTCCTCGAAGTCGATCACCCCGTTGGAGCGCTTGAGCTGCTCGTACGCGGTGAACACCTCGGCGACCTTCGCCGGCTCGTGCGGCGTGTCCCGCAGTGCCCGGGCCGCCGACACCACGTAGTCCCCCGGCTCCACCAGCGACGACTTGGCCCACTCGATCTCACCGGCCAGGTCCCGCGCGGCGGCCCGGTCGGTACGCAGGCCGACCCGGGCGGCGGCGAGGGTGACCAGCCGCACCTTGCTGTCCAGCAGCTCGGGCATGGCCCGGCCGGCCAGCAGGCGGGGAGCGAAGTAGCGCACCTGCCGCAGCGCGGCGGAGTGGAATGTCCGCGCCTGGACACCGTGCGCCCCGAGCAGAGTGAGACGGTGTCGCATCTCGGCGGCGGCCCGGGCGGTGAAGGTGACGGCGAGCACGTGCCGGGGGGAGATCTCCCCGGAGAGCGCCCGGTGGGCGATCCGGGAGGTGATCGCGCGGGTCTTGCCGGTGCCGGCGCCGGCGAGGATGCAGACCGGGCCGGCGGGTGCGGTCACCGCGGAGCGCTGCTCCGGGTCCAGCCCGGCAAGTACGCCTTCCGACGCTGAGTGAACCACCACAACCAGGAATCATCTCAGCTCCGCCGGACGTTGTAGCGGACAGCCTCGGCTTGATCCGCAAGCCGGCGGTCAGAGGAGTTGGAGGATCCGACCATGCTGACGATGTATTCCACCCCCTGGTGCGGCTACTGCCACCGGCTGAAGTCGCAGCTCGACCGGGAGGGCATCGGGTACGAGGTGGTCGACATCGAGCGGGATCCGGAGGCCGCGGAGTTCGTGATGAGCGTCAACGGCGGCAACCAGACGGTGCCGACGCTGCGCTTCGCCGACGGCAGCGCCCTGACCAACCCCTCGATCACGCAGGTCAAGCAGCACCTGGCGACCCTCAGCGCCTGACCGGCCGGGTCACCTCTCGACGAACGGCCGCCCGGATCCGGGCGGCCGTTCGTCGTGTCCGACATCCGTCACCGTTCGTCGTGTCCGACCTTCGTCACCGCCGGGGCGGTCGCCGGGGTCCGGTGGCCACCGGCGCGTCGATGTCGGCGTCGACCGGGCGGCGCGGGGAGGGGAGGGTCGGGCGGGTCGGCGGTGTGGGCCCACGGCCGCCGGCCGGCGCGCTCAGGTGCCGGCCCCGCCAGAGGTAGACGCCGGCGGCCAGCGTGGCCACCCCGACCAGCAGGAACAAAGCCCGGTAGTCCAGGACGCCGACCAGCAGGGCACCGGCGCCGATGGAGAGCGCCTGCGGGCCGCTGACCAGCGCCTGGGTGGCCGCCGCGACCCGTCCGACCAGCCCGGGCGGCGTACGTCGCTGGATCAGCGTGTGCAGGCCCACCATCGTCAACGGCAGCGAGACGCCGGCCAGCAGCACCGCCACGATCCCGAGCCGCAGATCGGGGTACGCGAGCGCGAGCGCGGCCGGCGAGAAGAAGGCCACCCCGGCGGCCAGCGTGCCGATCTCACCGAGTCGGCGGACCAGCGCCGGTGAGCAGAGCCCACCGAACAGCCCGCCGACGCCCTGCACCATGACCAGCACGCCCACGAAGGCGGCGTCCCGATCCAACCCCTGGTCGACGTAGGCGAAGATGAGCGATTCGCTGAAACCCATCACCAGCGATCCGAGCCCGTAGCCGAGCAGGGCCCGGCGCAGCGCCGGCTCACCGGTCAGATGCCGCAGGCCGGCGCCCAGCTCGGCGGGCCACCGCAGCCGCACGGTCGGCGGCGTCAGCACCGGGCTCGGCACCGCGGTCACCACCGCGGCCGCGGTCACGAAGCCGACCATGCCGATCCCGGCCAGCGCCCACCCGCCGAGCGCCGCGTAGAGCGCCGCGCCGGCCAGCGGGCCGACCAGCCGCAGCCCCTGGCGTACGGTCTGCAGCACGCCGTTCGCCTCCGCGAGCAGCTCCACCGGCACCAACTGCCGGATCAACCCGCTGAGCGCCGCGCCGAGCGTGATCGACGACAGGCCGTAGAGGGCCGCCACCAGGTAGACGAGCCAGACGTCGCCCGCGTCGCGGACGGTGAACAACGGGACGAGCAGCAGCGCGGTGACCACGTTCGCGGTCACGAAGAAGGGCCGGCGCGGGTACCGGTCGACGAACCAACCGACCAGCGGCGCCAACGTCATCGGGGCGATGACGGCGAAGATGATGCCGCCGGCGAGCCCGTTGGAGCCGGTCAGGTCCTTGACCCAGATGGCGAGCGCGAGCAGCAGGATCGACTCGGCGGTCATGCTGGCCAGCAGGCCGCCGAACAGCAGGCGGAAGTCGGGTCGGCGCAGGACGGTGCGCATGGGTTCCCTCCGGCGGGATGGCGTGCCCGGCTGGGCGGTCGACGGGGCTGGGACCCGGGGTCCGTCGTCGTCCGGCGTATCCGTGGTCCATTTTTCGACAAGACACGCCCCCGCCGGAACCTCCGACGCCGGTCGCGCCGTCCATACTGACCGTGGGGGGCGAATTTCATACAGTTACCGTCGCGTCTGCGGCGGTCGACGGGAAAGAGGACACTGTGCCTCCTGCCGCACCCAGCCCGATCATGCGTCGCCGACGGTTGGGCATCGAACTGCGCAGCCTGCGCGAAGCCGCGGGCCTCACCGGTGACCAGGTTATCGAACGGATCGGTTGGGCGTCCGCGTCCAAACTGTCCCGCATGGAGAACGGCCGCAGCCGACCGGACCCGCAGGATGTCGGCGTTCTGCTCGACCTCTACGGGGCCGACACCGCGTCGCGCGAGGAGTTGCTCGCGATCGCCGGTGAGGCCGGCGACATGCGCGGCTGGTTGAAGAACTTTCCGGTGATGACGCAGCAGCAGCGCAGTTGGGCCGAGCTGGAGGCGGGCTGCGCGGAGATCTCCGAGTACAACCCGGTTCTGGTGCCAGGTCTGCTGCAGACCGCCGGGTACGCGAAGGTCCGGATCGTCTCGGCCCGCCAGGTGAGCGAGGGCGCCGGCGAACCGGAGCCGACCGACGAGCCGGAGACCGAGGTGCAGGCCCGGTTGGCCCGCCAGTTGCTGCTGACCCGCGAGCCGCACGCGCCGAGCTACACCGCGGTGCTGGAGGAGGCGGCCCTCGGCCGCCGGGCCGGCCCGCCCGAGGTGCTGCACGAGCAGCTGCACCAGCTGTGCGAGCTTGCCCTGCTGCCCAACGTGACTCTGCACCTGCTTCTGCGGGACACCCAGATCGGCGATTGGTACCTTCCGCCGACCGCCTTCTCCCTCTATCGGTTCGCCGATCCGCTCGATCCGGAGACATTGGCCATCGAAGGGGGGTTCACCGACGTCATGTCGACCGAGGCAATCACGCTAAATCGCTATAAAGTGGTGTTCGAGTGGCTATGCACGGCGGCACTAGACGCCTCGGACACCCTCTCCTGGCTGATCGAGGCGACGGGACGGCTGACCGGGGCGACGCCCCCATCCACAGTGGCGTTCGGGCCGGCAACGGCGCCGACCCAACGCCGCCGGGCCTCGGGGCGACTGACGGATCGGTGATCCACGGGGGACCCTCCGTCGGGGCGTGCGGCACCACTCGTCCCATCGGATCGGTTCACATCAGGAGCAGAGCCATGAACGACATCCACAACACGCCGTCCGTCTCCGCCAGCTCGTTGGCGGACGCCCCGTGGCGTACCAGCACCCGCAGCCAGACCTCCAACTGCGTGGAGGTCGCCCCCCTGGGCACCGGCCCGTCGGCTGTCGCGCTCCGCGACAGCAAGGACCGGGGCGGCCCGGTGCTGCTGTTCAACCGGGCCGGGTGGCTCGGCTTCATCGCCGGGGCGAAGACGGGCCAGTTCGACCTGAACTGATCCTCCTGACCGGGGCGGGGCCGTTGGCATGGTGCCGACGGCCCCGTCGCCTTGTTCGGCGGCAACCCCGCTGACCAGGCATCCGCCGATCGGACGAGGCTCGGAAACAATAGGCGCGTTTCACTTGCTGGGACGAACACGGGGCGTAACATGACCCACGAGAACGTGGAACTTCCACACTGGCTCATTCGTCGCGGTTCATCCGGAGACCCTTATGCGGTTCCTGATCGTTCGCACCGACATCCGCACCGTCGCCGACGGGGACATCGCCGCCGCCTGGGCGGACGGCCATGGCCTCCGCGACGAGACGACCACGCCGGAACCGCGCCGGCAGACCGTGCACGCCGAGGACCGGGACGCCGCGCTGCTGCTGGCCCGGGCCCTGTCGACGGTCGGCGCGGTGCGAGCCGGCAAGCAACGGGTCAAGGTCCTGCCACTCGGCGAGCCGCTGCCCGTCTTCCGGCGCAGACCCGGCCGCACCGGCACCTGACCCCAGACGTCCGTCGTGGTCGGCTCGGCTCCCCCGCCGCGTCCATCGCTCCCACCGACCACGACGGCCCGTGTTCCCGGCCCGTGACCGCCGCGGCAACGGCGGCCACGGGCCGGGACCGTGCTCAGTGGTCGGCGTCCACCCAGCCGTCCAGCCAGCGATGGATGAGGAACAACGCGATCGACGACGGCGGCGGCAGGATCAGCCGAGCCCCGTCCCCCACGTCCACGGCCCTTCCCGCACACGCGGCCCCGATCTCCTCGCGGCTGAACCACCTGGCGTACGCGATCTCGGACGGGTCGACCTGCACCGGATCCGCCGGGTCGGCGGTGGCCAGGAAGCCCAGCATCAGCGAGCCCGGGAACGGCCAGGCCTGGCTGCCGACGTACCTGATCCGCTCGACGGAGATGCCCACCTCCTCGCGGACCTCGCGCAGCACGGCGGCCTCCGCGGACTCCCCCGGCTCGACGTATCCGGCCAGGCAGGAGTAGCGCCGACCACCCGGCGTGCCCGGCCAGCCGGCGTTGTTGCCGAGCAGGCAGCGCCCCTCGGGACCGTCGACGCCGTCGTGCACCAGCACGATCATCGCCGGGTCGGTACGCGGCCAGATCCGCGCACCGTTGCGATCCACCCGGGACCAGCCGGCCTCGTCCATCACCGTCGGCGCGCCGGTCGCCGTCGAGTAGCCGTGCCGGGTGTGCCAGTTGAGCAGCGCGAGCGCCGTGGTGAAGATGCCGGCCTCCCGATCGCCGAGCAGGTGGCCCACCTCCCGCAGGTTGACCGCCCGGGTGCCCGGCACCGTCGGCAGCGGCGTGTCGAGCGCGAAGATCGGCACCCCGTCCGGCTCGACACCGAGGAACATCGCCGTCGACTCGGCGCCGGCCGGCACGTCGGCCGCGCCGAACAGCACCAGCGCGGGGGGCGACACGTCGGTACGGGCGAGCGTCCGCCCGTCGTTGGTCGAGTCGAGCAGCAGGATCCGGCCGCGCAGCCACGCCTCGGTCAGCCACTGCGCGTCGCCCCGCCGATGCGCGGCGCGATCCAGCGTGGACCGCGCCAGCGGCGGCGCCGTCTCCCCGCTCACGTCAACGCTCCGCCGCTGACGGACACCCGGACCGACGGGCCGTGGCGGTGCCTCATGGCTGCACCGGTTCGGTGTGGACCGGCGTCAGCGCGGCCAGCCCGGGGGTGATCCGCTCGGCGTCACCGAGCACGACCACCGCCGCCCGGGCGGGCGCGAGGTAGTGGGCGGCAGCACGCGCCACGTCGTCGACGGTCGCCTGCGCCAGGCGGGCCGCGTACTCCGCGAGGAACTCCAGCCGCAGCCCGTTCCCGGCGTACGCGCTGGTCAGCGCGGCCAGACCGGCCTGGGTGGACATGCCGAGCTGGAGGGTGCCCAGGGCGTACTGGCGGGCCTGCTCCAGCTCCTCCGGCTTCGGCGGCAGCGACGCCAGCCGGCCCAGCTCGTACGTGGTCTCCAGCAGCGCCGGGCCGGTGACCTCGGTGGCCACCTCGGCGCCGGCGACCAGAACCGACCCGGCCACCGAGTGCTCGATCACCGAGTGCGGGCCGTACGTGTAGCCCTTGTCCTCGCGGATGTTCTCCACCCAGCGGGACGAGAAGTAGCCCCCGAAGATCAGGTTGGCCAGTTGCAGCGGCGCGTGGTCGGGGTCGGTGCGCGGCACGGCGGGCAGCGCGACCCGCAGCGAGGACTGGACCGAGCCGGGTCGGTCGACAAGCAGCAGCGGCCCCGGCTCCAGCGGCGGGGTGGCCGGCAGGGTGGCCGTACGCCCGGCGCCGGCCCACCCACCGAGCGCCCGCTCGGCCGCGTCCAGGGCCTTCTCCGGCTGCACGTCGCCGACCACCACCAGCTGCGCCCCGGCGGGGTGCACCCGCTCGGCGTGCAGGCTGCGCAGGGCCGCCGGTCGGACGGCACGGATCTGGCCCGGCTCCGGGGTCTGCGTGGCGTACGGGTGTCGCCCGTAGATCCGCTTCAGCAGCGCCTCCCGGGCCAGGTGCGCCGGCTGGCTCTGGGCGACCTGGATCCGGTCGATCAGCCGGTCCCGCTCGGCGGCCACCTCGTCGCTGGGGTAGCTGGCGCCGGTCAGCACCTCGGCCAGCAGCTCCAGCATCCGGTCCAGGCCGGTGACCAGGCCGGCGCCGGAGAGCATCAGCCGGTCCGGGTCGACGCCCGCGGACAGCCCGCCGCCCACCTTCTGCAGCTCGGCGGCCAACTGCACGCTGGTCATCGACTCGGTGCCGGAGAGCATGGTCTGCGAGAGCATCGCGCCGCGCGCGAGGTGGGCGCGGCCGAACGGTACCCAGAGCCGCAGCTCGACCAGGGGCACCGCCGGCCGGCGTACGGCGATCACGGTGAGCCCGTTGCGCAGCGTGCGCTCGGCCTGCTTGGGCACCTTGAGCTTGCGGGTGGGGCCGAGCGGGGGCAGCGTACGCGGCCCGGCGGTGGCGGTGGTGGTCATCGGGCACCTCCGGGGATGACCTCGACCGCGGCGCGGCGCTCCGGGCGCAGGGTGGCCGCGGCGGCCCGGACCTGCTCCTCGGTGACGTCGCCGACCAGTCGGGGCAGGTCGTTGAGCAGGCCCGGCTCGCCGCGTTGCTGTTCCAGGACCGCCATCCGCAGCGCCCGGCCGAGCACCGCGTCGGTGTCGCGCAGCAGGTGGGTGGCCATCCGGGCCTGGGTGCGGGCCAGCTCGCCGTCGGTCAGCCCGTCGGTGGCCAGCCGGTCCAGTTCCTCGTCGACGGTGCGCAGCACCTTGTCCACGTCGCCGCCCGGTGGCAGGTGCGCCTGGAGCAGCAGCGCGGTGGGGTCGCGGACGTCGAACGGGTCGCCCATGAAGCCGAGGTAGCCGCCGAGGCTGGTCACCGTGCGGTCACGCTGGACCAGTCGTTCGACCAGCCGGGACGCGTCGCCGTCGGTGAGCACCTCGGCCAGCACCACGTACGGCAGGTAGTTGGCGAAGTCGCCGACCGGGTCGGGCACCCGCCACGCGCCGGCCACCGCCGGCAACGGCGCCAGGGCGTCGGTGTACGAGCTGCGCCGCTCGGCGGTCAGGTCGGGCTCGGTGAAGTCGGGCCGCCGCGGCGCGGGACGGGCCGGGACGTCGCCGAAGTGCCGGGTGACCAGCTCGGTCGCCTCGGCCACGTCGATGTCGCCGCTGACGGCGAGCACCGCGTTGCCGCTGGCGTAGTAGCGGCGGAAGAAGTCGGCGGCGTCGGCGACGGTGGCCGACTCCAGGTCGTCGAACGAGCCGTAGCCGTCGTGCGCGTTCGGGAACGTGTCGAACATGACCGGCGGCAGGGTCAGCCAGGGAAAGCCGCCGTACGGCCGGCTGAGCACGTTGACCCGGATCTCCTCCTTGACCACGTCGACCTGGTTGCGCAGGTTCTCCTCGGTCAGCCGGGGCCCGCGCATCCGGTCCGCCTCCAGGAACAGCGCGCGCTCCAGCGCGTTGCTCGGCAGCGTCTCGAAGTAGTCGGTGTAGTCCAGGTGGGTGGAGCCGTTGAACGTGCCGCCGGCACCCTGCACGTGCCGGAAGTGGGCCAGTTTCTCCAGGTTCTCCGAGCCCTGGAACATCAGATGCTCGAAGAGGTGGGCGAAGCCCGTACGCCCCTCCGGCTCGGAGCGGATGCCGACGTCGTAGACCACCGCCACCCCGATCACCGGGGCACTGCGATCGGGGGTCAGGACCACCCGCAGGCCGTTGTCGAGGGTGAACCGCTCGACCGGATACTTCGTCGCTGGAATTCTGGATCTCCGCGCCGCCACGGGATCGACCCTAGCGCGTCGGCATCCCCGCCACCGGCGACCTCCACGGAGCCACCGCCACCGGGTTGGCCAGCCGGGGCGGGACCTCGGCGCCGACCCGCTCGGCCTCCCCGCGGCGCGACCAGCCGGAGCGGACGAACCCGTCGACGTACGACAATCCGTGTCGCGCGATTGGCCTAGCAAGACGGTAGGAAATACCGACATAACTGAGACGCCCCTTCCCGGCATGTGGATGGGTCTTGACGCTGACCCCGGCCTGACCCACTCTTCCTACCAACTAAGTAGGAATACTGCGGATTGGATGGACGATGAGACGGCTCCCCCTGCGCCGGTTGGTCACCCTGACCACCCTCGCCGCCCTCGGCGCGGCGACCCTGGGCAGCACCGCCGCGTGCGGCGACGACAGCGAGGGCACGGGAGACAGTTCCGGCCCGGTGACCCTGCGGCTCGGCTACTTCCCCAACATCACCCACGCGCCGGCCGTCGTCGGCGTGGAGAAGGGCATCTTCGCCGAGAAGCTCGGTGCCGACGTCAAGCTCGAACCGAAGACCTTCAACGCCGGCCCGGCCGCCATCGAGGCCGTCTTCTCCGGCGCGCTGGACGCGACCTACATCGGCCCGAACCCCACCGTGAACGCGTTCTCCAAGTCCAAGGGCGAGGCCGTCCGGGTCGTCTCCGGCGCCGCCTCCGGAGGCGTGGCGCTGGTGGTCAAGCCGGGCATCAACGGCCCGCAGGACCTCAAGGGCAAGAAGGTCGCCACCCCGCAGCTCGGCAACACCCAGGACGTGGCGGTCCGCTACTGGCTCAAGCAGCAGGGGCTGACCACCACCAAGGAGGGTGGCGGCGACGTCAAGATCGTGCCGCAGGAGAACGCCCAGACGGTGGAGACCTTCAACAGCGGCGCGATCGACGCCGCCTGGGTGCCCGAGCCGTTCGTCTCCCGGCTGGTCAACGCCGGCGGCAAGGTGCTCGTCGACGAGCGCGACCTGTGGCCGGACAAGAAGTTCGTCATCACCAACCTGCTGGTCAGCACGAAGTTCCTCAAGGCACACCCGGACGTGGTGCAGAAGCTGGTCGACGGCCAGGTGGCCGCGAACGAGTTCGTCAACACCAAGCCGGACGAGGCCCAGCAGGCCATCTCCGACGCCATCGGCAAGATCACCGGCAAGCCGCTGGACCTCAAGCTGATCAAGCAGGCGTGGCCGACGTTGGAGTTCACCAACGACCCGATCCCCACCTCGCTCAAGGCCGGGCTCGACCACGCCGTCGAGGTCAAGCTGACCGAGCCGGTGGACCTCAAGGGCCTGTACGACCTCACGTACCTCAACAAGGCGCTCAAGGCGCAGGGCAAGCCCGAGGTCGTCCAGCCATGACGTCGACCACGACGACGCCGCAGAGCGCGACCACCGCGGTCGCGCTCTCCGGCGTGACCAAGGTGTACGGACGCGGGTCGAGCGCCGTACTGGCCCTGGACGGGGTCTCCCTGGACGTAGCGCCGGGCGAGTTCGTCTGCCTCGTCGGCGCGTCCGGCTGCGGCAAGAGCACCCTGCTCAACCTGGTCGCCGGCCTGGACCGGCCCAGCGGCGGGCAGATCGGCATCGCCGGCGGCGCCAATCCGGGGCTGATGTTCCAGGAGCCGGCGCTCTTTCCCTGGCTGACGGTCGACGCCAACGTCGAGGTGCCGCTGAAGCTGCGCGGAGTGCCCCGCGCCGAGCGCCGCGAGCGGGTGGCCGACCTGCTGCGCACCGTGCACCTGGCCGAGTTCGGTCGCAAGCGGCCACACGAGCTGTCCGGCGGGATGCGGCAGCGGGTCGCGCTGGCCCGCACGCTGGCCCTGGACACGCCGGTGCTGCTGATGGACGAGCCGTTCGGCGCGCTGGACGCCATGACCCGCGACATCCTGCACGACGAGCTGGAACGGATCTGGTCCGAGCGCCGGCTCTCGGTGCTCTTCGTCACGCACAACGTCCGCGAGGCCGCCCGGCTGGCCGACCGGATCATCCTGCTCTCCAGCCGCCCCGGCCGGATCATCTACTCCACCGAGGTGGACATCCCACGGCCACGGCGGATCGACTCGCCCGAGGTCGCCGCGATCGCCGCCGAGGTCACCGAACGGCTCCGTACGGAGGTGGGCCGCCATGGCCAGTGACACCCTCACCAGCACGGCGCGCAGCGACGCGGAGATCTCCGGCCTGGACGCGCTGGAGATCGCCGGTCGGGATAAGGAGGTGTCCCGCGGCACCCGGCTCTGGGCGGCCACCTGGCCCAAGCTGGCCGCGCTGGCCATCGTCATCGTGGCCTGGCAGGTGGTGGTCTGGTCGGGCTGGAAGCCGCCGTACTCCCTGCCCGGCCCGCTGGTCGTCGGTCGCGAGCTGGTGACCCAGGCCCAGGGTCCGCAGCTCTGGGAGGGCCTGGCCACCACGCTGCGGCGGGCCGCCGTCGGCTATGTCTTCTCGGTCGCGGTCGGCCTGCTGCTGGGCCTGGCGGTGGCCCGCTCCACGGTGCTGCGGGCCGCCATCGGCTCGATGATCACCGCGTTGCAGACCATGCCGTCGATCGCCTGGTTCCCGCTGGCCATCCTGCTGTTCGAGCTGAGCGAGAAGGCGATCTTCTTCGTGGTGGTGCTCGGCGCCGCGCCGTCCATCGCCAACGGGGTGATCTCCGGTGTGGACTACGTGCCACCGCTGCTGCTGCGCGCCGGTCGCAACCTGGGCGCGCGGGGGCTCAACCTCTACCGGTACGTGATCGCGCCGGCCGCCCTGCCGGCGATCGTCGCGGGCCTCAAGCAGGGTTGGGCGTTCTCCTGGCGGAGTCTGATGGCCGGCGAGCTGATCGTCGTCGGCATCTCGCAGACCTCGCTGGGTGCCCAGCTCACCTACTCGCGGGAGCTGTCCGACGCGCCGTGGCTGCTCTCCACGATGATCGTCATCCTGGTGCTGGGCCTGGCCGTGGACGCGGCGTTCGGCGCGGCCGACAAGGCGATCCGCCGTCGCTGGGGCGTACTGGACCAGGCTGGTCAGTGACGTGTACGTCTCCGCGCGCAGCGACTACGCGCTCCGGGCGATGCTCGCCGTCACCGCCGCCGTACGCGGCGGCGACGCGGGCGGTGGTGGCGCGGGCGAGCTGGTGAAGGCCGGCAGCCTGGCCGAGGTGCAGGAGATCCCGCTCAGCTTCCTGCAGGGCATCCTGCTCGACCTGCGCCGGGCCGGTCTGCTGCACAGCCATCGGGGCGCCGAGGGCGGATACGCGCTGACCCGGCCACCTGAGGAGATCACCGTCGGGGATGTGCTGCGCGCGGTCGGCGGCTCGCTGACCACCGTACGCGGACTGCCGGCCGAACGCGCCGGCTACCACGGGGTGGCTGCCGGGCTCACCGACGTCTGGCTGGCGGTGCACGGGGCGATCGCCACCGTCGTCGACAGCACCAGCCTCGCCGATCTGCTCAGCCGCACCCCGACCGACCGGGCGTCCACGACGTCCTGACCACCGGGGCGGCGTGGTCGGGTCGGTGCCCCGCCGACCCGACCACACCTCGTACCGATCCTGACCGGGCCTGCCCCTCCGCCGGCACCGGTCGGCCGGTCGCTGCTCAGCCCCGGTGCTCGACCGTCGGGCCGGGGCCCGGATCGCCGGGACTGCGCAGCTCCACCAGACCGGCGGGAGCATTGTCCGCCGGGGTGGCATGCCAGGGCGCGAAGGCCGCGACCATAGCGAGCAGCAACCCGGCGAGCCCGACCGCGGCCACCAGGATCAGTTCGCGCAGCGCCCCCGAGCCGGCTTCGCCCGCCATGGTCACCCCTCCCGCGCCGGGCCCCCCGCCCGGCTCCCCCCGATGGCCAGCTTCGACCACACCGGGCCGGGACACAGTCGGCCAGCCGACCAAGCCGCGGCTGATATTCGACTCGGGCCAGCGGCCGGGCGGTGCGGGTCATCGACCGCCACGACGGTCGAGGAGGCCGATCCGGGGCGCGACCCGGACCACCCCGCACACAAACCGACCCGCCCAGCCGAAGCGGGACGGGTCGGTGACGTGCGTGGAGGATCAGACGGTACGCGGGCGGCGCGGGCGACGGGACCGGCCCGACGCGCGGTGCGCCGGGCGGGCGCCGCCGTCCGTGGCCGAGCCACCGGCTACGCGTCCCCGGCTGACAGCCACCGGCGGCGCGACGATGGTCACCGGCACACCGGACGGCTCACGGGCACCGGTCACCCGGGCCAACGAACCGTCGCCCGGGCGCACCTGGACCGACTCCGGCCGGATGCCGGCGGTGGCCATCAGCCGGGACACGTCCCGGCGCTGCTCGGGCAGGACCAGGGTGACCACGCTGCCGGACTCGCCGGCGCGGGCCGTCCGACCACCGCGGTGCAGGTAGTCCTTCGCCTCGGCCGGCGGGTCCACGTTGACGACCATGTCGAGGCCGTCGACGTGGATGCCCCGGGCCGCCACGTCCGTGGCGACCAGGGCGGTCACCTGGCCGTTGCGGAACTGCTCCAGGATGCGGGTGCGCTGCGGCTGGGACTTGCCACCGTGCAGCGCGGCGGCGCGTACACCCTTGGAGAGCAACTGGCGCGCGAGCCGGTCGGCGCGGTGCTTGGTGCCCATGAAGAGGATGGTGCGACCGTCACGGGCGGCGATCCGGGTCAACGCGTCGGGCTTGTCGACCGCGTCGACGTGCAGCACGTGGTGGGTCATCGCGGTGACCGTGGCAGTGCCCGGGTCGACCGAGTGGGTCACCGGGCTGCTGAGGAAGCGGCGGACCAGCCGGTCCACGCCGCCGTCCAGGGTGGCGGAGAAGAGCATCCGCTGACCCTGCGGGGCGACCTGCTCCAGGAGCTTGGTCACCTGCGGCAGGAAGCCCATGTCGGCCATCTGGTCGGCCTCGTCCAGCACGGTGATCTCGACCTGGTCGAGCCGGGCGTCGCCGCGGTTGATCAGGTCGTGCAGCCGGCCGGGGGTCGCCACGACCACCTCGGCGCCGGCACGCAGCGCGTCCGCCTGCCGCTGCAACGACAACCCGCCGACGACTGTGGCGCAGCGCAGGCCGACGGCCCGGGCGTACGGCGCCAGCGCGGTGGTCACCTGCTGCGCCAACTCCCGGGTCGGCACCAGCACCAGGGCCAGCGGGCGACCCGGCCGGGCCTTGCGGCCGGCGGTGCGAGACAGCAGGGGAAGCCCGAAGGCGAGCGTCTTACCCGAGCCGGTACGACCCCGGCCGAGCACGTCCCGACCTGCGAGCGAGTCCGGAAGCGTCGCCGTCTGGATCGGGAACGGCTCGGTGATGCCCTGCGCGGTCAGCGCGGTGAGCAGCGCCGGCGCCAAGCCGGTAAGAGCGAAAGACGGAATAACAGTGGTCACGCAGGAGCCTTCCTCGACGCGGAACGTGTCGAGGGAGGGCGCCGAAGTCGGCGCTGTCAACCGGCGGCGCAAGGCAGCCAGGACTCACAAGCACGAACCGATTGGAGTACGGGCCGGCCCGCCGCCGGGCCGCCGCCTGCGTACGCAGGCGGGGCGGGGCGGGCCGGTCCCGTCACCGTCACACCCGGAGGGCGCGACAGGTAATGCTGACCGATCCGAAGATCAGATCGGGCGGATGTTCTCCGCCTGCGGGCCCTTCTGGCCCTGGGTCACCTCGAACTCGACCCGCTGGTTCTCGTCCAGGCTCCGGTAGCCGGAGGACTGGATCGCCGAGAAGTGGGCGAAGACGTCAGCGCCGCCGCCGTCCGGGGTGATGAAGCCGAAGCCCTTGTCAGCGTTGAACCACTTCACGGTGCCAATAGCCATGTGTTTCGTCTCCTTGACGGAACGTCGGACACACACTTGTTGTGTGCCCGAAGAGGAGCGCTCCGCGCGGGGATGCGCGAATCGCCTGTCGCTTCTGGTCGCCCCGCCCGGAGAACTCCGGACACAACAAAGAGCGCCTGGGGCCACAATTCCCGCCAGGCGCACACAGAGTCTCTGGTAACCAAAACTGCAACCCGGATAAGCTACCACAGCTTCCCCCGTCATGGTCAAGCTTGGGCGGAATCTTCGGGCAACTGGGCGATCAAGGCTGTGAGGCCAGTCACATCGAGCAGGTCGGCGGGCCGGACGGTCACCCCGTGCCGGACGTAGTGGAACGCCGCGCCCACCCGGTCGACCGGCACGCCGGCCAGCTCCGCCCAGGCCAGCCGGTACACGGCCAGCTGCACGGCGGCCACCTCGGCGGCCGGCCCGGTGGGCTGCGCCCCGGTCTTCCAGTCGACCACGTCGAACCGGCCACCCGGCCGGGCGAAGACCGCGTCCATCCGGCCCCGCACCACCACTCCGGCGATCACCGTGGCGAACGGCACCTCCACCTCCACCGGCGACCGGTCGGCCCACTCGCTGGCCAGGAAGCGCTCCTGAAGCTCGACCAGAGCCTCGTCGGGTGCGGCGTCGGCGTCAGCCGCGCCCGGCAGCTCGTCCAGGTCCAGCAGGCGGTCGGCGCCGAAGCGCTGCTCCAACCAGGCGTGGAAGGCGGTACCCCGGCGGGCGTACGGGTTGGGCTCGGTCGGCACCGGGCGACGCAGCGTACGGGCCAGCGCCGCCGGATCGCGCCGCAGCGCGACCAGCTGGGTGACGCTCAGCGCCCCGGGCAGAGCCACCTCGACCGCACCGGAGAGCCGGGTCAGCTCGGCGCGCTCCGCCAACAACAGGTCCGCCTCGCGCTGCCAGCGCGCCACCTCCGGATCCACCTCGGGCTCGACCGGCTCGACCGGCTCGGCTTCGGACCCGATCGGCGTTCCCGACCCGGCGAGCACCGGCCCGGGGAGCACCGGCCCGGGGAGCACCGGCCCGGGGAGCACCGGCCCGGGGAGCACCGCCGCCGGACCGTCGGCCATCAGGCGGCGCACCAACCCGGCCGCCTCGGCCAACGCCGGCCGGCGACCGCCCAGCGGGTCGGCCGGCCACTCCGCGCGGAGCACCACCTCGGCCGTCGGGTTCGTCGCGTCGGGCGTCGGCTCCGGCGCCCACACGTCGATCACGTGCCCCGGCCCGCCGTCGAGGCAGGCGTCGTACACCTCGCGCAGGAAGACCGACGGACCCCGCGGCCGCTTCGTGCCCTCCCCCCACCAGTACCCGGAGCACAGCAGCAGCCGACGCGGGCGAGTGACCGCCACGTACGTCAGGCGGCGCTCCTCCCGCTCGTCGTGGGCCCGCCAGGCGTCGGTGAAGTCGGCCACCGCCCGGGCCACGGCCCGCTGGTCGGCCGCCTCGTCGAGCGCCAGCTCGGGCAACCCGTCGGCGTCGCCGCGCAGCGGGAACGGCAGCACACCGAGCCCGCCCAGCCAGTGGTCGGAGTTGCGCACCGGCCCGGGCCACGACCCACGGCACAGCCCGGCCACCGCCACCACGTCCCACTCCAGACCCTTCGCGGCGTGCGCGGTGACCACCTGCACCGCGCCCTCCACGACCTCGACCTCGCCCGGGGCGAGACCGCGCTCCTCGTCCTCGGCGGCGGCCAGGTAGGACAGGAAGCCGGACAGCGTCGCGCCGGGCGTCTCTCCGCTGAAACGGGCCGCCACGTCACCCAGGGCGTCCAGATGCCCCCGGGCCAGGCCGGCGTCGCCGGCGCCGTCGCGGCCGGCGCGCACCGCGACCTCCACGTCCAGGCCGATGGTCCGCTCGATGTCCGCGATCAGATCCGGCAGGGCCTGGTCCAGGCGGTAGCGCAACAGCGCCAACTCCATGCCGTACACCCGCAGCCGCGCGAACCCCTCCGCCGAGTACGCCTGCGCCGGGCCGAGGTCGGCCAGCGCCTCCACCAGGGTCGCCTCGTCCAGCAGGTCGGGGGTGATGTCCGAGGTGTCGTCGGCGGCCACCTGGCGTCGGGCGTTGGCGATGGCCCGGGCCCGCCGGTGCAGCGCCACCAGGTCACGCGGCCCGATCCGCCAGCGGGCGCCGGTGAGCAGCCGCAGCAGCGCGGCCCCGTCGGTCGGGTCGGCCAGCACGCGCAGGGTGCACACCACGTCGCGGACCTCGGGAGTGTCCAGCAGACCGCCGAGGCCCACCACCTCCACCGGCAGACCGCGCTCGCGCAACGCCGACTCGATCGCCGGGATCTGGCTGCGGACCCGGACCAGCACGGCGGTCGTCGGCCGCTGCGCCACCGGGATGTGCTCCGGCGCCGCGCCGGGCATCCGGGCCGCGCCGCGCCAGGCGGCGAGCACACTGTCGGCGATCCACGCCGCCTCGTCGGCGTACGTGGGCAGCAGCGCGCAGTGCACCGTGCCACCGGCGGCCCCGCCGGGGCTGCGGTGCGGAATCGGGTCGCGGACGGTCAGCGCGGAGCGCAGCTCCGGCACCCGGGCGCCGGCCGCGCGCAACGGCGTGGACAGGGCGTTCGCCACCCGGAGGATCTCCGGGCGGTTACGCCAGCTGGTGGTGAGCCCGAGCGCCGGGGCCGGCTGACCGTCGGCGCGGGCGAACTCAGTGGGGAACCGGTCGAGGGTGCCCGCGCTGGCGCCCCGCCAGCCGTAGATGGACTGGCACGGGTCACCCACCGCCGTCACCGGGTGCCCGCCACCGAACAGCGCGTTGAGCAGCACCACCTGCGCGTGGCTCGTGTCCTGGTACTCGTCGAGCAGCACCACCCGGAAACGGTCCCGCTCGATCTCGCCAACCCCGGGGTGATCCCGGGCCACCCGCGCCGCCCGGGCGAGCTGGTCGGCGAAGTCCATCGCCTCGAAGTCCAGCTTGCGCCGGGCGTACGCCCGCACCAGCGGCAGCAGGCGCAGCCGGGTCTGTTGCAGGGCGAGCGCCTTGCGCACGTCGGCGTACACCCGGCCCGGCCGCGACTGCACCTCGGCGAAGAACCGGCCGGTCCAGGCGGCCAGTTGGTCCGGCGCGACCAGGTGCTCGTCCAGCTCACCGGCGAGCGCCAGCACCGCGTCGGTGATGGTGCTCGGCATCCGGTCCACCTCGGACATGTCACCGTCGTAGTTGCGCACCAGCAGGTCGACCAACTGCCAGCGGGACGCCTCGGTGAGCAGTCGGGTGGACGGCTCGTAGCCGGCCCGCAGACCGTGCTCGGTGACGATCCGCCCGGCGTACGAGTGGTAGGTGGAGACGGTGGGCTCACCGGCGAGCGGGTCGTCCAGCGGGTCGCGACCCTGCCGGCCGAGGCGGCGGATCAGCTGGTCGAGCCGGGTGCGGACCCGGTGGGCCAGTTCGCCGGCGGCCTTACGGGTGAAGGTCAGCCCGAGGATCTGCTCCGGGCGCACGTACGAGTTGGCCACCAGCCAGACCACCCGCGCGGCCATCGTCTCGGTCTTGCCGGACCCGGCCCCCGCCACCACCAGCAGCGGCTCCACCGGAGCGGCGATGATCGCGGCCTGCTCCCGGGTGGGCGCCGGGAGCCGCAGCAGTTTGGCCAGCTCCACCGGGGTGTACCGGGGCCCGGAGTCCGCCAGCCGGGGCGTCGGCGCGGGGCCCGCGCCGAACAGGGTGGGCTGGGTCATGGGTTCTCCGGACGTCGGACGGTCGGCGGCTCGACCACCTGGCGCCCCTGCCCGGAGACCGGGCAGCTGGTGCGCACCGGGCAGACCCGGCACTTCGAGTTGGCCACCGCGGCGAACGTGGCGGCTGCCATCGTATCGGCGGTCCGCCGGACCAGCGCCGTCGCCCAGCCGGCCGCCGGGCCCTCGCCCGCCGCCGGCTGATTCTGCTCCCGGGCATCCTTCGCGGACGTGCCGAGCTGCACCAGCGCCGCGCCGCCGGACTCGTCGCCGAACTCGGTGAACGCGCCCGCCTCCACCGCCGCCTGGTACGCGCCGAGCTGCGGGTGCTCGGCCAGTTCGGAGCCGGTCACCGCGGTCGACTTGCCGGTCTTGAGATCGATCACCATCAGCCGGCCGGCCTCGTCGACCTCCAGCCGGTCGACCCGCCCGGTCAGGTCGACCGGTCGCTGCGGATCGTCCAGGCGGACCGCGAACTCGTGTTCGATGGCGAGCAGCCGGCGCGGATTGGTGGCGAGCCAGCGCAGCAGCTTGTCGATCATCGCCTCGGCGCGCTCCCGCTCGGGGCCGGCCATCCATCGGGCGGCCAACTCGATCGCGTCGAACCGGGCGGCCACGTAGTCGAGCAGGGCGCCCCGGTCGGCGCTGGCGTCCTCGGCGAGCATCGCGGCGGCGTGCACCAGGTTGCCCACCCCCTGCGCGGTGCTGGTCGGACCGCTGCCGCCGTGCCGTTCCAGGAGCCAGCGCAGGCTGCACCGCAGCGCGCTCTCCATCGCCGACGGGGTGACCCGCACCGGCGCCCCCTCGTCGACCAGCGGCCGGTCGTCGGAGAGCGCCCGCAGCCCCCACCAGTCGTCCGGGTGCGCGCCGGGCACACCCGCGGCGGCGAGCCGCGCCAGCTCGGCCGCCGCGGCGCGCCGCCGGGCCGCCGGTGCGGCCGGGTCGGTGATGGCGGTACGCAGTTCGGCGACCAGCGCCGGCAGGGTGAGCGCCCGGGGCGGCCGGGTGACCGGCAGCGCGCCGGGCTGGTCCGGCTCGTCGTCGTCCGCGCCCTCAGCGCCGTCGTTCCCGGCCGCCGGGGCTGCCACCCGAGCCGGTCCGCCGTTGCCGACCACGCCGCCACCGGTCCCGCCGCCGGTCGCGCCGTCACCGGTCACGCCGCCGGTCGCGCCGCCACCTGTCACGGCCTCGGCGGAGGGGGTGTCGTCCGGTGAACCGGCGGCGGGGCCGCCGCTCGGGGGGCCGGTGCGCGGGCCGGGCGTGCTCGGCGGCACGGGCGGCGGGCCGGGCGTGCTCGGCGGCGTGCTCGGGCCCAGTTCGTGCAGGAAGCGGCTGGGCTGCTCCTCGTGGTCGTCGCCGCCGACCGCCGCCGACGCCACGGCGCTGACCAGCAGACGGTGGCGGGCACGGCTGATGGCGACGTGGAAGAGCCGGCGCTCCTCGTCCAGCAGCGCCGAGGTCTGGCCCACCACGGTCGCCGCCCGGGCGCCGCCAACGGACCGGCCGGCCAGCACGTCGACCAGCCGTTCGGAGCCGAGCAGGCTGCCGCGCAGGCGCAGGTCCGGCCAGATGCCCTCCTGCACGCCGGCGATAGCGACCAGGTCCCACTCCAGGCCCTTCGCGGCGTGCGCGGTGAGCAGTCGTACCGCCGCGCCCCGGTCGGCGGTCGGCGCGATGGTGTCCGCCGGCAGGTCCTGGGCGAGCACGTGGTCGAGGAAGACCTCGGTGCGGGCGCCGGGCAGCCGGTCGGTGAAGCGGGCCGCCGCGTCGAAGAGCACCAGCACGGCGTCGAGGTCCCGGTCGGCAGCTTCGGCTCGCCGGCGTCGGGCCAGGTCGCCCTCGCCGGCCGCCGGCCGCCCCTGGGCGATCGCGCCGGCCCAGCGCTCGGCCAGCCCGCTGGCGTCCCAGACCTCCCAGAGCACGGTCTCGGCGGTCGCGCCGGGTTGGGCCGCGGCGTCCCGGGCGGTGGCGAGCAGCCCGGCCACCGCCTGCGCCGGCTCCGCCCACCGCCGGTCGATGCCGGCCAGGTCCGTCGGATCGCGCAGCGCCTCGACGATCAGCTCCCCGGACGGACGGCGGTCGCCCCCGGCCAGCGCCAGGGCGCGCAGGCCCTGACGCAGCCGTCGTTCGGCCAGCGGGTCCGCCCCGCCCAGCGGCGAGTGCAGCAGCGCGACGGCCGCCTCCTCGTCCAGCCGGTCCGGTTCCAGTGCGCAGCGCAGCAGGAGCAGCAGCGGCGCCACCGCGGGTTGCAGGTGCAGGGGCAGGTCCTCGCCGTGCACCACGGTCGGGACGCCAGCGGCGTGCAGAGCGCGCTGCAGGGTGGGCAACTGCAACGCCGTCGATCGCACCAGCACCGCCATCCGTGACCACGGGACGCCGTCGAGCAGGTGCGCGGCGCGCAGCGCGTGGGCCAGCCAGGCGGCCTCGCTGGTCGCCGACCGGAACGTGTGCACCTCGACCACACCGGCCGGGGCGTCCGGCAGTGGGCGCAGCCGGCGGTGCGCCATCGGACCGCGCAGCCGGCGGCCCAGCCGGGCCATCGTGGCGAGCAGGACCGGGCCGGCCCGGTACGACGTGCTCAGCAGCACCTGCGCGGCCGGTGCGCCGGAGGCCGTCCGGAAACGGTGCCCGAACGTGGTCACGCCGGCCGGGTCCGCGCCACGGAAGGCGTACGTGGAGGAGTCGGGGTCGGCGAACGCGACGAGCGACTTGCCCCCTCCGGCGATGACCGAGAGCAGTTCGTGCTGGGCGGGGTCGGTGTCGGCCAGTTCGTCGACGTACACGTGGGCGAGGCGGCGGCGCTCGGCGGCCAGCAGCTCCTCGTCGTCGCGCAGCAGACCGGTGGCGGCCCGGACCAGCTCGGCCGGGTCGTACGCGATCGAGCCCCGGTTGCTGACGTCGCGCAGCGCGAGCACCGCGACGTACTCCCGCAGGAAGCGGGCGGCGGCCGGCCAGTCGGCGCGGCCGAGCTTCTCGCCCAGCCGGGCCAGGTCGACCGGACCCACCCCGCGCTCGGCGGCGCGCATGAGCAGGTCGCGCAACTGACCGGCGAAGGCCCGGGTCCGCAGTGCCGGGCGCAGGTCGGTGGGCCAGCCGACCGGGTCGTCCTCGGGCTCCTCGCCCACCACGTCCAGCAGCTCGCGGATGATCAGATCCTGCTCGGGGCCGGTGAGTAGCCGGGGCGACGGCTCGCCACGTTCGGCGGCGGCCCGGCGCAGCAGCCCGAAGGCGTACGCCGGGAAGGTGCGCACCAGCGGCTCGCGCAGCACGCGGTAGCCGTCCTGTGCGACCCGGGCCTCGATGCGCTGGCGCAGCGTGGTGGCGCCGCGGCGACCGAAGGTCAGCACCAGGATCCGCTCGGGATCGACCCCCTCGGCGACCCGGGCGGCGACCGCCTCGACGAGGGTGCTGGTCTTGCCGGTGCCGGGACCGCCGAGCACCAGCATCGGCCCGTCGGTGTGCGCGACGACCTCCTGCTGGACGGGATCGACACGCCAGCGGAGGCTCGCCGGCCCGGGTGTGCCGGCGGCCTCGACCTCACCGGCGACCGCACCGTCGCCACTCGGCACGGCGACGCCGCCGTCCGACGCGTCCCCGTCCCCCCGCGCCGGCCCCCCGGGCCGCCGCACCAACCGGTACGCCTGCATCCCCAAATCCCATCACCCCCCTACGACACCAACCCCACCCCACCCGCGCCGGTCATGGAGGTGGCGGCACGACACGCCGACGGCCCTGCCGCCACCCTCATGACCGACCGGGTGGGACCCGGAGTCAGGGTAGGTGGGACTCCAGTGCTTTCAGGGCTTCGGGGACCGTGGCGACCACGGTCAGCAGGTTGCGCCCGGCGGGTTTGAGAAAGTGCTGGTCGGTGAGGGTGGTGAGCCAGTCGAGCAGGGGCCGGTAGAAGCCGTCGGCGTCGATCAGCACCATCGGCTTGGTGTGCAGGGCGAGGGTGGCGGTGGTCCAGACCTCGAACAGCTCGTCCAGTGTGCCCAGCCCGCCCGGCAGGGCGAGGAACGCGTCCGACCTGTCGATCATCAGGGTCTTGCGGTCGGCCATCGAGTCGGTCACCAGCAGCTCGTCCGAGGCCAGGTCGGCGACCTCCAGATCGACGAGCGCCTGCGGGATGACGCCCACGGTGTACCCGCCGGCGGCCCGCGCGCCGTCGGCCACCGCGCCCATCATGCCGACGCAACCACCGCCGCTGACCAGCGTGTGCCCGCGCCGGGCCAGCTCCGCGCCGGTCTCCGTGGCGAGGTCGAGCCAGCGTTGGTCCAGGGTGCGGGACGAGGCGCAGAAGACGCAGACCGCCGCCATCAGCCCTCCCGAGGCCGGTCGGGGGCCTGCTCGGCGGCGGCCTGCTGGTCGGCGCCGGTACGCGCCACCGCCTCGTCGCGGACCGCCTCCTGCTCGACGGAGAGCGCCGCCTCGGCCTCGACGATGTGGCGGACGGCCGCGTTGACGTCGTCGGTGAGGCAGATCAGATCCAGGTCGACCGGGCCGATCTTGCCGCTGGCGGCCATCGTGTCGCGCAGCCAGTCGAGCAGCCCCTGCCAGTAGGCGACCCCCATCAGCACGACCGGGAACCGGGTGACCTTGCCGGTCTGCACCAGGGTGAGCGCCTCGAACAGCTCGTCCATGGTGCCGAACCCGCCGGGGAGCACCACGAACGCCTGCGCGTACTTGACGAACATGGTCTTGCGGGCGAAGAAGTAGCGGAAGTCGATGGCCAGGTCGACCCAGTCGTTGATGCCCTGCTCGAACGGCAGCTCGATGCCGAGCCCGACGGAGAGCCCGCCGGCCTCGGTGGCGCCCCGGTTGGCGGCCTCCATCACTCCCGGGCCACCCCCGGTGATCACCGCGTAACCGGCCCGCGCGAGCGCGCCGCCCATCTCCTCGGCCAGCCGGCACTCGGCCGTGTCCGGGCCGCTGCGGGCCGAACCGAAGACGCTGACCGCCGGCGGCAGGTCGGCGAGGGTGTCGAAGCCCTCGACGAACTCGGAGAGGATGCGCAGTGCCCGCCAGGCGTCCCTGGTCTTCCAGTCTTCGCGCCCGCGCGAGTCCAGCAGCCGCTGGTCGGCGGTGCTGCTCGGGATCGCCCCCCGGCGCAGCGTGACGGCGCCCCGGTGCCGCTCCTGCCCCGGGCCGCGGCCGGCCTCCCGCCCGTTGTTCTGGCTCATGAAGCAACCGTAGTGGAGCCGCACACGCCGGGTGTGCGGGGCGCGGACGCCGAGAAATAGTTCGCGATCATGGGCAACTATTTGGCTTCCCCGTACGTCTTACTATTCACATACCGGGTATGCCCGGGCGCGCGCCTTCGGGGGAGGAGACAGCGTGATCAGCAACAGCGAGATGATCCGGATCCGTCGACTGATGCAGCGACGGATCCACGACGTGGTGGCCGAGCGCCGCCGCGCCCGTGACCTCGACCCCGCCCTGTCGCCCGCCGCCACCGGATCCGGAGCCGATCAAGAGGTTCGCGCCGCCGACAACGGGCCAGGCTGACGCGAACCTCTTGATCGCCGGAAACAGGGCCGACCGGCCAGCCCGGAACGGGCCCGACCAGGTCAGGCCGGGGCGAGCCAGCGGTGCAGCGTCGCCGCGCCGTCACGGATCTTGCTGATCTCGACGTGCTCGTCGGGGTGGTGGGCGAGGTTCGGGTCGCCCGGGCCGAAGTTCAGCGCGGGGATCCCCATGGCCGCGAACCGGGCCACGTCCGTCCAGCCCAGCTTGCCGATCGGCGCGGCGCCGACCGCGGCCAGGAACTCCTTCGCCGGGGCCGCCTCCAGCCCCGGGGCGGCACCCGCAGCGGTGTCGGTCACCCGCACCTCGAAGCCGGCGAACACCTCACGCAGGTGCGCCTCCGCCTCGGCGGGGGTGCGGTCCGGGGCGAACCGGTAGTTGACCTCGATCTCGCAGTGGTCCGGGACCACGTTGCCGGCCACGCCACCGTTGATCCGTACCGCGTTCATGCCCTCGCGGTAGTCGCAGCCGTCGATGGTGACCCGGCGTGCCTCGTACGTCTGGAGACGGCGCAGCACCTCACCGGCAGCGTGGATCGCGTTCACGCCGTGCCAGGAGCGCGCCGAGTGGGCGCGGACGCCGGTCGTGGTGACCACCGACCGCATGGTGCCCTGGCAGCCCGCCTCGACGATGCCGTACGTCGGCTCCAGCAGCACCGCGAAGTCCGCCTCCAGCCACTCCGGGAACGCCTGGGCGACGAGGTTGAGCCCGTTGTAGCGCGACTCGATCTCCTCGGCCTCGTAGAAGAGGTACGTCACGTCGTAGCGCGGGTCGGGCAGCGTCACGGCCAGGTGCAGGGCGTACGCGACGCCGGACTTCATGTCGGAGGTTCCGCAGCCGTACATCAGGTCGCCGCGCATGGTCGACGGGAAGTTGTTGTTCAGCGGCACGGTGTCCAGGTGACCGGCGAGCACGACGCGCTGCGACCGGCCGAGGTCGGTGCGGGCCATCACGGTGTTGCCGTGTCGGTGCGTGGACAGGTGCGGTACGCCCCGCAGCACCTCCTCGACGAAGTCGGCGATCGCCTTCTCGTTGAGGGACACGGACTCTATGTCGACCAGTACGCGGGTCAGCTGCACCGGATCGGCGAGGACCTCGGGGGTCAGCGGGTTCTGCATGGATCGCACGGTACCTTCAGGTCTGTCAGCGCGAGGAGCGAGCCGAGGCCGGCCTGGCCGCGACCGAGAGGTGCAACAGTGACGTCCGCAGATTCCGCCTGGGGCATCGGCCTGGCCACCGTCACCGCCGACGGGCAGGTGCTCGACACCTGGTATCCGACCGGCAAGCTGGGCCTGGGTGAGCTGCCGCTGGTCGCCGGCGAGGGCGAGTCGGACGTGCTGGACCTGCCGCCGGGCGCGCTGGGCGACCGGTCGCTGCCCGGTCTGCGTACCGTCCAGGTGGTCACCGTGATCGGCTCGCTGGACGACCCGATCAAGGACGCCTCCGACGCGTACCTCCGGTTGCACCTGCTCTCCCACCGCCTGGTGCGGCCCAACCAGATCAACCTCGACGGCATCTTTGGCAAGCTCGCCAACGTGGCCTGGACGTCCGCCGGACCGTGCCCGCCGGAGCGGGTGGACGAGCTGCGGGTGATCGAGCGGGCGGCGGGTCGCCACCTGTCGGTGTACGGGGTGGACAAGTTCCCCCGGATGACCGACTACGTGGTGCCCTCCGGTGTGCGGATCGCCGACGCGGACCGGGTCCGGCTCGGTGCCCACCTGGCCGCCGGCACCACAGTGATGCACGAGGGCTTCGTCAACTTCAACGCCGGCACCGCGGGCACCTCGATGGTCGAGGGGCGGATCGTGCAGGGCGTGCTGGTCGGCGACGGCTCCGACATCGGCGGTGGCGCCTCGATCATGGGCACCCTCTCCGGTGGCGGCACCGAGAAGGTCAGCATCGGCGAGCGCAGCCTGGTCGGCGCGAACGCCGGCGTCGGGATCTCGCTCGGCGACGACTGCGTGGTCGAGGCCGGCTGCTACATCACCGCCGCGTCGAAGATCACCCTCCCGGACGGCCGCGTGGTCAAGGCCCGGGAGCTGTCCGGCGTCGACGGCCTGCTGTTCTGGCGCAACTCGGTGACGGGCGCGCTGGAGGCCCGCCCGCGCACCGGCCGGGGCATCGAACTGAACGCCGCCCTGCACGCCAACGACTGACGGCCCCGCCGGGTCCGCGGCGCTCGACCGCGGACCCGACGGGGGTACGCCTCAGCGCAACCGGTACGCCTGGATGATCCGTTCGGTCACCGTGTTGCCGGCGGCGTCCCGAGCGGTGGCCCGCAGGGACACGTGGCCGGGTGCCGCCGGATGCCGGACGGTGGCCGTCCAGCCGTGGCCGCCGTGCCGGACCCGGGCGGGTCGCCAGGTCCGACCGCCGTCGTAGGAGACGTCCACCCGCAGCCCGGTCACGCGCGATCCGGGGGCACCGGGCTGTGGCTGCACCTGCACCGGGATGACCAGGCTCCGGCCGGCCGCGGCGGCGTTGTTCCGGTCCAGCTGAGGCGTGAACCGGATCGCCGACACCGGCAGTGGCCGGTAGTCGTCGCCGGGCACGTGCCCGGACCGGAACGTCCACGCCGCCCCGACCTCGGTGCTCAGGTCGGTGAAGCTGCGCTTCGTCGACACCTCCAGCCGGTAGTCCGCGACGCCGGGCGGCACCGTGAACTGGCCGTACCCCGGCTCGGTCAGCTCGTCGACCAGGACGCCGTTGCGGTACAGGGCGGTTCGGCCGGCGTCCGTGATCGACCGGCCGGCGTGGCCGTCGGCGTCGCCGTGCAGCGGGAGGTTCACCAGGATCTCGTCACCGAGGCGGGTGACGCCCTGGCCCGGCCAGCGCGGCGCGGGGAAGGACGGCCCGTACGGCGCGCTGTTCCAGGTCTCCCTGACGTGCCGGCCCGCCCGGTACGCCTTCGGTTCGGCCTCCAGCACCGCCTTGGTGTCGAGCCACCCCTCCTCCGTGGGCACGCCGAACGTCAGCTCGGAGGACCAGCGCAGCCCGTTGGTGTTGTAGTGCTCGACGCGGTGCCCGGGCACCGCAGTGGGCAGGACCGTCGCCCAGCCGCCCAGGTCCGGTTCGAGGTGCGGGAAGACCACCCGCTCGGAGACCATGCCGGGATAGCCGCCCCGGAACTCGTGGGTGACCGTGGCCAGGTCCCGAGCGCGGTAGGTCTTGTCGAAGCCGGTCGGCATGCGGCCGGGGAACTTCTCGCTGAGCGCGTACAGGTAGGGGCTGCTGGCCACCTCCGGCTTGCGCCACTGGCTGCTCACCGTGCCGAAGAACCGTGCGCCGGAGACCACCCGACCGAGGTGCCCGGTGGCCAGCCCGGTGAAGTCAAACCCGAGCAGACCGAAGCCGTACGAGCCGCCGTCCTCGGTGAGGAAGTTCGCGCCGATGTCCACCAGATCCGGGACGGCGGTCCGCTCCGGGATGGTCGTCCGCACCGGCCGTGCCCTGCGGGCGTCGACGGTGACTGTGGTGTCACCGTCGAACACCAGCTCCGGCTGGACCAGTTGGGCCGTGCCGACGTCCCCGCTGAAGACGATGCTGGCCACCGCGTAGCGGCCCTTGGGTACGCGGACCTCGACGCTGCCGTCCGGGTCGTACAGGTCGCGGCTGTCGAGGGTGTCCAGCCGGATCAGCGTGGTGATGAACCCCTCGGCGGGCGCGCCGCTGTCGTCGAGGTGCCGGACGGTGAGCTGATAGCTGTCCACCTCCCGGTTCACCGCGACCGGGGTGACCGCCACCGCGGTGCCGGAGCGGGCCACGATGCGGCCGGTCCAGTAGCCGTCCGTGCCGATCCGGGTGTCCACGGTGACCGTGGTGCCCGCGGTGCCGCCGGCGGGCACGGTGACCTGACCCGCCCCGAGGGAGAACATGCCGGCCGGAGCCGGTTGGCCGTCCGGGCCGGTCACCTCCAGGGTCAGGTCAAGGGTGAGTGGGGCCGGGCCGTCGTTGTGCCAGTCGACCTGCCGGGCGACCGGGGTGTCGTCGTCGTGCGGCCAGGCCGGCTGACCGAAGGAGACGCTGACCGGGGTGCTGGTCACCCGCTGGGTGATCGCGCGGGCCACGTCGACCCGGCCGGCTCCCTGCTGAAAGGCGGTCTGCTCCGGGTGCGGCTTCGCCGAGGCCATCAGGGCCGCCTTGAGCTGGGCCGCCGCCCAACCCGTGTGCTGCTGGGCGAGCAGCGCCACCGCGCCGGTGACGTGCGGCGCGGCCATCGAGGTGCCGGAGAGCGCGAGGTATCCCTCCCCCACCGGCTCGCCGATCTGCGCGCCCTTGGCACGGGCGGCGACGATGTCGACCCCCGGGGCGGTCAGGTCCGGCTTCAGTCCGCCGTCGCCCACCCGGGGGCCACGGCTGGAGAAGTCGGCCAGCGCGTCGTCGCGGTCCACCGCGCCGACGGTGAGCGCCGCTTCGGCGCTGCCCGGCGAGCCGACCGAGCCGTCCGTGCCGTCGTTGCCGGCGGAGAGGACGAAGAGCGCGCCGGTCTGCGCGGTCAGTGACTCGACCGCCGCCTCCAACGGGTCGACGTCGGGTGTGTCGGTGCCGCCCAGGCTCATGTTGATCACGTCGGCGTGCTGGTCGACGGCCGCCCACTGCATCCCGGCCAGGATCGCCGAGTCCATGCAGCCCTGCTCCTCGCAGACCTTGCCGTTGAGCAGCGTGGCGTCCGGGGCGACACCGTGGTACTTGCCACCGGAGGCGGCGCCACTGCCCGCGATGATCGAGGCGACGTGCGTGCCGTGGCCGACCGTGTCGTCGGTGTCGGCGGCCTCGGTGAAGTTCCGTGCCTCGGCGATCCGACCGCTCAGGTCGGGGTGGCTGGCATCGATCCCGGTGTCCAGCACCGCCACGCGGACACCCCGGCCGGTGAAGCCGGCCGCGTAGGCGGCCGGGGCACCGATCTGCGGCACGCTGTGGTCGAGGGTGACCTGCCGACGACCATCGAGCCAGATCCGGTCGGCACCCCCCGCCGTGCCGACCCGGGCACCGGCGCCGGTGAGCGCCGCCCAGACCGTGGTGGCCTGCTGCTTGTCGGCGGTCGCGGCGAACCCGCCGATGGCCGGCAACTCCGCCGTGACGGTCAGGCCGGCGGGCGCCGCGGCGCGCTTCCGGGCGCCCGCGTCGGCGGCGACCAGCACCGGCAGGTCGTTCCGGCGCGCGTCGTCGTAGCCGGCGGCGATCAGCCCGGTCACGTCGAACAACCGCCGGTCGACCCGGCCGGCACGAACCAGGGGCAGGGCGTCCTGCGGCAGCACCGTGAGGTGGCCACGGTCGCGGGTGGTGACGAACCGCTGGTGCGTACGCCCCGGACCGGGGCGCACGGAGGCGGACCCGGAGTCGGTGACGCTGACCCGGTCTCCGGTGAGCAGGGTGACGGTGGTCGTGGACGCGGCGCGCGGGGCGGCGCCGATGGTGGCGCTGGTGGTGGCGCTGGTGGCCGTGGTGGTGCTGGCGGGTGGTTGGGCCGCGGCGATCACCGGAGTGCCCAGCACGAGGGCTGCGGCGGCGATGGCGGCGATCGTTCTGCTGCGTCGATGCAACGGATCCTCCTTGATGGAGCGTGGTAACCAGAAGAGACGCATTGACCATCGCCAGTATTACATACCGAGTATGCATAAAAGAGGGCTAAAATATAACGGACCTGCCAACTGATGGCAGGTCAGCGGGGCATCATCGACCGGGTGACCTCCATGAAGGACAAGATGCTCGCGGGTGAGCCCTACCTCGCCGACGATCCCGAGCTCATCGCCGATCTGGACCGGGCCGCCCGGTTGCTGGAACGCTTCAACACCAGCCTCGCGGCGGATCCGGCGGCGCGGCTCGCGGTGCTGCGCGACCTGCTCGGCGAGCTGGGCGACGGCACCTGGATCCGTCCACCGTTCTACTGCGACTACGGCTGGCAGATCCGGATCGGGCCCCGCAGCTTCGTCAACTACAACGCGGTCTTCCTCGACGTCGCGGCGATCACCATCGGCGCGGACGTCCAGGTCGGACCGAACGTGCAGCTCCTCACGCCGACCCACCCGGTGGAACCCTGCCCGCGCCGCGACAAGTGGGAGGCCGCCAAACCGATCACCATCGGCGACAATGTGTGGCTCGGCGGCGGCGCGATCGTGCTCGCGGGAGTGACGATCGGCGCGAACACAGTCGTCGGCGCCGGAGCGGTGGTGACCCGCGACCTACCCGCCAACGTGGTCGCGGTCGGCAACCCGGCCCGACCCGTCCGCGAACTCGACTAGGAGAACAGCAGGGCGACGGGGTCGACGGCGACATCGCCAACCGGTTCAACCGCATCCCGAAGTACGTCCCCTCGCGAGGCAACCCGGATCTGGGCTGACGGCGGTCTCGCTCAGGCCACCGGCGGGTCGGGCAGGCGGATCACCAGGTCGGCCCGGTCGGCCGTGGGGGTGACGCGCGCCGCGTTGGCCTCGTCGCTGCCCAACGCCCAGGCCCGTGCCTGCTCCGGTGACCGCCCGTACGCCTCGTGCCGAGCGGTCAACCGGCGCTGGCGCAGCTCGACGTCCAGGTCGAGGAACCACACCTCGTGCAGCAGCGTCCGGACCTCCTGCCACGGAAAGTCCGGCACCAGCAGGTAGTTGCCCTCGGTGACCACCAAGCGGACCGACGGCGGCACCTCGATCGCCCCGGCCACCGGCTCCTCGATCTCACGGCGGAACTCCGGCGCGTAGACCGAGGTCGGCTCCAGCCGGCGCAACCGGCGCAGCAGTGAGACGTACCCGTTGGCGTCGAAGGTGTCGATCGCGCCCTTGCGGTCGGCGCGGCCCAACCGGACCAGCTGCGACTGGGCCAGGTGGAAGCCGTCCATCGGCACCAGCCGGGCACTCGGCCCGACCTCGGCGACGATCCGCTCGGCCAGGGTGGACTTGCCGGCGCCGGGCGCCCCGGTGATGCCGAGCAGTTGCCGCGGGCCGGCGTCGGCCAGTGACCGCGCCCGCGCCACCAGCTCCTCGACGGCCAGCACCCGGGCCGATGGCATCAGCCCAGCACCGGATCGCTGATCGTGAACCGGGCCTGCACCGCCGCCTGCACGGTCTGCGGCCGCGGGTCCAGCTCCAGCTCGGGCGCCCCACCGCCGGCGCCGCCCCCGACGTCGAAGGCCGCGCGGGCGAACATCGGCCGGTCCCCCGGACCCGCGTCGGCCAGCTCGATCAGCGCGGTGACGCGGGCGCCGAGGGCCTCGGCGTACTCCCGGGCGCGCAGCAGTGCGTCGCCGATCGCGGCGTGCCGCGCCTCGCGGTGCGCGGGGCTGTCCGGGCGCAGCTCCCACCAGGGGCCGGCCACCTCGACCTGGTCCTGGTCGGCCAGCCGGAGCATCAGCTCACCCAGAGCGGTGAAATCAGTGACGGTGACCGTCGTGGTGACGCTGCCGAGCCAGCCCACGACGCGCTCACCCGAGCGCTTGGTCTGCGGCCGGACCCACAGGTCGCCGGCCTCCCGTCGGGCCACCGCCGGCTCGGCGCCGTCCAGCAGCACCCGGACGGCGGCGGCCCGCCCGGCGAGCTGCGTCAGCGTCGCCTCCCGATCCCGACCGCGGGCCGTCACGGTGACCGCGAACCGCGCCAACTCGGGCGGCACCTCCCGGGTCGCCTCGCCGCGCACCTGCACAACCGGGCCGTCCGTCGCCATGCCTGCCAGCCTAGTCAGCCACCGGCAGCCACGCCGGGTAGGAGACGGCGTCCGGGCCGATCCGGCATCCCGTCAGGTGGCCACCGGCGTCGCCCAGCCCGCGCAGCCAGGCCACCTCGACGGCATGGTCGCCGTCGGCCGGGAACTCGCGGTCCGCCGGCGCGAACCGGCGGCCCCGCAACGCCGACCGCGCCGCGCCGGCCTGCGCGTACCCGGCGGCGAGCGCCGACGCGTCGCCAGCACGCAGCGCGCCGGCCAACTCGTCCAGCAGCACCCGAACCTCGTCCAGCTCGTGCAGGACCCGTTCGCGGTTGCCGAGCAGCATGTTCGCCGTCCGCTCGGCAGGTGTGCCGGCGACCCGGGTGCCGTCGGAGAAGCTGCCCGCGGCCAGCGCCAGCACGGCGTCGCGCAGCGGCGACCGCTGCACCGCCCCGGCCAACGCGCCGGCCAACAGGTGCGGCACGTGCGACGCGAGCGCGGCCACCGAGTCGTGCGCCGGCGCGGACATCGGCACCACGCGGGCACCGAACAGCTCCACCAGCAGCCCGGTCAGCCAGCGGAAGGCGACCGTCGCGACACCCGTCGCCGGGCAGAGCACCCAGGCGGCACCGGTGAGCAGCGTCGGGGAGGCCGCCGTCAGGCCGGCGGACTCCGCGCCCGCCATCGGGTGCCCGGGTACGAAACGGTCGGTGAGCCCCAGCCGGTCGGCGGCCGCAGCCACCTCGACCTTGGTGCTGCCGACGTCGGTCAGCACACAACCCGGCGCGGTCAGGTCGGCCACCTGGGCCAGAGTCCGGGGCAGGGTGGGCAGCGGACCGCAGAGGAAGACCACGTCCCGGCCGGCGACGGCCTGCTCGATCGTGGCCGGGGCCGACACGCCGCGCGAGCGGGCCTGTTCCCGCGTCACCGGGTCGGGATCCCAGCCGGTCACGTCGAGGCCGGCGTCGGCGAGGCGCAGCAGCAGCGAACCACCGATCAGGCCGGTGCCGAGCACTGCCGCCCGGACGTTGGCGTACCGTCCGGTGCCGCCGTCGGTCATCGCCGGCCGCCCGGGGTCAGGCCCGCAGCCGGCCGGCGACCGCTGCGACGTGCTCGTCGGACTCGGTCAGCGCCACCCGGACGTACCGCTGCGCGGAGGGGCCGTAGAAGACACCGGCCGCGACCAGGATGCCGCGCCGGGCCAGCCAGTCGACCGTCTGCCAGCAGTCCTCGTCGCGGGTGAGCCAGAGGTAGAGGCCCGCCTCCGAGTGCTCGACCGTGAAGCCGGCGCCGGTGAACGCGGCGGTCAGCACCTCGCGCCGGGCGCGGTAGCGCTCCCGCTGCTCGGCGGCGTGCCGCTCGTCCTGAAGGGCGGCCACCATCGCGGCCTGCACCGGCGCGGGCACGATCATGCCGGCGTGCTTGCGGACCTTCAACAGCTCGGCGACGAGAGCCGGATCGCCGGCCACGAACCCGGCCCGGTAGCCGGCGAGGTTGGACCGCTTGGAGAGCGAGTGCACGGCGAGCACTCCGGTGTAGTCGCCGCCGCAGACCTGCGGGGACAGCACCGAGACCGGCTCGGCCGACCAGCCCAGCGGCAGGTAGCACTCGTCGCTGGCGACCACCGCGCCGCGTTCCCGGGCCCAGTCGACGACCTTGCGCAGGTGCGCCGCGGGCAGCACCCGCCCGGTCGGGTTACCGGGCGAGTTGACCCACACCAGCCGGACGCGCGAGGTCGGCCCGACCGCGGTGAGCGAGTCGGCGCGGACCACGGTGGCGCCGGCCAGCCGGGCCCCGTCCTCGTAGGTGGGGTACGCGATCGACGGCACGACCACCACGTCGCCGGGGCCGATGCCGAGCAGGGTGGGCAGCCAGGCGACCAGCTCCTTGGAGCCGATGGTCGGCAGGACGCCGAGACCGTCGACGCCAGCTCCACAGGCCCGGGCGACCCACGCCGCGATCGCGTCGCGCAGGGCCGGGGTGCCGGCGGTCAGCGGGTAACCCGGGGCGTCGGACGCGTCCGCCAACGCCTGACGGATCACCGCCGGAACCGGGTCGACCGGCGTGCCCATGGAGAGGTTGATCAGGCCCTCCGGATGCGCCGCGGCCAGCGTGGCCGCGGCGTCCAGGGTGTCCCAGGTGAACTCGGGCAGCCGTGCCGAGACCGGCGCGGGCCGGTTCAGTGGCCCTCGCCGCGCGGCGGCTGCGCGGCGACGAAGGTGGCGTCCTTCTCCACCTTGCCGATCTTCGAGGCGCCCCCGGGCGAGCCCAGGTCCTCGAAGAACTCGTAGTTCGCGCCGGTGTAGTCCTTCCACTGCTCCGGGACGTCGTCCTCGTAGAAGATCGCCTCCACCGGGCAGACAGGCTCACAGGCACCACAGTCGACGCACTCGTCGGGGTGGATGTAGAGCATCCGGTTGCCCTCGTAAATGCAGTCGACCGGGCATTCCTCGATGCATGCCTTGTCGAGCACATCCACGCACGGCTCGGCGATGATGTAGGTCACCGGTCTTCTCCTCCGCAAGACGCGCCGCGATCTCCCGCGACGGTAAGAGCCTAGTATCTCGCCGGGGAGGGGGTCGATCGTGCTCCGACAGCAGGATGTGGGACACCGGATCGTGGTCCGCCGGATTGTGGGGATTCGCGAAGGCCGCCCGCTGTTTTCCGATGCCCTCGGCGAGCTGGTGGAGTTGAGCGAGACTCATCTCACCCTCGCCACGGCGCAGGGCCCGCTGCGGGTACCGGTGGCGCAGGTGCACCGGGCCAAGCGGGTGCCGCCGACCCGCCGGCCGACCGCCGCGGCGGTGGTGGCGCTCGAACGGGCCGCCGACGAGGCCTGGCCGGCGCCGACGCGCGGCCGGCTCGGCGACTGGCTGCTGCGCTCGGCCGAGGGGTGGACCGGCCGGGCCAACTCGGCACTGCCGATCGGCGATCCGGACCGACCGCTGGCGGCCGCGGTGGACGCGGTCGAGCGCTGGTACGTCGACCAGGGTCAGCCCGCGATGATCAACACGCCGTTGCCGCTCGCCGCGCCGGTCGGCGCCGAGCTGGACGAGCGCGGCTGGGACAGCCGCCCACCGACACTCGTACAGACCGCGCCGCTGCCCCTGGCGACGCCCGCCCACGGCGGCCCGGCCGCCGAGGCCGGCGGGCCACAGGGCGCGGTCATCGAGGTGACGACCGCGCCGAGCGACGAGTGGCTGGCCGTCGCCGCCGGTCGCAAGGGCGGCCTGCCGGAGGCCGCACGCCACGTGCTCACCGCCGTGGACCAGGTCCGCTTCGTCCACGCGTACGTCGACGGCACGCTGGTGGCGATCGGGCGGGGCGCGGTGACCGGTGCGGGGCGTTGGTTGGGGCTCAGCCTCATCGAGGTGCTGCCGGCGTCACGTCGGCAGGGGCTGGCCCGGCGCGTGATCGACACGCTGGTCGCGTGGGGCGCCACGGCCGGAGCGACACACGCGTTCCTCCAGGTGGAGCAGCACAACGCCGCGGCGGTGGCGCTCTACCGGACGCTCGGCTTCACCACCCACCACACCTACCTGACCCGGGTGGCCCCGCGCTGACCCGCGCCAGGCCCGCGGCGCGGTCCGTTCAGCGGCGGACCACGCGGCGGGGCTTGGCCGCCTTGACCTCGGCGTACCGCTTGAGCTGCTGCGAGCGGTGGTCGAGACCGAGGGCGGTCGCCACCAGGTAACCGATCATGGTCCCGAGGCCGGTGGCGAGCAGGTAGAGCCAGATCTGGGCGAAGAACGTGCCCGCGCCGCCGGCGAACGGGTTGTGGCCCACCAGCAGTGGCCCGACCAGCACGGTCAGGGCCATGGCCACCAGCACCACGACCGCCACGTCGCCCGCCCACACGGCCAGCGGCCGCACGCGTCCCCAGCGGAAGGCGACCACGGCCAGCGTCAACCCGATCACCACGAACATCGCCAGCGACACCCGGTCGGCCGCCGCGTCGTCACCGTCGAAAGCGAACCGGGTGATCAGCCGGGCGACCACGTTGACCGCGAACAGTCCTCCCGCGAGCACCCCGATGGCCCGCCACCGTCTGTCCATCGCACGACCTCCTGCCGTACGCCCCGTTTGCGGGGCCGCATCCCTGGCAGGAATATCTACCACTCGTACCTGTGTGGCGTCACCAGCGGCCGAGAGTGGGCGGCGGGGCGAGGATCTGCCGGAAACCCATCACGGCGAACGTCATCGCGCCGGCCACAATCATCGCCAGGCCGACCCAGTTGTCGCCGGCCAGCAGCAGGTCGCCCTCGGTGGTGCGGATGGCGGCCACCGCCATCAGGGCGAACCACGGCACCGCCGGCAGCGCCACCGCCCAGCGACGGCCGACCACCTCGTGCGCGAACCAGCTCAGCACGATGTTGGCGCCGACGGCGAGCAGCGCCGAGACCCCGATGAGCTGGCCGCCGACCCGGAGGGTGGCGAGCAGCAGCTCCAGCACACCGGTCACGACCCCCGCCACCATCACGACGACCGCGCCGGTCAGCCGCAGACCCAGGTCCAGCAGTCGCGGCGGTGGCCCCGCCTCGGGCGGGGTGTCCTGGTCGTTCACGACCGACATCGGCGCGGCGGGGAGCGTCACCGGAGACCGGCCGCCGCGACCGGGGACCGGTCCGCGGGGGCCTCTCCGGGCAGCCCGGCGAAGAGGTCGTCCTCCCAGCCGTACGGGCCGACGCCCGGCCCCTTCGCGCCGACCGCGAGGGTGAAGAACTCCACGCCCATGAACTCGCCCCCGAAGTTGCCGGCGATCGAGTAGAGCCAGGAGGTGGCCGGGATCTGGGTGGCGTGCGCCCGCATCGCCGCCTCCTTGGCCGCGTGCTGGTCGGTGCCGTCGATCCGGGCGGCGATCTGGTCGTCCGGGGTGCCGAAGGGCAGCTCGGCCAGATCCTGGATGCCGGCGAACGGATTGTCCGAGGATTCGGCGAAGTGCGCCATGCCGGCCTCCAGCACACTGAGCGGCATGGCCGTCCAGTAGACCTTCGCCGGGGCGCAGCCCTCGGCCGCGGCCAATTCGACGGCGCGCATCGCCACCCGGTGCGCCTGGATGTGGTCGGGGTGGCCGTAGAAGCCGTTCGGGTCGTACGTGATCAGCACCTGGGGGCGTACCTCCCGCATGATCTCCACCAGGTGCCCGGCGGCCTCGTCGAGGTCGGCCTGCCAGAAGGCGCGGGGGTGGTCGTTCGTCGCGAGGCCCATCATTCCCGAGTCGCGGTAGCGGCCGGCGCCGCCGAGGAAACGGTGGTCGCTGACGCCGAGCGCGGCGCAGGCGGCGGCCAGCTCGGCGATCCGGTACCCGCCGAGCTGGTCGGCCTCGGCGGCGGCGAGCTGCGCGAGCGCCGGTACGTGGATCTCGCCCTCCTCGCCGAGGGTGCAGGTCACCAGCGTGACGTGTGCGCCGGCGGCGGCGTAGTGGGCCATGGTCGAGCCGGTGCCGATCGACTCGTCGTCGGGGTGCGCGTGGACCAGCAGCAGGCGGCGGTCGGGCAACGTCGTCACGACGGTCACTCTAACCGGCGGTCCTCCCTCGGGGGTCGTCGACGCGTCCGCCCAGGTCGGCCACATCACGCCCGACGCGGCTCTACGATTTGGCCTGTGGACTTTCCGGAGCTGGCCGCCCGTACCCGCCGGTTCAGCCACGGCGCGCCGCGCGCTGTCTCCGTGGCCGAAGACGGCTCCCGGGTGATCTTCCTGCGCTCAGCGGGCCCGGAAGATCCGGCGGACGCGCTCTGGCTGCTGGACGTGGCGACCGGCGAGGAACGCCTGGTGGCCGATCCGGCGACCCTGCTGGGCACCGAGGGTGACGTGCGGGCGCTCTCCCCGGGCGAGCGGGCGCTGCGTGAACGGCTGCGCCTCACTGCCGCCGGCATCGGCTCGTACGCGCTGGACGCCGCCGGCCGGGTGGCGGTGTTCGCGCTGGCCGGTCGGCTGTTCCGGGCCGATCTGGTGCACGGTGACGTGGTGGAGGTGGCCGCCGTCGGTCCGGTGCTGGATCCTCGACCGGATCCGACCGGGGAACGCCTGGCGTACGTGACCGACGCCGCCGGTGGAGTGCGCCGGGGTGAGCTGCGCGTCATCGAGGCGGATGGCACGGACACCCTGCTGGCTGGCGAGGACGCCGGGGTGAGCTGGGGTCTGGCCGAGCACATCGCGGCCGAGGAGTTCGGCCGGTACCGGGGCTACTGGTGGGCCCCGGACGGGCGGATGGTGCTCGCCGCCCGGGTGGACGAGTCCCGGCTGGACCGCTGGCACCTGCACGACCCGGCCGAGCCGGCCAGCCCGCCGACGGCCGTCGCGTACCCCCGGGCCGGCGGCCCGAACGCCGAGGTCAGCCTGCACCTGCTGGACCTGGACGACGGCTGGGTCGACGTGCACTGGGACCGGGAGACCTACCCGTACCTGACCGGGGTGAGCTGGGGCGAGGCCAGCCCGCTGATCACCGTGCTGCGCCGCTCGCAGCAGCACGGGCTGGTGCTCGCGGTGGACCCGCGCACCGGTGAGACGCAGGTGCACGCCGAGCTGGCCGATCCGCGCTGGGTGGAGCCGGTCGCCGGCACGCCGGCACACCTGCCGGACGGCCGGGTGCTGGTCGGCGGCGAGCTGGCCCACGACGGGTACGACGCCCGCTGCCTGTTCGCCGACGGCACCCTGCTCACTCCCCCGTCGCTGTACGTGCGACGGGTGGTGGGTCGACTGCCGGCCGTCAGCGGTCCCGCCGACCTGCTGGTCGAGGCGAGTGACGGGGAGCCGAGCGAACGGCACCTGTTCCGGGTCCGTACGACCATCGGGGGCGGGGTGGACGCCCGGCGGCTCACCACCGACTCGGGCTGGCACACGGCGGCCGTCGGCGGGGACGTCCTGGTGGTGGGAAGCGCCTCGCTGGACCACGCCGGGGTGCGGTGGACGGTGTCGCGCGGCGGGCAGGAGCTGGCCGAGCTGCGGTCACTGGCCGCCAACCCGCCGTACTCTCCGCTGCCCCTGCTGGAGCGGGTGACCGACCGGCGGCTGCCGGCGGCGGTGCTCTACCCCGACAACCATGTGACGGGCCGGCGGCTGCCGGTGCTGCTGGACATCTACGGCGGTCCGGGACACCAGGAGGTGGTGGCGGCCCGGGCCGCGTGGCTGGAGCGGCAGTGGTGGGCCGACGCCGGGTTCGCGGTGGTCACCATCGACAACCGGGGTACGCCGGGCGTGGCGCCATCGTTCGAGAAGGCGATCCATCGGCGGGTCGCCGACGTGATCCTGGCCGACCAGATCGACGCGCTGACCGCGCTCGCCGGCAAGCACCCGGACCTGGACCTGGGTCGGGTGGGGGTGCGCGGTTGGTCATTCGGCGGGTGGCTGGCCGGGTTGGCGGTGTTGCGCCACCCGGAGCTGTTCAAGTGCGGCATCGCGGGCGCCCCGGTGACCGACTGGGCGCTGTACGACACCGCGTACACCGAGCGTTATCTCGGCCTGCCGGAGGACGGCATGGACGTGTACGCGCACCACTCGCTGATCGAGTTGGCCGCGGAGCCGGTCACCGGCCCGGACCAGGCCCGCCCGTTGCTGCTGGTGCACGGCCTGGCCGACGACAACGTGGTGGCCGCGCACACGCTCCGGCTCTCCGCGGCCCTGCTGAGCACCGGCCGCCCGCACGCCGTGCTGCCGCTGACCGGCGCCACCCACATGGCCGCGAACGGCACCGCCGAGCGGCTGCTCCCCCTGGAACTCGACTTCCTCCGCACCCACCTGCGCTGAGCGGCATTCGGTAAGTGATTTCGGCAGGTGGGGTCCCCTGCCGCATGCCATGCTGGCCGAAGCATGAGCCGACCGGGCGATTCCCCGGGGCGGCACCGCTTTCCTTATGCCGAAAGGACTCCACCATGGTGGGGATTGCGCAGAAACCGTCGACCGCCGCCGTTCAGGAAGGCGAGTTGCCGGTCACGCACTTTCGTACGGCGACGGTGAACGGGATCGACATCTTCTATCGCGAGGCCGGACCGGCCGACGGCCCGGCGGTCCTGCTGCTGCACGGATTTCCCACGTCGTCCTCGCAGTTCCGCCACCTGATCCCGCTGCTCGCGGACCGGTACCGGGTGATCGCGCCGGACTTCCCGGGTTTTGGCCACAGCGCCAGCCCGGACCGGTCGACGTTCGACTACACCTTCGCCAACTTCGCGGATCTGATGGACGGCCTCCTCGGCCAGCTCGGCGTGGATCGCTACGCGCTCTACTGCTTCGACTACGGGGCGCCGACCGGGTTCCGGCTGGCCCTCAAGGGGCCCGAGCGGGTCGGCGCGCTCATCGTGCAGAACGGCAACGCGTACGAGGAGGGCCTGAGCGATTTCTGGGATCCGATCAAGGCCTACTGGGCGGAGAAGACCGACGAGCGCCGCCAGGCCATCGCCTTCATCCTCGACCCCGACACGGTCAAGTTGCAGTACACGCAGGGGGTGCACGACCTCAGCCGACTCGACCCCGACCAGTGGACCCACGACGCCACCCAGCTCGCCCGCCCCGGCAACGCGGACATCCAACTGGATCTGTTCTACGACTACGGCAGCAACGTCACGCTGTATCCGGAATTCCAAGCCTTCTTCCGCGACCATCAGCCACCGACGCTGATCATCTGGGGCCAGAACGACTCGATCTTCCCACCCGAGGGTGCCCACCCCTATCGGCGCGACCTGCCGTCGGCCGAGTTCCACCTGCTCGACACCGGCCACTTCCTGCTGGAAGACAAGCTCGACGTCGCTGCGCCGATGATCCGCGACTTTCTCGACCGATCCATCGGTCGTTCCTGAACGGGAGCGGCGGCGTCGTCATCGACCGGCGTGCGCCGCAGGCCCTTGGGGCTGGGGCCTACGCCGCCGCGGGCCGGGTCCGGTGCGCTGGGCCGGCGCGGTGCTGACGGACGCCAGCGCTTGGAAGGCCCTCGCCTACTGCTTCGCCCGGCTGCCCCTGATGGCCGCGGCCGCCTACCTCGGCGGAGTCCTCATCGCCGGCGGGCTGCTGGGCATCACCTATCCCGTGTGGATGCACCGGTTTCCGCAAGATCCGCCCTGGGGCGGTCCCTGGGGTCTGGCCGCGCAGGGGTTGGCCGCGCTGCTGGTGTTTCCGTGGTACTTCCGGCTCATCGTGTGGCTGGACCGGCGGTTGGTGGGGGCGCTGCTGGAGCCGGGCCCGGAGCGAGCCCGGATAGCGGCGCTGGAGGCCAGCCGGGCCGCGCTGCGGGCGGACGCCGCAGCGCTGCTGCGGCGGGTGGAGCGGGACCTGCACGACGGTACGCAGGCCCGGCTGGTCGCGCTGGGCGTGGCGCTGTCGCGCATCGAGCGGCGAGCCGGCGAGCCGGAGCTGCGGACGATGGTGGCGCAAGCCCAGGGCGCGGTGGTGGAGGCGCTTTCCGAGCTGCGGGACATCGTGCGGGGCATTCACCCACCCGCGCTGGACGCTGGCCTCAGCACCGCGATCGAGACCCTGGCCGCGCGCAGCGCGGTGCCCGTCGTCGTGCACGTGGACCTGCCCCAGCGGCCACCGCCCGAGACGGAGTCGGCGCTCTACTTCAGCGCCGCCGAACTGCTCACCAACGTGGCGAAGCACGCTGCGGCCAGCCGGATCCGGCTGGACCTTCGCACGCTGGGTGGCATGCTGCGCGTGACTGTCACCGACGACGGGGGCGGTGGGGCGAGGCCCGGGGGCGAGGGTACGGGTCTGGCCGGGCTGATCCGGCGGGCCGAGTCGCTCGACGGCGCGCTGTGGGTAGACAGTCCGTCGGGTGGGCCGACGACCATCACCGTGGAGTTGCCATGCGAGTAGTGATCGCCGAGGACAACCCGTTACTGCGCGACGGGATCAGGTTGCTGCTGACCGATCACGGAATCACCGTCGTGTCGACGGTGGACAACGGCGACGACCTGCGGGCGGCGGTCAGGGAGCACCGGCCGGACACGGCGGTGGTCGACGTGCGGATGCCACCGACCTTCACCGACGAGGGGTTGCGGGCGGCATTGGCGATCCGTACGGCCCACCCGGACGTCGGCGTGCTGGTCTTCTCACAGTGGCGGTGGACGCGGGCGTCGCCCGCCTCAGCGAGCGGGAACGAGAGGTCCTGGGGATGTTGGCCGAGGGCCGTTCCAACGCTGCCATCTGCGAGTCGCTCCATCTCGCCCCGCGCAGCGTGGAGAAGCATGTGACAGCCATCTTCACCAAGCTGGACCTACCCCAGGCGCGGACCGACCACCGGCGAGTGCTCGCCGTGCTGCGCTATCTGAACGCGGGGCGCTGAGCCCTTCCCGCACTCTGGCTGGCCCGGCCTGCCGATGTGCTGTTGAGCGGTATACCTCAGAGGTATGAATATGACTCTGAGGTATACCGCTCAATAGGGCACCCGACCCGACGGAGGTGACCGACGGTCACCGCCGACGGCTGACACGTGTGCCATGCCGCTGCTCTGGCCGCCACAGCCGGGACGGTATTGGCCGTCATGCTCACAGCACTCCGAGGTTGATGGCGAGCTGGGTAATCGTGGCTGGGGCGGCTGGGTCGTCCGTCTGGAGGTAGGCGCGCGCCGCGTCGATCAGGTGCGCGGCGCGGTGCTCGACCGGCAGCCACCGCCACCCGTTCCTACCGATCGTCTTCTCGTGCCGGGCGACCGCCTCCGGCCCGTCGCCCAACTTCACGGCGGCGGCGACCCGCGCCACCTCGACGGCCGCCGGCCCGAACGCCGTCCGGTAATGGTCGTGCCCGTCGCCCACCTGGTCGCCCAGCTCGGCAGCCTCGTCCAGCAGGCGTCCGGCCATCCGGTCGTCACCCGCCCTGGCCGCGATCAGGGCGGCCTGCACGAGCAGCGATCCACGCAGCGACAGTTCTTCCGGCGTGCCAGCGGCGATCTGGGAAGCGGCGGCCAGCATCACCGGCCCTACCCGCGCCGACCCCCGCAACACCTGGCCGAGCTGCACCGCCGCGCAGGCCAGCAACACCCGATCACCGGCGGCGGCGGACATCGCCCGGTCAACGGCCAACCAGGCGAGGCTCCCCTCCCCCAGCTTGACCAGCAACGCCGCCGCCACCCGGTACACCTCCACCACCGCTGCCCGCCCGGCGTCCGGGTGCTGACCGTGGGCGCGGTGAACCTCGGTCACCACCGTGGGCAGCAGCTCGATCAGACGTGGGTACCGGGCGTGCTGGTAGGTCGTCCACGCGTGCCGCACCTCCGAGCCAACCGATCGGGCGGCATCACCGCGCGGTCCGCCTGACGACCAAAAGCCATTGGGTACGCGGACAGCGCGGCCCGAATCCGCGCGACGCCTTCGCTGCGCTCGGCAACCTCGGCAGGCTGAACATCACGACCAAGCAGCGCTGCGGGATCGACCCTCAGCACTCCCGCGATCTCCCGGATGGTCGACAGTCGCTCCAGGGAGCGGACCCCGCGCTCGACCTTGTCCACCCAGCTCTTCGACTTTCCCAATCGATCCGCGAACGACTGCTGCGACAACCTGCGCCGCACCCGCAGGTAGGCGACGCGTCGGCCGATCGGCAGCGGGTCACGGCTCACCGCGCCACCGCCGATCCGGCACCGCCCGAGTCGTCTCCTGCACCGGTATCCGCTCAGCCTCGGCCCGCGCGAGCAACCGGCGTTTGGCGTCTTCCCGCTCGGCGGCGTCGATCTGCTCGCCCCGGCTGACCGGCTCGTCGTCAGAACTGGGCATCATCACCTCTGCTGCTGGGCGCACCGGCAGGCCCAGCCGTCGCGTGCCATCCACAGTGACGCCTAACTGTCGTCGGACGCGACGGCACAGGATGCGGCATACCGGTCACATTGACGGCGACATTCAGACGACACAGCGGTATTGTGGCGAACATGAATGCCCCGAACACCGCCCTACGCGCGGTCCGCACCGGGATGCGCATGAGCCAAGACGACTTCGCCCGCGCGCTTCAGGCCGCCGGCCGCCGCGTCGGCGAGCCGAACGACGCCAACAAGAGACTCGTCCAGCGCTGGGAGTCCGGCGCGATCGCCGCACCACGGCCCGTCTATGCCCGCGCCCTGGAGGTCGTCACCGGTCTACCGGTCTCGCTGCTCGGCTTCGCTGCGATACCCGACGGCCATGCAGTCGATGACCAACACGGTGGCCACGATCTGGCCTCGCCCATGTCCAAACTGGCCACGCCAACACCCAAGCCACTCGCAGTCCGCCCGTCGTACGAGGGTGTCTGGCTCAGCCGCTACCAGTTCCATTCCAGCGGCCGGGGAGAATCATTCGCCGGGCAGCACTTCGTGGTCGTGCTCCAGCACGGCGACCGACTGACCGTGCGCAGCCTGCCCGGCTCAGCAGCATCGTCGCTGTCAATGGATCTCACCATCGACGGTGCGGTGGTCACCGGCACCTGGGTGGAGCAGACCGATCCCGCCGGCTACTACCGGGGAGCCCGGTACCACGGCGCAATCCAGCTCCTGGTGGAGCCCACCGGCCGACGGATGGCCGGCAAATGGGTCGGGTTCGGCAAGGACATGGACGTCAACACCGGGCCATGGGAGCTGACTTTCCGGGATGCTTCCACGTCGAAGGCAACGCTCGACCAGTACAACACGTCGCCCGAGTAGGCCCGCCGATGGGAATCGGCCGTCCGGTACGGCCCTCGGTGTGCCGACAGTGAGACCGCCGATTCAAAGGAAGCCCCGCATGAGCAACCCCCGCGAAACTTTCCTACGACTGGTGAACGGCGTCTGCGACGGTCCGTACGAGGACTTGGCCGACTTGTATGCCGAGCAGACCCACGTCACGCACCCGTTCCACCCACTCGACCCGCCGCCGCTACGCAGCCGCGGCGAACTGCACGAGCACTTCACCGCGCCGCCACCGGCCGGCCGGACGCTGAACCGCAATCCGGTCGACATCACGATTCATGACACCGCCGACCCGGAGGTGATCGTCGCCGAGTTCGCCTATCAGGGGCGAGTCGAGGAGACAGGCGAGGCGTTCACCGTGCCATGCGTGTTTGTCATGCGCATCCGCGACGGGCTCATCATCGAGTCGCGGGACTACATCGACCACATCGCCAGCGCGCGGGCCTGGGGTCAACTCGACAGCCTGCTAGTCGCACTTCGCCCGCAGGGAAGCACCACCGTTGACGGCGCCACCCGGCCCTGATGCTCATACGACATCACGCGCACTGATCTGCCCCGCACCTACCAATCGCGATCGGGCGCGGCCGGATCGGATCAGTGAGCCGACCGGCGGAAACGGCGAGGGCCCCCACCCGACGACGCTGTCGGGAGGGGACCCTGCCTGCCTGCGATACGACCTACGGCTTGACGTACGCGTTCACGAACGCCGGGTAGCCGAAGACGCTGGAGATGAAGACCCCGCCGGCCTTGGACCCGTGCACGTTGTAGGCCACGTCGACGAAGAGCGGCACCACGGGCGCGTGCTCCTTCATGATCCGCTCGTCGAGCTTGGCCCACTCCGGGCCCTGGTCGGCGGCGGGCATCGCCTGGATGCGGTCCATCTCGGCGTTGATCGCCGGGTCGTTGAAGTAGGACTGGTTGCTGTTGCCCTCGGCCTTGATGGTGCGGCCGTCGTAGAGCACCGGCAGGATCGACGCCCCGCTCGGCCAGTCCGCCGCCCAATTACCGATGTACAGGTCCCAGGGGTTGTCCTTCTTCTTGACCTCGTCGAGCTTGGCGTCGTCCGAGATGTTCCGCAGCGTGATTTTGAAGCCGGCGCGCTCCAGGTTGGCCTTGAGCTGGGCGCCCTGCTGCTGCTCGGTCGAGTTGTCGGCGACGCCGAGGACCAGCTCCGGCGTCTTGCCGCCGAGCAGTTCCTTGGCCTTGTCGACGTTGCCGTTGGCGCCCGCCGGGTACGCGTCGTACGCCTTGTAGCCGATGGTGGCCGACGGCATCAGCGTGGTCATCGGCGCGGCGACGGTCTGCCCGCCCATCGCCTTGATGAGGCCCTCGCGGTCGATGGCGTAGTTGAGCGCCTGACGGACCTTCAGGTCGGTGACCCGCTGGTTGTTGATGACGAGCTGGTTGGCGCTCGGCGTGGGCGAGAGGATGGTGCGCGACTTGAGCGCGGCGTCCCCGGCCACCTTGGCGACCAGCGAGGCGGGCACGGTGTTGAAGGCGAGCGCGCTCTGGTCGGCGCCGTTGTCGGCGATCACCCGGTTGTTGGCGGCGTCCGCGGTCGGGCCGAAGGTCCACACGAACCGGTCCGGGTACTGGTGGCGGACCGGGTCGGTCTTCGGGTCCCAGTTGGGGTTGCGGTCCAGGGTGATCTGCACGCCGACCTGGTTCTTGGCGACCTTGTACGGGCCGGACGAGAACGGCTGCTTGTCCAGGTCGACGCCGGTGTCCTTGTCCGCGGGCAGCGGAGCGGTGGTCGGCAGCGAAACCGCGAACGGCAGGTCACAGCGGGGTTTGGCGAACTCGAAGCGCAGCGTCTTTGCGTCCGGCGTGGTGAGGCCGGGCGGCAGCGACGTCTTGTTCTTCTTGAAGTCCCACTTGGTGTCGAACTGCGGGGTGTCGGCCAGCCACTCCTGAATGTAGGTGGGGCCGCCGGAGAGGTCCGGGTCGAAGGAGCGGGCGATGCCGTACGCGATCTCCTTGGAGGTGATCGGCCGGCCGTCCTCGAACTTCACCCCGTCCTTGATGGTGAATTCCCAGACCTTGCAGTCGTTGTTGACGTTCTTGCCCGGCGTCTCGGCCAGGTCACCGACGAGGACGAGGCCGCCCTTGCCGTCGTCCTTCCAGGTGGTCAGGTAGCGCGCGAAGAGCGGGTTGGTCATCAGGCCGGCGAACGAGTACGTCCGCTGCGGGTCCAGGTGGGAGATCGGCGACTCCCGGATGATGGTGAACGTGCCGCCCTTCGCGGCGCCGCTCACCTCGGCCGCCGGGCCCTGCGAGTCCTTCGGGTCGGTCGCGATGACCCCGGACTGCTGCCGTTCGGTGTCCACGGTGGTGCCCTCGCCCGTGTTCTTCGAGCACGCACCCAATGCCACCACCAGAGCGATCGCGCCGCCTGCGGCAGCCACCACGCGTGGTCTCATGAAGTACCCCCTTCACCCATGTGCCGTGCGGTTTCGCCGGGGCGAGAACCGCCGACGTCCCGAGGATCGTAAGGAAGAAAACCTACGAGTTGTGTAACAGTTGTCGATAAATTTCGCCACCAGCCGCGCAGTGACCACCCCTCGGGTCAGCGCAGCCGGACCCGGGGGTCGATGGCCGCGTAGAGCAGGTCCACCAGGACGTTCGCCAGCACCACGAAGACGGCCGCGATCAGCACGGTGGCCATGATGGTGGGCAGGTCACCCGAGCGCACCGCGTCCACGGCCGTACGCCCCAGCCCCTGGATGCCGAACGTCGTCTCGGTGATCACCGTGCCGCCCAGCGCCCCGCCCACGTCCAGACCGGCGATGGTCACCACCGGGGTGATCGCCGCGCGCAGCGCGTGCCGCCCGTACACCGTCGGTTTGGCCAGGCCCTTGGCCCGCGCGGTCCGGACGAAGTCCTCCGACAGCGTCTCCAGCATCTGCGCCCGCGACAGCCGGGCGTAGATGGCCGAGAAGAGGAAGGCCAGCGCGACCCAGGCGAGCACCAGCCCACTGGCCCACTTCGCCGGATTGTCGAACAGGGACGTGTAGCTGGGCACCGGCAGCAGCCGCAGGTTGTAGACGAACACCAGCAGCAGCACCGCGCCCACGAAGTAGAGCTGCAACGACGCGCCGGTCAGGGAGAAGCCGATGGCCAGGCGGTCCAGCCAGGTGCCCCGGCGCAGCGCCGAGATCATGCCCAGCCCCACCCCGAGCAGCAGCCAGAGGATCGCCGCGGGGATCACGATGCTCAGCGTCACCGGCAGCACCCGGGCGATGGTGTCCGAGACCGCCTCGTTGGAGACGTACGACCAGCCCAGGCAGGGCGCGTCACACCGGCCGCCCTGGGCGCTGCCCAGATCACGACCGGTGACGATGCCCTTCATGTAACCGGCGTACTGGCTGATCAGCGGGTCGTTGAGGCCCAGGTCGTCACGGACCCGCTCCAGCCGCTCCGGGTTGCAGTTCTTCGGGCACATGCCGGTCACCGGGTCGCGCGGCAGGGCGAAGAACATCAGGAAGGTCAGCACGCTCACCGCGAACAGGGTCAGCGTCGCGGAGAACAGCCGCTTGATCAGAAACCGTGACATGAGTCCACCCCTACCGGGACGACTTCGGGTCGAGCGCGTCCCGCAACGCGTCGCCGAAGAGGTTGAAGGCGAACACCAGCGCGAAGATCGTGATGCCCGGGAAGAACACGTACGCCGGGTCGGTCTGGAGGAAGTCCAGACTGCGGTAGATCATCCGGCCGAAGCTCGGCGTCTCGTCGCTGAGGCCGACGCCGATGAACGACAGCGCGGCCTCGCTGGTGATGAACTGCGGCACGGCGAGGGAGAACGACACCAGGATCGGCGCCCAGATGTTCGGCAGCAGTTGCCGGAAGATGATGTGCCCCAGCCCGGCGCCGCTGGCCTTGGCGGCCTCCACGAACTCTCGTTCGCGCAGCGCGATCACCTGCCCGCGGACCAGGCGGGCCGTGCTGGTCCAACCGAAGATGGCGAACACGGCGATCAGCACGCCCACCCCGAAGGCGGACGACACCTGCCCCCGCTCGCCGTAGAAGCGCAGCGTGATGGTGGGGGTGAGCGCCAGCGCGATGATCAGGAACGGCATCGCGAGCGTCAGGTCGGTGATCCAGTTGATCACCGCGTCAAGCCAGCCGCCGAGGTAACCCGCCAGCGCGCCGAGCACGATGCCGATGGTGGCGGTGATCAGCGCGGCGGCGAACGCGATGAACAACGACGTCCGCAGCCCGTAGATCAACCGGATGAAGATGTCCCGGCCCAATCCTGGCTCCAGCCCGAACCAGTGGTCCCCGGTGACACCGCCGACGTAACCCAGCGGCATGCCGAAGCCGTCCAGCAGGTTCTGGAACTGCTCGCGCGGCCCGATCCCGTAGACCATCTCGATCAGCGGGGCGGAGAGCCCCAAGAGCAGGAAGAACACCAGGAGTACGCCACTGACCACGGCCGTCCGGTCACGACGCAGCCGCAGCCAGGCGAGCTGCCCGGGCGAACGCCCGACGACGCCCTTGGTCTCGGGCCCGCCCGCGTCCGCGCTGGACTCGATCTCGGCGAGCGCCACACCCTCCACCGGAGACAGGCTCACGACGACACCTCCTCGACGACCTGGGTGATCGACCCCGCCCCTTCGGGGAAGTGACACGCGGTGGCCTGCCGACCGCCGTCGCGCGGCACCAGCGCCGGCTCCTCGGTGGCGCAGATGTCCTGCGCCTTCCAGCACCGGGTGCGGAACCGGCAGCCCGACGGCGGGTCGAGCGGGGTGGGCACGTCGCCGGTCAGCCGGATCCGGCCCGCCGGGCCGAGCTGCGTGACGTCCGGGATGGCCGAGAGCAGAGCCCGGGTGTACGGATGCTGCGGGCGCTCGTAGATGTCCGTCCGGTCGCCGATCTCCACGATCCGCCCCAGGTACATGACCGCTACCCGCTGGCAGAAGTGCCGGACCACGGCCAGGTCGTGCGCGATGAACACGAACGCCAGGCCCAGCTCCCGTTGCAGGTCGCGCAGCAAATTGACCACCTGCGCCTGGATCGAGACGTCCAGCGCGGACACCGGCTCGTCGGCGACGATCAGCTTGGGCCGCAGGGCCAGCGCGCGGGCGATACCGATGCGCTGGCGCTGGCCGCCGGAGAACTCGTGCGGATACCGGTTGTAGTGCTCCGGGTTCAGCCCGACCAGCTCCAGCAGCTCCTGCACCCGCGCCTTGATCCCGCCCGGCGGCTTGATCCCGTTGACCTGCAACGGCATCGCCACGATCCGACCCACCGTGTGCCGGGGGTTCAGCGACGCGTACGGGTCCTGGAAGATGATCTGAAGTTCCTGTCGCAGCGGGCGCAGCTCCCGGCGGCCGGCGTGGGTGATGTCCCGCCCGTCGAACTCGATGGTGCCGGCCGTCGGCTCCAGCAGCCGCACCAGCATCCGGCCGGTGGTCGTCTTGCCGCAGCCGGACTCCCCCACCAGGCCGAGCGTCTCGCCGGGGCGTACGTCGAAGTCGAGACCGTCGACCGCCCGCACCAGGCCGGTGCCGCGCAACCCCTGGCGGACCGGGAAGTGCTTGGTCAGTCCGCGCACGCGCAGCAGTGGTTCGTCGGTCATCGGGCCACCCCCACGGATGCCACGTTCTCGGCGTAGATCGCTGCGCGTTCCTCGGCGCTCAGGTGGCAGGCCACCAGGTGACCGTCGGCCCCGGCCGGGCGCAGCTCGGGCACCTTGGTGCGGGACCGGTCGCCGACGCGGTCGTCGTAACGGCAGCGTGGGTGGAAGGCGCAGCCGGTCGGCAGGTTGATCAGGCTGGGCGGGTTGCCGGGAATCGGCACCAGGTCCGCGTCCGCGTCGCCGTGCAGCGACGGCACGCTGGAGAGCAACCCCCAGGTGTACGGATGCTGCGGCGAGCGGAGCACCTGCTCGACGCTGCCGTGCTCGACGGCCCGCCCGCCGTACATCACCAGCACCTCGTCGGCGACCTGGCCGACGACGCCGAGGTCGTGGGTGATCAGGATGATCGCGGAGTGGAACTCGGCCTGGAGGTCGGCGAGCAGGTCCAGGATCTGCGCCTGCACGGTGACGTCCAGCGCGGTGGTCGGCTCGTCGGCGATCAGCAGCGCGGGGTCGTTGACCAGGGACATCGCGATCATCGCCCGTTGGCGCATCCCGCCGGAGAACTCGTGCGGGTACTGGTCGAAGCGGCGGGCCGGCTGCGGGATGCCGACCCGGTCCAGCATGTCCACCGCGCGCTGGCGGGACTCGCGCCGGTTGGCCTTCGGGTGGTGCACCCGGTACGCCTCGGCGATCTGCCGACCGACGCTGTAGTACGGGTGCAGCGCGGACAGCGGATCCTGGAAGATCATCGCCATGTCCCGGCCGCGCAGCCGGCGTACCTCCTCGTCGGGCAGGCCGACCAGCTGCCGGCCGCCGACGGAGATCTCGCCGGTGATGGTGGCCCGCTTGGGGTCGTGCAGGCCGAGGATGGCCAGCGACGTGACGCTCTTGCCGGAGCCGGACTCGCCGACGATGCCGAGAGTGCGGCCCCGCTCGACGGCGAACGACACCCCGTCAACCGCGCGCACCACGCCGTCGGAGGTGTCGAACCGGACCCGCAGGTCACTCACCCGCAGGTAGGCGTCCTGGTCGGAGCGCTGTGCCGGCACGGCGGGACGGTCGTCCGGGTCCCCGGACGGCGACGGTTCCGAGCTGTCCACGGCCACCTCCCTCAGTGACGAAGAGAACTTACAACAAAGTCCCGAGGGTGAAAATAAGCTACAAAGTCGGCACGTGTCAGCGGGCCCGAGCGTAACGAGTCCGCATCGGCCCCGCATCCCCTGTCACCTCGCCATCCACGCCCGTTCATGGCTCTGATCGCACGTCAAGTGCGATCATTGGGCGAGCAGCCAGCAGAGGATGTCCGTGGCACGAGGTGGAGGTGACCCATGACCGCGGCGGTGTTCGATCACGAAGGTCCGTGGACCGAAGAGGAGTTCCTCGCCCTCGGCGAGACGCAGGATCGCGTCGAACTCTTCGACTGGAGCCTCCACGTGACCCCAGGACCCACCCCACGGCATCAACGAATCTCCCGCAAGCTCGGCAATATCCTGGAAGCAGCCGCGGAGGCAGCCGACCTTGAGCTGTTGGAGGCGGTGAACGTCCGGCTCCGACCAGGTCGAATACCGATTCCTGATCTCGTCGTCACCAACGCAGTCGATCTCGACGAGCCCAACATCGAGTCAGCTGATGTGCGACTGGTCTGCGAGATCATCTCGCCGAGCAACGCCTCCACCGACAAGGTCCTCAAGATGCATTACTACGCCGCAGCGGGCATTGAGTGGTATCTGCTGGTGGAGCAGGGGACGGGTGCCATGCGCCTTTACCAGCGGCAGGGTGGCCACTACGTGGAGAGGGCAACGACGAAGCGCGGCGAGGTTCTGGAACTGACCGAGCCAGTGCGGGCCACTATCCGGCCAGAGGATCTCGTCCCCTGACGGGTGTCGGTCGGCTGGCCTAGGGTCGGTCCATGACCGAGTTCGACGCGGCCACCGCCGCCGTCCAGGCCGCCCTCGACGCGGGAGCGCGGTACGCAGACGCGCGGGTGATGCACCGCCGCTACGAGTCGATGACCGCGCGCAACGGCGACGTGGAGGAGCTGACCCAGGACGAGAGCATCGGGCTGGGCGTCCGGGCGCTGGTCGGCGCGAGTTGGGGCTTTCACGCCGTACCCGATCTGTCCGACGCCGCCGCCCGCGACGCTGGCCGGCGCGCGACCCGGACCGCGATGGCGAGCGCGCGGGTGCCCGGCCCGCCGGTCGACCTGGTCGCGGTCGAGGCGGTCGCGGCGAGCTGGGCCTCGGACTGCCGGATCGACCCGCTCGGGGTGCCCCTGTCGGACAAGGGCGACCTGCTGGTCGGCGCGACCCGCACGATGGCCGAGCACGGCGCGGACCTGGCCGAGGGGCTGTACCAGATCTGGGACACCGCGAAGTGGTTCGTCTCCAGCGAGGGCCACCGGATCGACCAGCGGATCCGCGAGTGCGGCGGCGGCATCTCGGCCACCTCGATCGGTGACGGCGAGACACAGCGGCGCTCCTGGCCCAGCTACCGCGGGCAGTACGGCACCACCGGCTGGGAACTGGTCGAGTCGCTCGACCTGGCCGCACACGCCGCGCAGATCGCCGAGGAGTCCCGGGCGCTGCTGACCGCGCCGCCCTGCCCGGCCGGCGAGACGGATCTGATCCTCGGCGGCGAGCAGTTGGCCCTGCAGATCCACGAGTCGGTCGGGCACGCCATCGAACTGGACCGGATCCTCGGCTGGGAGGCCGCGTTCGCCGGCACGTCCTGGCTGGACCTGGCCCAGCTCGGCTCGCTGCGCTACGGCTCCGAGCTGATGAACATCACGATCGACCCGACGATCCCCGGCGCGCTGGGCAGCTTCGGCTTCGACGACGAGGGCTCACCGGCGGTCAAGCGGGACGCGGTGCGCGACGGTCGCTGGGTGGGAGTGCTCGCCGGCCGGGACTCGGCGGCCATGGCGGGCCTCGACTACGGCGGCAGCGTCCGCGCCGACGGATGGGCCCGGCTGCCGATGGTGCGGATGACCAACGTCGGCCTGGAACCCGGCCCGCACACCCTGGAGGAGATCATCGCGGCCACCGACGACGGCGTGCTAATGGACCTCAACCGGTCCTGGTCGATCGACGACAAGCGGCTCAACTTCCAGTTCGGCTGCGAGGTCGGCTGGGAGATCAAGAAGGGTCGCCGGGGGCGGATGCTGCGCAATCCCACGTACACCGGGATCGGCCCGCTCTTCTGGCGCTCGATGGACATGCTCTCCGGCGAGACGGTGCCCTGGGGGACGCCCAACTGCGGGAAGGGCCAGCCGGGCCAGATCGGGCACACCGGCCATCCGGCCGCGCCGGCCCGCTTCCGCAACGTCCGCGTGGGGGTGTCGGCGTGAAGGCCGTGCGAGCCGCGCAGTCGCGACTGAAGGAGCTGCCGTGAGTGGTTCGACGGAGTTGGAGCTGGCCGGGCAGGTCATCGAGCTGGTTCGGCGTCTCGGCGGGCCGGCCGCGCAGGCCGAGGCGGTGGTGACCCGGGCGGACCTGGCGCTGACCCGGTTCGCCAACTCGGCCATCCATCAGAACGTCGCCGAGTCCACCGTCGGCGTCCGGCTGCGGGTGCACGTCGACGGACGGACCGCCGCTGGCAGCGGCAGCGTGGTCACCACCGACGGGTTGGGCGCGCTGGTCGAGCGCACCCTGGCGGCGGCGCGGCTCTGCCCGCCCGACCCGGGTTGGCCGGGGCTGGCCCCGCCGACGCCCACACCGGACGCCCCGCCCGTCGACGAGGCCACCGCCCACGCCGAGCCGGACCAGCGGGCCGACCGGGTCGGCGCGTTCGTGGCCGCCGCCGGGAGCCTCATCACGGCCGGATACTGCCGCACCGCGCACCGCTCGTCGGCGTTCGCCAACTCGGCCGGGCACACCGCGTACGGTCGCTCGGCGGAGGCGGCGATGGACGGCATCGCCCGGCGCGACGGCGCGGACGGGGTGGCCCGACGCTGCGTCGACCGGCTGTCCGACCTCGACGGTGCGGAGCTGGGCGCGCACGCCGCCGCGAAGGCGCAGGCGGCGGCCGACCCGGTCGAGCTGCCGCCGGGGCGCTACGAGGTGGTGTTCGAGCCGGCCGCCGTGGCGGACCTGCTGCAGAACCTCTCCTGGTTCGGCTTCAACGGCAAGCGGTACGCGGAGCGGCAGTCCTTCGCCGAGCCGGGCGCGGCCCAGTTCGACCGACAGGTGACCCTGGTGGATGACCCGCTGGGCGCATCGGGTCTGCCGTTCGACGCCGAGGGCACCGGCCGGCGGGCGGTGACCCTGGTCGAGGCGGGCACCACGCGGGCGGTCGCGCACGACCGCCGGACGGCCGCCGAGGCGGGCGCGGAGTCCACCGGGCACGCGATCGCGGGCGGCGCCACCTGGGGCCCGATGGCCCGCAACCTGCGGCTCTCTCCCGCGGCGGTGGGCCCGGCCAGCGCGGTGGGCCGGAGCACCACGGGCACGGCGGCCGGCGCGGTGGTGGACACGGACACCGCCGCGCTGGTCGCCGGGGTGCGGCGCGGGCTGCTGGTCTCCGATCTGTGGTACACGCGGGTGCTCGACCCGAAGAGCCTCGTCGTCACCGGGTTGACCCGCAACGGGGTCTGGCTGATCGAGGACGGCACGGTCGTCCGGGCGGTCCGCGACCTGCGGTTCACCGAGTCGTACCCTCGGGCGCTCGGGCCGGGCGCGGTGCTCGGGCTGGGCTCGCGGGCGGTGCGTCAACCGGACCGGGTGGACGGTGCCTGGTGGGCGGCGCCGTCGGTGCGGCTCGCGTCCTGGCACTTCACCGGCGGCGCCTCCGGCTGACGTTTCTCGACGACGCGCCGCAAACCCGCGCGCTGAGGGCTTTTCCGCAGGCCAGACACACGGGACACTCCCTTGCGCGGACGGCTCGCAGAGATCGGCGTAACGTGTGTCACTTAGCTGCGTCGGTCGATCCGGCGTGGTCGTTGGTGTGCGCATGACGTGGCAGCGGGTGCGGGTTCGCCGGTCCGCGTGCCGACCGGAGAGAGACCAGCCCGCCCGTACGGGCCCGTCGAGGAGACGACTCGAATGACTTCAACGGCAACGAGGCCGCGGGGAGCGCGGGCGCGCGCCGCCATCGCGGCGAAGACGTTGCGTACCGACCGCTGGTGGTTCGCCCCGCTGATCACCGTGATCGGGCTCAGCGCCTGGGTCGCGTACGCGACGGTCCGGGTCTTCATGCACAAGTGGTACTGGGTGGACCAGTTCCACTACCTGACCCCGTTCTACTCCCCGTGCGTGACGGACCGGTGCGTCGAGGAGGCCTCACACTTCGGCCGGTTCCTGCCCGGCTGGTGGATCATCCCGGACGCGGCGCTGACCCTGCCGTTCCTGCTGCTGTTCCGGCTCACCTGCTACTACTACCGCAAGGCGTACTACCGGTCGTTCTGGCTGTCGCCGCCGGCCTGCGCCGTTCCCGACGGCCACAAGGAGTACGCCGGGGAGACCCGTTTCCCGCTGCTCGGCCAGAACCTGCACCGCTACTTCTTCTACGCCGCCGCGATCATCTCGCTGATCAACACGTGGGACGCGATCCTCGCCTTCCACTCGCCGAAGGGTTTCGGCTTCGGCCTGGGCAACCTCGTCCTGCTGCTCAACGTGGTGATGCTCTGGGCGTACACCATCTCCTGCCACTCCTGCCGGCACATCATCGGCGGGCGGCTCAAGCACTTCTCCAAGCACCCGGTGCGCTACCGGGCCTGGACCTTCGTCTCGGCGTTGAACGTCCGGCACATGCAGCTCGCCTGGATCACCCTCGGCACCCTCGCGCTTACCGACTTCTACGTGATGGCGCTCGCGGCCGGCTGGTTCAACGACCTGCGGTTCATCAACTAAAGGGCCCCTGACATGACCACTACCACTCGCATCGAACGACACCACTACGACGTCGTCGTCATCGGGGCCGGCGGCGCCGGCCTGCGCGCCGCCATCGAGGCCCGGCTCGCCGGCAAGAAGACCGCGATCATCTCCAAGTCGCTGTTCGGCAAGGCGCACACGGTGATGGCCGAGGGCGGCGCCGCCGCCGCGATGGGCAACGTGAACAGCCGGGACAGCTGGCAGGTGCACTTCCGCGACACCATGCGCGGCGGCAAGTTCCTCAACAACTTCCGGATGGCCGAGCTGCACGCGAAGGAGTCGCCGCAGCGGATCTGGGAGCTGGAGACGTACGGCGCGCTCTTCGACCGCACCAAGGACGGCAAGATCTCCCAGCGCAACTTCGGCGGACACGAATACCCCCGACTGGCGCACGTGGGCGACCGGACCGGCCTGGAGCTGATCCGCACCCTCCAGCAGAAGATCGTCTCGCTCCAGCAGGAGGACAAGCGCGAGTTCGGCTCGTACGACGCCCGGATCAGGGTGTTCTCCGAGACGACCATCACCGAGCTGCTGCTCGACGGCGACCGGGTGGCGGGCGCCTTCGGCTACTACCGCGAGTCCGGCGAGTTCATCCTCTTCGAGGCGCCGGCCGTGGTGCTGGCCACCGGGGGTGTCGGGCGCTCCTACAAGGTCACGTCGAACTCCTGGGAGTACACCGGGGACGGGCACGCCCTGGCGCTGCGCGCCGGGGCGACGCTGATCAACATGGAGTTCCTCCAGTTCCACCCGACCGGCATGGTCTGGCCGCCCTCGGTGAAGGGCATCCTGGTCACCGAGTCGGTCCGCGGCGACGGCGGCGTGCTGAAGAACTCCGAGGGCAAGCGGTTCATGTTCGACTACGTCCCCGACGTCTTCCGCAAGCAGTACGCGGAGACCGAGGAGGAGGCGGACCGCTGGTACACCGACCCGGACAACAACCGGCGTCCGCCGGAGCTGCTGCCCCGCGACGAGGTGGCCCGCGCGATCAACAGTGAGGTCAAGGCCGGGCGGGGCTCCCCCGCGGGCGGTGTCTTCCTGGACATCGCGAGCCGGCGCTCGGCCGACGAGATCCGCCGCCGGCTGCCCTCGATGTACCACCAGTTCAAGGAGCTGGCCGACGTCGACATCACGGCCGAGCCGATGGAGGTCGGGCCGACCTGCCACTACGTGATGGGTGGCGTGGAGGTGGACCCGGACTCGGGCGCCGCCTTCGGCCACGTACGCGGGCTGTTCGCCGCCGGTGAGGTCTCCGGCGGTATGCACGGCTCCAACCGGCTGGGCGGCAACTCCCTGTCCGACCTGCTGGTCTTCGGCAAGCGGGCGGGCGGGCACGCGGCCAGCTACGCCGACGGGCTGGCCGCCCGGCCGAAGGTGGCCGTGGACGCGGTCGAGGCGGCGGTGGAGACCGCCCTGGCGCCGCTGCAACGGGACACCGGCGAGAGCCCGTACACCCTCCAGCAGGACCTCCAGGCGGTCATGGGGGATCTCGTCGGCATCATCCGGCGCGAAGGCGAGCTGGCCGACGCGCTGGTGCGGCTGGCCGAGCTGCGCGAGCGGGTCGCCAAGGTGAGCGCCGCCGGCGGCCGGCGCTACAACCCGGGCTGGCACCTGGCCCTGGACCTGCGCAACATGCTGGTGGTCTCGGAGTGCACCGCGAAGGCGGCGCTGGAGCGGCAGGAGTCGCGCGGCGGGCACACCCGGGAGGACTATCCGGCGATGGAGCCGAAGTGGCGGCAGGTCAACCTGGTCTGCTCGCTGGACGGCGACAGCGTACGGCTGACCCGTAAGCCGCTGCCGACGATGCGGCCGGAGCTGATCAGCCTCTTCGACCGGGCCGAGCTGGCCAAGTACCTCACCGACGAGGAGCTCGCCGACTTCGACGCTTCCGTCGCCGACGCTGGAGAGGCGGACAACCGATGAGCGCGAAGCGTCAGTTCCGGATCTGGCGGGGCGACGAGACCGGCGGCGACCTGCAGGATTACATGGTCGAGGTGAACGAGGGCGAGGTCGTCCTCGACGTCATCCACCGCCTGCAGGCCACCGACGCGCCCGACCTGGCCTGCCGGTGGAACTGCAAGGCCGGCAAGTGCGGCTCCTGCTCGATGGAGATCAACGGCAAGCCGCGACTGGGCTGCATGACCCGGATGTCGACCTTCGGCGACGAGGAGACCGTCACCGTCACGCCGCTGCGGACCTTCCCCGTCATCCGGGACCTGGTCACCGACGTCTCGTTCAACTACGAGAAGGCGCGGGAGACCCCGGCGTTCGCCCCTCCGGCGGACGTCGCCCCGGGCGACTACCGGATGCAGCAGGTCGACGTCGAGCGCTCGCAGGAGTTCCGCAAGTGCATCGAGTGCTTCCTGTGCCAGAACGTCTGCCACGTGATCCGCGACCACGAGGAGAACAAGCAGGCGTTCTCCGGCCCGCGGTACTTCATCCGGGCGGCCGAGCTGGACATGCACCCGCTGGACGCCCGGACCGACCGCAGGGAGTACGCGCAGGCCGAACAGGGCCTCGGTTTCTGCAACATCACCAAGTGCTGCACCGAGGTCTGCCCCGAGCACATCAAGATCACCGACAACGGGATCATCCCCATGAAGGAACGCGTCGTCGACCGCAGGTACGATCCCCTTGTGTGGCTTGGTAGCAAGATCTTCCGTCGGGGCGAGACGCCCCAGACCAGCGTGACCACCGCCCGTCCGGGCTCGGCGAGCCTGCCGGGAACGAGCCGGGGCGGGGGGCACTCGCACGCGGGTGGCTCGCACGACCCGCAGGCTGAGGCGCAGGCGCAGAGCGGCGTCAACTGGCACCGGGAGGTGCCCCACCCCACCGCGCCGGCGGTCGACGACCGGGGCCGGCTGCCGCTGACCGAGCTCACCTTCGACCGGGCCGCCGCGCCGTCGCCGTTCGGCGACGACGTGACCTTCCCGATGCCTCCGGAGCACCTCAACTTCGCGCACCCCGACCAGGACGACAAGCACTGAGCACGACCACCCGGACGGGGGCCCCGGCAATAGCCGGGGCCCCCGTCCGCATACCCCCACCCGACCGGCTCTGTTGATCATGAAGTTATTGCCCTGCCGACCGGCGTGTCGCGGCAGTAACTTCATGATCAACCAGCGAGGAGGCGGGGTCGCAGGGCGGCGACGATCGGTGCGTCGGCGGGGAGCCAGGTGACCGAGTCCAGCTCGTCGGCGGCGAGCCAGCGCAGCGCCTGGTGCTCCAACGCCAGCGGCTCGTCGCCGTGCAGGAGGCGGGCCGCGTACACCTTGAGCACCGAGCGGCCGTGGGCCATCCGGACGTTGCGGCCGACCCGGTCACCGATCTCCACGCGTACGGCCAACTCCTCGGCGCACTCCCGGATCAGCGCCTCGGTCTCCCCCTCCCCCGGCTCGACCTTCCCGCCTGGGAACTCCCACATGCCGGCCACCTCGGGCGGGGCGGAGCGCGCACACGCGAGCACCCGTCCGTCCCGGATGATCGCCGCCCCCACGATCACCTTCAGGTCCCGTCGTTCGGCCTGCCCGCCGCCATTAGCCCGTTCGGTCTGCACGGGCGTCCAGGGTGCCAGATCAATCGGCGGTTTGGGTACCGACGCCGTCCGCTAGTCCAACAGAACACGGAAGTGTGGGCGTGGACACCCTTACCGAGCGACGACAGACTAGAAGGCACCGACAAGACACGGGATGGCGACGATTTGGCCACAAGCCGGCAACGGCGCTTGGGGGGTGCGGTGATGCGCGTGCTGTTCAACAGCCGAGCCAAGCACGACTACCTGTCCGACGCGTTGACCTTGCTAACCGGTTGGACGCGGGAGGGTGAACAGATCCGGCGGACGCTCGTGATCGACGATACCCAACACGCGGCGCTAACTGAACGGGTCAAGGTCGTCGCCGACGCTCTGCACCTGCGTCCCGAGATCAGCCGCCGGTCCGACAGCACCCAGATCCGGGTCGGGCACGGCAACGACGAGCCGCTGACCGAGGGCGAGGTCCTGCTGGCCGCCCGCATCGAGGACGCGTACCGCGCGGTCACCGAGGCCTGACGACCCACCCGACCCACTGGCACCGGTTGCCTAACCTGGGTCGCATGGCGAACATCGCGTACGACCGCAAAGAGCAGGTCCAGCAGATCGAGAGTGGCCTCCTCGACGGCGAGCAGATCATCGCCGTCTACGACGCTGTCGGCACCGGCACCGGGTTCATCGGGCTGACCGACCGCCGCGTGATCATCCAGGACCGCTCGTTCGTCGGGAAGCGGTTCGCGATCACCAGTATCCCGTACTCGAAGATCACCAGCGTGAGCGTGGTCAGCAACAAGTCGTGGGGTGGTTCGTTCTTCTCCACCGGCGCCATCGCCATCCACGTCGGCACGCACACCTACGAGGTGGAGTTCCGTGGCGCGCAGAAGAGCCACCACGTACACAACGTGATCCTGCACCACATCTCCTGACCGCGTCCCGTCGCGGGCCCGGCTGGCGTAATTGCCTTGCCGGGCCTGCGGCGTCTCTGGTGTCCTCGGTCCACAGCCGCGCGAAAGGAGCAGCCGACATGCCCCACTCGACGAAGTCCCTCCGACCCAACCTCATCCGATCCGAGGAATCGAGACTTCGTGAGCAGGACCGTTCCCCTGGCGCTGCTGGGCGCCACTGATCCCAACCCCGGAGGCCGCTGATGTCGGTCTTCGACGATCCCGGCCTCTTCGGCCGGCTCTGGGCCGCCGGATACGACGACGGCGGCACCAACCCCGACCCGGCCCCCGCCGTGGATTTCCTGGCCGATCTGGCCGATGGCGGCCCGGTCCTCGAACTGGCGATCGGCACCGGCCGCGTCGCGCTGCCCCTGGCCGAGCGTGGCCTCAGCGTGCACGGCATCGAGGCGTCCGAGGAGATGCTGGCCCAGATGCGGGCCAAGCCCGGCGGCGACCAGATCCCCGCGGTCGTCGGCGACATGGCCGACGTGGATGTGCAGGGCCCGTTCCGCCTGGCCTACCTGGTCTTCAACACCCTGTTCAACCTGGTGGACGCCGAGCGGCAGGCGGACTGCTTCCGCAACGTCGCCCGGGTGCTGTCGCCGGGCGGAGCGTTCGTCATCGAGACGTTCGTACCCGACCCGCGCAGCTTCGACGCCGACGAGCAGGTGCAGGTCCGCGAGGTGACCGAGGACTCCGCGACGATCCGACTGCACCGGTACGACCGGCCCGCGCAGCGGTTCATCCGGCAGACCATCACCTTCGACGGTGACGGTGTGCACCTGAAACCGTTCGCCATGCGCTACGCCTGGCCGCACCAGATCGACGAGATGGCGCGGCAGGCGGGGCTCCGGCTCACCGAGCGGTACGCCGACTGGCACCGGCGGCCGTTCGCCGCCGACAGCCCGGCACACATCTCCGTCTACCGAGCGGAGTAGCGGCGGTCGATCGGCTCCGGTCCCGTGCAGGGTGTGCGTGACCCCCACCCGCGCGATCCGGAGTCGATCACCGTCAGCCACGGACGAGGGCCGGCCGTTCGCTCCGGGCTGATTCTGCTGTCGGCAGTCGTTGCTGGCCGATCCGGCCCACGGCGGGTCGACTGTCTCCATGCCTCGATTCCCGCGTACCTCGCCCTACTGGCCGGTGGTCAGTCATCCCCTGCTGCGGCGCGTGCTGCCCGGGCTGGCCGTGTCCGCCCTCGGCGACGGCATGGCGGTGGTCGCGGTGACCTGGCTGGCCATCCAGCTCGCGCCGCAGGGCCAGCGCGGCCTCCTGTGGATCGCGGTCGCGGTGGCCGCGTACACCCTGCCCAGCGCGGCCGGGACGGTCATCTTCGGTCGGTTGCTGCGCGAGCGCAGCGGCGCTCAGCTCGCCGGCTGGGACGCGATCCTGCGAGCCGCAGCGCTCGCGGCGATCCCGATCGCCCACCTCGCCGGCATGCTCACCATCGGGCTGTACGTCGTCCTGCTCGCCGCTTCCGCGCTGCTGCACTCGTGGGGCTCCGCCGGGCGGTTCACCCTGATCGCCGAACTGCTGCCGCAGCGCCACCACCTGCCGGCCAACGCGGTGCTCACCACCATCTCCGGGTTCGCCACCATCGTCGGCCCGCCGCTGGCGGGCATCCTGATCGGCTGGGCGGGCCCGGTCTGGGTCATCGCCGTCGACGCCGCGACGTTCGCCGTGCTGGCGCTCACCTATCGCCTCGCCCTTCCCGCCACCGACATGATTCATCGGTACGAGCGCGGCGCCTCTCGTACCGCGGGCTTCGCGGTCATCCGCCGTCAGCCCGCGCTGCTCGGCCTGCTGATGCTGAGCGTCGCGTTCTTCTTCCTCTTCGGCCCGGTGTACGTCGCCATGCCGCTGCACGTCACCGACGACCTGCACGCGTCCGCGACGCTGCTCGGCGCGTACTACACCGCCTTTGGCGTCGGCGGCCTCGTCGGCGGTGTGGTGGCCGGGCACCTTCGCCACTGGCCGCTGCGTGCCACCACGATCGGCATCGTCATCGGGTTCGGCGTCGCCATGCTGCCCCTCGGCCTGGGCGCCCCTATCGGCCTGTCCCTGCCGGCGTTCGCCCTGGCAGGCCTGATCTGGGCGCCGTACATGTCCACGTCGATGGCGTTGTTCCAGCGCAGCGCGTCCACCGAGCAACTCCCCGCGGTGCTCGCCGCGAACGGCGCCGTCCTTGTGCTCGCGGTGCCGCTCGGCACCATGCTGGGCGGGCCCCTGGTGGGGGTTTTCGGCGCGCGCCCGACGCTGCTGCTCTGCGCCGTGGCGATCCTGGTCCTCGGCCTGGTCGCCGCGGGCTTCGCGACGCTGCGGCGGAGCGCGGGAACCCCGGGCGGTTCAGCCGTCGCCGAGATCGGTGCCCGCCGCTGAACTGGACGTCGTCCGGCGCCGGTCACCACTCGCGCGCACGCGTTGTCTGATCCACCGTGCCGTCCCGGTCCAGCTCGCCGACCCCGCACTCACACGACGAGCGCGACCCCGAGGCCCATCAGCACCGAAGCCGCGGCGCCCACCGCGAAGACACGTCTGCTTCGGGGCCGCATTCCCCAGGCCCTGTCCCAGAACGGCACCCGCTCGCCGCGAATCCTGCCGCGCAGCCAGCTCCCACTCTGGAACACAAATGTCCAGACCATGGCGGCGCCGAGCGCACCGATCAGACCGGCGATCAGCGCTTCACCGACGGGGGTATGGGTGGCCAGCCGATAGGCCTCCGAGGAACGCCGCTCCTTGCGAAGAAGGGTCGGGACCTGGAGGGCCAGCGCGAGGCCACACACCGCTGTCAGGGTGAGCCAGGGCTGCCGCATCGCCGGCGCGTCGATCCGTGCCGAGTCCGCAAGGAGGAACAGCATGATCAACCCGAAGGGCAGCCAGCTCAGCACGACGAGCAGCGGCAGCCATGTCCCGGACAGTGCGTCGACCAGCCAGACCATGAGGTCGTCGCCGACGGCGATGCCAGCACCAACGATCGCGAACCACAGCATCAGGTAGCCGCAGCCGTATCTACGCACATCCCGGGGCGTCACGGTCGACGAGTGTATTCAGCAGCGGGGACCCGTCGGCCCTCGGTCGGCGGCCACCATCGGCGATCGTTCCATAATCGTGTGAGCCCAGTATCGGAGAGCCTGTGAACGAAGACGAAAGCCTTCGCCGCTACGGCCTGCGGCCGTCCTCCGCGGACCTGCCGCAGATCCGCGAGATCCTCCTGACGGAAGCTGACCAGCAGGACCAGGACACGGAACTCATGAAGCTGTGCTGCCTGCAACTGTTCAATGCCGGCCAGCTGAGCGACGTGCTCGTGATCTGGCAGGCCAAGGAAGCGAGCTTCGACGCCCACTGCTCCATCGACGTCCAACTGCTGTGTGGCGCCGGACTGGCCGCCACCAAGGCCCACCTGGAGGCCGACGGCTCCCCGGACGCCGCAGACGCACTTCAGTACCTGCTGGAGTGCGAGGCCGCCGGTGACTTCGACGGCTTCTCGGTAGCCGAGCAGTCGCGCTGGAGAGCCGACTACTACCGCACGTGACCTGCTGACCGTCGGCGCCGACGGGCGCGCAGCACGCCGGTCAGCATCGGCAGGTTGAACTCACCCTCGGCGGTTTCGGGCCTACTGGCGAGGAAGTCGCGGATTCGGCCGAGCGTGGTCTCCCGGTCCGGTTCCGGCATGACCAGCATCCCGGCCCGGGTCGCGAGTGTCGCGGTGAGGGAGTCGGCGGTTCGGCGCTGACCGTGCGGAAACTCGGCCTGCTCCGACGAACCGAAACGGGAGGCCAGGCCGGTGCTCGGAACGACCATGGCAGCGGTCGCCGCGCGCCAACTGGCGCGCGTGTCACGCGGGCCGATCGCCGCACTCCCGCTGACACGTTCGAGCTCGGCGACCCAGTCGATCCGGTCGTCCATGATGTTCCACAGGCCCGCCAGGACGCCTCCGGGTGCGAGGACCCGGGCGATTTCCGGCCCCGCGACGGCCATGTCGAACCAGTGCAGGGCGTTGCCGGCCAGCACGGCGTCGACGGACGCGTCCGGCAACGGGATCGCCTCGGCGCTACCCGGCAGGGCACGAACGGTTGGCCTGGCACGGCGCAGCTCGGTGAGCATCGCCGGGTCGGGTTCGACCGCGACGACGTCCGCGCCAACGGCGACCAACGTGTGGGTCAGCTTGCCGGTGCCGGCACCAAGGTCGAGCACTCGCGGGCCGGGCGCGAACTCAAGCGCCCACCGCACCGCGGCCTGCGCGTAATCCGGGCGATGCTCGGCGTACGCGGACGCGGCCGAGCCGAACGACGAACTGAGCAACGTCCGTTCCCCCACAAGGCACCGTCCCTCTGCCTGTCCGTGCCGGACCCGCATCATCCCTCGGATTTCTGGATGTCGGGGTGTTCCAGCCGTCCGGATACCCCGCTTTCCAGGAATCCGAGTCGATCAGGGCCGCCGTCGACCGCGTCCGCGGAAGGGAGAGCTGGATTCAGACGTTGAAGCGGAACTCCACCACGTCGCCGTCCTGCATGACGTACTCCTTGCCCTCGATGCGGACCTTGCCCGCCGCCTTGGCCGCGGCCATCGATCCGTACTCGACCAGGTCGTGGTAGGAGACCACCTCGGCCTTGATGAAGCCGCGCTGGAAGTCCGAGTGGATGACACCCGCGGCCTCCGGCGCGGTGGCGCCGACCGGGACGGTCCAGGCGCGCGCTTCCTTGGGGCCGGCCGTGAGGTACGTCTGGAGCCCGAGCGTACGGAAGCCGACGCGGACGAGCTGGTTGAGGCCGGGCTCGTTCTGCCCGATCGACTCCAGCAGCTCGCGGGCCTCCTCCTCGGGCAGGTCCACCAGCTCGGATTCGATCTTGGCGTCCATGAAGACGGCCTCGGCGGGGGCGACCAGGGCACGCAGTTCGTCGAGGAACGTCTCGTTGGCCAGCTCGGCCTCGTCGACGTTGAAGACGTACAGGAAGGGCTTGGTGGTGAGCAGGTGCAGCTCGCGCAGGTGCTCCAGCTCGATCTTGGCTGCGCCGGCCCCGGAGTAGAGGGTGGTGCCGCCGTCGAGCACCTCGATCGCGGCCTTCGCGGCGGCGACCGCGGCGGACCGGTCCTTGCGGAGCTTGGCCTCCTTCTCCAACCGGGGCAGCGCCTTGTCCAGGGTCTGCAGGTCGGCGAGGATCAGCTCGGTGTTGATCGTCTCGATGTCGTCGGCCGGGGAGATCTTGCCGTCGACGTGCACCACGTTCGGGTCGGAGAACGCGCGGACGACCTGGCAGATCGCCGAGGCGTCGCGGATGTTGGCCAGGAAGGCGTTGCCCCGGCCCTGCCCCTTGGACGCGCCACGGACCAGGCCGGCGATGTCGACGAACGACACCGGGGCCGGCAGCACCTTCTGCGAGGAGAAGATCTCCGCCAGCTTGCCCAGCCGCTCGTCGGGCAGCCCGACCACGCCGACGTTGGGCTCGATGGTGGCGAACGGGTAGTTCGCCGCCAGCACGTCGTTCTTGGTCAACGCGTTGAAAAGCGTGCTCTTGCCGACGTTGGGCAGGCCGACGATGCCGATGGTGAGACTCACGACGGGCCAGCTTACGCCGGTGCCGGACGCGCCGGTCCAGGCGGCTCCGATTCCACCGGGCCGGACGCTGCCCCGGGTCGCGCATCGGCGGGTACGGCAGGTGGCGTCCCGTTGCTACCCTCTCGATGTCGCGTGCGACGTGAGGGGGCGTTGTGGACCAGGTGACGGAATTCGACCGACTGTTCCAGCAAACCCGACAGGCACTGGCGTCGATGCGTTCGACCGGGCAGGTCCCCGACGATCTGGAGGTCGAGCCGGCACGGGGCACCGGGTCTGCGGCGGGCGGTCAGGTCGAGGTCGTGGCGGTCGGCCAGCATGTCGAGTCGGTGACGGTGGACCCGCGCGCGCTCCGGATGGGCGCCGAGATGCTCGGCGAGCAGATCACCATGGCGGTCAACGCCGCGCTGGACGACCTGCGCCTTGCGGCCGGCGAGGCCGCGGACGCGCCCGCGGTCGACCCGGTGGCGCTGGGCCAGCAGCTCGACGAGTTGCAGAACGAGTCGGTGCGCAGCATGGCGGCGATGACCGATGCGCTCACCGACGCGGTGCGGCGCATCCAGCAGGCAGCGAGGTGATGTCATGCGCGAGGACCTACAGGTGCACCCGCCCGCGCTGCGGCAGGGCGGCGGCCACCTGACGACGGTGGCCGAGCAGCTCGCCGCGCAGTGGGAGGTGCTGCTCGCGCGGACGGCCTCGATGGGCGACATCTTCGGCGACGACGACGTGGGCGGCCTGATCGGCATGTCGTACCAGGTGGCCGAGGAGATCGCGGCGGAGTGCCTCGGGTCGGTCGTCGACGGGCTGCGCGGCTTCGGTGCCGGCTTGGGCCTGATGGCCGACCAGTACGACTCGGTCGAGCAGGACAACGACGCCCAGTTCACGACGATGAGCTGGTAGGCGGGCCGATGGGGATCATGCTGCCCGGCGAGCTCGCCGGCCTGTTGAACGAGCTGGGTTACACCTGGCCCAAGTCGGACGAGACGAAGATGTTCGAGCTGGGCCAGATGTGGATGGAGATGGCCGACTCGCTGCACAACGCGGCGGCGGAGGGTACGGCGGCCGCGCAGCGGGTGCTGACCGGCAACCAGGGCGATGCGTTGACCGCGTTCCAGGAGCGCTGGGAGGCCGACGGTTCGGCGATGTCGGTGCTGCGGGACGGCGGCACCGGCGCACAGATGGTGGCGGCGACGCTCTTCGTGTGCGCGCTGATCGTCCTCGCCCTGAAGATCAACGTGATCGTCCAGCTGATCATCCTGCTGGTGCAGATCATCCAGGCGATCGCGACGGCCGCTCCGACGTTCGGCGCCTCGCTGCTGGAGATCCCCGTCTTCAAGAAGCTCACCGACATCGTCCTGAACATGCTGATCGACCAGGCCATCGGGGTGGTGCTGGGATGACCTCTCCGCTGCCCGAGCTGTACGTCGGCGTCGACGTGGAGGCGGACGGGCCGATCCCCGGGCCGAACAGCATGATCTCGTTGGGCATGGCCGTGGCCGGTCGCCCGGATCTGACGTTCTACACCGAACTGCGTCCCATCTCCGACGAGTTCGTGCCGGCCGCGCTGGCCGTGTCGGGTCTGGACCGGGACCGTCTGCTCCGCGAGGCGCCCACCGCGCCGGAGGCGATGGCAGCGGCGGCGGCCTGGGTCAACGGACTGCGCCGGATCGGCCGCCCGGTCTTCCTCGCCGCTCCCGCTGTCTGGGACGGCATGTTCGTGCACTGGTACTTCGTGCGCTTCGTCGGCCACAGCCCGTTCGGCGCCACCGGTTCCGGCGTCGACCTCCGCAGCTACTGGATGGGGCTGACCGGCAGCGAGTGGGTCCAGACCCGCAAGGGCAAGATCAAGCACGAGCTGGGTCTGCACGACGTACCGCACACCCACCACGCCGGCGAGGACGCCGCCGAACTGGCGCAGGTCTTCGACGCCGTGCTGCGCCGCCGCCAGTCGGGCGGGCTGGAATGACCGGCCGTCGACGGGACCTGCCGGACGGCGCCACGACGGCCGCTCGGGGCATCGTCGCGCAGGCCGCCCGGAGCATGATGCGACGGGCCGACGACGTGGCGGGCGAGACTGCCGAGGCGGCGACCACCCGGGCCGCCCGGCAGATCCCGCAGGGCTTCACCGAACGCCAGTGGACCCGGTTCGCCCGGGGCGCCCGGCAGACCCAACGGCAGGCCGGGCTGCCCGACGGGGACCTGGTCGCCCACGGCAGCCGGGTGAAGGGCACCGCCCGCCCGGACTCCGACATCGATGTGGCGCTCATCGTCGACGACAAGACCTTCTTCGACCTGGCCGAACGCTCCCTGTCCCGGGCGCCGGACGGGACCCGGCTGCGCAAGACGATGCTGCGCCGGATCAACGAGAACGGTCAGCTCGCCAGCTTCGATCTGGGCACCGACTTCACCCACCTGCGTCGTGAGCTCATGGACACGCACGTGCCGCACAAGGTGCAGTTCTCCGTGCTGCGCCGGGGCGGCAAGTTCGACAACGGCCCGTTCCTCCCGCTCGATTGAGCGGTTCCGCATCTGGCAAGGTGGCAGACGTGCAGACGACGTTGCAGTTCCTCATCATGGTCGACGGCCCGCTGACGGCGGCGGAGCTGCTCGACCTGATCCGAACCCGGCTGCCCGACGCGGTGCCCTACCGCCGCGACTCGGTGGACGTCCGGGGCAACCTGCTGGAGATCAACCCCAACGAGGACGCCGACCCGCGGCTCGCCGCCACCGACGAGGACGACTACCTCTACTTCCGGTGGCGGGTGGAGCTGACCCCGATGGACCGGTCAGTCGACGAGTCGCACCAGATCGCCCTCGCCCGGGAGCTGCTGCGATCGATCGAGGGGCCGCAGGTGCGGGCGACCGTGTGCGCCGCTTTCGAGGATCGGGTCTGACCGGCGCTCAACCAAGCAGGCGGGGCGCGATGACCGCCTCCCGCACACTGCCGTCCGCGTTGCGGCTCACCTCGTACGCCGAGACGCCCTCGCGGTCGGCGACCGCCTCGACCAGCCCGGTCCCCCGGTAGACCAGGCCGACGCCGTCGTCAGTGCAGTGGCTGGTCGGCAACGTGCCGTCGCCGACCAGCTCGTGCATCAGCGGTCGGCGCTGGGCCTCGCTGTCGTAGTGCACGCCGTTGCCGTACGGCAGCCAGCCCAACGCCTCGGTGAACCCGCGCAGGCGGGGCCCGAAGCTGTCGGTGGCGCCGCCCACGTGCCAGCAGATCGAGCCGGCCGAGACGCCGGCCAGCACCACGCCGGCCTGCCAGCACTCGTGCAGGATCTCGTCGAGCCGGTGCACCCGCCAGACCGCGACGAGGTTGGCGACGCTGCCGCCGCAGACCCAGATCACGTCCTGGGCGAGCAGGTGGGCGCGGACGTCGTCGACGTTCGGCATCGGGAACAGCGCGAGGTGCGACAGGCGGAACCGGGTCTCGGCGAACCCGCCGTAGACGGCGGCGAACGAGGTGGGCTGGTCACCGAGGGCCTGCCCGAGGTAGCAGATCCGCGGCTGCGGACCAGCCTCGGCCAGCTCGGCGGCCAGCTCGAAGACCGGGCTGGGGCGCATGTCGTACGGCCCTCGGTCGCCCCGGGAGAAGCCCATGCTGGTGGCGATGATGGTCGGCTCGCTGGCGGGCATCGGGCGTCCTTCCGTCGGGGCGGTGCGGCGTCCATCCTGCCGCAGCCACGAAGCGGCCGGTCACGCGCCCACGTGCCGGCCGCTGCGCTGGCGGGGTACCTCGACCTCGGGCCAGTGGTCCGCGGGCGGCCGGTCGGCCGGGGGCAGTTGCGCCGCGGCGGCACGGGGCAGGGTGAACCGGTCGGCGGCGGCCGGGCCGGCCGAGAACGACTCGCGCAGCATCCAGCGCACCTCGTCGGCCGTCCAGCCCAACTCGGCCCGCGCGGCGATCTCGCGCACCAACCGCCGACCGACGCGGGTGTCGTCGTCGTAGAAGCGCATGCACCAGTGGTGGGTCCACATCCCGAGTGCGCGCAGGCCCGCGTCGTCGAGTGAGCCGGCCAACCGGCCACAGGCGGTGTCGGCGAAGACCTGCTCGGGATCGGCCGCCCGGTCCCGTTCGATGGCGCCGACGGCGGCCGGCGCGACGGCCCGCATCCGGCGGTAGAAGGACTGTGCCACCGCGCGGGGCAGCGGCGGGAACGCGCCCGGTGTCGACGCCGCCGCCCAACCCGCCACGCTCGTCATGTCCCGCATCCCTTCTTCAGTTGGTGGCCGGACGGTACCCGTCACGACCGACACTTCCGGGCCGGAAAAACACCCCGGATCGCGGATAGCAACGATGACCTGGGGCGTCTGTATGGGTGACAACGAAACGGGGGTGGTGGGTGGACGAGGACGAACGCGCTCGGCTGGCCGAGTTCGTCGGCAACCGGACACCGGCGCTGATGCGGGTCGCGTACCTGCTGACCGGGGACCGCAACGCCGCCGAGGACCTGTTCCAGTCGGCGTTGGCGCGGACCATCCCGAAGTGGGAGACCATCCGGCACGCCGATCCCGAGGGATATCTCCGCGTGGTGATGTACCGCGAGCAGATCAGCTGGTGGCGGCGACTTCGCCGACGGCGGGAGACGCCGCTCAACCCGGCCGACGAGCCGGTCGGCGCGGACCCGAGCGGCGGCTCCGACGTACGGCTGGCGATGCGTGCCGCGTTGCGCCAGCTGCCACCGGCACAGCGGACGGTGGTGGTCCTGCGCTACTACGAGGACCTGCCCGAAGCTCGGGTGGCCGAGCTGCTCGGCTGCTCGGTGGGCACCGTCCGCAGCCGTACGCACCGGGCGGTCCAGCGGCTACGCAACCTGCTGCCGGAGATCGAGCTGCTGGAGGTACGGCGATGACCGATCCCTTCGAGAGCCTCATCCGATCCACCCTCACCGACCTGGCCGAGGAGGCACCGATCGTGCATGACCAGTTGAACCGAGCGGAACGGCGGTTCCGCAACAGACGCCGCGCCACGGTGACGATGGGGGCGGTGGGGACTCTCGCGGCGATCCTGATCGCGGCTCCGATCGCCCTGGCCGCGAGCGGCTCGGACGGGCCTCCGCCAGCCGTGCCGAGCCCAGCGGGGCCGGCGGCCGTACCCGACCCGTCCGGGGCGCCGCCCGGCGTGCCGAGCCGGCCCGGCCTACCGGCTCCGGTGCCGTCGCCGGCCACCTCCGACGAGCCGGGAGACCCCGGCGTGCCGGGCAGGCCGGGCGAGCCCGGCCCCCCGGGTGTGCCGGGTAGGCCGGACGAGCCGGGGCCGACCACGGGTGGTGCGCCGGGCGTTCCGGGGCGACCGGGCTCCCCGACGATCAAGCCGAGCCCGTCCGGGCCGAGCACGGGCCCCAGCCCCGCGAGGTGATCGGGCCCGGTCCGACCGAGGTGATCTCCACGCCTCGGTCGGACCGGCCCGGACGCCCACGTCGGCGGAGATTCCGGTCACTACGACCGAACGCGTGTCACCGCCCCGCGCTCATTGACCACCTACCAATGGTTGGTGGCCGACTCGAGGTTTGCCAACGCCGTCGCCACCGCCCCACTCTTGGGCCATGACCGACCACGACGGCCGAGCGGCCCAGGGCCAGCGATGACCACCGCCATGGCCCGGGTGCCCGACTCCCTGCGGGGGCAGATCGTCACGCCCGGCGACCGCCGGTACGCGCAGCTGCGCTCGACGTACACGACGACCGCCTCGCCGGCCGCCGTGCTGCTGCCGAAGACCACCGCGCAGGTGATCGACGCGATCCGGTACGCCCGGGAGCAGCGACTGCCGATCGCCGTGCGCAGCGGCGGGCACGGCCTGTCCGGAGCCTCCTCCAACAACGGCGGCGTCGTGATCGACCTGTCCATGCTCAACCGGGTGCGGGTGCTCGACGAACGGGCCGGACTGGTCCGGGTCGAGGCCGGCGCCCGCTGGGCGAACGTCGCGACGGCGCTTGCCCCGTACGGCCTGGTGGTCAGCTCGGGCGACTACGGCGGTGTCGGCGTCGGCGGGCTGGCCACCGGCGGCGGCGTCGGCTGGCTGGTACGCGCCCACGGCCTCACCATCGATCGCGTCCGCGCGGTGGAGGTCGTGCTCGCGGACGGGACGCTGGTACGCGCCGACGCGGCGCACGAACCGGAGCTGTTCTGGCTGGTCCGGGGCGCCGGCGCGGGGGCCGGTGTCGTGGTGGCGTTCGAGATCGAGGCCGCCGAGCAGCGCAACGTGGGCGTGGCGCAGCTGGTCGTCGAGGCGCACCCGGACGGTCGTACCGTCCGCGAGTGGGCGAGCTTTCTGGCGCAGGCGCCCCGGGAGCTGTCCGCCGCCGCCGTGCTGTTCGCCGAGGGCCGCTCGACGCTCATGTCCGTCACCGCAGTGGTGGCCGCGGAGAGCCTGCGCCGCGTCCGGCCCGTCGTGGAGCCGCTGCTGGCCATTGGGAAGGTGCTCGAACACCGCAGCGACCTGCTGCCCTACCCGACGCTGGTGCCGACCGCGCACCTGCACCCGAACGTCGGGCAGCAACGGGGTACGACCACCAACGGCCTGTTCGCCGAGCTGGACCCGGGCGTCGCGCGAGCGGTCACGCGGGCGACCACCGGTCCGGGCCGGGCGGTGATCCAACTGCGCTCGGTCGGCGGGGCGGTCAACGATGTCGCCGCCGACGCGACGGCCTACCCGCACCGGCACCAGAACACCCTGGTCATCGCCTCGACGTTCCCACCGCTGGGCGGCGCGGCGTTGGACACCGCCTGGCGGGCCGTCGGCGCGCGAGCCGACGGCGAGTACGTCAACTTCGAGAGCCGACCAGGCCCGGCCGCGTTCGCCCGGATCTACCCGGGCGAGACCGGCGCCCGGGTGCGCCGGCTGTGGAAGCGGTACGACCCGGACGGCGTGTTCCGCTCGCCCCTGCTGGCCGGGCAGTCCACGCGGTCGGGGCAGTCGAACCGGTCCGGCCAACCCGCCCGGTCCGGGCAGCGGTCCGGCCAGCCGCACCGTCGCCGCCGCTGAGCGGTGCCCGGGCCGGCAGTGCGCGGCCGGCCCGCCGCGCACACGCCCAGGTCCGATTCCCGCCAGCCGAGGGCCCGACCAGCGGGGCACCATAGGTGACGTGGAGATGGACTTCGAACGGTGCTACCGCGCGGTGGACAGCCGGGACCAGCGGTTCGACGGCTGGTTCTACACCGGCGTGACGTCGACCGGGATCTACTGCCGGCCGTCCTGCCCGGCGACCACCCCCAAGCGGCAGAACGTCCGGTTCTTTCCGTCGGCCGCGGCCGCGCAGGGCGCCGGGTTGCGCGCCTGCCGCCGCTGCCGGCCGGATGCCGCACCCGGCTCGCCACAGTGGGACGTCCGCGCCGACGTGGTCGGCCGGGCGATGCGACTGATCGCCGACGGGGTGGTCGACCGGGACGGCGTGCCGGGGCTGGCCGCCCGCCTCGGCTACACCGAACGGCACCTGCACCGGATGTTGCGCGCCGAGATGGGTGCCGGGCCGCTCGCGCTGGCCCGGGCCCAGCGGGCGCAGACCGCCCGGATCCTGATCGAGACGACCGGCCTCGGCATGGCCGAGATCGCGTTCGCCGCCGGGTTCGGCAGCGTGCGGCAGTTCAACGACACGGTCCGCGAGGTGTACGCGAGCGCACCGTCCGAGCTGCGGACGGCCCGTGGTCGGCACCTGGCGGCGGTCGGGGCGGGAACCATCACGCTCCGGCTGGCGTACCGTCCGCCGCTGCACGCCCGAGCGCTGCTGGACTTCCTCGCGCTGCGCGCGCTGCCCGGGGTGGAGGAGGTGCGCGACGGGACGTACCACCGGGGGTTGCGATTGCCGCACGGCGCCGGCCAGGTGGCGCTGACCCCGGCGGACGGGCACGTGGCGGCGACGCTGCGCCTGGCCGACCTGCGCGACCTCGCGCCGGCGGTAGCCCGCTGCCGACGCCTGCTCGATCTGGACGCGGACCCGGTCGCGGTCGACGCCACGCTCGCGGCGGACCCGGCGCTGGCCCCGGTGGTGGCCGCCGAGCCCGGCATCCGCGTCCCCCGCGCGGTCGACGGCTTCGAGATGGCCGTTCGCGCGATCATCGGCCAGCAGGTCTCGGTGACGTCCGCGCGAACAACCCTCACCCGCCTCCTGACCGCCCGCGTTGATCATGAAGTTGTTGCCCCCGACGACGGCGTGTCGCGACAACAACTTCATGATCAACGGACTGACCTGCGGGGGTTTCTCAGCCCTGAGGAGGTTCTGGCCCTTCCGGATGCCGCCTTTGGGATGCCTCTTCGGCGGCGGGAGACCATTCGTGGGCTCGCCCTCGCCGTGGCGGACGGGACCGTGGACCTGGCGCCGGGTGGGGACCGGGAGGAGACCGTACGGCGGCTGCTCGCGCTGCCCGGCATCGGCCCGTGGACCGCCAGTTACCTCGCCCTGCGCGCCCTCGGCGACCCGGACGTCCTCCTCGACACCGACCTCGCGATCCGCCGCGGCGCAGCAGCGCTCGGCCTGCCCGACACGACCCTCACGGCGCACGCCGAACGATGGCGCCCCTGGCGGTCCTACGCCACGATCAGACTCTGGAGAGCGGCATGAGCATCGACAGCACCGTGCTGACCACCCCGACCGGGCCGCTGAGCATCCTCGCCGGCAGCGACGGCGAGGTCCTGGCGGCCGGTTTCACCCCCGACCCGGCGGCGCTGCTGCCCCTGATCCACCCGACCCTGCGGGCGCCGCTGCGGCAACGCGCCGACCTCGGGCCGGCGACCGTGGCCGTCCGGTCCTACCTGGACGGCGACCTCGCGGCCATCGACTCGGTGCCGGTACGGCAGCACACCGGCGGCGAGTTCATGGCGCACGCCTGGCAGGTGCTGCGGGAGGTTCCGCCGGGCACCCCGGTCACCTACACCGGGTACGCGGCGCTGGCCGGCCGGCCACCGGCGGTGCGCGCCGCGGCGGCGGCCTGTGCCCGCAACGCGGCGGCGCTCTTCGTACCCTGCCACCGGGTGCTGCGCACCGACGGCACGCTCGGCGGCTACCGCTGGGGGCTGGACGTGAAGAAGTGGCTTCTCGGTCATGAGCGGCGGTTGACGACAAGCTGACAGCAGCATCGAGACCTATTGACGCTACCGTCGGGTAGTGCCTGTGGAGAGCGACGGCGACCGGGCCGCCCCGGTCGCCGCGGGCCGCCACCCCGTGCACAACCTCTGGCGGTTGCGCCGCTACCTGCGCCCGTACGCCGCCGAGTTCGCCTGGTTGCTGGTCGCGGGCCTTGCCGGCACGGCCGCCGGGATCGCCGTACCGCTGGTGGTGCAGCGGGTGGTGGACGGGCCGGTGGCCCGGCACGAGCCCGCCGGCCTGCTCCAGCTCGGTGGCCTGGCGCTGCTGCTCGGCGTGATCGAGGCGGTGCTCATCTTCATCCGGCGGTGGGTGCAGTCCTCCTCGGCGGTGGGCATGGAGGCGGCGCTGCGCGCCGACGTGTACGCGCACCTGCAACGGCTGCCGGCCAGCTTCCACGACCGCTGGCAGTCCGGCCAACTGCTCTCCCGGATCACCAGCGACCTGTCGGTGATCCGCCGTTTCCTCTCGTTCGGTGTCTTCTTCCTGGTGCTCAACCTGACCACCTACGTGGTGGTGGTCCTGCTGCTGATCCATCTGCACACGGCGCTCGGGCTGCTGGTCGCCGCCAGCGCCGTGCCACTGCTGCTGATCACCCGCCGCTTCGGCCGGCATTACCACACCGCGTCGCGCCGGATGCAGGACCAGCAGGGCGACGTGGCGACGCTCGTCGAGGAGACCGCGCAGGGCCTGCGCACCATGAAGGCGTACGGCCGGGGGCCCGAGTTGGCGGCCCGCTTCGCCGCGGGGACCCGGACGCTGCACGACACCGGTGTGGGCAAGGGCCGGCTGCTGGCGAACACCGCGGCGCTGCTCGACCTGGTGCCCAACGTGACCCTGGGCGTGGTGCTGGTGGCCGGGGCTGCCGCCGCCGCGCAGGGCGTGCTCACCATCGGCGAACTGGTGGCGTTCGCCAGCCTCCAACTGATGCTCATCTGGCCGGTGCAGTCGCTGGGCTGGATCATCGCCAACGGTCAGGAGGCGGCCACCGCCGCGGACCGCATCCAGGAGGTGCTGGACACTCCGCCGCAGATCGTGGACGCTCCGGACGCGCGCACGCTGGCCCGCGAGGCGATCCACGGCCGACTCCGCTTCGAACGGGTCGACTTCCGCTACCCGGGCGCCACCACCGCCGTACTGCACGGAATCGACCTGACCATCGAGCCGGGCGAGACGGTGGCCCTGGTCGGGGCCACCGGCTGCGGCAAGAGCACGCTGCTCTCCCTGGTGCCCCGGCTGCACGAGGTGACCGGCGGCCGGATCACCCTGGACGGGCACGACCTGCGCGAGCTGCGGCTGGCCTCGCTGCGCCGACTGGTCGGGGTGGCGTTCGAGGAGCCCACGCTCTTCTCCATGTCGGTGTGGGAGAACCTCACCCTGGGTCGCCCGGACGCCGACGACGACGAGGTCCGGGCCGCCCTCGCGCTGGCCCAGGCCGATTTCGCGTACGACCTGCCGTGGGGTCTGGCCACCCGGGTGGGTGAGCAGGGGTTGTCCCTCTCCGGCGGCCAGCGGCAGCGGTTGGCGCTGGCGCGGGCGGTGCTCGGCCGACCGGCGCTGCTGGTGCTCGACGACCCCCTGTCCGCCCTCGACGTGCACACCGAGGCGCTGGTGGAGGCGGCGCTGCGGCAGGTCCTGCGGGCCAGCACCGCGCTTTTGGTGGTGCACCGGCCGTCGACTATCGCGCTGGCCGACCGCGTCGCCCTGCTCGACGGTGGACGGATCTCCGCGATCGGCCGGCACTCCGAACTGCTGGCCAGCGTGCCCGCCTACCGGGCGTTGCTCGCCGCCGAGCCGCCGCCCGCGCAGCCGGCCGGCGCCACCAACCCGGAACTGGGGCACACCCGGGCGGCGGGGCCCGGCGCGTCCACCCCGGACGGCTGGGGGCTGGTGCGCTCGTGAACTCCCCGCAGCAGGTCGACCCGCCTCCCGCCGAGGAGCCGGAGCTGACCCGCTGGCGGGGAACGGCCACCGACCCGGAGGCCGACCGGAGTCGGGCCGAGGAGACCACCCCGGAGGCGGTGGCCCGGCTGCGCCGGCACAGTCGAGCCCTGCTGGCCCATCTGCTCCGCCCGCACCGGAGAGGGCTCGCCGCGGCGGTCGGCCTGCTGCTGGCGCAGAACGCTGCCGCGATGGCCGGTCCGTACCTGGTCATGGTCGGCATCGACCGGGCCATCGCGCCGCTGCGCGCCGGGAACGCGGTCCCGCTGGCCGCCGTCGGCGGCGCGTTCGCCGTCGCCGCCGTGACCGAGTACGCGGCCCGCCGCGGTTTCCTCACCCTCAGCGCCCGGATCGGCCAGGCGGTCCTCCTCGACCTGCGGCAGCGGGTGTTCGGGCACTTCCTGCGACTGTCGGTGGGCTTTCACGAGCGGTACACGTCGGGCCGGATGGTGTCCCGACTCACCAGTGACCTGGATTCGATCGCCGAACTGGTCGACGGCGGGATCGACAGCCTGGTGCTGGCCGCGTTGTCGATCCTGTCGGTGGCCGCCATCCTGCTCTGGCTGGACCTGCCGCTGGCCGCGGTGACGCTGTTCGCGTTCCCGTTCCTGTTCTACCTCTCCCGCTGGTTCGCGCGGGCCTCGGCCGGCGCGTACCGGCGGACCCGGGAGGCCGTGGCGCTGGTCATCGTGCACTTCGTCGAGTCGATGCGGGGTATCCGCGCGGTGCAGACGTTCCGCCGGGAGCCCCGCAACCAGCGGATCTTCGTGGCGCTCGGGGACGACTACCGGCGCACCAGCCTGCACGCGTTCCGGCTGATCGCCACGTACTCGCCGGCGATCAAGCTGATCGGCAACGTCACGGTCGCGGTCGTGCTCTGCTACGGCGGATGGCGGGTGCTCGGCGGGCGGACAGAGGTCGGTGTGCTCGCCGCGTTCCTGCTCTACCTGCGCCGCTTCTTCGAGCCGATGCAGGAGCTGAGCCAGTTCTACAACTCGTTGCAGTCGGCGACGGCGGCGCTGGAGAAGCTGGCCGGGGTGCTCGACGAGCGGCCTGCCGTGGCCGAACCCGCCCGGCCGGTGTCGCTGCCGACCAGCCCCGGTCACGGTGAGCTGACCTTCCGGGGCGTCTCCTTCGGCTACCGCGCCGGCACGCCCATCCTCGCCGGGCTGGACCTGACCGTGCCGGCCGGGCAGACAGTGGCGCTGATCGGGCCGACCGGCGCGGGCAAGTCGACCATCGCCAAGCTGGTCGCCCGGTTCCACGACCCGGACGCCGGCGCGGTCCTGCTGGACGGGATCGACCTGCGCGAGGCGGCCGACGCCGACCTGCGCCGCGCGGTGGTGCTGGTGACCCAGGAGAACCACCTGTTCAGCGGGACCGTCGCGGAGAACATCCGGTTCGGCCGGCCGGACGCCGACGACGCCGACGTGCGGGCCGCCGCCGAGGCGATCGGCGCGCACGACTTCATCGCCGCGCTGCCCGACGGGTACGCGACGCAGGTGCACCGGCGCGGCGGCCGGCTCTCCGCCGGGCAGCGGCAACTGGTCGCGTTCGCCCGGGCGTTCCTGGCCGACCCGACCGTGCTGATCCTCGACGAGGCGACGTCGTCACTGGACGTGCCGACCGAACGGCTCGTGCAGCGGGCGCTCGGCACCATCCTGCGGGACCGCACCGCGCTGGTGATCGCACACCGCCTCTCCACTGTGGAGACCGCGGACCGGGTGCTCGTCCTCGACGGCGGGCAGGTCGTCGAGGACGGCCCACCGGCCGTGCTGGCCGCCACCGACGGTCGCTACGCGGCGCTGCACCGGCAGTGGCGCGACTCGCTCGTGTAGAGCCGGCGATGCGCAAGTCCGTGGCTCGACACCCTGCTGATGCCTACGATCGGCAGATGACCGATACGGCGAGGACGGCCCGCGCCGGCGTTCCCGAGCGTCCGAGTCTGGACGGGCTCGAGGAGCGCTGGGCGCACCGCTGGCAGGAGGACGGCACGTACGCCTTCGACCGCTCGAAGAAGCGTGTTGACGTGTACGCCATCGACACCCCGCCGCCGACCGTATCGGGCGAGCTGCACATGGGGCACGTCTACTCGTACACGCACACCGACACCGTCGCCCGCTACCAGCGGATGCGCGGCAAAGCCGTGTTCTACCCGATGGGCTGGGACGACAACGGCCTGCCCACCGAACGTCGGGTGCAGAACGTCTACGGGGTGCGCTGCGACCCCGCCCTGCCGTACGACCCGGTGTGGCGGCCCCCGGCCACCCCGATTGACGAGGCCGCGCGCCGCGACCCCACCCCGATCTCGCGGCGCAACTTCATCGAGCTGTGCGAGCGACTGACGGTCGCCGACGAGCAGGTCTTCGAGGCCCTCTGGCGGCGACTCGGGCTCTCGGTGGACTGGTCGCTGACGTACACGACGATCGGTCGGGTGGCCCGCGCCACCAGCCAGCGGGCGTTCGTGCGCAACCTGCTGCGGGGTGAGGCGTATCAGGCGGAGGCGCCGACGCTGTGGGACGTCGGCTTCGCCACCGCGGTCGCCCAGGCCGAGCTGGAGGACCGGGGGCGCCCCGGCGCCTACCATCGGCTGCGGTTCACCGGGCCGGGCGGGCGCGAGGTGCTCGTCGACACCACCCGGCCGGAGCTGTTGCCGGCCTGCGTCGCGCTGGTCTGCCACCCCGACGACGAGCGGTACGCCGACCTGGTGGGTCAGACGGTGCGCAGCCCGCTGTTCGACGTCGAGGTGCCGGTGTACGCCCATCCGCTCGCCGACCCCGCCAAGGGCACCGGCATCGCCATGGTCTGCACGTTCGGCGACCTGAGCGACGTCACCTGGTGGCGGGATCTCGACCTCGACACCCGGGTGGTCATCGGCCGCGACGGTCGGCTGCTTCCGGAGCCGCCGGCCGGGGTGCCCGCGGCGCCGTACGCGGCGCTGGCCGGGCGGACCGTCAACGGCGCCCGCCGGGAGATCGTCGGGATGCTCGCCGACGCCGGTGACCTGATCGGCGAGCCACGCCCGATCACCCACCCGGTCAAGTTCTACGAACGCGGCGACCGGCCACTGGAGATCGTCTCGACCCGCCAGTGGTATCTGCGCAACGGCGGGCGGGACGCCGACCTGCGGGCGACGCTGCTGGCCCGGGGCGCGGAGCTGCACTGGGTGCCGGCGCACATGAAGCACCGCTACGACAACTGGGTGAGCGGCCTGACCGGGGACTGGCTGGTCAGTCGGCAGCGCTTCTTCGGGGTGCCGGTGCCGGTGTGGTACCGGCTCGACGACGCTGGCGAGCCGGACTGGTCCCACCCTCTCACGCCCGACGAGTCCGCGCTGCCAGTCGACCCGTCCAGTGATCCGGCGCCCGGCTACGACGAGTCGCAGCGCGGCCAACCGGACGGTTTCCTCGGCGACCCGGACGTGCTGGACACCTGGGCCACGTCGTCGCTGACCCCGCAGATCGTCGGTGGCTGGGAGACCGACCCGGCCCTGTTCGCGCAGGTCTTTCCGATGGACCTGCGCCCGCAGGGTCAGGAGATCATCCGGACCTGGCTGTTCGACACCGTGGTCCGATCGCACTTCGAGCACGGGGTGCTGCCCTGGCGGGACACCGTGCTGTCGGGCTGGATCCTCGACCCGGACCACAAGAAGATGGCCAAGTCCAAGGGCAACGTGGTCACCCCGCTGGCGCTGCTGGAGCAGCACGGCTCGGACGCGGTGCGCTACTGGGCGGCCAGCGGCAAGCCCGGCATGGACCTGGCCTTCGACCCGGCGCAGATCAAGGTCGGCCGGCGGCTGGCCACCAAGCTGCTCAACGCGTCGAAGTTCGCGCTCGGCCTGGGCGCCGGGGACGCGTTGCGCGCACCGGCGACCGCCCCGCTGGACCGGGCCATGCTCGCCGAACTGGCCACCGTGGTCAGCGCCGCGGGCACCGCCTTCGACTCCTACGACCACACGGCCGCGTTGCAGGCCACCGAGTCGTTCTTCTGGCGCTTCTGCGACGACTACATCGAGTTGGTCAAGGAGCGGGCGTACGGCACCGGAGCGGCTGCCGACTCGGCGCGGGCCGCGCTGGCCTGCGCGCTGTCGGTGCAGCTACGGCTGTTCGCCCCGGTGCTGCCGTACGTCACCGAGGAGATCTGGTCCTGGTGGCGGTACGGGTCGGTGCACCGCGCGCCCTGGCCCACCACCTACGAGGTGGCCCGGACGATCGAGGGGACGGGAGAGCCGGCGCTGCTGCGGCTCGCCGGTGACGCGTTGGGCCAGGTGCGGCGGGCCAAGTCGGAGCGGAAGCTGTCCATGAAGGCGGAGGTGCCGTTGGCCGAGGCACTGGGCCCGGCGGCGCTGCTGGAGCAGCTCACCCTGGTCGCCGACGACCTGCGCGCGGCCGGTCGGATCGGCAAGCTCGACCTGCTGCCCGACCGCACCCCGGAACTCGTCATCGCCTGCGCCTTCTGACCGAAGTCCGCCGCCGCCCGCACCGACCGGCGGCGGCGGACCGGTCGTTCACCAGCCGCGCAGGAAGCGCAGGCCGAGCAGGATGGCCGCCACGGCGGGGCCGACCAGCAGGGTGATCGCCTGGAGGCGGTACGGCATCCGATGCCGGGTCAGCTCGCCCGCGTTGCCCAGCACGATCGCCCCGGCCAGCATCAGGAACACGCCCCACCAGCCCGTCTCCAGGTGGATGAGACGGATGTGGATCAGTTGCAGGGTCACACCGAGCAGCGCGCCGGTGAGCGCGAGCAGCGCCACCGCGCGGTGCAGGCCACGGGCCAGGGGGTGGGCGGCCCGCCAGCCGTACGTGCCGGCGACCGCCAGGCAGGGCAGCACCACCAGCAGCGGCCAGCCCTGCCCCATCGCCCCGAACATCAGCAACGCACCCACCACGAACACCAGCGTGCCGACGCAGGCGATGACGTACCCGGCGAAGGCCCGACCGCCGCCGCGGGCCAGCAACGGCCCGCCGCTGGCCGCGATCAGCGCGGCCGGGATCAGGATGAAGCCGGCCCACCAGTGGAACCGGCCGCTGCCCTGGGCGGCCGTCGCGACCGTCGCGCACGCCAGCCCGGCGACCGCCAGGCTGGTGAGCCACGGCCGGCTGCTCCGCGAGTACGGCTCAGCCAACGATGTCCACTCCGCTTCGACGCTCACACCAGTCAGCCTGGGCCCCGGCACCCCGGCCGGTCCATCCGGCCAGCCCTACCCGTTGCGGGAGGCTGGCCGGAACCGTACCCCGCATGTGCCTCAGCTCGTCTCGCCGGCCACGCTGAACGAGCGCAGGCGGTCGATCGCCAGCACGGTGAAGCCGACACTGACCAACGCGGTCATCACGGAGGCGACCGGCACCGACACGGTGGTCTCCAGCAGCCCGCTGGGGGCGAGCCGGTCGGCGAGGGCGATCACGTACTGCTGGATGGAGAGCACCTTCGTGCCGCTGACGAAGTTGCCCAGCAGCCCCTCCCAGATGAGCACGTAGACGAGGCCGAGCAGCACCGGACGCCGGGTGACGAGGCTGAGCGCGAGGAACAGCGCCGAGTACGCCAGCGCGCCGAGCGCCGCCGCGAACGCCAGGGCCAGACCGAGGCGTACCGAATCGGCCAGCACGCCCGCGACGTAGAGCGGCACCGCGACGGTGGCCGCGGTGACCCCGGCGGCGACCGCGAGCTTCGGCAGCACGATCTGCCAGCGCGGCAGCGGCTTGGTCAGGATGTGCACGACGGTGCCGTCGTCGATCTCCGCGCCCAGCACGCCGGTGCCGATGATCAACGCAACCACCGGCAGCACCACCGCCAGGCCGAGGCCGACCAGCACCGGCGGCCCCCACTCGCCCGGGTCCACGCCCAGCGACCGGCAGAGGATGGCCAGCCCGAGCAGCACCAACGGCAGCGGGAGCAGCAGCAGGAACCGGCGCCGGCCGAACAGCCCGCGCGCGGTGATCCAGGTAATGGTCGACATGTTCTCAGGCCTCCACCAGGTAGGAGAAGACGCTCTCCAGGGACTCGTCGGACGGCACCAGCTGGCGCACCCGGATGCCCTTGTTCAGGGCGATCCGGGGCAACGCCCGGGTGAAGGCGCCGTAGTCGCCGGCGCGTACGGTCAGGCCGGTGCGGTCCAGCTCGACGCCACTCACCGACGCCTCGGCGATCAGGGCCACGGCCAGCGCCCGATCGTCGGTGGAGCGCACCGCGAAGACGTGCGGGCGGTTGGTCATCAGCCGACGGATGGTCCGAAAGTCACCGGAGGCCGCCAGTCGACCGGCCACCATCACCTGCACCGTCCCGGAGACCTGCTCGACCTCCTCCAGGATGTGCGAGCTGAACAGGATCGTCCGGCCGGCGTCGCCGAGGGTGTGCAGCAGATCCATCATGTGCAGCCGCTGGCGCGGGTCCATGCCGTTGAACGGCTCGTCGAGCAGCAGCACCTGCGGGTCGTGCACCAGCGCCGCGGCCACCCGGGCTCGCTGCCGCATGCCCTTGGAGTACGTGCCGATCCGGCGGTCCTGCGCCGACTCCAGCTCCACCAGGTCGATGGCCCGTCGCGCCGCCGCCGCCGGGTCGGCCAACCGGTGCAGCTTCGCGCTGGCGAGCACGAACTCGTACGCGGTCAGGAAACTCTGCACCGCCTCCCGCTCGCTGACCAGCCCCAGCCGGCGGTAGACGTCGGGGTTGCGCCAGGTCGGCTCGTCGTCGAGGGTCACCGTGCCGCGCGACGGGGCGAGGAACCCGGCCATCATGTGCAGCAGCGTGGTCTTGCCGGCGCCGTTCGGACCGAGCAGACCGGTCACGCCCGGCCCGAGGGCCATGCTGATGTCGTTGACGGCCACCACGTTGCCGTACCACCGGGACACCCCGGTCAGGCTCAGCGTGCTCATCAGGAGGCGACCTTCCGGTAGCGGGCCAGCAGGAGGGCGGTCGCGCCGGCGACCAGCAGCACCGCGACCAGGGCGTAGACCGGGCCGAAGTCGCCGATCATCATCTCGCCCGGATCGCCCTCGACCAGCAGGTCACCCAGCGACCAGATGCCCACCCCCTGCACGAGGGTGGAGGGCGAGGCCAGGCCGGCCAGTTCGTTGGCCGTGTTCGACGGCAGGATGCTCAGCACGCCCACGATCGGCGTGGTCATCAAAAAGACCGCGACCACCCCGCCCGCGGCGAAGGCGCGCTTGCCGGTCAGCGAGGCGACCAGCAGCCCGACCGAGGCGAAGACCACCGCCCACAGGCCGGCGTAGAGCAGGCCGGGAAGCAGGTCGAGCAGTTCGTTCCAGACCCCGCGCATGCCCTGCTTGGTGGTGAACGCGGCACCCAGGAACATCACCAGCTGCGGCCCGCCGAGCAGCAGCCAGAGGCCGGTGACCAGCGCCAGCAACTTGGCGAGCGCGTAGTCGGCGCGCGGCAGCGGTCGGGAGAAGTACAGCGGCAGCACACCGCTGCGCAGGTCCCGGGAGACCAGCTCCGGCGCGGCCACCGCGACGAAGAACAGGACCAGCCAGCTCATCGCGTCGGCGAACTGGGCGTACGTGGCGACCGGCTCGCCGAGCTGGCTGCGGACGGCGGCCAGGGCCACCGCGACCAGGGTGACGATGCCGACCACCAGCCACGGGAAGATCTTGGCCTTGGCGCTGCGCCCGAACCCGAAGATGGTGCGCAGCCCGTGCAGGTAGAGCGCGCCGAAGACGTGCCGACGGCCCAGCCGTGGGCCCTCGTAGCGCTGATAGCCGATGTCGTGGATGACGCCGGTCGGTGTGGGCCGCACGGCGGCGGATGACAGCTCAGGCATGGGTGAGCTCCCTCGTGGCGAAGAGTTCGGCCACCCGGTGCCGGCGCTGGTCCAGCCGGTGCAGAGGCAGGTCCAGTTCGGCGACCGCGCCGAGGATCAGGTCGTAGGTGCTGTCGTCGGCGAGCGGTACGAGCAGCAGCCGGCCGTCCCGCGCCACCGGCAGGTCGAGCGCCGCGAGCCGGGCGGCCAACTCCTCGGTGCCCTCGCTGACCTCGACGGCCAGCACGTCGGTGGCCGAGGTCATCGCGGAGATGTGGTCCGCACGCAGCAGCCGGCCGCCGTCGATGGCGATCAGCGTGTCGCAGATCCGCTCGACCTCGCCGAGCAGGTGTGAGCACACCAGCACGGAGATGCCGAACTCGGTGCCGATCCGGTGCACCAGCGCCAGCATCGCGTCCCGACCGGCCGGGTCCAGCCCGTTGGTCGGCTCGTCGAGCAGCAGCAGGTCCGGGTCGTGCACCAGCGCCTGGGCCAGCTTGACCCGCTGCTTCATGCCGGTGGAGTAGCCGCCGACCGGGCGGTAGCGCTCCTCGTAGAGCCCGACGTGGCGCAGCGCCTCCGAGGCGCGCTCGCGGGCCGCGGTGCGCGGCAGGCCACTCATCCGGCCGAGGTGGGTCACCAGCTCGGCGGCGGACAGGTCCGGTGGGAGGCAGTCGTGCTCGGGCATGTAGCCGACGCGGGCACGGACCGCCGCCGGTTCGGTGGTCGGGTCGATGTCGAGCACCGAGACCTGACCGCTGGTCGGGGCGATCAGGCCGAGCAGAATCTTGATCAAGGTGGATTTGCCGGCGCCGTTCGCGCCCACCAGGCCGATGATCCCGGGCTCGACGGCGACGGTGAGGTCGGTGAGCGCGGTGACCCGACCTCCGTACGTCTTGGTGAGCGACTGGGTCGCGATCAGTGTCACGACGCCAGCGTAGGGAGTCGATGCCCCGCACCGACACCGGCGCGCCCCCGGTGCTCCCCTGATCCTCGCGGCGACCCACCCCTAAGGTCCGCCGACGGCGACGATGAACGTTTGCGCCGGTCGTGCGTTCGGCCAGACCCCGCTGCCGGAAAGACCCCTGCCGAGTGGCACGATTCACTTCCCGTTCACCGGGCAGTGTTCCGGGGGATATTCGACCGCCAAAGCGGAAGGATCGTGATGGTCGAGGTTGGCGTCCCCAAGGTGAGTGTCGTGGTGCCCGCGTACAACTGCGGCCCCCACATCGAGAAGCTGGTGGCGTCGCTGCTGCGCCAGTCGCTACCGGCCGACGAGTTCGAGGCGATCTTCGTCGATGACGGATCGACCGACGACACGGGCAAGCGGCTGGACCGGCTGGCGGCCGAGCACCCGCACATCCACGTGGTGCACATCGAGAACTCGGGCTGGCCGTCGCGCCCGCGCAACCTCGGCATCGAGCGGGCCCGCGGCGAGTACGTCTTCTTCGCCGACGACGACGACTGGTTCGCCGACCAGGCGCTGGAACGGCTCTACGACTGCGCGAAGACGTACGACGCGGATGTGGTGATCGGCAAGATGGCCGGGCACGGGCGCGGCGTGCCCCGGGAGCTGTTCCGCAAGAACCGCTTCGACGCCACCCTGGCGAACGCCCCGCTGATCGACAGCCTGACCTGCCACAAGCTGTTCCGCCGCTCCTTCCTCGACGAGCACGGGCTGCGGTTCCCGGAGGGCGGCAAGCGGCGGCTCGAGGACCACTCCCTGGTCGTACGGGCCTACTTCCTGTCCCGCCGCACCTGCGTGCTGTCCGACTACACCTGCTACCACCACGCGCAGCGGGGCGACGCCCGCAACGTCACCGCGGCGCGGCTGGAGCCGTCGAGCTACTTCGCGAGCGTGCGCGACGCGCTGGACATCGTCGACGCCCACACCGAACCGGGACCGCTGCGCGACCGGCTGCACCGGCGGTGGCTGCGCAACGAGATGATCAACCGGCTGCGCGGCAAGCGACTGCTGGAGGCTCCCCACGACTGGGTGGACCAGGTCGCCGCCGAGGTCCAGAAGATCATCCAGGAGCGCTTCGCTCCCGGGGTAGCCGGCGGCCTGCCGCCGCTGCAACGGGCCGTGGCGTACCTGACCGAGCGGGGCCGGGTCGAGGACCTGCGGCGGCTGGCCCGGTGGGAGGCGGGCATCGCCGGGCACGGCCGGATCGACGAGCTCCAGCCGGACGAGCACGCCGTCACGGTCACCGTTGCCGCCGAGCTGCGCTCCGCGGACCAGCCGATCGGGTTCCGCGCCGACGACGGGCGCGACGTGCTGGTGCTTCCGGTCGGTGAGATCTCCCCCGACGTGCTCGACTCCACCGCGCAGGTCCGCAAGGCCCGCCTCGACGTGGTCGCCCGCCGCCGGGAGACCGGCGACGAGATCTTCCTGCCGGTGCAGTTCCAGACCGAGCGGGTCGCCGGTCCCGGCGGCGCGGAGACCGTCCACCTGGTGCACCGCGCCACCACCACGATCGACTTCCGCGCCCTCAACGGCGGTCGTACGCGGGGCAGTTGGCTCCTCAAGGCACGGATCACCAACGCCGGATGGACCGAGGACGCGCGGCTGCCGCTGCTCTTCATCTGCCCGGCCGACGGCGCGCCCCCGCGGATCCGCGACGAGCGAAAGGTCTGGAACTGGCTGCGGTCCGCGGTGGGTCGCCGGGTCCGTCGCTGACCCGACCGTCCGGGTCGTGGAGTGGCGGCCTCGACCGATCGGCGGTCGGCTGCGAAACTGTGTGCCGGTCAGCGAGTGGGGGGTGTGGATGAGCAACGGCTGGGTGCTGCCCGACGAGGTGCTCCGGGACGCGCCGGCGTACACGCCGCGTCCCGGTGAGCTCGCGGATCTGGAGCTGCTGCTGACCGGCGCGTACGCCCCCCTGACCGGCTTCATGACCCGCGCCGACCTGGTGTCGGTGAGCCGACGCGGCCGGCTGGCCGACGGCACGCCGTGGCAGGTTCCGGTGACCCTGCAGGTGCCGGCCGCGCTGGCGCAGGGCTTCGACCCGCGCGATGAGGCCCGCCGGGCCCTGGTGCTGACCGACGGCGAGGGGGCGCCGGTCGCCGCCCTGGACGTCGCGGACGTCTGGCCGGTACGCGAGGGCGTGGCGGGCCTGGGTGGCCAGCTCCGCCGGCTCGGCGAGGGCGGTCACGGCCCGTTCCAGCGGTTGCGGCGCAGCCCGGCGGAGGTCCGCGCGCTGCTGCCTCCGGGTCGGGTGCTCGGGGTCATCGCCGACCGTCCGCTGCACCGGCCGCAGCTCGCCCAGATCGCGCACGCGGCCCGCACCCTGGCCGCGCACCTGCTGGTGATGATCCCGGTCGGCGAGGGCGGTGTCGGCGGGCTCGCACCGGAGGCGCTGGTGCGTACGATCTTCGCCGCCCGGGACCGGATGCCCCCGGCCACCCTGGTGGCCGTGCCGCTGTCGCATCGGCGGGAGGAGATCAGCGACGCGCTGCTGCGTGCGCGCGTCTCCGCCGCGTACGGGGTCACCCACCTGCTCTCGACCGGGGACATGCTCTCCGGCGCCGGGCTGCGGGTGCTGGTGCCGCGCGAGCTGGCGTACGACAACCGGGACGGGCAGTGGCGCTGGCGGGAGGACATCCCGCCGCGCAACCGCCGCCTCGCGCTCACCCAGGACGAGATCGACGACCTGCTCGACCGGGGCTTCCCGCTGCCGGAGTGGCACACGCCTCCGGCGGTGGCGAAGGAGTTGGCTCGGGCCCGGCCGCCGCGCCGGCACCGGGGGCTGGTGGTCTTCCTGACCGGCCTCTCCGGCTCCGGCAAGTCCACCATCGCCCGGGGGCTGGCGGACGCGTTGCGGGAGAACGGCGACCGGACGGTGACCCTGCTCGACGGGGACGTGGTACGTCGGGAGCTCTCCGCCGGGCTGGGCTTCAGCAAGGCCGACCGGGATCTCAACGTCCGGCGGATCGGCTGGGTGGCGGCCGAGATCGCCCGGCACCACGGGGTGAGCATCTGTTGCCCGATCGCCCCGTACGCGGCGGCCCGCGCGACGGCGCGGGAGATGGCCCTGTCCGCCGGGGCGGGCTTCGTGCTGGTGCACGTCGCGACGCCGCTGGAGGTGTGCGAGCAGCGGGACCGCAAGGGCCTGTACGCGCGGGCCCGCGCCGGTCTGCTCACCGGCATGACCGGCATCGACGACCCGTACGAGGAGCCGACGGACGCGGACCTGGTGCTCGACACCACCCACCTGAGCGTCGCGGACGCGGTGCAGGCCGTGCTGCACCACCTGACCGAGAGCGGCTGGGTGGAGTTGAAGATCCAGTCGGCCTGAGGCGTCGTCCCACCCCTTTCCTTCCGCCGGTTCCGGGCACGCGCTAGTGTTCATCTTTGTTGGAACACGTTCGACCGCGTGAGAGTACGTGGACCCCTGGGAGGCACGGCTGATGCTCGCTCAGCAGCGGCAGTCGGCGATCCTGGATCGGGTCCGGTCCGCCGGTGGCGTTCGGGTGAGCGACCTGGCGACCGAGTTCGGCGTCTCCGACATGACCATCCGCCGCGACCTGGAGGCCCTGCACGAGCGCGGCCTGCTGGCCAAGGTGCACGGCGGCGCCACCGCGGCCGGCCCCAGCTCGACCGACGAGCCGGGCTTCCACGCCAAGTCGGTCCGGCAACTGCCGGAGAAGGCCGCGATCGCGGACCGGGCGGCGCGGCTCGTCCGGCCCGGTGCGGCGGTCGCCCTCTCCGCCGGCACCACCACCGCCGAACTGGCCCGCCGACTGGTGGACGTTCCCGGCCTGACCGTGGTGACCAACTCGCTGCCGGTGGCCGAGATCCTGCACGCCGGAGGCCGGCCCGATCAGACGGTGGTGCTCACCGGCGGCGTACGGACACCGTCGGACGCGCTGGTCGGCCCGCTCGCGGTCGGCGCCGTCCGGCGGCTGCACCTCGACCTGCTCTTCCTCGGCGTCCACGGCATCACCGAGCGGGCCGGCTTCACCACCCCGAACCTCATGGAGGCGGAGATCGACCGGGCGCTGGTGGCCGCGGCGGACCGGCTGGTGGTGCTCGCCGACCACACGAAGTGGGGCACCGTGGGCATCTCCTCGATCGTCGAGCTGTCGGCAGCCCACGTGCTGGTCAGCGACGAGGCGTTGCCCCCGCCCGCACGACGGGTACTCGGCGAACAGGTGGGCGAATTGATCATGGCAAAGGCAACAAGGGCGGGCCGCGCGACGCGCACGCCGACGAGTGAGGAGACGGCGACGTGAAGCGCACCGCGATCAACCTGGCCGACGGCCGGGAGCTGATCTACTTCGACGAGGACGACGACGCCGTCCGCGACCAGCCGGACCGCCGGGACCTGCCGCCACCGCCACCCGCGTCGCAACTGCGCTACGACCCGCTGACCGACGAGTGGGTGGCCGTGGCCGTGCACCGGCAGACCCGCACCTTCCTCCCGCCGGCGAACGAGTGCCCGCTCGACCCCTCGGTGGGCGACCGACTGACCGAGATCCCCGCTCCGGACTACGACGTGGTGGTCTTCGAGAACCGGTTCCCGTCGTTGAGTGGCCGCGTCGCCGACGAGCCCGGGGAGATCACCCCGTTCACGCCGGTCCGGCCGGGCCTGGGCCGGTGCGAGGTGGTCTGCTTCACCTCCGACCACAACGCCTCCTTCGCCAGCCTCCCGCCGCGTCGCGTCCGCACCGTGCTGGACGCGCTCGCCGACCGGACCGAGGTGCTCGGCGAGCTGCCCGGCGTGGAGCAGGTGTTCTGCTTCGAGAACCGGGGCGTCGAGATCGGCGTCACGCTGCACCACCCGCACGGGCAGATCTACGCGTACCCCTTCGTGACGCCGCGCACCCGGGCGCTGCTGGCCGCGGCCCGCCGGCACGCCGAGCGGACCGGCGGGGGCAACCTGTACGCGGACGTGCTGGCCGCCGAGCGCGCGGCCGGCGAGCGGGTGGTCACCGAGAACGAGCACTGGACGGCGTTCGTGCCGGCGGCGGCCCGCTGGCCGTTCGAGGTGCATGTCGCGCCGCGCCGCGTGGTGCCGGACATCCCGGCGCTCACCGAAAGCGAGCGGGACGCCTTCGGGCCGCTCTACCTGGATCTGCTGCGCCGCTTCGACGGCCTGTTCGACATGCCGATGCCCTACATCGCGGCGTGGCACCAGGCGCCGGTGCGGATCGACCGCGAGCTGGGCCACCTGCACCTTCAGCTGTTCAGCATCCGACGGGCGAAGGACAAGCTGAAGTACCTGGCCGGCTCCGAGTCGGGGATGGGCGTCTTCATCAACGACATCTCCCCCGAGCGCGCCGCCGAACTGCTCCGCGCCGCCTGAGCCTGGCGAGCCGGCAGAGCCGGCGTTCCGGGCCTGGCGGGAAACAGGGCGCGGGGGGCCCGGGACAGGGCCCCCCGCAGGGAAGGGACGGCTGGCTGTGCTCGACACAGCCGGGAAGGCTGGCTGATCGGCACGCATCCGCGGTCGACCGCGGTCAACCTTCCTTGGACGCGACTGGCATCTCGTCCACCCTGGTCAACGAGGCGCGCGAGGCCGGGTGACGCGGCAGGCGTGTCAGCCGGCAGACACGCCGGAGCCCGCCGGCGGGTGCCGACGGGCTCCGGTGCTGGTGCGGTCGAATCAGGCAGCGAGCCTGCGGGCCAGGTTCTCGTCGAGCGCGTTCATGAACTCGTCGGTGGTCAGCCACGGGGCGTCGCGCGAGATGAGCAGCGCGAGATCCTTGGTCATCTGGCCACCCTCGACGGTGTCGATGATGACCTGCTCCAGGGTGTTGGCGAACTCGGTCACCGCCGGCGTGCCGTCCAGCTTGCCCCGGTGGGCCAGGCCCCGGGTCCAGGCGTAGATCGACGCGATCGGGTTGGTCGAGGTCTTCTCGCCCTTCTGGTACTGCCGGTAGTGCCGGGTGACCGTGCCGTGCGCGGCCTCGGCCTCGACGGTACGGCCGTCCGGGGAGAGCAGGACCGAGGTCATCAGACCCAGCGAGCCGAAGCCCTGCGCCACGGTGTCGGACTGCACGTCACCGTCGTAGTTCTTGCAGGCCCAGACGTACCCGCCCTCCCACTTGAGCGCGGCGGCGACCATGTCGTCGATGAGCCGGTGCTCGTAGGTGATGCCGGCGGCGGCGAACTCGTCCTTGAACTCGGTCTCGAACACCTCGGCGAAGATGTCCTTGAACCGGCCGTCGTACGCCTTGAGGATGGTGTTCTTGGTGGACAGGTAGACCGGGTAGTTGCGGTCCAGCCCGTACCGGAACGAGGCGCGGGCGAAGTCCCGGATCGACTCGTCGTAGTTGTACATGCCCATGGCGATGCCGCCGCCGGGGAAGTTGGCGACCTCCATCTCCATCGGCGCGCCGCCGTCTGCCGGGGTGTAGGTGATGGTCACCGTGCCCGGGCCGGGGACGACGAAGTCGGTGGCCTTGTACTGGTCACCGTGGGCGTGCCGGCCGATGATGATCGGCTTGGTCCAGCCGGGGACCAGCCGCGGCACGTTGGACATGATGATCGGCTCACGGAAGACGACGCCGCCGAGGATGTTGCGGATGGTGCCGTTGGGCGACCGCCACATCTTCTTCAGGCCGAACTCCTCGACCCGGGCCTCGTCCGGGGTGATGGTCGCGCACTTGACGCCGACGCCGTGCTCCTTGATGGCGTTGGCGGCGTCGATCGTGACCTGGTCGTCGGTCTCGTCGCGGTGCTGGATCGACAGGTCGTAGTAGTGCAGGTCGACGTCGAGGTAGGGCAGGATCAGCTGCTCCCGGATCTGCTTCCAGATGATCCGGGTCATCTCGTCGCCGTCGAGCTCCACGACCGGGTTGTTTACCTTGATCTTCGCCATCGGCCGGCGCTCCTCTCGGGGGACACGTGCTCAAGCAGTACGAGCGTACTGCAATTGGGCCGGCAGCCCTCAGCCGGCCTCGACCGACCGGAGAACCGGGCTGCACGACACAGCAGTTCCCTGACACCATCGCTCGATGCCACTTCGCCGCACCCTCGGGTCTATCACGGTTACCGCGCTCACCGACGGCGAGGGTGCCTTCTTCCAGCCCCGCGCGGAGGCGTTTCCGCACGCCACGGCGGCCCAGTGGCAGGAGGCCGACCGCCGCGACCCCGCCTCGGTCACCGCCGACGGGCGGTGGTGGCTGCCGTTTCGCAGCTTCGCGATCCGTTCGGGTGACGGGCCGGTGACCCTTGTCGACGCCGGGATCGGCCCGACCGACGCACCCGCCGCGAGCTGGGCGCCGGTGCCCGGTCGGCTACCCGCCGAACTGGCCGCCGCCGGCATCGACCCGGTCGACGTCGACACGGTCGTACTGACCCACCTGCACAGCGACCACATCGGCTGGGCGGTCACCGGCACACCGGGCCGGCCGTACTTCCCGAACGCCAGCTACCTGCTCCAGCGCACCGAACTGGAGGCGGCGGAGGCGATCAACCCAGGGCTGCCGGCCGGGCTGGTCGCGCCGTTGCGCGCCGCCGGCCAGCTCCGGGTGGTCGACGGCGAGACAACCCTGACCCCTGCGGTACGACTGCTGCCCACTCCCGGGCACACCCCCGGCCACCAGTCGGTGCTCCTGACAGCGGCCGACGAGCGAATGCTGCTCACCGGCGATCTCCTGGTGCACCTGGTGCAACTGATCGACCCCACCCTGGCGTACGCCCACGAGGTAGACCCCGACGAAGCGCGCGCCTCCCGCCTAACGGCCCTGCACACCCACAACCCCACCCTCCTAGCCACCCCCCACCTCTCCACCCCCTTCACCCCCGCCCACCCGTGTTGATCAAGAGGTTTGGGTCAGGAATCGCGGTCGTGGTGACGCAAACCTCTTGATCAACGGGGTCGGGGTGGGGCGGGAGCGCAGGAGGGGGGGGGGGGGGGGGGGGGGGGGCGCCCCGGGGGGGGGGGGGGGGGGGGGGGGGGGGGGGGGGGGGGCGGGGGGGGGGGGGGGGGCGGGGGGGGGGGGGGCGGCGGGGGG
>NZ_JBIAKM010000001.1:538593-697645 GCF_042872525.1 Micromonospora sp. NPDC005254 | reverse complement strand
GCCTTTGTTTTTTTTTTTTGTTTGCGGCTGGTCGCGCGGGGTCCCTCAAAAAAACGTTTTCGCGGGGGGGGGGGGGGGGGGGGGGCCCCCCGGGCCCCCCCCCCCCCCCCCCCCCCCCCCCCCCCTCCTGCGGGTTGGGTACGAACTACATGCTGGAGATGTCGCCCTGCTTGGCGCGGACGGCCTCGGCGGCGGCCAGGAGGCTGGCCAGCTCGTCGGCGTCCAGGTCGGTCTCGACGATCCGACGGACACCCTCGCGGCCGATCTCGGCCTCGACACCCAGGTAGACGCCGGAGATGCCGTACTCGCCGTCGACCCAGGCGCAGACCGGCATGACGTCGCCGGAGTCCTCGGCCACGGCCTTCGCCATCCGCGCCGCGGCGGCGGACGGGGCGTAGTACGCCGAACCGGTCTTGAGCAGCGCGACGACCTCGGCCCCACCGTTGCGGGTCTTGACGACCAGCTCCTCGATCTGCTCGGCCGGCATCGCGTCACGCAGCGGCTTGCCGTTGACGGTGCTCTTGGACGGCACCGGGACCATGGTGTCGCCGTGCGAGCCCAGGGTCAGCGTGCGTACCGACGCCACCGGCACGTTCAGCGCCTCGGCGACGAAGTTGCTGAACCGGGCGGTGTCGAGCATGCCGGCCTGGCCGAGCACCCGGTTCTTCGGGAACTGGGTGGCGAGCTGCGCCAGCGCGGTCATCTCGTCCAGCGGGTTGGAGACGACGATGACGACGGCGCTGGGGGCGTACTTGGCCACGTTCTCGGCGACCTGCCGCACGATCTTGGCGTTGGTCTCCAGCAGGTCCATCCGGCTCATGCCCGGCTTGCGGGGCAGGCCAGCGGTGATGACGACGACGTCGGAGCCCTCGATGGCCTCGTAGCCCTCGCCGTTCGGGCCGGTGGTCACGCCGACGACCTTGGTCTCGAAGCCCTCGATGGCCCGCGACTGGTTGAGGTCGAGCGCGAGGCCCGCGGGCTTGCCCTCCACGATGTCGGTGATCACAACGGTGTCGAAGACGTCGTACTCGGCCAGGCGCTGTGCGGTGGTGGAGCCGTAGAAGCCAGCCCCGACGACAGTGACCTTCTTACCCATGGTCGTCCCACTCCCTGATACCAGTCGGTTTTCCGGACCGTATCAGCCATCCTGGCACTGATCGGGCCAGGGGCGGACAGTTATGACCGGACAGACGCGAACGGCACTCGTGGGACAGCGTCGACGCGTCAGCCGCGCTCGGCGCGCTCCACGACGTTGGTCAGCAGCATGGCGCGGGTCATCGGGCCGACGCCGCCGGGCATCGGAACCAGCGCGCCGGCCGTCTCGGCCACCTCCGGAGCGACGTCGCCGGTGTAGCGGCCCTTGCCGTCCGGGCCGATCACCCGGGTGATGCCGACGTCCACGACGACGGCACCCGGGTTGATCATGTCGGCGGTCAGCAGCCCCGGTACGCCGGCCGCGACGATGACGATGTCGGCGGCCCGGGTGTGCGAGGCGAGGTCGAGGGTGCCGGTGTGGCACAGGGTGACGGTGGCATTCTCGCTGCGACGGGTGAGCAGCAGGCCGAGCGGACGGCCGACGGTGTTGCCCCGGCCGACGACCGCCACGGTGGCACCGCGCAGCGCCACGTCGTGGCGGCGGAGCAGCTCCACGATGCCGCGCGGGGTGCAGGGCAGCGGACCGTCGTAGCCGAGGACGAGACGACCCAGGTTGACCGGGTGCAGGCCGTCGGCGTCCTTGGCCGGGTCGATGAGCTCCAGCACCCGCTGGGTGTCCAGGTGGGCGGGCAGCGGCAGCTGGACGATGTAGCCGTGGCACGCCGGGTCGGCGTTCAGCTCGGCCAGGACGTCGTCGACCTGCTGCTGGGTGGCGTCGGCCGGCAACTCCCGGCGGATCGAGGCGATGCCCACCTCGGCGCAGTCACGGTGCTTGCCGTTGACGTACGCCTGGCTGCCCGGGTCGGCGCCAACCAGGACCGTGCCGAGCCCGGGGGTGATGCCGCGCTCCGCGAGAGCCTTCACCCGTATCCGCAGCTCGTCCTTGATCTCCGCCGCGGTCGCCTTGCCGTCCAGAAGCGTCGCCGTCACCACCAGATCGTCTCATGTCCGGCACGTGCCGTTCCGGCGACCTCACTCCGGACGGCCGCCGAGGCACCGGCCACACCACCGAAGGTCACGATGAGTTACGTGTTGCTCATCACTCTGGGTGACAATTTGTGGACCTTGTCACCGCGAAAGCGGTCGGCGCCTGCGCACGCGGCGGATACCGGACGGACCCGCCGGAGGCGGCCGAATCCCTGCCAGCAGACCCCCCGACACTTCGGTCTTGTTGGCGAATGTGCAGCCCAGAGCCGCTTGTCCGGTTTGGGCTAGCACGCACGAGGGAGCCGCGCAAGGAAGACGTCCTCGGACCGTTACGCACCCGCAACCGGGCCGTTGTCGACGGCCGGTATTTCGACCTACCGTTACCGCTTGTTGCGCAGCGTAAACCCAGCGTCGGGCCTGACTGCGCAGCGTGAGGAGATGAGGAGGCTCTATGCGAGTTCGTAGACTCGCCGCCTGGACCGCCCTCCCGCTCGCGGTGACGCTGGGCCTCGCGGCCTGCGGCAGCGGCGGAGACGGTGGATCCGGCGGCAACGGCAGTTCGGCGGTCAGCATTCAGATCGCCGAGCCCCAGCACCTGGTTCCGACCAACACCACCGAGACGTCCGGGTCGCAGGTGCTCGCCGGCCTGTTCAGCCCGCTCGTCGACTACGACGCCCAGAACAAGCCGTACGAGGTCGCCGCGCAGTCGATCACCTCGTCCGACAACACGGTCTGGACGATCAAGCTCAAGGACGGCTACACCTTCCACAACGGCGAGAAGGTCACGTCCGAGGACTACATCAACGCGTGGAACTACGGCGCCTACGCGCCCAACGGCCAGGGTGGCAGCTACTTCTTCGAGAAGATCGCCGGCTACCAGGACCTGCAGGGCGACAAGCCGAAGGCCAAGGAGATGTCCGGCCTGAAGAAGGTCGACGACCTGACCTTCCAGGTGACGCTCAGCGCTCCGTACATCGATTTCAAGACGATGCTCGGATACAACGCGTTCTACCCGCTGCCGGACGCCGCGTTCTCGGCTCCGGGCGTGCTCAAGGACTCTTACGAGCAGGCACCGATCGGTCAGGGCCCGTTCAAGATGAAGGGCACCTGGCAGCACGACAGCAAGATCGACGTCGAGCGGTACGACGCCTACCCGGGTGAGAAGCCCAAGGTGCAGGACGTCGAGTTCCGGGTCTACCAGCAGCTCACCGCGGCCTACGCGGACGTGCTGGGCGACAACCTGGACGTGCTCCCGACGATCCCGACCGAGAGCCTCGGCAACGCGCCGACCGACCTGGGCGACCGGTACCAGACCAGCCCGATGTCGTCGTTCCAGTTCCTGGCCTTCCCGACGTTCGACAAGAACTTCAGCAACCCGGACGTGCGCAAGGCCATCTCGATGGCGATCGACCGTGACGAGATCACCAAGTCGGTCTTCAAGGGCTCGCAGACGCCGGCGCGCTCCTTCGTCTCGCCGGTCCTGCCGGGCTACCGGGAGAACACCACCGGCGCGTCGGGTGAGTTCAACCCGACCGAGGCCAAGAAGCTCTACCAGGCCGCCGGCGGACCGTCGAAGATCGTCATCTCCTACAACGGCGACGGCGGTCACAAGGACTGGGTCGACGCGACCGCCAACCAGCTGAAGGCCAACCTGGGCGTGGACGTTGTCGGCTCGGCCGAGCCGAAGTTCGCCGACCTGCTCACCAAGGTCGAGAAGAAGCAGCCGGTTGGCATGTTCCGGCTGGGCTGGGTCATGGACTACCCCTCCATGGAGGACTACCTCGGCCCGCTGTACAGCACCAACGGCTCGTCGAACTACTACGGCTACAGCAACCCGGAGTTCGACAAGCTCGTCAAGGAGGGTTCCGCCGCCAAGACGCAGGACGAGGCGATCGCCAAGTACCAGCAGGCGGAGGACATCCTGGCCAAGGACATGCCGGTGATCCCGCTCCGCTTCGGCGAGAACGTGTACGGCACCTCGTCCAAGGTCAAGAACGTGCAGATGGACCTGTTCCAGCGGGTCAACCTCATCAAGATCGAAGCGGCCAGCTGAGCTGACCAACGGATTCGGGCCACCCGGGCGACGACGCCCGGGTGGCCCGGACCGCGCTGTACCGGCCGGGCCGCTCGCGTGGGCCCGCAGTCGGTGGCGCCGGCCTCCCCCGGGCCGGACGGCACGTCTCGGATATTTCGGGTACGACCAGAGATGCCGTCCTGCGACCCTTTCGCATATTTCCGGAGAGACTGCTAAGCATGTTCCGCTACATCTTGCGGCGCCTACTGCAGATGGTCCTGGCGTTCTTCGGGACCACCCTGATCGTCTACGCGCTGATGTTCGCCGGCCAGGGCGACCCCATCCAGGCCCTCGCGGGCGAACGCCCGGTGACGCCGGCCCAACGGGCCTACCTGACGGAGAAGTACCACCTCGACGCGACAGGCGTGGGCGGCTTCTTCTACCGCTACTTCGACTACGTCAAGAACCTGCTCCAGGGTGACCTCGGCCAGTCCCTGACCGGCCGCCAGATCGGCGACATCCTGCAGGCGGCCTGGCCGGTCACCCTCAAGCTCGCGCTCATCGCGCTCGCCGTGGCGATCATCTTCGGAGTCAGCGCCGGCGTGGTCGCCGGCATCCGCCGGGCCAGCATCTTCGACAACTCGACGCTGGTGCTGACCCTGCTCGTGCTGGGCATCCCGACCATCGTGCTGGCGCCGCTCGCCCAGTACTTCCTGGGCGTCAAGTGGCAGCTCTTCCCGCCCACCGCCGGCTCCCAGCCGACGTTCTACGCGCTGCTGCTGCCGGGCATCGTGCTCGGCTCGCTGTCGCTGGCCACCGCGCTGCGGCTGACCCGTACCTCGGTGGCCGAGAACCTGCGCGCCGACTACGTCCGGACCGCGCGGTCCAAGGGCCTGGTCAAGCGCCGCATCGTCACCGTCCACGTGCTGCGCAACTCGCTCATCCCGGTGGTCACCTTCCTCGGTGTGGAGCTGGGCAACCTGATGAGCGGCGCGATCATCACCGAGGGCGTCTTCAACATCCCCGGCGTGGGCTTCAACCTCTTCCGCGGCATCCGCACCGAGGACGGCCCCCTGGTGGTGGGCATCGTCAGCGTGCTCGTCGTGGTCTACCTGGTCTCGAACCTGGTGGTGGACGTCCTGTACGCCGTACTCGACCCGAGGATCCGCTATGAGTGAGCGCAGCGAACGAATCATCAGCGCAGCGTGCTTGGGCTCTCATGCCGGCACCGAGCGCAGCGAGGTGCCGGCATGAGTGACTTTGAAACTGTGGCGGCCAGCGAGAACCAGGCCGCACGGCGGGGCCCCTCGGGCGAGCCGGGCACACCGAACCAGGTCGGCGCGCCGCACAAGCCGCGCAGCCTGGCCGGCGACGCCTGGCGTGACCTGCGCCGCAACCCGATCTTCTGGATCTCGCTGACGCTCGTCGTCCTCTTCACCCTGATGGCCCTCGCCCCCGGCCTGTTCACCGCCAACAGCCCGAGCGACTGCCTGCTCTCCCGGCAGCACGCCGGGCCGTCCGGCGGGGCCATCTTCGGGTACGACTTCCAGGGCTGCGACACGTACTCCCGCGCGGTCTACGGCACGCGCGCCTCGCTGCTGGTCGGCGCGCTCGCCGCGCTCGGCACCGGCGTGATCGCGCTGACCGTCGGCATGGTGGCCGGGTACTTCGGCCGCTGGGTCGACGCCGTGCTCTCCCGGGTGATCGACGTGGTGCTCGGCATCCCGCTGCTGCTGGCCGCGATCGTGCTGCTCAAGCGCGTCTCCACCGCCAGCGACAACGCCCGGATCGCCGCGGTGATCTTCGTACTGGCCATTCTCGGCTGGACCACGGCGGCCCGCGTCGTCCGCTCCTCGGTGATCACCGCCAAGGAGCAGGACTACGTGGCGGCGGCCCGGATGCTCGGCGCCGGCAACGGTCGGATCATGTGGCGGCACATCCTGCCGAACTCGCTGGCCCCGGCCATCGTCGTGCTGACCATCGCGCTCGGCTCGTTCATCGCCGCCGAGGCAACGCTCTCGTTCCTGGGCATCGGCCTGAAGGCGCCGACCATCTCGTGGGGCCAGGACATCGACACCGGCCGGATCCACATGCGGGAGGCGGCGACGCCCCTGATCGTCCCGTCGGCCTTCCTCGCCCTGACCGTGCTCGCGTTCATCATGCTCGGCGACGCGATCCGTGACGCCTTCGACCCGAAGTTGCGGTGACTCTCTGATGACCCACTCCACCGTCGAACCCACCCCCGCCTCCCCCACCCCTGAGGGCGGTCACCTGCTGGAACTGCGGGACCTGCACGTCGAGTTCCGCACCAACGAGGGTGTCGCCCGGGTGATCAACGGCGTATCGTACCACCTGGACGCCGGGGAGACCCTCGCGGTGCTCGGCGAGTCCGGCTCGGGCAAGTCCGTCACCGCCCAGGCGATCATGGGCATCCTGGACACCCCGCCGGCGCACGTCCGCTCCGGGCAGATCCTCTACCGGGGCCAGGACCTGCTCACCCAGTCCGAGGAGCAGCGCCGGCAGGTCCGCGGCAAGGAGATCGCGATGATCTTCCAGGACGCGCTCTCCGCGCTGAACCCGGTCTTCCCGGTCGGCTGGCAGATCGGCGAAACGCTGCGCCAGCGCTCCGGCATGTCCCGGGGCGACGCCCGCCGCCGGGCCGTCGAGCTGATGGACCTGGTCAAGATCCCCGGTGCCGCCAAGCGGATCGGCGACTACCCGCACCAGTTCTCCGGCGGCATGCGGCAGCGCGTCATGATCGCCATGGCGCTGGCGCTGGACCCGAAGGTGCTGATCGCCGACGAGCCCACCACCGCGCTCGACGTCACCGTGCAGGCCCAGATCATGGACCTGCTGGCCGACCTGCGCCGGGACCTCAACATGGCGATGATCCTGATCACCCACGACCTGGGTGTGGTCGCCGGCGTCGCGGACCGGATCGCGGTCATGTACGCGGGTCGGATCGTCGAGCACGCCGACGTCCGCTCGCTCTACAAGGCGCCGGCCCACCCGTACACCAAGGGGTTGTTGGAGTCGATCCCGCGGATGGACGTCCGCGGCCAGGAACTGTCGACGATCAAGGGTTTGCCGCCGAACCTGATGCACATCCCGTCCGGGTGCCCGTTCCACCCCCGGTGCCCGTACGTCCAGCAGGTCTGCGTGGACGTGGTGCCGCACGACCTGGTCCTCGGCGACGGCCGGACCAGCGCTTGCCACTTCGCGCAGGAGGTTCGTGATGACAGCGCCCGCTAGCTCCACCAAGGTCCGGGGCGAGACCATCCTCTCCGTCGACAACCTGGTGAAGCACTTCCCGATCAGTCAGGGTGTGCTGTTCCAGCGGCAGATCGGCGCCGTCAAGGCCGTCGACGGCGTGAGCTTCGAGCTGCGCCGGGGCGAGACGCTGGGCGTGGTCGGCGAGTCCGGCTGCGGCAAGTCCACCCTCGCCCGGCTGCTGATGCGGCTGGAGACGCCCACCTCGGGCCGGGCCACCCTGGAGGGCAGGGACCTGTTCAAGGCCTCCGGGGGCGAGCTGCGCCGGCTGCGCCGCAACATGCAGATGGTCATGCAGGACCCGTACACCTCGCTGAACCCGCGGATGACGGTCGGCGACATCATCGGTGAGCCGTTCGAGATCCACCGGGACGCCGCACCGAAGGGCAGCAAGGCCAAGCGGGTGCAGGAGTTGCTGGACCTGGTCGGGCTCAACCCGGAACACATCAACCGGTACCCGCACCAGTTCTCCGGCGGTCAGCGCCAGCGCATCGGCATCGCCCGCGCGCTCGCCCTGCGGCCCGAGATCATCGTCTGCGACGAGCCGGTCTCGGCGCTGGACGTCTCCATCCAGGCCCAGGTGATCAACCTGCTGGAGCAGCTCCAGGACGAGCTCGGGCTCTCCTACATCTTCATCGCGCACGACCTGTCCGTGGTCCGGCACATCGCCGACCGGGTGGCCGTGATGTACCTCGGCCGGATCGTCGAGATCGGCACCGAGGACGAGATCTACGAGCGTGCCACCCACCCGTACACCCAGGCGCTGCTCTCGGCCGTGCCGGTGCCGGACCCGGAGGTACGCGACCAGCGCAACATGATCCGGCTGGTCGGCGACGTGCCCAGCCCGGCCGACCCGCCGAGCGGCTGCCACTTCCGCACCCGCTGCTGGAAGGCCCAGGACATCTGCGCCAAGGAAGATCCGCAGACGGTCCCGAGAGCGGCCGACCCGCACCCCTCGGCCTGCCACTTCGCCGAACTCCGCCCGGTCACGCCAGCCTGACCCCAAAGGGGCAGTTGATCATGAAGTTATTGCCCTGCACATCGGCGTGTCAGGGCAATAACTTCATGATCGACGGGGTGCAGACGAGGGTCAGTGGAAGAAGTGGCGGGTTCCGGTCAGGTACATCGTTACGTTGGCTTTTTTGGCCGCTGCGATGACCTCTTCGTCGCGGATCGAGCCGCCGGGCTGGACGATGGCGCGGACGCCGGCGTCGAGAAGGATCTGCGGGCCGTCGGCGAACGGGAAGAACGCGTCCGACGCGGCGACCGATCCCCGGGCGCGGTCGGCGCCGGCCCGGTCGACCGCCAACCGCGCGGAGTCGACCCGGTTGACCTGACCCATGCCGACCCCGACGGTGGCGCCGTCCTTGGCGAGCAGGATCGCGTTGCTCTTCACCGCGCGCACCGCCCGCCAGGCGAACGCGAGGTCCCGCAACAGCTCCTCGTCCGCGGCCTCGCCGGTCGCCAACTGCCAGTTCGCCGGGTCGTCACCGGGAGCGTCCACCCGGTCGGCGACCTGGGACAGCACGCCACCGGTCACCGGCCGCCACTCGACCCTCGCCGGGCTCCAGGCCGGCGCCCGCAGCAACCGGATGTTCTTCTTGCCCTGCAACACCTCGACCGCGCCCTCGTCGAAGCCGGGGGCGACCACCACCTCGGTGAAGATCTCGGCGACCTGCCGGGCCAGCTCGACCGAGACCGGCCGGTTGACCGCGATGACGCCGCCGAACGCCGACACCGGGTCACAGGCGTGCGCCCGGCGGTGCGCCTCGGCCACGTCCGCGCCCACGGCGATGCCGCACGGGTTGGCGTGCTTGATGATCGCAACCGCCGGCTGGTCGGCGAAGTCGTTGGCGGCCCGCCAGGCGGCGTCGGCGTCGACGTAGTTGTTGTACGACATCTCCTTGCCGTGCAGCTGCTCGGCCTGGGCCAGCCCCGCCGGGGCGTCCGGGTCGACGTAGAGCGCGGCGGGCTGGTGCGGGTTCTCCCCGTAGCGCAGCACTGTCGACTTGCGCAGCGCGGACCCGGCGAACGTCGGCCACGAGTCGTCGGCCGGGGCCAGCTCCTGGGCACACCACTGGGCCACCGCGACGTCGTACTCGGCGATGTCGGCGAACGCGCGGGCGGCCAGCGCGCGGCGCTGGGCCAGCGTGAAGCCACCCTCGTCGAGCGCGCCGAGCAGCGCCGGATAACCGGCCGGGTCGGTGAGGACCGCTACCGAGGCGTGGTTCTTGGCGGCGGCCCGCACCATGGCCGGGCCACCGATGTCGATCTGCTCCACGCACTCCTCGACGCCGGCGCCGGAGGCGACGGTCGCCTGGAACGGATAGAGGTTGGAGACCAGCAGGTCGAACGCGGCCACCCCCAGCTCGTCGAGCTGGGCGACGTGCGTGTCCTTGCGCAGGTCGGCGAGGAGACCGGCGTGCACCTTCGGGTGCAGGGTCTTCACCCGGCCGTCGAGCACCTCGGGGAACCCGGTGACCGTCTCCACCGGCGTCACCGGCACCCCGGCGGCGGCGATGGTGCCCGCCGTGCTGCCGGTGGACACGATCTGGACACCGGCCGCGTGCAGGGCCTGGGCCAGCTCGACCAATCCGGTCTTGTCGTAGACGCTGACCAGCGCCCGCCGAATCGGGCGACGTCCGTCCTGAGTGGGACTCACGGAACCGTGACCTTCCTTCCGGTGATGGTCCAGCCTTCGCGGACCAGGCGGCCGACCTGCTCGACGAGCTGGCGCCGTTCGGCTTCCTTGATGCGCTCGGTGAGCGCGTCCACGTCGTCGTCGTCGAGCACCGGCACCGCGACCTGCGCCACGATCGGCCCGGTGTCCATGCCGGCGTCGACGAAGAAGAGCGTGGCCCCGGTGAGCTTCACGCCGTAGGCGAGGGCGTCGCGCGGGCCGTGGATGCCGGGGAACGCCGGCAGCAGTGTGTTGTGGGTGTTCAGGTAGCGGTCGCCGAAGGCGGCGAGGAAGTGCGGGCCGACCAGCTTGAGGAAGCCGGCGGAGATGACCAGGTCGGGCTGGTGCTTGGCGACGTGCGCGGTGAGCGCGCGGTCCCAGTCCTCCCGGCTGTCATGGTCGCGGACCCGCTCGACGAAGGTCGGCACCCCCGCGGCCTCGGCCCGGTCCAGGCCCGCGATGCCGTCGCGGTCCGCGCCGACCGCGACGACCTGTGCGCCGTACGCGGGGTCGGCGGCGGCGTCCAGCAGGGCCTGCAGGTTGCTCCCGGAGCCGGAGATGAGGACGACGATGCGGGCGGCGGACGCGGGCTCGGTCACCGGGCCACCCTATCGGGCAGGTCAGGACGCCCCTCGGTTGGGCGGTTCGCCGATCTGTGACAGTGACCGACGGGCGGACTGAATAGTTATCGTGGGTAATGCGCGGTATGTCGTCGCGCTGCTGTGCTGTGCCTGAGGTGGTCTGACCGCGATCATGGATGGGAACAACAGCAGCAACTGACGGAACCAGTCCAAGGAGCTTCTCGAATGCAGCCCGGCAACCCCGGTCAGGACCCGTACGGCCAGCAGCCCAACCAGGACCCGACCGCCCCCCAGCCGCCGCACGACCCGTACGCCCCGCCGCCGGCCGCCCCGTACGGCCAGCAGCCCACCTCGGGCCAGCCCTACGGCCAGCCCACCTCGGGCCAGCCGTACGGCCAGCAGCCGGCGGCTCCCTACGGCCAGCAGCCCGGTGCCCCGTACGGCCAGCAGCCGCAGGACCCGTACGGCGCACCGCAGGCCCCGTACGGCCAGCAGCAGCCCTACGGTGGCACCCCGACGTACCCGAACGCCGGCTACCCGCAGCAGCAGGGCCAGAACAACACCCTGGGCCTGGTGTCGATGATCCTCGGCATCGCGTCGATCCCGCTGATCTGCTGCCTCTACCTGGGCATCCCGGTGGGTATCGCGGGCGTGGTGACCGGTTACCTCGCGAAGCAGAAGGTCGCCCAGGGCCAGGCCAGCAACGCCGGCCAGGCCAAGGCTGGCCTGATCTGCGGCGCGGTCGGCGTCGGCCTGGGCATCCTGCTGCTCATCATCAGCATCGTGGCGAACGTCAACCTGCCGACCGAGCCCTGAGAAGACCCTGCTCCCGACGGGGCGCTCCGGATCCGTCCGGGGCGCCCCGCGTCGTCTCCGCGCCACGTTGGCCGCGCCACGTTGGCCGTACCGCCGTTGGCCGCGCCGCCGTCGGCCGTGCCCAGCCTCGGTCGAGCCACCGCCGGCCGCGCAGCCGGACGGTCAGACTCCGGGGCGCACCGGCGGTGTCTGAGCGGCGCGCGGGCTCCGGGCGAGCACCCGGGTGGCGGCGGCGCCGAGCAGCGCGCCGACCGCGACGACACCGGCCGCCACCGCGCCTACCTGCCAGGCCACCGGCCCGAGCTGTGCCAGCCGTCCCGCGCCGAGCGGCCCACCGGAGGCCGCGGCGGCGACGCCGAGCAGCACGCCGGCCACCGGCCCGGCCAGCGCCGCCGGCGCCAACAGCTCCGCCCAGCGCCGCGGCGGCCGCTCCGACCCGGCGGACCGGGCCAGCCGGCGGGCGAGCAACCAGCCGGCGACCATCCCGGCCAGCACCGGAACCGCGAGCAGCAGGGCGCCGAGGCCGTCCACCGGGCCGCGCGGCAGGCCAGCGAGCAACGGTACGGCCGGCAGCGCGCCGACCGACACCTCACTGGTACGCACGGCCGTGTCGACGCCCACCGCGAAGCCCGGCCCGAGCAGATAGCTGGTCGACCAGACCGCGGCGTTCGGCGCGTACGCCATGCTGACCAGGGTGATCCCGGCCTGCCCGGCCACTCCGGTCCGGTACGCGCCGATCATGTCCGCGGCGTCACCGCCGCCCATGGCCACGGCCAGGCCGGCCGCGCCGGCGCCCGCCCCGAGCAGGAGGAGCGCGGCCACCAGCCCGGCGCGTACGCCGTCGCGCAGCGGGCCGGGTATCCGGGTGACGAGCAGCCGGGTCACTGCGGTGATCCGGATCGCACCGACCAGCGCGCCGAGCGTGCCGACCACCGCGAACGTGGCCGCCGCCCGCACCGGGGACACCTGCGGCCCGCCCGCGCCGATCAGCACCGCGGCGAGCGCGCCGAGCAGCGCGTACGCCAGACCGACCGCTGCGGCGGCGATCAGCGCGCGGCGCGGTGAGCGGGTGTCGCGGGCGCCGATCGCGCGGCTCACGTGCACGCCGGCCCGGGTCAGTCGCCAGAGCGCGAGCACGGTGAGCGCCAGCGGGGCGAGCCCGAACGGGCCCGCCTCGGTGTGCAGCGGCACCCCGTGCCCCACCAGCCAACCGGCGAGCGCGGTGCGCAGGGTGCCGCCCAGCGTGGTGGAATCCGCGCCGAGCTGAACCAGGCCGAGCACGATGGCGACCGGCAGGTACGAGGTGAGAGCCGCCCCGGCCGCGGCCACCCCGGCGGCGACGGCCAGCGGCGCACGCCCACGCGGCGACCCACCGGCGCGCGGCGCGGGAACCCGCCGACGCGGCGCGGCGCGGTCGACCGGCCGGTCGTCGGCGCGTACGCCGCCGGCACGGCTGGGTGGGTCAGGGGTGACGGGGGACATCCGCTCTACTCTGGCACGTCGCGCGGGCGGGGGCAGTCCGTTAACCCGCCCCGGAGGGCGGCGAGTTGGGCGAACCGGAGTCGGAGCCGTCCCGTCGGGTCTAGCGTCGGGCCAGAGGGGGTGGCCGTCGTCGCCAACCGGGTCTCGTTCGCCGGTCGCGGCCCGGGGTCCGCCGCCCACGACCGCCCGGAGGTAGCCGTGACGACCGCATACCCGCCGCCCCCACCACCGCCGGCCCGGGGACGCGACCGCACCACACTCTGGGGCGTGCTGGGCATCGTCCTCGGCCTGATCTGTTGCGGCATCCTCGGCATCATCTTCGGCTACCTGTCACTGCGCGACGCGCGGCGCAACGGCCAGTCGCCGGTTCTCGGCTACCTCGCCATCGCGTTCGGCGTGATCAACATCATCGGCGGCGCGATCCTGCGCCTCACCGGCAACTACCCGTTCTGGAACAACGACTGATCCGGCGGTACGACGAAGGGGCCGACCAGTTCCGGTCGACCCCTTCGGTGTTGCCGTGCCGGCTCAGCTGCCGGACATGATCTCCCGCATCAGCTTCGCGGTCTCGGTCGGCGTCTTGCCGACCTTGACGCCGACGGCTTCGAGCGCCGCCTGCTTCGCCTCGGCGGTGCCGGCCGAGCCGGAGATGATCGCCCCGGCGTGACCCATGGTCTTGCCGGGGGGCGCGGTGAAGCCGGCGATGTAGCCGACCACCGGCTTGGTGACGTTGCCCTTGATGAACTCGGCGGCCCGCTCCTCGGCGTCGCCACCGATCTCACCGATCATTACGATGGCGTCGGTCTCCGGGTCGGCCTCGAACGCCTTGAGGGCGTCGATGTGCGTGGTGCCGATGATCGGGTCGCCACCGATGCCGACGCAGGTGGAGAAGCCGATGTCGCGCAGCTCGTACATCATCTGGTAGGTCAGCGTGCCGCTCTTGCTGACCAGGCCGATCCGGCCGGAGCCGGTGATGTCGGCCGGGATGATGCCGGCGTTGGAGGCGCCCGGGGAGGCGATGCCGGGGCAGTTCGGCCCGATGATCCGGGTCCGCTCGCCCTGCGCGAGGTTGTACGCCCAGAACGCGGCGGTGTCGTGCACCGGCACGCCCTCGGTGATCACCACGGCCAGCGGGATCGCGGCGTCGATCGCCTCGACCACGGCGGCCTTGGTGAACTGCGGCGGCACGAAGATGACCGAGACGTCGGCCCCGGTCTCGGCCATGGCGTCCGCCACGGACGCGAAGACCGGCAGCTCGGTGCCGTCGAAGTCGACTTTCTGGCCCGCCTTGCGCGGGTTGACGCCGCCCACCACGTTGGTGCCGGCGGCGAGCATCCGCCGGGTGTGCTTGGAGCCCTCGGAGCCGGTCATCCCCTGAACGATGACCTTCGAGTCCTTGGTCAGCCAGATAGCCATGATCAGACCCCCGCAGCTGCCAGCTCGGCGGCCCGCTCGGCCGCGCCGTCCATGGTGTCCACCCGCTGTACCAGCGGGTTGTTCGCGCCGTCCAGGATCGCCCGGCCGGCCTCGGCGTTGTTGCCGTCGAGCCGGACGACGAGCGGCTTGGTGACCTTCTCGCCGCGCTGCTCCAGCAGGGCGAGCGCCTGGATGATGCCGTTGGCGACCTCGTCGCAGGCGGTGATGCCGCCGAAGACGTTGACGAAGACGCTCTTCACGGCCGGGTCGGAGAGCACGATCTCCAGCCCGTTCGCCATCACGGCGGCACTCGCGCCGCCGCCGATGTCGAGGAAGTTGGCCGGCTTGACGTTGCCGTGCCGCTCACCCGCGTACGCGACGACGTCGAGGGTCGACATGACCAGACCCGCGCCGTTGCCGATGATGCCGACCTCGCCGTCGAGCTTGACGTAGTTGAGGTCCTTGGCCTTGGCGGCCTGCTCCAGCGGGTCCACGGCGGCCTGGTCGACCAGGGCCTCGTGGTCCGGGTGCCGGAACGCGGCGTTCTCGTCCAGGGTGATCTTCGCGTCGAGCAGCAGCAGCCGCCCGTCGCCGTCTTTCGCGAGGGGGTTCACCTCGACCAGGGTGGCGTCCTCGGCGACGAACGCCTGCCACAGGCCGACGGCCACCTCGACGACCTGGTCGGCGACCTCGGCCGGGAAGCCGGCGGCGGTGACGATCTCCCGCGCCTTGGCCTCGTCGACGCCGGTGTTCGCGTCGATCGGCGCCTTCACCACGCGGTCGGGGGTCTCGGCGGCGACCTGCTCGATGTCCATACCGCCAGCGACGCTGGCGATGCAGAGGAAGGTGCGGTTCGCCCGGTCGAGCAGGTACGAGAAGTAGTACTCCTCGGCCACGTCCGCCGTCACCGTGATCATGACCTTGTGGACGGTGTGGCCCTTGATGTCCATGCCGAGGATGTCGGTGGCGCGGGCCACCGTCTCCTCGGCGCCTTCGGCCAGCTTAACGCCGCCGGCCTTACCTCGGCCGCCGACCTTCACCTGCGCCTTGACGACCACGCGACCGCCGAGGCGTTCGGCGATCGCACGGGCCTCTTCCGGGGTAGTGGCGACGCCGCCGGCCAGCACGGGCAAGCCGTGCCGCTCGAACAGGTCCCGCCCCTGGTACTCGTACAGGTCCACGATTGCGCGTCCCGTCCCGTCTCCGCGGCGCGCCGTCGCGCCGCCACCAGCGTTCAGAAAACAGTTTGACGCCTGTCATCAGTTGAAACAGGCCATTGGCGGCAGCCTAGCGAGGTGGGCACCGCCGGCAACCGAGCGGGTGCACGGTGTGCGGTAATGCACAACCCCCGTGCCGAGTGGGGCTGATTCCGGCCGCGCCGTGGGCGGCGTCAATCGTCCGGACGATGTTGCCGGGGGTCCGTAACCCGCCCGTCGGGGCGTCGTTGAGTCAGGTGTCGGCGCGCTGATCAGCGCAAAGACGGGATACGGCCGATGCCCTGTCGGTCGAGGGGTGGCGGCGGGGCATCGTGCATAGAGGGGCCGGACGTGTGAGGGGTGCGTCCGGCCCCTCCCCCGTGCCCAGATCCGGTCGGCGCAACCGACCGGCGCCTCAGGCGACCGGCTGCGCGACGTTCTGCCGGACCCACTCGACGATCGCCTTGGTGGTGGCGCCCGGCGTGAAGATCTTCGCGACGCCCAGCTTCTCCAGCTCGGGGATGTCGCCGTTGGGAATGATGCCGCCACCGAACACGACGATGTCCCGGGCGTCACGCTCGGCCAGCAGATCCAGCACCCGACGGAAGAGCGTCATGTGCGCGCCGGAGAGTACGGAGAGACCGACGGCGTCGGCGTCCTCCTGGATGGCCGTCTCCACGATCTGCTCGGGCGTCTGGTGCAGGCCGGTGTAGACGACCTCCATCCCCGCGTCGCGCAGGGCGCGTGCGACGACCTTCGCGCCACGGTCGTGGCCGTCCAGACCTGGCTTCGCGACGACGACCCGAATACGAGAGCTCATCAGCGCACACCTTTCACCGGCTTCACGGCCTTCACCTGAACGAACGGTAACCCGCCCGGCCGGGGCCGGGAAATCCGGGCCGGAAACACGTACGACATTCCGCCGCGCCCAGGCACGGCCTCCGGCACTGTCGATCGAGGCCGTCTTACCCGGGCCCCGGCGTCAAGCCGGACGACTCCGCCGGATCGGTCACGCTCGGCGACGAACGGGTGGTTACGGGGGCACCGTTCGACGGCGCGATGCATGACAATCTTGGACGCAAACGGACAGATCGACACGCCAATTTGGCGCTCTGGCTTGTGAGTCGCCTGGTGGTTGGTTAACGTGTCCACGGTTGTCATCAGGTCCATGGACGGGTGACGACGCGGTCGGCAGACGTTCACCGGAGCTTCACGGACGTCCACCGGCCGCCTCGGAACCCCGACAACGGAGGGTGTGCGTGCGCCAGCGCCTGTCGTCTGAGCCCGATCGATATCGCGGTCGCCGCCGCGTACCCACCCCCCCACGTAGCCGTTACGCGGCCGTCGTCACCACCGCCTTCGTCGGCGCGGGCATCGTCGCGCTGGGCGCGTCGGCCCTGCCCGACGCCAAGGACGTCAGCCCGACCGTGCTCGACGAGCTCAAGCAGGCGTCGATCACCAGTCAGGACGTCGCGGCCCGTGCGGACAACGCCGAGCGCGCCTCCCGGGACAGCCGCACGAAGGAAGCGGCCGAGCCCGAGGTCTGGATGCTGCCGCTGCAGGGCTACGACTTCAACTCCCCGTACGGGATGCGGTGGGGCAAGCTGCACACAGGCGTCGACCTGGTCGTCCCCGAGGGCACGCCGTACGTGGCGGTCCACGACGGGCTGGTCACCAAGGCCGGCTGGTTCGGCGGCTACGGCTACGCGGTGATCGTCCAGCACGCCGACGGCAGCGAGGCGATCTACGGTCACTCCTCCGCGCTCAGCGTCAAGGAGGGCCAGCAGGTCAAGGCGGGCGACCAGCTTGGCCTGGTGGGCCAGACCGGCCACGCCTACGGCACCCACCTGCACCTTGAGCTTCATGTCAAGGGCGCGCCGATCGACCCCGTTCCGTACCTCCAGGAGCGCGGAGTGGACATCAAGCTGCAAGTCGAGGCAATCTACAGCGAGGTAGCGGGTTCCTGACGCTGCGTACCGCCCGTTGACCGCCCGGATCTGTCGATCCGGGCGGTTTTTTCCTGCCCGGCATGCGGCTGATGTCTGCTGGATCACAGCATGGACTGTGACCCACCGCACGGCGCAGCATGATCACTTTTCCGGACGGAGCGCTTCAGACCGGCGCATACCAGGTCAGCCGGGCTGCCGCCCCCGGTTCGGACGCCCGGTCCCGGACGGTCGTCCAACTCGGCCCGACACCAGTATTTCGAGGTCAAGTGCCCCTCGACTGTGAAGGTTCGCCGTGCAGGAAGACAGCCCCGTCCAGAACGAGAACACCCCCGACACCACCGTCGAGCAGCCGCGACGTGCCCGCCGGCGGAACCGCCTGATCGTGGCCGGCGCGGCCGCGCTGGTCGCCCTCGGCCTGGGTGGGGTCGCCGTCGCCACCTCCGGCCCCGACCGGCCGGCGCCCACCGCCGTCTCGCTCGACGCCCAGTCGCGCGCCGAGGCCGCCAGCCGGGCCGACCGCTCGACCCGCGAGTCGAGCGCGCCGGCGTCGGCGTCGGCCAGCCCGACCGTGAGCCCGTCGACGGCCAGCGCCAGCCCGACACCGACGAAGACGGCCACCGCCAAGCCGAAGCCGAAGCCGAAGAAGACCACCAGGCCGACGGCCGCCTGGGTCGACCCGATGCCGGGCGCCGCGGTCACCTCCTGCTACGGCCAGCGCTGGGGCACCCTGCACGCCGGGATCGACCTGGCGCTGCCCTCGGGCACCCCCATCCGCGCCGCGGCCGCCGGCACGGTCACCCAGGCCGGTGACGCCGCGGACGGGTACGGCAACTCCGTCTTCATCGACCACGGCAACGGCTACCTGACCCACTACGCCCACCAGAGCCGCATCGCGGTCACCGTCGGGCAGGCGGTCAAGGCCGGCCAGGTGATCGGCTACGAGGGCGCCACCGGCGATGCCACCGGCCCGCACCTGCACTTCGAGGTGCACCAGGGCATGTGGAACCAGATCGACCCCGCCCCGTTCATGCGGGCGCGCGGCGTCGACCTGGGCTGCTGAGCCTGGCCCGCACAGAATCCTGAAAGGGTGGCCTCCGCGCTGGCGGAGGCCACTCTTTCCATGTTCTAGCGCGACCTCGCGAAGGTGCCGTTTCGGGCGTCAGAGCTTGTCGACCGGGGCGTGTCGCAGCACCAGCCACATGGTCTGGTCGCCGAAGTCGATCTGCGCGCGGGCGCCCGGGCCGTGCCCCTCCACGGCGAGCACGCGCCCCAGCCCGTAGCGCTGGTGGTTGACCCGGTCGCCGGCGGCCACCTTCGGCCCCTGCGGCAACTCGCTGGCCGTGGTGAGGCGGCTGCCGTCCACGCCGAGCCGCTGGGCAAGCTGCGCCGCCTTCGGGGTGCCGCCGGTGAAGGTGCCCCGACCGCCGGGCGCACGGTCGGCACGACCGCCGACGCCGCCGCCCCCGCCGGCCCACGAGGTGTACGACCCCTCGGTGCGCTCCCAGCGCACCAGCTCCGGCGGCAGCTCCTCCAGGAACCGCGACGGCGGGTTGTAGGACGGCTGCCCCCAGGCCGAGCGGGTCACCGCCCGGGAGAGGTAGAGCCGCTGTCGGGCACGGGTGATGCCCACGTACGCCAGTCGGCGCTCCTCCTCCAGCTCGCGGGTGTCGCCCAGCGAGCGCAGGTGCGGGAAGACGCCGTCCTCCAGCCCGGTCAGGAAGACCACCGGGAACTCCAGGCCCTTGGCGGTGTGCAACGTCATGAGGGTGACGACGCCCTGGTGGTCGGGGTCGTCGGAGGGGATCTGGTCGGCGTCGGCCACCAGCGCGACCTGCTCCAGGAAGCCCGCCAGGGTGGCGCGCTCCCCGTCGGCGCCGGTCGCCTCGATCCGCTCGGTGTACTCCCGGGCGACGCTGACCAGTTCCTGGAGGTTGTCCACCCGGCCCGCGTCCTGCGGGTCCAGGCTCTCCTCCAGCTCGGTGAGGTAACCCGAGCGGGTCAGCAGGGCCTCCAGCACCTCCTCCGGGGTGCCGGTCTCGGCCAGCTCCCGCGCGCCGTCGAGCAGCGCCACGAAGTCGGCGATGCCGTTGGCCGCCCGGGTGGAGATGCCGGGCGCCTCCCGGGCCCGGCGCAGCGCCGCGCCGAAGGAAATCCGATCACGGCTGGACAGCGCCTCGACGCACGCCTCCGCGCGGTCGCCGATCCCCCGGCGCGGGGTGTTCAGCACCCGCCGCAGGCTCACCGTGTCGTCGTCGTTGACCACCGAGCGCAGGTACGCCAGCGCGTCGCGGACCTCCTTGCGCTCGTAGAAGCGCACCCCGCCGACCACCTTGTACGGCAGGCCGGCGCGGATGAACACCTCCTCGAAGACGCGGGACTGGGCGTTGGTGCGGTAGAAGACCGCGACGTCACCGGGGCGTGTCTCGTCGGCGTCGACCAGCCGGTCGATCTCCCGGCCCACCCAGTCCGCCTCGGCGTGCTCGGTGTCGGCCACATAGCCGACGATCCGCTCGCCGTCGCCGGCCTCGCTCCACAGCCGCTTCGGCTTGCGGGAGGTGTTCCGGTCGATCACCGCGTTGGCCGCGTTGAGGATGGTCTGGGTGGAGCGGTAGTTCTGCTCCAGCAGGATCGTCCGCGCGTCGGTGAAGTCCCGCTCGAACTCCAGGATGTTGCGGATCGTCGCGCCCCGGAACGCGTAGATCGACTGGTCGGCGTCACCGACCACGCACAGCTCGGCCGGCTCCAGCCCGTCGGTGCCGGAGACCAGCTCCTTGATCAGGACGTACTGGGCGTGGTTGGTGTCCTGGTACTCGTCCACCAGCACGTGCCGGAACCGCCGCCGATAGCTCTCCGCGACGTGCGGGTGGGACTGGAGCAGGTGCACCGTCGTCATGATCAGGTCGTCGAAGTCCAGCGCGTGCGCCTCGCGCAGCCGGCGCTGGTACAGCGTGTACGCCTCGGCGAGCGCCCGCTCGTTGGGCCCGCTGGCCCGCGCGGCGAACTGCTCCGGGTCGACCAGCTCGTTCTTGAGGTTGGAGACCTGGGCGGCCAGACCACGCGCCGGGTAGCGCTTCGGGTCGAGATCCAGCTCGCGGGTGACCAGCTGCATCAGTCGGCGGGAGTCGTCCGCGTCGTAGATCGAGAACGTCGATTTGAGGCCGGCGTGCTCGTGTTCGGCGCGCAGGATGCGGACGCACGCCGAGTGGAACGTCGACACCCACATCAGTCGGGCCCGTGGGCCGACCAGCGCGGCGACCCGCTCCTTCATCTCGCCGGCCGCCTTGTTGGTGAAGGTGATGGCGATGATCTCACCGGGATGCACGTCCCGTGCGGCGAGCAGGTAGGCGATCCGGTGGGTGAGCACCCGGGTCTTGCCGGACCCCGCGCCAGCCACGATCAGCAACGGGGAACCGGCGTGGCTGACGGCGTCGCGCTGCGGCCCGTTCAGCCCGGCGAGGAGCTGTTGCGGATCGAGGCGGACGGAGGCCGACCCGGGCCGGTGCGGACGGGCCGGCGCGGACTCCGGCGCGGGCGGGGACGCGGGAATGTCGAAGAGAGGATGCATCGCGCACCAAGTCTATGCCGCCAGCCGGACACTTCCCGACCGCGCCGTCCGCCAGGCCGGGTCGCCGTGCCTGCGCCTGGAGCACACGGCCGGGCCGCCCTTTTGCGCCGGAATCCTTGCGCGCCGGCCACCGGCGTGGGCATACTCGACGGCGTGATCGCTGCGCGCTACTACTTTTACTACGGCACCGGGAGTCCGGCTGCCGTAGGTCGCGCCTGATCGACAGACCTGCGAAAAGCCCCGGGCTCCTGGAGTCCGGGGCTTTTTCGTCCCGGGTTCCGGGCACCGGGCACCACAGCGCGAGAGGTACCCGATGATGACAGACGTGGTGGAGCAGAACGGTGGCCCGGCCGGACCGGAGGCGGGACAGCCGTCGGCGAGCGGGAGCGTGCCGGAGGTGGTGCCTTCGGTGCGGACCGGCGACCCGTCCGAGGCACGGACCGGCACCGTGGAGCCGACCGCCGCTGCGCGGATCGTGCAGATCAGAGAACGGATCGACGAGATCGACCACGCGTTGATCGCGCTCTGGCAGGAGCGGGCCGCGCTGTCACAGGAGGTCGGGGCGACCCGGATGGCCTCCGGTGGAACCCGCCTGGTGCTCTCCCGCGAACGGGACATCCTGGAGCGCTTCCGGCTCGCGCTCGGCGCCGACGGCACCCAACTGGCGCTGCTGCTGCTGCGCGCGGGCCGCGGGCCGCTCTGAGGCGCCTCGGTGGGCCGCCGGTGCGGTCGTCACCGACCGGCGGTGCGGGAGCGTGGCGAACCGCTCAGAGGGCTCCGGACAGACGAAACCGCCTGCCGTCGTCGTGGTGACGTCGGCAGGCGGTTCCGGTGACTCACACCTCGTGGGTGGCGACGATCTCGCGCCGCTCCGCGAAGTGGCAGGCGCTCGGGTGGTCCGAGTCGCGCCGGATCTCCAGCAGCGGGACCTGCTCCGCGCAGACCTCCTGCGCCTTCCAGCAGCGGGTCCGGAACCGGCAGCCCGAGGGCGGGCTGATCGGCGACGGCACGTCACCCGTGAGCCGGATGATCGTCTTGTTGTTCCGCTGGGTCGGGTCCGGAACCGGCACCGCCGAGAGCAGCGCCTGGGTGTACGGGTGGGTCGGCCGCTCGTAGATCTCGTCCTCGGTGCCGATCTCAACGATCTTGCCGAGGTACATCACCGCCACCCGGTCCGACAGGTGGCGGACCACCGACAGGTCGTGGGCGATGAAGATGTACGACAGCCCCAGCTCGGTCTGCAGCTTCTCCAGCAGGTTCATCACCTGGGCCTGGATGGAGACGTCCAACGCCGAGACCGGCTCGTCGCAGACGATCACCTCGGGCCGCAGCGCGAGCGCGCGGGCGATGCCGATGCGCTGACGCTGACCGCCGGAGAACTGGTGCGGGTACCGGTTGATGTGCTCCGGGTTGAGCCCGACCAGGTCGAGCAGCTCGCGGACCTTGGCCCGACGGCTGCCCCGGGGCGCCACCTCCGGGTGGATCTCGAACGGCTCCCCGATCAGGTCACCGACAGTCATCCGCGGGTTCAGCGAGGTGTACGGGTCCTGCATGACCAGCTGGATCTGCCGACGCAGCCGACGCAGCGCCCCACCGGAGAGCTTGGAGATGTCCTGGCCCTTGTAGACCACGCTGCCGGCGGTCGGCTTCTCCAGGTTCATCAGAACCCGGGCGAGGGTCGACTTGCCGCAGCCGGACTCGCCGACGACACCGAGCGTCTCGCCGGCCCGCAGACCGAACGAGACCCCGTCGACGGCCTTGACCTGACCGACGGTCTTCTTGAACACCACACCCTGAGTGACGGGGTAGTGCTTGACCAGGTCACGGACCTCGAGGATGTTCTCAGACACGGTTCACCAGCTCCTCGGCGAAGTGGCAGGCGCTGGCCCGGGCGGGGCCCACCTGGAGCAGCGGGGGGACCTTCTCCCGGCACACCGGCTGCGCCATCGGGCAGCGCGGGTTGAACGGGCAGCCCGGCGGGATGTTCATCAGGTTCGGCGGGAGGCCCTTGATCGTCCGGAGCTGCTGCCCCTTCTCGTCCAGACGCGGGATCGAGTCGATCAGACCCAGCGTGTACGGGTGCGCCGGCTTGGCGTACAGGTCGTACACGTCGGCTTCCTCGACGATCCGGCCCGCGTACATGACGGCGATCCGATCGGCGACGTCGGCGACCACACCGAGGTCGTGGGTGATCAGGATCATGCCCATCTGCCGCTCACGCTGGAGCTCCGCGAGCAGGTCCATGATCTGGGCCTGCACGGTCACGTCGAGCGCGGTGGTCGGCTCGTCCGCGATCAGCACCTCGGGGTCGAGCGCCAGCGACATCGCGATCATCGCGCGCTGCCGCATACCGCCGGAGAACTGGTGCGGATAGTTGTTGAACCGGCCCTTGGCGTTCGGGATCTTGACCTGGTCGAGCATCTCGATCGCGCGCTTCTTGGCCTCCGCGCGACCCAGACCCCGCCGAACCCGGAACTGTTCGGCGATCTGGAACCCGACGGTGAAGACCGGGTTCAGGGCGGAGAGCGCGTCCTGGAAGATCATCGCGATGCCCTCACCGCGGATGCGGCGGCGCTCCTCGGCGGACATGCGGAGCATGTCCTTTCCGTGGAAGCGGACCCGCCCACCGGTGACGAAGCCGGGGGGCGTGTCGAGGATGCCCATGATCGTCTGCGCCGTGACGCTCTTACCGGAGCCGGACTCGCCGAGCACGGCGAGGGTCTCCCCCGCGTCGACGTGGTACGTGACCCCGTTGATGACCTTTGCGACGCCGTCCCGGGTACGGAACTCCACCCGCAGGTCGTCGACCTCGAGCAGCCGGCCGGAGGGGCGCCCGGACCCGCCGGATCCCGGCGCGGACTGCTCAGACACGAGAATGTCGGACACTGGATCTCCCCTAGCGGAGTTTCGGATCGAGAGCCTCGCGGACCGCTTCACCGAGCATCACGAAGCTCAGCACCGCGGCGACGAGGAATGCGGCGGGGAAGAACACGAGCCCCGGCGCGACCCGGATGAAATCCTTACCCTCGCTGATCATGATGCCCCAGGACACCACCGGCGACTTCAGGCCGACACCCAGGAACGACAGGGTTGCCTCGGCGCCGATGAACGAGCCGACCATGATCGTGCCGTAGACCAGCAGTGGGGCCAGGCAGTTCGGCAGCAGGTGCTTGAGGATGATCCGGCCGCTGCCGGCACCCAGCGCACGCGCCGCCACGATGTAGTCGGCCTCCTTGGTGGAGAGCACCGAGGAACGCATCAACCGCATCACGACCGGCCAGCTCAGCACGATCAGCGAGATGATCACCAGGCCCATGATCTCGGCCTTGCTGTTGCTGCTGCCCGAACCGTTGAACGTGGTCAGGATGACGATCGCGCCGAGCACGAACGGCACTCCGAAGAACACGTCCGCGACCCGGCTGAGAATCGTGTCGACCCAGCCACCGAGGTATCCGGAGATGATGCCCATGGCACCACCGATCAGCAGGGTGCCGACCACGGAGAGCACGGCGACCACGATGGAGGCACGCGCGCCGTAGATGACCCGGGCGTAGACGTCCCGGCCCTGCAGGTCGTACCCGAACCACGCGTTGCCGGACGCCTTGTTGAGGCTGCGCGACAGCGATCCGTTGACCGCGTCGCCCGGGGCGAACAGCGACGGGAAGGCCGCCATCAACAGGAAGATGACGATGATCGTCGTCGAGATCCAGAACAGCGGCTTACGGCGCAGGTCCCGCCAGGCGTCACCGAGCAGACCACGCGGCTTCTCGTTGCCCTGCGGCCCGGAGGTGGCCGGGGTGTCCGTCACCTGTGCGGGAGGGGTGCTGACAATCGATGCGGTGCTTGGGTCACTCATAACGGATCCTCGGGTCCAGGGCGGCGTAGAGCAGGTCGACCAACAGGTTCATCAGCAGATAGACGACCACCAGTACGACCACGATGCCAACCACGGTAGCGCTTTCCTTGGTGACGATCGCGCGGTAGACCTCGCGGCCGATTCCGTTGATGCCGAAGATGCCCTCGGTGACGATCGCACCGCCCATCAGGGCGCCGAGGTCGGTGCCGAGCAGGGTGACGACCGGAATGAGCGAGTTGCGCAGCAGGTGCACACCCACGACCCGGCGCATCGGCAGGCCCTTGGCGATGGCGGTGCGCACGTAGTCGGCACGGCGGTTCTCCGCGATGCTCGTTCGGGCCACCCGGGCGATGTACGCCACCGACGCGCTACCGAGCACGAAGCCCGGCACGATCAGCTCGGAGAATCGCATCTCGGACGAGACGGTCGGCTTGACGATGCCCCACTGCACACCCAGCAGCCACTGCAGCACGAAGCCGACGACGAACACCGGCAGCGCGAGCAGGAAGAGGGTCGAGACGAGGACCAGGTTGTCCAGGAAGCCGTTGCGGCGCAGACCGGTCAGGATGCCGGCGCCGAGGCCGATCACGGCCTCGATGGCGAGCGCGACCAGGGCCAGCTTGAGCGTGTTCGGGTACGCCGTGGCGATGATGCCGCCGATGTCGCGCTGCGAGAACGTCTGGCCGAAGTCGCCCTGGAGCAGGTTCTTCATGTAGTTGCCGTACTGCACGAAGACGTTCTGGTCCAGGTGGTACTTCTCGGTCATGTACGCGACGTACTGGTCCGGGCAGCGGCGCTCGCCGCACTTGCCGGCGAACGGGTCGCCCGGGACGGACCAGACGAGCCAGTAGATCAGGAAGGTCGAGCCGATGAAGACCGGCACGAGTTGGAGCAGCCGTCTCAACAGATAACGGCCCATGGGGTGGTCCTCCAGACAGGGGGCGCGTCGGACGGCCGACACGGTGGTGACAACGTGGCGAGTGGAGTGCTGTGGCACCCACTCGCGGAACGGCCCCGGGTCGGGCTCACCGGATGTGGCGAGCCCGACCCGGGGTCAGACCGTTCGGATCAGAGCTCGACCGAGGTGATGTCGAGTTCGCCGACGTTGTTCAGCTCGAGCTTCTTGATCTTCTCCGAGTGGCCGGACTGCTGGCCGTAGAAGTAGACCGGGATGCTCGGGACGTCCTGGTCGACAACCTCGACGGCCTTGGCGAACGCCTCGTGCGAGGCCTCCAGGCTCGGCGCGGCGCTGGCCTGCTTGGCCAGGGTGTCGACCTGGGGGTTGCTGTACAGGCCGTCGTTGGACGAGCCACCCTTGACGTAGAGCGGGTTGACCCAGTTCTCCACGTCCGGGTAGTCCTGCTGCCAGGCGGCACGGTACGGGCCGGTCATCTTGTGGGCGTTGATGTTCTGGCGGAACACCGCGAAGGTCGGGATGCCCTCGGCCCGCGCGTCGATGCCGAGGTTGGTCTTGACCTGCTGCGCAACCGCGTCCATCCAGTCCTTGTGGCTGGAGTCCGAGTTGTAGTAGAAGACCATCTCACCGGTGAAGCCGCCGGCCTCGGTCAGCAGCTGCTTGGCCGTGGTCGGGTCGAACTTGCAGGCGGTGCAGTTACCCGGCTTGGCGCCCGGGGTCAGCGGGTTCGCCCAGCTGTCGGCCGGCTTGCGGGTACCGAAGAAGATCTTGTCCGAGATCTCCTGCCGGTTGATCGACAGCGACACCGCGCGACGCAGCTTCGGGTTCTGGAAGCGCTTGTCGTAGATCGGGAACGCGATGAACGCGGTCGACGGCGTGACGGTGTTCAGGCCGCGGTCGCCGAGGTCGGTCTTCCACTTGTCGCCGGCGAGCGCCGAGGTGGGGACAACCTCCATGAAGTCAAGGTTGTTGGCCAGCAGATCGGCGTAGGCCGCCGTCTCGTCCTGGTACAGCTTGACGTCGACGTCCTTGATCTTCATCTTGTCGCGCAGGCTGTAGTCGTCGAAACGAGTCAGCTTGATGAGGACGTTGTCCTGCCACGACACGAACTTCACCGGGCCGTTGCCGATCGGGTTCTTGCCGAACTCCTCGGGCTTCATGGTGAAGAACGCGTCCGGCAGCGGCATGAACGCGCTGTAGCCGAGCTTGGTCGGGAAGACCGCGGTCGGGGCGGCGAGGGTGACCTCGAAGGTCTGCTCGTCGATGACCTTCAGGCCGGAGAGCTTGTCGGCCGTCGGGGTCGGGGCCTTCTGCGGGCCGTCCGGGCCGTCCGGGTCCTCGGTGTAGGTCTTGTCGAAGCCCGCGATGTCCGAGAAGAAGGAGCCGTTCTGCGCGCCGTTCGGCGAGTACGCGGCCCAGTTCCAGGCGTCGACGAAGTTCTTCGCCTTCACCTCGGTACCGTCGTGGAACTTGGTACCCTTCTTGATCTTGATCGTGAAGACCTTGGAGTCCTTGGTGTCGATGGACTCGGCCAGCGCGTTGCGCGGGGCCCCACCGTCGTTGGGGTACTCGACCAGGCCGGTCCACAGCCAGTCGATGATCTTGCCACCGCCGGTCTCCGTGGTGTTCGACGGAACCAGCGGGTTCTCCGGCTGGACGCCGTGGATGACGATCGCGCCATCCTTGCTGGCGGCGGCGTCGCCGTCGCCGTCACCGCTCGAGCAACCGCTCGCGACAAGCGCGGCAGCCGCGCTGAGCGCGATCGCGCTCGTCGCCCGCTTCGAGACTCTCATTCCGAGGGGCCTCCTCTTTCTAACCTGGTTCCGTCGTGGGTTTCACGCACGTTTGGGGGTGACACCGCCCGACCACCCCGGGGCGGGGGTCGTCGGGACCACAGGGAAGTTGGGGACACCCCTGATGTTCCGATCCGCCGGGCTCCCTCACCCGACGAGACGCGACTCTGCGCAGGCGGCACAGCCACGAACCCGCCGGGAAAACAGCGGAGGCCGTGGTCGTGGGCCGTGCGGAGTGCCACACACCGAGGGTGAGGTGCTGCCACTGTGACACCCACTGGCCGCTTTCGTGAAGGTGCCGTTATCAAGCCGTTAGTTGTCCGCCACGTTGCCGATACTTGAAAAATGATCACAAAACGGTCAGTTCAGGTGTCTCCGACCTGGAAGTACCTGACCTGCTGGGACGCTCGCGCCCCGCTCAGGCTCGGCTTATGTGAGCTTTTTCGCTTGACGACCACGCGGTCCGACGTCTAACGCGGGCTCGACTTTCTTTACCCGTCCGGACGAGGTCAACGTCGGCTGCACGGGCACCATGGCCGGCTGGGTGGACGAGGGTGCCGCGGACGGTTTTCTGATCACCGAAGAGCGACCGCGGCGGCTGCGACGACACCGGCCCCGGCGCCGCCTGGAGGCGGGGCCGGGGCCGGTGGTGTGGCGGGGATGGATCAGGCGGTGAAGCGGACCTTGCGACGACGCACCAGGAGGACGGCCACCGCACCCGCGGCGAGCAGCAGCAGACCGGCGGTCGCCGCCGCCGCGATCGGCGAACCGGTCAGCGGCAGGCCGCCACCGTTGCTCGCCGGCGAGGTGGACGGGGCCGGGCTGGCCGGCTGCGCCGAGTCCGACGGCGTGGCCGACGGGGTGGTCGGCGAGGCCGACCCGCTCGGGGTCGCCGTCGGGGTGGTCGGCGGCGTCGTGGGGACGGCGGTGAAGGTGGCCGCCGCCTGGGTGGTGACGGTGGCGCCGGTGCTGCCGCCGAGGATCAGCTTCTGCGCCTTCTTGGCGCCGGTGAACAGGAACACCCGGCCGAAGGAGACCGAGTCCTGCGCGGTCAGGGTCACGTTGACCGCGCCGGCGGCCTCAGCGGCCAGCCAGAACTGCCCGCCGTTGGTGGTCGTGGTGACCGGCTTGCCCTCGGCGTCGACGGCGGTGCCGCCGGTGGCCGCCACGGTGATGGCGCCCGCCGGGCCCTTCACCGTGAACGGACCGGCCTTGCCGCCGACCGTCGCGGTGGCGCTGGCCGGGTCGACGGACAGCTCGGCACGCGGCTCCGGCTGGTCGGTGGCGTTCTTGATGAGGTAGTCACGGACCTTCGTGATCACCTCGTACTGGTTGCGGGCCTGCAGGTCCTTCTCCCAGGCGCCCAGCTCGATGCCGTCGCTGAAGTGCCAGACGGCGGTCTGGGTGCCGAAGTAGAGCAGCGTCTCCAGCTGCTTCTTACCGACCTTCGTCTCCACGCCGGCGGCGGCGAGAAGCGCGGTGGAGTCGGCGTTCGGGTAGCCGTGGGTGAGCACCCACTGGACCTTGCCGAGGTTCCGCACCTCGGACTCGTCCCAGCTGCCCTCCTCGTACTTGCCGTCGAGCTTCACGCTGGTGTGGTAGTCGATGCAGAACGCCGGCACCAGCTTGCCGTCGATCTTCAGAGCGAGCGCAGACGTGGTGCGCGTCTTGCCGTCGAGCTTCAGGGTGACCTCGGTGCCATCGACCACCTTGGCCACACCGGTGGCCGGAGCAGCGGCTGCGGCACCCGCCACGCCGAGCGCCAGCGCGCCGCCGGCGACGGCCGCCAACGCGACCCGCGCCCAGTGTCGTCCTCGTTGTCCCAACATCAAGATTGTGTACCTCTCCCCCAGGGGTGACCCGCTACCGCGGGCACGCGTAAGCCGCCGCCTCCGCGGGATGCCAACACCCACGCGCGGAAACGGGACCGGGGCAGTATGGGACGACGGGTGATCGTTTGTCAGCCCCGCCCGGCGGCATCCGTGGCATCTGCCCGAAATGCCGGGGCGGAGGAATAGATCACACGAGCCGGCGGTCCGCCGCCCAGCGGGACAGTTCGTAGCGGTTGGACATCTGGAGCTTGCGCAGCACGTTCGACACGTGCGTCTCCACCGTCTTGATGGAGATGAACAGCTCCTTGGCGATCTCCTTGTACGCGTACCCCCGGGCGAGCAGGCGCAGCACCTCCCGCTCCCGGTTGGTGAGCTGGTCCAACTCGGGGTCGGCCACCGGGGCGTCCGGCCGGGCCGCGAAGGCGTCCAGCACGAACCCGGCGAGCCGGGGGCTGAACACCGCGTCACCGTCGGCGACCCGACGGATCGCCGCGGTCAGCTCGTCCGGGGAGATGGTCTTGGTGACATACCCCCGGGCGCCGGCCCGGATCAACCCGATCACGTCCTCCGCCGCGTCGGAGACGCTCAGCGCCAGGAACTTGACCTGCGGATGGCTGCGCCGCATCGCCTCCAGCACGGCGCGGCCACCGCCGTCGGGCATGTGTACGTCGAGCAGCACCACGTCCGGGACGGTGGCGGCGATCCGGGTGACCGCCTCGGCCACCGTGCTCGCCTCACCCACCACCTCGACATGGGCGCCCAGCTCGGCACGCACCCCGGCACGGAACATCGCGTGGTCGTCGACCAGGAAAACCCGCAGGCGTTCCGGGCGGCTGGTCGCCGGGTCGAGGTGCTCCATCGGCTGCTCGGCCATGGTCATTTGTTCCTCTCCGCTGCGGACGAGTCCCGGGAGATCGGCAGGATCAACCGGACCTCGGTCCCCTCCCCCGGGCCGGACCGGATCTCGGCCCGTCCGCCGTGCCGCTTCATCCGTCCGATGATCGAACCGCGTACGCCGTGCCGGTGGTCCTCCACCGTATCCGGATCGAAGCCCTTGCCCCGGTCCCGGACGAAGACGCTGACCTGATCGGGCTCCACCTCGGCGTAGAGCGACACGGTCTGCACGCCGGCGTGCCGGGCCGCGTTCACCAGCGCCTCCCGCGCGGCGGCGACCAGCGCGCCGACCTTCTCGTCAGTCTCCCGGTCGCCCACCACCACGGTCTCCACCGTGATCGCGAAGGTGTCCTCGACCTCGGCGGCGGCCTGCTCCAGGGCGGCCGCGAAGCGCTCGCTCGGTGACGCCGTGGGCTTGTAGAGCCAGTTGCGCAGCGAACGCTCCTGCCCCCGGGCCAGCCGCTGCACCGTCTTGACGTCGCTGGCGTTGCGCTGGATCAGCGCCAGCGTGTGCAGCACCTGGTCGTGCACCATCGCGGCCAGCTCGGCCCGCTCCTGCTCGCGGATGCGCCCCTCGCGCTCCGCGCGGAGCTGGCTGTACGTCCGCCAGAGCACCGGCGCGGTGACCACCCCGACCCCGGCCAACCCGACCAGCGCGAAGATCACCCCGTTGATCACCGCGTCGAAGTTCTGTGCCGGCGAGTAGACCGCCGCGACACCGATGATGCCGACCGCGACCAGCACCCCGCCGCCGATGAACCGGAGGACGAAGGCCCGCCGGTCGCTCTCCTCGACGACCGCCCCGAGCCACGGGACCGGCATCGTGTCGCCCCAGCGCCGTCGCCGCTCGGGCGCCGACTGGTGCCAGATGACCCCGGCGCCGACCGCGATGATGGCCACCAGCCAACCGGCGGTGCCCGCCGCGCCGACCGAGTCGAAGACCATCACCTGGATCAGCAGGACACCGAGCCCGATCCCGACGAACGGCAGGAGCTGGGCCACGTCGCGCCGGGGCGGCACCGCGGTGTCACCGGGGCGCAGCGGCACCACCGCCCAGAAGGCCGCGTAGAGCAGCAGTCCGAGCCCGCTCAGCCCGAGCAGCACCATGAACGCGACCCGCACGCGCAGCACCGAGATGCCGAGATGGTCGGCGATACCGGCGGCGACGCCAGCGGCCATCCGATGCTCGGGGGCGCGGTACAGGCGCGGAGGCGGGGTCACGGTGCTGATCGCAGGCTCCCTGGTCACGGTGGTGGGCTGTCCGGAGGTCGGTGAGTCCGATCGTCACACGCTGCGGCGTCCGCCGACCACGGGGACGCCCCCGACATTCCGGCCGCCCGGATCTCAGGGTGGGGTCAGGGTCGGGTCCTGAGGTCGTTCGGGCGACGCGGGCAGCAGGATCGAGGCATGACCGAGGAAGCTGCCCCGCCGCCCCGCCCCGGGTCGGCACAGCCGGGCGGTTCAGCACCGCCCGCACCAGCCGGGACCCCCGCCGGCTGGACCGAGCCCACCACGTTCGGCCCGCCCGCCGACACCGGCCCGACCGCCGAACCGACGCCGGGCGCGTACGAGCCTCCGAGCGCGAGCTACACGCCCGGCGCCGGCTACACGCCCGGCACGGGCCAGGGACCCGCTGCGGGCTACGCGCCCGGCGCCGGCTTCGCGCCGGGCGCAGGCTACGGGCCCGCCGGTACGACCGGTGCGGGCTACGGGCCCGGCGGCGGTACGACCGGTGCGGGCTACGGGCCCGGCGGGGGCGCGGGTACGCCTGGAGGGCCCGGTGGGCCGGGGCCGTCCGTGGGGCCGCTGGGCGGCACCGGCTTCACCTCGCGGTACGGGCTGGTCCGACCGCGCGACGGCCGTTACCTGGCCGGGGTCTGCGCGGCGATCGGACGAGCCACCAACACCGATCCGGTGCTCTGGCGGGTGCTGCTCGCGGTGCTCGGGTTCTTCGGCGGCATCGGCATCCTGGTGTACGTCGCCGCCTGGCTGATCATCCCGAACGAGGGCGACACGGCATCCCCGGTGGAGTCGATGCTGGGGCGCGGCCGTTCCAGCATGTCCCCGGTGACCGTGATCGTGCTGGGCATCCTGGTGGCGGCCAGCTTCGGCTACATCGTCACCGACGCCTTCCGCGCGGTGCTGCTCGGCGCGGCCATCCTGATCGGCGGCGCGTTGCTGCTCAACCGGGACAGTCGTGGACCACAGCCCGGCGCCCCGGGTGGGCCGGTGCCGCCCGCCCCGACCGGTACGCCACCCGGGCCGGTCCCGCCGGTCGCCTGGCCCGCTCCGACGTACGGCGCGGCGCCGTCCACCGGGCCGCTGGCGACCGCGCCGTTGGCCGGTGGCGCTCCGGCGTACGCCGCCGCGGCGCCGGGTGAGAGGCCGAGCGCACCCGCGCCCGTCCACGGCACCCAGCCGGCCACCGCCACGCAGCCGTTCGTCGGCGCGCAGCCGGTGTCCGGGGCGGCGCTGTCGTCCGGGGCGGGGCCGGTGTCCGGGCAGCCGGCCGGCGCCACGACCGGGCCGCAGGAGGCCACCTGGCCGGCACCCGAGCAGGGCTGGCCGGGCAGCGGCACGGCCACCGAGGTCACCCCCACCGCCGGCTGGCCGTCGGCGCCGGTGACCGCAGTGCCCGCCGGTCCGTCCGGTTACCCGGCCGCGGCGACGCCGGGCGGGTACCGCCCACCGTTCGCGCCACACGGCCCGTACGCCGCGCCGGCCCCGGCCGCGTATCCGCCGCCCAAACCACCGAAGCCGCCGAAGCGGCCCCGGGAGCGTTCACCGCTCGGCGCGGTGACCTTCTCGCTGATCTTCCTGGCCCTCGGCGTGGTCGCCCTGCTCGACCTGCTGGACGTCTTCGCCGTCGGCGCCTCGGCGTACTTCGCGGCCGCGTTGGCCACGATCGGGCTGGGGCTGCTGGTCGGCACCTGGTTCGGTCGGGCCCGCTGGCTGATCGCGCTCGGCCTGGTGACCGCCGCGGCTCTGGGAACCGCCACGGTCGCCGAGTCCTACGACCGCATCCGTGGCGTGGACGGCGCGGTCACCTGGGCGCCCACCGACTACCGCGACCTCGCCAACCGGTACGAGAACAGCTTCGGTGACGCCGTGCTCGACCTGCGGGGCATCGACTTCACGAAGCAGGACAGCGAGGTGACCGTCGCGATCAACTTCGGGCAGGCGACGGTTGTCGTACCGCCGAACGTGGACGTGACCACCGTGGCCGACGTCAACGCCGGCGACGCCACCATCTTCGGCAACCGTTCCGGCGGGATCGACGGCCGCCTGCGGGAGTCCACCGACCTGGGCGCGGACGGTCCCGGCGGCGGGAAGCTGCGCCTGTACATCCACGTCAATGCCGGCAACCTGGAGGTGACCCGGTGAAGGCTCACCGTACGGACCTGCTCTCGTTCGCCTTCGGGCTGGTGTTCCTGGCGTTGTCGGCCTGGTGGCTGCTCGCCCAACTGCTCGGGCTCGCGCTGCCGCCGGTCGGCTGGTTCCTGGCCGGCGCGCTGATCCTGATCGGGATCTTCGGTCTGGTCGGCGCGTTGCGCTCCGGCCGCTCCGGCCGCCCGGAGCCGAACGACGTCGCCGACCCGGCCACCATCGCGGCCCAGCAGCCCGGCACGCCGACCTCGGCGTCCGGGCCGGTCACGGGCGCCGCCGAGCCCGGCGTGCCGACCTCCGGGGTGCCCGCCCCGACCTCCGGCGCGGGCCTTCCGGCCTGGACCGCCGAACACTCCACCTGGGACGCTCCCCTGCCGGGACCGGCGCCAGAGGCACCCACCGTGGCCCTGCGGGCACCGGAGGCGCCGACCGCCGAGATGCGTCTGCCGGAGGCGTCGACCGCCGAGATCCGGGCACCGGAGGCGTCGGCGGACGCCATCCACCCCGCCTGGCTGGCCCACGTCGCGTCGGAGTCGCAGGCGGCGCCGGTCTCCGACCGGCCCGGCGACGGGGCCGACGAGCAGCCCCGGCCCGACCACCCGAGCACGGCGACCGGCGACGATCCGGCGGACGAGCGGGAGGGCCGACGGCGGGAATCCTGACCCGGCCACCTGCCCGCGCCGGCCCGCACCAGCTCCACGGCGGTGCGGCCGGCGCGGGCAGGCGCATATGCTGACCGGTGGAGATCTCGCCTCCGCCGGCCGGCCCGCCCCCGCCATGGCGGCCCCGCCGCGATTCCCGTCTCTACCCCGTCAGGAGCCCGCCCGACATGACGCAGTCCCCCGCCGTGCGTACCACCGGCCGGTCCGGTCCGGTCCGCATCGGCGAGCGAGCCGCCCGTACCCTCGTCACCGAGCTGGCCCGGATGAACGACCCGAAGGCCGCCCTGCTGGTCGGCGCGAGCCCGGAGTCCGCGGTGCTGGCCGCGGCCATCGAGGCGTTGCTCCCCGGTGACCAGCTCACCGTGGTGCCCGCCGACTCGTCCGGCGCCCCCGTGCTCCGCGAGCACGTCACCGCCCAGGGCCGGTGGGTCGCCGACCGCGTACGCGTGGTCGACTCGCTCGCCGACGCCGAGGCCGCCGCCGTGGTCATCGCCGGCGAGGCGTTCATCGGCACCGCCGAGGAGACCCGGAGCGGCATCGACGGGTTGTCCAAGTACCTGACCGAGGGCGGGGTGCTGAGCGTGGCGACCACCGCGACGCCGGGCCGGACGACCGGCGCGGCCAGCGAGCTGGCCCGGCAGGACGCCCTCTACGGCGTCGGCGGGGACCTGGTGCTGCGGAACACACCGCCGGTACGGGTCTACCGGCTCCGGTTCACCCCGGCCAGCCCGGCCACGGCCGACCGGTTGGCCCCGGCGTACCGGCCGTCGAGCGTGCCGCTGACCCGGGGAATGCACATCGACTCCAACGGGGTGGCCGCGGCGGGCATCACACTGGGTCTGGCGGCGCTGGCCCGGGTGGCGCGTCCGTCGTCCAAGTTGTGGCTGCTGCCGGCGCTGGCCGCCGGGCCGGTCGCCGCGTTCTTCCGCGATCCCCAGCGGGACGTCCCGGAGGACCCGAACGCCGTGGTGGCCAGCGCGGACGGCAAGGTCCTGTCGGTGCAGCGCCTGCACGACGAGCGTTTCGGCGACGGTGAGTGGCTGCGCGTCGCGGTCTTCCTCTCCGTGCTGGACGTGCACGTCAACCGGGCTCCGGTCGCCGGCAAGGTCGTGGACTACTTCGTCGCCGACGGCGGCTTCGTCAACGCGATGAAGCCGGACGCCGAGCACAACGTCGCCGCGTACACCGTCCTGGACACCAGCCGTGGCACGGTGGTGGTCGCGCAGCGGACCGGCCTGATCGCCCGCCGCATCGTGCAGCGCGCGCCGATCGGCGCGCTGCTGGCGAAGGGGGAGCGCTTCGGGCTCATCCGGTTCGGCTCGCGGACCGACGTCTACCTGCCGGCCGAGGCCGCGGACCCGCTGGTGGGGCCGGGCGACAAGGTGGTCGGCGGCTCCACAGTCATCGCCCGCTGGCGCTGACGCCAAGACGCGAAAAAGGGGCGCCGCTGTCCGCGGCGCCCCTTTTCGTGTGTCGGATCAGGCGGTACGACGCTGGCGCAGCCAGAGCACCGGCCCGCTGACCAGGTAGCCCACCACGATCAGGGCGAACGTGAGCCGGATGTCGACGAGCGCGCCGAGCACCGGGGCCAGCCAGAGCCACGGCGGCAGCTTCACCAGGCGCGCGAGCTTGGCGTACGGGAAGCTGGACACCATCGCGAAGGCGAGCAGTGCCACCCCGGCGACCAGCACCAGGCCGGGCACCGGCAGGCCGATCGCCACGGTCACGGCGAGCACGGCCGCGGCCATGGTGGTGGGGACACCGCAGAAGAAGCGGCCGTCCTTCGGCGAGACGTTGAAGCGGGCCAGCCGGATCGCCGCACACGCCGCGACCAGGGCGCAGGCCACCGCGGCCGCAGCCGTCGACACGGAGCCGGCGAGCGAGGCGTAGACCACCACCGGCGCGGCGAGGCCGAACGAGCACATGTCGGCCAGCGAGTCCATCTGAGCGCCGAACGGGCTGGCGACGCCGAGCCGGCGCGCCAACGCGCCGTCGAGGCCGTCGAAGCCGACGCAGGCGATCAGGCAGAGGGCGGCGATGCGCACCTCGCCCTGCATGGCGAGGAAGATGGCCAGCATGCCGAGCATGAGGCTGGCCAGGGTGCAGGCGTTGACCAGGCCGAACTTCATCCGGCGGGCGACGGTGTGCTCGCCGGGCAGCAGTGGGATCGACCGGGACGCCTCGTCGGCGTGCGCCATCGGCGGCAGCGCCGGGCTGACCGGCATGACCGCCTCGACCTCGGCCCGGTTGACGCCGAGCGACGGACGGCCGAGCCGGTCCAGGCCGTAACGGCGGCGCTGGCGGTCGGCGTACCGGTGCTCGGGCAGTGTCACGTCGGTGGTCCGCAGGTCGCCGTCACGGCGACCCACCCGGACCAGCAGCACCTGGCGGGCGAACGTGCTGCTGCGGCGCAACGGGCCCGCCCAGCGACGCCCTGCGGGGCGCGGACTGTCAGTCGTACGACGCCGGCGCCATGGGGCTCTCGGCACGTTTCCTCCATCACCGGATCGGCTTACCGCCGTTTGGGGCGGATGTCCGGCTGTCTCGTGCCGGACCTTGCGTGGCCCGGCAGCCGTTTTGCGGAGTACACCATCGCATAGGGGAACGTGGCTTGGCGATAGCTGCCGGCGGTACTTATATCTGGTGCAAACCGCGCGAACCGCCTTGTTATTCCCATCCCGGGCCTCATCGCCCGTTTCCTCCACCATTCCCGTCTCTGACTGTACCGGAGGGTCACCATCTCGGCTCGCCGAGCCGGGTGCTATCGACCCAGCTGTCCGATTGCCGAGGCAGCGATGCCGGTCAGCAGCAGGTCAGCTGTCTCGGCGATGGTGAACCAGCCCGCCCGGGCGGTCGAGCCACCGGCGGACTCGGTCACCACCGCGTCAGTGGGTACGTCCACGAGCACCCGATAGATCACCCGGACGCCGTGCCAGTCCAGCGGACGGCCCTCCGGGCCGAGCGCGGCCGGGTTGTGCAGGTTGTCCACGCCGAGCAGCTCCACCACCCGGCCCACCTGACCGCCCTCCTCGACCAGCTCACGGAGCAGCCCGGTGGTCGGCTGCTCGCCGTGATCGGTGCCACCGCCGGGCAGGTGCCACTTGCCGGCCCCGGGATAGCCGTCGGCGATCTGGGTGAGCAGGACCCGCCCGGCCGGGTCGGTGACCAGCCCGTACGCCCCGAAGCGCAGCCGGCGATCCGGGTGCGGCGGCGGGAGCGGCTCGGCGGACGGGTGCGCGTCGGCCGGGAGCGGGGTGACCGGCAGTCCGAGCAGTTCGGCGCTGAACGGCGTCAACGGCAGCCGGGCCGCGTCCTCGGGGCTGACCCAGCGGGCCACGATCGTGCCGTCTCCGGTGTCGCCCGGCGCATCGCCGTCAACGGTCATCTCGAACAGCAACCGGTCGGTGTGCAGCGAGACACCGTCCTGCGCGAGGGTGCTGACGTCCGCGACCACGGCCCGCAACCGGCCCACCGACAGGGTCAGCCCGGTCTGCTCGCCCACCGCGCGCACGACCGCACGCTCAGGATGCTCGGCGTGCGCGACCGGCCCCCCAGGCAGCGACCACACCGCCCCCACAGCCCCCCGAACAACCAGAACTCGCCCCGAGGCCGACAACAGACCATAAGCCGCAACCCGCCGCACCAGCTCCACAACCAGGCCCCCGCTCCCCGCACCCGCCTCCAGGCCGGTGATCATGAAGTTATCGCCGCCCATCCCGGCGTGTCCCGACAATAACTTCATGATCGCCGCGACGAGGGAGGCCGGGGGCGTGGGGGTGGGGGTGGGGGTGGGGGTGGGGGTTAGGTTAGTTGGGCTGCTTGGACTGCTTCTGCGGTCACCTCGGTCAGGCGGTCGGTCGGGAGGGCGCCCAGTTCCTCGCGGGCGAACCAACGGGCCTCGCAGGTGGAGCCACCGACGTCGGTGATCGTCGGCGCGTTGGGCTCGTCGACGACGACCCGGTAGAAGGCGCGGACGCCGTGCCAGTCGATCGGGTAGCCCTCCGGGCCGAGCGAGGCGGCGTCGCGGTGGCTCGCCACACCCAGCAGCTCGACGAGGCGGCCGGACTGGCCGGTCTCCTCCACCAACTCCCGGATGAGCGCCGCGCCGGGCTGCTCGCCGTAGTCGGTGCCGCCGCCGGGCAGGTGCCAGCAGCCGGCCCCGGGGTAGCCGTCGGAGATCCGGGTGAGCAGCACCCGACCGGCCGGGTCGGTGCACACGGCGTACGCGGCGAAGCGCTGCGCCCGGTGCAGCCCGTCCGGGCCGGGCACCGCGTAGAAGGAGGGGAACTCGGGCACCTCGTCGGGCACCACGTCGGCCGAGGAGGCGGGCAGGCCGAGGGCGCGGGCCGTGAACGAGCGCAGCGGCAACTCGCGGGCCTCGTCGAGCGTGTACCACCGGGCCAGGTCGGTGGGGCGTTCGCCGACCCGGTCGGCGAGGGTGCCGCCCCGCACCGCCACCCGGTAGATCAGCCGGTCGGTGTGGATGGTGATGCCGCGCTCGGGCAGCGCCCGCATGTCGGCGAGCACGTCGGCCAGGCCCGAGACGGCGACCGAGAGGCCCGTCTCGGCGGCGGTCTCGCGGACGACTGTGTGGTTCGGGTCCTCACCGTGGTCGACCGCTCCGCCCGGCAGCGACCAGGTGCCGGGGGTGCCGGAGCGCTCCGATGCGCGGACCAGCAACACTCGGCCGTCTGAATCAGCACAAACTGCGTATGCCGCGATCCTGCGAAGCGGCTCCAGCAAGGTGGTCACGGGACCAAATTCTCCCCGGGACGGGTTACCGGGACGGAAAAGAGTCGGATTCCTGACTCTTTGCTACCCGCTCAGGGATCGGTCAGGGTAAGGATCCGGGCGGTCACCGAGGGCGGGCCGGGCACCGGCGCGGACCGTGGAGACATGACATCCACCGCCGCTCCGCACGCCCCGTACAAGCAGCTCCGGCGACCCACCACCGACCGCATGGTGGCGGGGGTCGCCAGCGGCCTCGGCCGCTACTTCGACGTCGACCCCACAGTGGTCCGCGTGGCCTTCGCGGTCACCGGCCTGCTCACCGGCGGGCTCGCGCTGTTCGCGTACCCCATCATGTGGTTCCTGATGCCCGAGGAGCCCACCGACGCGCCGGCCTGGCCGCACCCGGCGGGCGCCGCGCCGCAGCCCACCGCCGGGCCCGCGCCCGGCGGACCGCAGCCGGGGTACGCGCCGACGCCGCCCTACCCGCCGACGACCCCGTCCCACACGCCGCCGGCCGCGTGAGCCGCGGTCACTCCCACTCGATGGTGCCCGGCGGCTTGCTGGTCACGTCCAGCACCACACGGTTGACCTCGGCGACCTCGTTGGTGATCCGGGTGGAGATCCGGGCCACCACGTCGTAGGGCAGCCGGGACCAGTCGGCGGTCATCGCGTCCTCGCTGGAGACCGGGCGCAGCACCACGGGATGCCCGTAGCTGCGCCCGTCACCCTGCACGCCGACGCTGCGCACGTCGGCGAGCAGCACCACGGGGAACTGCCAGACACCCCGGTCCAGGCCCGCGGCGGTCAGCTCCTCGCGGGCGATCAGATCGGCGCGACGCAGCAGGTCGAGGCGCTCGCGGTCGACGGCGCCGATGATCCGGATGGCCAGGCCGGGGCCGGGGAACGGGTGCCGCCAGACCATCGCCTCGGGCAGGCCCAGCTGGAGGCCGAGCGCCCGGACCTCGTCCTTGAAGAGGGTGCGCAGCGGCTCGACCAGGGCGAACTTCAGGTCCTCCGGCAGGCCGCCGACGTTGTGGTGACTCTTGATGTTGGCGGTGCCGGTGCCGCCGCCGGACTCCACCACGTCCGGGTAGAGGGTGCCCTGGACCAGGAACTCCACGTCGCCGTGCGAGGCGATCTCACGGGCGGCGGCCTCGAAGACCCGGATGAACTCCCGGCCAATGATCTTGCGCTTCTGCTCCGGATCGGTCACCCCGGCCAGCGCGCCGAGGAACCGGTCGGCGGCGTCGACCACCTTCAGCTTGATGCCGGTGGCCGCCACGTAGTCCTTCTCGACCTGCTCGGCCTCGCCCGCCCGCAGCAGACCGTGGTCGACGAAGACGCAGGTGAGCTGGTCACCGACCGCCCTGTGCACCAGCGCGGCGGCGACCGCCGAGTCCACCCCGCCGGAGAGGCCGCAGATGACCTCCTTGTCACCGACCTGGGCGCGGATCCGGGCGACCTGCTCGTCGATGATGTTCTCGGGCGTCCAGGTCGGCTCGATGCCGGCGATGTCGTACAGGAAGCGGGTCAGCATCTCCTGACCGTGCGCCGTGTGCCCGACCTCCGGGTGGAACTGCACGCCGGCCCGGCGCCCGGCCACGTCCTCGAAGGCCGCCACCGGCGCGCCCGCCGACTCGGCGGTGACCGTGAAGCCCTCGGGGGCCTCGGTGACGCAGTCGCCGTGGCTCATCCAGACCGGCAGGTCCGCCGGCAGGTCGCGCAGCAGCACACCCGGCTCGAGGAGGCGGGGGCGCAGCGGCGTGCCGCCGTACTCGCGGTTGCCCGTCCGCGCGACGGTGCCGCCGAGCGCCTGGGCCATCGCCTGGAAGCCGTAGCAGATGCCGAAGACCGGCACGTCGGCCGTGAACACGCCGGCGTCGATCTGCGGGGCGTCCGGCGCGTACACGCTGGCCGGACCGCCGGAGAGGATGATCGCGGCCGGGTTCTTCGCCAGCATCTCGGCGACCGGCATCGAGTGCGGCACGATCTCGGAGTAGACCTTCGCCTCGCGGACCCGGCGCGCGATGAGCTGGGCGTACTGGGCTCCGAAGTCCACCACGAGGACAGGGCGAGGCAGGCTCATGTGCACAAAGCCTACCGACAGTCACCGCCGTCCCCGGCACCGGCTCGCCCGCCGGGGTCAGGGTCACAGCCCGCCGGGGTCAGGGTTTCAGCGCGCCGGGGGCGTCCGCCGGCACCGCCGGGTGCAGCGGGGGTACGGGAGGCAGCCGCCGGTACGGATCTCCGAGCGGGGGCCGAGGGTCCGGCTCTCCCCGGTTGGGCCAGAAGGACATCGCCCGTTCCGCCTGTGCGGTGATCGTCAGGGACGGGTTCACGCCCAGGTTCGCCGAGACGGCCGCGCCGTCCACCACGTGCAGCCCCGGGTGGCCGTACACCCGGTGCCAGGGGTCGATCACCCCGTCGGCCTCGGTGGCGCCGATCACCGCGCCGCCCAGGATGTGCGCGGTGATCGGGATGTCGAACGGCTCGGTGAGCGAGCCGCCCGGCGTACCGCCGATCTCCTCGGCGAGCAGCCGGGTCGCGGTGTTGCCGGCCGGGATCCAGGTCGGGCTCGGGGTGCCGTGGCCGGGCGCGGTGACCAGCCGGCGACCGAACACGCCGCGCCGCCAGCGGGTGGTCAGCGAGTTGTCCACCGACTGCATCACCAGGGCGATCACCGTCCGCTCCGACCAGCCGCGCACGGACAGCATCCGGGCGGCCAGCCCCGGCTGCCGGACGATGCTGCCCAGCCAGCGCCGAACCCGGTGCGGGCCGCCGTCGACAAGCAGCGACTGGAGCAGCCCCATGGCGTTGGAGCCGCGCCCGTAGCGGACCGGCTCGATGTGGGTCTGCGGGTCCGGGTGGAACGAGCTGGTGATCGCCACCCCCTCGGTGAAGTCCAGACGCTCGGACCGGGCCCGCCGGTGGTCCACCGAGGCGCCCAGGATCGCCTCCGAGTTGGTCCGGGTCAGCTCACCGAGGCGGGGTGAGAGCCGGGGCAGGGCGCCGTCGGTCTTCATGCCGTGCAGCAGCCGTTGGGTGCCGAGCGCCCCGGCGGCGAAGACCACCTGGTCGGCGTGGATCACCTGCCGCCGTCGGCGCAGCCAGGCGCCGGTGCGCTCGGTGTGCACCTCGTACCCGCCGTCGGCGGCCGGCCGGACGGCCGTCACCGTGGTCAGCGGGTGCACGGTGGCGCCCAGCCGCTCGGCGAGCCACAGGTAGTTCTTGACCAACGTGTTCTTGGCCCCGTGCCGGCAGCCGGTCATGCACGAGCCGCAGTGCAGGCAGCCGGTGCGCTCCGGGCCGACGCCACCGAAGTACGGGTCGGCGACGCGCTGGCCGGGGCGGCCGATGTGCACGCCGACGGGGGTGGCGTGGAAGGTGTGGCCCACCCCCATCCGGTCGGCCACCGCCCGCATGGCGCGGTCCGCGCCGGTGTCCATCGGGTACGTGGTGACGCCGAGCATCCGCTTCGCCTGGTCGAAGTGGCGGGCCAGCTCGTCGCGCCAGTCGGTGATGTCGCGCCACTGCGGGTCGGTGTAGAACGCCGGCAGCGGCTCGTAGAGGGTGTTCGCGTAGACCAGCGAGCCACCGCCCACTCCCGCGCCGGAGAGCACGAGCACGCCGCCGCCGGATCGCCGCTCGGCGGGGCGGAGCAGGGTGAGCCGCTGGATGCCGTAGCAGCCCAGCTTCGGCGCCCACAGGAACCGGCGGGCCCGCCAGGACGTCTGCGGGAACTCGTCGTCGGCGAAGCGGCGGCCGGCCTCCAGGACGCCGACCGAGTAACCCTTCTCGGCCAGGCGGAGCGCCGTGACGCTGCCGCCGAAGCCGGACCCGATGACGACCACGTCGTACCGCATGGACGCATCATTACCCGTCAGTAGCGCTCGCGCCAGCGGCAGTTTTCGCGCGATCATGCACCGGCCGACCGACCCGGCGCCTCCCGGCCGCAACCCGGAGCACCCGTCGGAGCGTTGTGCCGGATACGGGTGGAAGGAAACGAAGATGATCTTGGGGTCGATGGAGCCGCGCCGGCGGTGGCTGGTGCTCGGGCTGGCCGCCCTCGCCGTCGTCGCGCTGATCGCCGGCGGCACTGTGGTGATCACCCGCCTGACCGGCGGCGACTCGCCCGCCGGCACTCCGGTGGCCGGCTCGCCGAGCCCGTCGTCGGTCGGCACGCCCACCCCCACGCCCAGCCCGAGCGGCCCGCCTCCGGGCGCGAAAATCACTGGCCCGCTGACGCTGCTGCTCGTCGGGGTGGACACCCGGGTCAGCGTTCCCGGCTGGGAGCCGCACTCCGATGCCGTGCTGGTGCTGCACGTGCCGAAGGGGCTGGGCCGGGCGTACCTCTTCTCGCTCCCCCGCGACCTGCTGGTGGACATTCCGGCGTTCCCGAAGGCCGGCTACAAGGGCGGCAAGACCAAGCTCACCCACTCGATGAGCTTCGGCAGCCGGGTGCCCGGCAAGCCCAAGCAGCCGAGCACCGCCCAGGGGTACGAGCTGCTGCGCAGCACGGTGAGCGGATACACCGGGCTGCGGATCGACGCCGGGGCGGTGCTCACCTTCGCCGGTTTCGACCGGCTCGTGAACGCCCTCGGCGGGGTGGACATCTACGTCGACCAGCGGGTCGCCTCCCTGCACCGCAAGCCGGACGGCAAGTACCGGGACAGCGCCCCCGGCGGGTACACCGGGCCGCAGCAGGTCTACGAGAAGGGCGAGCAGCACCTCAACGGGTGGCAGGCCCTCGACTACGCGCGGCAGCGCTACATCACCGGCGGCGACTACGCCCGCCAGCGCCACCAGCAGCAGCTCGTCCGAGCGCTGACCCGCAAGATCCTCGATGAGGGCCTGGCCCGGCAGCCGGAGCGCGTCGACCAGGTGGTCGCCGCGCTGGGCGACACCCTGATCTACGTGGGCGGCAACCGGATCGTCGACCTGGCGTACGCGCTCAGCGGGGTGCCGGAGAACAAGTTCGTCCTGGTCGGCCTGCCCGGCTCAGGTGTCGGCAAGGGCAGCGCCTACCAGGGCGAACAACTCACCAGCGAGGGCCGGAAGTTCATCACCGAACTCCGGGCCGGCCACGCGGACGCGTACCTCGCGGCCCACCCCAAGCTGGTCGTCAAGACCTGACCCGCGCCCCGGGGCCCTCGGCTCGACCGAGGCCCCCGGGGCACCTTCCTAGAGCTTCTTGGGTTGGGCGGGCTTCTTGGTGCCGTTGAGCCACGCCTCGAAGAGAGCGTCGAGCTGCTTGCCGGAGATCCGCTCGGCGAGGGCCACGAACTCGGCGGTGGTGGCGGTCCCGTTGCGCTTCTCCGCCGCCCAGGTCTTGACGATCTGGAAGAACGCCTTGTCGCCGACGGCCACCCGCAGCGCGTGCAGGGTCATCCCGCCACGCTGATAGACCGACTCGCTGAACAGGTCCTTCACCCCCGGCTTGCCCGGCGGGGTCTTCCACACCGCGGCCGGCACCCGCTCGTAGCGGATGTCGAACGCCTGCTTCGCGGTGTACTGCTTGGTGTGCTCGGCCCACAGCCACTCCGCGTACGTCGCGAAGCCCTCGTTGAGCCAGATGTCCTCCCACTTGGCCAGCGCCACGCTGTCGCCGAACCACTGGTGGGCCAGCTCGTGGGCGACCACCTCGGTGTTCTCGCCACGGCGGAAGAAGCCGGCGGAGTAGACCGGGCGGCTCTGCGTCTCCAGCGCGTACCCGATCCGGCTGTCCGAGACGACCACACCGCCGTACGCGTCGAACGGATACGGCCCGAAGACGCTCTCCAGGTAGTCGGCCACCTTGACGGTCTGCGCGATCGACGCGTCCGACGCGCCCTTGGCCACCTTGGTGGTGACGGCGCTGTAGACCGGCTTCCCCTTGTGCTGGCCGGTGGTGATCCGGAACTTGCCGATCACCACGGTGCTCAGGTAGCTGGCCATGGGCGACTTCTCCGACCACTTCCAGGTGGTCCAGCCGTCCGTGGTGGTGTTGCCGCCCGGCACGCCGTTGCTGACGGCGGTCAGGCCCTGCGGGACGGTGACCTCGAAGTCGTACGCGGCCTTGTCGGACGGGTGGTCGTTGACCGGGAACCAGGTGCTCGCCGACTCCGGCTGGCCCAGCGCGATCGCGCCGTCGGCGGTGTGCAGGAACCCGCCCTCGCCGAGCACCTCGTTCTTCAGCGGCTTCGGCACCCCCTCGTACACGATCTCCGCGACGAAACCGTTGCCCGTGATCAGGCCGGCCGCCGGCTTGATCACCAGCTCGTTCTTGTCCCGGGTGTAGGTGGCCGGCGCGCCGTCCACGGTGACCGTCTTGACGGTCAGACCGGCCAGGTCGAGGTTGAACGTCGACAGGTCCGCCGTCGCCGTGGCCTGCACGGTTGCCGTACCGGTCAGCCGGTCCTTCGCCGGGTCGTAGCGCACCTTCACGGAGTACTTCCCGACGTCGTACCCGCCGTTGCCGTACGTCGGGAAGTACGCGTCCCCGAGCCCGGCCGCCCCGGCGGTGAAGGTCCGCGACGGCGTCGGGGACGCGCTCGGCGTCGGGGCCGCGGCCTCCTTCGTGGACGAGTCGCATCCGGACAGCACGAGCGCCCCGGTCACCAGCAGACCGGCACCCACCCGCAGCCTGCGCCGCGTTCCCCGCATCACGAACCCTCCCCGTACACCCGGTGCGGGGGGCCTGGCCACCCCGCGCGACCGGCGCTCCTGCCTGATCGCAGGCGGCAGCCTATCGACAGATGATCACGAGGCCGTCACGGCAGGGTCGGTGCCGCTCCGCCCACCAGCCACGCGTCGAGGAGCGGCCGTAGCTGCCGGTCGGCCACCCGCTCGGCCAGCGCCACGAAGTCCGAGGTGGTGGCGGTGCCGCCCGCCCGCTCGGTGGTCCAGGTACGCAGGATGCGGAAGAAGGTGTCGTCACCGACAGTCCGGCGCAGCGCGTGCACGGCGAGCGCGCCGCGCTTGTAGACGGCGGTGCCGAACATCCGCTCCCGTCCCGGCTCGACCGACGGCTGGGACCAGTCGGTCGACGCGTACTGCAGCTCGAAGTTGCGCTGCGCGGTCCGACCGCCGTCGTGCTCCTCCCACAGCCACTCGGCGTAGCTGGCGAAGCCCTCGTTGAGCCAGATGTCGCTCCACCGGTGCAGGGAAACGCTGTCGCCGAACCACTGGTGGGCCAGCTCGTGTGCCACCACGCCGGGGTTGGGATGGTCGTCGGTGAAGAAGGCGGGCCCGTAGACCGGCCGGGACTGGGTCTCCAACGCGTACCCGATCCGGTCGTCGGCGACCACGATCCCGCCGTACGAGTCGAACGGGTACGGGCCGAAGCGGCTGGCCAGGAAGTCCACGATCTCGCCGGTGCGGGCCAGGGAGCCGGCCGCCCCACCGTTCGCCGGCAGGCTCGCCGCGACCGCGGTGACCAGCGGTCGTCCGGCGTGCTCGCCATTGACCACCCGATAGTTTCCGATTACGAGGGTGCTCAGGTAGCTCGCCATCGGGGTGCGCTCCGACCAGCGCCAGGTGGTCCACCCGTCGGCGCTGCTCTTCGGCCCGGGCACCCCGTTGCTCAGCGCGGACAGTCCGTCCGGGACGGTCACCGCGATGTCGTAGCTGGCCTTGTCCGACGGGTGGTCGTTGACCGGGAACCAGGTGGCCGCGGAGTCGGGCTGACCGAGAGCGATCGCCCCGTCGTCGGTGTGCAGGAAGCCGCCGCTGCCCAGCTCGCCGTCGGTCACGGCGGTGGGCACTCCCGCGTAGTCGACCGCCACGGTGAAGGTCCGGCCGCGCGGAAGCCGGTCGCGCGGGGTGACCACCAGCTCGCCGTCATCGCGGCGGTGCTTGGCGCGCTCGTCGGCGACGGTGACCGCGCCGACGTCCAGGCCGACCAGGTCCAGGTTGAACCGGGACAGATCCTGGGTGGCCGTCGCCGTGATGGTCGCCCGACCGGTGAGCCGGTCGGTCTTCGGGTCGTAGCGGACGTCCAGCCCGTAGTGCGTGACGTCGTAACCGCCGTTGCCATGGCCCGGCACGTACGGGTCGCCGACGTCCGCGGCGCCGGGTCGGAACCCGCCGTCGTCGTCGCCCGTGCACCCGGCGGCGGTCAGCGTGACGGCGCAGCTCAGCACCGTGAGGGCGGCGGCCAGCCTGCGGGACGGTGTGCGTCCGGTCAGGACCATGCACGACTCCTTCGTCCCTCGGTCACGACGAGCGTAGCCAGCGTCATCGGACCCGACGCGCATATTGACGATCATCGGTTACTTTCGCTTAAACAAACAAAAGTTCGTGCGGATCGATGCTTTCTTTTGGCTTCGACCGACGTTAGTGTCTGTCTCCAAGATGTAACGCGCTCGGAACATTCAAGCCGATCGTGTCCATGGACGGGACCGGCGTCCCGCACCACCACGCCGCAGCGACGGCGTGGAAACTGCCCCTTCGACTCGCGGTACCCGGGCACGCCCTCGGCTTCACCGGGACGCGGATCGGGCGCTCGGCGGCGCCCGCGACCTGACCCCTCGTCGCACCTCTGCTGATCGTCATCGACGGCCACCACCGTCGCGAAAGGTGGAACAATGCCAGATCACACCGCACCCAACGCCTCATCTGCCGGTCGGCTCAGCCGCCGCTCCCTGCTTGCCGCGTCGGCCGGAGCCGCCGCCGCGCTCGGCGCCGCCGGCCTGCCGGTCCTCGCCACCGGCACCCCCGCGCTCGCCCACCCCAAGGACAAGGGCAAGAGCAAGCTGCGGGTCGAGCCGCTGATTCCGTCGAAGAACCGCGGCATCATCCTCTACAGCGTCCGGGACCGGATCACCGCCGCCCCCGACGACAGCGGCGTGCCGTACGGCTTCGAGCGTGTCCTCGCCCGGCTCGCCGAGATCGGGTACAAGGAGATCGAGTTCGCCGGCTACACCCAGAACACCGAGATCCTGGGCCGGCAGATCACCCCGACCGAGATTCGCAAGATCCTCGACGACAACGGCCTGGTCGCCAACGGCACGCACGCCTCGATCCAGGCGGCCACGTTCCAGCAGCAGCTGGACATCGCCGAGGAACTCGGCATGAAGAACATCGGCACCGGAAGCGACCCGACCAACAGCGCGTACAAGGCCGACTGGGACGCCGCCGCCGACACCTGGAACGAGCTGGGCCGGCAGGCGCACGCCCGGGGCATGCGCCTCTACACGCACAACCACGACGTCGCGTACAGCTTCCTGCTCGACTCCGGGCCGCTGGACGCGCAGGGCCGCCCGACCCGCTCGTCGGGCATCCGGCGGCTGGAGTACTTCTTCGGCAGGACCGACCCCCGGTACGTCTTCTTCGAGTTCGACATCTACTGGGGCTACGTGGCCCGCTACAAGCACCAGAAGTACGTCGACCCGGCCGGACGCGAGGTGACCGATCTGTTCGACCCGATCCTCAACGTGGCCGACCGGACCACCCGGTTCCCGCTCTTCCACGCCAAGGACGGCGACCGGGACACCAGCGTGCCCAACGGTCACCAGATGACCCCGCTCGGCGAGGGCGACATCAACTTCCAGCAGTTCTTCCAGACCATCGGCGAGCGGGACTTCCACCACGCCAACTGGGAGATGGACACCGCCCCCGGCGGCACCGCCAACCGGGCCCAGTCGCTGGACTTTGCGGCGCTCAGCTACCGCAACATGTCGGACCTGACCATCTACCTCAAGAAGTGACCTCCGGCGCGGCCGGCGTCCGTCCGACGCCGGCCGCGTCCCACCCCGCCGGCCGAGCCGCCGGCAGGTGGTGACGGGCCGGTCGAGCACCGGCCCTGCGCACCCGCGCCTCCCGTACGGCGACGGGACGCGCCCGGTCCATCCCCCACCGCAGTCGCGCTGCCGGCCCGAACAGGCCGGGGATGCCACGCGCCTGCCGACCACCGGAGGAACGATGACCCGACCGACCGGACGACGATGGTTCGCCGTCGCCGCTGGACTCATCCTGACCATCCCCCTCACCTCCGCCGTTCCCGCCACCGCCGCACCAGCCGACGACGCGCCCCCGATCGCGCCGTCCGTGGTCGAGAACGGACCGGCCGCGCTCCGCGCCGCCGTGCGCGCTCCGCAGACCTACCGGGTGCTGGTGTTCACCAAGACCGCCGGTGAGCGCCGGGCGTCCATTACCGACGGTGTCGACACCATCCAGCAGTTGGCCAAGGCGAACCACTTCACCGTCACGGTGAGCCGCGACGCCGCCGTGTTCACCGCCGCCGAGCTGGCGAAGTACCGTGCGGTGGTCTTCCTCAACACCACCGGCGACGTACTCAACGCCAGCCAGGAGGCGGCCTTCGAGGCGTACGTCAAGGCGGGCGGCGGCTACGTGGGCGTCCACGCGGCGGCGGAGACCGAGCCGGACTGGGCCTTCTACCAGAACCTCGTCGGCGCGAAGGCGGCCGCCGCCTCGCCGGTCGGCCGCGGCGTGGTGGACGTGGCCGACCGCGCCCACCCGGCGTCCGAGACGCTGCCCCGCACGCTCACCCTCACCGAGGAGTGGTACAACTTCGACCGCAACGTCCGGGGCGCCGCGCACGTGCTGGCCACCGTGGACGAGAAGACCTACACCGGCGGCACGATGGGGTACGACCACCCGGTCACCTGGTGCAAGGACTATCAGGGCGGCCGTTCCTTCTACACCGGCCTCGGGCACAGCATCGAGACGTACCGCTCGGCGAAGTTCCGTGAGCACCTGCTCGGCGGCATCCGGTGGTCCGCCGGTGTGGTCGAGGGCGACTGCGGCGCCACCGTGCTCGGCAACTACGAGAAGGTCACCCTCAACGACGACCCAGGCGAGCCGATGTCGCTGGCCGTGCTGCCGGACGGCCGGGTGCTGCACAACACCCGCGGCGGCGAGGTCCGGCTCTACGACCCGGCCACCGGCGCCAGCCCGGTGATCACCACCGTCGACGTGTACCAGCACGACGAGGACGGCCTCCAGTCGGTGGCGATCGACCCGGACTTCGCGACCAACAGGTGGGTCTACATCTACTACGCCCCGAAGCTGAACACCCCGGTCGACAACCCGGCCACCCCCGGCGTCAACGAGGGCGACGCGCCGGTCACCTCCACCGACCCGACCGTGTGGGACAAATTCAAGGGCTACAACCAGCTCTCCCGGGTGAAGCTGGTGGACTCCCCCACCCCGCACCTGGACATGAGCACCGAGCAGCAGATCCTTCGGGTCGACACCGACCGTGGCATCTGCTGCCACGTGGCCGGTGAGGTCAAGTTCGACGGCAAGGGGCTGCTCTACCTGATCACCGGGGATGACACCAACGCCGGCGGCTCCGACGGCTACACCCCGATCAACGAGTCACCGACGCAGGGCCCCGGCTACGACGCGCAGCGCTCCGCCGCCAACACCAACGACCTGCGCGGCAAGCTGCTGCGGATCAAGGTGCGGGCCAACGGCACGTACACCGTTCCCAAGGGCAACCTCTTCCCCGAGGAGCAGGACACCGCCGGGAAGACGCGGCCGGAGATCTTCCTGATGGGGCTGCGCAACCCGTTCCGGTACGACGTGGACGCCAAGGGCATGGTCTACGTGGGCGACTACTCGCCGGACTCCCGCGTACCCAGCGCCACCCGCGGCCCGGACGGCACCGGCCGCTGGTTCGCCACCAACAAGGCCGGCAACTACGGCTGGCCGTACTGCTACTCGCCCAGCCTGCCGTACATCGACTACGACTTCGTCACCCGGACCTCCGGCGCCCCGTTCAACTGCGGCGCCCCGGTCAACGACTCACCCCGCAACACCGGCCTGCGGGTGCTGCCGAAGGTCGAGCAGCCGCAGTTCTGGTACACCTTCGACGGGCGCACCCCGTGTGCCGGGTCGTACCTGGAGACCCCGCCGGTCGGCTGCGACTTCACATGGCCGGTCATCGGCACCGGCGGCGTCGGCCCGATGGGCGGCCCGATCTACTCGTACGACCCGGCGTCGACCTCCGAGGTGAAGTTCCCCGAGTACTACCAGAACGCAGTGGTCTTCGGTGAGTTCACCCGCGACAAGATCTTCATGATGCGCACCGACGGCAAGGGCACCCTGACCGGCGTGGAGCAGTTCCTGCCGGGCGTCGTGTTCGACAACCCGATGGACATGGAGTTCGGCCCCGACGGCTCGCTCTACCTGCTGGAGTACGGCGACGGCTTCTTCCGGGCCAACCCCGACGCCCAGCTCTCGGTGATCCGCTACGTCAAGGGCAAGCGGTCGCCGGTGGCGAAGCTCGACGCCACACCGACCTCCGGGACGGCACCGCTGACGGTGCGGTTCTCCTCGGCCGGCAGCTACGACCCGGACCCGGGCGAGTCCATCTCGTACGCCTGGGACTTCACCAGCGACGGCACTGTCGACTCGGCCGACCCGAGCCCGTCGTTCACCTACACCGCGAACGGGACGTACACCGCGAAGCTGACGGTGACCGACTCCAGCGGGAAGACCGCGGTGCTCACCAAGGAGATCGTGGTCGGCAACACCGCGCCCACGGTGACCGTCACCTCCCCGGTGAGCGGCAGCTTCTTCACCTGGGGCGAGAGCGTGCCGTTCACCGTCACGGTGACCGACCCCGAGGACGGGCCGGTGGACTGCGCGCGGGTCACCGTGACCTTCGTCCTCGGCCACGACAGCCACGGCCACCCGGACAGCTCCACCACCGGCTGCACCGGCACCCTCGCCACCCCCGCCGACGGCGGTGACCACGCCGGCGGGTACCTGTACGGCGGGATCAGCGCCTCGTACACCGACCTCGGTGGCGGCGGCCAGGCCCCCCTCACCACGGTCGGCCAGGCGATCATCCAGACACCCCGGCAGCAGGCCGAGTACGCCCAGGTGAAGCAGGGCGTCGAGGTCGCCACCACGGGTGACACCGGCGGCGGGCAGCACGTCAGCGGGATCGACCCGGGCGACCACATCGCCTTCGACCCGATCAACCTGGGTGGGGTGTCCAGCGTTACCCTGCGGCACTCCGGCGGCTCGGCGGCCACCGCCGGCACTCCCCGGGCGGCGGTGGAGCTGCGGCTCGACTCGCCCACCGGCCCGCTCGTCGCCACCGCGACGGTGAACGCGACCACCGGCAACGCGGCCTTCACCAGCACGACGGTGCCGGTGGACCAGCCGGCCGGGGCGCACCGGCTCTACCTGGTCTACGCCGCCGTACCGGGCGGTCCGACCAGCGGCCTGGGCAACCTGAACTGGGTCGAGTTCACCGAGGGCTGACGAGCCGGCCCACCCCCGGCACGCCCTCGGTACGACGGAGGCCGGCCCCGCAACGTGGCGGGGCCGGCCTTCCGGCGTCTGAACGGCAGGTCAGCGGTCGAGGACCAGGCCGACCTTCTGGAACTCCTTGAGGTCGCGGTAGCCGCACTTGGCCATCGCCCGGCGCAGCCCGCCGAACAGGTTGAGCTGACCGTCGGCCTCGTCCGCCGGGCCGAAGAGCAGCTGCTCCATCGACCCGAGCGGCTCACCGGCGACCTCGAACGCCCCGCGGGGCAGCGACGGGTGGCTGGCCGCCGAGTGCCACCAGGCGCCGCCGGCGGGCGCCTCGTCGCAGAGCGACAACGGCTCGCCGAGCATCACCGCGTCCGCGCCACAGCCGAGGGCCTTGGCGATGTCACCGGAGGTCTGGATGTCGCCGTCGGCGATCAGGTGCACGTACCGGCCGCCGGTTTCGTCGAGGTAGTCCCGACGGGCCGCCGCGGCGTCGGCGATCGCGGTGGCCATCGGCACCCGGATGCCCAGCACCGACTCGGTCGTCGACCACTCGTCGCCGCCGATGCCGACGATCACGCCGGCCGCGCCGGTACGCATCAGGTGCAGGGCCGTCTTGTAGTCGGTGCAGCCGCCGACGATGACCGGCAGGTCGAGGTCGGCGATGAACTCCTTGAGGTTCAGCGGCTCGTCGGTCGTCGACACGTGCTCGGCCGACACGATGGTGCCCTGGATGACCAGGATGTCCACTCCGGCGTCCAGGATGACCGGGGCCAGCGCCAGGGTGTGCTGCGGGGAGACCCGCACCGCCACCGTGCCGCCACCGGCGCGCAGCTCGCGGACCCGCTCGGCGATCAGGTCCGGGCGGATCGGCTCGGCGTACACCTCCTGGAGCCGCTTGGTGGCGCGGGCGTCCTCGTCGAGGCCGGCCAGCTCCTCCAGCACCTTCGTCGGGTTCTCGTAGCGGGTCCACAGCCCCTCGACGTTGAGCACGCCGAGACCGCCGAGCTGACCGAGCCGGACCGCCGAGGACGGGCTCATCGTGGCGTCCGAGGGGTGCCCGACACAGGGGATGCCGAACGGGTACGCGTCGAGCTGCCACGCGGTCGAGACGTCGTCGACGTCCCGGGTCCGGCGGCTCGGCACGATGGCGATGTCGTCCAGGTGGTAACCGCGCTGCGCGGTCTTGCCCAGCCCGATCTCGACCACGTCACGCATGGGGGACTCCAGGTTGTTGGGGGATGGTCAGCGGGAGTGGTAGTTGGGCGCCTCGACGGTCATCTGGATGTCGTGCGGGTGGCTCTCCTTGAGCCCCGCCGCCGTGATCCGGATCAGCTGGCCACGCCGGTGCAGCTCGGGGATGCTCTCCGCGCCGACGTACCCCATCGCGGCCCGCAGCCCGCCGGTGAGCTGGTGGGCGACCGCAGACAGCGGGCCCCGGTAGGGCACCTGCCCCTCGACACCCTCGGGGACCAGCTTGTCCTCGGCGAGCACGTCCTGCTGGAAGTACCGGTCCTTCGAGTACGACTTGGCCTGCCCCCGGGACTGCATCGCGCCGAGCGAGCCCATCCCGCGGTACGCCTTGTACTGCTTGCCGTTGATGAAGATCAGCTCGCCGGGGCTCTCCTCGCAGCCGGCCAGCAGGCTGCCGAGCATCACCGTGTCGGCGCCGGCGACCAGGGCCTTGGCGATGTCGCCCGAATACTGGATGCCGCCGTCGCCGATCACCGGGACGCCGGCCGGGCGGGCGGCACGGGCCGCCTCCATGATCGCGGTGATCTGCGGGACGCCGACTCCGGCCACGATCCGGGTCGTGCAGATCGCGCCCGGGCCGACACCCACCTTGATCCCGTCGGCGCCGGCCTCGACCAGCGCGCGCGCACCGGCGTACGTGGCCACGTTGCCGCCCACGATGTCGATCGTGACGTCCTTCTTGAGCTGGCGGACCATGTCCAGCACGGCCCGCTGGTGCCCGTGCGCCGTGTCCACGATCAGCACGTCGACGCCGGCGTCGACGAGCGTGCGGGCCCGCTTGTACGAGTCCTCGCCGACACCGACGGCGGCGGCCACCCGCAGCCGGCCCGCGTCGTCCTTGGTGGCGTTCGGGTACTGCTCGCTCTTGGTGAAGTCCTTCACGGTGATCAGCCCGCGCAGCCGACCCGAGTCGTCCACGATCGGCAGCTTCTCGACCTTGTGGCGACGCAGCAGCGCCAGCGCGTCGTCCTTGCTCACCCCGACCGTGGCGGTGACCAGCGGCGTCCGGGTCATGATCTCGCGGACCGGGGTGCTCGGTTCGGAGACGAAACGCATGTCGCGGTTGGTGACGATGCCGACCAGCTGGCCATCGCCGTCCACCACCGGGACACCCGAGATGCGGTAGCGCCCGCACAGCTCGTCGACCTCGCGCAGGGTGTCGTCCGGGCTGGCGGTCACCGGGTTGGTGATCATGCCGGACTCGGAGCGCTTGACCAGGTCGACCTGGAGGGCCTGGTCCTCCACGGAGAGGTTGCGGTGCAGCACGCCGATGCCACCCTGGCGGGCCATGGCGATCGCCATGCGCGCCTCGGTGACCGTGTCCATGGCGCTGGAGAGCAGCGGAACGGTCAGTTCGATGCCGCGGGTGAGCTTCGTCCGGGTGTTGACCCGGCTGGGGACGACGTCCGACTCGCCCGGCTGGAGCAGCACGTCATCGAAGGTGAGCCCGAGCGGAACGACCCGGGCCGAGCCGGCGGGCAGCTCGGGCAGGTGGCCGCCCAGATCGGCGTGCTCGACGCCGGCCGGAAGATCGGTGCTGGGCGAATTTTCCACGATTGCTCTCCTGAGCTGCTCGGATGGGCTTCAGCGAGGTGGCGCGGGCGGGCACCGGAGCACGCCACGGTGCCGGCACGTCGTCCTATCGTACCCAGTGACCTGGGCGACCTCCGTCGGCGGCGGCCGCGTGGGCGCGGTGCCGGGGGGCGGACGTTCGCGCCGCGTTGGGTCTACGGTGAGGGGGTGCACGACGAGCCCATCGACCCGTTCAACGGCGACCCGGCCGACCCGACCGCAGGCCTGGACGACCCGGGCGACGACGCGACGCCGGATCCGCTGACCGACGTCGAGCGGCAGGATGTGCTGGAGGACCTCGCCGACCTGGAGATCTACCAGGCCCTGCTGGCGCCAATCGGGGTGCGCGGGCTGGTCATCGAATGCGAGGACTGCCGGGAACCGCACTACTTCGACTGGGACCTGCTGCGGGGCAACCTGCGGCACCTGCTCAACTCGGGGCGGCCCCGGGTGCACGAGCCGGCGTACGACCCGGACCCGGACCACTACGTGACCTGGGACTACGCCCGTGGTTACGCCGACGGGGTGCACGACACCCTGACCGAGGGCACCGAGGACGAACCGGGCACCGCCACCACCGGCGAGTGACCGCTGGCTGACCCCGCCGGGGGCGGGGCCGCGTGGGTCAGGAGACCAGGCCGGCACGAAAGCCGGCGGCGACCGCGTGGGCGCGGTCCCGGGCGCCGAGCTTGCGGAACAGCCGTCGCGCATGGGTCTTGACGGTGTCCTCGGACACGAACAGTTCCCGGCCGATCTCCGCGTTGCTCTTGCCCTCGGCCATGCCCAGCAGCACCTGGAGTTCCCGTTCGGTGAGCCCGATCGACGCCCGGTTGGGGCGGGCGCTCGGGGCGGGCCGGGTCGGATCGGTCTGGCCGGCTGCCGACCCGTCGGTCGCCGACTCGACCTCGTCGTCACCCCGCTGCACCGGCACCGACGGCATGCCCGGCGACCCGTCGCCGGGCACGGCCGTCCAGCCGGGTTCGGCGGAGCCGCGTACCGATGGCGCGGAGCGGCCCGACCCACCGACCGCCGCGGTGTCCCGGGCCGGGTCGGTGACCCGCTGCCGGGAGGCTCGGCCGGGTGCGGTGAGCAGCAGCAGGGCCTTGGCGACCGCGCTGGTCAGGTCGTGGTCGGCGTTCTGGATGAGACCCCGGGCGCCAGCGCTGATGGTGGCGGCGGCGGCCTCGGACTCCTCGGCGCCGAGCAGCAGGACCGCGGCCTGCGGCGCGCGGGCCAGCACCCGGCGGACGAAACCCGCGCTGTCCGGCCGGGTGAGAGCCGTGTCGGCCAGGACCACGTCGGCCGGGCGCTCGGCGAGTCGCAGCATCACCTCGGGATCGGAGACGGCGGTACGGACGATCGCGGACAACCCCAGCCGCGCGGCAGCAGAAGTGAGGTGCTGAGCCGCGAGCGGTGTCCGAACGCACACAAGAACGGTACGCACTGTGGTGGTCTCCTCTCCGCACACGAGCAGACCATGACGGCGTCGGCTGGGGAGGGGGTTCCCGGCAATCATCTGAACTTTTCCGACAGATAGGGCAAAAGCCGCGAGTTGCCAGACGTTTTGGATCACACACGTGTGAGCCGGCGGCAGCCCGGGTACCGGGAGGTCCAGGCCGGGAACGGTGCGCCTGCGCGGCCCGCCGCCCGGAAGCCGGCCACAAGAGTCTCGCGGTGCCGCGCGGGAGGAGGGGTGCTGATGTCGAACGTACGTAGACTGCCCGGACCCATCGTCGATCTCTGGGACTGGCAGCGGCTCGGTGCCTGCCGGGGCCGGGACAGCGCCCAGTTCTTCCACCCGGACGGGGAGCGGGGCTCCTCCCGGCTGCGCAGGGAGTCCGCCGCCAAGTCGGTCTGCCGGGCCTGCCCGGTCCGCGCCGAGTGCGCCGCGCACGCCCTGTCGGTCCGCGAGCCGTACGGCGTCTGGGGCGGCTTCAGCGAGTCGGAGCGGCTGCGCCTGCTCGCCGTCGGCTGGGAGGACCTGGCCGACCGCAGGCAGATCCGGGTCGACGTCGCCCGCCTGGAGGCGCGACTGGGCCGCCCGCACAAGTCGACGGTCCCGGCCCAGCGCAACGTCGCCTGACCCGGCACCCACCCCGAACACCGCGAACCGCGCCCCCGCCCAGCGGGAGCGCGGTTCCGCGCGCCTGCCCCCTCCCCCGTCGATCATGAAGTTATTGCCCCGACACGCCGTCGATCGGGGCAATAACTTCATGATCACCAGGGGCGGGGTGGGGGTTAGTGGACGTTGACTGGGACGGTGTGCCAGCCGGTGGCGCCGTCCGGGGCGACGCTCTGCGTGCGCTCGGTCTGGGTTTCGCCTGTCGCGTCCGTTGCCCGGACCTGGAGCCGGTGCTCGCCCGGCGTGGCGTCCCAGCGCCAGGACCACTGCATCCAGGTGTCCACCGACACCGTCGGGGCCAGCTGCGCCTCCTGCCAGGGGCCGTCGTCGACGCGTACCTCGACCCGGCGAACGCCCCGGTGCTGCGCCCAGGCCACACCGGCCACCGTCACCGGACCGGCGGTCAACCGGTTGCGCCGTCGCGGCGCGTCGATGCGCGACTGGGTCTTGATCGGGCCCTGGGCGGACCAACCACGCGGCACCCAGTACGCGTCGAAGTCGGCGAACCGGGTCAGCTCCAGCTCGGTCACCCACTTGCAGGCCGACACGTAGCCGTAGAGGCCCGGCACCACCATCCGGACCGGGAACCCGTGCTCGACCGGCAGCGGCTCGCCGTTCATGCCGATCGCCAGCAGCGCGTCGCGTCCGTCGCGGAGCGCGGCGGTGGGGGTGCCACAGGTCCAACCGTCGACCGACCGGCCGACGACCTGGTCGGCGTCCTCCTCCGGCTGCACCTCGTCCAGCAGCTCCCGCAGGGGTACGCCCAGCCAGCGGGCGTTGCCGATCAGGTCCCCACCGACCTCGTTCGAGACGCAGGCCAGCGTGACGTACCGCTCGACCAACGGCCGGGCCAGCAGATCGGCGTAGCTGTAGGTGCGCTCGGTGCCCACCCGGCCATGGATGCGCAGCCGCCAGGTCTCCGGGTCCACCTGCGGCACCACCAGGGCGGTGTCGATCCGGTAGAACCCGAGATTCGGGGTGACGTACGGCGCGAGCTGGGCCAGCGACAGGTCCGCGCCCGCCGGCACGGCCGGTGCGGGGGCGACCGGCGCGGGCAGCCGGATCGCGTCCCGGGCGGCGGACACGCCGCGCCGCCCGGCCAGCCAGCGCCCGCCGAGTCCGGCCACGGCGGCCGTGCCGAGTAGCACACCGGTGCCGGTCAGGAACCGTCGGCGCGACTCCGGATCGACAGTCGCGGCCGGCGCGGCCGGGGTCACCGGCACCGGCGGGGCGGCGGGGGTCACCGGGACCGGCAGGCCCTCCGTCGGCCCGGCGGGCGACACCGGCCATTCACCAGGACCGGCAGCCGGCGGGGTTGCCGGGCGGGAGGTGGCGGGTGAGGTCCAGGGCCAGGGGTCCAGCTCGAACGGGCCGGCGATGAACAGCCAGAGCACCAGGGCGCCGAGTCCGCCACCGACCAGCGACGGCAGCGCGTCGAAGACGTCCGCGCCGGGGCGGGTCAGCGCGGCGGCCACACCGACGACGCCGAACGCCGCGATGCCGGCCAGGCCCAGGGCCAGCCGGCGGACCGCCACCATTCCGAGCAGCGCGGCGAAGGCGCCCAGCAGCAGGGCCGTTCCGATCAGCAGGGCGATCTTGTCGGCGGTGCCGAAGACGTCGATGGCGAACTGCTTGAGCGGCTCGGGGACGGCGTCGACGACCACCCCGCCCACCGCGACCAGTGGCGCCGACCGGGGGCCCGTCAGCACCGCCACCGGCTCCGCGATCCCGATCGCGACGGCGGCGGCGGTCACTCCGGCCAGCGCGGCGTACCGCCGCGACGTGGTGCTCATCGGCCCAGTGTGCGCGATCAATCCGCCGGGTCGCCAACCATGTCAGCGCTTGGTAATGATCGCGGAGACGAACCGGGGCACACCGCCGTACGACGGTGTGCCCCGGGGCGGGTGTCGCTACCGGGTCAGAAGCCCGGGCCGTGCTGGTGACCGTGGCCGTGGCCGTGCCCACCGGCGGCGGCCGGCTCGGCCTGCTCCGGCTTCTCCACCACGAGGCTCTCGGTGGTGAGCAGCAGACCGGCGATCGAGGCGGCGTTGGTGACCGCGTTGCGGGTCACCTTCACCGGGTCGATGATGCCGGCCTTGACCAGGTCGCCGTACTCGCCGGTGGCGGCGTCGAGGCCGTGGCCCCACTGCATGTCGGCGACCTTCTGCGTCACGACGTAGCCGTCGTGGCCGGCGTTCTGCGCGATCCAGCGCAGCGGCTCGACCAGCGCCTTGCGCACGATCGAGACGCCGACCTTCTCCTCGCCGGTGAAGCCCAGGTCGTCGTCGAGCACGGGAAGGATCTGCACCAGGGCGGCGCCGCCGCCGGGCACGGTGCCCTCCTCGACCGCGGCCTTGGTCGCCGCGATGGCGTCCTCGATGCGGTGCTTGCGCTCCTTCATCTCGACCTCGGTCGCCGCACCCACCTTGATCACGGCGATGCCGCCGGAGAGCTTCGCCAGCCGCTCGGCCAGCTTCTCCCGGTCCCAGTCGGAGTCGGAGGCCTCGATCTCCTTGCGGATCTGGGAGACCCGGTCGTCGACGTCGGCCTTCTGGCCGCCGCCGTCGACGATCGTGGTGTTCTCCTTGTCGACCACGACGCGCCGGGCGCTGCCGAGCACCTCCAGGCCGACCTGGTCGAGCTTGTAGCCCAGCTCCGGAGCGACCAGCTCGGCGCCGGTGGAGATCGCGATGTCCTGGAGCATGGCCTTGCGCCGGTCGCCGAAGCCCGGGGCCTTGACCGCGCAGACCTTGAGGGTCTTGCGCAGCGAGTTGACCACCAGGGTGGAGAGCGCCTGACCGTCCACGTCCTCGGCGATGATCAGCAGCGGCTTGCTGTTCTGCAGGACCTTCTCCAGCAGCGGCAGCAGCTCCTCGATCGCCGAGATCTTCTGGGTGGTGACCAGGATGTACGCGTCCTCCAGGACGGACTCCTGACCCTCCAGGTCGGTGACGAAGTTCGGCGAGATGAAGCCCTTGTCGAACTGGAGACCCTCGGTCACGTCCAGCTCGGTGGTGAGCATCGAGCCCTCCTCGACGGTGATGACACCGTCGCGGCCGACCCGCTCCATCGCCTCGGCGATCAGCTCGCCGATGGTGGCGTCCTGCGCCGAGATCGTCGCCACGTTCGCGATCGACTTCTTGTCAGCGACCTCAACGGCGCGGCCGAGCAGCGCCTCGGAGATCTTGGTGGCTGCCGCGTCGATGCCCCGCTTGAGGCCGGCCGGGTTGGTCCCGGCGGTCACGTTGCGCAGGCCCTCACGGACCATCGCCTGCGCCAGCACGGTCGCGGTGGTGGTCCCGTCGCCGGCGACGTCGTTGGTCTTGGTCGCCACCTCCTTGACCAGCTGCGCGCCGAGGTTCTCGTAGGGGTTGGTGAGCTCGATCTCCTTGGCGATGGTCACACCATCGTTGGTGATCGTCGGCGCACCGAATTTCTTGTCCAGGACGACGTTGCGCCCGCGCGGGCCGAGGGTGACCTTGACCGCGTCTGCGAGGGCGTTGACACCGTGCTCCAGCAGGTGCCGGGCGTCGTCCGAGAAGCTCAGGATCTTCGCCATGTATGTCCCTTCGAAGCGAAGCTGCCCCGGCCCGGCGAGCCGGACCGGGGCAGCGACACTGATCGGTTGCTTACTTCTCGATGACCGCGAGGACGTCGCGGGCGGAGAGCACCAGGTACTCCTCGCCGGCGTACTTGACCTCGGTGCCGCCGTACTTCGAGTAGAGGACGGTGTCGCCGACCTGCACGTCAACCGGAACCCGGTTGCCGTTGTCGTCGACGCGCCCCGGGCCCACAGCGAGGACGGTGCCCTCCTGCGGCTTCTCCTTGGCGGTGTCGGGGATCACGATGCCCGACGCCGTGGTGGTCTCAGCCTCGTTCGCCTGGACCACGATGCGGTCCTCGAGCGGCTTGATCGCAACCTTGGTCGCGGTAGTCACGGGCATACCCTCCTGGGGTACTACTGGTTTCGTTGCCGGCCAGCGGGGCTGACCAGCGTCAATCTGCCTCATGCCACCGGGCGGGGCCGTCGTCGCGGGTGCCGGTCCGCCTGGCGTGCGCACCCGGGTCGCGAGACCCGGAAGCTGGCACCCTCAGGGCGAGAGTGCTAATCGCAGGTTATTCCGTGGCTAGCACTCCGTCAAGGAGAGTGCCAGCGCGTCGCGCCCCGCCAGCCGGTATTTCCGCCTCGGCCGGGAGAATGGTGGGGTGGATCTCGATCAGCTGGCGGCGCTGCGTACCCCCGAGGGGTCGGCCGCGCTCACGGCGGCGGCCGAGCTGGCCGGCGGTGATCCACTGACGGCGGCGTCGGCGTTACGCGCCGGCGGGGTGCCGCCCGCGCTGGCCGCGGCGGCGCTCACCCAGGCCGAGCTGCGCCACCGGGCGGTCGGCAAGTTCGGCCCGGCCGCCGCCGGGATGTTCCTCACCCGCGCCGGGCTGGAGCAGGCCACCCGCCGGGTCGTCGCCGACCGCCGCGCCGAGCGGCTGCGCGCGGCCGGCGTGCGCACGCTGGCCGACCTCGGCTGCGGCCTCGGCGCCGACGCGCTCGCCGCCGCCCGCGCCGGCATCCGGGTGTACGGGGTGGAGGCCGACCCGGTGACCGCCGCGATGGCCGCCGCCAACGCCGCCGCCGCGGGGCTGGCCGAGCTGTTCACGGTCGAGTGCGGCGACGCCACCGCGTTCGACGTCTCCCGGGTCGACGGGGTCTTCTGTGACCCGGCCCGACGTACGAGCGGCACCGGTCGGCGGATCTTCGACCCGCGCGCCTACTCGCCACCGTGGGACTTCGTCACCGGGCTCGCGGAACGGGTGCCGCGCACGGTGGTGAAGGTGGCGCCGGGACTGGACCACGCGCTCATCCCGGCCGGCGCGGAGGCGGAGTGGGTCGGCGTGGACGGCGACCTGGTCGAGGCCGCGCTCTGGTGTGGCGACCTGGCCCAGGTGCCCCGCCGCGCCACGCTCTACCGGCAGGTGGGCGCCGAGACGCACCGTTTCCAGCTCACCGGCTCGGGCGCCACCGAGGCGCCGGTCGGGCCACCGCGCCGCTACCTGTACGACCCGGACCCGGCCGTGGTCCGCGCGCACCTCGTCGCCGAACTGGCCGACCAGCTGGACGCCACGCTGGGTGACCCGAGCATCGCCTACCTCTACGCCGACCGGCCGACGCCCACCCCGTACGCCCGGTGCCTGGAGATCACCGACGTGCTGCCGTTCTCGCTCAAGCGCCTGCGGGCACTGCTGCGGGAACGGCGGGTGGGCCGGGTGGAGATCCTCAAGCGGGGCTCCGCGCTCACCCCGGAGCAGTTGCGGCGGGATCTGCGGCTGGCCGGCGACCAGGCGGCGAGCCTGGTGCTCACCCGGATCGCCGGTGCCCCGACCGTGTTGGTCGGCCACCCGGTCCACTAGCGTCGTCGGTGTGGCGGGACAGGGCACTCCGGCGACGGCACTACTGGTCAAGCGTGGGATCGCGTATCGCACCCATCCGTACCGGGTCTCCCCGGACGTGCCGAACTACGGCGCGCTGGTCGCCGAGGCGCTCGGTGTGGCACCCGAGCGGGTGTTCAAGTCGCTGGTGACCGAGGTCGACGGCGCCCTGACCGTGGCGGTCGTCCCGGTCACCGGCGAGCTGGACCTCAAGGCGCTCGCGGCGGCGGTCGGCGGCAAGCGGGCGACGATGGCCGACCGGGCGGTCGCCGAGCGGGCCACCGGCTACGTGCGCGGCGGGATCAGCCCGCTCGGGCAGCGCCGGCGCCTGCCCACAGTGCTGGACGAATCCGCGCTGGATCTGCCGACGATCTACGTCTCGGCTGGTCGGCGCGGTCTGCAACTCGAACTGGCCGCAGCGGATCTGGTGGCGCTGACCGACGCCCGCGCCGCGCCGTTGCAGACCCACTGACGACAGTCGTTACGTCGACTCCCGCATGGCATACGCGGGGAGTAACAGTCGCGTTGCTGAATTGTTATCGCTTCCAACAAACTTGGCACCTGCGCGGTCTTGTGGGACCAGTGTGACGCGAAATACGTTGCCGGACACAACAAAACAACACCTCCCCCACCTCCGAAAGGACCCTGCACATGCGTAAGGGGATCCTCACCATCGCCGCCGTGGGCCTGCTCGCGACCGGCGGTTTGACCGCCTGCGGCGACGACTCCGGCTCCGACAAGGCCAGCTCCGCCAAGACCCCCAAGATCGGCGTCATCCTCCCGGACAGCAAGTCCTCCGTCCGCTGGGAGACCGCGGACCGTCGGTTCCTGGAGGAGGCGTTCAAGGCCGCCGGCGTCCAGTCCGACATCCAGAACGCCCAGAACGACAAGACCGCCTTCCAGACCATCGCCGACCAGATGATCACCGGCGGCGTCACCGTTCTGATGATCGTCAACCTGGACTCCGGCACCGGCAAGGCCGTGCTCGACAAGGCCAAGTCGCAGGGCGTCGCCACCATCGACTACGACCGGCTCACCCTGGGCGGCTCCGCCCAGTACTACGTCAGCTTCGACAACGAGACCGTCGGCAAGCTCCAGGGCGAGGGTCTGTCGAAGTGCCTGACTGAGAAGAACGCCAAGAACCCCGTCGTGGCGTACCTGAACGGCTCCCCCACCGACAACAACGCCACCCTGTTCAAGGCCGGCTACGACTCGGTGCTGAAGCCGAAGTTCGACTCCAAGGAGTACGTCAAGGGCCCCGAGGACGCCGTGCCGGCCTGGGACAACGCGCAGGCCACGACGATCTTCGAGCAGCAGCTCACCAAGGCCAATGGCAAGATCGACGGCGTGCTGGCCGCCAACGACGGTCTCGGCAACGCGGCCATCTCGATCCTGAGGAAGAACAAGCTCAACGGCAAGGTGCCGGTGACCGGCCAGGACGCCAGCACCGAGGGCCTGCAGAACATCCTCGCCGGTGACCAGTGCATGACCGTCTACAAGGCCGTCCGCGAAGAGGCGAAGGCCGCCTCCGACCTGGCCATCGCGCTCGCCAAGGGCGAGAAGAAGGACACCGGCCAGACGGTGAAGGACCCGGAGGGTGGCCGTGACGTCCCCTCGGTGCTGCTCACCCCGAAGGCCATCTACAAGGACAACGTCAAGGACGTCATCGCCGACGGCTACGTGACCAAGGAAGAGGTCTGCACCGCGGCGTACGCCAAGGCCTGCGCCGACGCCGGCATCAGCTGACCGACGCCGCAGTACCCGCCGGGACGACCATCGCCGCCCGGCACGGGAGCATCCTCCCGTGCCGGGCGGCGCCCGCCGGACGGGCCCCGACCCTCCCTTAAGAAGGAGACCCCGTGTCCGCGACCCCCCTGCTGGAACTTCGCGGGATCGACAAGAGCTTCGGTCCCGTCCAGGTGCTCCGCGACGTCGCCCTGACCGTCCACCCGGGCGAAGTGACCGCACTGGTCGGCGACAACGGCGCCGGCAAGTCGACCCTGGTGAAGTGCATCAGCGGCATCTACCCCACCGACGCCGGCGAGGTCCTGTTCAACGGCGAACAGGTGCACATCGGCAGTCCCCGCGACGCCGCCGCCCTCGGCATCGAGGTCGTCTACCAGGATCTCGCGCTCTGCGACAACCTGGACATCGTGCAGAACATGTTCCTCGGGCGGGAGAAGCACAGCGGCATCGTCCTGGACGAGCCGACCATGGAACAGCTCGCCGCCGAGACTCTGGCGGGGCTCTCCATCCGCACCGTCACGTCGCTTCGTCAGCACGTGTCCAGCCTCTCCGGCGGTCAGCGCCAGACCGTGGCCATCGCCAAGGCGGTGCTGTGGAACAGCAAGCTCGTCATCCTGGACGAGCCGACCGCGGCGCTCGGTGTGGCACAGACCGCCCAGGTCCTCGAACTGGTCCGTCGCCTCGCCGACAACGGCCTGGCCGTGGTGCTCATCTCGCACAACATGAACGACGTCTTCGCCGTCTCCGACCGGATCGCCGCGCTGTACCTCGGCCAGATGGTCGCCCAGGTGAAGACCACCGACATCACCCACGCCCAGGTGGTTGAGCTGATCACCGCCGGGCGCTCGGGAGGCCTCGGCCTCGCCACCGACCCGGGCAGCAACGGCGACGGCCCGGAGCCGGCCGACTCGATCTCAGGAGGCGTCCGATGACCACCACCGCCGCCGTGCGGAAGGACGGCCCCGCAGCCGTCACACCGCCGCCGACCGTCGGGAGCCACGTCCGCAACTACCTCAGCCGGGTACGCGGCGGCGACGTCGGCGCGTTACCGGCGGTGCTCGGCCTGGTCGTGCTCTGCACCGTCTTCGCGATCATGCGGCCGTCGTCGTTCCTGTCGGCGGGCAACTTCGCCAACCTCTTCACCCAGGGTGCGGCGGTCACGCTGATCGCGATGGGTCTGGTCTTCGTACTGCTGCTCGGCGAGATCGACCTCTCCGCCGGCTTCGCCAGCGGCGTCTGCGCGGCCGTGCTGGCCAATGTGGTCACCGTGCTCGGGTACCCCTGGTGGGTCGCCGTGCTGGCCGCGGTCGCCACCGGTGTGCTCATCGGCACCAGCCTCGGCCTGCTCGTCGCGAAGATCGGCATTCCGTCCTTCGTGGTCACCCTCGCCGGCTTCCTCGCCTTCCAGGGCATCGTGCTGCTGCTCGTGAAGGAGGGCACCAACATCTCGGTCCGCGACGAGGTGCTGGTCGCCATCGCCAACCGCAACCTCGCCCCCGCGCTGGGCTGGGCGCTGACCGCCCTCGCGGTCGTCGGCTACGCGGCGGTGCAGTTGCTGCGACACCGCAACCGCGTGGCCCGTGGCCTGATCACCGACCCGCTCGCGGTGGTGGCGCTCCGGATCGGCGTGCTCGCCGTCATCCTCGGCACGGCGGTGTACGTCCTCAACCTGGAGCGCAGCCGCAACGTGCTGATCGTCTCGCTCAAGGGTGTGCCGATCGTGGTGCCGGTCATCGCGGTGCTGCTGATCATCTGGACGTTCGTACTCCAACGCACCAGCTACGGCCGGCACATCTACGCCGTCGGCGGCAACCGGGAAGCGGCCCGCCGGGCCGGCATCGAGGTCGACCGGATCCGGATCTCGGTCTTCGTCATCTGCTCGTCCATGGCCGCCATCGGTGGCATCGTCGCCGCCAGCCGGGCCAACTCGGTCGACCCGAACACGGGGGGCAGTAACGTACTGCTCTACGCGGTCGGCGCGGCGGTGATCGGCGGCACCAGCCTCTTCGGCGGCAAGGGTCGCGTCCTCGACGCCGTCCTGGGAGGCGCGGTGGTCGCGGTCATCGAAAACGGAATGGGCCTGATGGGGTACAGCGCGGGAGTCAAGTACGTGGTCACCGGTGTCGTGCTGCTGCTCGCGGCCAGCGTCGACGCCCTCTCCCGCCGCCGCGCGGCAGCCACCGGCACCCGCTGACCGCGCGGGAGGTAGCACCAGCATGCGCCCGGCACCCAGCCAGGAGGAGGTCCGGCGGCAGAATCTCGGGGCCCTGCTGCGGCACGTGCACGTCCACGGGGCGACCACCCGCGCCGAACTCACCACCACCCTGGGGCTGAACCGGAGCACCATCGGCGCGCTCACCGCCGACCTGGCCGGCGTCGGACTGGTCAGCGAGGGGACACCGAAGGAGACCGGCCGGGCCGGACGGCCGTCACTGGTCGTCCGGCCCGAGTCGGCCCGGGTGTACGCGTACGCGTACTCCGTCGAGGTGGACCGGCTGCGCGCCGCCCGGGTCGGCCTGGGCGGCGCGGTGCTGGACCGCCGGGAGCTGGACCGACCGCGCGGGCTGCTGGCCGCCGAGGCCGCGCCGCTGCTCGCCGGTGCGGTCAAGGAGATGCAGCAGGCGGTGCCCGCCGACGCGATCTGCGTCGGCACCGGCGTCGCGGTCTGCGGGATGGTCCGCCGCGAGGACGGCCTGGTCCGGCTCGGCCCCACCACGGGCTGGGTGGACGAGCCGATCGGCGCCGCGCTCGGCGCCGAACTGGGCCTCGACGTGCCGGTCACGGTCGGCAACGTGGCCGACGTGGCGGCGTTCGCCGAGCACGCCCGGGGGGTCGCGGCCGGCTGCGACAACGTCATCTACCTGTACGGCGACGTCGGCGTCGGCGCCGGCATCATCGCCGGCGGGCGTCGACTCACCGGACACGGCGGGTACGGCGGCGAGGTCGGCCACATGAAGGTGGTCCGTGACGGCATGCCCTGCGAGTGCGGCGCCCGGGGTTGCTGGGAGACCGAGATCGGCGAGCACGGCCTGCTCCGCGCGGCCGGACGATCCGACGCCCGGGGCCGCGACGCGCTGCTGGCCGTCTTCGACGCCGCCGACCGGGGAGACGCCCGCGCCCAGACGGCGGTCCGCAAGGCCGGTGACTGGCTGGGCTTCGGGGTGGCCAACCTGGTGAACGTCTTCAACCCCGAGATGGTCATCTTCGGCGGCACCATGCGGGACCTTTACCTCGCCGCGGCGGCCCAGATCCGCAGTCGACTCAACTCCAACGCCCTCGGCGCCTGCCTGGAACACGTCCGGTTGCGCACCCCCAAACTGGGCGAGGACGCGCCCCTGATCGGCGCCGCCGAACTGGCCTTCGAACGGCTCCTCGCCGACCCCCTCGACGTGGGCTGACCCGCGTACCCTGTCCGGCGTGGATGTCGAGCTGCGCGCCTCCGACGACGACCGCCACCGGGTGGTCGCCGAGCTGCACCGGCACACCACCGAGGGCCGGCTCACGCTGGACGAGTTCTCCGAGCGGGCCGGCGCGGTCTGGGCCTCCCGTACCCTCGGTGACCTGGCCGCGCTGACCCGCGACCTGCCGGCCCTGCCCGACCCCGCCGCCGCGACGGCCGGCGGCGGTGACCCGATCGGGCACGGCCGCCGGGAGCTGCTGGTGCTCTTCGCCGTCGCCGCGCTCACGCTGCTGCTGCTCGGCGGCTTCCTCGCCGTCACCCGCTGATCCGCGTCGCGCCGAGGGCTTCGGCTCGTCCACCGCACGCATTTCCACCGGGCGCGCGGATGAACTGATCGGGCGATCAGTCCGTACCAGTGGGCGGACGGGCGGCCGGCAGGGTGCGGCTGCCCGGTCCAGACGCGTTTCGGTCCGGACCGAGGAGGCACCACAGACATGGCACCGCTCAGATCCGCCCGTCGTCGGCCGGGCAACCGGATGCACCGCGCGGCGATGTTGCTCATCGCGATCGTCGCGGGGGTCGGTGTCCTGCCCGGAGTGGCCATTGCCGCCCCCTCCGGCGGGCAGCAGCTCAACGCCGCCGACATGACACTGCTCAACGGTGTGCGGTTGGCCGGGCTGTGGGAGATGCCCGCCGGTCAGATGGCCGCCGAGAAGGGACAGTCGGCGAAGGTACGGGAGATCGGCGCGGCCATCGCCGGCGAGCACCAGAAGCTCGACCAGCTCGTCGTGGACGCCGCCAACAAGCTCGGCGCGTCCATCCCCACCGAGCCGACCGCCGAGCAGAAGGGTTGGCTGTCGGAGATGCAGAACGCCTCCGGCGCCCGGTTCGACCAGATCTTCGTGACCCGGCTCCGCGTGGCCCACGGCAAGATCTTCCCGGTGATCGGCGCGGTGCGTGCCAGCACCCGCGACGCGACAGTTCGTAAGCTCTGCGAGGACGCCAACGCCTTCGTGCAGCACCACATGCAGATGCTGGAGTCCACCGGACTGGTCCGGTGGCCCGAACTGCCGCCGGCCGCGCTGCCCGCCCCCGGCAAGGACGGCCTGCTCGCCGCCGCCGGAGCGAACGCCGGCCCACAGGTCGGAGTCAGCAGCACAGTCGTCTGGCTGGTCTTCCTCGCCGCGCTCGGCACCGGCGGGATCGCCACCTACCGGATGCTGCGCCGCAGCTGACCACCCGTGGAGGTGGCCCCCGTCAGCGGTCCACCTGGGTGAAATCCCAGGAGTGCGGGGCGCGGGCCACCAGCAGGGCGGGTGGATCGGGCAGCGGACGCGGGCTGCTGCGCCACTTGGAGATGACCACGACACGGTGGTCGGTGGAGGAGAAGACCTCGCTCGACACGTGCAGAGGGTCGTGCTCCAACTCGGGCAGGGCGGTGTCGCACACCCAGGTGATCAGGTCGGCGACGCCGTACGCCTCGGCGCGCGCCTCCCACATCCGCACGATCATCTCCGGTGCCCCCGTCACACGCTGACCGTTGTCAACGGCAGCGCCGAGTCGGCCGGCAGGTCCAGCCGGCTCGGCGCGACCCCGGCGGCGACCAGGTGCGATCCGAGCGCGGCCACCATCGCCCCGTTGTCGGTGCACAGCTTCGGCCGGGGCACCCGCACCCGGATGCCGTACTTCTCGGCCCGCTGCTCGGCCAGCGCCCGCAGCCGGGAGTTCGCCGCCACTCCACCGCCGATCACCAGCGTCTCGATCCCCTGCGCCCGGCAGGCGGCGAGCGCCTTGCTGGTCAGGACGTCGCAGACCGCCTCCTGAAAGGACGCGGCGACGTCGGCCACCGGCACCGGCTCGCCGGCGCGCTGCCGCGCCTCGACCCAGCGGGCCACCGCCGTCTTCAGCCCGGAGAACGAGAAGTCGTACCGGTGGGCGGCGAGATCCTTGGCGGCGGTGAGGCCACGCGGGAACGCGATCGAGGCGGCGTCACCGGCGCGGGCCTCCCGGTCGATGGGCGGGCCGCCCGGGAACGGCAACCCCAGCAGTCGGGCGACCTTGTCGAACGCCTCACCGGCCGCGTCGTCGATGGTGGCGCCGAGCGGGGTGACGCCCCGGGCCAGGTCATCGACCAGCAGCAGGGACGAGTGCCCGCCGGAGACCAGCAGCGCGATCGCGGGTTCCGGGAGCGGGCCGTGCTCAAGCGTGTCCACCGCGACGTGCGCGGCGAGGTGGTTGACGCCGTACACCGGCTTCTCGGCCGCCAGCGCGTACCCCTTGGCGGCGGCGACGCCGACGAGCAGCGCGCCGGCCAGCCCGGGCCCGGAGGTGACCGCGATGGCGTCGATGTCGGCCAGGGTGACACCGGCCTCGGTCAGCGCCCGCTGCATGGTCGGCACGATGGCTTCCAGGTGGGCCCGGCTGGCCACCTCGGGCACCACGCCGCCGAAGCGGGCGTGCTCCTCGACGCTGGACGCGAGCGCGTCGGCCAGCAGGGTGTGCCCGCGTACGATGCCGACGCCGGTCTCGTCGCACGAGGTCTCGATGCCCAGGATCAGCGGTTCGTCAGCCATGGTCGTGTGGTCCGTCCCCGGTCGGCTCGGCGTCGCGCCGCATGACCAGCGCGTCGGTGTTGCTCGGTTGGTAGTAGCCGCGACGCACCCCGATCGGCTCGAACCCGTACATCGCGTAGAGCCGCTGGGCGGCCACGTTGTCCACGGCGACCTCCAGCAGGGTGCTGCGGGCGTCACGTCGGGCCGCCTCGGCGAGCAGCTCCTCCAGCAGGACACGCCCGACACCGCGCCGCTGGACGTCCCGGCGGACCGCGATGACCTGCACCCACACCTCGTCCGGTGGGGCTCCGGCGAGCCCGGCATAGCCGAGCAGGGTGCCGTCGGTGTCGGTGGCGACCCGATAGTGGTGCCTGTTGGCCAGCTCGTTCCAGAACATCGCCGGCGACCAGTGTTCCGCGCCGAAGAGGTCCACCTCGATGGGCATCGCCTCGTCGATGTGCCACCAGCGGAACGGGTCCAGCCGTACCGTCGTGCTCACGGCAGGACCGATTTGCGGCCGGTGGCCGCCACGGCGTCCGGACGGCGCAGGTAGAGCGGGGTGAGCCGCTCGCCGGGTGCGCCGGCCCGGATCCGCTCGGCGGCGAGCTGCGCCAGCACGGTGGCCTCCGGGTAGCGCGGCTCGACCCGGACCGGCAGGTCCAGGGCTTCGGCGTACCGGTGTGCCCCGTCGCCGACCGCGACCGTCGCCCCCAGTTCCCGGGCGCGCGCGGCGGCCACCGCCGGGGCGGACACCTCGGGCCCGACGATCCGCTGACCGGCGCCGTCGTAGACGGCCCAGTACAGCTCCTTGCGGCGGGCGTCGCTGGCGGCCAGCACCGGCTCGCCGGCCGCCGCCGGGTAGCCGATGCCGTCCAGGGAGCAGACGCCGTACGTCGGGACGCCGAGCACCTGCCCCATCGTGGCGGCGGTGACCAGGCCGACCCGCAGCCCGGTGAACGGCCCCGGGCCGAGGCCGGCGACGATGGCGCCCAGGTCACGCGGGCGCGCTCCGACGTCGGCGAGGACCGCGTCGACCTGGGGCGCGAGCAGTTCACCGTGCGCGCGGGCGTCGACCGTGCACCGGTGCGCCCGGGACGTCACGCCGTCCGCCGAGATCTCCACCAACGCTGCGGTCACCGCGGGGGTAGAGCTGTCCACCACGAGTACGAGCACGGTTAGCCAGCCTAGCGGCCCCGCCACCGCCGCCCGGCCACGCCCCGCCCCCTGCCTGCGCCCAGGGTCAGCCACTCACTCCTGGACGCCCTGGCACCCTGGGTGCCGGCCCCTCAAGCCCGGCCACTCAAGCCCGGCCACTCAAGCCCGGCCACTCAAGCCCGGCCACTCAGGCTGGGCCGCTCAAGCCCGGCCGCCTGTCATCCTCGGCCGCCTGGGCCGCTCTAAGCGGGTCGTCCTGGCCGTTCCGACTGTCGTCATGGCCACTCCGGCCGTTCAGGCCGTCGAGCAGGGCTGTCGCTATCGCCCGCATCGGCCGCCTTGGCCGTCTTGGCCGCTCTCACCGTTCTGGCCGTTCTCAGTCGACCTGTGCGGACGCCACCGCTCGGCCGGAGGCCACTTGCGGTGAGAAACGGTATACCTGTGAGTCATATTTATGACCCACAGGAATACCGCTCATCAGGGAATTGCCCACCCGACGGCGCCGGGTCGCCGGGATCTCGGACCCAGGCCACGCAGTCGTGAATCCGGCTCAGCGGTTTCTCCTCGGCCGTGCCCGGTCCACCATGTCGGCATGCCGCCCACGCGCCTCGCCACCCTGCTCGGCAGGGCTGTCCGCCAGCAACGGCACCTGCGCGACCTGACCCAGTCCGAGTTGGCAGAGGCGGCGGGGGTCACCCAGGCGGCTGTTGCCCGGATCGAGAGCGGCAGCCGCGCCGCGAGCCTTGCGGTGCTGGAGCGCTTGTTCGCCGCGATGGACGTGCAGATGGTGGTCGAGGTCGAGCCGCTGGACGCGCACCTCGACGCCCGCATCGACGAACTGGCCGCCCGGCCGATCGCCCAACGCATCGACGAGCTGGGCCTGGATGAGACGCTGGACCGACTCACCGACTTTCCGCAGGTGCTCACCGGCGGCACGGCGGCCCTGTTGCAGGGCGCGCCGGTGCCGGTGGACGCCGTGGAGATCGCCCTGCGCTGGCAGGACTCGAAACGGTTCACCGGCTGGCTGAAGGCGAACTACGGCCAGCGGTGGAACGCCCGGTGGGGCGAGTTCGGCGGGGTGTGGCTGGAGCCAGAGGAGCCGGGCGAGCACCGTTGGTCGACCCGGTACGGCGAGATCAGGGCGACCATGTGCGACGAGCTGCCCGAGACGATCGAGGTGCGCCACGGCGGGCGCGACTATCGGGTGGTGCCGCTGGTCGAGCTGGAGCTGACCGAGCCGCGGGCCGCCGAATTACTGCGCCGCTACCGGGCGCGGCAACTCGCTGCCGAGGGCTGACCCGCGCCGCGCGGCGAAGGGCCACGCGGTCTCGCCAGGCGGCACAGCCCGCACCACAACAACAAGCTGGCGACGCGGCCCACGCCGCAGAGCCGGCGACGCGGCCCGCGCCGTAGGGATCAGCCCGCGGTGCGCTCCCAGTCGATGGTGGGCCGGCCAGCGTCGGCGAGCGCCTTGTTGGCCGCGCTGAACGGGCGACTGCCGAGGAAGCCGCGCGGGTTCATCGGGCTGGGGTGGCCAGCCTCCAGCACCACGTGCTGCGGGTTGGTAACCAGGGCCGCCTTCTTGCGCGCGTAGCCGCCCCAGAGCAGGAAGACCACCCGGTCCGGTGCGGCGTTCAGCGCCCGGATCGTGGCGTCGGTGAACTCCTCCCAGCCCGAGTTGGCGTGCGAACCCGGCGTGGCCTGGCGCACCGTCAGCACCGCGTTGAGCAGCAGCACGCCCTGCGCGGCCCAGCCGTCGAGGTTGCCGCTGCGCGGCTTGGCCACGCCCACGTCCTCGCCCAGTTCCTTGAAGACGTTGCGCAGCGACGGCGGCATCGCCACCCCCTCGCGGACGCTGAAGCTCAACCCGTGGGCCTGCCCGGCGCGGTGATAGGGATCCTGCCCGAGGATCAGCACCCGGGTGCTCTGCGGCGGGCAGAGCCGGTAGGCCGAGAAGAGATCGTCCAACGGCGGGAAGACGGTCTGCGTCGCGTACTCCCGGGCGACGAACTCGGCCAGCGCGGCGGTGCGGGCCGGATCGAGGTGCGGGGTGAGCACGGCACGCCACTGTTCCGGCAGCAGTGCCAGCAGATCCAGGGCGGGGGCGTCGTCGGGCATCAGGAACCTCTTCCAGCGCGGGTCGGTCCCCGCACTCTAGGCACCGGGTCCGACAACGCCGCGCCGACACGGGCCCTAACTCAGCTCGGCGAGCCGTCGGGCCCAGTCGCCACCGACCGGCTCCAGCTCGACGATCCGGGTGTCGTCGTCGCGGCGGTCGATACGGACCCGCAGGTGCGCGTCGACCAACTGCTCCACCAGGCCCTCGCCCCACTCCACCACGGTCACCGACTCGTCCACCGAGGCGTCCAGATCCAGGTCGTCGATCTCGGCACGCGGGTCGCTGGCGGCGCCCAGCCGGTACGCGTCGGCGTGCACCAGGGCCACCCGGCCACCCCGGGCCGGGTCGGGCCGGTGCACGCGGGCGATCACGAACGTCGGCGAGGTGACGTCGCCGAGAACGTGGAGCCCCACGCCGACGCCCTGGGTGAGCGCGGTCTTGCCGGCCCCCAGCGGACCGGTCAACAGCACCAGGTCACCGGCCCGCAGCAGCCTGGCCAGCCGGCGACCGAACTCCCGAGTGTCCTCGACGGTCGGCAGTTTGACGACGAAACTCACCGGTCCTCCATGCTCTCCAGTGACTCGAGGAACCGCGCCAGCGCGGCGTTGACCTCGTCGGCGTGCTCCAGCATCACCACGTGACCGCTGTCTTTGATCTTGATGAACTCGGCGTGTGGCAACCGCCGGACGATCTCCTCCGAGTGTGTCACCGGAGTGATCATGTCCTTGTCGCCGACGACCACCAGCACCGGCGCGTTCGCCAACGCGGCCAGCGCCGGGAAGCGCGAGTGCGTGGCAAGCGTCCGCAGGTAGCGGGTCACCGTGTCGGCGGAGGTCCGGGAGTTCATCGTCTCCACGTACGAAACGAGCGCCGGGCTGGGCTTGCGGGTGCCGAAGCCGTACTTGCGGGTGAGCAGCCAGGCCACGTTGGACGTGGACTTGCGGGCCTTGTCGATCACCGGGCCGCCGTACCGGGTGGCGTTGCTGACCATGTAGAGCACCGGCCCGCCGACCCGGCCGAGCAGCGCCGGCGCGACCAGCTTGGTCTCCGCGATCAACCCGCCCGAGGTGGCCATCAGCACGGTGCCCACCACCCGGTCACCGAACAGCTCCGGAAACAGCTCGGCGAACGCCATGATGGTCATGCCGCCCATCGAGTGGCCGACCAGCACCAGCGGCCCCTCCGGGGCGGTCCGGTCGATCACCTGGCGCAGAGTCCGGCCGAGCACCGCCAGGTCGTACTCCCCGGTCTCCAACCGGCCGGACCGGCCGTGACCGGGCTGGTCGTACGCGACGACACGGTAGTCGCCGCGCGCGGCGAGCATCCGGCGCTGGAAGTGGAAGGTGCCCATGTCCAGGCAGAAGCCGTGCACCAGCACCACCGTCGGGTGCCCCGGCACCGGGCGGGTCGGCTCGACCACCTCGACGTGGATGTCGGTGCCGTCCGGCAGCTCCAGCCGGAACGCGTCGTCGTACCGCTGCTCGCCGAACCTCTCGTGCGCGTAGCGGTCGGCCGGGTCGGCCTTGAGCCGGCGGACCAGGGTGCGTTCGGTCGCGACGCCGGCGGCCAGGCCGGCCGCCGCCACTCCGACCGCGGCGCCGACCAGGCCGGCGACCCGGCCGGCGGCGGTCCGCGGCCGCGGGATGCGGTACGTCACGGCGTCACCTTTGTTCGCGACTGCGGGGCTCGCAACCCCGGCTCACTCCTCGCGCTCACGGCGAGCGCTCGCCGTCGTAGACGCGCGGCACCCGCGTGCTGCCGAACCGGGTGACGATCTCGTAGTTGATCGTGCCGACCGCCTCGGCCCAGTCGTCGGCCGTCGGCTCGCCGTCGGCACCGCTGCCGAACAGGGTCGCCACGTCGCCGTCGGCCACCGGGTCGTCACCACAGTCGATCACGAACTGGTCCATGCAGACGCGCCCGGAGATCGTCCGCCGCGCACCGGCGAGCTGCACCGGCCCGGTGTTGGACGCGTGCCGGGGCACACCGTCGGCGTACCCGAGGGGCACCACGGCGAGATTCGCGTCGGCCTCGGTCGTGTAGGTGTGCCCGTACGAGACGCCGGTGCCGGCGGGCACCCGCTTGGTGAGCATCACCCGGGCCCGCGCGGTCATCGCCGGCCGCAGCCCGTACGTCTCGCCGGCCACCGGGGACAGACCGTAGACGGCCAGCCCGGGGCGAACCAGGTCGAAGTGGGTGTCCGGGCGGGTCAGGGTGGCCGCCGAGTTGGCCAGGTGCCGCCAGCGGGGGCGCAGCCCGGCCTGCTCGACCATGGCCAGCCCCTCGTGGAAGACGGCGAGCTGCCGGTCCGTGGTCGGATGGCCGGGCATGTCCGCGTACACGAAATGGCTCCACACGCCGACCACCTCGACCAGGCCGTCGGCCTGGGCCTTCGCGGCGGCGTCGAGCAGCGCCGGCCAGTCGGCGACGGTGGCGCCGCCCCGGGACAGCCCCGTGTCGATCTTCAGGTGCAGTCGGGCCGGGCGTCCGGCACGCCGGCTCGCCTCGATCATCTCGTCCAGTTGCGGCAGGCTGGCGGCGGCGAGGTCCACCCCGGCGCCGACCCCCTCGTGCAGCGGCAGCCCCGGCGCGAGCAACCACGCCAGCACCGGCGCGGTGATCCCGGCCCGACGCAGCGTGAGCGCCTCGTCGAGGGTGCACACGCCGAGCCAGTCGGCCCCCGCGTCCAGCGCCGCGCGGGCGGACGGGATCATCCCGTGGCCGTACCCGTCGCCCTTGACCACCGCCATCAGCTCGGCGGTGGTGCCGGAGCGGAGCCGGCTCACGTTCTCGCGGATCGCATCAAGATCGACGCGTACCTCGGCCTGCCACATACGCCCAGCCTACTTTCCGCCCTGATCCGGGTGGGCGGCGACGCACGGCCCGGCCCGCCGAGCCGGCCAACCGGCCCCGAACAGCGACGATCAGCCCAGCCGGGCGACGACCGGGCGCAGGGCGGTCGCCACGTCGGGCGCGGTCACCGGGCCGCCGCGGGCCGCCTCCCGACCGGCGAGCCCATGCAGGTACGCGGCCGAGGCCGCCGCCCGGTCCGCCGGCACCCCGGCCGCCAGGAGCGAGCCGAGCAGCCCGGCCAGCACGTCGCCGGTGCCGCCGGTGGCCAGCGCCGGGGTGCCGGTCGGGTTGACGTACGCCCGGCCGTCCGGCGTGCCGATCACCGTGCGGTCCCCCTTGAGCAGCACCACCGCGTTCATCCAGGCGGCCAGCCGCAGCGCGGCCCCGACCCGGTCGGCGCCGGGCTCCTCCCCGCACAGCCGGGTGAACTCCCGGTCGTGCGGGGTGACCACGATCGGCGCGTCCCGGCCGCGCAGCCGGTCGGCGAGCGAGCCGTCCACAAGCAGGGTCAACGCGTCCGCGTCGAGCACCACCGGCACCGGGGCGGCCAGGACGGCCCGCAGCTCGGCCGCCGCGTCGTCGCCGGTGCCCAGCCCCGAGCCGCACACCCAGGCCTGCACCCGGCCGGCGTCGGCGACCCGCCCGGTGGCGATCACCGAGGGGTGCTGGTGCAGCACCTCGGCCCGAGCGCCGCCGGCGTAGCGGACCAGCCCTGTCGGCCCGGCGAGCGCCCCGCCGACGGAGAGCACAGCCGCGCCCGGGTACGTCGCCGAGCCGGTCGCCACCCCGACCACACCCCGGGTGTACTTCTCCGACGCCGCGCCCAGCTGCGGCCACCACTGCACGAGGTCGGACCATTCGGTGACCCGCAGCGCGGGAGTGCCCCGCAGCCAGGGCCGCAGCCCGATGTCGACCAGCTCCACGTGCCCGGCCAGGACGGCTGCCGGTCCGACGACCAGGGCGGGCTTCAACGCGCCGAAGGCCACCGTCACGTCGGCGCGGACCGCGGCGGGCCGGCCGGACGCGACCAGCGGCACGTGCCCGGTGTCCACCGCCACCCCGCTCGGCACGTCCACGGCCAGCACGGTGGCCCGAGCGCCGTCGCGCCCGCGCAGGTCGTCGAGGCGCTGGACCACCTCGTCCGCGCTCGCCCGCAGCCCGCCCGCGCCACCGATCCCGACGATGCCGTCGAGGACCAGGTCGACGGGGCCGGCCGGGCGGTCGACCAGCCGGCCACCGGCGGCGCGCAGCGCGGCCAGCCCCGCGGGGTGCGCCCGCCCCGGGCTGAGCAGCAGGGCGGACACCTCGACGCCCCGGCGGGCCAACCGTTCCCCGGCGTAGAGGGCGTCACCGCCGTTGTCGCCGGAGCCGACGAGCAGCAGCACCCGGCCGCCGTACACCCCGCCCCGCTCGGCGAGCAGCAGAGCGGCCCGGCGGGCCAACCCGGCGGCGGCCCGCTGCATCAGCGTGCCCTCCGGCAGTGTGCCCTTCAGCCCCGCCTCTGCTGCCCGTACGTCGGCCGCCCGCCACACCGCTCTCATGTCACCGTGCCCCATTCCGCTCGCGAGTGGGCCGCCCCGGCCACCCGGCCGACGTCACCGTTCCGCGACCACCATCGCCGACGCGATCCCGCCGTCGTGCGACAGCGAGAGGTGCCAGTGGTTGATCCCCCGCTCGACGGCCGCCGCCGCGACGGTGCCCGAGACGGTCAGCCAGGGCCGGCCAGCCCTATCGGGCACGATCTCGCAGTCGTGCCAGCTCAGCCCGGCCGGGGCGCCGAGCGCCTTGGCGACGGCCTCCTTCGCGGCGAACCGGGCGGCGAGCGACTCGGGCGAGCGTGGGGTGCCGGAGCGGGTGGCCCGCTCGGCCGCGGTGAAGAGCCGGTCGGCAAGCAGCGGCGTCCGCGCCAGGGACCGGGTGAACCGGTCGACCAGGACGACGTCGATGCCGACAGCGACGATCACCAGACCACCCTACCGGCGGCCGAGGCGGCAGATTAGCCGTCGGGCCCGCCGTGGGCAACGCCTGTGGACACACCGGGGTACGGCCGCAGCCGGCTGTCCACAGGGCACTCCGGCACGGCCCGACCCTGCCTAGCGTCAGCGCGTGGATGCCGATCGTGCACGGGGGTGGGGGTCATGACCGAGGAGCCGTTCGCCGTCCGGCCGCAGGAGCTGCGCGCCGTGGCCGGTGCGCTCGACGACGAGGCGTACCGGCTGGCGCGGGGTCTGGCCGGAGTGCCCGGCCTGCTGGTGCCGGCGCCGGGTTGGCGGGCCGCCACGGCTCTGGCGGGGCTGGAGTCGGCCGCGCACGCGTGGTTCTGCCGACTGGGAGCGGACGTGGCGGCGACCGCTGGTGGGGTCCGGGCCGCAGCCGAGGCGTACGAGACGGTGGACGACCGGGCTGCCGGCCGGTTCGCCGTCCTGCCCCGGTGAGCGGGGTCGGCTACCGGCAGCTCTGGGCCGCCGATCCGGGCGGCTGGCGGGCGGCCGGGGCGGCCTGGGCCGGGCTGACCGGTCCGGTCGAGCGGCACGCCGGCGAGCTGGCCGGTTCCGCCGGGCGGTTGCGGGGCGGCTGGTCCGGCGCGGCCGCGGTGGCGGCGGACGCTCGGCTGGGCGGCCTGCGGGGCGAGGTGACCTCGGTGGCGCCCGCGCTGATCGAGGCCGATCAGGTGCTGTCCGAGCTGGCCGGGTGCCTCGTGGTGGCAAAGGCGCGGCTCGCCGAGGCGGTCGCCCGGGCCGACGCGGCCGGCCTGGTGGTGGACCGGTCCGGTGGCGTGCACGTCGATCCGACTCGTCCCCGACCGACCGAGCCGGCCGGGGTGGCGGCGGCGCTGCGGGGCGCGCTGGAGTTGGCCGACGCGGCGGACCGGCAGGCCGCCGACCGGTTGGACGAGCTGGCCCGGGCCGCCGGCACCGGTTGGGCGTCCCCACCGCCGCCCGGCCGACCGGCCTCCGGGGCGACGCCGGCGCTGGTGCGCGCCTGGTGGTCCGGGTTGACCCCGGCGCAGCGACGGTGGCTGGTCGGGCACGAGCCGGCCCTCGTCGGCGGCCTGGACGGGGTGCCGGTGGCCGCCCGCGACCAGGCCAACCGCCTGCGGCTCGGTGCGCGGCGCGCGGAGTTGCTGGCCGAGCGTCGGCGGTTGCTGGCCCGGGTGCCGCCGGGGCCGCTCGCGTCGCTGCGGCTGCGCGCGGTGGCGGCGCGGCTGGCCGGCCTGGACACGCTCACCGAGCGCCTGGCGACCGGGGAACCGCGGGCGTACCTGCTGGGGCTGGACCCGGCCGGTGAGGGTCGGGTGGTGGTGGCGCTCGGCGACCCGGACCACGCCGACCGGGTGCTGACGTACGTGCCGGGAATGACCGCCGGGCTGGACGACGCCCCTGGCGAGCTGGGTCGCGCGGCCCGGGTGCTGGAGCGCTGCGCGACGCTCGCGCCGGGTGAGCGCGGCGCGGCGGTGCTGTGGCTGGACTACGACGCACCGGACTTCCTGACCGAGGCGGCGTCGGCCGGCCAGGCCCGGGACGCCGGCGGGGCGCTGCACCGCTTCCAGGAGGGGCTGCGCGCCACCCACGAGGGGCCGCCGGCGCGGCAGACCGTGCTCGGGCACAGCTACGGGTCGCTGGTGGTGGGCATCGCCGCCCGGGAGCACGGGCTGGCGGCCGACGCGTTGATGTTCGTCGGCTCACCGGGGGTCGGTGCGGCGCACGCCGCCGAGCTTGGCGTACCGGCCGCAGAGGTGTGGGCCAGCAGCGCTCCGGACGACGTGATCCGCCTGGCCCGGCCGGTGGACGAGCTGGGCCGCCGGGTCCTGCTGGGCGCCGCTCCGCTCGCCGCCGTGCTGGGCTGGCCGGATCGGACCGGCCACGAGCTGTGGTTCGGTCACGACCCGGCCGACCCCGGGTTCGGCGGCCGGGTGTTCCCCAGCGGTCGCGGCGGGCACACCGGCTACTGGGAGCCGGACAACCCGGCGCTGGACGGGATGGCCCGCGTGGTGCTGGGCCGCTGACGACGCGCTACTCGACGGTGACCGACTTGGCCAGGTTGCGGGGCTGGTCCACGTCGTGCCCCCGGGCGGCGGCGATCTCGGCGGCGAGCACCTGCAGCGGCACCGTGGTGACCAGTGGGGCCAGCAGGGTCGGCGTACGCGGCACGTAGATCAGGTGGTCGGCGTACCGGACGACGGCCTCGTCGCCCTCCTCCGCGATCACGATGGTCCGCGCGCCACGAGCCCGGACCTCCTGGATGTTGGAGACGACCTTGTCGTGCAGCATCCCCCGGCCCACCGGCGACGGCACCACGCAGATCACCGGGGTGCCCTTGTCGATCAGTGCGATCGGGCCGTGCTTCAGCTCACCGGCGGCGAAGCCCTCGGCGTGCATGTACGCCAGCTCCTTCAGCTTCAGCGCGCCCTCCAGGGCCACCGGGTAGCCGACGTGCCGGCCGATGAACAGCACTGTCGGCTCGGACTTCAGCTCCCGGGCCAGCTCACGGACGGGCTCGATCCGGTCGAGCAGCTCGCGCAGCTTGCCCGGGATGTCCTGCAACTGCGCGACCACCGCGCCGACCTCGTCGGCGAACTTGATCCCGCGGACCTGGGCCAGGTGCAGTCCGATCAGGTAGCAGGCGACGACCTGGGTGAGGAACGCCTTGGTGGAGGCGACGGCGATCTCCGGCCCGCCGTGGGTGTAGAGCACGGCGTCGGACTCGCGGGGGATGGTCGAGCCGTTGGTGTTGCAGATCGCCAGCACCCGGGCCTTCTGCTCCTTGGCGTGGCGCAGCGCCATCAGCGTGTCCATCGTTTCGCCGGACTGCGAGATCACCACGATCAGCGTGGACCGGTCGAGCACCGGGTCGCGGTAGCGGAACTCGCTGGCCAGCTCCACCTCGCAGGGGATCCGCGTCCAGTGCTCGATGGCGTACTTGGCGACCATGCCGGCGTGGTACGCGGTGCCGCAGGCCACGATGAAGATCTTGTCGACGTCGCGCAGATCCTGGTCGCTGAGGCGGACCTCGTCGAGGGCGATCTCACCGGTCTCGGTGAGCCGGCCGAGCAGCGTGTCGGCGATGGCCTGCGGCTGCTCCTCGATCTCCTTGAGCATGAACCAGTCGTAGCCACCCTTCTCGGCGGCCGAGGAGTCCCAGTCGATGTGGAAGTCCTTGCCGCTGGCGGGCTGACCGTCGAAGTCGGTGATCTCGATGCTGTCGCCGGTGATCAGGACGATCTGGTCCTGACCCAGCTCCACCGCCTCCCGGGTGTGCTCGATGAACGCGGCCACGTCGCTGGCCAGGTAGTTCTCCCCTTCGCCGCGGCCGACGACCAACGGCGAGTTGCGCCGGGCGCCGACGACCGCGCCGGGCACCCCGGCGTCGACCGCGAGCAGGGTGAACGCGCCCTCCAGCCGCTGGCACACGACGCGCATGCCGGCGGCGAGCAGCTGCGGACTGTCCGGCTGGCCGGCGGCGCGCAGGTCGGCCAGCGCGGCGGAGAGCAGGTGCGCGGCGCACTCCGTGTCGGTGTCGCTGGTGAACTGGACGCCGTCGGCCTCCAGTTCGGCGCGGAGCTTGGCGAAGTTCTCGATGATGCCGTTGTGGATCACCGCGACGCGCCCGTCGGGGGCCAGGTGCGGGTGGGCGTTGCGGTCGGTCGGCCCGCCGTGGGTGGCCCACCGGGTGTGCCCGATGCCGGTGGTGCCGTCACCGATGCCGATCGGGCTGGCCGCGCAGGAGGTCGGGTCGTCGGCGGCGCGCTCGGAGAGCACCTTCTCCAGGTTGGCGAGCTTGCCGGCCTTCTTCTCGGTCAGCAGCTGGTCATCGCAGACGATCGCCACGCCCGCCGAGTCGTAGCCCCGGTATTCCAGCCGCCGCAGCCCGTCGAGCACGATGCCCAGTGCCGGGCGCGCGCCCGCGTATCCCACGATTCCACACATGGCCCGCAGCCTAACCCAGTTTCGCTCAGCATGGGTGCTCGAAAGTCGGCTAAACAAGCACCGAATTTGAGCGATCGGTGGTGGGCGGGCCGCAATGGGACGAGTGTCACCGGACCGGTCGCGGTGCCACCGCAGCAACGGGGTTGCGGACGGCCAGCGGGTACGACAGTCTTCCGGCGGGCTCGGCGCGCGCTCCCCTGGCCCGTTGGCCCCATACCCACTCCCGCCCGGAGCAGCCATGTCCGACGCGCCCCCACCCGAGGTGCCCCCGACGTCACCCCCGGAACCAACCCCGACGCCGCCGGATCCGACGGCGGGACAGCCGGCGACGCCGCCGTCCGACTGGGCCGCGCCGGGCTCCTTCCCGATGCCCGACCCACTGGCCCCGGGCCAGCCCTGGGCACCCCCACCGCCGTGGACACCCGCGTCGCCCTCCGCGCCGTGGACACCCGATCCCACCGGCACCTCGTGGACGCCCACCGCGGCGGCTCCCTGGCCACCACCCCCGTCGCCGGCGCCCACCCCAGCCGCCTATCCGCCGCCGGGTTACCCACCGCCGGGTTACCCGCCACCCGGCTATCCACCGCCCTACCTCTATCCCGGCTATCCGCCGGCCGGGCGCCCCTCCGGCGGCAACGGTCGCGTGGTCGGGATCGTCGTCGCGGTCGTCGCGGCGCTCACCCTCGCCGTCTGCGGCTGCTTCTGCGTGGCCGGGCCCCTGGTCGGGCAGTTGGTCGGGGAGCCGGTGGCCGAGGACCCGTACGACACCGGCCCCTTCGACGACGACGGCTGGCCGCCGAGCGTCGCGCCGGAGCCCACCGCGCCCACCGATCCGGAGACCACCACCGCCGGGCCCACCAAGAAGCCGATCACGCAACCGACGTCGGGGCCCGCGCCGGTGACCGTGGTCTACCAGGTGTCCGGCGTGGGTGAGGCGGACATCGCCTACTACGACGCCGAGAGTGATCTCATCCACGTCGACAGCGCGAAGCTGCCGTGGCGCACGACCATCCGGACCAACGGCCAGAGCCGGGTCATGGTGGAGGCGACCTGGCCCGACGGCGTGGCCGAGAAGCCCCTCGACTGCACGATCACGATCACCGGCGCCGGAAAGCCGGTGATCGACAAAAGCCAGGGGTACTGGATGACCCGCTGCGAGCCCGAGTGAGGCTGGGGTTGCGCCGCCGGGTGCCCGTAGGCTGGCGCAGGTGACGACGAGCACCGATGTCGACCCGCTGGTGGCCCGGATGCGGCCGTTCGGCACGACGATCTTCGCCGAGATGTCCGCCCTCGCCGTACGGACCGGGGCGGTCAACCTGGGCCAGGGCTTCCCGGACACGGACGGCCCGCCGGAGATGCTGGCCGCCGCCGCCGAGGCGCTGCGCGGCGGGCACAACCAGTACCCGCCCGGCCCGGGGATACCCGCCCTGCGCGCGGCCGTCGCGGCCCACCAGCGGCGGTTCCACGACCTGTCGTACGACCCGGACGGCGAGATCGTGATCACGGCGGGCGCGACCGAGGCGGTGGCGGCCAGCATCCTCGCGCTGTGCGAGCCGGGTGACGAGGTGGTCTGCTTCGAGCCGTACTACGACTCGTACGCCGCCTCGATCGCGCTGGCCGGCGCGGTCCGGCGGCCGGTCACGCTGCGTCCCGCCGCGGACGGCCGGTACGCCTTCGACCCCGCGGCGCTGCGGGCGGCGTTCGGGCCGCGTACCCGGCTGGTGCTGCTCAACTCACCGCACAATCCGACCGGCAAGGTGTTCACGCCGACCGAGCTGGCGCTGGTGGCCGAGCTGTGTCAGGAGTACGGCGCGTACGCGGTCACCGACGAGGTCTACGAGCACCTGGTGTTCACGGACGCGTCCGGTCCGCACGTGCCGCTGGCCGCGCTGCCCGGGATGCGGGAGCGGACGCTGCGCATCTCGTCGGCCGGCAAGACGTTCTCCTGCACCGGTTGGAAGGTCGGCTGGGTGAGCGGCCCGGCGGCGCTGGTCTCGGCCGTGCTGCGGGTGAAGCAGTTCCTCACCTATGTCAACGCCGCTCCGCTGCAACCTGCGGTCGCCGTGGCGCTGGCCCTGCCCGACGACTACTACACAGGCTTCCGCGACGGGCTCCAGCAGCGCCGCGACCAGCTCGTGGGCGGCCTCACCGACGCCGGTTTCGAGGTGCTGACGTCGGAGGCGACGTATTTCGTCACCGCCGACATCACCCCGCTCGGCGGCTCGGACGGGGTGGAGTTCTGCCGGTCGCTGCCGGAGCGCTGCGGCGTGGTGGCCGTGCCGACCCAGGTCTTCTACGACGACGCCGAGGCCGGCCGACGACTGGTCCGGTTCGCGTTCTGCAAGCGTCCGGAGGTGCTGACCGAGGCGGTCACCCGGTTGCGCGCCCTGACCCGCTGACGCGCCGGGCCAAAGCCCCGGTCCACTCGACTACGACCCGGCGGGGCTGGCGGTGCGTACCAGGTCGGCGATGCGCTCGGCGACCTCGCGGGCGGTCGCCTCGGTGGCGGCCTCGACCATCACCCGGACGAGCGGTTCGGTGCCCGACGGGCGCAGCAGCACCCGGCCGGTCTCGCCCAGCTCCGCCTCGGCCCGCTCGACCTCGGCACGGACGGCCGGTGCGGCGGCGCCGACGGTGCGGTCGCCGACCGGGACGTTGATCAGCACCTGCGGCAGCTTGGTGACGACGGAGGCCAGCTCGGCCAGGGATCTGCCGGTCGCGGCCATCCGGGCCATCAGGTGCAGGCCGGTGAGGACCCCGTCGCCGGTGGTGGCGTGCGCGGGCATGACGATGTGGCCGCTCTGCTCGCCACCGAGCGCCAGCTCGGAGGCGCGCAGCTCCTCCAGCACGTACCGGTCGCCGACCTTGGTCTCGATCAGCCGGATGCCCTGCGCGGACATCGCCAGCCGCAGGCCGAGGTTGCTCATCACGGTGGCCACCAGGGTGTCCTGGGTGAGCGTGCCGGCGTCGCGCATGGCCAGCGCGAGGATCGCCATCACCTGGTCGCCGTCGACCTCGTCGCCGTCGGCGGTGACCGCCAGGCAGCGGTCGGCGTCACCGTCGTGGGCGATGCCCAGGTGGGCGCCGTGCTCGACGACGGCCTCGCGCAGCGCCTCGATGTGGTTGGAGCCGCACTCGTCGTTGATGTTCAGCCCGTCGGGCTCGGCGTGGATCGCGATGACCTCGGCCCCGGCCTCCCGGTACGCGACGGGCGCGACCTCGGCGGCGGCGCCGTTGGCGCAGTCGACGACGACCTTGATCCCGTCGAGCCGGTGCGGCACGGTGCCGACGAGGTGCTGGATGTAGTGGTCCGCACCGTCGAGCAGGTCGTGCACCCGGCCGACGCCGGCGCCGACCGGCCGGTCCCAGGCGGTGGTGGCGTTCGTCTCGACGGCCGCCTCGATCCGCATCTCGATCTCGTCGGGCAGTTTGTGCCCGCCGGCGGCGAAGAGCTTGATGCCGTTGTCCGGCATGGGGTTGTGCGACGCGGAGAGCATCACTCCGAGGTCGGCCTTCGCCTCGGCGGTGAGGAACGCCACGGCCGGGGTGGGCAGCACGCCGACGCGTACCACGTTGGCGCCGGCGCTGGTCAGCCCGGCCACGACGGCGGCCTCCAGCATCTCGCCGCTGGCCCGGGTGTCCCGGCCGACCACGGCGAGCGGCGGGTGGCTGCGGTCCGTCTCGGCGAGTGTGTGCGCGGCGGCCACGGCGAGCGCGAGCGCCAATTCGGGGGTGAGATCCGCGTTCGCCCGCCCGCGTACGCCGTCCGTGCCGAACAACCGACCCATACCCGCCAACCTCCGATGAGCACTACCGAGAAGGAGAAAGCGGAACGGCCGGCCCACCTCCCCGGTCGAGGGGAGGCGGACCGGCCGTCCGTCAGAAGTACAACGCGCTGGGAAAGATCAGCGCTTCGAGTACTGGGGAGCCTTACGGGCCTTCTTGAGGCCGTACTTCTTGCTCTCCTTGACCCGGGCGTCCCGGGTCAGGAAGCCGGCCTTCTTGAGGGCCGGGCGGTCGTCCGGCTCGCTGATGATCAGCGCGCGGGCGATGCCCAGCCGGAGCGCACCGGCCTGGCCGGTGGTGCCGCCGCCACGCAGGTTGGCGATGACGTCGAACTGGTCGAGCTTCTCGGCGGTGACCAGCGGGTCCTTGATGAGCTGCTGGTGCACCTTGCTCGGGAAGTACGCCTCGAGGTCCTGCCCGTTGCAGGTGATCTTGCCGGTGCCCGGGACGATGCGGACCCGGACGATGGCCTCCTTGCGGCGGCCCACGGTCTGGATCGGCCGGTCACCACGAGGCGCGCGGGCGACGGGCGCCGGCGCCTCGGTAGCCTCGGGGGCTTCCGGGGCGACCTCGGTCTCGATGATGTCGGTCATGCTGCTTCCTTCGCCCGCGCTCACTGCGCGATCTGCTTGATCTCGAACGGCACCGGCTGCTGCGCGAGGTGCGGGTGCTCGGCACCGGCGTAGACCTTCAGCTTCTTGATCAGCTGACGGCCGAGCTTGTTGTGCGGGAGCATCCCCTTCACGGCCAGCTCGATGGCCCGCTCGGGGCGCTTGGTCAGCAGCTCGTCGTAGCCGACCTGCTTCAGACCACCCGGGTAACCCGAGTGGCGGTAAGCGACCTTGGTCTGGCGCTTGTTGCCGGTCAGCGCAACCTTGCCCGCGTTCACGATGACGACGAAGTCGCCCGTGTCGACGTGCGGCGCGAAAGTCGGCTTGTGCTTACCACGCAGCAACGTGGCGGCGTGGGTGGCCAGGCGGCCCAGCACGACATCAGAGGCGTCGATGACGTGCCACTGACGCTCGATCTCACCCGGCTTCGGGCTGTACGTACGCACAGGTCTACCTTGTCTCGTCGTCGGTCTGGGGTCGCGCGCCGAGGTGACCAGATCTAGCAGGCCGGACCAGCGCGCACGAACGACCAAGCGTACCTGATAGGGCACGCCTCTGGATGTCGTACAACAGCAGGCAACGATACCCGGCGCCCCATCGGCAGGTCAAAACGGGGGTGGGATGCCGCGCGGCGACGCGCCGGTCATGACCCGGATCACACCCCGGCGAGCCGATGGGACCCCGGACGCCGGTAGACGAACCAGGTCACCGCGCAGCACAGCGCGTACCAGCCGATGAACGCCAGGTAGGCGGAATCGGCGTTGCCGGAGCCGAGGAACGACTGGCGGAAGGCGATGTTGACCAGCACCCCGCCGGAGGCGCCGATCGCGCCGGCGATGCCGATCAACGCGCCGGTCATCCGCCGCGCCCACCGCGCGGCGGCCTCCGGGTCACGTGTGCCGGTGGCCACGGCGTCCGCCGCCCGGGCCCGGAAGATCGCCGGGATCATCTTGTACGTGGAGCCGTTGCCGACACCGGAGAAGACGAAGAGGGCGAGGAAGCTGGCCAGGTAGAGCCCGAACGAGCGCTCGCGGGCCGCGTACAGCACGGCGCCGGCGCCGATCGCCATCGCCACGAAGTTCCAGAAGGTCACCCGGGCTCCGCCGAGCCGGTCGGCGAGGTGGCCGCCCAGCGGCCGGATCAGCGAGCCCACAAGCGGCCCGAGGAAGGTCAGCCAGGCGGCGTCGACGGCTGTGGGAAACCGCTCGGCGAACTGGAGCTGGAGCACCTGGCCGAACGCGAAGCCGAACCCGATGAACGAGCCGAAGGTGCCGATGTAGAGCAGCGACATGATCCAGGTGTGCGGGTCCCGGGCAGCCTCGCGCAGCGACCCGGGCTCGTTGCGCGCGCCGGGCACGGTGTCCAGCCAGCGGGCCGCCGCCAGCGCGGCCAGCACGATCAGCGGCAGGTAGACCGCGGGCACCAACCGGGGGTACGCGGCGCCGGCGGTGGCGAGCACCGCCAGCCCGACCAGCTGCACCGCGGGCACGCCGAGGTTGCCGCCACCGGACTGCGGTGCTGGTGAGCGTGCTCACGGCGGCTCCTCCTCGTCGATGCGACGAGGAGGAACGCTAGGGAAGCGGGATTACCTGGCAGTGCCCGTCACGGGTCGGCCCGGAAACGCCTACCGCACCACGGGCCGGCGGCGATGGTGAGGTCCGATGGCTCAGAGCTGCTGGAGGATGCGCAGGGCGCGGCCGACCCGGAGCATGGTCTCGGTGTCGGCGACGTCCACGCAGTCGGTGAACCATTTCTTCATCGGTGCGGAGATCCGGTCGGGCATCACCACGTACCGGCCCATCGGCACGGCGAGGGGTGAGTCGCGCAGCAGCGATTCCTCGACCACCTCGACCACGATCACGATGGGCACGTCTGTGGAGTTGTAGACGTCCGAGCTGATCACGAGCCCGAGGCGTTCCCGGGCGCCCTCGATGCGCCAGACCTCACCCCTACGCAGCACGCGGCCGTCCGCCGGAGTAGAGATCGTTGACCATGCCGACCTCGCGGGCGTCGGCGAGGGCGGCGGACTCCAGGTCGAGGCCGGCACGGCCCACGGCGGCGGCGTGCGCGGTGAAGACCTCGCGCAGCGCCTTCTCGCGGGCGGCCTGGTCCATCCACGCCGAGAGGGACAGCCCTTCGCGCTTGGCGAAGCGTCGGGCCTCCTCGATCGTCTCGTCCGTGAACGACAATGTCACCTTGGCAGTCATGCCGCTGAGACTACCCAGCGGTATGACCCCCAGTCATCCCCACGCCCATCGACTCGCCCCGGGGCGGCGAAACGTACATTCCGCCGGGATTACCCGGCCCGGCCGCCGAACACCGCGAAGCGCCACTCCTTGAAGAAACAGTCGACGTCGACCAGACCCGCCTCGGCGAGCCACCGGCACTGGTCGGCCACGGTCGCCGGGCGGTCGTGGCTCATCCGTTCCCGGGCGGCGGCGATCTCCTCGGGGGACGAGCCCAGCTCGGTGATCCTGGCTGTCCAGACTTCGTCGTAGCGCCGGTCCAGCGCCGGGGTGAGGCCGGCGACCTGCTCGGCGTTGACGAACACCCCGCCTGGCGCCAGCGCGGCAGCGGCCCGCCGGTAGAGCGCGCGCTTGCCGGCGTCGTCCAGGTGGTGGATCGCCAGGGCGCTGACCACCGCGTCGTACCGGCCCGGCGGCAACTCGTCCGCCAGGTCGGCCCGGACCGTTCGGTGTGGCACGGACCGCGCGTTCAACTGGTCGGCGGCGCGGGCGAGCATCGCCGGCGCGGCGTCCACCAGGGTCAGCCGGACCCCGGGCACCGCCGCGGCGAGCAGCAGCGAGAGCAGGCCGGTGCCCGCGCCCAGATCCAACACCTCGGGGGTACGGCCGGCGGCCAGCGCGGCGCGCAGCGGCGGCGCAGCCACCTCGACGGCGGTGCCGTAAAACGCGTCGAAGCAGGGCACGAGCCGCCGACGGGCCTCGTCATAGGTACCGGCCACCGCGTCGAAGACGTCCACCACGCTCATCGCAGTCTCCCATAAATTGAGACAGGTTTCCCACATTATAAGCACTGATCGCAAGGTGGTCATAGACGGCGCGGCCGGCAAGGACCCGAGACCCGGCGGACCCGTTCGTGCCGGGGCCGCTCTTGCCCCGCCCCAGATCTTGGACAGTTTCCGTTACGAGCTAACGGAAACTGTCCAAGATCTCCACGACAGTTAGGGGGAGCGCTGTGCCGGACAAGCCACCCGATCGGAAGCCCGAGCCGAAGCCCGAACCGGCACCGCCGTCGTCACCGGGCGTGCCCTGGCCACGCAGGAACCATCGTTCCGCTGACCGTCCCGGGAGATGAGGCCCGGCGCCGCCGCTGGTCACGCGTCCGTCCGGGGCCGCCATCACCCGCCCGTCACGTCCGCTGCCCCTGTGCGGTGTGAGCCCCACTTGACAGGACCGAAACAGAAGAGACCCGGACCGGAAACCGCCCGGCGGCACGCTTTCGGGACATGACAGACGGTGCATGGCCGGCAACTCGACCGGGGCGTACGCCCCGGGAGGTGGCGACGCACTGCCCGTACTGCGCCCTTCAGTGCGGCATGACGCTGCGCGAGGACGACACCGGGGTGAGCGTGCTCCCCCGCCAGTTTCCCACCAACCGGGGCGGGCTCTGCCAGAAGGGCTGGACCTCCGCCGAGCTGCTCGACCACCCGGACCGGCTGACCACCCCGCTGCTGCGCGACCCGGTCAGCGGCGAGCTGCGCCCGGCGACCTGGGACGCCGCGCTGGACCGGATCGTCACCGACCTGCGCGCCATCGGGGACAGCTCCGGTCGGGACGCGGTCGCCGTTTTCGGCGGCGGCGGGCTGACCAACGAGAAGGCGTACGCGCTGGGGAAGTTCGCCCGGGTCGCGCTGCGCACCCGCAACATCGACTACAACGGACGGTTCTGCATGTCCTCGGCGGCTGCCGCCGGGCTGCGCGCCTTCGGTGTCGACCGGGGGCTGCCGTTTCCGCTGGCCGACCTCGGCCGGGCCGACACCCTGCTGTTGGTCGGCGCCAACCCGGCGGAGACCATGCCGCCGCTGGTGCGCTGGCTCACCGAGCAGCGCCGGGGCGGCGGCCGGCTCATCGTCGTCGACCCCCGCGTCACCGCCACCGCCCGCCAGGCCGACCTGCACCTGCAACCGCTGCCCGGCACCGACCTCGCCGTGGCCAACGCGCTGCTGCACATCGCGGTCACCGAAGGGTGGGTCGACCAGGCGTACGTGGCCGAGCGGACCACCGGCTTCGACGCGGTCCGCCGCAGCGTCGCCGCCTGGTGGCCGGCCCGCGCGGAACAGCTCTCCGGCGTGCCGGTGGCCGACCTGGAGGCGACCGCCCGCGCGCTGGGCACCGGCAGCCGCGTGATCATCCTGACCGCGCGCGGCGCCGAGCAGCACGCCAAGGGCGTCGACACCGTCACCGCGTACGTCAATCTCGCTCTCGCTCTCGGCCTGCCCGGCCGCGAGGGCTCGGGGTACGGCTGCCTCACCGGCCAGGGCAACGGCCAGGGCGGGCGGGAGCACGGGCAGAAGGCCGACCAGCTCCCCGGCTACCGCAGGATCGACGACCCGGCGGCCCGGGAGCACGTCGCCGGTGTCTGGGGCGTGCCGGCCGACGACCTGCCCGGCCCGGGCGTGCCGGCCTACCAACTGCTCGACTCGCTCGGCACCCCCGACGGCCCCCGGGCGTTGCTGGTGTTCGGCTCGAACCCGGTGGTCTCCGCTCCCCGGGCCGCCCGGATCGAGGGCCGGCTGCGCGACCTCGACCTGCTGGTCGTCGCCGACCTGCTGCTCTCCGAGACGGCGGCCCTGGCCGACGTGGTGCTGCCCACCGCGCAGTGGGCCGAGGAGGACGGCACGATGACCAATCTGGAGGGCCGCGTGCTGCGTCGACGGGCGCTGCGCCCGCCTCCGCCGGGCGTCCGCACCGACCTGGCCATCCTCGCCGACCTGGCGGCGAGGTTGGGCGACGCCGGGACGGCGGCGGCGCGGTTTCCGACCGATCCGGCCACCGTGTTCGCCGAGCTGCGCCGCGCCTCCGCCGGCGGGGTCGCCGACTACGCCGGCATCGACTGGGCCCGGATCGACGAGACCGACGGTGTCTTCTGGCCCTGCCCCAGCGAGGACGGGCCGGACACGCCACGGCTCTTCGCCGACCGGTTCGGCACCCCGGACGGCCGGGCCCGGTTCCACGCCGTGGAGCACCGGCCGGCAGCCGAGGAGGTCTGCGCCACGTATCCCCTGCACTTCACCACCGGCCGGGTGCTCGCCCAGTACCAGTCCGGCACCCAGACCCGCCGGGTGGCCGCGCTGCGCCGCGCCGCGCCCGAGGCGTTCGTCGAGCTGCACCCCGACCTGGCGGCCCGGCTGGGCATCGACGACGGCGACCCGGTGCGGGTCACGTCCCGCCGAGGCGAGCTGCGCGCGCCGGCCCGCCTCAGCGCGGGGATCCGCCCGGACACGGTCTTCGCGCCGTTCCACTGGCCCGGCGCCGGCCGAGCCAACTCGGTGACGAACGACGCGGTGGACCCGATCTCCGGGATGCCCGAGTTCAAGATCTGCGCGGTCCGGGTGGAGAAGGCATGACGGCCCGAGTGGTGATCGTCGGCAACGGGATGGCCGGTGCCCGGCTCGCGGCCGAGCTGCACGCCCGCGAGGGAGACCGGAAGGTCACCGTGCTCGGGGCGGAGCCGCACCGCGCGTACAACCGGATCATGCTCTCCACGCTGCTGACCGGCCGGATCGCCGAACCGGACGTGGAGCTGACCGAGGCCGCCGGGCACGGCATCGACAGGCGCCCCGGCGTGCCGGTGACCGCGGTGGACCGGCCCGCCCGCGAGGTCCGCACCGGCGACGGCGAACGGATCTCCTACGACCACCTGGTGCTGGCCACCGGCGCGCGGGCGGTGGTGCCGCCGCTGCCCGGCCTCGACCCGACCGACCTGCCGCAGCGGGTCGTTCCCTTCCGGACCCTGGACGACTGCCGCCGGATCCTCGCCGTCGCCGACGGGGCCCGCAGCGCGATCGTGCTCGGTGGTGGGCTGCTCGGCCTGGAGGCCGCCCGCGGCCTGGCCACCCGGGGGCTCGCCACCACCGTCGTGCACCACACCGGGCACCTCATGGAACGGCAGCTCGACCCCGCGGCCGGCGCGGTGCTCGCCGGCACGCTCGCCCGGCTCGGCGTCACCATCCAGCTCGCGGTGCCGGCGACCGGAGTCGTCGCCGACGACACCGGCGTCCGCCTCGACCTGGCCGACGGCCGGTCGCTGCACGCCGACCTGCTGGTGCTCTCCTGCGGGGTACGCCCGGACACCGCCCTCGCGCAGGCCGCCGGGCTGACCGTGCGGCGCGGCGTGGTGGTGGACGACCGGCTGCGCACCAACGACCGGAGGGTCTCGGCGCTCGGCGACTGCGCCGAGCACGACGGCGCGATCACCGGGCTGGTCGCACCCGCCTGGGCCCAGGCCCGGGTGCTCGCCGACGTGCTGACCGGCACCGACCCGCTGGCCCGCTACCGACCCCGGCCGGTGGTGACCCGACTCAAGGCGGCCGGAATCGACCTGGCCGCGATGGGCGACGCGGCGGGCGGCGGGCCGGGCGAGGAGCTGACCTTCGCCGACCCGGCCCGGGGCACGTACGCCCGGCTACGGATCCACGACGAGCGGCTGATCGGCGCGATCCTGCTCGGCGACAACCCCTCGGTCGGCACGGTGATCCAGCTCTTCGACCGGGGTCACCCGGTGCCGGCCGACCGGCGGGCCCTGCTGCTGGGCCGGGCGCTGGGCGGGGCCGTCGCGGCGCCGAGCGCGTCACCGGCGCTGATGCCGGACGCGGCAGTCGTCTGCCAGTGCAACACCGTCACCAAGGGAGCGCTGGTGCGGTGCTGGCGCTCCGGCGCGCGGACGGTCGACGCGGTGGTGGCGGGGACCCGGGCCGGCACCGGATGCGGCGGATGCCGGGACGCGGTCGGCGGCATCGTCGACTGGCTGTCCGAAGCGGAATCGGTGGAGGTGACGCGATGAGCGGTCGGGACCTGGTCGTCATCGGCAACGGCATGGTGGGGCAGCGCTTCGTCGACGCGCTGCGCGCCCGTGATCCGCAGGGCCGCTGGCGGGTGACCGTGCTGGCCGAGGAGGGGCGTCCGGCGTACGACCGGGTGCGGCTCTCGGCGTACTTCGACGGGGTGAGCGAGGACGAGCTCAACGTGCACACCCCGTACGACGGTGTGCGACTGCGCCTGGGTGAGCCGGCCACCGCCATCGACCGCGCCCGGCGGGTGGTGACCACCGCCGTCGGCGAGTACGGCTACGACGCGCTGGTGCTGGCCACCGGGTCGTACCCCTTCGTGCCGCCGGTGCCCGGCGCCGACCTGCCCGGCGTGTTCGTCTACCGGACCCTGGACGACCTGGCGGCGATCCGGGCGTACGCGCGGGGCCGGCGGGTCGGCGCGGTGATCGGCGGCGGACTGCTCGGGCTGGAGGCGGCGAACGCCCTGCGCCTGCTCGGCCTGAGCACCGACGTGGTCGAGTTCGCGCCCCGGCTGATGCCGGTGCAGGTGGACCAGGCCGGTGGTGCGATGCTGCGCCGCTACGTCGAGGAGCTGGGTGTGCGTACCCACCTCGGGGTGGCCACCACCGCGATCCGGGCTGGCGCCGACGGCGCGGTCGACGCCCTGGAGCTGTCCGACGGCCGCGTGGTCGACGCCGAGCTGGTCGTGGTGGCCGCCGGCATCCGGCCCCGCGACGAGCTGGCGCGGGCCGCCGGCCTGCCGCTGGGTCCGCGCGGCGGGGTGCTCGTCGACGCGACCTGCCGCAGCGCCGACGAGCGCGTCTGGGCCGTCGGTGAGTGCGCGGCGGTCGACGGCACCTGCCACGGCCTGGTCGCCCCCGGGTACGCGACGGCCGAGGTGGTGGCCGACCGTTTGGTCGGCGGCGCGGCGACCTTCCCGGGCGCGGACACCGCCACCAAGCTGAAACTGCTCGGTGTCGACGTGGCGTCGTTCGGCGACGCGCACGGCACCACCGAGGACTGCCTGGACGTCACGTTCACCGACCCGGCCACCCGGGTGTACGCGAAACTGGTCCTCTCCGACGACGCGCACACTCTGCTGGGCGGGGTGCTGGTGGGTGACGCCAGCGCGTACCCGACGTTGCGGGCCAGTGTGGGCGGCCCGCTGCCGGCCGCTCCGCTGGCGCTGCTCGCCCCGGACGGCGGCGGCGCGGACGCCGGAGCGCTGCCCGGCACCGCCCAGGTCTGCTCCTGCAACGCGGTCACCCGCGGCGACGTGGACGACGCCATCGCGGGCGGCTGCGCGGACGTGCCGGCGTTGAAGGCGTGCACGCGGGCGGGCACGAGCTGCGGCTCCTGCGTGCCGATGCTCAAGCAGCTGCTGGACGCGGCCGGCGTGGCACAGTCCACGGCGCTGTGCGAGCACTTCGACGTGAGTCGCCGCGAGCTGTTCGAGATCGTCCGCGTCCGCGGCATCCGCACGTTCTCCCGGCTGGTCGCCGAGCACGGCCGGGGACGCGGCTGCGACATCTGCAAACCGGTGGTGGCGTCGATCCTCGCCTCGCTGGGCAACGGCCACGTGCTCGACGGGGAGCAGGCGTCGTTGCAGGACACCAACGACCACTTCCTGGCCAACCTGCAACGCGACGGCAGCTACTCGGTGGTGCCCCGCATCCCCGGCGGCGAGATCACCCCGGAGAAGCTGATCGTCATCGGCGAGGTCGCCCGGGACTTCCAGCTCTACACGAAGATCACCGGCGGGCAGCGGATCGACCTGTTCGGGGCCCGGGTGGAGCAGCTGCCGCAGATCTGGCGACGCCTGGTGGACGCCGGTTTCGAGTCCGGCCACGCGTACGGCAAGGCGCTGCGCACGGTGAAGTCCTGCGTCGGCGAGACCTGGTGCCGGTACGGGGTGCAGGATTCGGTGGGGCTGGCCGTTGCGCTGGAGCTGCGCTATCGCGGGCTGCGCGCGCCGCACAAGCTCAAGTCGGCGGTCTCCGGTTGTGCCCGGGAGTGCGCCGAGGCCCGCAGCAAGGACTTCGGCATCATCGCCACCGAGACCGGCTGGAACCTCTACGTCGGCGGCAACGGCGGCTTCCGGCCCCGCCACGCCGACCTGTTCGCCACTGATTTGTCGACAGAAGCACTGATTCGACTAATCGATAGATTTTTAATGTATTACATCCGCACCGCCGACCGGCTGCAACGCACCGCCGGGTGGATCGAGGCCATGGACGGCGGCCTGGACCACCTGCGCGCGGTGATCGTGGACGACTCGTTGGGGCTCTGCGCCGACCTGGACGCGGCGATGGCCCGACACGTGGCGTCGTACTCCGACGAGTGGCGCGACGTGCTGGACGACCCGGAGCGGCTGCGCCGCTACACCTCCTTCGTCAACGCCCCCGACGTGCCCGACCCGTCGATCACCTTCGCGCAGGAGCGCGGCCAGCCGGTGCCCGCGCGTGGTGACGGTCCGCCCGGCGGTCACCGCCGGCAGCCGGTCACCCTCGGCCTTCCGGGGGTACGGCGATGAGCCCCACCACCACGCTGACCTGGACCCCGGTGTGCCCGCTGGACCGGCTGGAGCCGAACCGGGGCGCCGCCGCCCTGGTCGACGGCGTGCAGGTCGCCCTCTTCCACACCGTGGACGGGCTGTTCGCGATCGACAACCGCGACCCGGTCTCCGGGGCGTACGTGCTGTCGCGGGGCATCGTGGGCAGCCGCGGCAGCGTGCCGACGGTCGCCTCCCCGCTGCACAAGCAGGTGTACGACCTGCGCACCGGGGAGTGCCTCGACCTGCCCGGGATGGCCGTGGCCCGGCACGACACGCGCTGCCACGACGGGATCGTCGAAGTGCGGTTGCGACGGGAGGGCTGATGCGGGAAGAACTGGCCGGCTTCACCATCGGGGTGACCGCCGACCGGCGGCGCGACGAGTTGGCCGCGCTGCTCGAACGCCGGGGCGCCCGCGTGGTGCTCGCCCCGGCGCTGCGGATCGTGCCGCTGTCCGACGACACGGAACTGCGCGAGGCGACCCGCGCCTGCCTGGACCAGCCACCCGACATCCTGATGGCCAACACCGGCATCGGGATGCGCGGCTGGCTGGAGGCGGCCGAGGGTTGGGGGCTGGCCGAACCACTGCGTTCGGTGCTCGCCAGCTCGTACGTCGTCGCCCGGGGCCCGAAGGCACGCGGCGCGATCCGCGCGGCCGGGCTGCACGACCAGTGGTCACCGGCGTCGGAGAGCTGCGACGAGGTGGTCGATCACCTGCGCCGCCGTGGCGTGGCCGGGCAGGTGATCGCCATGCAGCTGCACGGTGAGCGGCAGCCCGAGTGCACGCTCGCGCTGGAGGCGGCCGGCGCCACGGTGATCGAGGTGCCGGTCTACCGCTGGGCGCCGCCGACCGACCCGGCGCCGCTGCACCGGTTGATCGACCTGATCGCCGGCCGGCTGGTGGACGCGGTGACGTTCACCTCGGCACCGGCGGCCGAGGCGCTGCTGCGGGCCGCCGGGGACCGTACCGACGCGGTGGTGGCCGCGCTCCGCAGCGACGTGCTGGCCAGCTGCGTCGGCGCGGTGACCGCCGAGCCGTTGCTGCGCCACGGGGTGCCGGTGAGCGCGCCAGGGCGGGCCCGGCTGGGCGCGTTGGTGCGGACCATCGTCGACGAACTGCCTCGCCGGACCCTGACGTTCAAGGCCGGCGGGCACCTGCTCACCCTGCGCGGGCACGCGGCGGTGATCGACGGGGAACTACGCCCGCTGGCTCCCGCCCCCATGGCGGTGCTGCGGGCGCTGGCCCAGGCCCCCGGACGGGTGCTGTCGCGCACCGCGCTGCTGCGGACCCTCCCCCGGGGCGCCGACGAGCACGCGGTGGAGATGGCGGTGGCACGCCTGCGGGCCGGCCTGCGCGCGCCGCGCGTGGTGCAGACCGTGGTCAAGCGCGGCTACCGGCTCCGGGTCGACTGACGCGTCGTGGCCGGCCCTGGTGTGCCGGCCACGACGCGGTGGTTCAGCCGACCGGCGTGGGGAAGCCCCGACCGTGCTCGGCCTGGAGCCGGAGCATCGCGTGCTCGACCACCGTCACCAGCACCTGCTTGACCGAATCCCGGTGCCGGGCGTCGGTCATCACCAACGGCACCTGCGGCGAGATGGCCAGCGCCTCGCGGATCTCCTCCAGCTCGTACTGGGGAGCGCCGTCGAACCGGTTCAGCGCCACCACGTACGGCAGGTTGCGGTTCTCGAAGTAGTCCAGCGGGGCGAACGCGTCGGTGATCCGGCGGGTGTCCACCAGGACGGCGGCACCCACCGCACCTCGGATGATCTCGTCCCACATGAACCAGAAGCGGGTCTGACCCGGCGTACCGAACAGGTACAGGATCAGGTCCTGGGCCATGGTGATCCGGCCGAAGTCCATGGCGACCGTGGTGGTCTCCTTGCCCGGCACCTTGGACGGGTCGTCGATACCGACACCCGCGGCTGTCATCACCGCCTCGGTCGTCAGCGGCGTGATCTCGGAGATCGAGCCGACGAGGGTCGTCTTACCGACGCCGAAGCCGCCCGCGACGACGATCTTCGCGGAGACGATTCCCCGGCTCGGCCGCCCCCCAGCGGGGGGGTCATAGCCTGCGAAGTCCACTTAGCACCCTTCCAAGCAGTTCCATCCGCTCCTCGAACCCCTCGGCGGGAGCAGCAGTGTGTAACGTCAGCAGGCTCTCGGCCACCATGTCGGCGACCAGTACCCGGGCGACGCCCAGCGGCATCCGGGTGTACGCGGCGATCTCCGCCAGCGACTGTGCACGGCCCTCGCAGACGGTGGCGATGCGGTGCTTGTCGTGCCCCGCGAAACGGGACTCGGCAACCTGAGTGGGAGAGGCCGTGAGGACCGCCTCGAGGGCGATGTCCTGCCGGGGCTCGGTACGACCACGGGTGACCGCGTACGGACGCACCAGAGCGCCGCGCGGGTCAGCGCGCCGTTGGTCCATCCATGATCACCTCCTCGTCCCCAGCGGAGCCGGCCCACACCGCCTCCCATCCCTGTTCCGGCGCGCGGTCCGCGCGCCGGGTCTACCGGCGCTACGAACGCACCGCGTCCCTCGGCAGCGGCACCAGCGCGGCACCGACCCGCTCCACCAGCAGCGCCATCTCGTAGCCCACCTGGCCCACATCGCAGCTCCGCGCGGCCAGCACGGCCATCGACGAGCCGTCGCTGATCGACATGAGGAAGAGGTAACCGCTGTCCATCTCGATGACGGTCTGCAACACCCCGCCCGCGCTGAACATCCGGGCCGCGCCCTCGGTCAGGCTCACCACGCCGGAGGTGATCGCGGCGAGCTGGTCCGCCCGGTCCCCCGGCAGGTCCCGGGAGGACGCGAGCAGCAGCCCGTCGGCGGACACCGCCACCACGTGGGCGATGCCCGCCACGCTGTCGGCGAAGTTGGTGAGCAGCCAACCCATGTCCTGCATGGCAGCTGGCCTGTTCATCGGCTCTCCTTGGTCGAGGTGCTGTTCAGGTCCGTGCCGGCCGTCCGACCACGCTGTACGCCGCGGTGGTAGGCCGACAACAGGCCGCGTACTTCATCGGGGGTCCGCCGGCTGCGGTCCCGGCCACCCTTCGGTTCGATGCCACCCGGCACGAGCTGTGCCTGCGGCACCCGCTTGGGCAGACCCGAGCGGGTGGTGCCGGCGGCGGCCGGCTCGGCGGCCCGGCTGGCCAGCGACCAGCCCTCGTCGGCCGCCGTCCGCCAGGCGTCCGGGTCCGTGGCCGGCGGGGGCGTGCTCGCCGTGGCGGCGGGGGCCGCTACCGGCGCCGTCGGGACGGCCGGCGGGGTGTACGACGGCGGTGGTTTCGGCGTCGAGGCGCCGCGACCGCCGGTGCTCACACCGCCACGATTGCCGGTGCTCGCACCGCCACGACCGCCGGTGTTCGCACCGCCGAATCCGTCCATGCTTCCCACGCTCTGCGCTCCGGTGCCCTCGGAACTGCCCGGGGTGCGGGTGGGCAGTGGCGGTCGGGCCGGCGCGGTCGCCGGCGCGGACGCGGTGGCCGGTTGACCGCCGTTGGCCCCCCGCAGGCCGGCGTCGGCGGGCGCGGGCGGTGTGTCGAACTGCGGCCGGGTGAAGATCGCGGTGGCGTCGTCGCCGTGCGACCGGAACCAGACCGCCTCCATCTCCCGGAAGATCGGCGCCTCGGCGGGGAACTCCGGCCGGGTGCTGACCGGCGCGGCGGGCGTCGGCGGCGTGGCCGGCGGGGCGGGCTGCACGGGCGGGGCCGGCGTCGCGGGCGGCGCCGGCGGGGCGACCGCTCCGGGACCGGCGACCGGCCCGACGGGCAGCACCGGCGCGCTCCGACCGTCCGTGGTGTCGGCCGTCGAGCCGCGTCGGGGCAGCGCGTCGATGGTCGGGTACGCCACGGTCGGGCTGCCCACCGAGGTGCCCGCGCCGTTGCTGTACGCGGTTCGGGCGGGCGGGACCGGGGTGGCCGGCGCGGCGGCGGGCGGCACCGTCGGGCGGGCCCCGGTGTAGCCGCCGGCCTGCACGGCCGGGGCGGTGTCCCGCGCGTCGACCGGCGACTGCCACTGCGCGGGCGCAGGGGCGCTGGTCCGCCACTGGTCGGGCAGCGTCGCCGCCGCGGTGGTGGCCCCGGCGTACGACTCGGCGTGGTTGACCGGGGTGAGCGGCGTCTGCTCGACCGCCATCGGCTGGCGCGGACGGGTGAGCACCTGCTCGCGGCCCCGGTTGCTGGGCAGGAGCACGGTGGCGGCGGGCAGCGTCACCTGGGCGACGGTGCCGCCCTCCGCGTTGCGGCGCAGCTCCACCCGGATGCCGTAGCGGGAGGCGAGCCGGCTCACCACGGCCAGACCCATCAACCGGAACGCGGCGACGTCCACGCTCGGCGGGGCGGCCAGCCGGCGGTTGAGCGAGTCGAGCTGCTCGTCGGTGAGGCCGAGCCCGCGGTCCTCGATCTGGATCAGGACGTAGTCGCGGATACGGCGACCGTCGGCGACGACCGTCGTGTTCGGCGGCGAGAACCGGGTGGCGTTGTCCAGCAGCTCGGCGACGAGGCGTACCACGTCGTTGACGGCGTGCGCGGCCACCGAGATGTCGGTGTCGACGGTGCCGAACTCGATGCGGTTGTAGAGCTCCACCTCGGACTGCGCGGCGCGCAGCACGTCCACGACCAACGCGTCGTCGCGGCGCGGTGCGCCGGAGTCGGCGCCTGCCAGGACCAGCAGGTTCTCGTCGTTACGGCGCATTCGGGTGGCCAGGTGGTCCAACTCGAAGAGCTGGGCCAGCCGCTTCGGGTCCTCCTCGCCGCGCTCGATCGCGTCCAGCTCGCCGATCATCCGGTCGACGAGGGTCTGACTGCGGCGGGCCAGGTTGAGGAACATCGCCGAGACGCTGGTGCGCAGTGCGGCCTGCTCGGCGGCGACCCGCACCGCCTCCCGGTGGACGACGTTGAAGGCCAACGCCACCTGACCGACCTCGTCACGGCTGTTCAGCTGGATCGGGTCCCGGACCTGGCGGACGATCTCGTCCACGCCACCGTCACCCACGCTGCCCATGTTCTGCAGCCGCTGCACGGCGTCCGGCAGGTCGTGGTTGGCCACCGAGAGCGCGCCCTCGCGCAGCCGGCGCAGCGAGTGGTTCAGCGATCGGGCCAGCACCACGGCCAGCGACACCGCGATAATCAGGGTGAGCAGCACCAGGATCGACTCGACCACGGCCTGCCGGATGACGTCCGAACGCGCCTGGTCGGCCTGCTCGAGCAGCCGGTCCTGCAGTTGGGTCTCAGCCCAGCGCATCAGGTCGTTGACCGCGCCGATGGCGGCGGTGGCGTCCTGCGCGCTGACCAGCGGGCGCTGCCCGACGGAGCGGGTGATGTCGGTGGCGACCCGGTCGGAGAGGCCGACCGCGTCACCGGAGACGGTGCTGTCGACGAGGGCCCGCTGCACGGGGTCAGCGGCGAGCGAGAAGGCGACCAGTGCCTCCTGCTGGCTGGTCAGCGTGGCCACGAAGGAGGAGAACTGCTCCGGGTCGAGCTGGCCGGCGGTCAGCGCCGTGAAGGCGACCGCCTCCTCCTCGGCGACGGACGCCTTGGCGCGGGCGAACGCGGCGACCGCGCGACGGCTGTCCGACAGGCTCTCGTCGCCGGGCAGCTGGGCCAGCCCGTCGCCGTAGGCGACCAGGTCGGTGAGGATGACGCCGTAGCGCAGCACCGCCTCGGCGACCGCCATCTGCCGGCGGTCCAGCACCTCCTGGCGGGTGCCGTCCAGGGTGGACAGGTGGTCGTCGATCGCCGCCAGCCGGTCCCGCAGCGCCGCCGGCACGTCGCCGATGCGGCCCCGCTCGGCGTTGTACTGGTCCACGCGCTGCTGCGTCTGGCGCACCCGCAGGTTGTACGCGTCGGCAGGCTGCTGGGGAGCGGCCAGGTAGGCCGCCGCGGCCATCCGCTCGGCCTGGAGATCCTGGGTCAGCGCGCTGACGTCGATGGAGAGCGCGGTGAGCGACCGGGCCCGGGTGGCGTCGTAGGCGCCCTCGCCCACCGAGATCAGCCGGACGGTGGCCAGCGCGATAACGGCGGCCACCGGAACGACCAGAATCAGCGCCAGCTTGGACCGGATCCGGGCGTCCCGCAGTCTCGGCAGGCGCCGGCGCGTACGCCGAGCATTCTCGCCGAGCGCGGGCAGGGTCGTCGGTCCGGTGCTCACGACATCGCCTCCGTCGTTTCTTCCCCGCCTGGCCCGCCGAGCCGTGCCGTAAGCGGAGGGGACCACGTGCGGCACGGCCGCGATTTCATCAGAGAAGATCGTGTTTGGGAAGCCGCAGTGAGGCAGGAAACGGTCGGACGGCGCGGAACCCCTGATCCGGTCAACTGATACCTTCATTTCCGCAAGCCCCTGAACAGGGCATGTAACTCCAGAGTGGTCACGCGTGTATGCAAAGTGAGCTTTTGCAAACATTGTGTTACCCCAGCATGTGGGATGACCGTCCCGAAAATGCAACCGGGGTCCGCGCTTGACCACAGCGCCGGCCATTGGCAAGGTTTTGCAGGCTTCGCGCACACCGTACGGCAGAGGAGATCCCGTCCTCCACTGAGGACGGATTAGCGGCGGTGACCGGGCAGCGCCCGCGCCCGCACCTGGAGGACTGAGTTGAGCCCCATCCGCTCCGCGACCATCGCGGCGCTCGCATCGGCCGTAGTGGCCACCACGCTCACCGGCTGCCAGTTCGGTGGAGCGGAGCAGGACACGAGTCCGATCGTGATCGCTGCCGATCTCGAACTCTCCGGGGCTGCGGCCCCCGTCGGTCAGACATACCAGCGGGCCCTGAAACTCAAGGTCGAGCAGTTGAACTCCTCCGGAGCACTGAACGGCCGGAAGATCGATCTGAAGGTCAAGGACAACCGTTCCGACGCCGCCGAGTCACTGCGCAACATCGCCGAGTTCAGCAGCGATTCCCAAGTCAGCGCCATCGTCATGGGCGGCTGTAACGAATGCGCGGTCGGCGCGGTCGGGATCATCAACGACAAGCGGATTCCCACCATTGCGCTCGCCGCTTCCGGTGCGATCGCCAGCCCGGTCGCCGAGCGGCGCTACGTGTTCAAACTCGGCCCGAACGCGGCGGACAGCGCCGCGGCGCTCACCACCGAACTGCGTCGCAAGAACGTCCGCAAGGTGGGCCTGCTCGCCAGCAACGACGACTACGGCCGGGAAGGCATGCTCGCACTGCGCCGCGAACTGACCAAGGCCAGCATCAAGGTGGCCGGTGAGGAGTCGGTGAAGACCACCGACACCGAGGTCGGCCAGCAGGTCGACAAACTCACCAAGCTCAAGCCCGACGCGCTGGTCGTCTGGACACCGCCGGAGCAGGCCGCGCTGGCCGCGACCAGCGCCCAACAGGCCTCGTTCCGGGGGGCGCTGTTCTTCGACGCGGGAGCGGCCGGCGATCTCTTCCTCGGCGCCGCGGCCCGAGCCACCGAGCGGGCCACGCTGATCTTCACCCAGACCATGGTGATCGACGACGTGATCGCCACCACCCCGGCGAAGGCGGCCCGGCGGCAGTGGTTCCAGGACTACACGGCCCGCTTCGGCGGCTACAACGGAGCCTCGTCCTTCGCCGCCGACGCGATCCAGCTGATCGCCGACGCCGAACTGCGGGCCGGCGGCCCGGCCGGGAAGGTCGACCGGAACGGCATCCGCGACGTGCTGGAGACGTCCCAGATCGACGGCCTCTCCGGCCCGATCCGCATGACGCCCGACAACCACTCCGGCCTCATGCCGCAGGCGCTCACCACGCTGGTCGCGCGAAACGGGCGCTGGCGGTTGGCGGGGTAGCTCGGCTCGTCGTGTTCCAGGTTGAGGGCTGTGGCCTACCGTGCCCGGCTCCGGGCGGTCAGGCTTGATCCCTCCGCCGGGCACGGTAGGCCACAGCCCTCCCGCGTCACCGTTATCGGAACGGGCCGGCCTCCTTCGTGGGGGCCGGCCCTTCGCGTTGCCTTTGTTGTTCAGCTCTGCCGATCGGGGTCAGCGGCTGCTGGTGGTTTCTCTTACCCAGGGCAGGGCGATCCGCTCGATGAGCACGAGCGCGGAGTAGAGCAGGATGCTCACCAGCGCCACCAGCAGGATGGCCGCCCAGGCGGTGGCGTAGTCGCCGACGCCCGCGTATTGGAGGATGACGTAGCCCAGGCCGCTCTCTCCGGCCTGGAACTCACCGATCACCGCGCCGATGGCCGCCAGCGGCATGGCCACCTTGAGCCCGACGAAGATCTGCGGCAGCGCCGCCGGGAACCGCACCTTGCGGAACGCCTGCCAGCGGGAGGCGTTCCACGACCGGACCAGCTCGGCCAGGTCGGCCGGCGTGGTGGTCAGCCCGGTCGCGGTGGACAGCACGATCGGAAAGAAGCAGAGCAGGAACACCATGGTCAGGATCGGCTTCTGACCCCAGCCCAGCGCCACCACCAGCAGCGGGCCCAACGTGATCTTCGGCACCGCGTTCACCGCGACCAGCAGCGGCGTGAACATCCGCTCCACGGCGCGGGAACTGGCCAGGGACAGTCCGATCAGGACGCCGGCGGCCGCCGACAGGGCGAAGCCGACCAGGATCTCCAGCAGGGTGGTCCCGGTGTGCTCCAGCATCTGGGCGGGCTTGTCGACGAACGCGCTGAACACACCCCCCGGCGGCGGCAGGGCGGCCGGCGGGATCAGCTCCAGCCGGGCGATCAGCCACCACGCCGCCAGGGCGACCAGCAGACCGGCCGCGGGCAGCAGCGCCGCCCCGACCCCGGCGCGCAGGCCGGCGCCCCGACCCGCCCGTCCCGCCTCCGGGCCGGCACCCGGGGATGGGGGCACCGTCACCGCCGGCTCGACTGACCGCACGTCGGTCATCTTGTCCTCCTCGAAATCCGACGGCCCTGGGGGCCGACGAGCGACGGGGGTACGTCCCACCGGATCCGGCGGGACGTACCCCCTGGTGGCGACCGGACGATCAGGCCTTCGGCGCGAGGCTGAAGTCGATGATCTGCTCGGGGGTGATGTTCTGCTTGAGCGCGCCCGCGCCCTGCAGGATCGCGATGCTCTTCGCGACCCGGCCGCTGTCCAGCGTGCCGATCGCGGTGCCGGAGTTGCCGGAACGCACATACGCGGCCATCAGGTCCAGCTCGGCGGCGGCGGCCACCGGGTTGGCGGCGTCGACGTTCTTCTTCAGGATCTCGCCGGCCTCCTTGGAGTTCGCCAGGCTGTACTCGAGGCCCTTGAGCAGCGCCGCGGTGAACCGCTTCACCATCTCGGGCTTCTCCTTGGCGATCTTCGAGGAGGTGATCAGCACGTTGCCGTAGAGGTCCTGCATCACGTTGCTGTACGGCAGCATGACGGCCTTCTTCTTGGCCACCGCCTCGATCGTCGGCTGGCCGACGACGAACTGGCCGATGCCGTCCACCGAGCCGCTGGCCAGGGTGCCGATCAGCGCCTGCGCCTCACCGTTGACCCAGGTCACCTTGCTGGCGTCCACACCGGCGAGCCGGGCGTACGTCGGGAACAGGTTGCGCACCACGGAGCCGGGGGTGTCGGCGAGCTTCTTGCCCTCCAGGTCCTTGGGCGAGTTGATGTTCTTGCCCTCGACGGTGGCGATGCCCGCCATCGTGCGCTGCTGGATCGCGGCCACGGCGGTGAAGTCCTTCGCCTGGCCGTTACCGAGCTGGAGCAGACCACCGGTGAGGTCGATCGGCCCGAAGTCCGCCTGGCCGCCGACGACCGTCTGGATCACGCCGCCGGTGCCCTGGCCGGCCTTGATCTCGACGTCGAAGCCGGCCTCCTTGAAGAAGCCCTTCTCCTTCGCCACCCAGGCGTAGGAGTCACGGCCGAAGTTGCCGAAGGAGGTGAGGTAGGTCACCTTCTCCAGTGCTCCGTCTTTGCCGCCCTTGGCGTCGTCGGACGAGTCCGACCCGCTGCTGCAGGCGGAGACGAGGGCGAGGGCGGTGGCCAGCGCGGCCGTAGCGACCGTACGGGTCAGCCTTCTCATCAGTAGCACCATGTCCTTTCCGACCGGGACCGCAGGCCACCGGCGGGGGTTGTCGCGACGGTGCCGGCAGGAGGGGCAAGCCGGGCACCGCCATCGTGAGGGGACTCTTCGCGGGCACAGCGTACGAGAAACCCACAGTTGCGACGCCAGGCGTATTGGGTTGCGGAACGGATACAACATGACGACCACCCCGGACGGTGCGGAATGTCAACGGGGCAGCTAGCCTTTGTCGGATTCCTGACCGTCCACTCAGCGGAGGTACGCCGCAGATGATCCGACTGTCCGGGGTGTCGCGTACCTTCGAGGGCCGGTCCGGCCGGGTCGAAGCCCTTCGCGGCATCGACCTCGACGTCGCCGAGGGCGAGTTCGTGGCCGTGCTCGGGCGCTCCGGCTGCGGGAAGTCCACCCTGCTGCGGTTGATCGCCGGGCTGCTCCCGCTGACCTCCGGCGAGATCACCGTGGCCGGTACGCCGATCACCCGACCCCGCCGCGACATCGCCATGCTCTTCCAGAAGCCGGCGCTGCTGCCGTGGCGCAGTGTGCTGGACAACGTCCTGCTGCCGGTGGAGATCTTCGGCTGGAGCCGCGCCAAGCACCGCGAGCGAGCCCGGCAACTGCTCGACGTGGCCGGGCTCTCCGGGTTCGAGAAGCGGCTGCCGCACGAACTCTCCGGTGGCATGCAGCAGCGGGTGTCGCTGTGCCGGTCGCTGATCGGCGAGCCGCGGGTGATGCTGATGGACGAGCCGTTCTCCGCGCTCGACGCGCTCACCCGCGAGGAACTGTCCGGCGAACTCCAGCGCGTGCACATGGAGAACAAGCCCACCATCGTCTTCGTCACCCACTCGATCGACGAGGCGGTGCTGCTCGCCGACCGGGTGGTCGTGCTGAGTCCTCGCCCCGGCCGGATCCGCAAGGTGGTCGAGGTGGCCATCCCCCGACCCCGCACCCTGGGTCGCAACGCCCACCTCGCCGACGTCGCCCGGGTCAGCGCCGACCTGCACGAGCTGTTGATGGAACGCGACCAGCCGGCCGCGGCCGGCGCGGAGGGACGATGAACATGCGGGTGTCGGTCTTCACCGAGCCCCACCGGGGTGCCGACTACGACACCCAGCTCCGGTTCGCCCGACTGGTCGAGGCCGGCGGCTACGAGGGCTTCCTCCGCGCCGACCACTACCAGTCGATGGGCGCCGACCCGGGCCTGCCCGGCCCGACGGACGCCTGGCTGACCCTCGCCGCGCTGGCCCGCGAGACCCAACGGATCCGGCTCGGCACCCTGGTCACGTCGGCGACCTTCCGCCTGCCCGGCCCTCTCGCGGTGCTGGTCGCACAGGTCGACCAGATGAGTGGCGGCCGGGTCGACCTCGGCATCGGCGCCGGCTGGTACGAGCGCGAGCACACCTCGTACGGCATCCCGTTCCCGCCCGTCGGCGAGCGCTTCGATCGACTGGCCGAGCAGCTTGAGGTGATCACCGGGCTGTGGGCCACCCCGATGGGCGAGACGTACAGCTTCACCGGTGACCACTACCGGCTGGTGGACGCGCCCGCGCTGCCCAAACCGGCGCAGGTGCCCGGACCGCCGATCATCGTGGGCGGGCGCGGTCCCAAGCGGACCCCCGAACTGGCCGCCCGCTACGCCGACGAGTTCAACATGCCGTTCAAGTCCGTGGCCGAGACCGCCGGGGCGTACGACCGGGTGCGGGAGGCGTGCGACCGCGTGGGTCGCACGGAGGCCGGCCGCGCCCCGCTGGTGCTCTCCGCCGGGATCGTGGTGGCCATCGGCCGCACCGACGCCGAGGCGCAGCTGCGGGCCGCGCCACTGCACGAGAAGAGCGCGCTGCCACCGGAGGACCCGGTGGTCGGCTCGCCCGCGCAGCTCGTGCAGCGAATCGGCGAGTTCGCCGAGATCGGCGGCACCCGGGTGCACCTGCGCATGACCGACCTCGACGACCTCGACCACCTCGAGCTGATCGCCGCCGAGGTGCTTCCCCAACTGGACGGTGGACGATGACGGATGTGATCGACGGCACCGAACTCGGGCCGGTGGGCCAGGAGATCGTGTACGAGAACGACCGGGTCCGGGTCTGGCACATCCGGCTCGAACCGGGCGAGCGGCAGCCGCTGCACCGGCACGACCACCCCTACCTGGTGGTGGCGATCCAGGGCGCGAAGAACGTCGTACAGACCATCGACGGCACCCGGATCGACGCCGACGAGCCCACCGGCGGAGTCGTCTACCGGGACCCCGGTGCCGTACACATGCTCACCAATGTCGGGGACACGACATACCTGGCCCGACTGGTCGAACTCAAGTAGACCCGCCGGGCGCGCCTCGCCCCGCCGCGCGGCGTGCCGGTGGCGATCGGGTGTACCAGGTGCGTAACGTGCCGGACATGGCCTTTCGGACCTGGGGCAGATTACTGCTCACGGCGCTCGGGGTGAGCGTGCTGGCCGGAGCCGGCCAGCTCGGCGTCGCGTACGGCTTCGGCATCGTCCGACTCACCGGCGCCTTCACCGGCACGACCGTCAACCAGTGGCCGGCCCAGCTCGTCTGGGTGGGCTGGTTCGCCGCGAACGCCGCCGTCGCCGGTGCCGTCCTGACCGGGCGTCTGGCCCGCCGGGACACCCCGCCGGCCAGCATCGGCCGGCAACTGGCCATCGGCGGCGCGGCCGCACTCGGCGCCACCGCCGTGGCCCCGCTCTGCATGCAGCCCGCCCGAGCCGCCGAGTTGATCTCGGTGGACCCGGTCTGGGCGGTCGGCATCTGCGCCATTCTCGGGGCGGTCATCGGAGCGGGCGCGGCCGTCGCCGTACTGTTCCGACCGGAACTGGGCTGGAACATGGCGGCCGTGGCCGGGGCGGTCTGGCTGCTGGCGTTCATTTCCGTCCTGCCGTCGCTCGGCACGGCCGGCCCGCTGCCCACGGTCCGACTCGGCGTACTCGAACCGAACTGGCTGGACGACGCCGCCGCGCAGCGTCTGGCGCTGCTCCTGCTGCCCGTGGTGGCGCTGCTCGCGGGCGCCGCGACCGCCGGGTTGGCCCGCTGGCGCGGCCAGGTTCCGCTGATCAGCGGGGTGACCGGGGTGGCCGGTCCGGTGCTGGTGGCATTCGCGTACCTGACCGCTGGCCCCGGCGACGCGGTGGACCGCTACCAGACCACCCCCTACTACGGCGCGCTGATCGCGATCCTCGCCGGCGCCCTCGGCGCCGCGGCCGCCGCCCTGCTGCGCTGGCCCGTCGGCGCCCGCACCGCCGATCCCCAGGCGATCCAGCCGACCGACATCCTGCGCCCGCTGCCCGCCGGCCCGCCCCTGCCGGGCGCCGAAGCGGCGAGGTCGACGGGTCCGGTCGGCGACCACCGTGACACCGAGCCCACCGCCGACGCGGCCCCCACCGGTGGGCACCTGACCAAGACCGGTCCGGGTCCGCGCGCCGCCGACGACACCGCCACCGTACGCACCGTCCCCGCCCACTGGGACTGGCCGGCGACCACGGCGAGCGGCCAGCACGGCGCCGTCCCCACCGACGCGACGCCCCCCGGGCAGGCGTCCCGGCCGGTCGGCCGCCGCCAGCACGCCGACACCACCCCGGACGCGCCGACGGCGGGCACCCCGACCCGGGACGCGCTCCGCACGGGCGGGCAGCACGACCGCGCGACCAACCCGCCGGCCCCCGCCTCCTGGCTGACCGACCCGACCGGCGAGTTCACCGCCGGGCGACAGTCGGCCCCGTCGAACCGGGACGCGGACCCCATCGGCCCCGCCGACCCGACCCCTACCGTCCCGGCGTTCACCGCGGCGACGTCCACCGCTGCGGCCGGCGACACAGGGGCCGTCGGTCCAGGGGCCGTCGGAACAGGGGCCGTCGGAACAGGGGCCGTCGGAACAGGGGCCGTCGGTACAGCGTCCGTCGGTCCGACGCCCGACGCGGGCGCCGACGACCTGACCGGCAGCACGACGACGACCACGGCCGGCGGGGACAAGCGGGACAGCGACCGCACGACGACCAGCGACCCGACGACCCCGGTCACGACGGCCCCAGGCACGACGGCCCCAGGCACGCCGGCCACGGGCACGACGGCCCCGGGCACGCCGAGCGCGGGCGACGCGGCCACGCCGAGCGCGAGCAGCGAGGGCGAGGGCGCGGCCGACGCGCCCGCACCCAAGCCGCGCCGTACGCGCAAGCCGAAGTCCACCCCCGCCGACGTCACTCCGGGCACGACCGCCGAGCACACGGCGGCAGCCGCCGGATCGACCGCTGGGCGCACCAGGCGGCCGGCCCGGTCCGGCAAGGCCACCGACCTGACCGGCACCGACTCCGCCGGACCCGTCGACCAGGACGCTCCCCTGCCCGGCCAGGACGCTCCCCTGCCCGACCGGCACACCGAGCCCGGCCAGGACACCGAGCCCGGCCAGGCGAATCAGACCGGCGGAAAGGATCCGCAGGAGCAGACCGTCGGGACCGGTGGAGAGAGCCGCCGCGACGGGGCCGCCAGCACCGAGCCGGCGGTCACCACCACCCCGGTTGGGGATCCCGCACCCGTCGAGGGGTCCGGGACGGGCCGCGCCGAACGATCCGCGGCCGAGAGCGACGGCGGCGCTTCGTTGTTCGGTGAGGCGACCGCCGACGGCCCGGGGACCGCCCTGTGGGCCCCGACGGCACCGGCCTGGCCGGTCACCTCGGCGTGGACCACCGGATCGGCGACGGGGGCGGCCGACCCCGAACCGTCCGGTTCGGATGCTCCCGTCCCGGCGGAGGAGTCGACCGACTGGACGCCCCGCTTCCGGCACCGGGCGCCGCTGCCGGACCTGAGCCGCGCCAGCACCTGGGACGCCTTCAACACCACTCGACGCGCCGCCGCGTCGGATCGGACCGCCAGCACACCAGACCAGGGCAGCCCGACAGATCCGACCGCCAGCACGCCGAACCAGGACAGCCCGACCGCCGCCACGCTCGACGGGGGCCGGCCGAGAGGCCGCGCCGCCAGCACGACGGGCCAGGCCAACAGCACGACCGACCCGGCCAGCAGCATGACCGACCGGGCCAGCAGCGCGACGGACCGGGCCATCGGCAGGCGCGGCCGGGTCGGCGAGGCTACCGGTGCGCCCGCCTCGGCGGGACCGGTCGTGCCGCCGTCGGCCGGTCCGGGCATACCCGAGCAGGGCCGCGCGTCCGGCACCGCCGACAGTGGCGGGCCGGACAGCGATGCTCGGCGGGCCGCACCGGCGTCCACGGACGACGCGGAGCAGCCCTCCCGGCGGGGACGGCTCGGTGGCCTGTTCCGACGCAACCGGGCCCGGGCCGACGAGGAGAAGCGGCCCGCGGCGGATGCGGCGGAGCCGCTGGCCACGCAGGACGAGGAGTTCGTCGACTGGGTCGCCGGGCTCGGCAAGCCGGTCGCGGACAACGAGCCGGAGCAGGAGAACGGTCGTCGCTCGCTGCGCTCCACCGGCCGTCACCACCGCGACTGACCCGCCTGACGTCCGTTCGGGACGCCGACCCCGTCTGATCGACTCGGGTTCCCTGAATCCGGGCTGTCCACCGCGCCGGGACACCCCGACTTCAGTGAACCCGAGTCGACCATGCCGGACCGGTCAGGCGAGCGGCAGATAGACCTTCCCGCCGCCGGAGACGAACTCCGCCGACTTGTCCTTCATGCCGCGGGCCGCGTACTCCTTGAGCTCTTGCGTGATCTTCATCGAGCAGAACTTCGGGCCGCACATCGAGCAGAAGTGCGCCGTCTTCGCCGGCTCGGCAGGCAGTGTCGCGTCGTGGTACGACCGCGCCGTCTCCGGGTCCAGCGAGAGGTTGAACTGGTCCTCCCAGCGGAACTCGAACCGCGCCTTGGACAGCGCGTCGTCCCACGCCTGCGCGCCCGGGTGCCCCTTGGCCAGGTCCGCCGCGTGGGCCGCGATCTTGTACGCGATCACGCCCGCCTTGACGTCGTCGCGGTCCGGCAGGCCGAGGTGCTCCTTCGGGGTCACGTAGCAGAGCATGGCGGTGCCGAACATGCCGATCATCGCGGCGCCGATGGCCGAGGTGATGTGGTCGTACGCGGGCGCGATGTCGGTGGTCAGCGGGCCGAGCGTGTAGAAGGGCGCCTCGTGGCACCACTCCTGCTGGAGATCCACGTTCTCCTTGATCTTGTGCATGGGCACGTGGCCGGGGCCCTCGATCATCACCTGCACGTCGTGCTCCCAGGCGACCGTCGTCAACTCGCCGAGGGTGCGCAGCTCGGCGAACTGCGCCTCGTCGTTGGCGTCGGCGATCGAGCCGGGCCGCAGCCCGTCGCCGAGGGAGAACGTCACGTCGTAGCGCGCGAGGATCGCGCACAGCTCGGCGAAGTTGGTGTAGAGGAAGTTCTCCTCGTGGTGGGCCAGGCACCACGCCGCCATGATCGAGCCGCCCCGGGAGACGATGCCGGTGACCCGGTCCACGGCCAGCGGCACGTACGGCAGCAGCACCCCGGCGTGCACAGTCATGTAGTCGACGCCCTGCTCGGCCTGCTCGATCACGGTTTCCCGGAAGACCTCCCAGCTCAGCTTGACCGGGTCGCCGCCGACCTTCTCCAGGGCCTGGTAGATCGGCACCGTGCCGATCGGCACCGGCGAGTTCCGCACGATCGCCTCACGGGTCTCGTGGATCCGCTTGCCGGTGGACAGGTCCATCACGGTGTCGGCACCCCACCGGGTGGCCCAGGTCAGCTTCTCCACCTCCTCGGCGACCGACGAGCTGACCGCCGACGTGCCGATGTTGGCGTTCACCTTGACCAGGAACGCCTTGCCGATGATCGCCGGCTCGCACTCCGGGTGGTTGACGTTGAGCGGCAGCACCGCCCGGCCGGCGGCGATCTCGGCCCGCACGAGTTCCGGGTCGACGTTCTCCCGGATCGCCACGAACTCCATCTCCGGCGTCACCACGCCGGCCCGCGCGTACGCGAGCTGCGTCGGACGTCGTCCGTCCACACCGGCGAGCGGCGTACCGGCGCCTCGTACCGGCGCCACGTCACCCCGCTCGGCGATCCACGGGCCCCGCAACGCGGGCAACCCCACCGACGGGTCCGATCCCGGGCCGGACGTGTCGTAGAGCCGCACCGGCGGATGGTCGCCGGTCAGCGCCACCTCGGCGAACGGCACCCGCACATCCGGCCGTGACCCCTCGACGTACACCTTGCCTCGTGCCTGCATGACAACCTCCCTGGTGATCAGGCGGACCAGCCGAAGTGATCCAGCGGCCCGCGCCCCGCGCCCAGCTCCCAGCCCCGCGCGCCGGTCAGCGCGCGGAGCACGTACTCCTTGGCGGCCCCCACCGCCGCCGGCACCGGATCGCCCAGCGCGAGCCGCACGGCGATCGCCGCCGAGAACGAGCACCCGGTGCCGTGGGTGTGCCGGGTGTCCACCCGTGGCCCGCGCAGCAGGGTCGTGACGCCGCCCCCGTGCAGCACGTCGACCGCTTCGTCTCCACCCAGGTCACCGCCGGTGACCACCACGTGCTCCGGGCCGCCGGCGGCGAGGGCCTCCGCGGCGACGACCATCCCGGCCAGGTCGTCCACCGCGCGTCCGGTGATGGCCGCGGCCTCCGCGCAGTTCGGCGTCGCCACCCGGGCGTACGGAAGCAGCCGCTCCACCGCACCCACCACGCCGAGCCGGTGGCCGCTCGTGGCGACCAGCACCGGATCGACGACGAGTTGGGGCAGCCGGCCGTCCTGGGCAGCCTGGGCCACCGCGTCGGCGACGGCGGGTGTGCCGAGCATTCCCGTCTTGACCGCGCCGACGGTGAAGTCGGCGAGGACGCTGTCCAGCTGCTCGGTGACCGTGCGCGGCGGCAGCGGCAGGACGGCGTCGACACCGCGGGTGTTCTGCGCGGTGACCGCCGTGAGGACGCTGGTGCCGTACGCCCCGAGCGCCGCGAAGACCTTGAGGTCGGCCTGGATGCCGGCGCCGCCGCCGGAGTCGGAGCCGGCGATGGTTAGCACTGTGCTCGGGGTCATGTTGCCTCTTTGGTTGCGGTATGGGGCTGCGGCCGACCGTGCCCACTCCGGGCGGTCAGGCTTGATCCCTGCGTGGGCACGGTCGGCCGCAGCCCTGACCGGGAGACCTCCGTGCGCCGTGCCGGCTTGGGAAGAGCTCAGGGGTGACCGCCTCGACACAAGCGCTGCTCAGGGTGGCGGCTGTTTCTTCTGGGTCTTTGGCTCGCATGAGTGCGCCCAGCACGGCCACTCCGGCGGCTCCGGCGTCGACGCACGCGGTTACCTGTTCCGGGGTTTCAACCCCGCCCAGAGCCAGCAGAGGCGCCGGGCTGGCGCGCACCAGGTTGCCCAGTCCCGCGACGTTCAGGGGTGGGCCGTAGCCGGGCTTGGATTTTGTTGGCCAGACTGGGGAGACCGTGGCGTAGTGCTCGGTGGTGAGGCGGTTCAGCTCGGCCACGCTGTGGCAGGAGCGGCCGACCAGTTGGTGGGGCGGCGGCGGGTACGGGCCGGTGGCGGGCAGGTGGACGGCGTCGCCGCCGAGCGGGTCGGGGCCGGCCACGATGAGGGTCCCGTCGACGTCGGCGAGGATCGCGCGCAGGTCGACCGCGAGGGCGGCGCGCTCGGCGCGGGGCAGGTCCTTCTCCCGCAGCACGACCCATCGCACTCCCCCGGCGACCGCTCCCGCGACGACCCGTTCAAGCCCGCCCGTGGCGACCAGCCGATCGGTCAACAGGACCACCCCCGACGGCACCAACCCCGTCACAGGTCTGGTCTTCCCTCGTCGGGAGTGGACGGCAGGGCGTGGAAGCGGCGGGCGATCCGTCCCGCACCGGCGGCCAGTCGGCCCGCCTCGACGGCGTACCGCATCGCCGTGGCCATCGCCACCGGATCGGCGGCCCGGGTCACCGCGCTGGCCAGCAAAACCGCGTCGCAGCCCAGCTCCATGGCCAGGGCCGCGTCGGACGCCGTGCCGATGCCGGCGTCCAGGATCACGGGCACGTCCACGCTCTGCCGGATCAGCCGGATGTGGTGCGGGTTGCCGATGCCGAGCCCGGAGCCGATCGGCGCCCCGGCGGGCATCACCGCGGCACAGCCCACGTCGGCGAGGCGGCGGGCCAGCACCGGGTCGTCACTCGTGTACGGCAGCACCGTGAAGCCGTCGGCGACCAGCTCCTCGGCGGCGCGGAGCAGTTCCACGCCGTCGGGCAGCAGCGTCCGCTCGTCGCCGATCACCTCCAACTTGACCCAGTCGGTGTCGAACGCGTCGCGCGCCAGCCGGGCCACCTTCACCGCCTCGGTCGCGGTGTGGCAGCCGGCGGTGTTCGGCAGCAGCCGTACGCCGCACCGGTCCAGCAGGTCCAGCAGCCCTCCGGCGGTGCCCGGGGCGGTGCCCACCCGGCGCAGCGCCAGCGTGACCAGCTCCGTACCGGACGCCCGGATCGCCTGTTCCAGCACGTGCAGGTTCGCGGCGCCGCCGGTGCCGAGGATCAACCGCGAGCAGAACGTGACCCCACCCAGTTCGAAGGACACGCCGCTCACCCGCCCTGCGCGGCGGTCAGCACCTCGACGCGGTCACCGTCGCGCAGCACCGTGCCCGGCCAGCCGGCCCGGGGCACCACCTCGCCGTTGACCGCGACCGCGACGCCACGCTGGTGCGGGGCGACGTCGCGGACCAGGTCGGCCACCGACGCGCCGCCGGGGACGCTGCGCCCGGCCCCGTTCACCGTCAACTCCACAGGTCCTCCTCGGTCGTCCGTCCAGGTCCGCTCACGTCGCCCGCGTCGGGCCGTGCCGCGTCGCCGGCCGGAGAGGCGACGGCGAACCGGCGTCCGCTCACGTCGCCCGCGCCGAGCCGTGCCGCGTCGCCGGTCCCGGTCGACGACGCGACGGCGAACCGATCCGCGCCGAAGGGCGCGAGCAGCGGGTCGGGCACGCCGGTGGTCACCAGGTCGGCGATCTTCTCGGCGGTGATCGGGGTGAGCACGATGCCGTGCCGGTGGTGCCCGGTGGCGGCCAGGACGTCCGGCCGGCCGGGCAGCGGCCCGAGGATCGGCGCGTTGTCCGGCGTTGCGGGCCGCAGACCGGCGACCGCCTCGACCAGGTCGTACTCGGTCAGCTCGGGCAGCAGGTCGACACCGGCGCGCAGCAGCCGCAGCACCGCGCCGGCGGTGACGCTGGTGTCCGCCCGCTCCTCGACCGTCGCGCCGAGGACCACCTCGCCGTCGGCGCGGGGCACCAGGTAGACGTGCTCGCCGTCGGCGTACCCCCGGATCACGTGCCGGAAGCCCGGCGCGACGCCGCCGGGCGCGCGCAGCCGGAGGATCTGGCCCTTCACCGGCCGCACGGGCATGCCGGTGAGCGCGCCGGCCCCGCAGCCGGCGGCGACCACGGTGACCCCCGCGTCCACGTCGGACAGCCGCCGGACCGGCTGCGGCACGAGCACCGCGCCGGCCCGCTGCGCGGCCGTGCGCAGCGCCGGCACCAGCAGCCGGGGATCGACCTGGTGGTCGGTGGGCGCGAGCGCGCCGCCGCGCACCCGAGGGGCGAGCGCCGGTTCGCGGTCGCGCAGCTCGCTGGGGCGCAGCGGCGTCACCGGCAGACCCAACCCCTGTTGGTACGCCCAGAGCCGGCGTGCCTCGGCGAGGTCGTCGCCGGTCAGCCCGACCATCAGGGTGCCCTCGGTCCGGTAGCCGATCTCGGTGCCGCTCGCCTCGGTCAGTTCGGCGGCGAACCCGGGCCAGCGGGCGGCGGACGCCACCAGCAACTCGGTCAGCCGCCGCTCACCGAAGTACGCCTCGGCGACCGGGGAGAGCATGCCGGCGGCGACGGCCGACGCCCCCGACCCGGGAGCCGGGTCGTGCACCTCGACGCGCAACCCGCGGATGGCACAGCGCCACGCGATGGCCAGTCCGATCGGGCCCGCGCCGACCACCGCCACATCGGTGCGCGTCACGCCAGCGCCCGCAGCAGGTCGGCGGTCGCCCGCGCGGGGTCGGCGGCGTCGGAGAGCGCGCCGACCACCGCCACCCCGTACGCCCCGGCGGCCCGCAGCGCCGGCACCCGGTCGGCGGTCACCCCGCCGATCGCGATGACCGGCACGTCGACGGCGTCGGCGACGGCGCGGACGCCCGCGGGCCCGATGGGATCCGGCAGGCCGTTCTTGGTGCTGGTGGCGTGGCATGGGCCGACACCCAGGTAGCTGGCCCCGGCGGTGACCGCCTCGACCGCCGTCTGCGGCGCGCGTGCGGTGGCGCCGAGCACGCCGGTCGGGCCGAGCACGTGCCGGGCGGCGGCGACCGGCAGGTCGTCGGCCCCGACGTGCCCACCGGCGGCGCCCACCGCGAGCGCCACGTGCAGCCGGTCGTTGACCAGGCAGGTCGCTCCGTACGGCGCGCAGAGCGCCAGCACCCGGCCGGCCAGGTCGTACGCCTCGCGATCGGTCGCGGAGTCCTCCACCCGGACCTGCACGACGAGGTCGGCGCGGGCCGCCGCGAGGGCGGCCCGGACCACGGTGAGTGGGTCACGCCCGGGTCGGGTGTCGGTGATCAGATGCAGTCGTCCAAGGGACGGCACGGCAACACTCCTCCCTGCGCCGGCATTACCCGGATCAGGTTCGACGGTCGGGGGCTGTCAGCCCCCCTCTCAGCCCGGTACACCGGGCTCCCGTGGGTTACTTGCGTGTCACCGTACGACAGTTCCGCCGGTCTGCCAAGGGAGCGGCCGCCGGCCGGACAGGGTCCCATCGATGGGGTACTTTCTCCGGTCCTGTTCGGAATGTCGCACGCCGTTGCAGAACCGTTACCGGCCGGCATCTTGCCGGACATGGATACACCAGAATTAATTTGTTCAGCGATTCGACAAAATGCCGGTGGGGACGCCCTGGCACGGCCTCCCCGCCGGCTCCATCCGGGACGGTCTTCGGCAGCCGGCCCCCGCGATTCCTGTCCACCGCGACATTGGAGGCGGCGTGTCCCGTTCTCGTCGTACCCGTTTACCACTCACCGCTACCCTGCTCTCCCTAGCGCTCGCCTCGACGACCCTGCTCGGGTCGCCGGCGCAGGCGGCTCCGGCCGCGGCGCAGGTCCCCCCGCGAGACGCGCAGGCCGCGGCTCCGGTCACCCAGGTGGTGCCGAAGGCACCGAAGGCCGCAGCGGCCGACCCCTACTCCGTCCTAATCTTCTCCAAGACCGCCGGCTTTCGGCACGACTCCATCCCCACCGGCATCGCCGCCATCCAGCAGCTCGGCGCGGCGAACGGGTTCACAGTGGACACCACTGAGGACGGCGCCTCGTTCAACGACGCCAACCTCGCCAAGTACAAGGCCGTGATCTGGCTCTCCACCACCGGTGACGTCCTCGACGCCGACCAGCAGGCGGCCTTCGAGCGCTACGTGCGGGCCGGCGGCGGTTACGCCGGCGTCCACGCCGCCTCGGACACCGAGTACAGCTGGGCCTGGTACGGCGACCTGGTCGGCGCGTACTTCGCCAACCACCCGCAGAACCAGCAGGCCACCGTCAAGGTGGAGGACCACGCCCACCCGTCCACCGCCGAACTGCCGGACCGCTGGTCCCGGTTCGACGAGTGGTACAACTTCCAGACCAACCCCCGGCCGGACGTGCACGTGCTGGCCAGCCTGGACGAGAAGAGCTACACCCCGGGCGCCGGCGCGATGGGCGCCGACCACCCGACCGCGTGGTGCCAGGACTTCGACGGTGGCCGCTCCTGGTACACCGGCGGCGGGCACACCCGGGAGTCGTACGCCGAGCCCGAGTTCCTCAAGCACCTGCTCGGCGGCATCCAGACGGCGGCCGGCGTGGTCGACGCCGACTGCGGCGCCTCGAAGACGTCCAGCTTCGAAAAGGTCACGCTGGACAGCAACACAAGCAACCCGATGGAGCTGGACATCGCCCCCGACGGGCGGGTCTTCTACATCGAGCGCGACGGCCGGGTGCAGATCATCAAGCCCGACACCGGCAGCACCGTCACCGCCGTCGACCTGGACGTCTTCACCGGCAACGAGGACGGCCTCATCGGCATCCGGCTCGACCCGGACTTCGCCACCAACAAGTGGGTGTATCTCTACTACGCCCCGAACGACGGCGTCACCCGCAACCTGCTGTCCCGGTTCACGGTGACCGGCGACACCATCGACCCGGCGAGCGAGAAGCAGGTGCTGCGGGTCGACACCCAGCGCAACACCTGCTGCCACGCCGGCGGCAGCATGACCTTCGACAGCGCCGGCAACCTCTACCTGGCCACCGGTGACAACACCAACCCGTTCGAGTCGAACGCGTACTCGCCGCTCGACGAGCGGCCGGGCCGTCAGGACTACGACTCGCAGCGCACCTCCGCCAACACGAACGACCTGCGCGGCAAGGTGATCCGGATCCACCCGGAGGACGACGGGACGTACACCGTTCCGACCGGCAACCTCTTCGCGCCGGGCACCGAGAAGACCCGTCCCGAGATCTACGCGATGGGCTTCCGCAACCCGTTCCGGATCGGCACCGACCCGAAGACCGACACGCTGTACGTCGGGGACTACGGGCCGGACGCCAACGCGGACAACCCGAACCGGGGCCCCCGCGGTCTGGTCGAGTGGAACGTCGTGACCCCCGGCAACTACGGCTGGCCGTACTGCACCGGGACGAACGAGGCGTACAACGACTACACGTTCCCGTCCGGCCCGAGCGGTCCGAAGTTCGACTGCGCCGCGCCGGTGAACAACTCGCCCAACAACACCGGCCTGACCAACCTCCCGCCGGTCGTCCCGGCCACCGTCGACTACGGCTACGCCGGTGACGCGCGGTACCCGGAGATCGGTGGCGGTGGCGCCCCGATGGGCGGTCCGGCCTACCGGTACGACGCCAACCTCAACTCCACCCGCAAGTGGCCGGCCTACTACGACGGCAAGGCGCTGCTCGGCGAGTGGAACCAGAACAAGATGTACACGATGCAGATGACCGCCGACGGCAAGTCGTTGGTGGACATCAACCAGCTGCTCACCGGTATGCGCATGATCCGGCCGATGGACTTCGAGTTCGGCCCGGACGGCGCGCTCTACCTGATCGAGTGGGGCACGGGCTTCGGCGGCAACAACGACGACTCCGGCATCTACCGGATCGACTACACCGCCGGCGACCGCGCACCGATCGCCGCGGCGTCCGCCAACCCGACCTCGGGGCCGGCGCCGTTGACGGTCGCCTTCTCCAGCGCCGGCTCCCGGGACCCGGACGGCGGCGCGCTCACCTACGCCTGGACCTTCGGCGACGGGCAGACCTCCACCGAGGCCAACCCGACGCACACGTACGCCACGGCGGGCAACTACACCGCCCAGCTCACCGTGACCAACCCGAAGGGCCGTACCGCGGTGGCCAACGTGCCGGTCACCGTGGGCAACACCGCACCGACGGTGAGCATCGAGTTCCCGCCGGACGGTGGCTTCTTCAACTGGGGTGACCAGGTCCGCTACACGGTCAAGGTGACCGACCCCGAGGACGGGCAGATCGACTGCGCCCGGGTGAACCTGCAGGTGCTGCTCGGTCACGACGAGCACGCCCACCCGCTGGAGCAGCACACCGGCTGCACCGGCACCGTCCAGACGTCGCTCGCCTCCGGGCACGGCGCCGAGGCGAACGTGTTCGCGGTCTTCGAGGCCACCTACACCGACAAGGGCGGGGCCGGCGGGTCCGGCGCGCTCACCGGCCGGGACATCGAGATCCTGCAGCCCAAGCAGAAGCAGGCCGAGTACTTCACGGCCACCGGACGGGTGCCGGGCGGCACCGGCGGCGGAGACGCCGGCGTGCAGCGGGAGACCGGGGCCGACACCGCCGGTGGCGGCCAGAACATCGGGTTCATCGAGGACGGCGACTGGTGGTCGATCGTCCCGGCGGACCTGACGAACATCACCGAGATCCGGTTCCGGGCCGCCTCGGCCGCCGCCGGCGGTCGGATCGAGGTCCACGCGGGCGCCGTCGACGGACCGGTCGTGGCCACGGCCACCGTTCCGGCGACCGGCGCGTGGCAGACGTACACGGACGTGAGCGCGCCGGTCACCGGTGCCGCGAGCGGCTCGCTGTACTTCGTGGCCCGCGATCCGAACGGCGGAACGGGTTCCCTGTTCAACGTCAACTGGATGGACTTCGTCGGCCGCGGCGTCACCGAGAACGGGCCGCCGGTGGTCACCGCCACCGCGACCCCGGCCACCGGCACCGTGCCGGTCACCGTCTCCTTCGACGGCACGGCCACCGACGCCGAGGGCGACACCCCGCTGACGTACGCCTGGGACTTCGGTGACGGCGGTACGGCGTCCACCCTGGACGCCAGCCACACGTACACAAGCGTGGGAGCCTTCACGGCCACCCTCACGGTGACCGACAGCAAGGGCGCCAAGTCGTACGCCACGGTGCCGGTGCGGGTGAACGCGCCGGACACGTCCTGCTTCGGGGCGCGTTCGGACGACTTCAACGGCACCAGCCTCGACAAGGGCCGGTGGACCAGCGTGGTCCGGGAGAACCAGCTCTACTCGGTCAGTGGCGGCGCGCTGCGGCTGCCGACCGGGGTCGGTGACCTCTACGGCGCGCGCAACGACGCCACCAACCTGGTGCTCCAGGCGGCTCCGAGCGGCGCCTGGGAGATGACCACCAAGGTCACCCTGCCGGTGACGGCCAACTACCAGCAGGCTGGCCTGCTGGTCTACGGCGACGACGACAACTACGCCAAGCTGGACCTGCTCTACAACGGCAGCCGGCGGGTGGAGTTCATCCGGGAGACGGCCGGAACGCCGCGCAACGACGCTGCCGACAACGCCGCCGCACCGGCGGGTGACACCGTGTACCTGCGGATCACCAGCGACGGGACGAACCTGACCGCGGCCTTCTCGGGCGACGGGCAGACCTTCACCCCGGCCGGCCGGTCGGCCGCGCTCGCCGGCATCACCAACCCACGGATCGGGGTCTTCGCGCTCAACGGCGGCACCGAGGCGCCAGTGGTCGACGCGGCCTTCGACTCGTTCCAGGTCACGCCGGACGCCCCGGCCGGCCCGATCGACCCGTCGGACGAGTTCACCGGCGACACGCTGGACAAGTGCCGGTGGGACGCGATCCTGCGGGAGGACCCGAACGGTTACCGGGTCACCGGTGGCGCGTTGCGGATCGACGTGCCGAACGGTGACATCTACGGCACCAGCAACACCGGGCCGAAGAACTTCATCCTCCAGACCGCGCCCTCGGGCGACTGGACCCTGGAGACGACTGTCGACGGCAGCCTGCTGAACGAGCAGTACCAGCAGGCCGGTCTGCTCGTGCAGGCGGACGACGACAACTACCTGAAGTTCGACTTCATCGCGGACAACCAGGCCGGCCAGACGGTGACGCGGCGGATCGAGTTCCGCAGCGAGATCGGCGGCGTCGTCCAGAACCCGCAGCCGGAGGCCACAAGCCTCACCTCGGCGGTGTGGCACCTGCGGCTGGCCCGCAGCGGCAACACCTTCACGGCGTCGTACTCAGCCGACGGGACGACCTGGACCACGCTGGAGGCGCTGACCAACAGCGCGGTCGGGGCCACCCCGAAGGTCGGTCTGTTCACCCTCGGCGCCAACCAGACGGCGTCGAAGACGGCCTCGTTCGACTACTTCCGGCTGAGCACCAAGGTGGTCACCGACGAGACCGCTCCGGTGACGACGGCGGCGGTGTCCGGCACCCCCACCGACGGGTGGTACACCGGGCCGGTGACGGTCACCCTGACCGCCGCCGACGAGGCCGGCGGCAGCGGACTGGCCGGTACGGCGTACCAGCTGGACGGGGCCACCACCTGGACCGACTACACCGCTCCGGTGACGGTCAGCGGCGACGGGGCGCACGAGCTGCGATTCCGCTCGACGGACCAGGCGGGCAACGTGGAGTCGACGAAGACCGTCTCGGTCAAGATCGACGCCACCGCGCCGGTCACCACGGCGACGTTCGCTCCGGCGAACGACGCCGGCTGGCACAACGGGACGATCCCGGTGGTGCTGACCTCGACCGACGCCGGTTCCGGAGTCAAGACGGTCGAGTGGTCGCTGGATGGCGGCGCGTGGACGCCGTACTCGAAGCCGGTCGAGGTGACCGGTGACGGGCAGCACGAGCTGCTGTACCGCTCCACCGACAAGGCGGGCAACGCCGAGACGCTCAAGTCGGCGATCCTGAAGATCGACGGCACCAAGCCGACGCTGCTGGTCTCCGGTATCGCCGACGGCCAGCTCTACGGGGACAGCCAGGACGTTCGGGTGTCCTGGCAGGCCGTCGACCCGACCTCGGGCATCGCGACCGTGGTCGGCCAACTGGACGGCAAGGCGTACGCCAGCGGCACCCTGCAGGCCATGTACGAGCTGCCGCTCGGCCTGCACGAGCTGACCGTCACCGCGACCGACAAGGCCGGCAACACGACGACCTCGGCGGTCCGGTTCTTCGTCACCACCTCGTTCCGGGACATGCAGAACCTGCTGGACCGGTTCAAGGCGACGGGGCGGCTCTCGGCCAAGGCGCACAAGGATCTGACGAACAAGCTCGACGCCGTCCGTAAGGCCGAGGCGGCGGGCAACGACAACAAGGCGCTCAAGGAACTGACCGCATTCCGGAAGCTCGCCGCGGACACCAAGCTGGTGACCGAGGCGGAGATCCGGGACGTGCTGATCCGCGACGCCGACGCCATGACGGTGCGGCTCGGCGGAACGCCCGCCAGCAACGCCGGGGTCAAGGCGAACGACGGCAAACCCGTCAAGGGTGCCGGGCGACTGAGTGGCGACGTCACCCGGCTCGCTCCGGGCCGCCAGCTCTGATCCGACGAGGCCCCTCCCCGACGCCACGGTGTCGGGGAGGGGCCTCCCTCATCCGTAGTGAGGAGATGTCCGTGACGGGTATCCGCAAGGTGGTCGCCGCCGTGTTCGCCGGACTGGCCCTGACCCTGTTCGCCGCGGCCCCGGCGGCCGCCCAGGCCGACAAACTCAAGCTGACGGTGGCTGGCGACGGCGCCGAGGGGGTCACCATCCAGGCCACCTACACCGATGGCCGTCGGCTGGACCAGCTGGTGCGGTTGGTGCTCACCGCCACCGGCCCGGACGGGCAGCGGGTCGGGCCGGTGCAGCTGGAGCCACAGCCCGAGGGGCAAGGGTTCTACAGCAGCGGCCCGGTGCTCTCCACCGGCACGTGGAAGGTGACGGTGAACTCCCCCGCTCCGCTGCAGGGCAAGGCCACCGCCACGGTGCAGGCCCGGGCGGCGCAGTCACCTCCGGCCCCCAGACCGGTCGCGGTGACCGCGGACGGGACCGGCGACCGCGGGGCGGGCGCCGGCTGGTGGCCGTTCGCGGCGGCCGGCCTCGTGCTGGTCGCCGCGGCGATGGGGGCGGCCATGCTGTTCGGCCGCCGCCGCGCCTCCACGCCGAACGACTGACCGACCGGCGCTCCGGCGCCACTGAAACGACCGGGCCGGGCCGCGACGAGCGGCCCGGCCCGGTGTCGTTCAGGCGACCACGCGCCCGCCGCGCTCAGAGGATGGCGCGCAGCGCCGCCAGGTCGTCGTCGCTGGGCTCCCAGGTGCCGGCGGCGGCGTTCGCGTACACCTGCTCGGGCGTGGTGGCGCCGGCGATCACCGAGGTCACCGCCGGCTGGGCGGCCAACCCGCCGATCGCCACCTGGAGCATGGTCAGACCCCGCTCGGCCGCGTACGCCTCGATCGCCTCGATGGTGTCCCAGTCGGCCGCGGCGAGCCGGTCGGCGTACCGGCCACCGCCGGAGAGCCGGCTGCCGGCCGGCGGCTGCCCGCCCCGCTTGTACTTGCCGGTGAGCAGGCCGTTGGCGAGCGGGAAGAACGGCAGCATGCCGAGGCCGAACCGCTCGCAGGCCGGGATCACCTCGGCCTCCGCGGACCGCTCCAGCAGGCTGTAGTGGTTCTGCGCGCTGATGAATCGGGCCCGGCCGTTGGACGAGGCGACCCAGTCGGCGTCGGCGATCTGCCAGCCGGCGAAGTTGGAGTTGCCGAGGTAGCGGACCTTGCCGTCGCGGACCAGATCGTCGAGGGCCGCGAGGGTCTCGTCGATCGGGGTGCCCGGGTCGGGCTCGTGCATCTGGTACAGGTCGATGTGGTCGGTGCCGAGCCGGCGCAGCGACGCCTCCACCGCGCGGGCGATGTACCGCCGCGAACCCCGGGCGCCGAAGTCCGGACCGTTGAGGCCGTTCATGTCCATGCCGAACTTGGTGGCCACCACCACGTCGTCCCGGCGTCCCTTGAGCGCCTGCCCGAGCAGCTCCTCGGAGCCGCCCTGCGGCTCGCCGTAGATGTCGGCGGTGTCGAAGAGGTTGATCCCGACGTCCAGGGCGGCGTCCACGACCGCGCGGGTGCCATCGAGGTCGAGCTTGCGGCCGAAGTTGTTGCAGCCGATCCCGACGACGGACACCACGAGCCCGGAGTCGCCCAGCCGGCGATAGGTCATCTCAGTCACGAGATCCACCCTATGCCGGCCGGACGCACCGCCGCCCGGCGACCGCTCAGCCCACGTCCCAGACCGGCTCCGGGGTCTCCACCACCTCGCTGTCGCCCCGGAACAGCACGAACCGGTCGAAGGAGCGGGTGAACCACCGGTCGTGGGTGACCGCCACCACCGTCCCCTCGAACGCGTTCAGGCCCGCTTCCAGCGCCTCGGCGCTGGCCAGGTCGAGGTTGTCGGTGGGCTCGTCGAGCAGCAGCAGGGTCGCGCCGGACAGCTCCAACAGCAGCACCAGGAACCGGGCCTGCTGCCCGCCGGAGAGCGTGCCGAAGCGCTGGTCGCCCTGCCCGGCCAGCTCGTAGCGGCTGAGCACCCCCATCGCCGCGTGCCGGTCCATCCCGGTGCGGTGCTCGTCACCCCGCCACAGGATCTCGACGAGCGTCTTGCCCATCAACTCCGGTCGGTCGTGGGTCTGCGAGAAGTGGCCGGGGCGGACCCGGGCGCCGAGCCGGGCGGTGCCGTCGTGCGTCACCGGGGCGAGCCCGCCCGCCCCGTCGACCGGCCCGTTCGCCGGGTCGGGATCGGTGCCACCCCGGGCCAGCAGCCGCAGGAAGTGCGACTTGCCGGTCCCGTTGGCGCCGAGCACCGCCACCCGGTCGCCGTACCAGATCTCCAGGTCGAAGGGGAAGGTCAGGCCGTCCAGCTCCAGCTGGTCGCAGACGACCGCGCGCTTGCCGGTCCGCCCGCCGGTCAGCCGCATCCGGATGTCCTGGTCCTTCGGCGGTACGGGCGGCGGTCCGGCCTCCTCGAACTTGCGCAACCGGGTCTGCGCGGCCTGGTAGCGCGAGGCCAACCCGTCGTTGTACGCGGCCTTCTGCTTGTACATCAGCATCAGCTCGCGCAGCTTCTGGTGCTCCTCGTCCCAGCGCCGGCGCAGCTCGTCGAGACGGGCGTGCCGGGCCACCCGCGCCTCGTACCAACTGGCGAAGCCACCGGGATGCACCCAGGCGCTGCCGCCCTCCACGGCCACCACCCGGTCGGCGCTCTGGGCCAGCAGCTCGCGGTCGTGCGAGACGTAGAGCACCGACTTGGTGGACTCGCGCAGCCGCGCCTCCAGCCAGCGCTTGCCGGGCACGTCGAGGAAGTTGTCCGGTTCGTCGAGCAGCAGCACCTCGTCCGGGCCGCGCAGCAGCAACTCCAGGGCGAAGCGCTTCTGCTGGCCGCCGGAGAGGGTACGCACCGGCCGGTCCCGTACGGCGTCCCACGGCTGGTTGAGCACGATGGTCGCGACGGTGTCGAAGAGCACCTCGGCGTCGTACCCGCCGGCCTCGCCCCAGGCGCCGAGCGCGTCGGCGTACGCCAGCTGGGCCTTTCCGGCGGCGCTGCTGAACTTGCCGCGGACCTCGGCCGCCCGCATGGCCGTCTCGGTCTCGGCGAGCCGGCGGCCGGCGTCGCGCAGCGGTGGCGGGGCGAGCGACAGCGCCAGGTCGGCCAGCGTCGTCTCGTCGCCGATCATGCCGATGAACTGGCGCATCACGCCCAGCCCGCCGGCCCGCGCGACGGTGCCGGTACGCACCGGCAGGTCACCGGCGACCATCCGCAGCAGGGTCGTCTTTCCCGCGCCGTTCGGCCCGACCAGGGCGACCTTGGCGCCCTCACCGACCCGGAACGACACGTCGGCGAAGAGTTCCCGACCGTCGGGCAGGATGTGCCCGACCGCTGCCACGTCCACGTATCCCACGCCGGGATCCTGCCCCAGCGAGGGCCGGGAGGGACATCCAATTACCGGGTGACCCGCAGCACCCGGAAGCCCTTCTGGCTGGCGTGCCGCTCGACCTGCCAACCCTGGTCGACGATCCAGCGGTGCAGCGAGTCGCCGCCGAGGTGGCGGGCGACGACCAGCCAGCCGACGCCGTCCGGGGCGAGTCGGGGCAGCCAACGCAGCAACAGCTCGTGCAACTCGTCCTTGCCGATGCGGATGGGCGGGTTGGACCACAGCTGCGCGAACCGGAGGTCCGCCGGCACGTCGTCCGGTGCGCTGACCCGGACCCGGTCGGCGGCGCCGATCCGGGCCGCGTTGACGGCGGTCAGTTCGCGGGCGCGGGCGTTGACGTCGACCGCCCAGACGGTGCTCGCCGGTGCCACGTCGGCCAGCACGCAGGCGATCGGGCCGAACCCGCAGCCGAGGTCGAGCAGGTCACCGGTGGTGTCGGCGGCGGGCAGCTCGGCCTTGCGCAGGAGCACCGCGGTGCCGGGGTCGAGGCGGCTGGCGGAGAAGACGCCGCCGGCCGAGACGAGCTGGTAGTCGCGGTCGGCGACAGAGAACTCGACTTCGCGCGCCGGCGCGTCGCTGGCGGGCTGCGCGGTGAAGTAATGGTCGCCGGTCACGCCGGCAATTCTCGCACCGGCCCGGGTCGGCCACGACACGGCCCACAACCGCATTTCCCAATATTACCCCCTAAAGGGACAATGGCTCCTACTCTAGGCGACATGGTGTATCGGTACGAGTCCGAAGAGGACGCATTCGAGGACCCGGAGCCCGGCTCCGACCTGGCCGTGCTCGGCGCCGGTCCGCCTCCGCCGGCCGGCCCCTCACCGTCCCGGTTTCCCGCTCCGTCGCTGCCCCGACCCAACCAGCTGATGCTGCCGTCGACCCAGCCGCCGCCGGTCACCCGCGTCAGCACCCCGGTCGCGGCCCCCCGCAGCCAGGTCTACACCTCGGCCCAGCCGGTGGAGCCGCCCGCGCGGCGCGGCGGCGGGCGACTCTGGCAGGTGCTGGTCGGCGGTGCGGCCGTCCTGGTCCTGCTCGCGCTCTGCGGTCTGGGCGCCGCCGCGCTGCTGGTGGACAACAAGCCGGCGCCACAGGCCACCCCGACGTACCAGCCGAACGTCGCCGCGTCCGCTTCCGCGCAGCGGCAGGATCTCGACTCGCGGGACACCGACCAGGCGCCGCTCACCGCGAAGGAACTCTTTCCCGGCAAGGAGTTGAAGCTCGCCGACGGCCAGCCCGCCTACGAGATCCTCAAGACGCACTCCAGCGGCAGTTGCGCCGTCGCCGCCACCGACGAGGTGGCCGACCTGCTGGTCCGGCTCGGCTGCAACCAGGTCGTCCGGGCGACGTTGCGGGCTCCCGGCGGCGACCACCTGGTCACCGCCGGCCTGTTCAACCTCACCGACAAGGTCAGCGCCGAACGGGCCCGGGACCGGATCCGGCAACTCCTCGACGACCGGCAGGGCCGGTTCCGGGGGCTGTCCGCCGGCGACGACGCGGATGTCCTGGCCACCGCCCCGGCACGGGTCGGCTGGCAGGTCCGGGGCCACTACCTGGCGTACGCGCTGGTGGTCCGCGCGGACGGAGCCGCGGTCAAGTCCGGCGACACCAAGATCCGGGAGATCCTGTTCGACATGATCGAGGCGCACCTCAGCCGAGGCGTCCTGCAACGGCGGGCCGACAGCCGCACGGCCGGACAACCAACGGCAGCGCCGACCGAGAGCGGCGGAACCCAGAGCGGCAGCGGCAGCGGCAGCGGCGAACTGCCCGGAGACTGATCCGCGCCTCCGCCCGACCGGTGTGCCGCCGACCGGTGGCACACCCGTCGTCGTCCGCTGCCGCCGTCGTCAGCCTTCTCGACGGGCGGACGAGGTCGCGGCCGCCGTTGTCAGCCCTCGACGGGCACGCGCAGGCGGCGGGTCAGGTCGGCGCGGCGGGCGTAGTCGGCCGGGTCGGCCGGGTAGCCGACCGCGACCAGGGTGAGCCCGTGCGCCGGGGCCACCGTCACCTCGCTGGAACGCTCCTGCCGGTCGAGCAGGCTGCCCGGCCACTGGACCGCCCGACGGCCGTCGCCGGCCGCGAGCATCGCCCCCACGAGGCTGCGGACCATCGCCTGGCAGAACGCGTCGGCCTGCACGGTGGCGACCAGGATGCCGTCCGGGTCGCGCCGCCAGTCCAGCCGGGTCACCTCGCGCAGCGTCGTCGCGTTCTCCTTGCGCCGGCAGTACGCGGCGAAGTCGTGCTCACCGACCAGACCGGCCGCGGCGGCGTTCAGGGCGGCCAGGTCCAGCGGTCGCGGCCAGGCCAGCACCTCGTGCCGGCGTAGCGGCTCGGCGCCGTACGGGGCGTCGGTCACCCGGTACTCGTAGCGCCGGAAGGTGGCCGAGAACCGGGCGTCGAAATCGGCCGGCACCTCCGACATCGCCCGTACCCGCACGTCGGTGGGGAGCAGCCGCGCGAGCCGGCGCAGCAGCCGTCCGTCGTGCTGCCGCCACACCTCGGCGGGGAGGTCCAGGTGGCAGACCTGCCCGGTGGCGTGCACCCCCGCGTCGGTGCGACCCGCGACGGTCAGACCGGTCGCCGTGCCCGCGCCGAGGACCAGGTCCAGGGTCTCGACGAGCACCCCGGCGACGGTCCGCCGGGTCGGCTGGGGCGCCCAGCCGGAGAAACCAACGCCGTCGTACGAGACGTCCAGCCGCAGCCGGATCCGCTCGTCCACCTCGTACCTCCTGTTACGGGTCGGGCCCGGCACCCCGATGGGGGTGCCGGGCCCGACGTTGCCCTTGATCAGGCCTTGTTCTCGGTGGCCTCGTCGCTGTCCTCGCGGGCGGCGTCGGTGTCACCGGACGCCGACGCCGGTGCCTCGGAGTCCTGGTCGGCCGGGGCCGACTGCGGGGCCTCCTCGGCCGGGGCGAGCGCCTCGACCTTGTCCTGCTGCGCGGCCTTGCGGGCGGCGGTCTTCTTGTTCACCTTCGGCTCGGCGACCTGAAGCTCCTCCACCAGCTCGATGATGGCCATCGGCGCGTTGTCACCCTTGCGCGGACCGGTCTTCACGATCCGGGTGTAACCGCCGGGGCGGTTGGAGTACCGGGGCGCGATCTGGTCGAACAGGGCGTAGACAACGTCCTTGTCCTTGACGACACCCAGCACCCGCCGCCGCGAGGCGAGGTCACCGCGCTTGGCCTTGGTGATGAGCTGCTCGGCCAGCGGACGCAGCCGGCGGGCCTTCGTCTCGGTGGTCTGGATCTTGCCGTGCTGGAACAGCGCGGTCGCCAGGTTGGCGAGCATCAGCCGCTCGTGCGAGGGGCTGCCGCCGAGGCGGGGGCCCTTGGTGGGCGTGGGCATTTTTGGTGCTCCTCAGTTGTGGCGGCAGCGCGGACTAGAGCTGCTCGGTCTCGCGGTAGTCGTCGGTGTCGTAGTCGGCCTCGCCGAAGGTGTCCACGACGTGCGCCGGGTCGAAGTTCGGAGCCGAGTCCTTCAGCCCGAGACCCATCCCGGCGAGCTTCATCTTGACCTCGTCGATCGACTTCTGACCGAAGTTGCGGATGTCGAGGAGGTCGGCCTCGGTACGCCCGATGAGCTCACCAACGGAGTTGATGCCCTCGCGCTTGAGGCAGTTGTAGGAGCGGACGGTGAGGTCCAGCTCCTCGATCGGCAGAGCGAGGTCCGCCGCCAGCTGGGCGTCCTGCGGGGACGGCCCGATGTCGATGCCCTCGGCGGTCTCGTCCAGCTCCCGGGCCAGCCCGAACAGCTCCACAAGCGTCGAACCGGCGGAGGCCAGCGCGGTACGCGGGCCCATCGACGGCTTGGTCTCGACGTCGATGATGAGCCGGTCGAAGTCGGTGCGCTGCTCGACGCGGGTCGCCTCGACGCGGTAGGTCACCTTCAGCACCGGCGAGTAGATCGAGTCGACCGGGATGCGGCCGATCTCGGCGCCGGACTGCTTGTTCTGTGCAGCCGTCACGTAGCCCCGGCCCCGCTCGACGGTCAGCTCCATGTCGAGCCGGCCCTTGCCGTTGAGGGTCGCGAGCTTGAGGTCCGGGTTGTGCACCGAGACGCCGGCCGGGGGCTGGATGTCGCCCGCCGTCACGTCGCCCGGGCCCTGCTTGCGCAGGTACATGCTGACCGGCTCGTCGTGCTCGGAGCTGACGCACAGCTCCTTGATGTTCATGACGAGCTCGACCACGTCCTCCTTGACACCGGGGATCGTGGTGAACTCGTGCAGCACGCCGTCGATCTTGATCGAGGTGACCGCCGCACCCGGGATCGACGACAGCAGCGTGCGCCGCAGCGAGTTGCCCAGGGTGTAGCCGAAGCCCGGTTCGAGCGGCTCGATGGCGAACCGCGACCGGGTCTCGTTGATCGACTCCTCGGAGAGGGAGGGTCGCTGGCTGATGAGCATGTTGTCTCTTCTCTTTCAGGACGCCCGCTATTTGACGTCCACGACACAAACTGTTCCGGTGGCCCGCCCCGAAGGGCGGGCCACCGCAACGAGCCCGACTACTTGGAGTAGAGCTCGACGATCAACTGCTCCTGGACCTGCGTGTCGATGACCTGCCGGGCCGGGAGGGAGTGCACGAGCACCTTCATCTGGCTGGGGATTGCCTCCAGCCAGGCCGGCACCGTCTTCGAACCGGCCTGAGCCTGCGCCACCACGAACGGGGTGAGCTCCTTGCTCTTGCCCCGGACCTCGATGATGTCGTGCTCCTTGACGCGGTACGACGGGATGTCGACCTTCTTGCCGTTCACCATGAAGTGACCGTGCTTGACCAGCTGGCGGGCCATGTCCCGCGAGTGGGCGTAGCCGGCCCGGTAAACGACGTTGTCCAGCCGCGACTCGAGGATCTGCAGAAGGACCTCACCGGTCTTGGCCTGCTTGCCAACGGCTTCCTCGTAGTAGCCACGGAACTGCTTCTCCAGCACGCCGTAGACGCGGCGGGCCTTCTGCTTCTCGCGGAGCTGGAGCAGGTACTCCGTCTCCTTGGTGCGGCCGCGGCCGTGCTGCCCGGGCGGGAACGGCCGGGACTCGAACGGGCACTTCGGGCCATCGCACTTGCTGCCCTTGAGGAACAGCTTCATCTTCTCCCGCCGGCAACGGCGGCAGTCAGCACCGGTGTAACGAGCCATCTCTCTCTACCTCTCAGACCCGACGACGCTTAGGCGGACGGCATCCGTTGTGCGGCTGCGGGGTGACGTCGGCGATCTGGCCGACCTCCAGCCCGACGGCCTGCAGCGAACGGATCGCGGTCTCCCGGCCGGAGCCGGGGCCCTTGACGAACACGTCGACCTTGCGCATGCCGTGCTCCATGGCCCGACGCGCGGCGGCCTCGGCGGCCAGCTGCGCGGCGAACGGAGTCGACTTGCGGGAGCCCTTGAAGCCCACCTGGCCCGCGGAGGCCCAGGAGATGACCGCACCGGTCGGGTCCGTGATGGACACGATGGTGTTGTTGAAGGTGCTCTTGATGTGCGCCTGCCCGTGGGCGACGTTCTTGCGTTCCTTGCGCCGGACCTTCTTGACAGCGGCTCCGGCACGAGCCTTCGGTGGCATAAGTCTGTGCGCTCCTAGTTGACTTTCCGGATTGGGTTGCGGCCCGCCCTACCTCGGCGGCGGCCGACCCCGTCATCCGGTTAAGAACTACTTCTTGCCGGGCTTCTTCTTGCCGGCGACGGTCCGCTTCGGGCCCTTGCGGGTCCGTGCATTGGTCTTGGTCCGCTGGCCACGCACGGGCAGGCCCCGGCGGTGCCGGATGCCGGCGTAGCAGCCGATCTCGACCTTGCGGCGGATGTCAGCGGCGACCTCGCGGCGCAGGTCGCCTTCAACCTTGTAGTTGCCCTCGATGTGGTCGCGGAGCTGCACGAGCTCCTCGTCCGTGAGGTCCCGAGCGCGCTTGTCCGGCGAGATGCCGGTGGCGGCGAGTGTCTCCAGGGCGCGGGTGCGACCGACCCCGAAGATGTAGGTGAGCGCGATCTCCATCCGCTTCTCGCGGGGGAGATCCACGCCGACTAGACGTGCCATGTGCGGGCGTACTCCTCGTGATGTGTGGCGGAGGTGTGGACCCGTCCCACCCCGCTACCGGCCGTCCCGTCTTTCCGACGCTGTAGCGCCGGCGACCGGGATCGGTCGCTGCCCGAGCGGGCCCCGGCCTCCGACCGGGGGTCAGCCACGAAGAAGTACGTCTCGCGTACCGCTCGCGGCTGGGACGAGCATGTGTGATGTGTGTGTCGTTGAGGAACTGCCCGGACCAACGCCACCCGGCCGTGTTCCGACCGGACGGGCTGAGTCAGCCCTGGCGCTGCTTGTGGCGCGGGTCGCTGCAGATGACCATGACCCGGCCGTGCCGGCGGATAACCCGGCACTTGTTGCAGATCCTCTTGACGCTCGGCTTGACCTTCACGGTTGCCTTACTTCCCATCTGGCCCGGGGACGCGCGATGCGCGAGACCGGACGTCGAAGACGGACACGGGACTTCCCGGCCGACGTCAGGACTACTTGTAGCGGTAGACGATGCGCCCGCGGGTCAGGTCGTACGGCGAGAGTTCGACGACGACCCGGTCCTCCGGCAGGATGCGGATGTAGTGCTGCCGCATCTTGCCGCTGATGTGAGCCAACACCTTGTGGCCGTTCGCGAGCTCCACCCGGAACATGGCGTTCGGCAGGGGCTCGATGACCCGACCCTCGATCTCAATGGCTCCGTCTTTTTTCGGCATGTCCTCCGCTGTCCTGACGTCGATTGCTCCGGGCGGCCCACAACGTCTTACACGGGAAACTGACCAAGATCAGAAGCCCGCGCCAGCCGCGGCTCCAGGTCCCACCGAAGCGCAGGGTGGGCATGCCGGAGTGGACGCTGTGCGCCGAACAGAAAGTGTACGCCGGCCTGCGCGCCGTCGCCAAACCGGCCACCCACCGCAGCCTCGCGTCGGCCCCCGCTCCCCCACCCGGCCCTCGGATGATCTTCGCGGAGCCGCGCCCCACCGAATATCGATCATGAGGTTGTCGAGGCGAAACACCGCGATCGACGACACCAAGTCCATGATCATCGGGGTGGGTCAGGTTTCAGGCCCGGGGTCTTCCGGCCCGTCGGTGCGCAGCTCCCGGCGGCGCTCACGCTTGGCTCGCTTGCGCTCACGCCGGCGCTCCCGCTCGATCGCCTGCCGGCGCGGCTCTCCCCCGGCCAGCCCGCCGACCGTCCGGAGCACCAGCACCACGCCCCAGGGCCCGGCCACCCACGCCGGCCAGAAGTAGAGCAGTTCCTGGCTCAGCAGCGAGGTCACGCCCCAGATGGTCACCACGATGGCGATCACCCTCACGTACGGCAGCCAGACCTCGGCCAGCCAACGATTGACGTGGCCGTGCGCGAGCGGGCCGACGGGCGGCTCAGCCGGCGCGCTGGCCGGCCGCAGGGCCGAATGCTCCGGGGGCGTGACCGGGGGTAGATCGGTGAGCAGGGCGTCCAGCTCGGCGTACGTGCGCGCCGCGTAGGCCCGCTGCACCCGCTCGTCGTACTCGTGCAGGTCCAACCGCCCCTCGCCGAGGGCGGCCCGTAGCCGGTCGGCAACCACCTCGCGGTCCGCGTCCGCGGCTCGCATCCCGTCGCGCCCGTCCATGCCGGCAAGCATGCCACCGCCACGCCAGTCAGCCCGACCTCGAACATCGGTTGATCATGAAGTTATTGCCAGCCGCACCGGCGTGTCAGGGCAATAACTTCATGATCAACCGGCGAGGTGGGTCAGGGGGTTGTGGTTTCTGCGGGTTGGCGGGCGGTGACCAGGTCGCCCAGGCGGGCGCGGCCCCCGTCGAAGGCCGTGAGCACCCACACGCCGTCGGGCAACAGCGCCATCGAGTGCTCGACGTGCGCCGCGACCGAACCGTCCCGGGTGACGACCGTCCAACCGTCGGCCAGTTCGACCGTACGCGGGGACGCCATGGTGATCATGGGCTCGATCGCCAGCGCCATGCCGGGGACCAGACGCGGCCCCTTGCCCGGCCGGCCGTGGTTGAGCACGTGCGGGTCCTGATGCATCTCGGTGCCGATGCCGTGGCCACCGTAGCCGTCGACGATGCCGTACCGGCCGCCCTTGCGGACCGCCGTCTCCACGGCGTACGAGATGTCGGTGAGCCGCCCCTTGCCGCTGGCCGCTCCGCGCGCTGCGGCGGCGATGCCCGCCCACATCGCGTCCTCGGCGACCTCGGCCATCTTGAGCAGCGCCGGGTCGACGTCGCCCACCCCGACGGTGATAGCGGAGTCCCCGTGCCACCCGTTGAGCACCGCGCCGCAGTCGATCGAGATGAGGTCGCCGTCGGCGAGCACCTGCTCCGGCGAGGGGATGGCGTGCACAATCTGCTCGTTGACCGACGAGCAGATCGACGCCGGGAAGCCGTGGTAGCCCTTGAAGGACGGGACGGCGCCCGCCTCGCGGATCGTCGACTCGGCGATGGCGTCCAGGTCCGCCGTGCTCACGCCGGGGGCCACCGCCTCGCGCATCCGGCGCAGGGCCTCGGCGACCACGAGCCCGGCGGCGCGCATCTTCTCGATCTGGTCAGGGGTCTTCAGCTGGATGTCCAGCTGGGGACGACGCATGGAGCGGTTACCTTTCGTGGCCATTCAGCGGGGCACGTCTGGCGTACCCCGCTGTTCGCACTCTATCCGCCGCGGCGCGGGGAGAACCTCAGCCGCCGTACGACCGCAGGGCGTCGATGGCCCGGGTGGTGACGTCCTCCACCGGGCCGGTGGCGTCGATCCCGACCAGCTTGCCCTGGGCGCCGTAGTAGTCGACCAGGGGCGCGGTCTTCTCGCTGTACTCCCGCAGGCGGGTGGCGATGGTCTCCGGCTTGTCGTCGTCGCGCTGGAACAGCTCGGCGCCGCACCGGTCACAAATGCCCGGCCGGGTGGTGGCGTCGAACTCGACGTGCCAGATCTTGCCGCAACCCCGGCAGGTGCGCCGGCCGGAGAGCCGCCGGATCACCTCGTCGTCGTCGACCACCAGCTCCAGGACCAGATCCAGGGCGGTGCCCAGATCGGCGAGGAGCTTGTCCAGAGCGGCGGCCTGCGGAGTCGTCCGCGGGAAGCCGTCGAGCAGAAAGCCCTCGCTGGCGTCCGGCTCGGCCAGCCGGTCCCGGACCATGTTGATGGTGACCTCGTCCGGAACCAGCTCGCCTGCGTCCATGTAACGCTTCGCCTCGACGCCGAGCGGCGTGCCCTGGGTGACGTTCGAGCGGAAGATGTCTCCGGTCGAGATCTTGGGTACCGACAGGTGCGCGGCGACGAACTCTGCCTGCGTGCCCTTACCCGCACCCGGCGGGCCAACCAGAACGAGTCTCATCTACCGCAGGAACCCTTCGTAGTTCCGCTGCATGAGTTGGCTCTCGATCTGCTTCACGGTCTCCAGACCGACGCCGACCATGATGAGCACAGCGGTGCCACCGAACGGGAAGTTCTGGTACTGCTGGCTGTCCAGCCAGATGAAGAAGAAGTTCGGCAGGATGGAGATGATGCCGAGGTAGAGCGCGCCCGGCAGGGTGATCCGGCTGAGGATGAAGTCCAGGTAGTCGGCCGTCGGCTTGCCCGGCCGGATACCCGGCACGAACCCGCCGTACTTCTTCATGTTGTCCGCGACCTCGGTCGGGTTGAACGTGATCGAGACGTAGAAGTACGTGAAGAAGATGATCAGCAGAAAGTAGACCGAGATGTAGATCGGGCTGTTCGGAGCGACCAGGTTGTTCTGGATCCACGCCTGGACCTTGCCCGGGTCGTTCTGGTCGAAGAACTGGAGCGCCAGCTGCGGGAGATACAGCAGCGACGAACCGAAGATGACCGGGATGACACCCGCCTGGTTGACCTTCAGCGGGATGTAGGTCGAGGTGCCGCCGTACATCCGCCGGCCGATCATCCGCTTGGCGTACTGCACCGGGATCCGGCGCTGCGCCTGCTCGATGAAGGTGACCGCGGTGATGACCACCAGAACCAGCGCGATGACCAGGGCGAACTTGCCCCAGCCCTGGCTGGTCTTGATCTGCCAGCCCTCGCCGGGCAGCCGGGCCGCGATCGAGGTGAAGATCAGAACGGACATGCCGTTGCCGACGCCCCGGTCGGTGATCAGCTCACCGAGCCACATGACCATGCCGGTGCCGGCGGTCATGGTGATCACCAGGATGGACAGGGTCAGCCAGTCCGGGATGCCGGTGCCCTCGGGGATGATCGGGAACTGGTCGCAGCGGTTCTGGAACAGCTGCCCCGAGCGGGCCAGCGCCACGAACGCCGAGGCCTGCAGCACGCCGAGACCGAGGGTCAGGTAGCGGGTGTACTGCGTGATCTTCGCCTGGCCGGCCTGGCCCTCCTTGCGGAGCTGTTCCAGGCGCGGAATCACGACGGTCAGCAGCTGCAGGATGATCGACGCGGTGATGTAGGGCATGATGCCCAACGCGAAGACCGAGAGCTGGAGCAGCGCCCCGCCGGAGAAGAGGTTGAGCAGATTCAGCGGGCCCGTCGTCTGCCCGGAGATGGAGTCGAGGCACTTCTGCACGTTGCCGTACGAGACGCCCGGGCTGGGGAGCGTGGCACCCAGCCGGTAGACCGCGATGATGCCTACTGTGAACAGCAGCTTCTTGCGCAGGTCAGGCGTACGGAACGCACTGAGAAAGGCGGACAGCAACTTCTTCCTCCTGCGCGAGGCGGGCCGCCGGTGATCCCTGGCGGGTGGGGGTGGATCACGGGCGAGTGCCCGCAATCCATGGCTGGGATGGGACTCTAACAGCCCTGTCCCGCTCCGGGCAGGTGTGCCCGGCTACATAAACCGAATCCGATGTTACCGGGCGCACACGCCCCAGGCAGACCTAGGCGCCCGCCAGTTACTCACAACTGACGGGCGCCGAGGTCGTACGCCTTACAGCTCGGTGGCGGAGCCACCGGCGGCGGCGATCTTCTCCTTGGCCGACGCGCTGAACGCGTGCGCCGACACCTGGAGCGCCACCCCGCCAAGGTCCCCGGTGCCGAGGACCTTGACCGGCTGGCCCTTGCGGACCGCGCCGGCCTCGACCAGCTCGAGCGGGCCAACCTGGCCGCCGTTCGGGAACAGCTCGGCGAGCCGGTCCAGGTTGACCACCTGGAAGACCACCTTGAACTTGTTCTTGAAGCCCTTCATCTTCGGCAGGCGCATGTGGATGGGCATCTGCCCACCCTCGAACGCCGCCGAGATGTTCTTGCGGGCCTTGGAGCCCTTCGTACCGCGACCAGCGGTCTTGCCCTTGGAACCCTCACCACGACCCACACGGGTCTTCGCGGTCTTCGAACCGGGCGCCGGGCGCAGGTGGTGCACCTTGATCGTCATTACTCGACCTCCTCGACCTTCACGAGGTGGCTCACAGTGAAGATCATGCCGCGGATCTCGGGCCGGTCCTCCTTGACCACCACGTCGTTGATCCGCTTGAGACCGAGCGAACGCAGCGACTCACGCTGGTTGTGCTTGGTCCCGATACCGGACCGGAGCTGGGTGACCTTCAGGCGTGCCATCAGCGCGCCACCCCCGCACGCGACGCCAGCATGGCGGCCGGCGCGACGTCCTCCACCGGCAGACCACGACGCGCCGCGACCTGCTCGGGGGACTCAAGCCCCTTCAGGGCCGCCACGGTGGCGTGCACGATGTTGATCGGGTTCGACGAGCCGAGGCTCTTGGAGAGCACGTCGTGGATCCCGGCGCACTCCAGCACGGCACGCACCGGACCACCGGCGATGACACCCGTACCGGCCGAGGCCGGCTTGAGCAGCACGACGCCAGCGGCGTCCTCACCCGTCACCGGGTGCGGGATCGACTGACCGATCCGCGGAACCTTGAAGAAGTGCTTCTTGGCCTCCTCGACACCCTTGGCGATCGCCGCGGGCACCTCCTTGGCCTTTCCGTAGCCCACGCCGACCGTGCCGTCGCCGTCGCCCACGATCACCAGGGCGGTGAAGCTGAAGCGACGACCACCCTTCACGACCTTGGCGACGCGGTTGATCGCGACGACCCGCTCAAGGTGCGGGGTCTTCTCGACGGGCGCGTTTCCGCGGCCGCCCTCACGGCGGTTGTCGCGGCGACCACCCTCGTTGCCACCGGACCCGCCGCCACGGCGCTGTTGACCTGGCATCAGCAGCCTTCCTTATCTCTCGTGACGGGGTTGTTAGAACTCGAGCCCGGCTTCGCGGGCGGCGTCGGCAAGCGCGGCGACTCGCCCCGCGTACCGGTTGCCACCGCGGTCGAAGACGACCTTGGAGACGCCGGCGGCCTTGGCCCGCTCGGCGAGCAGGGCGCCCACCTTGCCGGCGAGGGCGCTCTTGTCGCCCTCCGCACCGCGCAGCGAGGAGTCCAGGGTCGACGCCGACGCCAGGGTGTGGCCCTTGGTGTCGTCGACGATCTGGGCAACCATGTGCCGCAGCGAACGGGTGACGACCAGGCGCGGACGCTCGGCCGTACCGCTGACGTTCTTGCGGACGCGGAAGTGCCGACGCGCACGCCCAACGGCGCGCTTGGCGGCGACGCCGCGGCGGCGCTTGAGCAGCGTGGCGCTCACTTCTTACCTGCCTTTCCAGCCTTCGCGTTGCTGGGGCGGATGACCTCGCCCATTACTTCTTACCTGCCTTGCCGGCCTTGCGGCGGATGACCTCGCCCTGGTACTTCACGCCCTTGCCCTTGTAGGGCTCCGGCGGACGGATCTTCCGGATGTTGGCGGCGACCTCACCGACCTGCTGCTTGTCGATGCCGGCCACGTGGAACAGGGTCGGCCGCTCCACCGTGAAGGTGATGCCCGCCGGCGCGGGAACGACCACCGGGTGCGAGAACCCGAGCGCGAACTCGAGGTCCGAACCCTTGGCGGTGACCCGGTAACCGGTGCCGGCGATCTCCAGGCTCTTGCGGTAGCCCTCGGTCACGCCGACGATCATGTTGGCGACCAGGGTACGGCTCAGGCCGTGCAGCTCCTTGGCCTTGCGCTCGTCGTTCGGGCGGTTGACGTTCAGCTGCCCGTCCTCCGCACGCTCGATCGTGATCGGGTCGGCGATCGTGTGCTGGAGCTCGCCCTTCGGGCCCTTGACCTTGACGGTCTGCCCGTCGATCGTGATGTCGACGCCGGCTGGTACCGGGATCGACTTACGTCCAATTCGCGACATTTCTACCAGTCTCCCGTTACCAGACGAAGGCGAGGACTTCCCCGCCAACACTCCGCTTGCGGGCCTGCCGGTCGGTCAGCAGCCCCTGGGACGTCGAAATGATCGCCACGCCCAGCCCACCGAGCACCCGCGGGAGCCCGTCCGACTTGGCGTACACCCGGAGACCGGGCTTGGACACGCGCTTGATGCCGGCCAGGCTCCGCTCCCGGTTCTGGCCGTACTTCAGCTCGACGACCAGTCGCTTGCCGACGGCGCCCTCCTCGGGCTCCTCGACCGACCAGGTGGCGATGTAACCCTCGGCCTTCAGGACCTCGGCGATGTTCGCCTTGATCTTGGAGTAGGGCATCTTCACCTGATCGTGGTACGCCTGGTTGGCGTTACGCAGACGCGTGAGCATGTCTGCGATCGGGTCGGTCATCGTCATGGATTTCGTCAGCCTTTCTCGCCGGGGTTCCCGGGGCATCAGCCCCGGGCCTACGGCGAAGAGCAATACCTAATCGGTGCAGGAGTTCCCGGCTGACAGCCGGGACGCGGTCGCCCTTACCAGGAAGCCTTGGACACACCCGGCAGCTCACCGCGGTGGGCCATCTCCCGGATGCAGACCCGGCAGAGCCCGAACTTGCGGTAGACCGCCTTCGGACGCCCGCACCGCTGGCAGCGGGTGTACGCGCGAACCGAGAACTTCGGCTTCGCGGCCGCCTTGATGATCAGCGCCTTCTTGGCCATCTCAGTTCTCCTTGAACGGGAAGCCCAGGAGCTTGAGCAGCGCCCGACCCTCGTCGTCAGTCGTGGCGGTCGTGACCACCGTGATGTCCATACCCCGCTGCCGATCGATCCGGTCCTGGTCGATCTCGTGGAACACGGACTGCTCGGTCAGACCGAACGTGTAGTTGCCGTGCCCGTCCAGCTTGCGCCCGTCCAGACCGCGGAAGTCGCGGATACGCGGCAGCGAAATGGACAGCAGCCGGTCCAGGAACTCCCACATCCGGTCGCCACGAAGGGTCACCTTCGCGCCGATCGGCATGCCCTCGCGGAGCTTGAACTGCGCGATGGACTTGGTCGCCCGCCGCACCTGCGGCTTCTGGCCGGTGATCGTGGCGAGGTCGCGGACCGCGCCGTCGATCAGCTTGGCGTCGCGAGCAGCCTCGCCGACACCCATGTTGACGACGATCTTGACCAGCCGCGGCACCTGCATGGGGTTGCCGTAGCTGTTCTGCTCACGCAGCTGGGCCACGATCTCGTTGCGGTACCGCTCCTTGAGGCGCGGCATGGTCTTTTCGGTAGCCGTGGTCATCACAGGTCCTTACCGGTGCTACGCGCGATGCGGACCTTCTGGCCGTTGTCGTCGATCCGGTAACCGACGCGGGTCGGCTTGCCGTCGGAGTCCAGGACCTGCACGTTCGAGACGTGGATCGGGGCCTCCTGGGTGACGATGCCGCCGGTCTTGGCGCCACGCTGGGTGGTGCTGATGCGGGTGTGCTTCTTGACCCGGTTCACGCCCTCGACCAGGACCTTGTCCTGCCGCGGGTAGGCCGCGATGACCTTGCCCTTGGCACCCTTGTCCTTGCCGGCGATGACGACGACCGTGTCGCCCTTCTTGACCTTCACGGTCACAACACCTCCGGCGCGAGGGAAATAATCTTCATGAACCGCTTGTCCCGCAGCTCCCGGCCCACCGGGCCGAAGATGCGGGTACCGCGCGGGTCCCCACCGTCCTTGATGATGACGGCGGCGTTCTCGTCGAAGCGGATGTACGAGCCGTCCGGCCGCCGCTTCTCCTTGGCCGTGCGAACGACGACCGCCTTGACGACGTCGCCCTTCTTCACACCGGCACCCGGGATCGCGTCCTTGACCGTGGCCACGATGACGTCGCCGATGCTCGCGTAGCGCCGACCGGAGCCACCGAGAACCCGGATGCACAGGATCTCCCGAGCACCCGTGTTGTCGGCGACGCGCAGTCGCGACTCCTGCTGAATCACGTCTATCTCCTATGTCTGCCGGTTCTCCGGCCGCCGTAGCGGCCGGCCGGAGCCTGGCGGAACCTACGCCCGACGCAACGCCGGGCGAGATCGAGCCTTCGCTACTTGGCCTTTTCCTGGATCTCCACGATCCGCCAACGCTTGGTGGCGCTCAGCGGCCGGGTCTCCATGATCAGGACCCGGTCGCCGATGCCGGCGGCGTTCTGCTCGTCGTGCACCTTCAGCTTGCGCGTACGGCGCATGATCTTGCCGTACAGCGCGTGCCGAACCCGGTCCTCGACCTCGACCACGACGGTCTTGTCCATCTTGTCGCTGACCACCAGGCCCTCGCGGACCTTGCGGCGCGCGCGGGTGGCGTCAGTGGTGGTGTTCTCGGTCATGATGCAGTCACCTCAGTCGGCGCGGCCGAGAGCCCCAGCTCACGCTCACGCATGATCGTGTAGATCCGGGCGATCTCCCGACGGATGACCTGCAGCCGCCGGTTGTTGTCCAGCTGCCCGGTTGCGGCCTGCACGCGGAGGTTGAACAGCTCCGCCTTGGCCTCCCGCAGCTTCGTGACCAGCTCCTCCTCGGAGAGCTCACGCAGCTCGGTCGCCTTAACGCCCGCTGCCATCAGGATTCACCCACTTCGCGCGTAACAATGCGGCACTTCATCGGGAGCTTGTGGATCGCGCGACGCATGGCCTCTCGCGCGATCTGCTCGTTGGGGAAGGACATCTCGAAGAGAACCCGCCCCGGCTTGACGTTGGCGACCCACCACTCGGGCGAACCCTTACCGGAACCCATCCGGGTCTCGGCAGGCTTCTTGGTGAGGGCCTGGTCCGGGAAGATCGTGATCCAGACCTTGCCGCCACGCTTGATGTGACGGGTCATCGCGATACGCGCCGACTCGATCTGGCGGTTGGTCACGTACGCCGGCTCGAGAGCCTGGATCCCGAACTCGCCGAACACCACCCGGTTACCACCCTTGGACGCGCCACTGCGGTCCGGGTGGTGCGGCTTGCGGAAGCCCTTCGGGGGCTTGCGCGGCATCAGCATCTGTCAGCCCTCCTGCTGCGTTTCTGCCGGAGCAGCCGCCGCGGCGACAGCAGCGCTGTCGACCGGCTCGCCACTCGGCGTCTCGGCCTGCTGCGCGATGGTGGTCGCAGCAGCCCGGCCGGCCTCGGTGCCACCAGCGGTCGTGCCGGACGAACCGGACCGGCCACGGCGCGGACGCTCGGGACGGTCGCCGCGCTCACCACGACGCGGGCGCGACGGACCGGCCTCGGCCGGAGCCTCCCGGCCCGGAACCGCGTCGCCCTTGTAGATCCAGACCTTCACGCCGATCCGGCCGAAGGTGGTACGGGCCTCGAAGAAGCCGTACTCGATGTTGGCCCGCAGCGTGTGCAGCGGAACCCGGCCCTCGCGGTAGAACTCGGTCCGGCTCATCTCGGCGCCGCCGAGGCGACCCGAGACCTGAACCCGGATGCCCTTGCAGACCGGGTTCTTCATGGCCGACTGCATGGCCTTGCGCATCGCCCGACGGAAGCTGACCCGGCTGGACAGCTGCTCGGCCACGCCCTGCGCGACGAGCTGAGCGTCCGACTCGGGGTTCTTCACCTCGATGATGTTCAGCTGGACCTGCTTGCCGGTGAGCTTCTCGAGCTCGCCGCGGATCCGGTCGGCCTCCGCACCCTTACGGCCGATGACGATGCCCGGCCGGGCGGTGTGGATGTCGACGCGGACGCGGTCGCGGGTGCGCTCGATGTCGACCTTGGAGATCCCGGCACGCTCGAGGCCCTTGGACATCATGCGGCGGATCTTGACATCCTCGCCGATGTAGTCCTTGTAGAGCTTGTCCGCGAACCAGCGGGACTTCCAGTCGGTCGAGATGCCGAGCCGGAACCCAGTGGGGTGAACCTTCTGACCCATTACTCGGCGTCCTCCGTCTTGCTCTGCGCTTCGGCCGGTGCGGCCTCCGTGGCCGGGGCGGCCTTCTTCGCCGCGGCCTTCCTCGGCGCTGCCGGCGCGACCGCCTCGACCGCCACGGTGATGTGGCAGGTGCGCTTGCGGATCCGGTACGCCCGACCCTGTGCCCGCGGCTGGAACCGCTTCATCGTCGGGCCCTCGTCCACGAACGCCTCGCTGACGAGCAGCGCGTCGGGGTCCAGCCGCTCGTTGTTCTCCGCGTTGGCGATCGCGCTAGCGAGCACCTTGTACACCTGCTCGCTCGCAGCCTGCGGCGCGAACTGCAGCACCGTGAGCGCCTCCTTCGCGGGCAGGCCGCGGACGAGGTTGACCACCCGGCGCGCCTTCATCGGCGAGATGCGCACGTGCCGCGCAACCGCCCGCGCGCCCGGAAGCACCGGAGCGTCGCCCTTTCCTGGCATCGCTGTAACCCCTTGTTCCCTCTATCCGTATGCCCGCGGCGTCAGCGCCGACGGCTCTTCCGGTCGTCCTTCTCGTGACCCTTGAACGTGCGGGTCAGCGCGAACTCGCCGAGCTTGTGCCCGACCATCGCCTCGGTCACGAACACCGGGACGTGCTTGCGTCCGTCGTGCACCGCGATCGTGTGCCCGAGCATCTCCGGGATGATCGTCGAGCGCCGCGACCAGGTCTTGATCACGTTCTTCGAGCCCTTGTCGTTCTGCACTTCCACCTTCTTGAGCAGGTGGTCGTCTACGAACGGGCCCTTCTTGAGGCTGCGAGGCATGTCTTATCTCCCTCAGCCGCGCTTACGCGTGGCGTAGCGGCGGCGGACGATCAGCTTGTCGCTCGGCTGGCCCTTACGGCGGGTGCGGCCCTCGGGCTTACCCTGCGGGTTGACCGGGTGGCGACCACCGGAGGTCTTACCCTCACCACCACCGTGCGGGTGGTCGACCGGGTTCATGGCGACACCACGGACGGTCGGGCGCTTGCCCTTCCACCGCATACGGCCGGCCTTACCCCAGTTGATGTTCGACTGGTCGGCGTTGCCGATCTCGCCGACGCTCGCGCGGCAGCGCACGTCCACCCGCCGGATCTCGCCGGACGGCATACGCAGGGTCGCGTACGCGCCCTCACGGCCGAGCAGCTGGATGCCGACGCCGGCGGAACGGGCCAGCTTGGCCCCGCCGCCCGGACGCAGCTCCACGTTGTGGATCGTGGTACCGACCGGGATGTTGCGCAGCGGCAGGTTGTTACCCGGCTTGATGTCGGCGCCCGGACCGGACTCGACGCGGTCGCCCTGCTTCATGTCCTTCGGCGCGATGATGTACCGCTTCTCGCCGTCGGCATAGTGCAGCAGCGCGATGCGCGCCGTGCGGTTCGGGTCGTACTCGATGTGAGCGACCTTCGCCGGCACGCCGTCCTTGTCGACCCGCTTGAAGTCGATCAGACGGTACTGGCGCTTGTGACCGCCACCGTGGTGCCGCGTGGTGATCCGGCCGTGGGCGTTACGCCCGCCCTTCTTCGGCAGCGGAGCCAGCAGCGACTTCTCCGGCGTGGACCGGGTGATCTCGGCGAAGTCGGCGACGCTGGAGCCACGTCGGCCCGGCGTCGTCGGCTTGTACTTACGGATAGCCATTGTCTACACCCCTCAGCTGACCGGGCCGCCGAAGGCCTCGATACGGTCACCGTCAGCCAGCTTCACGATCGCCCGCTTGGTCGCCTTGCGCTGACCGAAGCCGGTCTTGGTGCGCTTGCGCTTGCCCTGGCGGTTGAGCGTGTTGACCGTCAGGACGCGGACGTCGAAGATCTGCTGGATAGCGATCTTGATCTCGGTCTTGTTCGCGTCCGGGTGCACCAGGAAGGTGTACCAGTTCCGGTTCAGCTCGCTGTAGCTCTTCTCCGAGACGACCGGCGCCACAATGATGTCGCGCGGGTCGGCGATCGTGCTCACTTGCCACCCTCCTCGGTGGTCTCGGCGGGCACGCCCAGGAACTCGTCCAGGGCGTCCTTGGTGAAGACCACGTCGTCGGCCACCAGCACGTCGTACGTGTTCAGCTGGCCGGACTCGATCAGGTGCACCCGCGGCTCGTTGCGCAGCGACACCCAGTTCAGCTCGTCGGTGCTGCTCAGCACGACGAGAACCCGACGGGCCTCGGTGAGCGTGGTCAACGTGGCCAGTGCGGCCTTGGTCGACGGCTTCTCGCCCGAGACGAACGCCTCGACGACGTGCACCTGCCCGGCGCGGGCCCGGTCCGAGAGGGCACCGCGGAGTGCGGCGGCCTTCATCTTCTTCGGGGTCCGCTGGCTGTAGTCGCGCGGCACGGGACCGTGCACCACGCCACCGCCGGCGAACTGCGGCGCGCGGATCGAGCCCTGCCGGGCGCGACCGGTGCCCTTCTGCTTGTACGGCTTCTTGCCGCCACCGGCGACCTCGCCGCGGGTCTTGGTCTTGTGCGTGCCCTGTCGGGCCGCCGCGAGCTGGGCCACCACGACCTGGTGCATCAGCGCGACGTTGGCCTGCACGTCGAAGATGTCAGCCGGCAGCTCGACGGAGCCGCTGGTGCTGCCTTCGACGGTGCGCACGTCAACGGTGGTCACTTGGCCGCACCGCCCTTCTTCACCTTGCTCTTGGCCGCGGTACGGACCAGAACCAGCGCGCCCTTGGGACCAGGAATGGCACCCCGGACGAGCAGCAGGTTGTTCTCGGTGTCGACCGCCTGGACGGTGAGGTTCTGCACGGTGTAGCGCACGCCACCCATGCGGCCGGCCATCCGGGTGCCCTTGAAGACACGACCCGGAGTGGCGCAGGCGCCGATGGAGCCCGGCGAGCGGTGCTTGCGCTCGACGCCGTGACCGGCACCCAGGCCGTGGAAGCCGTGCCGCTTCATCGGGCCGGCGTAGCCCTTGCCCTTGGTCTTGCCGGTGACGTCGATCGTGACGCCTGCCGGGAACTCCTCGACCGTGACCTCCTGGCCCAGCGAGTATTCCCCGGCGTCCGTGGTGCGCAGCTCGACGATGTGCCGGCGCGGCGCCACGTCCGCCTTCGCGTAGTGCCCGCTGATCGGCTTCTTGACCTTGCGCGGGTCGATCGTGCCGTACGCCAGCTGGACCGCGGAGTAACCGTCCTTCTCGGCGCTACGAACCTGGCTGATGACGCACGGGCCGGCCTCGACCACGGTCACGGGAACAACCTTGTTGTTGTCCCAGACCTGGGTCATGCCGAGCTTGGCGCCCAGGATCCCCTTGACTTGCCTGTCCATTTGTCCGGTCCCTACAGCTTGATCTCGATGTCGACGCCAGCCGGCAGGTCGAGGCGCATGAGCGAGTCGACCGTCTTCGGGGTCGGGTCGATGATGTCGATCAGCCGCTTGTGCGTGCGCATCTCGAAGTGCTCGCGCGAGTCCTTGTACTTGTGCGGCGAGCGGATAACGCAGAAACGGTTGATCTCCGTGGGCAGCGGCACCGGGCCCGCGACCTGCGCCCCGGTGCGCGTCACCGTCTCGACGATCTTCCGAGCCGAGGAGTCGACGACCTCGTGGTCATAGGCCTTGAGCCGGATGCGGATCTTCTGTCCCGCCATGGTGGCTTCTGTTCCTTCTCTCGATGCCGCTGTGTTGCGGGCGCCTGTACCGGCTGGCACAGGCCCACTTCGCCGACCCCCGCGGTCGGGCGTGTCGCGCCCTCGGGCCGGGCTCCGCCCCGTGGTTCCGGAGTGGTGCTGACCGCGCGGTGGGTCAAGGCGCCGATCGCATTACCGCGACCTGAACGCCGTGCGAGGGTGGTTGGCGACTGGGCCGCCAACCACCCCACGCTCGACTGTCTCGCCACCCGGAGGTTCAGCGAAAGCCGAACACAGGCGACGAACTGTCGTTACGCAACCTGACTAGTATGCCGCACGACCGGCGGCGGGTCTAATCGGGGTTACCTAGCTCACTTGATGATCTTGGTGACGAACCCGGCGCCGACGGTGCGGCCACCCTCGCGGATCGCGAACTTGAGGTTCTCCTCCATGGCGATGGGCTGGATCAGCTTCACCGACATGGTGGTGTTGTCGCCCGGCATGACCATCTCGGTGCCCTCGGGGAGGGTGACGACACCGGTGACGTCCGTGGTCCGGAAGTAGAACTGCGGACGGTAGTTCTGGAAGAACGGGGTGTGCCGGCCGCCCTCCTCCTTGGAGAGGATGTAGACCGTCGCCTCGAACTCCGTGTGCGGGGTCGTGGTGCCCGGCTTGACGACCACCATGCCGCGCTCGACGTCCTCGCGCTTGATGCCACGCAGCAGCAGACCGACGTTCTCGCCCGCGCGGGCCTCGTCGAGCAGCTTGCGGAACATCTCGATGCCGGTGCAGACCGTCTTCTGCGACTTCTCGCGGATACCGACGATCTCCACCTCCTCGTTCGGCTTGAGGATGCCGCGCTCGGCGCGACCCGTGACGACGGTGCCACGACCGGTGATCGTGAAGACGTCCTCGATCGGCATGAGGAACGGCCGCTCGGTCTCACGCTCCGGCTGCGGGATCGCGGTGTCGACCGCGGTCATCAGGTCCAGGAGCTTGCCGGTCCACTCGGGGTCACCCTCGAGGGCCTTCAGCGCCGAAACCCGGACGACCGGCAGGTCGTCACCCGGGTACTCCTGCGAGGAGAGCAGCTCACGGACCTCGAGCTCGACGAGCTCCAGGAGCTCCTCGTCGTCGACCATGTCGCTCTTGTTGAGCGCCACGACGATGTACGGCACGCCAACCTGACGCGCGAGCAGCACGTGCTCACGGGTCTGCGGCATCGGGCCGTCGGTCGCCGCGACCACCAGGATCGCGCCGTCCATCTGCGCGGCACCGGTGATCATGTTCTTGATGTAGTCCGCGTGGCCGGGGCAGTCGACGTGCGCGTAGTGCCGCGCCTCGGTCTGGTACTCGACGTGCGCGATCGAGATCGTGATGCCGCGGGCCTTCTCCTCCGGCGCCTTGTCGATCTCGTCGAACGGCGTGTACGGGTTCAGGTCCGGGAACTGGTCGTGCAGGACCTTGGTGATGGCCGCCGTCAGCGTCGTCTTACCGTGGTCGATGTGACCAATGGTGCCGATGTTGACGTGCGGCTTAGTCCGCTCGAACTTAGCCTTCGCCACTGGTGTCCTCCTGTGGACTTCTTGGTTCGTACGCCCGGCGCGCCGGTCGGCGCTTAGGACTCTGTCGACAGCCTTTCCGGCCGAACGGCCGGAGAGCCTTTGTGGGTTCTGCGGCGATGAAGCCTACAGGCCCGGTCTCACGCAATCCGATCGTGGTGGCCGCAGGCGGGTGAAACCACCCGCGACCGACCACGAATCACCTGCTCAGGGCGTTACTCGCCCGTTGCCTTGGCGATGATCTCCTTCGCGACGCTCTGCGGAACCTCGGCGTAGGAGTCGAACTGCATGCTGTAGCTAGCCCGGCCCTGGGTCTTCGACCGCAGGTCGCCGACGTAGCCGAACATCTCCGACAACGGCACCAGAGCCCGGACGATGCGGGCGCCGCTGCGCTCCTCCATCGCCTGGATGATGCCGCGGCGGGAGTTGAGGTCACCGATGACGTCACCCATGTTCTCCTCAGGAGTGGTGACTTCAACGGCCATCATCGGCTCGAGCAGTGCGGGGTCGGCCTTGCGGGCCGCGTCCTTCATCACCATCGAGCCGGCGATCTTGAATGCCATTTCCGACGAGTCGACCTCGTGGTACTGGCCGTCCAGCAGGGTCAGCTTCACGCCGACCAGCGGGAAGCCCGCCAGGATGCCGTACTGCAGCGCGTCCTGCGCACCGGCGTCCACCGAGGGGATGAACTCCCGGGGGATGCGGCCGCCGCTGACGGCGTTGGCGAACTCGTAGGTCGGCGAGTCGTTGTCCAGCGGAAGCGGCTCGACGCTCACGATGACGCGGGCGTACTGGCCGGAACCACCGGTCTGCTTCTTGTGGGTGTACTCGACCTTGTCCACCTTGCGGCGGATGGTCTCGCGGTACGCCACCTGCGGCTTGCCGACGTTGGCCTCGACGTTGAACTCGCGGCGCATCCGGTCGACCAGGATGTCCAGGTGCAGCTCACCCATGCCGGAGATGACCGTCTGACCGGTCTCCTCGTCCAGCTGGACGCGGAAGGTCGGGTCCTCCTCGGCCAGGCGCTGGATGGCGGTGCCCAGCTTCTCCTGGTCGGACTTGGTCTTCGGCTCGATCGCCACCGAGATGACCGGCTCCGGGAAGGTCATCGACTCCAGGATGACCGGGTTCGCCGGGTCGGAGAGCGTGTCGCCGGTGGTGGTCTGCTTGAGACCCTGCACGGCGATGATGTCGCCGGCCTGCGCCGACGGACGCTCTTCCCGCTTGTTGGCGTGCATCTGGTAGATCTTGCCGATGCGCTCCTTGCGGTCCTTGGTGGAGTTGACCACCTGGGAACCGGAATCGAGCGTGCCGGAGTAGACCCGGACGTAGGTGAGCTTGCCCAGGTGCTTGTCCGTCTGGATCTTGAAGGCCAGGCCGGAGAAGGGCTCCGAGTTGGACGGCTTACGCAGCAGCGGGGTCTCGCCGTCGGTGGCCGTACCCTCGATCGCCGGAACGTCCAGCGGCGACGGCAGGAAGTCGACCACGGCGTCGAGCATGGGCTGGACGCCCTTGTTCTTGAACGCCGAGCCGCAGAGCACCGGGTTGGCCTTGCCGGCGATGGTGGCACGCCGGATGGCGGCCTTGATCTCCTCGACGGAGACCTCTTCGCCCTCCAGGTACTTCTCCATCACCGAGTCGTCGACGTCGGCGAGGGTCTCCATCAGCTTCTCGCGCCACTCGGCAGCGGAGTCGGCCAGGTCGGCCGGGATCTCCTCAACCGCGTAGTCCTCACCCTTCTGGGTCTCCCCACGCCAGGTGAGGGCGCGCATGCCGATCAGGTCGACGACACCGATGTGGTCGCCCTCGAGCCCGATCGGGATCTGGAGCACCAGCGGGGTGGCGTTCAGCCGGTCGATCATCATCTGCACGCAGCGGAAGAAGTCGGCGCCGGTCCGGTCGAGCTTGTTGACGAAGCACATGCGCGGGACGTTGTACTTGTCGGCCTGCCGCCAGACGTTCTCCGTCTGCGGCTCCACGCCGGCGACACCGTCGTAAACCGCGACCGCACCATCCAGGACACGCAGCGACCGCTCGACCTCGACCGTGAAGTCGACGTGACCAGGCGTGTCGATGATCTGGATCGTGTGGCCCTTCCACTCACACTTGGTAGCAGCGGAGGTGATGGTGATACCACGCTCCTGCTCCTGCTCCATCCAGTCCATGACGGCAGCGCCCTCGTGGACCTCACCGATCTTGTACGTGATGCCGGTGTAGAACAGGATTCGCTCGGTGGTCGTGGTCTTACCGGCATCGATGTGCGCCATGATGCCGATGTTGCGTACCTTGGCGAGCGCGTCTGCGGCGGCCACTTCAATCCCTACTTATCGTCGTCTCGACTCAACTGGTGGCGGTTCCGGCGCCCGGAGGCGCCGGAACCAGGGTGTTACCAGCGGTAGTGCGCGAAGGCCTTGTTCGACTCGGCCATCTTGTGCGTGTCCTCGCGCCGCTTGACGGCGGCACCGAGGCCGTTGCTCGCGTCCAGCAGCTCGTTCATCAGCCGCTCGACCATGGTCTTCTCGCGCCGGGCGCGGGAGTAGGTGACCAGCCAGCGCAGGCCCAGGGTGGTCGCCCGGGTGGGGCGGACCTCGACCGGAACCTGGTAGGTGGCGCCACCGACACGACGGCTGCGCACCTCGAGGGTCGGCTTGACGTTGTCCATCGCCCGCTTGAGGGTGACGACCGGGTCGGTGCCGGACTTCTCGCGGCAGCCCTCGAGGGCCGCGTACACGATCGACTCGGCGAGCTGACGCTTGCCGCGGAGCAGGATCTTGTTCACCAGCTGGGTGACCAGCGGCGAGTTGTACACCGGGTCAGCGACCAGTGGCCGCCGCGGAGCGGGTCCCTTACGCGGCATGTCAGCTCTTCTCCTTCTTCGCGCCGTAACGGCTGCGCGCCTGCTTGCGGTTGCGGACACCCTGGGTGTCCAGCGAGCCGCGGACAATCTTGTAACGCACGCCGGGGAGGTCCTTCACCCGGCCGCCGCGAACGAGCACGATCGAGTGCTCCTGCAGGTTGTGACCGACGCCCGGGATGTAGGCGGTCACCTCGATCTGGCTGCTGAGCTTCACACGAGCGACCTTGCGCAGCGCCGAGTTCGGCTTCTTCGGGGTGGTGGTGTACACGCGGGTGCACACGCCGCGCCGCTGGGGGGACCCCTTGAGCGCCGGGGTCTTGGTCTTGGTCGTCTTGGCCTGACGGCCCTTTCGGACCAGCTGCTGGATGGTGGGCACCGGGTTTCTCCGCTCCCTTCGGCCGCTGTACGCGGCCGCGCCGTCTGCTCGTTAGCCGGCCTGATGACCGGCTCTCCTACATTCCGACCAGGGCCACCTTGCGGAGGCCCCGGCACCCGCGGTCGGGCGTGTCGCCCGGCTCACGGTCCCGGTGCGGACGCTTTCGCAGGCGTACCGGGTTTTCTGTCACCGGCACGCGGATCGCCCCGCCCCGGATCTCTGGCTTGTCGTGCCGCCGTCCGGACTCCGGATCCAGCGCACGCACGAGTTGCCCGGGCACGCCCGGGCACAAGGGGAAAGAGTACCTACCACAGCCGCCCAGGTCAAAACGGAATGGGTCGGCGACCGTCTCACACTCGCCGGCCGGATCTCGTCCCGCCTCGTCGCCCGCGATGGGCACCTACGGACACAAGTGTACCGGCTTCCCCGCCGGACCACCCGTCGCCCCCGGGCAGGCACCGCAGACCCGGCGCACGGCCTCACGTCAGGGTGATCAGCAACGCCAGACCCAGACCCAGCAGGCTGAGCACCGCACCCGCCGCGCCGCAGCTGATGCCCGCCACCGCCAGCCCTCGCCCGGTGAACCGTACCGCCGACGGCGCGGCCGGCCGGGCGATCTGCCGCCGGCCGAGCAGACCGGTGACGATCGCCGCCACCCCCGCCAGCACCCCCAGAACGGTGAAGGCGCCGGAGGCCCAGACGCCGCCGTCGTCTGCGAAGGCCACCCCGAAGCAGATCACCAGGAGCGAGACCAGGATCGACGCGATGCCCGCCACCAGCGCCCCGGTCGCCAGTCCGGAGGTGACCGGCGGCACGTCCAGGTACACCACGCCGAACGGCGTGCCGGGCACCGCCTCCACCCGCTTCGGCGGCCGCCGCTGGTCGTCGGTGGGCGGCGGCACCGGTCGGGCGGGAGCCACGCCCCACCCGGGCGGCTGGCCCTGCGCCGGGTGGCCCCAACCCGCTGGCGCACCGGGCCCCGATGGCGGCTGACCCCAGCCGGGCGGCACACCAACCCCCGCCGGCGGGTGCCCCCAACCCCCGGGCGCACCAGGCCCGGACGACGGCTGACCCCAGCCCGACGGCGCGGCAGGCCCCGACGGCTGACCCCAGCCCGACGGCGCGGCGGGCCCCGACGGCTGACCCCAACCCGACGGCGCGGCAGGCCCCGACGGCTGACCCCAGCCCGACGGCGCACCCGGGCCCGACGGCGGCTGACCCCAGGCGTGCGGCAGCGGCGCCCCGGAAGCGGGATGGGGCTGGCCGTGTCCGGGCGGATAGACCCCGCCCCACTCGGCCGTGGGCGGACCCCATCCGGGCGGGGGCGGCGCGCCCCAACCCGACGGCGGCGTACCCGGATCGGGGACGTCGGCGGGTGGGGCGGGCTGCCCGTCCGGATCGGGTTGGGCCCGGTCGTCCGGTCCGGAGGGGGCCGGGCTCGCGGCCGGCGCGTCAGGATGCCCCGCCGGCTCGTCCGCCGGGGGCCGCGCCGGTTCCGTCACGAGGTCCTCCTGTCGACAGGGCCGCCGTCGCCGCGCGGCGGACACCGGCCAGGCTACCGCCGGAAGCTGCGCCGTCCGCGCTGGGCGTGGCCGGTGAAACGGTCAGTCCATGTTCGCCGGGTAGTCGTGGCCGAACGGCGTGTCAGCCAGCCGGACCACCCCGATCACCACGGCGACGACCACGGTGACCGCGACCAGCGCCAGGCCGGTCCAGGCCAACCGCTCCCCCCGCCGCAGCCAGACGCCGCCGGTCAGGAAACCCCCCGAGGCGTACGCCTCCCGGCGGGCCTGCCGGGCCAGCTGCAGCGCCACCGTGGCCGGCACCACCCCGCCGATGAAGAGCCCGGTCAACATGCCGAGCAGCCCCAGCGCGAAGACCACCCGCGCCTTCGTGGCACGGGCCGGGTCCGGATCCAGCGGGTGGCGCAGGCCCTGGGACGCGACGGACACCTGTCCGGGTGCGGTCGTCATGCCTCCATCATGCCCAACCCGGTCGACGGCCGGGTCGGTCCGGACACGACGAGGCCCCCGGCAGGTGCCGGGGGCCTCGTCGGTGTCGGTGCTTAGCGGTACGACCCGAAGTCGAAGTCGTCCAGCGGCACAGCCTGCCCGCTGGCCGGCCCGAACCCGTAGTCGGTCTCCGGGTAGCCGGTCATCGAGTAGACCTTGGCCTTGGCCTCCTCGGTCGGCTCGACCCGGACGTTGCGGTACTTGCTGATGCCCGTACCGGCCGGGATGAGCTTACCGATGATCACGTTCTCCTTGAGGCCGACCAGCGAGTCGCTGCGCGAGTTGATCGCAGCGTCGGTCAGCACCCGGGTGGTCTCCTGGAAGGAGGCCGCGGAGAGCCAGGAGTCGGTGGCCAGCGAGGCCTTGGTGATACCCATCAGCACCGGACGGCCGGCGGCGGGCTCGCCACCCTCCGACACGAGCCGGCGGTTCTCCGACTCGAACAGCGCCCGGTCGACCAGCACACCCGGCAGGAACTCGGTCGAGCCGGAGTCGATGACCGTCACCCGCTTGAGCATCTGGCGGATGATGATCTCGATGTGCTTGTCGTGGATGAGCACACCCTGCGAGCGGTAGACCTCCTGGACCTCACTGGTCAGGTGGACCTGGACCGCCCGCGGACCCATGATCCGCAGAAGCTCGTGCGGGTCGATGGTGCCCTCGGTCAGCTTCTCGCCGACCGCGACGTGACCGCCGTCGTGGGTCCGGAGCTTGACGCGCTTCGAGATCTTGTCGTAGACGATCTCTTCGCTGCCGTCGTCCGGCACCACGATGATCTTGCGCGAGCGCTCGCCGTCCTCGATCCGGATCCGGCCGGGGGTGTCGGCGATGGGCGCCTTACCCTTCGGGACCCGAGCCTCGAAGATTTCCTGAACACGCGGCAGACCCTGGGTGATGTCCTCACCCGCGACACCACCGGTGTGGAAGGTACGCATCGTCAGCTGCGTACCCGGCTCGCCGATGGACTGGGCGGCGATGATGCCGACAGCCTCACCGATGTCGACCGACTTGCCGGTCGGCAGCGAACGGCCGTAGCAGGCCGCGCAGACGCCCAGCTTCGACTCGCAGGTGAGCACGCTGCGCACCCGGACCGTCTCCACGCCAGCGGCGACGATCTTGTCGACCCCGATGGAGTTGATGTCCTGACCGCGCTCGGCCACCACGGTGCCGTCCGGCCCCTTGATGTCGTCGGCCAGGGTCCGGGCGTGCACGCTGGTCTCGGCGTGGGTGTGAATGACGAGCTTGCCGTCCAGCTTCTCGCCGATCTGCATCGGGATCGCCCGGTCGGTGCCGCAGTCCTCCTCGCGGATGATCACGTCCTGGGAGACGTCCACCAGACGACGGGTCAGGTAACCCGAGTCGGCGGTCCGCAGCGCGGTGTCGGCGAGACCCTTACGGGCACCGTGCGTGGAGATGAAGTACTCCAGCACGGACAGACCCTCCCGGTAGCTGGCCTTGATCGGCCGCGGGATGATCTCGCCCTTCGGGTTGGCCACCAGACCACGGATCGCCGCGATCTGCCGGAGCTGGAGCAGGTTACCGCGGGCACCCGAGTTGATCATCACCCACAGGGGGTTCTCCTGCGGCAGCGCGGTGTCCATCTCCTTGGCGACCTCGTTGGTCGCCTTGGTCCAGATCTCGATGAGCTCGCCGCGACGCTCCTCGGCGGTCATCAGACCACGCTGGTACTGCTTGTCGATCCGGTCGGCTTCCTTCTCGTACTTCGCCAGGATCTCCGCCTTGCGCGGCGGAGCGATGACGTCCTCCATGCCGATCGTCACGCCGGACCAGGTGGCCCAGTGGAAACCGGCCTCCTTGAGCCCGTCCAGGGTGGCGGCCAGCGCCACCTTGGGGAAGCGCTCGGCGAGGTCGTTGACGATCGCGGAGAGCTGACCCTTGCGGATCTCGTAGTTCACGAAGCGGTAGCCCTGCGGCAGCGTCTCGTTGAACAGCACCCGGCCCAGGGTGGTCTCCACGGTCAGCGGGTCACCCTCGACCCAGCCCTCCGGGGCGGTCCACGCCTCGGCGCCGGTGCCGTTGTCGACGCCGACCACGCCACGCAGGCGGATCTTCACCGGCGCCTGCAGGCCCAGCTCACCGTTGTCGAAGGCCATCTGCGCCTCGGCGTCCGAGCTGAACACCCGGCCCTCGCCCTTCTCACCGGGGGTGAGGTGGGTGAGGTAGTACAGACCGATGACCATGTCCTGCGTGGGCATGGTGACCGGCTTGCCGTCGGCCGGCTTGAGGATGTTGTTCGACGACAGCATCAGGATCCGCGCCTCGGCCTGGGCCTCGGCGGACAGCGGCACGTGCACCGCCATCTGGTCACCGTCGAAGTCGGCGTTGAACGCGGTGCAGACCAGCGGGTGGATCTGGATCGCCTTGCCCTCGACCAGCTGCGGCTCGAAGGCCTGGATGCCCAGACGGTGGAGGGTCGGCGCCCGGTTGAGCAGCACCGGGTGCTCGCCGATGACCTCTTCCAGCACGTCCCACACGACCGGGCGCTGACGCTCGACCATCCGCTTGGCGGACTTGATGTTCTGCGCGTGGTTGAGGTCCACCAGCCGCTTCATCACGAACGGCTTGAACAGCTCCAACGCCATCTGCTTGGGCAGACCACACTGGTGCAGCTTGAGCTTCGGGCCGACCACGATGACCGAACGGCCCGAGTAGTCGACGCGCTTGCCCAGCAGGTTCTGGCGGAACCGGCCCTGCTTGCCCTTGAGCATGTCGGACAGCGACTTGAGCGGGCGGTTGCCCGGGCCGGTGACCGGCCGGCCGCGACGGCCGTTGTCGAACAGCGCGTCGACGGCCTCCTGGAGCATCCGCTTCTCGTTGTTGACGATGATCTCGGGTGCGCCGAGGTCGATCAGCCGCTTGAGGCGGTTGTTCCGGTTGATCACACGCCGGTACAGGTCGTTGAGGTCCGAGGTCGCGAAGCGGCCACCGTCGAGCTGCACCATCGGGCGCAGGTCCGGCGGGATGACCGGGACGCAGTCCAGCACCATGCCGAGCGGCGAGTTACGGGTGTTCAGGAACGCCGCCACGACCTTGAGCCGCTTGAGCGCCCGGATCTTCCGCTGCCCCTTGCCGGACCGGATGGTCTCCCGCAGGCTCTCGGCCTCGGCGTCGAGGTCCATGTTCTGGACCAGCGCCTTGATCGCCTCCGCGCCCATCGAACCGGTGAAGTACTCACCGAACCGGTCGCGCAGCTCGCGGTAGAGCAGCTCGTCGGTGACCAGCTGCTTCGGCTCCAGCTTGCGGAAGGTGTCCAGCACCTCGTCCAGGCGGTCGATCTCGCGCTGGGCCCGGTCGCGGATCTGGCGCATCTCGCGCTCTCCGCCCTCCTTGACCTTGCGCCGGACGTCCGCCTTGGCACCCTCGGCCTCCAGCTCGGCCAGGTCGGCCTCGAGCTTGGCGGCCCGCTTCTCGATCTCCGAGTCGCGGCTGTTCTCGGACTGCCGCTTCTCGGCCAGGATCTCGTTCTCGATCGTCGAGAGGTCACGGTGACGCGACTCGGCGTCCACGCTCGTCACGACGTACGAGGCGAAGTAGATGATCTTCTCGAGGTCCTTGGGGGCGAGGTCCAGCAGGTAGCCCAGCCGACTCGGAACGCCCTTGAAGTACCAGATGTGGGTCACCGGAGCGGCGAGCTCGATGTGCCCCATCCGCTCACGACGGACCTTGGAGCGAGTCACCTCGACGCCGCAGCGCTCACAGATGATGCCCTTGAACCGGACGCGCTTGTACTTACCGCAGTAGCACTCCCAGTCCCGCTGCGGACCGAAGATCTTCTCGCAGAAGAGTCCGTCCTTCTCCGGCTTCAGGGTGCGGTAGTTGATCGTCTCAGGCTTCTTGACCTCGCCGTGCGACCACTGACGGATGTCGTCGGCGGTGGCGAGACCAATGCGCAGCTCGTCGAAGAAGTTGACGTCGAGCACTCTGTCCCCTATGTCGTCGTCTGTACTGCTAATTCTCGGGTGGGGTCGGGGGGGGGGGGGCCCGCCCCCCCCCCCCCCCCCCACACCCCCCCCCCCCCCCCCGCGCCGCGCCCGGCCCCGGGGCAGGCCCCCGCCCCCCCCGCCC
>NZ_JBIAKM010000001.1:0-538583 GCF_042872525.1 Micromonospora sp. NPDC005254 | reverse complement strand
TTTTGTTCTCGCCGGCCCGCATGCCGCCGGGGGGGGGGGGGGGGGTGGCGGGGGGGGGGGGGGGGGGGGGGGCCCCCCCCCCCCCCCCCCCGACCGCTCACCTCAGACCTCTTCGACCGAGCTCGGCTCGCGCCGGGACAGGTCGATGCCCAGCTCCTCAGCGGCCCGGAACACCTCGTCGTCGGTCTCGCGCATTTCCAGGGCCACACCGTCGCTGGAGAGCACCTCAACGTTGAGGCACAGCGACTGCAGCTCCTTGAGCAGCACCTTGAACGACTCCGGGATGCCCGGCTCCGGGATGTTCTCGCCCTTGACGATGGCCTCGTAGACCTTCACGCGGCCGAGCACGTCGTCGGACTTGATCGTGAGCAGCTCCTGCAGGGCGTAGGCAGCGCCGTACGCCTGCATCGCCCAGCACTCCATCTCACCGAAACGCTGACCACCGAACTGCGCCTTACCACCCAGCGGCTGCTGCGTGATCATCGAGTACGGGCCGGTCGAACGAGCGTGGATCTTGTCGTCGACCAGGTGGTTGAGCTTCAGGATGTAGACGTAGCCGACCGCGATCGGGTCCGGCAGCGGCTCGCCGGAACGACCGTCGAACAGCTGCGCCTTGCCGGTACGCCCGATCAGCTGCTTGCCGTCCCGGTTGGGCAGGGTCGACTCGAGCAGACCGGAGATCTCCTCCTCGCGGGCACCGTCGAAGACCGGGGTGGCCACGTTGGTGTCACCCTCGGACTCGTGCGCGTCGATCGAGCGGAGCTGGCGCTTCCAGTCGGCGTCGTCACCCTCGACCTTCCACCCGGTCTTGGCGACCCAACCGAGGTGGGTCTCCAGAACCTGGCCGATGTTCATCCGGCTCGGCACGCCGAGCGGGTTGAGCACGATGTCGACCGGGGTGCCGTCCTCCAGGAACGGCATGTCCTCGATCGGCAGGATCTTCGAGATGACGCCCTTGTTGCCGTGCCGGCCGGCGAGCTTGTCGCCGTCCTGGATCTTGCGCTTCTGGGCGACGTAGACCCGGACCAGCTCGTTGACGCCCGGCGGCAACTCGTCGCCGTCCTCGCGGGAGAACGTGCGCACACCGATGACCGTGCCGGTCTCGCCGTGCGGCACCTTCAGCGAGGTGTCCCGAACCTCACGCGCCTTCTCACCGAAGATCGCGCGGAGCAGCCGCTCCTCCGGGGTCAGCTCGGTCTCGCCCTTGGGCGTGACCTTGCCGACCAGGATGTCGCCGGGGACGACCTCGGCGCCGATCCGGATGATGCCGCGCTCGTCGAGGTCAGCGAGCATTTCCTCGCTGACGTTCGGGATGTCGCGGGTGATCTCCTCCGGACCGAGCTTGGTGTCCCGGGCGTCGACCTCGTGCTCCTCGATGTGGATCGAGGTGAGCACGTCCTGCTGCACGAGGCGCTGCGACAGGATGATCGCGTCCTCGTAGTTGTGGCCCTCCCAGCACATGAACGCCACCAGCAGGTTGCGTCCGAGCGCCATCTCGCCCTCGTCGGTGCACGGACCGTCGGCGATGACCTGACCGGCCTCGACGCGGTCGCCCTCGAAGACCACCGGCTTCTGGTTGACGCAGGAGCCGGCGTTGGAGCGGCGGAACTTGTGCAGCAGGTACGTCCGGCGGTGGCCGTCATCCTGGTGGATGGTGACGTAGTCGGCGCAGAGATCCTCGATCACACCGCCGACCTCGGCGACCACCACGTCGCCAGCGTCGACCGCGGCACGGTACTCCATGCCCGTACCCACGAGCGGCGCCTCGGCCTTGACCAGCGGCACCGCCTGGCGCTGCATGTTCGCGCCCATCAGTGCCCGGTTGGCGTCGTCGTGCTCGAGGAACGGGATCATGGCGGTCGCGACCGAGGTCATCTGCCGGGGCGAGACGTCCATGTAGTCGACGGCACCGGGGACGACGTCCTCGGTCTCGCCGCCCTTACGACGGCAGAGCACCCGCTCCTCGGCGAACGTGCCGTCCGCCTTCAGCCGCGCGTTGGCCTGGGCCTTGACGAACCGGTCCTCCTCGTCCGCGGTCAGGTAGTCGATCTGGTCGGTGACCCGACCCTCCACGACCTTCCGGTACGGCGTCTCGATGAAGCCGAACGGGTTGACCCGGGCGAAGGTGGACAGCGCGCCGATCAGGCCGATGTTCGGGCCTTCCGGCGTCTCGATCGGGCACATCCGGCCGTAGTGGGACGGGTGCACGTCGCGGACCTCGAAGCCGGCCCGCTCCCGGGACAGACCACCCGGGCCGAGCGCGCTCAGCCGACGCCGGTGGGTCAGGCCCGCCAGCGGGTTGGTCTGGTCCATGAACTGGGACAGCTGCGACGTACCGAAGAACTCCTTGATCGCCGCCACCACCGGGCGGATGTTGATCAGGGTCTGCGGCGTGATCGCCTCGACGTCCTGCGTGGTCATCCGCTCGCGGACGACCCGCTCCATGCGGGAGAGGCCGACCCGAACCTGGTTCTGGATCAGCTCACCCACGGTGCGCAGGCGACGGTTGCCGAAGTGGTCGATGTCGTCGGCCTCGTAGCCGTCCTCACCGGCGTGCAGCCGGCACAGGTACTCCACGGTGGCGACGATGTCGTCCTCGGTCAGCGTGCCGGTGGTGATCGGCACGTCGACTTCGAGCTTCTTGTTGAACTTGTAGCGCCCGACCTTGGCCACGTCGTACCTCTTCGGGTTGAAGAAGAGGTTGTCGAGCAGGGTCTGGGCGTTCTCGCGCGTCGGCGGCTCGCCAGGGCGCAGCTTGCGGTAGATGTCGAGCAGGGCCTCGTCGGCGCCGGCGATGTGGTCCTTCTCGAGCGTGGTCATCATCAGCTCGGACCAGCCGAACCGCTCACGGATCCGCTCGGCCGACCATCCGATGGCCTTGAGCAGGACCGTGACGGCCTGCCGACGCTTGCGGTCGATGCGTACGCCGACCGTGTCGCGCTTGTCGATGTCGAACTCCAGCCAGGCACCCCGACTCGGGATGACCTTGACGCTGGAGAGGTCGCGGTCGGAGGTCTTGTCCGGCTCCTTGGAGAAGTACACGCCCGGAGACCGGACGAGCTGGCTGACCACGACGCGCTCGGTGCCGTTGATGACGAAGGTGCCCTTGGGCGTCATCATCGGGAAGTCACCCATGAACACCGTCTGGCTCTTGATCTCGCCAGTGGTGTTGTTGGTGAACTCCGCGGTCACGAAGAGCGGAGCGCAGTAGGTCAGGTCCTTCTCCTTGCACTCCTCGATCGAGGCCTTGACCTCGTCGAAGCGCGGCGCCGAGAAGGAGAGTGACATGGTGCCGGAGAAGTCCTCAATGGGACTGATCTCTTCAAGGATCTCCGCGAGACCCGAGCGTGCGTGCGGGTCGTCCGCCGACCGGCCCTGCCAAGCCTCGTTGCCGACGAGCCAGTCGAAGGACTCGTTTTGGATGGCAAGGAGGTTGGGGACCTCGAGGTGTTCGGTGATCCTGCCGAATGAAACTCGGCGGGGAGCGAATGCGCTCGACGTACGACTGGTCTTCGCAGGGCGGGAAGCTGCCAAGATGCGTCCTTCCGAGGACCGGTGCTGCAGAACGGCTGGTACGCGTGCACTCCAATGACCCCACCAGAAATATCCGTAAACGGACATTTCCGAGCAGGGGTCAAGTCGGAAGGCAGCGCAAACTAGCAGTGTAGCCGAGAGGCTAACCGCTGTCCAGCCCACCCCGCAGGTCGTTCGCGGAACGCGCCTCGGCCCCCGTAAACCGGGGTCTGCCGGGCCGCTCAGAACGCAACGTCCCCACTGGGCCGCTCGGGTTGCCGCGGCCGTTGGTGCCGCCGCTGTCATTACCCACGTCGTGGCCGTCGCAAGCGCGGTGTCTTGCTGGTGTTCAGCGTGCCTGGCAGGCCGGGGCCGCGTCAAGGGCCGGTATCCGGGTCGTCGGTTCTTTCCCACCTGAGGGCGACCGGGGCCCCTCGTCCGGTGGTCCGGCATCGACCATCGACGCCCAGCTCAGGACGGTTGTCGCTGGATCCACGAAACACGGCGGGCAGCGATCCGTGTCGGATCACCGCCCGCCGCGACGCGATCGTGTCCCGACTCACTGAGCCGGGCACGCGCAGGTGGAACGTCAGGTCACTTGAGGGTGACCTTGGCGCCCTCACCCTCGAGCTTCGCCTTCGCCTTCTCGGCGGTCTCCTTGTTGACCTTCTCCAGGATGGCCTTCGGCGCGGACTCGACCGCGTCCTTGGCCTCCTTGAGGCCCAGGCCGGTCAGCTCGCGCACGACCTTGATGACCTGGATCTTCTTGCCACCGTCAGCCTCGAGGACGACGTCGAACTCGTCCTTCTCCGGCTCGGCCTCGGCGGCGGCCGGGGCGCCACCGGGGGCGGCAACCGCGACCGGAGCGGCGGCGGTGACCTCGAAGGTGTCCTCGAACTGCTTCACGAACTCGGAGAGCTCGATCAGCGTCATCTCCTTGAACGCGTCGAGCAGCTCGTCGGTGCTGAGCTTCGCCATGTCTGGCGTCCTTTCTAAAGGTTGTCTAAGAACGTGGGTGCGCCGCGCGGCCTCAGGCCGCCTCGGCGCCCTCCTGCTCGCGCTTCTTGTCCGCAAGGGCGGCCGCCGCGCGGGCGGCCTTGGAGAGCGGTGCCTGGAACAGGGCCGCGGCCTTGCTCAGGTTGCCCTTCATCGCGCCGGCCATCCTGGCCAGCAGCACCTCGCGGGACTCCAGGTCGGCGAGCTTCGTGACCTCGGCCGCGGAAATGGCCCTGCCCTCGAAGACACCGCCCTTGATGACGAGCTTCGGGTTGGCCTTCGCGAAGTCGCGAAGCCCCTTCGCCGCCTCGACGACGTCGCCCGAAACGAAAGTCAGCGCGGTAGGACCGGTGAACAGCTCGTCGAGGCCGTTGATGCCCGCGTCCGTCGCGGCACGCTTCGCCAGCGTGTTCTTCGCGACCGTGTAGCTGGTCTCGGCGCCGAGCGAGCGCCGCAGCTGGGTGAGCTGGGAAACCGTCAGACCGCGGTACTCGGTCAGCACGGTGGCGCCCGCGTTGCGGAAGCTCTCGGTCAGCTCAGCGACGGCCGTGGCCTTGTCGGCCCGGATCGGCTTGTCCGCCATGTCCCTCCTCTCTCGTTACTCGAGGCTGGTCCCCGACACGGCCGAAGCCGGAGCGGGGGCGGAGGCAGCACGACAACGAAAAGCCCCGGCGCAGGGCGCACGGGGCGAGGGCCGGCGGATCGTCACGGTCGGCGGACCATGCTCACTGCCGAGTTACGCTTGCCGCCCTACGCGGGTCGCCCGTTGTCGCGGGACCTTCGACCGTGCCGGAGCACGGTGACCAGCGGTCTCTGGGTGGTTCCTCATCCATGGAAACACGGATGACTGTTGAAGAGTACGCGCCCGCACCACCAGCGCCAAATCGCCCCCGGTGAGCCGGGTCACGGGCAGCGTCGCTGGTCAGCCCTGGGCCCGCCGCCGCCACAAATAGCCGGCGGTGACCGCCGCGCTCCACGCCGACGCCCAGAGCGTGAGCCCGAGCAGGGTCAGCGCGGCGGCGTCACCCGCGGTCGTCCGCGCGGTGGCCATGATCGGCGGCACCAGCCAGGGCGCCACCGAACCGCGCAGACCGAGCGCCACCGCGCCGACACCGCCGAGGGCCAGCACCGCCACGCCGTACGCGGCACCGCCCACCGACGCCCGGCTGGCCAGCGCCCCGAGGGCGACCGCCGCGGGTACGGCCAGCAGGTGCGCCCACAGTCCCAGCGCGATGCCGACCGGCACCGACCGGTCCCCCGGCTCGACCGGGCCGGTGACCCCGCCCACCAACCAGGGGAATAGCAGCGCGACCGCCACCGCGACCAGCGCCGCCACGCCGGCCGCCAGGAGCCCGGCCAGGCGCTCCCGGGCCACCCCGACCGTCACCTGGGCGAGCCGGCGCTGCACGTCCGGCTCGATGTCCAGCAGGATCTTGGTCTGCCAGGCGAGCACCGGGAAGAGCACCACGGCCGAGACGCCGTACGCCTCCGCCGGCTGGGACCGGCCGCCGCCGTAGAGCGTGCCGAGCACGACGAGACCCGCGAGCAACGGCGCCAACGCCCGACCGGTCCGCAGGAAACCCGCCAGCCGCATCCGCACCAGGGCGCTCACCGGGCCTCCCCCGCTGCCTGCTCGACCGCGTCCACGCCCTCGGGCTGGTCGAGAGCCGGTTCACCGGCCGGCCGCAGCGGTGCAGCCGCGGGCCGGGCCTGCGGTGCGGTCATGGAGGTGTCGGCGCGTACCCGAAGAATCTGGTGGCCCTCGGCGCGCAACCGGGCGACGGTGCTGGCGATCCGCGCGGCCGGCACCGCTACCTCGACCACCGCGATGGCCTCCTCGTCGGTCGACGCGGTCTCCTCGGTCAGCGAGCCGGCGGCCACCGACCAGCGGCGCGCGCCCGGCAGCCAGACCGTTTCCCCGCGGTGGTCGCTGACCAGGACCGTGCCGCCGTCGGCCAGCACCTCGTCGATCAGCTCGGGAACCAGCTCGCGGGTCGCGGCGTCGAGGCCCTCCCACGGCTCGTCGAGCACCAGCAGGCCGGGCGGTCGCAGCATGGCCTGGGCGAGACCCACCTTCTGCGCGGTGCCCTTGGACAGCTCCGGAAGCCGCACCGAGCTGAACGCGCCCAGGCCGAGCCGCTGCGTCCAGGTTGTCACCGCCTCGTCGGCGGCCGACCGCCCCAACCCGGCAACGCGGGCCATGCTGGTCAGGTAACGGGAGACGGTGAAGGGCTGGTCGGCCGGGAAACGCTCCGGGACCCAGCCCACCCGGGCTGGCCGGTCGACGACCCGACCCCGGCCCGGCCGCAGCACCCCGGCGGCCACCTGGAGCAGCGTGGACTTGCCCACCCCGTTGCGGCCCAGGACGACCGCGACCTCACCCGGGCCGATCCGCACATCCACGCCCCGCAGCACCCACGGACCACGCCGGTGATACCGCAACCAGACGTTCTCCAGCCGCATGCGATCGAGCTTGCCACACCACAGACGCGCCGGGGCGCCGCCACGATCGTGGCGGCGCCCCGGTACGAGCGAACTGTCGGCTCAGGCCTCGGCCTGGTCCTCACGGAGGTTCTTCACCAGGTTCGGGTCGACCGGGACACCCGGGCCCATGGTGGTGGTGAGGATGACCTTGCGGAGGTACTTGCCCTTAGCCGCGGACGGCTTGGCGCGCAGCACCTCGTCGAGCACCGCGGCGTAGTTGTCCACCAGCTGGGTCTCCGTGAAGGAGGCCTTGCCGATGATCAGGTGCAGGTTGGAGTGCTTGTCCACCCGGAAGGTGATCTTGCCGCCCTTGATGTCCTGCACCGCCTTGGTGACGTCCATGGTCACCGTGCCGGTCTTCGGGTTCGGCATGAGACCGCGCGGGCCCAGGATCCGCGCGATCCGGCCGATCTTGGCCATCTGGTCCGGCGTGGCGATCGCCGCGTCGAAGTCGAGCCAACCACCCTGGATGCGGGCGACCAGCTCGTCGGTGCCCACCTCGTCCGCACCCGCCGCGGCGGCCTCTTCGGCCTTCGCGCCACCGGCGAACACGATCACGCGGGCGGTCTTACCGGTGCCGTGCGGCAGGTTGACCGTGCCGCGGACCATCTGGTCCGCCTTGCGGGGGTCGACGCCGAGGCGCATGGCGACCTCGACCGTGGCGTCGAACTTGACGTTGGTGGTCTCCTTGGCCAGCTTCACGGCCTCGGAGGGGGTGTAGAGCTTCGACCGGTCGATGACGTCGGCGGCCTTGCGGTAGCTCTTGCTGCGCTGCATTGCTGATTACTCCTGTGGTCTCTGGCGGGCCGCTCGGCGCGGGCCCTCCCACGGTCGGGTCGTCGGCGAGGCCGAACGTCAGTCGCTGACGGTGATGCCCATCGACCGGGCGGTGCCGGCGATGATCTTCTCGGCCTGGTCCAGGTCGTTGGCGTTGAGGTCGGCCATCTTCTTCTCGGCGATCTCACGCAGCTGGGCGCGGCTCACCGAGCCGACCTTCTCGGCCTGCGGGACGCCCGAGCCCTTCTGCACACCGGCGGCCTTGATCAGCAGCCGGGCGGCAGGCGGGGTCTTCAGCACGAAGCTGAAGGACCGGTCCTCGAACACGCTGATCTCGGCGGGGACGATGTCGCCCCGCTGGGACTCGGTCTGCGCGTTGTAGGACTTGCAGAACTCCATGATGTTCACGCCGTGCTGGCCGAGCGCGGGGCCGACCGGCGGCGCCGGCGTGGCCTGGCCCGCCGGCAGCTGAAGCGTGAACGTCTTGACGAGCTTCTTCTTCGGAGGCATGTCACTTCCTGGGGCTTGGAGCTGGGAAAATGCGGCCGTCGCCGCCCTCGGGGACGCGCACGGTCAGCGCGGTGCGACAGCGGCGACGTTCAAGAGTAGCGCAGGCCGCAGCCCGCTCGTCCGCCGAGGTCGAGCGGGAGGGCGTACGCCGACGTCGGGGGGGGGGGGGGGCCCCCCCCCCCCCCCCGCCGCCCCGCGGCGGGGGGGGGGGGGGGCGCCGCGGGGGGGGGGGCGGCGGCCCCCCCCCCCACGACCGGTCAGATCTTGGCGACCTGGTTGAAGTTGAGCTCCACCGGGGTCTCCCGGCCGAAGATCGACACCAGCACCTTGAGCTTCTGCTGGTCGGCGTTGATCTCGCTGATCGTGGCCGGCAGCGACGCGAACGCGCCGTCCGTGACGGTGACCGAGTCACCGACCTCGAAGTCGAGGACCTTGATCTCCGGCTTGGCCTTCTTCTGCTCGGTCTCGACGGCCGGCGCCAGCCACTTCAGCACCTCGTCGAGGGAGAGCGGCGCCGGCCGGTCGGCCCGGTCGGTCGCGCCCACGAAACCGGTCACGCCCGGGGTGTTGCGGACACACGAGTAGGACTCGGCGGTCAACTCCATCCGGACGAGGATGTAGCCCGGGAAGACCTTGGCCTGGATCTGCGAACGCTTACCGTTCTTGACCTCGATCTCTTCCCGGGTCGGCACCTCGACCTGGTAGATGAAGTCCTCCATGTCGAGGCTCGTGATCCGGGTCTCGAGGTTGGTCTTCACCTTGTTCTCGTAACCGGCGTACGAGTGCACCACGTACCAGTCACCCGGGGCGTAGCGCAGCTTCTGCCGCAGCTCGGCGACCGGGTCGTACTCCTCGTCCGGCGCAGGCTCGGTGGTGGGGAACTCCGGCTCGCTGGCGGCCTCAACCGACTCGTCACCAGCCGCCGTCGCGACCGTGGACTGCTCGTCCACCGGTCCGGCGGTCTCGTCGTACTCAGGCACGCTCGCTCACTTCCGTCACTATCGGCTGGAGACAGCCGGTCAGTCCGAGTTGCCGAAGACGAACAACACGACCTTGGCGAAGCCGTAGTCCAGCACGCCCACGATCGTCAGCATCACCGCGACGAACGTGACCACCACGGCGGTGTACGTCAGCAACTCCTTGCGGGTCGGCCAGATGACCTTACGCAGTTCGGCAACGACCTCGCGGAAAAACCGGGCGATGCGGCCGAACACGCCCACCCGACCGGTTTCCGGCCGCGTGGTCGGCCGGCTGTCCGCCGATTCAGCCCGGGCGCGGGACCGCGTCGCGGTGCCTCCCCGGGAGACCGGCTCGTCCGCGCCGGAGGCGTCGTCGTCGGCTACGTCGTCGACGATCTCGTCGTCCAGACGATCGTCGCCGGCGTCCTCGCCGCGCCGCTTGTTGTCGGCCACTTCGCCCTCCGTCGCGGAATCTCGGGTCGCACGCCGGGCGGCGTGCGCGGCGCTGGTCACGCCGGCCGGGCCAAACCGTCCCGCGACGGGCCGCGGCCGGTGGATCAACCGGGGGCCCCGAATGCCTCGGAACCACCCCGCCGATGCCACCACCACGGGCCGGACGCCGCCTTGTCGGCGGCGCGACCCACGGGAACGGTCAGGCCTGAGGCGCAGGGGTGACAGGACTTGAACCTGCAGCCTGCGGTTTTGGAGACCGCTGCTCTGCCAATTGAGCTACACCCCTGTGCGGCAACACTCGCCCCACGCGGTCACAGACGACCGTGCAGGGGTCACTTGCCCCACGGCGGACCAGTGTACGGGTAGGCACCCGACTTTCCCAACCGGTCTCCCCGCCACGCGTGGCGGACCCGATTCAGCGCGCGGTCCGGATGGTCGCCCGGGCCTGTGAGAGCACCTTCTCCCCCAGGCAGGTCGCGGTCACATCGAGCCGGGTGAGGCCGTCCTCGGTCACCTCACGGATCCGCGCGGTCACCTCGATCTCGGTCCCCTGGTCGTCGTCCGGGACCACCACCGGCCGGGTGAACCGCACCCCGTACTCGATGACCGCGTCGGGCGCCCCGGCCCACTCGGCGACCGCCCGACCGACCAGGGCCATCGTGAACATGCCGTGCGCGATCACCCCGGGCAGCCCCACCTTCGTGGCGACCCGGTCGCTCCAGTGGATCGGGTTGAAGTCACCCGAGGCGCCGGCGTAGCGGACCAGGTCCGCCCGGGTCACCCGGAACGTCTTGGCTGGCAACTCCATCTCAGCCCTCCCCACGGATCACGTACCGGGCCCAGACGGCGACCACCGGTTCCCCGGCGACGGTGCTCACGTCGGTGCGGGTGGTCAGGAATCCGTGCCCGCCCCGGCTGCTGACGTCCTCGATGGTGTTGGTGCAGACCAGCTCGTCGCCCGCGACCACCGGCCGGGTGTACGCGAACCGCTGATCGCCGTGCACCAGCCGGCTGTAGTCCACACCCAGGGCCGGGTCCTCGATGATCTGGCGGCTCGCCGCCATGGTGACGATCACCGGGAAGGTCGGCGGGGCGACCACGTCCGGGTGGCCCAGCGCCTGCGCCGCCACCGGGTCGTGGTGAGCCGCGTCGGTGGCGCCGATGGCCGTGGCGAACTCACGGATCTTTTCTCGGCCCACCTGGTAGGGGGCGGTCGGCGGATACGTCCGTCCGACGAAGGAAGGGTCCAGAGACATGCCGCGAACCTACACGGGAAGCACAATCGCCGATCTGGTCGGCAGGCAGCGGCTGAGCCGCGCCGTACCGGTCAGATCGGCGATTGGAAAGGCCTCGTCAATGGCCGGCGACTGCCGGCCAGAGATCAGCGGGTCTCGCGGTGAACCGTGTGCCGGCCGTCGCGCGGGCAGAACTTCTTCAGCTCGATGCGGTCGGGGTCGTTCCGGCGGTTCTTGCGCGTGATGTAGTTGCGCTCCTTGCACTCCACACACGCCAAAGTGATCTTCGGCCGGACATCGGTAGCCTTCGCCACGGCGGAGTGCCTTCCTCGCTAACGGAAACAACTACGACGCGTCAGCCTAGACGCTGACTGCGCGGACATGCAAAGTGGGCGCCAGTGGCGCCCATCTCCACGACCACCGGGAACGAGCCCGGAAGACGAGAGTAGCGGTGGCCGGACTTGAACCGGCGACACAGCGATTATGAGCCGCTTGCTCTGCCATCTGAGCTACACCGCCGCGGTGGGTCCAGCTGAACCCTCGAGCCCCCTTACGGAATCGAACCGTAGACCTTCTCCTTACCATGGAGACGCTCTGCCGACTGAGCTAAGGGGGCCTGCGCGATCTCCCCGTGGGGCGCGCAGAAGTAAGAGTACACGGCCCGGCTCGACAGGTGAAATCGGATCCCTGGTGATCGTCTACGCCCAGCTCAGGGCACGACACGCAGCCGCGGAAGCTCCCCGCCGGAGATCGTTTCGGGGTCGACCTGAGCGCCGAACCAGGCCGCCAACCGCTCGTACGGCAGCGGTCGACTGAACAGGAAGCCCTGGCCGATCTCGCACCCGATGTCCTGAAGGAGCTCCAGGGTCAGCTCACTCTCCACACCCTCGGCGACCACGGCCAGGCCGAACTGCTGGGAGAGCGTCACCACCGCGTTGACGATCGCCAGGTCCCCCGGATCGGTCGCCATGCCCTGCACGAAGGACCGGTCCACCTTCACCTCGTGCACCGGCAGCCGGCGCAGGTGGGCGAGCGAGGAGTCACCGGTGCCGAAGTCGTCCACCGACAGCCGGACGCCGAGATCGCGGAGCCTGCGCAGCGTCGGGATCGGCCGGTCCGTGCCGTCCAGGACCCCCGACTCGGTGATCTCCAGGGTGAGGCGCTGCGCCGGCACCCCGTACTCGGTCAACAGCTCCTGCACCCGGTCCGGGAAGTGCTGGTCGGTGAGCGTACGGGCGGCGAGGTTCACCGCGATGGGCAGCGGCTGGTTGGCCTCGGCCCAGTCCCGGCTGCGCCGCAGACCCTCGCGGAGCACCACCTCGGTGAGCCGACTCAACTGGCCGGTGTGCGCGGCAACCGCCACGAAGTCCTCGGGAGCGACGGTGCCGTGCGTCGGGTGCTCCCACCGGGCCAGACACTCGACACCGAGCAGACGCCGGTCCCGCAAGGTCACCTTGGGCTGGAAGTAGACCTCCAGCTCGTTCTGGTCCAACGCCTGACGCAGGTCACCGGCGAGACCCAGCCGGCGCAACGACCGGGATTCCAGGCCCGGGTTGAACAACTGCACGCTGCCGGGCACCGATTTGGCGGCGTTCGCCGCCAGATCGACGCGGAGCAGCAGGGTCGCGGCATCGCTGCCATGATCCGGGTGTACGACGACCCCGACGGCGGTGTTCACGTCCAGGGTGAGCGCGTCGAAGACCATCTCGTCGCGGATCTGGTCGCGCAGCTGTTCGGCCAGCTCCAGCGCCGCGTCGGCGTTCTCCAGACGCAGGGTCACCAGGAACTCGTCCCCACCGACGCGACCCACCAGGGCCGACGACGGCGCGCTGGCCCGCAGCCGGTTGGCGACCTCGACGAGCACCTTGTTCCCGGCGGCGTGGCCGAGGGACTCGTTGACCTGGCGCAATCCGTCGACGTCGAAGAGCAGCAACGCCACCACCTCACCCGGCGCGCCGACCTTGACCGACTCGTCCAGCGCTGCGGTGATGCGCCGCCGGTTGGGCAGCCGCGTCAGGGTGTCGTGGTAGGCGTCGTGCCGCAGGCGGTCGACAAGTCGCGAATTTTCGAGCGCCACAGAGGCGTGGGCGGCCACCGTCTCGAACACCGAGATGTCGCGTTGGGTGAAGTACAGCGGGTCGGCGAGCCGGTTGGTGACCTCGAGAGTCCCAATCACCACACCACCTGAGCGGAGCGGAACGACCACTGTGTCCTTGACCCCCCGCTCGGCGAGGCTGGCCCTGAACTCGGGATCACTTGTCACGCCACGGCCGACAGTCACCGGGCGAGCGGTCTCCAACACCTTCTCCCGCAACGCCGACGGGGTCAGGGACAGATCCAGCAGGCCAGAATCCTCGACTCGCGCGGTGAGCAGAATCTCGGGGTGACGGCCCTGTGCGGGCAGCCAGAGGGTGGCGTACTCGGCCTGCATCAGCGCGCGCACCCGGCCGAGCAGGGCGTCGACGAGGGTGCCGTCCTGGCCGCTGGCCGCGACCGCCATGCTCAGCTCGTACATGTCGGTGAGCGTGCGGTGCTGGCGAAAGAACTGGGTGTACGAGCGGTAGACCAGAGCGAGCCCGGCCGCCAGCGCGGCCAGGGGCACCAACGACCACCAGGACGCCCTGATCAGGATCAGGACGACCAGACCGGCGGCGACGTTGATGCCTGCGGTCAGGAGCAGTGACGGCGCCGCGCGGAGGGCCTCCCGGCCGGCCTGCCAGCCCTGCAACAGGGTGTGCACCGACATGACGGCGGTGAGACTCACCAGGAACACCACGCTGATCGCGCAGCAGAGACTCACCCACGTCGTCGGGCCGACACCCGACCTCGGCGGCAACGCCTGGAGGACGAGAGTGGCGAGCGACGTCCCGGCGGCGGCCCGCGCCACGTTGAACCACACCTTGGGCGCCGTGATCCGGTGTCGCAGTTGGGTGACCAGGGACGCGAGCGTGTAGATGACGACGACCGTCAGCGGCGGCAGGAAGTAGAGCGCCAAGACGAGCGGCAACTCGGTAAGCGTCATGGCCACCGACTGCCGGCGGGCGACCAGCACCAGCAGCGGCAGACCCGCGGCGATCATCGCCGCGAGAAGGAGCGCTGCCCAGTGCCAGTCGCCGAACGGCCGGTCGGAGACCAGACCGGTGAGGGTTGCGCAGGCGACAGCCAGAAGGATCAGCGGAGCGGTGATGATCCAGGCGTCTTCCGACGACCTGCGCCTCGACTGGTCCCGCGCGATCATTCCGCTCCCTGGCGGTGTGGCGTGTCCCTTGACAAGCGGTGGCCCGTCGGACAGGGGTCGTCAGACCCAGACGACGTCCGTGAGGTGCAAATCGGCGGGTACACCGTGGTTGGCGATGACCATGGTGGCGACGGCGGCAAGGATGAGGAGCGAGCCATACAGCCGGCCCAACCTACGACCAGACATAAGATTGCTCCTGTCGGAAGGTCTCGTGGGGTAGTGGAGGTTCCACGATCGTGCCACAGCACGGGCAACCAGAGAAGTGGTGGCCGCCCGACTGGCACCACCGTCTGTTACTTCCCGCCGTTCGGCCCACCGCCCTCGTCGCACTGGGCCAGATCACGAGCTTGCGAGACAGTTCACCGCTGCGCGCAGTGCTGAAAACGACCTTCAACGCAATCCGGGTCCACCTATAAGCACTCGACACATCCGGTTCGAACGTTACGCTCAGTAACATCGGCCTGTGCGACCCGAACGCGCGCCTTAAGTCCGGCCATCGACCACCATACCGGCTCCGCGCCATCTCGCCAGTACCTCGTCGGGTTCATTTCACATGGACGACGCCTCCTGCCGCCGCTCGACCATTAACAGCATAGATGCAGCTCACCTGCGCAATCCCATCGACCCCCAAAGATGCAAGTTGCGTGCGCCATCAGGCGTACGGGCGCTCAAGCCGGCGTCGCGGTGTCCTACCGCAGCAGTCTGAACGGGGCCCACATTTCGGCCTCCGGCACCTCGTGGGCCGCGAAGTACCCACCTTGTTCCAGTGGCCCCAGCATGGAGACACCCCTCGACGTAGCTGCGTGGCGGGACCCGTCGCCATGGCGCTGGGGGCCACGTCCGGCAGTTGGGCCCAACCCTGTGGCAGCCGAGCAGGAGCAGAGCCTCCTTTGGGGCACCCCGGGTGCTCTACCCGGAGATGCACCTTGGGCATGGTGAGCCAACCAATGTGCTGGCCCGGGCAACCCCAACCCCAGCAGCCCGAGCCGGTTCGTCAGCAACATCGCAGCCACGACGCCGGTCGGCGGCGAGGCACCAGGAGGGTGACACGAGCCCTGTGCAGAGCCGGTCGTGCACATCAAGAGACAACGGCCTTCGGTTGCAGGCCGATCTGGAGCGGCATCCGTCAGGAGATCGCCTCCGGTTCCCGGAGCACGAGCATCCGCAGCAGACCTCACAGCGACATGATCAACATACCCACAGCCAGTCGGTAACGGCTGGACGCGGCCGGACTCGGCCGGACAAACGACAACGGCCCCCGATCAGCATCTCTGCTGGTCAGGGGCCATGTCTGCACCTGGTGGCGGGTAGAGGATTCGAACCTCTGTAGCTTTCGCGACGGATTTACAGGGCGTCCGTGATCTTGCGCGCCGCAAGCTCCATGAGCTGGCGTTTCTCTCTGGAAATCCGCCCGCTGACACTCGACCGCCCACTATCTGCCCACGCCCACCACGGCACGGGACGCAGAACGCGGGTGTCGCTGCCATACCTACAGACTTCGGCTTTCCACAAGCTGTGAGGAAGCGAGCGTTACGCGCCAAGCAGCCGTGGAAACTCTGCAAGGAAGACCGAGCGAAGTCGTTTAAGCAACATTCCCAGCAATAGTACGAAGTGTGCGAGTGACGCCGTCACAACTACAGACCAGGGCCGCTGCGCATCCTCTATTCCAGCGAGCGAGCATACTCCCAATATGATCGCAACTAGGAGGCCGACGCCAAGTGTGTAGGTAATGTTTGCCTGCAGTTCATGGAGGAGTCGATATTTGTGTGCGTTGTCGGCGCTGACCTTGCCGGTCGGTCGACCTTGAAAGCGGGCGGCAGTGTCAAATAGCAGAACGAGCAGGTTGAACAATAGCCCAGTAAGGATGGACAGCGCGGCAAGTAAATTATCGATTCCCTTGACATGCCAAGAGAGAAGGTAGGCGGCCACCCCAACCAGGACTGGCAGTCCGTAGAAGAAGATCAGGTCTGAAATCTTGACGCGACCATTCCTGGCATCGCGCATAGTATCAAGGTGATCCCGGATGATCGGAAGTACACTAGCCTTCATCATTCGCTATCACTAGCTTCCTGGCAAGGATGTCGGCCGTCCAGAAAAACTCCGTGCCGGCATAGTCGGACTCGCGAATAGACAGATCCGGCGCTAGCTCCGCGACCACCTCAGCGGCGACCTCATACACGACGCCGTCGGTGGGGCGACCGCTCGGAATCTTCTTGTTCTCCGGAAGAGGGAATGTTACGCGAGGGGGGCGTTCCTGAGTCACGGTGAGTGTGCGCATGGACTTGCCGACCTTCACCTCAAGTTTTATGTCGTGGTAGTCCAGGCCACGAATCTCTAGCAGTGCCGGGAGGCTGTTGTCGTTCAGCGCGTCGCGTACCTTCTGCTTGGGAAATGCCAACGCACGGTCCGGCTTAAGGACTAGCTCCATGATTCCCAGCTCTTCTTCGTGAGCACCCAGATTGTACTGATCCGCAACGTCGCTCGGAATCCCATAGCGCACTAGACGGATCTTCTTCAGTTCACCTTCTTCGATGGATGCCTTGACTGCTGCCTCAGGGGCCAGCGGACTGAGTTCGATGGAGAAACCAGGGAATCTTGCCGAGAATGTACGTGTGAGAATGTGGTCTAGTGAGGACTTGAGCCCTCGGACGCCGACGCGTTCTGTCAGGAAGATCCCGGCCAACGAGTTATGTGGGATTACGAATAGGTTTCGTAGGGGGATTAGCTCAGCCTCGTTTGCTTGGCGTTCGTATGTATCCTGATGTGTTTCAACATCACGTAGAGTCGACTGGTGTCCGTGGCTTCCTGAGCGGACTGTTGTGTAAATTGACCGGTCATCGGCCCGCACCGTTTCGGCGATTAGGTACTTTCCCTCATCCTTGTGCTGGTATGGAGTATTGGTTAGGCCGTTAAAGAATGCGTAGAGGAAGGGTGCAAGGTCGGAGGCGGACCCATCAAAGTTGTCAAGGGGTAGGTAGTTGTCGGAAGACTTTGATGACATTCGTGGGCGGACTCTGATGGTGTAGGCGGCGAGGCTGTATTCCGGCATAAGTTCCTCCGGTGGGTGATGGGGATGTCTCGTCACCCTAGTTTCGAGCGCAGATCTGACCGTGTGTCTGTAAGGAACCGGTCAGCAGTCGTTGGCGAAGGCGGGGAGCGAGCGCAGCGGGTGCCGTACATGTGTTCTAAGTTACGACCTGGGTGCGACATGCAGTGGAACGGAAGTCAGGTCGTGGGCCGCCCAGCATGCTCGCCCAGTTCATCGACACCGACATGACGGCGTTGAACGCAGAGGTGGTTGCGGAAGCCCGACGGTTGGTCGAGAGCGACCCCGGACCGGTCGGAGAGGCTACTTCCTGACTGGCAGGGGGTTTATCCGAGGGCTTCGCCGATCTTGTCGTTCATGGTGTCGTCTCCGCCGTCGATGCAGTTGGCGTAGACGCGGAGCAGAACGGCGACGCCGTGGCCCAGGCGCCGGGCGACCTCGGTCGGCGGGACACCGGCATTCAGCCAAAGCGAGGCCGCCGCGTGCCGCAGGTCGTACGGCCGGCGGACGAGCGGCGAGGCAACCTGCGATTCGGTCAACGCCCTTTCGCGAGCGAGCTTCCACCAGCGGTCGTAGACCGACTCGGACAGCGGCCCACCGTGCAGGCCCCGGAAGAATCGACTGTCCGGGCCGACCCCGTGATTCTCGACGTGCGCGCAGAGCAGCTCGACGAGCCGGGGCGGGATCGGGACCGTTCGAGTCTCGGCCCTCCCCCGGTGCTTGAGTCCACGCCGCTCGTGGGAGCCGCCATCGTCGGTCCAGTGCGAGCCGGAGCGCGGCGAGGTGCCGGCGAGGACCAGGCGGCCCCAGCGATATTCGATCTTTTCGTGCTCGCAGGACCGGGAAGGCTTGACCGCCGCCAGGTCGTCGAAGTCGGCCCCGCAGTCGGCGCACCGGCCGGCAAGGTCGCAGTCCTCCCGCCGTAGGTCCGCGGCTTCCGAGGGACGCATCCCGGCGTAGTAGAGGCAGCCAAAGAACGCGGTGACCTTGTCGGCCCGTTTGCCGAGAGATTTCACCGCCTCCAGCAACGTGGCGACCTGGGCTGGGTTCGCCACCACCCGCCGGTCGATGGACTGGGCGACCTCTGGGGCGGTCCACTGGACCCGGTCAACCGGGTTCGAGGCGATCAGCTCCAGCTCGACGGCGTACCCGAGCACGTTGTAAAAGGTGGCCCGCTTCCGCTGGACGGTGGAGGCAGCCGCGGGCTTGCCGTCGAGGCGTACGCAGAGGCTGTCGAGGACTCGGCGGACCATCGCGGGCGAGTCGAGTTCGACTACCGGGAGGGATGCGGTTTCCAGCCAGGCGAGCGCCGCCGCGTGCTCGGGCGGGATCTCGTCGGACCAGCGGCGCGGGTTGAGGCCGTAGAGGTACAGCGCCTCACGGAGCAGGGCGTCAGTCGGTCGGCCCCGCTTGGCCGAACGGGTCAGGGTCACCGTGATGGAGGTCAGCGCCTCGACGATCGAGCGCCGGGTCTTGGCCGCCGCCCGGGGCCACTTCATCTCGACGTACGCGCGGCTGTGCGCGTACCAGGTGGTGGGGTTCTTGGTTCTGGCCTCGGAGACGGGGCGCCCGGTGGCCGGGTCGAAGGGCTCCCCCGCGTTGGCTGCCTGGACCAGCTCGGCGCGGAACGAGTGCGCCAGGGCCTTGGTACGGAACATGTCCTCGAAGCGCTGGCCGCTCACCGCCCAGCGGACCCGCCACGGCCGAGCCTTCCGGTCGGCGCGCTTGCCGATCTCCCAGATCTGGACCTCGTAGCTCTTCATGCGGCGTCCTGCTCCAGGTCGCCGAGCCACCGACCGAGCGCCGACCGGCGGACCCGAAGCTGCCCGTTCGGGAGCTTGATCACCCGTGGTCCCTTGCCGGTCTGCCGCCAGTAGAACCAGGTCGAGCGCGGTACGCGCAGCTCGGCGAGCACTTCCGGCACGGTCAACAACTCCTCGTTCACTGCGGTTCCTCCCCGTCGTGCTGTGCGCTGTGCTGAGTTGCCGAAAGATCTGCGGACCCCTGCGCGGCCCGGTCCTTGGCGGCGAGCAGTTCGGATCGCCAGCGGGCGCGTTCGCTGATCGACCGCATGAGCCGGTGGGTTATCGAGCCGACGTCGGGGTCATCGGGTCTGGCGAGTTCCCAGGCGTGCCGGACCCGTTCGGTGGTGTCGCCCTGGTCGTTGACGAGCTGCGTGCCGTCGGTGGTGACGCCGAGCAGTGCCCGTACCCAGGCCCGCGCGTCGTGCTTGTGGTCGGCGAGGGTCTTGCCGGACCAGTCGCGGGAGATAAGGATGCGCCGGCCCCCGATGCCGAGGGTGTCGCGCTGGTGGACCTTGCCCTTGCAGCGGCCGGGCTTGAGCTTGGCGTGTGCCTTCTTGGGCTGGACGCCGTACAGCAACCAGTTGGCGCAGCGGTCGGTGCAGGGGGTCCGCTGGAGTTGCTGCCAGAGCCGGTCGAGGTGCTTGCGTTGCCGGTCGGTGGTGGCCTTGTGGCAGTCGCCGGTGTGCTTGGTGATGTATTTCGTGACGTACCGGATGGTGCGTTCGGCGTCTTCGGTGCCGGGCATGACGCCGCGGGCGTCGACCTGGGCGCCGAAGCGCACGACGTGGACGGGTTCGGGGTCCGGGTCGTCGTCGATGGTGTCGAGGGCTTCGCTCCAGGTCGTCAGCGGCTCGCGGGTGTCCGGGTCGACCCATGCCGCCGCCTGCTCGTCCCAGATCGGGAGCCGGTCGAGGGTGTAGCGCTGGACGTCGACCGACGGCCACCAAACCTGGTGATAGGTCGCTGCCGCCACGGTGCGGAGCACGTCGCGAGGGATGGTGCCCCGGATGGCGAAGTGAGCGTGTGGGGCGAGGCGACGTTGCGGCTCGACGCAGCCGGCGTACTGGACGTTCCAGCCCTCGCACCGCCGGAGGTTCTGCCAGAACCGGTCGAGCAGCCGAGGGAAGTGAACGGCGTCCCAGGCGGCGCGGCGGTAGTCGTACCTGGCCGGGTTGACCGGGGTGCCGTCGGGGCGGACCGGGCCGTACGAGTCGAGGGTGAGGGTCAGCCACATCGACGGTTGGTAGGTGGAGCCGTCCGGGGCGGTGTAGGTCTTGCCGACGGTGCGGCGCTCGATCTTGCGTCGAGGCAGTTCGGGGGCGTCCTGGCGTCGCTTGGTGGAGCGCTTGCGCCGTGGGCCGGGCTCGTCGTCCTGGTCCTCGTCGTCGGTGGCGTGGGGTGGTCCGACCCGGCCGCGCAGGCCCTCGGCGGCGATGGCTTCCTCTACCTCGCGGATGGCCTCGTCGAGGTCGGTCACCTGGTCCCACTGGGCGGCGCGTACGGCCTCGTCGCGGGAGAACTCCAGGTGTGCGCGGTACAGGATCAGGGACTTTTGTGCTTCCGTCGCGGGTTCCGGGCCGGGTAGTGGTTCATCGTCGCGGTGCCAGCCCTCGCGGATTTGGGCCTGCCGCAGGCGGCGGTTCTTCTTGGCGCACGGCGGGCACTTTTCCTCGCGGGTCGCCCCGCAGGGCAGGTCGATGACCTCGGTCAGGCCGGTGTCGAGGTCGGTGCGGCGCATGGCGAGCGGGCGGACGCAGACGCCGTACTCGATGGCGATGTCCTTGAGCACGTCGATCGAGCGGGGCAGCGCCATGCGGGCCGCCCGCGACCCCGGCCGAGGAGCAACCGGGGTCGGGGCGGGTTCGAGGCCGGGCAGGGTCGGAGCCGTCATCGGATGATCCCGACGACCTGGGGCCGGTTGGGCTGGACGCCACCGGCCGGAGGCAGCACCGCGACTGATGCCGGCGGCATCACCGGAGCCGGCGGCGCGGGTTCGACGGGCTGCGGCTCGTCGTACCAGTCGCCCTGCGGCTGATCGGGTTCAGGAGCCGGCGCGGCGGTGGGTGCGCTGGACAGGACGACCTTCACCAGGGCGAGGAAGGCCAGTGACGGCACCGCCGCGACGATCCAGCCCCAGACGGAGGGTTCGGCTTCGGCGACCTGGGCGGCGAGGGAGAGCAGCGCGAACGCGATCAGGAGGACGCCGACCAGGCCGACGGGTCGGCCATCTTGGCGGCGGGCGCGGATCTCCAAGCCGAGGTAGATCGCCATCAGCTCGACGGCTACGGCGTTGGCCCAGCCGATCCATTCGGGCTGGCCGTGGGCGACGGTCAGGTCGTGGACGTGGGTGAAGGCGGCGGCACCGGCCATGATCCCGATCGCGAGCAGGATCAGCACCCGGATGCCCGACTCGGCTCGGTGGCGGATCATTCGAAGTCCCCTCCCGGGATGCGAATGGTCACGGTGATGCGGATGCGCTGCCCGTCGAGGTCACTGCGGCGGCGGACCATGTGCGCCAAGCCGTGCAGGGCGGCGGCGAGCCGGTCCGGGGAGCCGTTCAGGTCGATGTGCAGAGGCTTGAGGCGGTGGGTGCCGAGGAAGAAGCTCTTGAGGGACATCGGTTACCTCCGGGCCGGGGCGACGCGGGTACGGATGTGCTCGGGCGGCTCGCCGAGGGAGGCCACCGCTTCGGAGAGGCAGCGCCACAGCGCCCACGCCTCGTCGGGGGTCAGGTACATGCGGCGCCGGCCGCCACCGACGGCGAGATACACCGGGTACGGGTCGGGCCGGGCGGGATCGACGCGCACCGACACGGCAGTGCTGGTGGCACCGCCGTTGCCGGGGGCACGCAGCCGATAGAAGGTCGGGGCGGTCACCGCGGCTCACCCCCGTCGGTGTCCCGGTCGAGGAAGTTCAGCAGCGAGTCGGGCAGCAGTGGTCCGCGACGCTGCCGGGGCAGAGGCGGCCGGGCCGGTTCGGTGGCGGTTTCCCGGCCGACCTGGGCGAGGATGTCCGCCGCGTCGGCCGGGGCCGGGTACTCGGCGGCCAACTCCCGGATGTGGTCGTCGGAGATGTAGGAGAAGCGGACCCGGGCCGGCTCGGGGGTGCCGTCGAGGATCACGTAGCCGACGCCCCTGGCCCAGCGGGGCATCTGGTCGGCGAGGGCACCCCGGTTACGGGCACCATCGCCCAACACAAGGTCCACCTGAGCGGCCTCGGTCAGGCCGAGCGCGATCCGGGTCGGGAACAGGTCCCGGAACGGCAGCACCTCCTTGCGGGGGTCCTGCAACGCAGCCACCACCAGGACACCGACGCCGGCACCCTGCGACAGCAGCAACCCGAGCGAGCCGGCGATGCGCTTGCGCAGGTCAACATCCTGGAGGTACGCGGTCAGCGCCGCCATCTCGTCGATGACGACCACGACCAGGGGGTCATCCAGGGTCGGAGTGTGCACCCGCACCGCACCGGCAAGCCGGGTCTGCCGTTCCCGCATTACCGTCACGGCCTCGTCGAGCAGGTCGGCCATGGCCTCGAACGACTTGCAGGCAAACCGCGCGAACAGCGGCCGGCCCATGGCGAACTCCATGCCGCCCTTGGGATCGATCACCCACAGCCGGACCAGCCCCGAGGAGATCCCGCCGGCCAGGACGCGGACCAGCGACCACAGCACCGAGCCTTTACCGGACCGGGTGGCGCCGCCGATGAGGACGTGCGTGGCGAGTAGGTGCAGGCACCAGTGCCGCAGGTCTTCCCGGCGAGCCAGGGGTAGGGCGGTGAAGTCGGGCACCGATGGGACGTCGAATGGGTCGACCAGGGTGCGCAGCGCGTCCGTGCGGACCACCACCAGGTAGACCACTGACGGCCGGTCCCGGAACCGCAGCCGGTCCACCGCGCTCAGGACCAGCGCCCAGTAGCCCGATCGGATCGGCGGGTCATCGGGGCGCTCGGAGTAGACGCGGGCGTGCCGCCGGCCGAAGGCGTACGCCAGGTTCGCCGTTGCCTTCTGGAACTCCTCCGGTGTCTGGCCGCGGACCATGCGGATGGTCAGCACGTCGAGCGCCTGGTCCGAGCGGACCCGCAGCAGCTCCGGCATGACCGAGCGATGGTCGTACACCTTGGCCAGGCCGCAGAGCGTCATCGCCTCGCGCCAGGCCCGCCGGTAGACGAAGAGCTGACGGAAGCGGCCGAGGATCGGCCCGGCGCACCATGTCCACCAGGACGACTCGTGCCGCCACCGCCACAGCGCCGACACGGCAGCGGCCAGGACCACGGGCACGATCACGCCGGACCGGCCAAACTCGCGGTAGAGGCTCACCCCGGCCGCGACCAGGCCGACGGCGACCGGGTGGCGAAGACACCACCACAGGCCCCGCCACATCCACCGCAGCACCAGGCCGACCGCGATCAGCCAGACCGGCAACTCCAGCCGGCGCGGCCGGATCACCATTAGGTCCCCGGCGGTGGTCATCACGACCTCGCCACGCGGCCGGCGCATCATCGCGCAGCCGCCACGACGGGCCACCGCAGGACGGCAGGCATACGCTTGGACATGTCACTACCTCTCTCAGCAGAGCAGGGGAAAGGGACAGAGGGCGGGGCTGCCGTCCGCCAAGACCTGACAGCCCCGCCCCCACCAGATGCGGCTACTGCGCCGCCTTCGTGGCCACGCCCGCCGGGGCACGCATCCCGGTCGCCCGCAGCGAGTACGCCATCCGACCGTTGTTGCCCACGTACGGCGTGACGGTCATGCCGTCGAACTCCACCGCCTCGAACAGGCCACCCGTCGGCGGAACCGGCTGGTAGTCCGCCGAGATCTTCACCGTCGTCTCCCGCGACCGCTTCCCCAGCTCCGGATCCAGGTCCATGACCCGGACCTGCCACACCCGCTGGCCGGTCAGCTTGTCCTTCGCCGGGCTACGCCGGCCGGTCTTCTCGTCGTAGTCCTCGACCTCGCCCAGAGACTCGGGCACCAACGCGCACCCCGCCGGGAACACGTCCTCACACCGCACCGCGAACCTCGTGCCGCCACGCAGAGCCATAGCTCAACCTCCAACTTGTTAACTTGTCTGCCAAGTTGCGTTCCAAGGTAGACGGCGCTTGGCAGACAAGTCAACAACCTCTCCCACTTGGTCCAATGCCCGAATGCTGGGGACTTGTCTCGAAAAGATGGACGAGGAAGACCTCTTAATACGACGACCAATAAATGCGCTACAACATGTAGCGCCATTACCGATGAATGGTGTAGCGTTCGGGGGTTTGCGTTTCGGGCACACCTGAAGTACGTTTACGGCAAGCTGCGCAGCGATGGCACATTCCCTTTCAGGAGATAGGAAAGCATGCTTTCTTTGAGCGTGTCGCTGAAAGCTTCGCGGGCCGTTGTCGTCTGCATTGCAATGGTCTTGATGGCTACGCTTCAGCTGATTTCCGTAGCCGGATAGCCCTATGGCCGGGCTCTTACCCAGGGCAAACGGGTAGGACTACCACTCCCTGGGTAAGAGCCCGACATGGCTAAGGGGAAGCAGGTTGCAAGCGTTGATGAAGGTCATGCACGTCCGGAAGGACTGGACGATAAGACCATTGAGGCCTTGGGCGAGCTGAGCAAAGCTCTAGAGACGATCCACCGGGTACGCGGGCATCTGTATTCGGCGCACCAACTAGTCGGCGGCGCGGATCTCACCCTTGACCGGGTCGTGAAGCTGCTCCACGAGGCTGGACACGGCGAGATGGCCGACCGGGTCGAGCGCGAGCTGTTGGGGCGCAACGTGCTACCCGGCCGGTGGACGTTCCAGATCGTAGAGGAGTTCGATGACGGCTACTACGCCGCGTTCCAGGAGATCGAGCGGGACGCGCGGGAGAAGCTAGCCGGCGGTCGGCGGCACATCTTCGAGGCGGAGATGAAGGAGCGGCGGCGTACCCACGGGATGCCGGGGCACGAAGCTACGCCGTAGCGCTAGCGCCGAAGCCGTTCGGGATCATCGAGGCCAGGGCGTTGGCTCGGGCCTCGATGATCCTCATTCGTGCGCGGTACTCGGCAGGTTCCCGGTGCGCGGCCTGGCTGGTGACCTGGCCGGGCCACTTGCGGTAGAGCAAGCCGTACTCCCGGGTGAAGTAGCCCGCGGCGACCGCGTTGGCTGCGAGCAGGAGGCCGGTGTCCTCGGAGGCGGGCAGGGCCATCCAGCCGCCCAGGGCGAAGACGAGATCTCGCCGCAGGCACAGGGTCGCCGGGTGCACCGAGGCCCGGTAGTCGTTGGCCTTCCAGAACGACAGGACGGAACCGCGGTCGATGAGCCCGCCGGCCGGATCCTTGTCCCAACCGGCAGTCGACCCGTCGGGCAGCAGATCGAGTACCCGCGAGGTGGTCCAGCCGATCTGCGGGTGCGCGTCGAATGCGGCGATGTCCCGGTCGAGCGCGCCGGGGGTCAGCTGGTCGTCGGCGTCCAGGACCTTGATGAGTTGCCCAGAGACTCGGGAAAGCGCGAGGGTACGGGCAACACCAGGTCCGCCGGGACGGCCGGTGCCCAGGCTGATCCGGGGATCGTCAGGTAGCGCATCAACCAGGGCGCCGGTCTGCCCGTCCTCCTGGACGAGCCATTCCCAGTCCCAGCCGTCAGGCATCTCCTGCTTGGCCAACGACTCGTAGGCGCCGGGCAGGTGCTCGATGCTGGGCGCGTGGACCGGGGTGATGACCGAGACGACCTGCGTCAAGTTAGGCGCCTTAGCAAGTGATATCCGTCAAGTTGGCCACCTTAGCAAGTGATGGGAGTAGACAAGCTCGGTGCGGTCGCCGGGCATCACCACGTCGGCAACCTCGACGACTCGACCAGTGGTGTCGGTCGAGGTCTTCCGCACGGTGAGCACGGAGACGCCCGGGTCGATGTCCAGCAACTCGGCCTCGTCTGGCGACGGCGGGCGGGCGCGGATCTCGTCGTCGATCCGGTCCAGCTCGATGCCGAGCGTGTAGAGCTGATGTTGCGTGCCGCCCGGCCACGGCTCCTTGCCTGCGTCGAGCAGGTCCGGGTTCGCGGCCACCAGGTCGTAGGGCAGGTAGGAGTACGACACGGTCAGCGGGGCGTTCTCGTGCCGCGACGATGTCCAGTAGACCCGGCGCAGCAGCGGCGTACCCGGCTCGACCTGCAAGGCCGCCGCCATCTCCGCATCAGCCTCCACCCGCGAATACTCGGCGTGAAACTTCAGATCGTCGACGGTCAGGCCGGTGTCGTGCTCGGTGGCGCCAGTCTTCAGCCGCTCGTCCTCGTCGAGCAGGACCCGGTCCTTTTCCCACTGATACCGCTCGGTGTTGCGACGCCGTACCCGCTGGCGGGGTGCCCGCACGTAGGTGCCGCGACCCTGCTCCGCGCGGACCAGGCCCCATTCCCGGAGCTGCCGGATGGCGTTGCGGACGCTTGTGCGCGACAGGCCAGAGGTGTCGGCCAGCTCGGTCTCGCTGGGCATCAGAGTGCCGGGCGCCAGTTCACCGCTCACGATCTTCGCCCGCAACTCTTCGGCGAGTTGCAGGTAGCGAGGGCGCCAGTCCCGGCCTTGCACACCGGTCACCGTACCCCCTAGACGTTCCAACGTCTGCCAGGTGGTCCCGCCGGCGGGCCGCTCAGGAACCGGCGGTACGGCTACCGCTGCTCGCGGTGGCCGCGCAGCGCGCAAACCAGGACTACGAGGAACGGGTGAGCCCTGACGGGTGTTGGCGCTCACCCCGTCTCTCCGGCCCGCTCGCCGCCATCTGCCGGTGTCAGCATCTCCAGCTGGGCGTATGCCAGCTCGTCAATGAGCCGGTCCACCTGCGCGGACGATAGGAGTACGGTCTGCGTCGCGCCATCTCGGGTCGCGTCGAGCTTCACGGCCAGGTCCCGGCGGGCGAATCGGTCGACGACCAGTTGGACGGTGACCCAGCCGGTCCGCTCTCGCCCAATCGTGCTGAGAAGTCCGCGGTGCATCGGGTCGTTCGGTCCACAGCCTCGACACCAGACCGGGCACACGACCGGCGGAATCGATGACGCCGGCTGCCCTTCCGTGATCGGAGCGCCCTCACTCATCGTCGGCCCCCTGCTGCCCGACGACCTGCGTCACCAGGTCGCTGAGTTGCTCGGCCAGTTCGACCGCCTGCGGCAAAGACAACTCAGCCCAAGCGTTCCCGCCCCGGCACGTCACGTGAACACCGACCATGGCACCACCCAGAGCCTCAGCACTGATGAGGTACGTGACGACGAGCCCGCCCGACCGACTCTCGCCGACCCGCTGCATCGGGCCACGATGGCGGCGGGCCATGTGCGACATCACCGGTGGCACAAGGTAGCCGCAGCGATCCGGGGCGCACCAGTCCGGGTGGTTCGTGACGGCGGCCGGCTTGTTCGTACGACTCATCGCGTCCACCGCCCGCCGTTGCCTCGGAAGACCTGAGCCCGCGTCATCAAGGGCGCAAACCGGAGCACAGGCAATACACGGGTAGCGCCTGCGGACCACCGCGGCGAGGAGGTCGTAAAAGCCGGGCGAGGACTCGACTGAACGTTGCTGCTGGCACGCCGGGCAGATGGGCGCCTCCGAGACCACCAGGACGAGAACCAATGGTGCCGACGATGAGAGCCGGACATCGCACCTCCACAGGTAGGCGGGGCCGGTGGCCAGCCACGGGGGAATGCGGCCAGCCACCGGCCCGGATGAAGGCACGGCGCACCGTCCGACGACGCGAACGGGTCAGGTGTCGCCGAGCCAACTTGTACGCGGCTACCGCAACCGGTCCGACAGGACGCCGCGCATCAGGTGCGACCGGGGGCGACACGGCACCACCCCTGATACGAGCCATCACCCCAGCCGCACACAGGAAACGTATCTACAAGTGGACGAGTTGTCTAGACGTCAAACCCTGTCGCTTGGTTGGCAGTTGGTAAGACAAGTGCCAGGTACGGTAAGCAGGTGCCCACCCCGCACTACGGCCAGCCCCGCTACCGCGCCATCGCCGATGAGTTGAGAGAACGCATCGAGAGCGGCGTCATCCCGCCCAGGGCCCTCTTGCCAGCCGAGAGCGCGCTCACCGCCGAATTCCGGGCAGCGCGTGGCACGGTTCGTCAGGCGATAGCGGCGTTACGCGAGGCAGGCTTGGTGGCCACCGAACACGGCCGCGGAACCTACGCAACCCCCCGCCGGCACGAAATTGGGCTAGACGAGAGTTCCGAGACGGAAACGCAACAGCGCCAAGTCTCCGCTGACGCGGAGCTCGCGGCCCTTTTCGCTGTCGAGGTGGGCGCGGCCCTGATAGAACAGCAGAGCGCAACTCGAACAAGCGGAGCCGTCGAGAAAGTCGTCAGAATTTACCGACTGCTTCAGACAGAGCAATAGGACAGCTCGACCTTCAATACGTCCTCAAAGTGGCCCGAGACGGGTTGAACGCATCGCCGCCTAGGCGCGCGTCCGACGCTCCGCTGTCGCCACGCCGGCCACACCACGCCCGGCGGCTTGCGCGAAAATCGGGGAAACCCGGGGCCGCCGCAGACGGTAGCGCCGAGTTTTCCGATTGGCACCTAAGCTCGTTCCGATGTTGTCTGGGCAGTCGCCCTCACTTCGGACCCATATTTCATTTCAATCCAGCGTCGCGCCGCATCGTCTAGACCGAAAAGGCTGAAGACGTCATTGTCGATGGCTGTACGAGCTCCCGCGATCTTCCGCGTCAAGACGGTTCTTTCGTGCGGGGTAGTCGTCCGCTGTAGCCGGTCGCATGCAAGCTCGATCTCCTCGGATAGAGCGATCATACGGTCGTGCGAGGCCTGTGCAGCTCTTCCGCGGACAGGTGGCACCGGCAGCGCCTTGAGATAGGGGGTACTGAACTTTCGGTAGCCTCCCTGAAACATTGGCGAGTTTTCGGTAGCGAATACAGAAAGAGCTTTCGAATTTAGCAGGGCAAGCAGATAGCGAATATCTACACTTCCCGGCCGTGGCGCCACACCAGCGACGCCAGCCGTGCCGGTGGCAAATAAGTTGCCGTTTCCCTGAGCGAAGTTTGCGACATCACTCAGACACGGCGTCAGGAGATGAGACCTCTCAAAGAATGGCGCCCGCTCTAGATACATCAAGCCGTACCATTTCCCTGAAAGTTCAGTGGCAGACTTGTTGAACCAAATTCGGGTCCCCAGGGCCTCCTTGTTTCGAGAGAGGTACGCCCAGGCGTTTGGAAACTCCTGAAGTTCCTCTTCGCTTAGGAGCTTGAATTCATCGCTCGTGCGGCGGTACGGGAAGAGCATTAGCTTCGCGCCGGACAGGATCCGGAAACCTCGGACGTCCCTCCCTCGAAGGATCGGCGTAAGCAATTCGTCCTCAATACCCTCCGAGGCGGCCTGCTCCGGCGTGAACGTCAGCAGTTTGTCTGAGCCGGTTTGCACGCCAGTACCAAAACGCTCAACGATCTGTTCGAGGGGCGTTCCACCTCGTGCCAACTTATCGAGCACTTCTTTGCCTTGTGCGTCTTGAAAACTCCACGGAGCGCTCCCTAGGTCACTACGTGGAACATCGAACCTTTCCATTTCCAAGAGGTTGGCAGTCAAGCGTGAATAGGAAATATCCTGGCCGGACCTGTCCTTCTGAACAAGTATGATGCAGGAGTAGTTAGTCGCACGTTCAAAAATCTTCTCTAACCCAAAGTCCTTGACAGTGGACAGGCCTGAGGACGCCAAGAGCTCACGTAGACTCTTCGCTGCTGACGTATGGAAGAACTTGTTGGGGACAATAAAGCCCAGCCTGCCATCTTTGCCTAACAGGCGAAGAGCCTGCTCGACGAAGACGTAGTACAGGTCAAATTTGCCGGTGGCGCTCTGGAAATTGTCCTTCAGATAGGGAACTGTATCGGCCACGTGATAGCCGGCCATGAGCCATGGCGGATTGCCGACGATTACATCAAACCCGCGCCCGCCAGCGACAGTTGGAAATTCTGAATCCCAGTCGAAGGCATTGATTCGATGCTCAATGTCAGGAGATGGAATTAGTATCTGACTAGTATGAAAGGCCGCGCCTACAAGGCTGTTTCCGCACTTGATGTTGTTGTCGAGATTCGGTAGAGCGCGTTCATGAAAGAGTTCCATTTGGGCATCTACAGAGCGGTCAGTCTCACCTTCCAGCACCTTTAGAAGCAGGGCCAGCTTGGTTACCTCCACCGCTTGAGGATCGATATCGACCCCGTAGACGTGAGCCAAGAGGATCCGCTTACGCTCCCAGGGGGTTAGGCGCCACTCACCCCGTGCCGTTCTTTCCAGCCGGGCGGGCCGCATGCGGCTGTACCGCTCTGCCCCGTTCGCAAGGTAATGCTCAAGGTGCCAATCAAGAAGGTGCTGATACACCTCGATGAGGAAGCTTCCAGATCCACACGAAGGATCACAGACGTAAAAGCCACGCTTCGCCAGCTTTTCCGGAGTGGCACTCTCCAACCCAGGCCCCATCGCGGCGCTTACGATGTCTCGAACTATGCTTGTCGGAGTGTAAAAGACGCCACCAGCCTTGCGAACCTCCGGCTTATCCTCGACCGTGACGGACCTTCCCGCTAGGGAAATTACTTTTCCGAGGAACTGTTCGTATACCTGTCCTAAGATGTCAGGTGGAAGTACAGCAAAATCGTATGGCCCAGCGGGCCAGTAGAGGCGGCGCACAAAGCGTCGAAGAACATCAGCGCCGATCGCCAGCGTTGGCGTCAGGGTGTCAGGCGTATCATGTCGATTCTCTTTCCTTAGGTGAAAGAGGCCGCTGTTGTATTTTTCGTCCGCCCGGATGAACCTATTGATCAGCTGTCGATAACTGTCCGCTTCGTTGACGTCGGAAAGCAGCTGTCCGTACGGTTCCAAGCCCCTATCCTCGCATACACGAAGGAAAACGAGGCGGTCGATTGTCAGCTGTACCGCGAAGTTTAGCTCTTCAGGGGACAACGTGTTTAGAGCGGCGAGCTCGCCAGCTAGGAGGGTGCGCCACTCTTCAAGTTCTGACAGGAAGGCTTTGTCAACCCGCTGCCAGCCCCTAGACGTCACGGTCCGGCCGTAAAAGGACGAGATGGAACCCTCACCTACGGCTTCTCGACTAAAACGTTCCTCGACATAATCCCAACGCTTTACGTAGTCTTCGACCTTGAGGTAGTCCAGCAAGGCGACAGACGCCCTGTCTCCCGCCGCTGGTGGAACCCGACAATCGTATATAGACAGTTCCTGAAAGTCTGTTAGTAGACCGACAGAAAGCTGGCCTGAGTTCCATCCGTAGCGCCGCAACTGCAGTGCTGGCGCGGGATCTTCGCGAAGCCGAACCGAAGGCTTCTTGGCTTCCACCACGAACGCAGGCTCACCGAAGGTCTGAAACAGGTAGTCGGGGGCCTTTGTGCTGGCGCCAACCCTAAGGCGTGCCTCGGTGATAACGTCTCTGCTGTGTTCGGGGACATTCTGCTCGTTGGTAACGTCCCAGCCCAGGGCCTTGAAGAAGGGGTTGAGGAAGTCCACCCGAACTCGCGCCTCTAGATAGTTGGGTGATTCGAATTCGGCGCGGCGACCAATAAAGCGCTCAACCAATTCTTCCACTGCGGGCGGGACGGGCAAGAGATCCTCCAAGGGACAGCGAAGTGGGTTACTTTGCTCTAAATCTGCGGGCTGAGTTCCTGGCAGGCATCAAAGTTCGTGCCGACCCAACGATCCCAGCGCCTTGCCTTCTGGGACACCCCTTCTGATGGTCTGCTCTGAAGCGAGGGCTCTGAGCCTAGCTGGGCCAATAGATGCAAGGCTGCCGAGCGTCGTACCCGTGAGAGCGGGCTGGGTTGTAGATCACTCGCGCCCGATGCGTGTCTCCGTGTCTCCGCCTACCGCACGGCTCGACAAGCGGCATTTGCGCGGCGCGTCTCTGATCCCGTACGGCGTCGAGCGGGTGGCCGTTGAGCGCAGGACGGTCCTTCCTCCTAACCGCTCCGCCGTCGCCGACAGCGCCATCGCGGCCAGACGGTTGGTCGAAAGCGCTCAAGAGAGCAGCTGCCAGCCCTGACTCTGCTACCTGTGAGTCAAGCTCGGACCACCTGCCGGTGATGCGAAAGAGCTGCATCCCGTCTTGCTACACGAAACGGACGAAGGCGTCTATAGGCCAAGTGGGCGCTGTTCGCGCCACCGGCTCGCCCAAGGATGGCGACAGAGCGTCAGCGGCGGCAGGAAGCTGAGAAACTTGCTGTTGCCGGGTTGCGATCGATTGGGGCCATCGGCCAGCCTTACCTCGTCGGACCTTGACAGCTGCCCCGCTGACGGCAGGATCAGGTCGCCCTACTCTCCATCACGGAGCCTGCGATGTCGATGTACGGCCGCGAAGAGGAGACGTGGGACCGCTTCGCCGAGGTCGCTTTGGCCTTCTTGATCGAGCGAGCCCGGCTTGACAGAGTCACCTCCTACACCGAGCTCAATACCTCGCTGAAACGCCGGACCGGGCTTGCGGCCTTCGACTTTGAACGCGAGATCGACCGGAAGGCGATGGGCTACCTTTTGGGCTTAGTCGTAGAACGCAACCGACCGGTCACCGGGCTCATGATCTCCGCTTTGGTGCACTACCTGGATGCCAACGATGCCGGTCCGGGCTTCTACAGCCTGGCGAAGCAGCTAGGACTCCTCCCGCAGCGAGCAACGTCCGACGAGAAGCTGAGCTTCTGGATCAACCAGGTCAACGAGATCCATGCCTACTACTCGCCCAAGGAAGTCTCAGCAGCAGCGACCTGACATCACGGAACTAAGCGTGAGGAGCAGGCGGCGGACAGTGCCCAGGGGCCGACTCGTGATGCGTAGTTAGATGAGCTCATCTAGTCCCACGTGTCTAGTCCCACGTGTCTAGTCCCACGTGTCTAGTCCCACGTGTCTAGTCCCACGTGTCTAGTCCCACGTTGCTGCCGAATTCTTCTGTTTTGGATCAAGGCGCCGCGCTTCGCGCGGCGCGGGCGGTGAGCCGGCCGGCGGCAAGCCGCCCCGGCCGCCTCCGGCGCCGGGGCGGAGAGCCACCGACTGCCGCCGGACCGCCGCCCCGAAGTCGACTGATCCAGACGCACCACGACCAGAGCCAGGCGGCACGGAAGCCGGCAGGTCAACCTGATCGAGGGCCAGGGCTTCCGGCTGCCGCGCCAGTCCAACCCCGGGACTGGCTTGCCCCCGAGCTACCTACGCAGCCAGCTAAGCCCGCGGCAGCCTGAGCCGGTGCTCCAGGTGCGATCACACCGGGCCGGCAACTCCCGGAAAACGGGCGTTCGCAGCCCTCAGAGGAGCACTGAGAGGCATGATCGACCTGCCCACCATCTGCCCACAACCAGTCGTCAACGGCTGGACGCAGCCGGACTCGGCCAGACAAACGACAACGACCCCCGATCAGCATCTCTGCTGGTCAGGGGCCGTGTCTGCACCTGGTGGCGGGTAGAGGATTCGAACCTCTGTAGCTTTCGCGACGGATTTACAGTCCGCTCCCATTGGCCGCTCGGGCAACCCGCCAGGGCACCCCACCGCGTCGTAACGCGGCGGCGGAAGCAAGGATAGCGGCTCGCCCCGGGACCGACGCAACCGGGTACGGTCAGAGGGTCGTGCCGCTGGTCGGCGGCCGACGGCACGCCCAGACCGCCGGACAGCAGGAGCAGAAGCATGCCAGCGAACCCGTCATTCGACATCGTGAGCAAGGTTGACCGCCAGGAGGTCGACAACGCCCTTCGCCAGGCGGAGAAGGAGCTCGCGACGCGGTTCGACTTCCGCGGCACGGGCGCGGAGATCTCCTGGTCGGGCGAGGAGGCGATCGGCCTCCAGGCGGAGACCGAGGAGCGCGTCCGGGCCGCGCTGGACGTGTTCAAGGAGAAGCTGGTCAAGCGGAACATCTCGCTGAAGTCGCTGGACGCCGGCGAGGCTCGCCCGTCCGGCAAGGTGTTCAAGATCGACTGCAAGGTGATCCAGGGCATCGAGACGGACAAGGCCAAGGCGATCAGCAAGAAGATCCGCGAGGAGGGCCCCAAGGGCGTTCAGGCGCAGATCCAGGGCGACCAGCTGCGCGTCACCGGCAAGAAGCGGGACGACCTCCAGGCGGTCATCTCGCTGCTCAAGGGCGAGGACTTCGGCGTCGCCCTCCAGTTCACCAACTACCGCTAGCGGCACGAGCAGCCGGGCCGGCACCCGCAGGCGTGGAGTGCCGGCGCCACGGTTGCCGAGCGGTTCATCCCACGCTGTACCAGTGCGTGGTCTCGCCCGGGATGGGCGTCAGCCGCACCCGTGCGCCGCCCGGGTCGTCGAATATGCGCACCCCGTCTCCGAGCAGCACCGGAGCGAAGAAGATCAGGATCTCGTCGAGCAGGCCGGCCCGGACGCACTGCCGGGCGATGTCGGCGCCGAGGACGTTCACGTACGTGTCGCCGGCGGCCTCCTTGGCCTGCTCGACGGCGCTGTGCAGGTCGCCGACGAACGTGATGCCGTCCGGTGGCTCGGCCGGCGGCCGGTGGGTCAGCACGAACACCGGTCCGTGGTACCGGCCGCCGAACGCGCCCTCTTTCTCGGTCCCTCGGTTGGGGTCGTCGCCGCCGAAGGTGCGGTTGCCGGTCAGGATCGCGCCGACGTTGGCCAGGACGCGGTCCGCGGTCGGGTTGTCGATCGTGAGGTGTTCGGTCAGCCAGGACATGTCCCCGCCGGGGCCTGCGATGTAGCCGTCGAGCGACGCGGTCGCGGAGTAGAGCAGCTTGGCCATGGTTCCCCCCTCGTCGATGCCCATTCTGATGGACGCCACGCGGCGGCAGAAGTCATCGGGGCCACGTCCACTGAGATCGCTCGGGTTTCTGGATGTCGGGGCATCCTCGTCAACGGGACACCGCGACTTGCAGGAACCCGAGTCGATCAAGGCGCGGGGCCTGAGCGGACCGAGCCGGCCGGTGAGGGGTCAGACGGGGACGGGCTCCTCGGCGCGTACCGCCGAGGCTTCTGCGCGGGCGATGGGCCCGGCGGGCAGCGCGGCTACCGCGGCCCCGACGGCCACCGCCACCCCGGCGAAGACGAAGGCCCACGGCACGCCCCCGGCGTGATCCACGATCAGGCCGGCCACCGAGCCGCCGGCGGCGCTCGCCGCCACGGCCACCGTGACCACCCAGGTGTACGCCTCGTTCAGCATGCCGGCCGGGGCGATCCGGCCGACCAGGGTGTTCTCCAGGGTCAGCGCCGGCGCGATGGTGGCCCCACCGACGATCAGCGCCACGCCCAGCGCCAGTGGCGTGGGCATCACCGCGAACACCACGAAGGTGCCGGCCAGCGCGGCGAGCAGCAGGGCGAACTGGCGGGTCATGTTCGGCGCGGGCCGACGGACGCCGAACCAGAAGCCGCCGATCGCGCTGCCGACTCCCCAGACCGCCAGCAACAGCCCGGCCAGGCTCTCCGGATCGTCGGTGGTGGCGTTGCCGGCGTACGCCGGAACGATCACACCGGCGGCGCCGAAGGCGATGCCCAGCCCGGCCACGCAGACCAGCAGGGCCGGGAAGCCGCCGACCCGCAGCGGGCCGAGCCCACGGGCGTGGTGTTCGCGCGGGTGCGGACGCCATCCGCGCATCACGCGACCGAGGGCGACGGCGGTGGTGCCCACCAGGGTGACGACCGCTGCCCCGATCAGCGCGGCGGCCGCGTCGGCGACCAGCACGAAGCCGGCCACGAGCAGCGGGCCGAGCACGAACACGATCTCGAACAGCGAGGTCTCCGCGGCCAGGGCGGTGTTGCGCAGGGCGTACCGGCCGGAGGCGGGGCTGGTCAGCTCGTTCCAGGCGCCGCGGATGGCGGCGGTGAGCGGCGGGTACGTCGCACCGGCGACGCCGGCCGTCAGGTAGATGGCGGCGAGGGCGTCGTCGCCCGAACGGCTGGCCAGCAGCAGTCCGATGAGCGCCAGCGGGTGGGCCACGGCGGTGACGAGCAGCACCGGGCTCGGGCCGACCCGGTCGGCGATCCGCCCGGCCACCGGGCTGAGCGCGGCGCCGGCGACGGCGTAGATGCCGCCGGCAACGGCGGCCAGCGCGTACCGGCCGGTCACCTGCTCGACCACCAGCAGTAGCGCCAGCGGCGTCATGCCGATTCCGAGTCGCCCGATGATGCCGGTGACCAGCAGGATCGGCGCACCGGGGATCCGCCAGACACCCAGGTACTGACGCAGCGCGGCCACCGTGAACCTCCGAGCATGTAATGAGCGTGAGCGGTTATGACCCTAACGCCGCCGGTCGGGCGGGCAGTACCGGATATCGGCCCCGACACAGCACTCCGCCCGCACCCGAGGCGAGCGGGTGCGGGCGGAGTGCAGAAAAGATCAGCGCTGGAACTGCACGGGCCCGGAGTTGGCGGCCATCCGCTCCAGCCGGGCGACCCGGTCCTCCATCTTGGGGTGGGTGGAGAAGAGCGCGGCCACCGCGCCACCGGAGAACGGGTTGGCGATCATCAGGTGGGCGGTGCTGGTGAGCGTGCCCTGGGCGGGCAGCGGGCGTTGCCGGGCCACGGCGTCGATCTTGCGCAGGGCGCTGGCCAGGGCCAGCGGGTCCCGGCTCAGCTCGGCGCCCGACTGGTCGGCCTGGAACTCACGGCTGCGGCTGATCGCCAACTGGATCACCGTGGCCGCGATCGGGCCGAGGATCAGGGTCAGCAGCAGGACTGCCGGGTTGGGCGAATCCTCGTCGTCCCCACCGCCCAGCGGGATGAACCAGGCGATGTTGGCCAGGAAGGTGATGATGCCGGCCAGACCGGCCGCCACGCTGGAGATCAGGATGTCCCGGTTGTAGACGTGGGACAGCTCGTGCCCGATCACACCCCGCAGCTCCCGGTAATCCAGGATCTCGGTGATGCCCTGGGTCACGCAGACCGCCGCGTGCTGCGGGTTACGCCCGGTGGCGAACGCGTTGGGCTGAGCGGTCGGGCTGACGTACAGGCGCGGCATGGGCTGCCGGGCTTCGGTCGCGAGTTCGCGCACCATCCGGTACAGCTCGGGGAACTGCGCCTCGCTGACCGGTTGCGCCCGCATCGAGCGCAGCGCGAGCTTGTCGGAGTAGAAGTAGGAAATGCCGTTCATGACCAGTGAGATGAGGACGGCGATGACCAGGCCGCCACTGCCGCCGAACCAGTAGCCCACCGCGAGGATCAGGGCGGTGAGCAGACCGAGCAGCGCGGCGGTCTTCAGACGGTTGTGGTGCACGATCTCTCCTTCGGTGCACGGATCGCCGGGATCCGCTGACCGGTTCAACAACCCGGTACCCGTCAACCATCCGTCTCAACGCTGAGAACTCACTGAGATTGGAGTCGCAGGTCAGCGGGCGGCCAGATCCAGCACCAGCTGCGGGGCGAAGCCCAGCACCACGGCGGCCACCGTGGCCACCGCCAGCACCGCCGCCACCACACCCCCCAGCGGTACGGCCGGCGCCGCGGCACCCGATGTCGCCGTCGGCGCCCACAGCGCGGCCGTGACCCGCAGGTAGTACGCCAATCCGATCACCGCGTTCAGCGCCACCACCAACGCCAGCCAGGCCGCGCCGCCGTCCAGCAGCGACCGGACCACCGTCACCTTCGCGAACAGCCCGGCCAGGCCCGGCGGCAGCCCGGCCAGACCCACAAGCGCGAGACCGAGCGCCGCGCCCCGCCACGGGTGCCGGCGGGCCGCCCCGCGCAGGTCGTCAAGCGTGCCGCCGTCCGCACCCACCGGGCGCAGCGCGGTCACCCCGGCGAACGCAGCTAGCTCCAACACCACGAAGAAGACGGCGTACGCCACCGCGGCGGCGTACGCGGCGGACCGCGCCTCGCCCGTGCGGCCGGCGGCCAGCGCCAACGCACCCAGCGGGGCCAGGATGTAGCCGGCCTGCGCCACCGAGGACCAGGCGAGCAGCCGGACGGTACGCCGCTGGCGCAGCGCCACCAGGTTGCCGACGGTCATCGTGAGCACCGCCAGCAGGGCGAGCACCGGGCCGGTCTGGTCCGCCGGCAGCGCCCGCTGCACCACGGCCAGCAACGCGACGAGGCCACCCAGCTTCGACGCCGTCGACAGGTAGGCGGCCACCGGCAGCGGAGCGCCGTCGTAGGTGGCCGGCGCCCAGGCGTGGAACGGCACCGCCGCCACCTTGAAGGCCAGCCCGAGCAGCAGCAGCGCCACGGCGGCGGTGGTCAGCGGCAGGTCGCGCAGCTCCGACCGCTCGGCCAGCAGGGCACCGAGCCGGTCCAGGTGCAGCGACCCGGTCACCGCGTACAGCAGCGCGGCGCCGAGCAGGGTGATCGTGGTGGCCACCACGCTCACGACGAAGAACGTCACCGCCGCCTCGGCGCTGGCCAGGCTGCCCCGGCGCAGGCCGACCAGCACGTACAGCGGCAGGGTCAGCGTCTCCAGGGCCACGATCAGGGTGATCAGGTCGCCGGCCGCGCCGAGCACCACACCGCCGGTCATCGAGCAGGCGAGCAGGAAGGCGTACTCCCCCACCGGTGACCGCCCGGCCCGCAGCGCCGGCACCGACAGCCCGAGCACACCCAGGGTGAGCAGCGCCACCACCGCGGCGACCAGGGCCGCCCGCCCGCCGAAGACCCAGGAGCAGTCGGCGCCGACGCAGAACGTCCGCCGCTCGCCGCCCGCACCGACCACGGCGGCGCCGACGGCGGTACCGAGCGCGCCGAGCGCGGCCACCGCGACCGTGACCCGAGGCCGCGCCAGGACAAGATCGATGATCAGCACGAGTACGGCGGTGCCGGCCGCCAGGTACGCCGGCAGCAACGCCACGCTGTCCACACTCTGCACGGCGCTCATTCGGGCCTGCCCTCGTTCGCATCCACCCGCTGTGCCGCGCTCATCGGGAGACCACCCCGATCAGGGCGTCGACGGGCGCCTCGGCGACGCCGAGGACCAGCGCCGGGACCAGGCCGATGGCCAGCGCGAGCAGCACCAGCGGCGCCCACGCGGTCAGCTCCGCGCCGGCCAGACCGAAGCCGACCCGGCCCACCGCGGGGCTCGGCCGGCCGTGGGTGACCTGGCGCAACAACCGCAGGAAGTACGCGGCCGTGAGCGCGCCACCGACCGCCGCCAGCACCCCGAGGGTGATCCACAGCGGGCCGCCCACCTGGATCGCCGCGACCACCGCGAACGCCTCCCCCCAGAAGCCGGCCAACCCGGGCAGGCCGAGCGACGCGAACGCCGCGAACGCCAGCAGACCCGCCAGCCGGGGCGCGGTCTCCCGCAGCCCGGACAGCTCGGCGAGCGCACCCGTGCCGGTACGGTCCTTCACGGCGCCCGCGAGGAAGAACAGCAGGCCGGTGATCACGCCGTGCGCGACGTTGCCGATCAGGGCCGCCTGGATGCCGGTGGCGGTCAGCGTGGCGACGCCCAGCAGGACGAAGCCCATGTGCCCCACGCTGGAATACGCGATGAGCCGCTTCACCTCAGCCTGGGCCAGGCAGACAAGCGAACCGACCAGAATCGCGGCGACCGCCAGCACGCCGAGCACCGGCGCGGCCCAGCGGGCGCCCTCCGGCGCCACCCCCACCGCCACCCGGATCAGCCCGTACGTGCCCATCTTGAGCAGTACGCCCGCCAGCACGACGCTGCCCACCGTCGGGGCCTGCGTGTGCGCGTCGGGCAGCCAGGAGTGCAGCGGCCAGAGTGGACTCTTCACCGCGAACGCGAGCGCGAGCAACGTGAACGCGGCCAACTGGGTGCCCCGGGACAGCCCGCCCCCACCGGTCAGCGCGACCACGTCGGCGGTGCCCGCCGCGGCGACCACGACGTACACGCCGACCAGCAGCAGCACCGACCCGAAGAGGGTGTAGAGCGCGAACTTGCGGGCCGCCCGCCGCCGGTCCGCGCCACCCCAGCCGGCGATGATCGCGTACATCGGCAGCAGGACGACCTCGAAGAAGAGGAAGAACAGCACCAGGTCCAGGGCGAGGAACGTGCCGAGGATGCCCACCTCGACCACCAGCAGCAGGGCCACCAACGCCCGGCCGCTGCCGCCGTCCGGCACCCGCCACACCGTGTACGCGCAGCAGAGCAGGGTGAGCAGCGCGGTCAGCACCACCAGCGGCCAGGAGATGCCGTCGACGCCGAGGTGGAAGCGCAGATCCAGGCCGGGCACCCAGGGCAGGTCCACCTGGTGCCAGGGGCGCACCGCAGGCGTACCGGCCGACCAGGCGAACCACCCCCGCCCACCGAACACCAGCGGTACGGCGGCCAGCAGGGTCAGCGCCGCCGCGACCGTCCCGACGATCCGTGCGGCCCGGTCCCGTGGAGTCGCCGCCACCGCGACCGCGCCCACTGCCGGCACCACCAGCACGGCGACAAGCAGAACCTGCCCAAGCGTCATCGGATCGCTCCCAGCATGGCGGCGGCCAGGCCGATCAGCAGGGCGCCGGCCAGCACACCAGCGGCGGCCCGGGGCAGCGCCGCCCGGTGCAGCGCGGCGAGCCCGGCGCCCAGGCCGGAGGCAGCCCGGCCGCTGCCCTCGACGGCCCCGTCGACCACCACCTCGTCGCCGCTGCGCGCGAGGCGGGCCAGCGCCCGGACGGGGCGTACGACAAGGGCGTGCTGGACGTCGTCGAGCCGGAACGCGCGGGCGAAGACCGGCCGCAGCGGACCCAGCGCGGTCGCCGGGTCGGCGGCCCGGTCCCGCTGCCAGCGCACCCACACCAACCCCGCGCCGACCGCCAGCAGAGCCAGCGGCAGCAGCAGCGCCGGCCCGACGTGGACCAGGCCGTCCTCCGCACCGGCGACCGGCACGGTGGCGAACCGCAGCCGGTCGGCGAACGCGCCCACGAACCCGGCCAGGCCGAGCAGCGCGGCCGGCACGGCCAACAGCAGTACCGGCCACCGCAGCACCGCCGGAGGATCGTGCGGCGCGACCAGCGGCAGCCGGGGCTCGCCGAAGAAGGCCCGCAGCAGCAGCCGGCCCGCGTACCAGGCGGTGATCGCCACACCGAGCAACCCGGCCAGCCAGACCAGCCAACCCACCCACGACGGCGCCGGCCCGGTGCCCTCCAGCGCGGCCGACTCGGCGACCGTCAACACGCCGTCCTTGCTCCAGAAGCCGGCCAGCGGCGGCACACCGGCGAGGGCCCCGAGGCCGATCACGGTGCACCAGAACGTCACCGGCATGCTGCGGCGCAGACCACCCATCTCCGACATCAGCGTGGTGCCCACGGCGTGGATCACCGCGCCGGCGGCGAGGAACAGCAGCGCCTTGAACGCGGCGTGGGTGAGCAGGTGGAACAGCGCCGCCGACGGTGAGCCGACGGCCAGCGCGCCGGTCATGTAGCCGAGCTGGGACACGGTCGACCAGGCCAGCACCCGCTTGATGTCGTCCTGGGCGGTGGCGGCGAGCGCCCCGAGCAGCAGGGTGATCGCGCCGAGCACCCCGAGCACGGTCAACGTGACCGGAGCGGCCGTGAACAGCGGGTAGAGGCGGGTCACCGCGTACACCCCGGCGGCCACCATCGTCGCGGCGTGGATCAGCGCGGAGATCGGCGTCGGGCCGGCCATGGCGTCCGGCAGCCAGGTGTGCAGCGGGAACTGCGCGCTCTTGCCGGCCACCCCGGCCAGCAGCAACAGGCCGGCGGCGGTCAGCGTCACGCCGGAGTGGTCGTGCGCGAGCACGTCGGCGATCCGGAAGCTGCCCGTCGACACGCCGAGCAGCACGATGCCGAGCAGGAAGCCGACGTCACCGACCCGGGTCACCAGGAACGCCTTCATCGCGGCGGCCGGTGCGCCCGCGAGCCGGCGGTCGTGGGCGATGAGCAGGTACGAGCAGAGGCCCATCACCTCCCAGCCGACCAGCAGCATGATCAGGTCGCCGGAGACCACCACCAGCAGCATCGCACCGGTGAAGAGGCTGATCTGGGCGGCGTACGGCGGGTAGCGGTGGTCGACGTCGACGTCGTCGTGGGGGCCGCGCCGCAGATAGCCGATCGAATAGACCTGCACGGCCAGGGCCACCGCGGTGACCGCGACGGCGACCAGCGCGGCGGCGCCGTCCAGGCGTACGCCGAGGGTCACCCTCAGCCCGCCGATGTCGACCCAGGTCGTCGACGTCTGGGTCGGACCGTCGACCGCCACCAGCAGGGCGACGGCCAACGCCAGCGCGCCGACCGCGCCGGCCACGCCGATCGTCACGGCGGCCGTCCGGGCCCGGTCACCCCCGGCCGCTCCGCCCGGGTGACGCGGGGCCGGCGGCAGCAGCAGACCGAGCAGGCCGGCGACCAGCGGTACGGCGGGCAGCACCGCCCCGAGCAGCCCGGTCACCGACCCGCCTCCGCGTTCTGGCCGACGGCCCGCGCGGGCACCGGCGGCTCGGTCAACGCCACGTCATCAACCGCCACGGTGGCCCGCAGGCGATAGAGCTGAAGGACGATCGCCAGCCCCACCCCGATCTCCGCGGCGGCGAGCACGATGACGAACAGCGCGAAGACCTGACCGGAGTGCGGCAGCGCCGCGCGAACGGTGGTGTCCGCTGTGACGAGGACGAGGTTCACCGCGTTGAGCATCAACTCGACCGCCATCAGCACCAGCACGGCGTTGCGTCGGCGCAGCACGCCGTACACGCCGAGGCCGAACAGCAACGCGGCGGTGACGTACGGGATGACGGGCCTCACCGGCGCCCCCCGGAGGCCATGCTCCTCGCCGGCGCCTCGGCGTCGTCGCGCCGGCCGATGTCGGGCCGGGACAGCACCACCGCGCCCACCAGGGCGGACAGCAGCAGGACGGAGAGCACCTCGAACGGCAGCACCCAGGACCGGAAGATCTGCTCGCCCAGCCGCTCGGCCGTGCCCGCGCCGGGCATCGCGACGGTGCTCCAGCGGTACGCGTCGACCAGCAGGACGCTCAGCCCCAGGCCGGCGCCGCCACCGATCAGCGCGGCGGGCCAGCCGGGCCGGTCCAGATCGTCGGAGGCCCCGATCGGGGCCCGCGTCAGCATCACCGCGAACAACAGCAGCACCACCACCGCGCCCACATAGATCAACACCTGCACCCAGGCGACCAGCTCGGCGCCGAGCACCAGATAGTCGCCGGCCAACGCGCCCAGGCAGACCACCAGGTAGAGCCCGGCCCGGACCAGGTGCTTCGTGGTCACCACCAGCACGCCGGCGCCCACCGCGACCGCGCCCAGGGCGAGCAGCAGCAGATCCGCGCCGGTCACCGGGCCGCCCTTCCGCCGGGTCGGGCCGCGCCTGGCCGCGTCACAACGCGGCCCGTCACGACGTGTCCCGTCAGGACCTGTGCCGTCACGACGCGGGCGGTCACGACGCGGGACCCGGGTCGGCGTCGGGACGTACCGCCGGTGGGACCGAACGCGCGGCCTTGCGGGCCGCCGCGGTCTCCTCCTTGGCCGGCTCGCCGTTCGGGTCGTGCGCCGGCGGCGGTGGAACCGTGGCCATCCACTGACCGAGGTGGTCCTTGTCGTGCAGCAGGTCCTTGATGTCGTACTCGGCGTACTCGAATTCCGGAGACCAGTAGAGCGCGTCGAACGGGCAGACCTCGATGCAGATGCCGCAGTACATGCAGAGCGAGAAGTCGATGTCGAACTTGTCCAGCACGTTGCGCTGGCGGGGGCGGGCGGCGCCAGGCACCGCCACCTCCTCCTTGTGGGAGTCGATGTAGATGCACCAGTCCGGGCACTCGCGGGCGCAGAGCATGCAGACCGTGCAGTTCTCCTCGGACAGCGCGATCACGCCGCGCGAGCGCGGCGGCAGCTCGGGGGCGACGTCCGGGTACTGCTGCGTGGTCGAGCGGCTGGTCATCGTCTTGAGGGTGACCGCCAGCCCCTTGACCAGGCCCGCGCCGGGCAGGCCGCGCTCGGTGGCGCCGCCCGCCGGGTCGCCGTGCTCGCTGGGGTCGGTCATGTGGACCATCCTGCCCTGTGGCCCCGGCGCGCGCGACCACCACCCACAGGTCGACGGCGGTATCGTGGTCGTGGGGAGAACGACGCACCTGGAAGGACCCGCCCATGACCGCCGCGCTGCAGAGCGACTACCCGCCCGAGAGCGAGTGGACGACTGACGATCTGGATGCGCTGCCCGAGGATGGCCGCCGCCGGGAACTGCTCGATGGAGTGCTGCTGATGTCCCCCTCCCCCACCCGCACCCACCAGACCATCGCCGGCAGACTGATGGCCGCGCTCGACGAGGACTGCCCCGACGGCTACGACGTGACCCAGGGCGTCGAGGTGCGGATCAACCGCACCCGCTCCTTCATCCCCGACGTGCTGATCACCACCGCTACCGCGGCGGCGCGCGAACCGTCGAAGTACGAGCCGCACGAGGTGGTCCTGGCCATCGAGATCGTCTCACCGAGCACCCGCTCAATCGACCGGGTGTTGAAGCCGGCGCTGTACGCCCAAGCCGGCATCCCGTTCTACTGGCGTATCGAGACGGAGGGTGGCGCGTTGGAGGTCGTCACCTACCGGATCGACGCCGTGAACGAGGTCTACACCGAGACCGGGCGGTGGACGAAGTTCGTCGACACCGGCGAGCCGTTCCCGATCAACCTGCCGATCAGCCGGATCACGCCCCGGGTCCGCTGACGACGGTCGGGGGGAGCATCTCGACGCCGAGCTGTTGGAGGAGCTGGAACAGCTCGTTGCAGCTCCACACCTCGACGATCCGGCCGGCCGTGTCGAAGCGCAGGAACGTCGCCCCGGAGTAGCTGACCACCTGGCCGGTCGGCGGCACCGGCCCGAACTGCCCGGCGTGGGTGCCGGCCGCCCGCCAGTGCACAGCCACCCGCTCACCGGCGGCGACCACGTCAACGATCTTGTAGCGCAGGTCCGGGAAGGCCGCTCGGCGCTCGCGGTGCCAGGCCAGCGTCGCCTCCGGCCCGGTGCCGCCCAGCCCGGGGCACTCCTCGGCGATCAACTCGTGGGCCGACTCCTCCCGGCGGGCGTTCCACACGTCGGCGATGAAGCGCCGGGCCGCCACCTCCACATCCGTCATGCCGGCAGGGTAGCCGGCCAGCTACCGGTGAGCGGGGGCCACAGGTGTTTGGCTCGCCCTTTGCTCTGCTTCAACGGACGCAACACTCTCGGCCATCGAATGTTGCCGTGAGTGAAGCAGAGCAAAGGGCGTGGGGGTGGTGGGGCCGTCCGCGGGCGAAGCTCGGCGTCTGGCCCGCAGGCCAGGTTCGCCGCGCCGCCCCGGCCCGCCGCGAATCGGCGAAGATGGGGTGGAGACGGCAACCGGACCGGGAGGTAGGAGCGACGTGGCGGAGACAGGCGGGAAGTACGTCGAGCCGGGTGGCGAGTTCACCCGGGACCAGCGGTACATCGCCACCCGGATCACCGCGGACGGGCGGGACGGCTACCCGGTCGAGCCGGGCCGGTACCGGCTGGTGGTCAGCCGAGCCTGCCCGTGGGCCAACCGCCTGATCATCGTGCGACGGCTGCTCGGCCTGGAGGACGCCATCTCGATGGCGGTGGCCGGCCCGACCCACGACGCCCGGAGCTGGACCTTCGACCTCGACCCGGGTGGGCGGGACCCGGTGCTCGGCATCGAGCGCCTCCAGGAGGCGTTCTTTGCGCGCTTCCCCGACTACGAGCGCGGCATCACCGTGCCAGCGATGGTCGACGTGCCGACCGGGCAGGTGGTGACCAACGACTACGCGCAGATGAGCCTGGACCTGTCCACCGAGTGGAGGGCGTACCACCGAGAGGGCGCACCCCAGCTCTACCCCGAGCACCTGCGGGAGCAGATCGACGAGGTCAACAGTGTGGTGTTCCGCGACGTCAACAACGGCGTCTACCGGTGCGGCTTCGCGGGCAGCCAGGAGGCGTACGACAAGGCGTACCACCGCCTGTTCGACCGGCTGGACTGGTTGACCGAGCGGCTGACCGACCAGCGGTACCTGGTGGGCGACACCATCACCGAGGCCGACGTACGGCTGTTCACCACGCTGGTCCGCTTCGACCCGGTCTACCACGGCCACTTCAAGTGCAACCGGCAGAAGCTGAGCGAGATGCCGGTGCTGTGGGCGTACGCCCGGGACCTGTTCCAGACCCCCGGGTTCGGCGACACCATCGACTTCGACCACATCAAGCGGCACTACTACCAGGTGCACCGCGACATCAACCCGACCGGAATCGTGCCGCTCGGCCCCGACCTGTCCAACTGGGTCACCCCGCACGGCCGGGAAGCTCTGGGTGGCCGCCCCTTCGGCGACGGCACCCCACCCCCGCCCCCGGCCGAGCCCGTAGACCCGGCCCACACCCCGCTGCGCTGACCCACACCCTTCCGGCGGGGCGGGAGGGGGCGGGGTTAGAGGGCGACGCGGACTGCTGCGGTGAGGACCAACTGCGCCAGGGAGGCGGGCACCAGGACCAGCCAGCAGAGGCGTTGGAGCTGGTCCTCGCGCAGCCGGGGGTAGGACACCCGCAGCCAGATGATCACGAAGGCCACGGCGAAGACCTTGAGCAGTGTCCACAGCCAGCCCAGGTGCTCGTCGGCGAACGGGCCCTGCCAGCCACCGAGGAACAGCACCGTGGTCAGCGCGGCGATCACCACGATGCCGACGTACTCGGCGAGCAGGAAGAACGCGAACCGCAGCCCCGTGTACTCAGTCATGTAACCGAAGACCAGCTCCGAGTCGGCCACCGGCATGTCGAATGGCGGCCGGCGGATCTCGGCCAGCCCGGCGACAAAGAAGATGATCATCGCGGGCGCCTGCCAGAGCAGCCACCACGGCTGCCACGCCTCGACGATGCCGGACAGGCTGAGCGTGCCGGCCGCCATCGCCACCGAGGCGGCGGCCAGCACCAACGGCAGCTCGTAGCCGAGCAACTGGGCGGCCCCGCGCAGCCCGCCGAGCAGGCTGTACTTGTTGGCCGACGCCCACGCCGACATGAGCACCGCCACCACCCCGACGCCGACCACGGCCAGCACGAAGAACAGGCCGATGTCCAACGGTTGCCCGACCAGGTCGTTCGGGCCGAGCGGAATGACCAGCAGCACCAGCAGGTACGGCACCAGGGCCACCGCGGGCGCCAGCCGGAACACCGCCCGGTCCGCCTCGCGCGGGGTGATGTCCTCCTTCTGCACGAACTTGACGCCGTCCGCCACGAGTTGCGCCCAACCGTGGAAGCCACCCGCGTACATCGGGCCGAGGCGGCCCTGCATGTGCGCCATCACCTTGTGCTCGGCCTGGCCGACGAGCAGCGGCAGGGTGAGGAACGCGACGAGCACGCCGCCCACCCGGAGCACCAGCTCCATCCAGAGCGGCATCAGGCCGTACCCCCGTCGTGGTCGGTCCGGTCGTCGCGGCCCGGCGGGTCCGCGACCGCCTCGCCGCCCGACGCGGCCGGGCCTGCGCCGGACACCGGCTGGTCGGCCGGGCCTGCGCCGGGCGCGGGCTGGGCGGCCGGTGCCGGGTCGTCGGCGGGGCCGGCGGCCCGGGGAGTACGCGCCGGACGGGTCGCCGGCGCGGGCCGTGCGGGTCGCTCGCCAGCTGGTCGGGCCGGGGTGCCGCCGCGTGGACCCTCCCCCACGCCACCCGCGCCGGCCGGAGTCGGCGTCGTTCCCCACTCGCCCGGAGCGGGCACGCCCGGCGGGCGGATCGGTCGACGGCCACCGCCGGCCTCCGACTCGCCCGGCTCCTTCGCGCCCGGCCAGGGCTTCGCCACGCGGGAGGCGAGCACGAACTCCTTGCGCAGCGGGTGGCCCTCGAACTCCGGGGGCAGCAGCAGCGGTCGCAGCTCCCCGTGGCCGTCGAAGTCGATGCCGAACATCTCGTGGGTCTCCCGCTCGTGCCAGGCGGCACCCGGGTAGACGTCGACCACCGAGGCCACCGAGGGCGCGTCGCGGGGCACCCGGGTACGCAGCAGCACGCCGTGTCGCAACCGCGTCGACCAGAGGTGCGCCACCACGTCGAAGCCCTCGGCCAACTCGTCGACGGCGGAGAGCCAGTCGAAGAAGTCGCAGGCCAGCTCGCTGTCGTCGCGGGCCGCGCGGACGGCGGCCGACCAACTCGTCGGGGGTACGTCGACGGTGGCCCGGGCGAACCGCTGCCCGCCGGAGACCGACGGGGTCGCCTCGACCGGCGCGAGCAGCGCGACCAGCCGAGCGCCGACCTCTTCCTCAGTCATGCCGCTGATCCTAGGGCGTCGGCCGGGTGCCGACCCGGCCCGCGGTCCACGACCGATCCCCGGTGATCTGCCCGCTTTACCGGGCAGCGGGCCAGTCGGCGGGGAAAGATGAGGGCGTGCGCGCTGTCACTGTGAAACCCGGGGTCGCCAACTCGCTGAGCCTCGCCGAGGATCAGCCGGAGCCGGCGCCCGAGGAAGGCGCGGTCCTGGTCGAGGCACTGGCCGTGGGAATCTGCGGCACCGACCACGAGATCATCGCCGGGGAGTACGGCGAGGCGCCGCCGGGCGCGGACCGCCTGGTCATCGGGCACGAGTCGCTGGGCCGGGTGCTGGAGGACCCGAGCGGCGCCCTGCAACCCGGCGACCTGGTGGCCGGCATCGTCCGGCATCCCGACCCGGTGCCCTGTCCCAACTGCGCGGTCGGCGAGTGGGACATGTGCCGCAACGGTCAGTTCACCGAGCACGGCATCAAGGCGCTACCCGGGTTCGCCCGGGACCGCTGGCGGATCGAGCCCCAGTTCGCGGTCAAGCTGGATCCGGCGCTGGCCCAGGTCGGCGTGCTGTTGGAGCCGACCAGCGTGGTGGCCAAGGCGTGGGACCACATCGAGCGGATCGGCCACCGGGCCGAGTGGCAGCCGCACACGGTCCTGGTGACCGGCGCCGGGCCGATCGGGCTGCTGGCCGCGCTGCTCGGCACCCAGCGCGGGCTCACCGTCCACGTGTTGGACCGGGCCACCGACGGCCCCAAGCCGGAACTGGTCGCCGGGCTCGGCGCCACCTACCACGCGGTGCCGGTCAACGACCTGCCCTTCGAGCCGGACGTGGTGATCGAGTGCACCGGCGCACCCACGGTCGTCCTCGACGTCATGTGCAAGGCGGCGCCGACCGGCATCGTCTGCCTGGCCGGGGTGTCCAGCGGCGGCCGGAGCATCGACTTCGACGCCGGGGCGCTCAACCGGGCGCTGGTGCTGGAGAACAACGTGGTGTTCGGCTCGGTGAACGCCAACCGGCGACACTGGACCATGGCCGCGCAGGCACTCACCCGCGCCGACCAGGTCTGGCTCTCCTCGCTGATCACCAGACGGGTCCCGGTGAACAGGTACGCCGACGCGTACACCTCCGGGCCGGACGACATCAAGGTGGTGCTGGAGTTCGCCTCCTGACCGGCGGCCCGGTGACGTCAGATGCCGGGTAGCCGGCCGTTGCGGAACAGGTCCACGAAGAGCTGGTGATCCTGGCGGGCACGCACCCCGTACGCGTGCGCGAAGTCCACCAGGTGGGTGACGAAGCCCGACTCGTCGGTGTCCACGGCGGCGACGATCGCCTCCTCGGTGGAGTAGTCCACCAGGTCGTGACTGGACTCGTCGTCGGCGACCGAGTGCATCCGGGCCACCGCCCGGCCAAGGTCGGCAAGCACCCCGGTCAGCTCGTCCGGCTCGTTGACGTCGGACCAGTCCAGGTCGGCCGCGTACGGGGAGACCTCGGCGACGAGTTGACCGGCGCCGTCCAGTTCGGTGAAGCCCAGCCACGGGTCGGCGTGCGCCTGCAACGCCCGCTGCGACTCGGCGGTCCGGTGACCCTGGTGCTGGAAGTAGCCGCGTACCGAGTCGTCGGTCGAGTAGCGGGCCACCGCCGGGACCTGCGCCTGCTTCATGTAGATCACGACGTCGTTCTCCAGCGCCTGCGTGTGCCCCTCCAGCAGCAGGTTGTACGACGGCAGGCCGGCCGAACCGATGCCGACTCCCTTGCGCAGCACCACGTCCTTGATCCGCGTCGCCACCGGGCGCAGCCGGGCCGAGGCGGTCGGCAGAGTCCCCAGGTACTCCTCGAAGGCGGCGAGAACCCGGTCCCGGGTCTTCCCGTCGACCTCGAAGACCCCGTCTCCGATGGAGAACCGCCGCTCGTAGTTGTCGACGGTGGTCTGCTCGGCGAGCAGGTCGACCCGCGTGTTGAGGCGGGCCTGCTGGAGCACCCGACGCAGCACCCCGTCGGCGTTCTCCAGGGTGATCGAGCCGATGGCGTCGTCTCCGCCGGCGGCGATCGCCCGCAGCTCGGTCAGGTAGGAGCGGGCGAAGCCGGCCACCAGTTCACCGATCACCGTGTCGGAGAGGGCCTTGCTGTAGCCGAGCAGCGCCACGCTGGCCGCGAGCCGGCGCAGGTCCCAGGTGAACGGCCCGACGTACGCCTCGTCGAAGTCGTTGACGTTGAACACCAACTGCCCGGAGGCGTTCATGTAGGTGCCGAAGTTCTCCGCGTGCAGGTCGCCGTGGATCCACACCCGGCCGGTCCGCTCGTCGAGGAAACGGTCGTCGGCGAAGTCGCCACGCTGGTCGGCGTAGAACAGCGCGGCGCTGCCCCGGTAGAAGGCAAACGGCGACGCGGCCATCTTGCGGAACTTGCGGCGGAAGGCCGCCGGGTCGATTGCCATCGACGCGCCGAACTCCTCGGTGAGCACGTCGATGATGTGGGCGGACCGCTGGTCCACGGAATTGCTCATGAGCGCAGGTTAACCGGGCCCGACCAGCCCCCACGTCGAGCAATCGAGCGGTCCCCTCCGCACGGCGGGCCGTTCGTCAGTGTGCGGCGGGTGGGCGGACCGGCGGGGCGGTGAGGGAGTCGACGGAGCGCGGGGCGGCGGCCTCGCGGGGCGGGGCGTCCAGCGGCGCGGCGAGCAGATCCCGCTGCGGCACTCCGCCGATGCCGGACTGCTCGGCGGCGATCTTCTCCTGCAGGCGCAGGATGCCGTGCAGCAGCGCCTCCGGGCGCGGCGGGCAGCCGGGCACGTAGACGTCGACGGGGATGAGCTGGTCGACGCCCTTGGTCACCGAGTACGAGTCCCAGTAGGGGCCGCCGCAGTTGGAGCACGCGCCGAACGAGATGACGTACTTCGGCTCGGGCATCTGGTCGTAGAGCCGCTTGATGGCCGGGGCCATCTTGTCGGTCACGGTGCCGGAGACCACCATGAGATCGGCCTGCCGGGGGCCGTGGGCGAACGGAATCACACCCAGCCGGATGAAGTCGTGCCGACCCATGCTGGTGGCGATGAACTCGATCGCGCAGCAGGCCAGGCCGAAGTTGAACACCCAGAGCGAGTAGCGGCGCCCCCAGTTCAGCACGAACCGGATCGGCTCACCGAGCACTGCCGGTAGCTGCACGGACGTCCCCTCTCCTCATCCCACAGTGAATCACAGCCGCTTGTCACGGACCGGACAGGCAACCCCACCGGTTCGACCGCAACCGGCGGGCGCGGCCGAGTGTGTGACCGGTGCTGGCGAACACGCCGCCTGCGCCCACCACGGGGAGGACGAGTGCTTGTGACGAGAGAAGTACGGGTGGGCGGACCGCCCCCCGACCCGCCGGGAAGCCCCATCCCCGCGACTGCCGAACTGGCCTTCGACGACTTCTACCACGCCCACTTCCGATCGCTGGTGGTGCAGCTCACGGCGTACACCGGTGATCGTGGGCAGGCGCAGGACCTGGTTCAGGAGGCCTTCTGCCGGGCGTACACCCACTGGGGCCGGCTCGCCCGGTACGACGATCCGCTGGCCTGGGTGCGCCGGGTCGCCTGGAACCTCGGCCACAACCGCTGGCGACGGTTGCGGACCGCGCAGGCCTGGCTGCTGCGGCAACGCGAGACACACGTCGCCGAGCCGAGCCCGGACCGGGTCGCCCTCGACACCGCGCTGGCCAAGCTGCCGCCGAAGCAGCGACGGGCTGTCGTGCTGCACTACCTCGCCGACCTGACGGTCGCCGAGATCGCCGCCCAGGAACGGGTCGCCGAGGGGACCGTCAAGTCCTGGCTGCACCGGGGACGGGCGGCCCTCGCGACGCACCTGCGCGACACCAACGAGGAGGTGCGAGATGTCTGAGCAGGAGATCCTCGGCCTCGCCGACGAGTTCACCCACTACCGCCGTACCGTGCTGGCGGAGGTCGAGGTGCCCGGGCCCGCCGCCGTGCGGCGGACGGCAACCGGGCGCGGCCGTCGCCGGCTGGCCACCACCACCGCGACGGTGCTCGCGCTGTTCGGCGGGGCCGCCGTCGGGTACGCGGCGATGAGCGGCCCGGATCGCGAGCCGGGCCCGGTCGACCCCACGCCGACCATCTCCGCGTCGCCCACGCCGAGCGGCACGGCGAGCCCGACCCCCGGCCCGTCCGTCACGAGCGGCAGCCCGACCTCCACCGCCCCGAGCGGGAAGATCAGCCGGGCCCAACTGCTCGGCGCGGCGGTGACCCTGCCCGCGTGGCGAGCCGGGCGGGGATGCCCCACGTCGGGCGTCCGGCTCAGCGGTGACGACCGTGAGGGCGTCAACTGGCTGCTGGCGCTCGACCAGGGGGACGTCGACGGGGACGGCACGGTGGAGGCGGTGGCGCTGGTGCAGTGCGTGCTCGGCTCCGGCGGACCCATGCAGGTGGTCGCCTTCGACCGCGACCAGCAGGGCAAGATCGTCACACTGGGCCGGGTGGTCACGACGAGCATCGACAAGCCGCAGTGGTTGTTCGCCCTCGACGTGGTGGACGACGGCACCGTGCGGGTGCAGGTCGGCGACATCGCGCCCGGTGGTGGCTGGCCCGGTGAGTGGTCACAGCGACAGTGGCGGGGCTACCGCTTCAAGGGCGGGTCCTTCGCGCAGGTCTCCGGGCCGACGAGCTTCGGGCCGAACCCGCACGACGTCAACCTCGTGGTCAGCGCCACGAACCTCGTGCTGGCCGACGCGCCGGACGGCTCCCGGACCGGCACGATCACCGTACGCATCCGCAACGGGGGCGGCGGACCCGCCGCCTACGTGGCCCTGCGGCTCGGCCTACCGGCGGCGGTCCGCCCTGACGGGGACGGCTGGGCGGCCTGCCGCAACGACCCGGAGAAGACCCGGGATCCGCTGACCTGCGACCTGAACCAGCTCGGGGCCGGCAAGGAGGTCCGGCTCACGCTGGGCTTCCGGGTCGCCGCCGGCACCACGGTCGGCACGGGGAAGGCCGACGTGGACGGCCGCCCGATGGACGCGAGCTTCGACTTCGTGCAGGAGGTCTACGACCCGGACAACACGGTGGTGATCACCTACCGTTGAGCCGACCCGACCGGGACGGGACACGGCCGCGCTCACCGAGCGCGGCCGTGTCGGCGTGCCAACCGTCGCGTCCCTCGTGCCGACTGTCAGATTCGCGGCCGTTCGGGCCGCAACCTCGTACGCCGCACTGAAGTGTTACCGGCGCCAGGGCACCGGCCCCGGCGCCAACGGGGAGGGGCAGTGACAGCAACGATGGGAGCCCGCGCCAACGAACCACCGGCGGCGTTGACGGCCGCAGGGCTGAACGCGGCGGCGATCACCTTCGACGACTTCTACCACGCGCACTTCCGGAGCGTGACCGCCCAACTGTGCGCGTACACGGGGGATCTGGGCCACGCTCAGGATCTGGCCCAGGAGGCGTTCTGCCGGGCGCTGGCGCGCTGGGACCGCCTGGTCCGGTACGACGATCCGGTGGCCTGGGTTCGCCGGGTCGCCTGGAACCTGGCCCGCAGCCGCTGGCGTCGGCTGCGCACGGCCCGCAACCACCTTCTGCGCCAGCGGCGCACCGAGGTCGAGGTGGACGGCCCGACACCGGACCGGGTGGCCATCGACGCGGCGCTCGCGCAACTGCCCGCCAACCACCGGCGGGCCGTCATCCTGCACTACCTGGCCGACCTGTCGGTCAATCAGATCGCTCTTCAGGAAGGGGTGGCCGAGGGCACCGTCAAGTCCTGGCTGCACCGCGGCCGGGCCGCCCTTGCCGGACTGCTGGACGAGAACACCGAGGGGGTGTCCGATGTCTGATCTCGAACCGCGACTGCGCGAGCGGTTCACCGCGTACCGCACCGATGTCACCACCCGGGTCGTCGGTCCCGGTCCCGACCAGGCCCGACGCACCCTGCGTCGGCGCCGGCAGACGAGGGTGGTGGCCGTCGCCGCGGCGGCGGTCGTCCTAGTGCTGGCACCGGTCGTCGCCAACGCCGCGCTGAAAGGCGACCGCACGCCGCCGGTCCCGGCCGAGTCCGTCGACCCGACGTCCCCGCCGACGACGGCACCGCCGCCGCCCACACCGTCGGTCAGCCAGTCGCCGAATTCCACACCCACGGCCGACCCCGACGCCCCGGACGGCCGGATCAGCCGGACGCAGCTGCTCGCTGCCCGCCTGGACCTGCCGGCCTGGCCGCCGATCGTGCCGTCGACCTGCACCACGTCGAAGGTGCGGCTGGTGACAAGCTCCATCAACAACTACATTCCGCTGCTCACCGACCTGAAGGTGAGCCACGCCGACCTGGACGGGGACGGCGCCGAGGAGACTGTCGCCGCCATCTCCTGCCGGTACGGCGAGGCGTCGGCGAAGCAGGTAGTCGCCTTCGACCGGGACGACAGTGGGCGGATCGTGACGCTCGGCAGAGTCGTGCGGACCACCGACGGTGTCGAGGACATTCGCGGCCTGGAGGTCACCGCGGCCGGTGCGGTCCAGGTGCGGGTGGCCGACCTGCAACCCTGCTGCGACACCCCGTCCTACTGGCCGCAGGAACAGCTGCGCACCTACCGGTTCACGGGGGGCCGGTTCACCCAGACCGACGGTCCCACGAAGTTCGGCAAGGATCCGCGGCTCACCGACCTGCGGCTGAGCATGACCCACACGCTTGTCGACGCCCCGGGTGGCCGCAAGCTGACCACCGTCTTCACCGTGAAGAACGCGGGACCGGTCGATGCGGCACAGGTCGAGCTGCGCGGCTTCAACCTGGGTGAGCCGACGGGTGGCGACTGGTCCCGGTGCGACCCGAAGGTGGCGGCAGCAGACGACAACGACTCGTGCCTGCTGCCGGGGGTGCCGGCCGGTGAGTCGCGGCGCTACACCTTCGTGCACCTGATGCCCGACCGTTCGGGCGCCGACGCGATGACACGGGCCTTCCATGTCACGCACTTCGACGCTCAGGACCGACGGTGGCGCGATCTCAACGACAAGGACAACCGTGTGGAACTGCCCGGCGTGCTCTGAGCGGGACGTCCGCTGCCCCACCCCGATCGGGGTGGGGCACCGGCGTTCAGTCGTCCGAACCCCAGGTGGGGCGTTGCAGCAGACCGACGAACTCGACCAGCAGGCGTTCGCGCAGCGCCGGCGGGGCGGCGTCGAGCAGCGTGTTCACCAGCGCCATCCGATCCGGCAGAGGCCCCGCCGCACCTGTGTCGGCCCCGCCACCCAGGCCGAGCCCGGCGGCCAGGCCGACCACCACCTCCGGGGTCAGCGCCTCGGGGGTGAGGGCGCCAACCAGGGACGCCAACTCGGCGGGCAGCCGCACCGGGCCGGCCGCGTGGGCCGCCGCCACCGCGGCGGCGAGATCCGGGCCGAACTCCGCCACCCGGGGCGCGACCGAGGCGGTCACCGTGAGGTGCACGCTGGCCGGCAGACCGGCGTACGACAGCTGGGGCTGGGTGTGCCAACCACGCGCGGTCAGCTCGTCGACCAGGACGAACAGGTCGGGTCCATCCTCGGTGGCGGTGAAGCAGACCACTGTCGACTCCGGCTCGGCCATCAGCCGCAGACCGTCGACGGCGCGGACGGCGTCGGCCAGGCCGGCGACCGCGTCCCGGGTCACGGCGGCCAACCGCAGGTAGCCGGCGTCGCCGAGGTGCCGCAGGGTGGCGTACGCGGCGGCGATCGGCCCACCCGAGCGGGTGGACGCGATCACCGGATTGATCATGGTGTAGCCCGGCCAGTCCGCGTACGCGAAGTACTGCGGGGCGCGTCCCGCGGCGTCGCGGTGCAGCAGCACCGACACGCCCTTCGGGGCGTACGCGTACTTGTGCAGGTCGACCGAGATGGAGGTGACCCCGGGCACCGTGAAGTCGAACGCCGGCACCGGCTCGCCGAGACGACGCAGGTACGGCAGGGTCCAGCCGCCGAAGCAGGCGTCGACGTGACAGCGCACCCCGGCGGCGGCGGCCACGGCGGCGATCTCGGCCACCGGGTCCACCACCCCGTGCGCGTACGAGGGCGCGGAGCAGGCGACAAGCACCGTCTCCGGGCGGATCGCGGCGGCCATCGCGGCCGGGTCGGGGCGCAGAGTGTCCACCGAGACCGGCACCACGTCCAGCGCCACCCGCAGGTAGTGCGCCGCCTTGGCGAACGCGGCGTGGGCGCTCGCCGGCACCACGATCCGGGGTGCGGTGATCTCCGGGTGGGCGTCCCGGGCCGCCTTGACGGCGAGGATCAGCGATTCGGTGCCGCCGCTGGTGACGCTGCCGACCACGTCGGGTGCGGTCGTGCCCGGCCCGCCGCCGAGCACCCGGCCGGCAGCGCCGACGAGCGCGTTCTCCATGGCCAGCAGGGACGGGAACGCGGTCGGGTCGAGCCCGTTGACGTGCGCGCTCTCCCGGTACGCGGCGGCGGCGAGGTCGTCGAGCCCTGGCACCGCCGGGTCGTACACGTACGCGAACAGCCGTCCCCCGTGGGTGGGCCGGTCGCCCGCGCGCAGCCGTCGAACCTCTGCCAGCGCGACATCCGCCCCCACCCCAGGAGGCAGAAACGCCCCAACCCTGCTCTCGTCGATCATGGAGTCCTGGTGCCTTTCTTGTGGTGTTCAGCGGCTTTCGTTCCCCACCACAACTCCATGATCGACGCGACCGTCGCGGGCGGCGGCGGTCAGGACCGCGGGAGTCAGGTGGTATCCGCGCAGGAGGAGCAGCGGCGGGGCTATCAGGAGGGCTGGTAGGACTGTGAAACCGAGCAGGACGCCCAAGCGCGCCGTGTCGGACTGGGCGGCGGCGGTTCCGGTGTCGGAGGAGACGTAGCCGGAGAGCTGGAGCACCAGCCCGTACACGCCTGGGCCGAGGGCCAGGCCGAGGGTCTCCCCGGCGGTCCACAGGCCGGTGAAGACGCCCGCCTGCCGGCGGCCGGTCCGCGCCGTGTCGTACGCGATGCAGTCCGGGAGCATGGCCAGCGCGAACACCTGCTGCCCGGCGTACCCGACGCCGATGACCGCGACCACCAGGTAGACGACGACCAGGGGCAGCAGCGGGGCGGCGACCAGGGCGAGCGCCCCGGCGGCGAGGATCAGCCCGGCGGCGACCAGGGCCGACCGCTTGCCCAACCGGGCGCCGACGCGGGACCAGAGCGGCATCACCAGCAGCGCCGGCCCGACGAAGCAGGCGAAGAGGAGGGTCGGCCCACTCTGCTCGTCGCGCAGGATCTGCCCGGCGAAGTAGTTGACCCCGGCGAGGATGGTCGCCACGCCGGCGGACTGCACCACGAAGCAGACCAGCAGCGCCCGGAACGGCCGGTTGGCGGCCGCCACGGCGAGCTGGGCGCGCAGTGTCGGCTCGCTGGCGCCTACCACGCCACCGGGCGCGGACCGGGTGCCGAGGAACGCGCCGAGGGCGCCGATGACTATGAGCGCCGCCACGAACAGGCCCATCCAGCGGTGCCCGGGCACGCCGTCGCCGCCGACCCTCACGACCAGCGGGGCCACCGCGCCGGAGACCAGGATGGTCAGCGCCAGCACGGCGATCCGCCAGGTCATCAGCCGCGTGCGCTCGGCGTAGTCGTCGGTCATCTCGGCGGGCATCGCCACGTACGGCACCTGGAAGAAGGCGAACGCGGTGGCCGTGGCGAGGAAGGCGAGCGCCACGTACGCCGCGGCGGCCGGCCCGTTGCCGAACGGCGCGGCGAAGATGGCCGCGAAGAGCACGGCGAGCGCGAGACCGGCGACGAGCAGGTACGGCCGGCGTGCGCCCCAGCGCGACCGGGTGCGGTCGGAAATCCGCCCGGCGACCGGGTTGACCAGCACGTCCCATGCCTTGGGCAGCAGGACCAGCAGGGCGGCGAGCCCGGCGGCCACGCCGAGCGTGTCGGTCAGGTACGGCAGCAGCAGCAGACCGGGCACCGTGCCGAACGCGCCGGTGGCCAGCGAGCCGAGCGCGTACCCGGCGTGTACCGGGCGGGGCAGCCGACCGGCGGCGGGCAGGCTGGCCGCATCCGGGCCGGCGGCGGGCAGGCTGGCCGCATCCGGGCCGACGGCGGGCAGGCCGGCGGCGCCCGGCGGCTGGTTCATGGGGCCGAATGTTACTCACGTTATGCGGCAGGTCACATCCCCTCATCCGGCGACCAACCGGCCATCGAAATGTCCACGCCCTCGCCGCGCAACGGGACCCCCTCGGCCCGCAGCCGGGCCCGCGCCTCCCGCTCGTGACCCGGTGGAAGCCGGCCACCAGCGGTCACCACCCGGTGCCAGGGCACCGAGCCGCCGTGCCGGGCCATGATGGAACCCACCAGGCGCGCGGAGGAACGGCCCGAGCGCTCGGCCAGGGCGTCGGCGACCCCGCCGTACGACATCACCCGACCCTGCGGGATCCGCTCCACCAGGTCCAGCACCGCCTCGACGTACTCGTCAGGAGTCACAATCGGCCACCATATGGGAACGCCGCCGGGCGACGCGGGCGTGACCACGCAGAATGGGCGGGTGCGCGACGCAGTCACGGCCGCCCGACGGGTCGTCGTCAAGATCGGATCCTCCTCGTTGACCACCGCCACCGGCGGCCTGGCCGACGAGCGGGTCGACGCGCTGGTCGACACCCTGGGCCGACTCGCCGCCGAGGGACGCGAGGTCGTGCTGGTCTCGTCGGGCGCGATCGCCGCCGGCCTCGCCCCGCTCGGGCTGATCCGACGTCCGCGCGACCTGGCCACCCAGCAGGCCGCCGCCAGCGTCGGCCAGGGCCTGCTGATCGGCCGGTACGCGGCCAGCTTCGCCCGGCACGGCCGCACCGTCGGGCAGGTGCTGCTCACCGTCGACGACGTGACCCGGCGGGCGCACTACCGCAACGCGTACCGCACGCTGCGCAAACTGCTCGACCTGCACGCGGTCCCGATCGTCAATGAGAACGACACGGTGGCCACCGAGGAGATCCGGTTCGGCGACAACGACCGCCTGGCCGCCCTGGTGGCCGCGCTGGTGCACGCCGACCTGCTGGTGCTCCTCTCCGACGTGGACGCACTCTGGACGGGCGACCCGGCCCGCCCGCAGTCGACCCGGATCCCGGAGGTCCGCAGCGACGAGGACCTCGCCGGGATCACCATCGGCGGCGCCGGCCGGTCCGGGGTCGGCACCGGCGGCATGGTGACCAAGGTCGAGGCGGCCCGGATCGCCACCGGCTTCGGCATCCCCGTGGTGCTCACCTCCGCCGACCTGGCCACGTCGGCGCTGGCCGGCGAGCCCGTCGGCACGTTGTTCCACCCGCAGCGGCAGCGCCCGACGGCCCGGCTGTTCTGGCTGGCCCACGCCACCTCGCCCCGAGGGCGGCTGCACCTGGACCCGGGCGCGGTGGCCGCCGTCGTCGGGCGGCGCAAGTCGCTGCTGCCCGCCGGCATCACCGCCGTGGACGGCACGTTCACCGCCGGCGACCCGGTGGACCTGGTCGACACCGCCGGGGCCCCGGTCGCCCGTGGCCTGGTCAACTACGACGCGGTGGAACTGCCCGGGCTGCTCGGTCGCTCCACCTCCGAACTCGCCGCGGCGCTCGGCCCGGCGTACGAACGGGAGGTCGTCCACCGCGACGACCTCGTACTGCTGTAAGCCAACCGCCCAGCTGAGGAGTAGTCGATGAGTGAGCGCCAGCGAATGAATCATCAGCTCAGGGCGTCGGTGCCTCAGGACGGCACGGAGCGAAGCGGAGTGCCGGCATGAGCGTCGTCGAGCAGGCGCGACGGGCGCGGGACGCCGCCGCCGACCTGGCCGTGGCCACCCGTACGGTCAAGGACGCCGCGCTGGTGGCGATGGCCGACGCGCTGGTGGCGCGTACCCCGGAGATCCTGACCGCGAACGAGACGGACCTGGCGGCCGGCCGGGAGGCCGGGCTGAGCGCGGCCGTGCTGGACCGGCTCGCCCTCGACGCGGGCCGGGTGACCGGCATCGCCGACGCGCTGCGCCAGATGGCCGCGCTGCCCGACCCGGTCGGCGAGGTGGTCCGCGGCTCGACGCTGCCCAACGGCCTGGAGCTGCGCCAGATCCGGGTGCCGTTCGGGGTGGTCGGCATCATCTACGAGGCACGCCCGAACGTGACCGTGGACGCCGCCGGGATCTGCCTCAAGTCCGGCAACGCCGCGCTGCTGCGCGGGTCGTCCTCGGCCGCGCACTCCAACGCCGCGCTGGTCGCGGTGCTGCGCGACGCGATCGCCGACGCCGGCCTGCCGGCCGACGCGGTGCAGCTGCTCGACGCCAGCTCCCGCGACTCGGTCAAGGAGCTGATGCGCGCCCGAGGGCTGGTCGACGTGCTCATCCCGCGTGGCGGCGCGTCGCTGATCCGCACCGTGGTCGAGGAGTCGACGGTGCCGGTGATCGAGACCGGGGTGGGCAACTGCCACGTCTACGTCGACGCCGCCGCGGACGTGGCGAAGGCCGTCGCGGTCACGCTGAACGCCAAGACGCAGCGCCTGTCCACCTGCAACACCGCCGAATCGCTGCTGGTGCACACGGACGTCGCCGACGCGTTCCTGCCGCCGATGCTGGCCGCGTTCGCCGAGGCCGGCGTGACCGTGCACGGCTCCCCCGAGGTGACCGCGTACTCCGCCGCCGTGGTCCCGGCGACCGAGGAGGACTTCGCCACCGAATACCTGTCGGCCGACATCTCGGTCGCGGTGGTCGACTCGCTGGACGCGGCGGTCGCGCACATCCGCCGCTTCGGCACCGGGCACACCGAGGCGATCCTCACCGACTCGGCGAGCGCGGCCCGCGACTTCGTCGCCCGTGTCGACGCGGCGGCGGTGATGGTGAACGCCTCGACCCGGTTCACCGACGGGGGCGAGTTCGGCTTCGGGGCGGAGATCGGCATCTCGACGCAGAAGCTGCACGCCCGGGGCCCGATGGGCCTGCCCGAGCTGACCAGCACCAAGTACGTCGTCACCGGGGACGGGCACCTGCGCTAGGGCCGATGTCAGCCCGGCTGCGCGGCGGCTCCGGCCGCCGCCGGTCGGGCGGCCCGGATCGCGGACAGCGTGGCGTGCACGTCGAACTGGTGACCGTCGTCGCTCTCCCAACCCCCGTCGCTGCGCTGGGTCTCGGCGAGCCGCCGCAGGGCCCGCACCATGATCCAGTCGTGCAGGTCGATGCCGACCCGGCGCAGCGTGGCCCCCAGCCAGGCCACGTCGCCCGGCGACATCGTGGGCATCCGTTCGGCGAGCACCACCTGGATCCGCGCCGACTCCTGGAACATCTCCTGACGGTGCAGCACGGCGGCGCTCAGCCAGCCCGCCGCGAGGAACGACGGCCAACTGCCGTCCGGGCGCAACCGCGCGACGATCGACTGGGCCGCCGCCTGCACCACACCGGCGTACGCCCCGCCGACCCGGTGATCGAGCGGGCCGGATGCGCGGGCGTCCAGGCCGGCGACGGTCAGCCAGAAGCCGGCGTTGGCGGTGAGGAAGAGTTTGGCCTCCGGATCGCCGGGGCGGGCCCACTCCGGGGCCGAGCCGGTCAGCGAGAGGTCCTCGTCCCAGCCGCCGTCGGCCTGCTGCCGGGACGCCAACCAGTCCAGCGCCCGGCGGGCGGCGGGACGGCCCAGCGCGCCCAGGTCGTCCAGCTCGGCGAGGCGGAAGCAGGTGGCGTCGACCGAGGCGACCTCGCCACCCCAGCTCGCCGGCCAGCCGCCGTCCGACGACTGGCCGATCTCGGCCGTCTCCAACAGCTCCGGCGGCACCGGCGTGCCGTTGCGCAGCCAGGAGAGGCGGGCGCGTTCCACCGCGTCCCCATGCGCCACGACGAACCCGATCGCGGCTTCCAAGTCGACCACGGCGGTGACGCTACCTGCGCAGACACGATCCCGCCTCGGGGAATCGGCCAGCTGGAAATGGCTGCGTCGCTCCGGCCGGAGCGCCGTACGGAGGCACTTGCGTCGATTTACCGATCGGCGGCGGCGTGTAGAACCACGCCGGGGCGGCGCCGCGTGGCGTCGCCCCGGCGGGCCGGTCAGTACGCGGGCAGTGCCGGGTCGATCTGCTTGATCCAGGAGAGCACGCCGCCCTGCACGTGCACGGCGTCGCGGAACCCGGCCGCCTTGAGCGCGGCGAGCGCCTCCGCCGAGCGGACGCCGGACTTGCAGTGCAGCACGATCTGCTTGTCCTGCGGGAGCTTCGCCAGCGCCTCGCCGGAGATGATGTCGCCCTTGGGGATGAGGGTGGAGCCGGGGATCCGCACGATCTCGTACTCGGCCGGCTCCCGCACGTCGACGAGGAAGATGTCCTTGCCGGCGTCCTGCCACTCCTTCAGCTCCAGGGCGGTGATGGTCGAGTCGAGCGTCGCCTCCTGGGCCTCCTCGGAGACCGCGCCGCAGAAGTCCTCGTAGTCTTCCAGCAGGTCGGTGACGGTCGGGTTCTCGCCGCAGAGCACGCAGTTCGGGTCCTTCCGAACCTTGATCTTGCGATACTCCATCTCCAGGGCGTCGTAGACCATCAGGCGGCCGACCAGCGGCTCACCGATGCCGGTGAGCAGCTTGATGGCCTCGTTCACCTGGATCGAGCCGATCGACGCGCAGAGCACGCCGAGCACGCCTCCCTCGGCGCAGGACGGGACCATGCCGGGCGGCGGCGGCTCCGGGTAGAGGCACCGGTAGCAGGGGCCGTGCTCAGCCCAGAACACCGACGCCTGGCCGTCGAAGCGGTAGATCGAGCCCCAGACGTACGGCTTGCCGAGCAGCACCGCCGCGTCGTTGACCATGTACCGGGTGGCGAAGTTGTCGGTGCCGTCGACGATCAGGTCGTACTGGGCGAAGATCTCGCGGACGTTCTCGCGGTCCAACGCGGTGTTGTGGATCTCCACGTTGACCAGCGGGTTGATCTCGCGGATCGACGCGGCGGCGGACTCGGCCTTGGAACGGCCGACGTCGGACACGCCGTGGATGACCTGGCGCTGGAGGTTCGACTCGTCGACGGTGTCGAAGTCGATGATGCCGAGGGTGCCGACCCCCGCCGCGGCGAGGTAGAGCAGGGCGGGCGACCCGAGGCCACCGGCGCCGACACAGAGCACCCGGGCGTTCTTCAGCCGCTTCTGCCCGGCCACCCCGACGTCCGGGATGATCAGGTGGCGCGAGTAGCGGCGGATTTCGTCAACGGTCAGCTCGGCGGCGGGCTCGACGAGCGGGGGCAACGACACGGTGGACTCCCCGGGATCGGCGGTGTGAACCGCGCCATTGTTGCTCGCCCGGGCCACTCTCGGCCATGAGGGAGGACACGTGGCCCGCGATGCGGGAGGGGAATAACCGGCGGCCGGTCGCTCAGGGGACGATGTCGCCGCCGTAGCGACGGCCGTCGAGGTACGGCCAGGCGTTGGCCAGGCAGCCCTGCAACCCGTACGTCTGCTGCTGCATCACCGGTGCGGGCTCCCCCGGGCCGGGGCATGCCTCGTGCTGCTCGCCGAACTCGTGGCCGACCTCGTGGTTGATGACGTAGGTGCGGTACGTCTCCAGCGGGGCCCCGTAGTCGGGCACCGCCTCCTGCCAGCGCGCCAGGTTGATGATGACCTGGCCGGGCAGCCGGCAGGAGGTGTAGCGCTCGGTGGTCAACCCGCCCTCGGCGCACATCCGCTCGGACGTGACCGGGGTGGCGAGGTAGACGGTGAAGTCGGCGGCGTCGACGTCGGCCACCCGCTGCACCCGCAGCTCACCGGAGGCGATCCAGCTGCGCGGGTCGGCCAGCACCTCGTCCACCCGCGCGGCGAACGCGTCGGCGTCCTGACCGCTGCCCCGTTCGACCACGACCCGGTAGCGGCGCAGCGGTCCGTCCGTACCGTGCACGGATGTTCCCCCGTCGGCGACGGTGAAGCGTCCCGCGCCGACCGACGGGTAGCCGCTGGGCACCGGGTGGGCCTCCCCGCCGCCCAGGCCCATTCCGCCCTGGGTCGGGGTGGGCGGTACGTCGGCCGTCGGTTCGTCGCCCCGCGTCGCGGTCACGCCGACTGCGGTGGCGGTGGCGGCCACGAGCAGGCCGAGCAACAGGCTGCGGCGTCGGCGGCGGCGCATCCGCAGGACCGTGGGACGCGCATCCTCGTACGCGGACCGGTCGGGCGGCTCGGGCGGGCCGTAAGGGGACGACGGCGTCATGACGTCCAGCCTGCCAGATTATTCGGGCAATTCTCCGCTTTTAGCTTCTATTACCGCAATACCCCTCATGGGGCCGGTTGTCTCAGAGAGCCGGCCCGGCGTAACGCCGACCGTCGACGTACGGCCACGGGTTGACCCGACACCCGTTGAGAAAGAGGGTCTGCTGCATCATCACCGGCGCCGGACGCCCCGCGCCCGGGCAGCGCTCGTGCCGGTGCCCGAGCTGGTGACCCACCTCGTGGTTGACCACGTACGTCCGGTAGACCGCCAGCGGCACGCCCGCCGACACGTAGTGCGGCACCGACAACCGCCACCGATCCAGATTGATGATCACCTGGCCGGGCGCGCGGCAGGAGGTGTACGGCCGCCCGCCGATCCGGATGTCCACGCCACCCTCGGCGCACATCCGGCCCGCCGTACGGGCGGTCGCCAGGTAGACGGTGAAGTCCCGGGGAGCGTCCCCCGGGACCTGCTGCAACCGCAGCCGGCCGCTGTCGACCCAACTGCCCGGCCCGGCGAGCGCCACCTGGACGGCCTGCGCGAACGCGGCGATGTCCTCGTTGCTGCCCGACTCGACCGCCACCCGGTAGCGGCGCAGCTCACCCGCCCGGCCCAGCACCGGGCCGGCGTGGTCGTCGTGGCTGAACCGGCCGGTACCCGCGGTCGGCACCGCACCGGGCAACCGCAGCACCGGCGACGGGCTCGGCGACGCGGCGGTGGCGGTCGGTGACGGATCCGCCGACGGCGGCAGCGGCCCGGCCGCCGACGGCGGCAGCGGCCCGGCCACCAGCGGCGGCCCGATCTCGTCGGCAGTCAGCCGATCCGGTGGCACCCCCGGACCCTCGGCGATCACGGTCACCGCCGCGCCGACAGCCAGCACCACCGCCACCAGCTGGGCGATCAGTGCGAGGCGACGGCGGCGGCGAGCGGACCTGAACATCCCGGTCAGCCTGCCAGATCGGACGGCCGAGCGGCCTCCTCCGTTTCGGCGAGCAGGCCGACCACCGCCCGGGCGACCAGCCGGGGAACCTCCAGCTGAGCCACGTGACCGACACCGCCGAGCATCAGCAGGCGGCTGTCCGGGATGACCCGGGCGGTCTGGGGCGCGACGCGAACGTCGACCAGCCGGTCCTGCCGGCCACCCACCACAAGCGTCGGCGCGCGCACCGCCCCGGCGAGCCGCCACAGCGAGCCCGGCCCCGGCAGATACGCCCGCAGGAAGCTGGAGACCAGCCCCCGGAACGTCCGGACGTACGCGGCCGCGTAGTGCTCCGCCTCGTACCGGACCCGGATCTCCTCCAACGCCTCGGCCCGGCGCTGCGCACAGATGCGGCTGAGGTCGGCGACGCACGCCTCCAACACCTGCTGGGCCATCACCTCGGGCGCGAGTTGGGTGAGCCGCCGGGCGACCAGCCGTTCACCGCGCGGAATGGCCAGCACCGGCAGCATCCTGCCCTGCAACGACCGCCGGAAGTCCAGAAACGGCAGCGCCGGAGAGATCAGGGTGAGGGTGCGGACCAGGTCGGGCCGCAGCCCCGCCACCTGGACCGAGACCGCGCCACCCAGCGAGTTGCCGAACAGGTGCACCGGCCCCCGACCGGAGTGCTCGATCCACCGGATCACCAGGTCGGCGAAGGCCGGGATCGTGTAGCGCGGGCCCGGCTCGCTGCGGCCGAACCCGGGCAGGTCGATGGCCTGGCCGTCCAGCCGGTCGGCGAGCAGGCCGGCCAGGTCGGTCCAGTTCTGCGACGAGCCGCCCAGCCCGTGCACGTACAGCGCCGGCTCCGCGTCGACGGTCGTCGCCGGAGTGTCCCGCACATAGGTGACGACGCCGTCGAGGCGGACCTCCCGGCCCGGCCACGGCGGCGGCACACCGACCTCGGGGAGGAGGTGGTCCGGCCAGAGGGAGGCGCGCTTCATCCTCCCAGTCTGCCTCGGACCACTCAGGACAGCAGCGCCTCCAGCCGACGATTGACCGCCGCCAGCGTCGCCCGGACCACCGCCTGTCGCGGATCGCCGGCCACCAGGGCCGAGCCGGCGAGCTGCTCGACCCAGCCCTCGCAGACCAGCAGCACCACCACCGTGGCCACCTCGCAGTTGCCGAACGGCACCACCGCCGCGTGCTCGACGAAGCAGCGGCCACGCTCGGCGTTCTCGGCGCCGCGCAGCAACTCGTCCACGGCGGCGGCTGCGGCCACCGCGCAGAGGCGCAGCACGTAACCGTCGACCGCCGGCCCGGTCGCGTACCCGGCCGCGTTGTCGTCGCCGGCCAGCAGCCGCACCTCCACGTTGGCGTCCAGGCCGAAGGTGCTGACCTGCACGTGGTCGATGACCACACGCGGCCCCGGCACGCCGCCGGTGTCCAGAGGCCGAGAGGGCGCCGACTCCGTCGTGGTCACCTGACCGCCGGAGTACGACGTACCGACCGTCGCCGGGCTGCCGGTGGCTCCGCCAGTGGGCGCGGCCGAGACCGAGCCGGGCTCCTCGACGGTGGCGCGGCCCCGGTGCGGGGCGCCCGCCCGCCGTCGACGCGCGGCGTCCGGCCCGGCCCACTGCTCCGGGCCCGCCGGCGTGGCCTCGACCCGACCGCCCGACGACCGAGCGATCGAGGGCGCCTCGGCGGTACGCGGTTCCGCGCCGGTGTCGCGCGGCTCGACAGGCCGCGCCTCGACAGATCGCGGTTCGACGGGACGCGTCTCGGCAGCTCGTCGCTCGGCGGGGCGCGGGTCGGCGGATCGCGGCTCGGCAGCGCGACGGCGGACCGGCGGGGCTGGCGTGGTGGGCAGGCCGGGCACGTTCTGCGGGGCAGCGGCCAGCCCCATCCGTTCCTGGAGCAGCCGGGCCACCTGTCGACTCACCTCGGCCGGATCGGCACCGTCGGCCAGGTCCAGCCGGAGGCTGTGCGCGCCGGCCGGCGTACGGCGCAGGGCGGCGTCCCGAACGCCGGCCACCTCCCGTACGGCGTCCAGGATGGCGTTGACGTCGAACCCCTCGGGACGCTCCCGCAACGGAGCGGGCTCGTCGTCGCGGCGCAGGTGGGTGGCGATGCGCGCGAGTTCTGGGGTTTCGGCGGGTGGCTCCACGGCTGGCGGCTCCGGCACAACGGGCACGTCCGGTTCCGCGGGGACGCGCTGCGGCAGCACCGCCGACGTGTCGGGCCGTCGCCCGCCGTCGGCGGGCTCGACCGGCGACGCCGGGTCGGGGGCGGATCGGCGAGCCGCGTAGGGAGGGGAGGACGCGGGTGACGGCCGGTCGTGACGCCCGGGGCCGCTGGCGGCGGAGGCCGGACCGGCACTGGCCGAGGGAAGCGGGGCACCGGCGAGGGAGGGACCGGCCGCCGTCGGGGCGGCAGCAGTCGGCTCGGCGGGCGACGGCTCGGGCGGCTCGGGGGTCGCCGGTCGGAGCCGGAACGGTGCGGTCGGCCGGACCGGGCCGGTCGACTCACCCGCGTCGCTCGCCCGGGGAGAGGTCGCCGGCCGGGTAGCCGGCCAGGAGGGACGCTCGGCCGGAGCTGCCGGGATGCGGCCCTCGGACCAGTCGGGTCGCTCGGCCGCCACGGGTGTCGGCGATCCACCGGCCCACGAGGGCCGCTCGGCCACCGGACGGACGGGTGTCGCCGGTGGCGGCGCATCGGTCAACGCCGGCGGTGGGCCGGCGGGCGCCGGCGGCGGATCGACCGGCGCGGGCGGATCGACAGGTGCCGGGCCCGCCCAGGACGGGCGCGTACTCGCCGAAGTGCCGCCGGGCGTCGGATCGCCAGCCCAGGACGGGCGCGACGGCGGGACGCTGGTCGGCGTCGGGTCCGGGCCACCAGCCCAGGAGGGGCGGGGCGGCGGCGGGAGGGCCGATGCCGGGCCGGCCCAGGACGGGCGCGACGGCGGGGCGCTGGCCGGCGTCGGGTCCGAGCCGCCAGCCCAGGAGGGGTGGTCAGCGGCCGGCGGGCCACTGGTCGGCTCGGCGCGAGCGGCACCGCCCGACGCGGACCCTCCGGCCCACGACGGACGCTCAACGGCCGGCGGACCACTCGTGGGGGGAGACCCCCCAGCCCAGGAGGGGCGCTCATCAGCCGGCGGACCGCTGGTGGGGGCGGGGCCGCCGGCCCGGGAGGGGCGCTCAATAGCCGGCGGACCGCTGGTCGGGGTGGGGGCGCCGGCCCAGGAGGGGCGCTCGGCGGCGGGCGGCGCAGTGCGTGGGGGAACGGGCGGGCCGCTGGTCGGGGTGGGGTCCGTGCCGCCCGCGCGAGGCGACGGGTCGGCCGCCGCGCTGACCGGGGCCGGCGCGGCCCAGGACGGGCGGGCCGCGGGGAGCCCGCCGGTCGGCTCGGGCGTCGGCCCACCGGCCCAGGAGAGCCGCTCGGCCGGCTCGGGCCGGGAAACGTCCGGAGGCACGCTGGTCGGAATCGCGGCCGGACGTTCACCGGCCCAGGACGGGCGCGTGGGCGTGCCGCGGTCGGCGTCCGCCTCGGCCTGGGGGGCGTCCCGGGTGACGTCGTACGCGCGGGGCGGCTCGGCGGGCACCGGCTCGTACGGACGGGGCGGCTCGGCGCGCACCGGCTCGTACGGCAGGTGGGGCTCGGCGACCCAGCCCGGGGTGGACTCGTCCCGCGCCGGTCGGCCGGCCGGCTCGCCGTCCTGGCGGGACCAGGGCGGCGCCCACCCACTGCCCCAGCTCGGGCGGTTCCAGCTGGGCCCGGACCAGTCCGGCTCGATGGAGGGAGACTCACCCGCTCGGTGCGTGTCTCCGGTGGGGCGCTCCGGCTCGGGGTCGTCGCCGCGCCCGGCGGCACGCCCCGACTCGGCCGATGCCTCGGCTGCGGGCGGGACCTGCCAACCGCGGGAAACGGCCGGTTGATCGTCGACGGCCGGCCGTTCGCCGGTGGGCGCGCGGAGACCGGGCGGAACCTCGAAACCCGAGGCCGCCGTGCCGACGGGCGGCACCTGGATGGCGGCTGGCGCCGTGCTGGGCAGACCGGGGTCGGCCCAGCGGACGCTGCGCGGCGCGGCAGGGTCGGTGGTGGAGTGCCGGGGCGGGCCGGTGTCGGCCTCCCCCGCCCCCGGCTCCGCGGCCGGCGCGGGACGCTGGGCGGGCACCACCAGCCGGCCCCCGCCCACGTCGGGCCGGTCCTCGGCGGTCCGCCCGGGCGGCGCGCTCACCGGCGTCTGGCGGCCCGACGAGGCCCCACCGTTGAGGTGCGCGACGCCGTTGATCTCCGTATCGCCGTGGCGGACGCCGTTGATCTCGCTGTCGCCGCTGCTGTCGCTGTCGCTGTTGATCTCGGCCTCGTCGTGGTGGACACCGTTGGCGTGGTGGCCGTTGACCCGGGCCGGCCGCTCGGAGTCACCGGTCAGCCCGGGCAGAGGCGCGGGCAGATCGCCGTGCCTGGTGGAGGAGGCGCGCCAACCGGACGCGGGGGGTCGCTGCCACGGTGGTGCCTGCTCCCCGGCCGCCTCGCGCTCGACAGACGGGGACCACCCGCCCGTCGAGGGCGCCCACCCGCTGCCGGAGCGGCCCGGGTCGTCGTGCTGACCCGTTCCGTCACCGTGCTCTCCCGGGGTGGCGGCTCCGGGTTGCCCTGTTTCACTCACCGCGCGCTCCTTGGTCGCCCTCGCTGAGGCTACCGTGTGGGGAGAGTGGCGATAAGTTACAGCGGCGGGCCATTTCCACGACGCGGTCGAGGGCCGCCCCGGTCTGGGGGGAAAATGCCGGCCCGTACGGAGAACTCGGAGGATCCCATGACCGCTGTGGGGAACGGCGCACAGACTGCTGGCAGGCCCACCCGCCTGCCCCGCTCCGCGCGCCGTAAGCAGCTGCTCGCGGCGGCGCAGGAGGTATTCGTCGCGCAGGGCTACCACGCCGCGGCGATGGACGACATCGCCGAGCGGGCCGGGGTTTCCAAGCCGGTGCTCTACCAACACTTCCCGGGAAAGATGGACCTCTACCTGGCCCTGTTGGACACGCACTGTGACGCCATCGTCGCTCAGGTGCACGAGGCGATGCGCGGCACCAGCGACAACAAGGAGCGGGTCAGCGCGTCGGTGCGCGCGTACTTCGACTTCGTCGATCACGAGAGCGAGGCGTTCCGCCTCGTCTTCGAGTCGGACCTGCGCAACGACCCGGCGGTGCGGCAGCGGGTGGAGCGGGTCGAGCAGGGCTGCATCGCGGCGATCACCGACACGATCATCTCGGACACCGGCGTAAGCCGGTCGCACGCCGAGTTGCTCGCCTCCGGGCTGGTCGGCGCGGCGGAGACCGCCGCGCAGTTCTGGCTGGCCGGTGGCCGGCAGGTGCCGAAGGCGGAGGCCGAGGCTCTGGTGGCGGCGTTGTCCTGGCGGGGCATCGCGAGCTTCCCGCTGCAAGGTGAGTCAGCCTGACCGCCGACCCCGTGATCGGATAGCCTTCGCAGGGCGGTTATCGCCCCAGTTGAGGAGGCACAGTGGAGGTCAAGATCGGCGTGCAGTACGCGCCGCGCGAGCTGGTTCTGGACAGCGCGCAGTCGCCGGCCGAGATCGAGCAGATCGTGACCGACGCCTTCGCCGGCAACGGCGGCACGCTCTCCCTGACCGACGAGAAGGGCCGGCGGGTCATCGTTCCGGTCGAGAAGGTCGCCTACGTCGAGATCGCCGAGGCGTCCCCCCGAGCGGTCGGTTTCACCGTTCGCTGACCGGTCCGGCCGTCGCGGCAGGTAGGCGTTTCCAGGCCACCTGCCGCGGGCCGGTTCCGCGCCCGACGGGTGGCGGTCAGTTGTTCAGTCCGGCGACCGCCATCCGCGCGGTGTGTGCGGCGGTGAGCCTCCCGAACAGCCCCGGCACGTCGACCCGGTCGCCCCGCGCGATCAGCGCGGTGAGTGCGGCCCGTTCGGCGGCGACGCGGCCGGCCTGGGACAACGCCTCGCCGACCAGCCGCCGGGCCCACATGGAGAGCCGACCGGCCACCCGGGGATCGGCGGCGACGGCCAGCCGGATCTCGGCGACGGCGAACTCCGCGTACCGGGAGTCGTGCAACACGTCCAGCACCAGCGCCCGGTCGGGCTCGTCCAGCGCGTCGGCGATCTCCCGGATGAAGTCGTCGGTGATCGCGTCGCCCACGTACGCCTTGGTGACCACCTCCGCCCAGTCCCGCGGCTCGGTGGAGTCGTGGTACGCCTGCAACGGCTGCACGTACGGCGTCATCGCCTCCTCCGGCGGCACACCCAGCGCGGTGAGCCGGTCGGCGAGCCGGCGGTAGTTGCCGATCTCGGCCGCGGCCATCTGGTTCAACGCGGCACGTCGGTGCAGGTCGGGGGCGAGTCGCGCGTCACCGGCCATGCGTTCGAAGGCGAGCAGCTCACCGAAGGCGACCAGGCCCAGCAGGTCGGCGACGGCGGGACCGGGGGTGGTCGGCGCGGACACGAGCGCAGGCTACCGTGCGGGACGGGCGCCGGGTGGCCCGTGCGGGGCACGGACGAGCGCCCGAGGAAGTGTGGCGCAGGTCACATTCGATGGCCCCGCGTGCCGGCTGGCCGACCGGGAATCGGGACGTGAGCTTGCCTGTTCAGGTAGCATAGAGCAGTTGCCGTGGGCGCCGATCTGATCGAAAGCTCAGCCCGCGGCGCGCGTGCGGCCCGGTCCGGCTCGGCACTCTGCCGCCGACCGTGTGGCCCGCGTCATACCGAACGCGCCCTGAGGACGAGACGGGGCGCACCCACGAGAGGGCACCCCCACATCCACATGAGCGAGCTGACTCAAGATCTGATGGACGGCCAGGAACTGGCCCCCACCGCCCCGGTTCGACCCGAGGCTCCCACCTTCGCCGCCCTCGGCGCCCGCGAGGAGACCGTCGAGGCGCTGGCCGCGGCCGGCATCACCCGCGCGTTCGCCATCCAGGAGTACGCGATCCCGATCGCGCTGCGCGGCGTCGACCTGATCGGCCAGGCGCCCACCGGCACCGGCAAGACCCTCGGCTTCGGCGTACCGCTGCTGGAGCGGGTCTTCGCGCCGAACGAGGGCAGCGACGGCGTCCCCCAGGCGCTGGTCGTCGTCCCCACCCGTGAGCTGGGCATCCAGGTCGCCAAGGATCTGGCCGCCGCCGGCCGGACGCGCGGCGTCCGGGTGCTGCCGATCTACGGTGGCGTGGCGTACGAGCCCCAGATCGACGCGCTGCGCAAGGGCGTCGAGATTCTGGTCGGCACCCCGGGCCGACTGATGGACCTGCAGAAGCAGAAGCACCTCCGACTGGACCGGGTGCACGCGCTCGTCCTCGACGAGGCCGACCGGATGCTCGACCTGGGCTTCCTCGACGACGTCGAGAAGATCCTGGCGATGCTTCCGGAGGACCGGCAGACGATGCTGTTCTCGGCGACCATGCCGGACCCGATCGTCACCCTGTCCCGGCGTTTCCTGCGCCAGCCGATGACGATCCACGCTGGGCACACCGCCGAGACCGGGCCGTCGCCGCAGACCCAGCAGTTGGTCTACCGCACCCACTCGATGAACAAGGTCGAGGTGGTGGCGCGCATCCTCCAGGCCGAGGGGCGCGGGCTGACCATGATCTTCACCCGCACCAAGCGGGCCGCCGACCGGGTCGCCGAGGATCTCGACTTCCGCGGGTTCGCGGTCGCCGCGGTGCACGGTGACCTCGGTCAGGGCGCCCGTGAGCGGGCGCTGCGGGCGTTCCGCGCCGGCAAGATCGACATCCTGGTCGCCACCGACGTGGCGGCCCGTGGGCTCGACGTCACCGGCGTCACCCACGTGATCAACTACGACTGCCCGGAAGACCAGGACACCTACACCCACCGGATCGGTCGTACCGGCCGGGCCGGGGCGACCGGCGTCGCGGTGACCTTCGTCGACTGGGACGACATGCCGCGCTGGCGGATCATCGACAAGACCCTCGGTCTGGAGATGCCGGAGCCGCCGGAGACGTACCACACGTCGCCGCACCTCTACACCGACCTGCACATCTCCACCGAGGTCAGCGGCACCCTGCCCACTGCCGAGCGCACCCGGGCCGGGCTGTCCGCCGAGATCGAAGAGGATCTGGGCGGGACGACCCGCTCCCGCCGGGGCGACAGCGGCGGTCGGGGCCCTCGACGCGGTGAGAGCCGCGGCGACGGCCGGGGTGAGCGCCGTGGCCGCGGTGACGGCCGCCGGGACCGCACCGACGCCGGCACGCCGGCCGCCGAGGCACCCACGGACGCCGCCGGCGACGAAGCCAGCCGCACCCCGCGCCGTCGGCGTCGCCGCCGCGCTGGCGAGACGGTCGCGGGCGAGCCGACCGCGGTGATCTCGGCCGACGCGGCACCGGCCGAGCCGGCCTCCGCCGCCGCCGAGGGCGAGGCCTCGAAGCCGCGCCGCCGGCGCCGCCGTGGTGGCGGTTCCGGCGCGGGTACGCCGGCCGAGGCGACCGCGGACTGACGCAGCGAGATTCACCCGACATCCCCCGCACCGCCTCAGCGCGGTACGGGGGATGTCGCCTTCCCACCCCACCTGCCGAAAATGGAACGATGCCGGAACCACTGGATGCCGCCCTGACCGAGGTTCGTGCACTGCTGCTCGACCCCGCGCTGACCCGGGCGGTCGCCGCCGGGCGTCGCCGCGGACACCGACCCACGGTCGTGCGGGCCGAGCTGCGTCCGGTGACGCTCAAGGCCGGCCCGCGGTTGCAGATCGCCACCTCCGACGGCGCGCGCCCGCACACCCGCAACGTCGCCCCCGGTCCCGAGGCCGCCGTGGCGGTCGACGAACTCCTGGCCGAGCCCTTCGGCAACTGGCACGTGGAGACGGCCGACGCGACCCTCCAACTGCGGGTGACCAAGTCCGGTGAGGCGCAGGTGCACCGGGCCGCGACGACCCGACCGGCGGCGACGCCGAGTGGTAACGACCGAGCCAAGGAATACCTGCTCGATCCGGGCGACCCGATCTTCGCGGAGATCGGCGGCTCGGCGGCCAAGCGCCGCCAGGTCGACGCGTTCCTGCGCGCTCTGGCCGCGACCCTGCCCGCCGATCTGACCGGCCCGCTGCGGGTGGTCGACCTGGGCTGCGGCAACGCCTACCTGACCTTCGCCGCGTACCGCTATCTCGCCAGTCGCGGGCTCGACGTCGAGCTGATCGGCGTGGACGTCCGGGAGGACCAGCGGCGGCGCAACACCGAGCTGGCGCAGCGACTGGGCTGGGCCGACAAGGTCAGCTTCGTCGCGGGCACGATCGCCGAGGCCGTTGTCGACCCCGCCCCGGATCTGGTGCTGGCGCTGCACGCCTGCGACACCGCCACCGACGAGGCGCTGGCCCGCGCGGTGCGCTGGGAGGCCCGCTGGGTGCTCGCCGCGCCGTGCTGTCACCACGACCTGGCAAAGCAGCTACGCGCCCAGCCCACCCCGGCGCCGTACGAGCTGTTGACCCGGCAGGGCATCCTGCGCGAACGCTTCGCCGACGTGCTCACCGATGCGCTGCGCGCGGGGCTGCTGCGGGTGCACGGGTACCGGGCCGAGGTGGTGGAGTTCGTCGACTCCCAGCACACGCCCCGCAACCTGCTGATCCGAGCCCGCCGTAGCGGCACCGCCGACCCCCGACAGGCGGAGTACCGCGAACTCGTCGACCAGTGGCGGGTCACACCCCGGCTGGAGACCCTGCTCGCCGCCGACGAGCCGCCCGCCGTCTAGCGCTTCGGCGCGGGCCCGGCAGTCAGCCCACCGAGGCCAGCAGATCGTCGGCCAGAGCATAAGCAGCGGTCGACACAACGAGAGGGTCACCGATACCCTCCTCGGCTCTGCCCGCCATCACCGATCCTGGCGCTTCGGGGCTTGCCGCGAACAGGTACGCCAAGAATCCAAGGGCTTGCTCGGTCACCTGCCCTGCAAGTTCATCAGCCCGAAGCTCGCGCAGACTGTCAGCAAGCTGCTCGGTTCTCACCGCCACGAGAAGCCGGTAGATGTCGTGTGCGTCCTTATCCACGAGGCGCTTGGGCGCCTGTTGCCGCTCGCCAACCTTGTGCAACTTGGCCACCAGCAAAGCGGCAGGGCCCGCGACATTGGCCGTACAGACACGGCTGTCGCCCGGAGCGAGCGCACGTATGGCAAGTGCGGCGTGGTCGACGACCGCAGCCTCCAATCCAACCGCTCGCCTCGCCGCTCTCGTGGAGTGCGGCGGGATTCTTGCTGCCCGACGACTTGATCCACCAGCAAGCGCCTCTGGGACCATCAGATCGACGGGAATTCCTTTGGGGTTCAACCATGCCCCAGGCTGGTGCGCTCGAACATCGAGATGAAACCCGGCTGCCCGCATGGCCTCCTCCAGTAATGGCTCCTGCGGGAGCGCGCGCGTGTCGAGTGCAAGGTCGCAATCCTTGGTCGCTTCCGCCAGTGCGACGGGTGCGGCACCCGTATGCAGGTATATCGCCTGTGCTCCGATCACGATCACAGCGTTGGCGTGGTCGCGAAGAGCATCCAGGGCGTCCAGTAACGCACCCCGTGCGGACAGCAGAAGGTCATCGTCGCCATGCCTGCTCATGCTCCTCCATCCAGTCAAGGAGTTCCTGCCCCTCAGCAGGCGCCCGCCCAGGGCCTGTCAGCAGATCGACAGCGGCTTGGCTCGGAGCCACATAAAGCAAGCCGTCATCCTGCACCCGTCGATCGAACACGACGTCGTACTTTCCCTGCGCGAGCAGCACGTTCGCACCCGCATCAACGGGGCGCAGCTTGAGTTTCTCGGCGGCTTGGGTCACGTCGTCCACGTAAAGCATCGCCAGCCTGGCCGGCGCATAAGGCGCTAGACGGTGCGCCGCCAAAGACCCGGTCAGCGCGTAGCGCAATCCGTGCACCCCCCGCAGGTCTTCCTGCAACGCCGGAATGCCTCGCGGACTCAGGTAGGCGTTGACACTGTTGCTGCGCTGGAAACCGTAATCCTCACTCCATCGCTCCAGGATTCGGCGCCACTCAACGCCCCTTATCAGGCCGCCTTTCGCGCGCGTGACAAGCGCTTCGCGCTGAAGGAAGTCAACAACTCGATATGTCGCTCCTGTTGACGCGCCCGACAGGCGTACCAAGTCTGGAACGCTCATCTCTGCAGCGGTGTCCACCAAGGCGCGTACGACACGCGCCGCTGGCGGCCCTTGCAAAGTGCCGCGGGGCCTGCCTGGCCCGCGCCAGGGATCTCGATCGGCGCCCCTGTCGCGCAGGTACATCGCCGGACGTTCAAGCGATATCTGCATATTGCCCGTAGCGTCACCGTAGGAGACCTTGCGCTCTTCCAGCCATGCGCGAGCCGAAGGCCCGAGGTATCGGGCGGCGATCATAGGCAACGGACGATCGACGTTAGGCAGCCTGTGGGAGCGAAGTTGGTCGAGGGCGGAGGCAAGATCGCTGGTGACCACCGAGCGCTTTGCCTCGATGACGAAGACCGCCGTCGCCCCATCAGGACCGGTCAGCTCAGCTACACCGTCGATCCGGCCCGGCACTTGCTCAGCAAGGCGCATCGACCATCCAGGCGGCAGCCGATCCACCACGAGCGCCACGACACGGCGGAGAACATCGGCCTCCCGCTCCGGCGGCCCATCAAGGGCGGGTTTGCCTGAGGCCGGCACGCCTCACCCCCTCGCCTGTTCGGGTAATTAGCGAATTCCGCCGCGAACGGAACCAGCCTATATCCAGAACTCCGCTCCGCCGAACATCTCGCCCCGCCCGGCGTGCCACCGCCCGCGACTCTTCGGGGACGCCCGTCGGTGGTCAGAGCAGGAGCGTGGCGCGATCACCGGTGCGAGCCGTACCTCTGCTTGTCAACGACACATTGAACCGCCAGGTACGCGGAAACCGTCGCCCGTGGACTCGGTTTCAGCGTCGGCGGTCGCCGTTGTTGCCCCGGTCCCGGACGCCGGAGCGGTCGAAGACCGACACCCGGTCCCCGCTGTGGCGCAGGGCTGGGCGGTCGTCCTCACCCGCGCTGCTCGGGAAGGGCACCACCTTTCCCGAGCTCTCGGCGTTGCCGGCGGCCGTGAACGCGTTCCAGGAGATGTCGACGAGCAGCTTCTTCGTCTCGGCGTGTCGGATGGCGGCGTTGCGTTGCAGCGCCATCCGGGCGCCCAGCACCACCGCGACCAGTGTGGTGGTGATCGCGCCGGTGGCGGCCAGCACGTGGGCGCCGGTCGCCGTGCTGGTGCGCAGCACCAGGACCAGCAACCAGATCCAGAACCCGGCGGCGAAGACGCCAGCCTTGGCGACGAAGAAGAGGCTCACCGCACCGGGCTGGTACGGCAGCGGACGGCTCGATTCGGCCATGGTGCTCCTCGGCGGTGGTCCGGGCGATCGGCGGCACGCGCGCGTGCGCCGTGCCGGGACGGGCACCGAGCTTAGTGGAAGAACGACGATGATCGCTGGGTGCCGGTACGAATACTGCCCGAGTTGGAGTCTCATCGGTGGGACAGTTTGTGCGGTCAGTCAGTGGTTTCCGGTTCCCGGCGTACTACGCTCGGGAGGCACATCTTCCCAGTGCTCGGCCGGGAGGGAAAGACATACCGGAATGGGTTCCGCAGACGTGTCACCGCAGATGGCGTTCGCCCGCTTCGTCCGGCGCGCCATCGACGACGCTCGCAACGAGCGCGGATGGACCGTGACTGATCTTGCCTCGCACACGGGCGTGGGCCGTTCCACAGTGTTCCGTTGGCTCGCCGGTGACTGGCAGGATTACCCCGAGTTGGCCAAGGTACGCGGCTTCTGCGCCGCGCTGGATCTGCCGGTGGCTGCCGCGTTCCGGGCGCTCGGGCTGCCCGACGCGGGCTCGATGCCCCGGCGCCGCAGCGATGACGGCCCGGTCGAGGCCGACGTCCGGGCCATCCTCGACCGCCTGGCCGATCCCACCGTCCCAGCCGAGGAAAAGCACCACATCCGCGACCTCCTCCGCTACCTGGCCCGCCGCCCCACCCGCCGAGCCGGCTAACCCCCCACCCTCACCCCCCATCCCTCCGCGCGTCGATCATGAAGTTATTGCCGCGACACGCCGACGCGAGTGGCAATAACTTCATGATCAACGGGGGGCCCCGGGGGGCGGGCGGGAGGCCGGGGGTCAGGGGACCGTCAGGGTGAACTCGGCGGTGTGGACCTTGTTGGCTACCTGGAAGTCGAGGTAGAGGCGATAGCGGCCCGGGCCCGGGGTGGTCAGCCAGAACTTCACCTGGCCGTCGGCCAGCTCCGGTTCGGGGTGCACGTGCAGGTAGCCCAGGTCGCCCTCGCGCAGCGCCACCAGGTGGCCGTACGCCCCGAGGTAGCGCTCCAGCACCGCGTCACCGTCCGCGCCGTCGATCCGGAAGGTGAGCGGCACCGTGACACCGGCCTGCGGGCTGCCCTGGTAGGCGACGCTGAACCCGTCCACCGTCGTCGAGGTCGCCGGGCCGGGCAGCAAACGCGGCTCGTACGTGCCCGGCACGACCAGGTCCACCCCGAGGGTCAGCGCGCTCTGGCCGCCGTTGTCGGCGACCACCGTGAAGTCGGCGTACGCCCGCCAGACGCCGGGCTGCGCGAGGGTCACCGGCACCGTCCAGGTGCCGTCCGCCGCCATGGTCGGGTGCAGATGCTGGTAGCCCGTCAGGTCCCGACGGACCACGATGAGGTGCATCGGCTTGTCGTGCACGACGGCGAACCGGGTGACCGGGCGGCGTTGCACGTCGCGTACCTGAAAGCGGAGCTGCCCGGGGCGGCCGGCCGGAAACTCGGTGGCCAGGGGGACGAGCGTGTATCCGGCCGAGCTGACCGACAGACCGCCGGGCTCGGCGGCCGCGCCCTGGTCGGCGCCCGTCACGGACCCGTGGTCGTGGGCCCCGGTGCCCGGCGGGTGGGTGTGGTCGGCGGTCAGTGCCGCAGCGCTGCTGCCGCCGGTGGTGGTGGTGCCGTTCATGCGACCGAGGCCGAACCCGAGCAGCACGGCGAGCACCAGCCCGCCGACCACCAGCGCCAGCCGGACCGTGCTCCGGTCCGGCACGGTGGCGGCCTGCTCAGGCACCGCCAGCGTCCAGCACGTAGCCGGCCTCGTCGACGGCCGCCCGCACCGACTCGTCGGGCAGCGGGCTGTCGCTGGTCACCGTCGCGGTGCCGGAGGCCAGGTCGACCTGGACCTGCCGCACACCGGGCAGCGCCGACAGCTCGTCGGTGACCGCACGCACGCAGTGCGCGCAGGTCATGCCGGTCACGGCGTACGCGCGGGTGACGGGCTGCTGATCGGTCATGCGGCCACCGTACCGCCGCGCCCGGCCAGCCCTGACCGACGCCGGGGCGGCGTGGCGACCGTCGCAATCCGCGCGGCCCGGGAACTTTCCGCCCCGCAGCCGCCCACCGACCTCCGCGATCGCGAACGGCGGCTCAGCCGGCCACGGCCAGAGCGAGCGGGAGCACATCGGGAGCACCGGCCCGCCGCAGCGCGCGGGTCACCATCGTCATCGTCCAACCCGAGTCGACCAGGTCGTCGACGAGCAGCACCGGCCCCTCCAGCGCGGCCAGCGCGTCGGCCAGGTCGGCCGGCACGGTGAAGGCGTCGTGCAGCGCGCGTACCCGCTGGGCGCTGTTGCCGCGCGGCCCGCCGGGGCCGTCCGGGCCGGTCGGGGTGACCGCGCCGAGCAGCGGCAGCCGGCCCACGGCGGCGATCCGCTCGGCCAGCGAGCCGACCAGCCGGGGCCGCCGGCGGGAGCCCACCGCGACCACGCCGACCGGGCGGCGGGGCCACGGATCGTCGCCGTGCGCCCACGCCTTCAGCACCTCGACCACCGCGCCGGCGACGTCGTCGGGCACCGGCACGTCGGGCGCCTCCGGGCCCACCAGCTCCCGCAGCCGGCCACCCCAGCCCAGGTCGGAGAGGCGCCCGACCGCACGGCCGGGCAGCGCCTGCTCCGCGGGGGCGATCCGGCCCTTCAGGGGTACGCCCACCGCGTCCAGCCCGGTCGGCCAGAGCTTCTTCGGGGCGATCTCCACGCCGGGGCGACCGAGGAAGGTCTGCGCGGCGGCGAGCGCTGCCGTCGACACGTCGGCGGCGAAGAGCGGGTCGGCGCACCTGTCGCACCGGCCGCAGTCGGTCGCGGCGGTGTCGTCGAGGCGTTCGCGTAGATACCGCATCCGGCAGTCGGACGTCGACGCGTACTCCCGCATGGCCTGTTGCTCGACGGTGCGCGCCTCGGCGACGCGGCGCAACCGGGCCTCGTCGTAGACCCAGGGCTCGCCGGTGGCGAGCCAGCCACCGCGCACCCGGCGGACCGCGCCGTCCACGTCGAGCACCTTGAGCATCAGCTCCAGGCGGGCCCGGCGCAGGTCGACGAGGGGTTCGAGGGCCTGGGTGGAGAGCGGACGGTCGGTGTGCAGGGCGGCCAGCACGGCGCGGACCTGCTGCTCCGGCGGGAACGCCAGCGAGGCGAAGTAGCGCCAGATCGCGGCGTCCTCGACACCGGGCAGCAGCAGCACCTCGGCGTGCTCGACGGCGCGGCCGGCCCGGCCGACCTGCTGGTAGTACGCGATCGGCGAGGGTGGTGCGCCGAGGTGGACGACGAAGCCCAGGTCGGGCTTGTCGAAGCCCATGCCGAGCGCGCTGGTCGCGACCAGCGCCTTGATCTTGTTGTCGAGCAGGTCCTGCTCGGCGGCCCGCCGGTCGGCGTCGTCGGTCTGCCCCGAGTACGAGGCGACCGGATAGCCCCGCGACCGCAGGAACTCGGCCGTCTCCCCCGCTGCCGCGACGGTCAGCGTGTAGACGATGCCGGACCCGGGCAGCTCGTCCAGGTGGTCGGCGAGCCAGGCCAGCCGGTGCGCCGGGCTGGGCAGGTCGAGGACGCCGAGGCGCAGCGACTCGCGGTCCAGCGTGCCGCGCAGGACGAGCGCGTCGCCCAACTGCTCGGCCACGTCCTGGGTGACCCGGGCGTTGGCGGTGGCGGTGGTGGCCAGCACGGGCGTGCGCTCGGGCAGGTTGGCGAGGAACGTGCGCAGCCGCCGGTAGTCCGGTCGGAAGTCGTGCCCCCAGTCGGAGACGCAGTGCGCCTCGTCGACCACCAGCAGCCCGGTGGTCGCGGCCAGCTTCGGCAGCACGCCGTCGCGGAAGTCCGGGTTGTTGAGCCGCTCCGGGCTGATCAGCAGCACGTCCACCGCGCCGGCCTGGATCTCGGCGGTGATCTCGTCCCACTCGTCGAGGTTCGCCGAGTTGATCGTGCGAGCCCGGATGCCGGCCCGCGCGGCGGCCTCCACCTGGTTGCGCATGAGCGCCAGCAGCGGCGACACGATGACGGTGGGGCCGGCCTGGTCGGCCTGCCCGCTGTCGCGCAGCAGGGCGGTGGCCACGAAGTAGACGGCTGATTTGCCCCAACCGGTGCGCTGCACGCAGAGCACCCGTCGCCGGTCGACGACCAACGCCTCGATGGCCCGCCACTGATCCTCGCGCAGTCGGGCGTGCTCACCGGCCAGCCGGCGCAGCACCGCCTCGGCCCGCTCCCGTACCGCCGCCCGTTCGTCGCCCATCCGGCATTTCTACCAGCTGGGGCGGACATCCCCTCCGGCCTGTTGCGGCGGAGAGCTGGTCTGCTGGGGCGGAGAGCTGGTCTGCTGGGGCGGAGGGCTGGTCTGCTGCGGGTGGGCGGCGGTCTGCTGCGGGAGCACGGTCGTCGGGCCCGGCGTCGGGGCAAGGAAGACGAGGTGGTCGCGGAGGGAGTCGGTGAGCAGCAGCGGGAGCAGACAGCGAGCGGCCAGGTCCTCCATCGAACCGAACGGGCCACGCAGCCAGCGGTCCACCACCACCTGCCGGGCCTGCTCGGCGGTGATCCCGGGCAGCTCGGCGATCGTCGTCTCGGGGACCGCGTTGACGTCCACCAGGCCCCCGTCGTCGAAGGTACGGGGCAGGTCGGGCCGGCCGATGCGCAACTCATGCCGCGCCGCCGGGTAGTGGTACAGCAGGTAGCGGGCCTGCTCACGGCGGACCCGGCGCTCGTCGGCGACCGCCCCGGCCGGCGCCGCGCCTCGGCCGGTGATCGCTGACCAGATCGCACCGTTGAGCAGGAGCGTGTGCAGGACGCCGAGCAGCCAGGTGAGCAGCCAGGTGATGATCGCGACGACGTCGACGGCGGTCACGTCGTCCGAGTCACCGGAGCCGACCATGCCGATGAACGCGACCATCACCGACAGGTAGCCGAGGGAGGCGAGCCCGTGTCGCCAGCTCCGTCGCCACACCGCGTAGACCAGCACCACCAGCCACGTGAGCAGGCCGAAGGAGAGCACCCCGATCAGCGCGGCGACGATCGCGGTGCTGATGCTGACCCACCGCCGCGCCCGCCGGGGTGGGGTGCCACGCACCGGGTACTCGTCCCGCGGCATCGGCGGGAACGCGGTGGGCGGCGGAACGGCGGCCGGCGGCGGGAACGCGGCCGGCGGCGGAACGGGCGGCGGAACGGCGGAGACCGGGTCGGCTGGGTGGCCTGACTCGGCTGCCCGCTCCTGGGCCGGCACCACCGCGACGGATCCCGCGGTCGCGGGCAGGGGTGACTCCGGCTCGTTCGCCGGCTTTTCCACCACCAGTGTCGGGTCGGCGCGCAGTATCCGCCCGTGCAACACGCGGAGCGCCTCACCCGGCTCGATGCCGTACTCCTCGCGGAGCAGGTCCGCGAATTCCCGGTACGCGGCGAGTGCCTCCGCCTGCCGCCCACTGCGGTAGAGCGCCAGCATGAGCTGGTGCCGTAGCCGTTCCCGAACCGGGAACTCGGCCACCAGCTCCACCAGCTCCCCGGCCATCTCGCGGTGCCGCCCGAGGTCCACCATCAGCTCGGCCCGGGTCTCCAGCGCCACGGCCCGCAGCTCCACCAACCGCTGCCGGGCCGCCTCGAAGACCGGCCCGGTGAAGCCGGCGAACGGTTCCCCCTGCCACAGGGCCAGGGCTGCGGCCAGCTCGGTCACCGCGTCGGTGGCACGGCCCTCCGCGCGGCGTTGTCGGGCGCGGTGCACCCCCCGCTCGAAGCGGACCGCGTCCACCGCCTCGGGGCTGACCCGGAGCAGGTAGCCGGCGTCGGTGAGGCTGAGCACCTGTCCCGGCGTACGCGGCGACCGGTCCGGTTCCAGCACCCGGCGCAGCCCGGCCACGTACTTCTGCACCACGTTCGGGCCGTTGGCGGGCGGGTCCTCCGGCCAGACCGCCTCGACGATCTGCCCGGTGGAGACCGAGCGGCCGGCGGAGAGCAGCAGTACGGCGAGCACCGCGCGCTGCTTGCCGGGACCGAGGTCGATCTCCCGGTCGGCGTACCAGGCCCGCTGAGGCCCGAGGATCTCGAAACGCAGCTGTCCTGACATGCGAGTTTCCGCTCCTGACACCCCCGCGAGCGCCGGACGGCAGTGCCCGGCAGCCGGACGGCAGCATATCGGCAGCCGAACCGCCGTGCCGGCCGGCAGCATCGTCGTCGGCAGAAGCCAGGCAGCGAGAAAGAGAAGTGCGATGACACAGGCAACGGGCACCGCCGGCACCATCCGACGGACGGTCGGTACGGCCGCCGCCGTGCTGGCCGCGACCACCCTGCTCGCGGGTTGCGGGTCGAAGAGCGAACCGGCCGCGGCGCCACAGAGCAGCCCGTCCGCCAGCCCGAGCGTCAGTCCGAAGGAGGGGCTCCTCGACGCCGTCCCGGACGGCACCGAGGGGGCGTTCCGGTTGAGCGGCAAGGACGCGTCGAGCACCGTCGACGGCCGGGTCGACCCGGCGGCGAAGGGACTCGAACTCAACATGGTCATGCCGCCGGACTCCGACGGCATCGCGTTGAAGATGTCGTTCCTGGTGATCGAGGAGCAGTACTGGGTGAAGGTGAAGCTCAGCGGCCGTCCCGGCCTGCCGAAGTTCCCCGACAAGTGGATGAAGCTGGACCGCGCGAAGCTGACCGACGCCGAGAGCGTCCCGTCCTACGACGGTGTGGACCAGGGCAACGCCGGTCCGCTGATCCAGGCGGCCACCTCGGTCGAGGAGAAGAGCCCCGGTCAGTACGTCGGGTTCATCGACGTGAGCGAGCCGGAGGCGTCGAAGGCGCTGGAGGAGGGCGAGGCGGCGGCCCTCGGGGAGGCCGCCAAGAAGGTGCCGTTCACCGCGGTGGTCGGCGCGGACAAGCACCTGGCCTCGCTGACGTTGAAGATGCCGGCCGCCGGCAAGGCGAAGGCGTACGACTACGTCGTGAAGTACGCCGACTACGGCAGCGCGCCGAAGATCAGCATGCCGACCGGCGCCGCCGCCACGAAGGCGCCGGCGATGGCGTACGAGTTGTTGAACGGCTGATCCACGACGCAGAGGGCGGCGGCCACACGGGGGGCCGCCGCCCTGTCGTCGTCCGCGGACAGTGGCGTGCTCAGTGCGCTGCGGGTCGGCGTGGCGTGCTCAGCGGCCGAGGACCGAGCCGCCGTGCCCCTCGGCCATCCACAGAACCCCATCGATCATGAAGTTATCGCCATCCGCGACGGCGTGTCGTGGCAATAACTTCATGATCGACAGAGGGGTCAGCGTGGGGGGCGGAGGGATCTGGTCAGGTGGGCCAGGCGGGGGGCGAGGCTTGTGATGCCTCCGGGGAAGAAGTAGACGGCCAGGATGAAGACCGTGCCCAGGACGAACAGGGGCTGGCTCAGCGGGTGACTGAGGACGGCCGGCAGGTTGTCGACCGCGTCGCTCGTGCCGAACGCGGTGAGCCGGTGGTCCAGGTACATGTAGAGGACCCCACCGAGCACCGGCCCCCACCGGGTGCCCGGCCCGCCGAGCACCACCATGACCAGCAGCGACAGGGTCAGCTCGGACGAGGTGATGTGCGGCGACGCGCCGCCGACGATCAGGACGTAGACCACCCCGCCCGTCGACGCCAGCCCGCCGGCCAGGGTGAACGCCACCAGCTTGTAGCGGTACGGGTCCAGCCCGAGCACGCCGATCCGCCGCTCGTCGTCACGCAGCCCGGCGAGCACCCGACCGGTCGGCGACCCGCTCACCCGGTGCACCACGAACACCACAAGCGTCAGGTACGCGAGCGCCAACCAGTACAGGTTGACCGTGTTGGTCACCCCGACCAGCCCGGCGGGCAGCCCGGACACGTCCAGCGGCAGACCCTCCTCGCCGCCGGTGAGCCCGCCGAAGTCCCGGGCCACCAGGATCGCGCCGACCTGGGCGAAGGCGAGGGTGACCATGGCGAAGGCGATGCCCACGGTCCGCAGCGCCACCGCGCCGAGCAGCGCCGCGAGGATGGTTCCCCCGGTGATGGTCAGCAGCGCCGCCTGCCACAGCGGCAGGCCGGCCCGGGTGACCAGGATGTCGGTGCCGTAGACACCGGCAGCGAAGTACAGCGCGTGCCCGAAGGAGAGCATCCCGGTCCGGCCGAAGAGCAGGTCGTACCCGGCCGCCAGCCCGCCGAAGATCAGGCAGATGGCGAGCAGTTGCAGGGTGCCGGGTGAGTTGACCGGCCCCTCGAAGATCCCCGGCAGGGAGATCGTCGAGTACGGCAGGATCGCCAGCACGGCCAGCGCGACCAGCGGCAGGAACGGGCGGACCCGGTGCCACCGCCCCCGCTGCGGGGTCAACTCGTCGGGTACCTGCGCGGGAGGCGCGTCGATCACCGTCATGCCGTTGCCACCTTTCCGGCGATGCCCTGCGGGCGCAGCAGCAGCACCACGGCCAGCAGGCCGACCACGCAGATGTCGCCCAGCCCGGACGTGCCGTAGTAGTTGACGAACTGCTGCACCAGCCCGACCACGACCGCCGCGTACGCGGAGCCGACCACCGAGCCCATCCCGCCGATCACCACCACGATGAACGCGAAGATCAGCAGCGAGCCGCCCTGCCCGGGCGAGACGGTGCCGAAGTAGACCCCGCCGAGCGCACCGGCGAGCGCGGCGGCCGCCCCACCGATCGCGAAGACCAGGGTGAACGCCTTGCGGACGTCGATGCCGAGCGCGGTCACCATCTCCCGGTTCTCCACCCCGGCCCGGATCACCAGGCCGTAGCGGGTCCAGCGCAGGAACGCCAGGATCGCGCCGAGCACCAGCACCGCCGCGACGATCAGCAGCAGGCCACCGTTGGGCACCTGCGCGCCGAGGATCCCGGTCACCTGCCGGGTCCAGTCCGGCCGTGGAAACGGCCGGGCGTCCGCACCCCAGGTGGCCTGGAGCAACGCCACCCCGGCCAGCGACAGCCCGACGGTGACCAGCACCTGCTCGATGGTGCGGGAGTACAGCGGGCGGATCAGCACCAGCTCGACCAGGATCGCCACCAGCGTGCCGGCGGCCACCCCGAAGGCGACCGCGAACACGAAGCCGAACCCGTCGCCGCCGGCACCGGGCAGATTGCCCGCCGCCCACCAGGTGCCGTACGCGCCGACGCCGAGGAACAGTCCGTGCGCGAAGTTGAGCACGTCGGCCAGGCCGAAGACGAGGGACAGGCCGGACGCGACGAGGAAGTACAGCGCCGCCAGGCCGAGCCCGGTCAGCGTCAAGAGGATCACGGTGCCCATCAGTGGTTCACCTCCGCCGAGCCCACACCCAGCAGCGACTTGGTCAGCGCCGTCTCCAACAGCAGCTCCCGGGCGTCGCCGGTCCAGGCCACCTTGCCGGCGGCCAGCACCACCGCGTCGCGGGCCAGCCGGCGTACGACCGCCAGGTTCTGCTCGACGAGCAGCACCGGCACCGACTCCGCGACCCGTTCCAACACCTCGGCCACCTCGGTCACCACCTTCGGCGCCAACCCCTTGGTCGGCTCGTCGACCAGCAGCAGCCGGTTGTCATTGAGCAGCACCCGCCCGATCGCGAGCATCTGCTGCTGCCCGCCGGAGAGCGAACCGGCCCGTTGGCGTCCGCGCCGGTCCAGCTCCGGAAAGAGCGCGAAGACCTTGTCGTACGCCGGGGTGGTGCCGCGCCGCTCGGCGAGCCGCAGGTTCTCCGCGACGGTGAGGCCGGCGAAGACGCAGCGGTCCTCGGGCACGTAACCGAGACCGCCGCGGACCAGCCGGTGCGTGGGGCGGGCCAGCAGACTCTGCGCGCCCATCCGGATGGTGCCGCGGACCTCGCCGGCGGGCGGGGTGAGGCCGACGATCGCGCGCAGCGTGGTGGTCTTGCCGACCCCGTTGCGGCCGAGCAGGACGGTCACCCCGGTCGGGGCGACAGTGAAGGACACCCCCTGGAGGATGTGCAGCCCGGAGATCCGGACCGACAGGTCCTCCACGCTGAGGATCGGTTCCATCAGAGCGACTCCCCCAGGTAGGCCTCTTGCACGGTGGGGTTCGCCATCACCGTCTCCGGGGTGTCGCAGGCGAGCAGCGCGCCGTGGTGCATGACGGCGATCCGGTCGGCCAGTTCGAGGATCACGTCCATGTGGTGTTCGACCATCAGCACCGCCCGACCGCTGTCCCCGGTCAACGACTTGATGACGGCGACCAGCTCGGGCACGTCCTCGGCGCTGACGCCGGCCATCGGCTCGTCGAGCAGCATCACCCGCGGCTCACCGGCCAGCAGCAGAGCGATCTCCAACTTGCGCTTCTCGCCGTGTGCCAGGGTGCCGGCCATCGCCGTACCCCGGTGGGCGAGGCCGACCCGGTCGAGCGCCGCGTCGGCGGCGGCGGCGACCTCCCGGTCGGCCGCCGCCCGCCGCCACAGCGCCATCGAGCCCCCGCGGTGCGCCTGCACGGCGAGCCGGACGTTCTCCCGCACGCTGAGCGAGCCGAAGACCGACGACGCCTGGAAGGTACGGCCCAGACCGAGGCGGGCCCGCCGGTGCGGCGCAAGCCCACCGATGTCCTGCCCGTCCAGGGTGATCCGACCCTCCGTGGCCCGGCGCAGGCCGGTGATCAGGTTGAACAGTGAGGTCTTGCCGGCGCCGTTCGGCCCGATCACGCCCAGGAACTCCCCGGGCGCCAGGTCGAGGTAGACGCTGTCGACGATGGCGACCTCACCGATCCGCCAGGTCAGACCGCGGGTGGCGAGCATGAATCAGCCCTTCATCGCCACGGCCGGCGGCGCGGTCTCGTCACCGGTGAGGCTCTTCTGCGCGGTCGCCGTGAAGGCGGTGCCGCTGCCGGTCAGCTTGGCCTGGAACATCGGCTGGAGCAGCGCGTGGTCGGCGGCCCGGATGGTCATCTTGCCCTTGACCCCGTCGAAGCTCCAGCCCTCCAGCGCGGTGACCATCTTGTCGACGTCGTCGCCGCCCTCCTGCACCGCGCGGACCACCATCTGGGCGGCGGCGAAGCCGTCCGGGTGGAACAGGTCGATGGTGTTCACCTTGGCCTTGAGCGCCTTGCTGGCCTCGGTGTCGGACGCACCGTCGAAGTAGTGCGAGAGGAAGGAGATCTTCGCGCCGGCCGCCCCGAACGTCGGCCAGGAGGCCCGGATGTCCAGGCCGGTGACGACCGTGGTGGAGGAGAGCACACCCTGCTGGTCGAGCGTCTGCCACATGGCCGGGGCGGTCGTGCCGGCCCAGGCCACGAAGAGCAGGTCCGGCTTGGCGGCCTTGATCTGGCTGGCGAACGGCGTGAACTCGGTGGCACTGGCCGGCGCCCGGACGCTGCTCACGGTGGCGCCGGCGCTACCGATGACCGCCTTGACGGCCGCCTCGTTGGCGTCGCCGAACGCGCCGTCCTGGGCGAAGACCACGACCTTCTTGCCGGCCGGGTCGCCGATGAACGACTTGGCGGTCACCACGTCCTGGTAGGACTGCCGGCCGGAGCGGAACGTGTACTTGTTCGCCCCGGTCACCGCGTCGGTAGCGGCCGGGCCGGAGATGAAGAGAACCTTGTTCTGCGCCGCGATCGGCGCGACCTGGAGCGCCACACCGGACGCGGTCGAGCCGGCAATGATCTTCGTACCCTTGCCGATCAGGTCCTTCGCGGCGGAGACCGCCTTGGCCGGGTCGCCGGCGTCGTCGACCTCGGTCAGCTCGATCTTCCGGTCACCCACCTTGCCGGTGCCCTTGGTGGCGAAGTCCAACCCCGCCTTGAACCCCTCGACGTACTGCTTTCCGTAGCTGGCCAGGGCTCCCGACTGGGAGTACACCAGGCCAACCTTGACCGGGGCGGCGCTGTCGCCGCCGCCGGTGGCGGTGTCCTGCGGGCTACCACAGGCCGTTGCGGCGAGCGCCGCAGCCATCATCGTGGCGGCGGAGAGGAACGCCCGCCGCGTGTGCCGGACCGTCATCGCGACTCCAGGTGAGGACAGGATGCTGTGTTGTCGGCTCACGCTAGAAGTGACGTCACCCACGAGCTATGTGGCGGAAACACACAAGTAACAGGAAGGGGGTGGCCCGGGGTTACAGCGGGCCGCACTACCACCCTCGGCCCAGGCCTCCCGATAGCCCGAAGCGCCACGGATGGATCGACAGGTGTGTCCCGCCGAGCCATCCGCCGCTCAGCCGTCAGCCGTACGGCCCTCGCAAGATCGTGCTCGATCGTTGATGTAGTGGCCTCGGGAGCACGGCGAGGCCACTACATCCTGGATCGAGCGCGACCTTGGGGAGTGTCGCCGTCGGGCGAGCCATCTCCTGTTGAGCGGTATACCTGTGAGTCATTTTTATGACTCACAGGTATACCGCTCAACACAGCAAGTGGCTCCGGTCGAGTGGGGCGTCCCGTACAAGAGGTCGGCGGGTCTTGGGCCTGCGGGCTGTGCCGGAGACGCCGCTGGCCCGGCGTCCGAGGTGACGGACGACGGGCCAGCGTGTGGGCCGGGCGTGATCGGCCCGGTGGTCGGCTCGGAGCGGGTCAGCTCCGGGCCGAGGTCAGTTGTCGGCGAGGCCGGCGCGGGCGGCGACTGCCGTGTCCGGGTGGTCGCTGAAGACGCCGTCCAGACCCAGGCCGAGGAAGAGTTCGTACTCGGACGTGATGTCGCCGCGCGCGTTCGGGTCGGTGCCGATCCGGAAGTCCACGGGGAGGAACTGGTTCTCCGCGCGGAACGTCCAGGCGTGCACGAGCAGCCGCTCGCGGTGTGCGTCACGCACCACGTTCGTCGGGGCGAGCAGCTTGCCTGCGGCGTCGCGGGGCACGATCAGGTTCTTGTTCGCCCCGATGCCGTCGGCGTACCCGGCGATCCACTTCAGGCCGGCCGCCGTGGCGAGGTCCTGGTAGCTGCGGGTGTCGCCGGCGGCGGTGAAGTCGTACGGGCGGCCGGTGGCGTCGAGCAGCTGGACGAGCTTCACGTCGGTCAGCCGGCTCAGTCGACGCAGGTTGGCCGTCTCGAACGACTGGATGAAGACCGGCGAGTTCTTCCGGTCCAGCTTGTTCTGCCGCAACACCTTCAGCAGCGGCTCCTCCAGCGGCAGTCCGATCGACGTGAAGTAGGTCGGGTGCTTGGTCTCCGGGTAGATGCCGATGGTGCGGCCCCGTGCCCGCCCCTCGGTGCGAGCGAGGTCGATGACCTCCTGGAGGGTGGGCACCTCGAAGCGTCCGTCGAAGGCGGTGTTCGCCACGCGGACCTGCGGCAGCCGCTCCTTGGCCCGCAGCGTCTTCAGCTCGGCCAGGGTGAAGTCCTCGGTGAACCAGCCGGTCACGGCGACCCCGTCGATGGTCTTCGTCGTCTTCCGGCCGGCGAACTCCGGGTGCGTCGACACGTCGGTGGTGCCGGAGATCTCGTTCTCGTGTCGGGCGACCAGGACACCGTCGAAGGTGGACACCAGGTCCGGCTCGACGTAGTCGGCACCCATCCGGATCGCCAGCCGGTACGCCTCCAGGGTGTGCTCCGGCCGGTAGCCGCTGGCGCCCCGGTGACCGATGACGATCGGCCGGTCGTTGCCTCGGGCGCGGTCGACCCCGGTCGAGGGGTCGGCGGCGGCCAGGGTGGGCACGGCCACGGCGGTGGCGGCGAGCAGCGCGCCGGCCACACCGAAAATCGAGAGGGTACGTCGCAACGCCGTCTCCTGTCATCGAGGGATGTCGCAGACAGCAGACCGCCCGAGATTGACCGGAAGTTGGTCGATGACTGGCCGGCAGGTGAATCTCCGGAATGGGCGTTCCCACTCGGGCTGCCACCCGGAAAAGGAAGATTGTCTGGTGCGCCGGTTACTCCGCAACCCCGTGCGGCTGGTGCCGCTGGGGTTCCTGGTGCCGATCCTGCTCGGCACCGCGCTGCTGCTGGCGCGCTGGTCGACCATCCAGCACCAGCGTCCGTCCCTGGTCACCGCCTTGTTCACCGCCACCTCGGCGGTGTCCGTCACCGGCATGGCCGTCACTGACACCCCCAACTACTGGTCCGGTTGGGGCCTGGTGGTGATCACCCTGCTCACTCAGCTCGGTGGTCTCGGCATCCTCACCGCCGCGGCGCTGGTCATCCTCGTCGTCTCGCGCCGGCTCGGGCTGCGCAACCGGCTGCTGGTGCAGGCCGAAACGGCGGAGTTCGGGGTCGGTGACGTGGCCCGGCTGCTGCGGCGGATCGCGGTCACCGTCTTCGCGTGCGAGGCGGTGATGATTGCGCTGGTCGCCAGCCGCCTCTGGTGGGCGTACGACTACACGCCTGGTCGGGCCCTCTGGTCCGGCGTGTTCCATGCCGTCCAGGCGTTCAACAATGGCGGCTTCGCGCTCTACTCGGACGGGCTGCTGGCCTTCGATCGTGATCCGTGGGTGTCGCTGCCGCTGGCGTTCGGCGCCATCGTCGGCGGGCTCGGGTTTCCGGCCCTGTTCGAGGCCGTGCGCGAGTGGCGCAGGCCGGCGGGCTGGGCGGTGGCGACCAAGCTGACCATCTGGGGCAGCGTGGCGCTGCTGATCCTCGGCGTCGTCGGCCTGCTCGCCGCCGAGTGGACCAACGTCAGCACCATCGGCTTGTACGACGCCGAGGGCAAGGTGCTCGCGTCCTTCACCCAGATCGCGTTGAGCCGTACCGGTGGCTTCAACGTGCTGAACATCACGGACCTGCAGGAGGAGAGCTACCCGCTGCTGATCGTGCTGATGTTCATCGGCGGCGGCAGCGCCAGCACGGCCGGTGGCATCAAGGTGTCCACGTTCTTCCTCCTGGCGTTCACCATCTGGGCGGAGCTGCGCGGCGAGCCCGACGTGACGGTCGGGCACCGCCGGGTGGCCACCGCCAGCCAGCGGCAGGCCGTCACCGTGGCCCTGCTCAGCGTCGCGCTGGTCACGGCCGGAACGATGCTCCTGCTGCTGCTCACCGAGGGCGTGCGGTTCATCGCCGCCCTGTTCGAGGTCACCTCCGCGTTCAGCACCACCGGGCTGACCATCGGTCTGGCCAGCGAGTTGCCGCCCAGCGGCCAGGTGGTGTTGACCGTGCTGATGTTCATCGGCCGGGTCGGTCCGCTCACCCTCGGGTCGGCGATCGCCCTGAACACCCGGCGCAGGCTCTACCGCTATCCCCAGGAACAACCCATTGTCGGCTGACGAGAAGGAGGGTCGAGGTGTCGGCGAGACGATCGGACGGCAGCGGCATCGTGGTGATCGGGCTGGGTCGGTTCGGGTGCCACCTGGCCGGCGCTCTCACCCGGATGGACCGTGAGGTGCTGGCCATCGACCGCGACCCGGATCAGGTGCAGCGCTTCTCGACCCAACTCGACCGGGTGGTCCAGGCGGACACGACCGAGGAGGGCGCCCTGCGGCAGCTCGGCGTCACCAGCTTCGGCCGGGCCGTGGTGGCCATCGGGGCCTCGGTGGAGGCGAGCGTGCTCACCGTGCTGGCGCTGGTCGAGCTGGGTCTGCCGCAGATCTGGGCCCGCGCCACCTCGCAGAAGCACGCCAAGATCCTGTCGTCGGTGGGCGCGCACCACGTGATCTTTCCGGAGGCGGAGACCGGGGACCGGGTGGCCCACCTGATCGTCAGCCGGCTGCTCGACTTCATCGAGTTCGACGACGACTTCGCGATCGCCACCGTCCGTGTGCCACAGTCGCTGGCCGGTCGCACCCTGCTCGACCTGCGCCCGGAGGAGCGTTACGGGGTCCGGGTGATCGGCGCGAAGGTGCCGGGTGAACGCTTCCGGTACGCCTCGGACGACACCGAGCTGCAGCAGGGCGGGGTGCTGGTCGTGGAGGGTGGGATCGACCAGGTGCAGCGGTTCGCGGGGCGACGCTGACGCCTCATTTGTGGTGCGCGGCGCGCTTATGGGGCGCCTTCACCCTTTTCCCGGACCACCCGGCCCCTTGGCGTCGGTCGGCTTCGCGTGCTCCTTCGCGGGGGCCTTGGCGGGCTTCGGGGGCTTGGGCTTCGGCGCGGCACCGCCGGAGCCGCTGCGTACCGTCGTCTTCTTGGTCGGTGCCTTCGTCGGGGCCTTCGTCGGGGCAGCCTTGCTCGGCGGGGCCGTGGACGGGGTCGTCCCGGCCACCCCGGAGACGCGTACCCTGCAGGTCGCGTCGCCGAGCCGGAACTCCACCGGCAACGGGTTAGCCCCCTTGTACGTCCCGGCGAGGGTGAGCTTCTCGGCCGCGCCCGGCGCCAGAATCGTCCGCTGCGCAGCGGGCCGGATCTGCACCGATCCGCCCTGCTGCTGCACCGGGGCGGGCTCCGCCTTCGTCACCGTCTGCTGCCCGGGGAACGTGAAGTTCATCGTCCAGTCGCGCAGCTCGCGGTCACCGGTGTTGGTCAGGGTCAGCTCGGCGGTGAAGTCCTTGCCGGAGTCGGTGCGCAGCGCGTACGCCACCTCGCAGGGGGCCGTCTCGGGCAGGCCCATCCGCGCCTCGGTCGTGGGCCGGTCCTCGCCGCTGGCGGGGCTGCGGGAGGTGAACCCCCACATCGCCCCGGTGACCGCGATCAGCCCGACGGCTGCCACCCCGGCCTCCACCCGCCGCCGCCGCCGGTTCACCCGTCGGTCGCGGCTGCGCCGGGTACGCGAGAGCGGAAGCGCGTCCGTCTCCGCCGACCAGGGCAGGATCGTGGTGCCGGCGTTGGCCAGCTCGGCGGGATCCAGCGGACCGGCCGCCGGCGACACCGGCACCGCCGCCAGCATGCCGGCCGCCTCGGCGAGGGTGCGGGCCAGCTCGGCGGTGGTCGGCCGGTCGGCGGGGCGCTTGGCCAGGCAGCGCCGCACCAGGTCGGTCACCGCGTCGGGCAGTCCGGGCACCGCCGGCATCGGGTCCGGGTCGCTGTACATGTGCGCACGCAGCATCTGCGTGGTCGTGTTCGCCTCCCACGGCAGCCGGCCGGTGAGCATCCGGTAGAGCAGCAGCCCCACGGCGTACACGTCGGTGGCCGGGGAGACCTGGCCGTTGTCCAGCCGCTCCGGCGCGAGGTACGCGGGCGTGCCGAGCAGCGCGCCGTCCGGCCCCTTCTCGCTCTCCCCGACCAGCGCGGAGATGCCGAAGTCGACCACCTTCACCCCGGTCGAGGTGAGCATGACGTTGCCCGGGGTGACGTCGCGGTGCACGACCCCGCGAGCGTGCGCGGTGGCCAGCGCCGAGCTGACCTCCGCGCCGATGGTCACCGCCGCACGCCACGGCAGCCGCACCTCGCGGCCCAGTCGGCCGGCCAGCGAACCGCCGTCGACAAGCTCCATCACCACGTACGGCACGGTGATGCCGACCTGGTGGGACTCGCCGTAGTCGTACACGTTGGTGATGTTGGGGTGGCAGAGCCGCGCGGCGGCCTGCGCCTCGATGCGGATCCGGTGCCGGAAGGCCCGGTCGCTGGCCAGCCGCGAGGCCAGCACCTTCACCGCGACCTGGCGGCCCAGCACCTCGTCGTAACCGCGCCAGACCACCGACATGCCGCCCGCGCCGAGCTGCTCGATGAGCCGGTACCGCTCATCGAGGAGTTGTGCGCCGTTCCGGTCCCCACCGCCCATGGTGGCCGTTGTTGCCCGCAGGAGACCGGGCTACACCTGAAGGATCGGAATCGGTCAGGAATATCACCCGTTCAGGCGGTCGCCAGCAGTTGGTCCACCGGGGCGTAGTCGTCGGTCAGCACCGTCGCCTCCCCGATGAAGTCCGTGAGGCCCGCGCCGGAGAGCAGGCTGACGCTCCGGTCGACCTCGTCGAGGCGGGCGCGGACGGCGGCCAGCGGCAACGGCGCGTCGGAGCCGACGATGAGGAAGTTGCTGCCCCGCTCCTCGGCGAGCGCCTCCGGCGGGGCGATCAACGCGACGTGGGTGAACTCGGCGGCCACCGTGGCCAGCTCGGCGCGGATGAACCGCAGCGGCGGGTAGTCGATGACGTTCTGCACGTACACGCCGCCGGGGCGGGTCACCCGCCGGATCTCGGCGGCCATCTCCCGGGTCGCCAGGTGCCAGGGCACCACCAGGTGACCGAACGCGTCGCCGACGACCAGGTCGCGGCTGTCCGCCGGCTCACCGGCGACCAGCATGCGGGCGTCGCCCACCACCGTTCGCAGGCCCGGCCCCGGGCGTACGCCCAGTTCCCGCTCGCCCAGCTCGACGAGCCCGCCGTCGATCTCGAACACCACGTTGTCGGTGCCCGGTCGGGTGGCGCTCAGGTACGTCGGCACGGTGAACCCGCCGCCGCCCAGGTGCAGCGCGTCCAACCGCTGCCCGGCCGGCGCGACCACGTCGGCGACCGCGCCGATCCACTTGGTGTACGCGTACTCCAGGTGTTTCGGGTCGGCCAGGTCGACGTACGAGTGCTGGGCCGAGTTGAGCAGCAGCGTCCGGCCGCTGGGCCGGAGCGGGTCCGTGGTGACCCGGGCGCAGTGGTACGCGGTCTCGATGTCGCACGGGTTCGGCGCGATGGTGGTCAGCCCCGCCCCGAGCAGGCCGAGGACGGCCAGCGCGGCCCGGGTACGGGCCGGACCGGGCAGGTCGGTGCGCGCCTGCCGCCGCAGATACCACCCCAGGCCGATGCCGGCCAGCCCGAGCGCCACCGCCAGCGACAGCAAAATGACCGTGCTGGGCAGGGCGGCGACCAGCACGAACCCGGTGAGCAGGGTGGCGGTGATGCCGCCCAGGGTGCCGATGCCGGACAGCCGGCCGACCACCTGGCCGGTACGACGCAGGTCGGCGAGTTGGAGCTTCACCACCAGCGGGGTGACCGCGGCCAGCAGCGCCGCCGGCACGAACACGGCGAGCGCCACCAGCAGCAGGATGGCGCTGGCCGCCCCGCCCCGCAGGACCTCCCCGGCGTAGCGCACCACGGGCAGGGTCACGGCGGTGGCGATCCCGGCCAGCACCAGGGCGGGCGCCAGCAGACCGCGTGGGTCACGCCGGTCGGCGAGCCAGCCGCCGGCCCAGGCCCCGTACGCGATCGCGGCCAGCGCGATGCCGATGACCGAGCTGGTCACCTGGAGGGTCACCCCGACGTACGGGCCGACCAGGCGCAGCGCGACCGTCTCCAGCACCAGCACGGCGCCGCTTGCGAAGAAGACCAGGAAGGCGGCCAGGCCGCCGGGCAGCGCCCGGCCGGTGACCGGCACGGACGGGCCCGAGGAGACCGGCGTGGTCGCGACGTCGGACGGTGGGGAGCTCATCGTCGCGATGGTACGCAGCGAAGCGGGCGCTTCGGGTCAGTACATCGAAAGATGAACATGGTTTGTGTGGCTGGCGGCCGGGCTGCCGCTGCCGCTGTACGACCGCCAGCCCGTGCCCGGATGCCAGATCTGCCGGTACCAGATCACGTAGAGCACACCCAGCCGGTCGGCGTTGCGCACGTGCCAGGCGGCCAGGCTGTCCCCGTACGCCTTGTCGCCGCCGGTCGCGTTCTTGTCCTCGAAGCCGTTCGTGGCGGCCGAGAAGTCGCAGGCCCGCCCCTTCGGGTGCTCGCCGCCGCCGCCCTCACGCTTGCAGGAGACGTGCCGCTTGTAGCCGGCGGCCTGGGTCTGCTTGAGCGCGTTGAGGGTGCGCGGGGTGATGCAGCCCGAGGTCGTCGGGTCCTTCACCGAGCAGGACTCCGACGGCCAGGACCCGTCGGAGTTGCGCGGCGCGGGCTTCGCCGACGTGGAGCTGCCGCCGCTGAAACCGTTGCTGCTGCCCGAGCTGACCTCGGCGAGAGCCGCCTCGGCCTCCTTCTTCTTCTTCGCCATCACGGCGAGCTGCTTCTGCTGCTCACGGACCTCGGTGTCGATGGCGATCTTGGCCTGCTGGGCCTGCTGCCGGGCCTCGGTGAGATCGCGCAGCCGCTTGCTGTCCCGCTGGGCCATCAGGTCGAGGTCGGCGGCCCGTTGCAGGAACGCCTGCGGGGTGGCGGTGTTGAGCAGCATCGCCGTCGGGGTGAGCCGACCGGCCCGGTACGACTGCGCGGCCACCTCGCCGACCTGGGCGGTGAGCCCGACCAGCCGAACCTCGACGGCCTTCAGCTCGCCGGTCAACGCCGTCTGCCGGCGCTTGGAGTTGTCCAGCTTGGCCTTGGCCTCGATGTGACCCTTGGCGGTCAGCTCCAGCGCGTCCTGCAACTTCTTGGTGCCGCCCTCACCGGGCTCGGCGTACGCGGGCACCCCGCCGGCGAGCACCAGCGCGACGGCGGTGAGCAGAGGGAGCAGTACGCGGCGAACGCGCCGCTGGCTGAGCCTGGTCCTGGGCACGACAGCGTCCTTCCGTCGACCGCCGGCCCCCGGTGACCTCTGCGCGGCGGCGTCCCCGCCGGCGCCGGTCGGCGGCCTGCTGGCGGAGACCGCCGGTCACAATACCGGAACGCGCGCCGGTGACCAGCCCCGCGACCGCCCGCCGGCCCCAGTGTCGACACAGCGTGCCGCCGTCGTCGCGCACTGCGCGCCGATGCCGCGCTGGCCGTCGTCGCACAGTGGGCGGAGACGCGCCACGGCCGTCGTCGTCGACGGCCTGGAGTCGCGGCGCGGACGTCCGTCACACGGCCTGGAGACGCCGCGCGGTGTGCGGATCAGGAGCCGAGCAGGGCCTCGTGCACCTCGGCCCAGACCTGTTCGTTGGCCGCGACCAGCAGCCCGCGGCCATCGTCGGCCGGGTGGTAGTCGACGCCGTCGAACCGGCGGGCGACACCCCCCGCGGCGCGGACCAGCAGGGTGCCCGGCGCATGGTCCCACGGCAGGGTGCGCCAGAAGAGGGTGAACTGCTGCTCGCCGGTGAGGATGTCGAGGTATTCCCGGCCGGCACAGTGCTGGCCGGGCAGCAGCTCGCCGAGCCGCCGACCGCCGGCGCGGACCCGGTCGCGGGCCTCCGCCGGCAGGAACCGCGTCATCGCCGCGCCGCGCAGGTCGCCCAGTGGCGGCACGGCGTCGGCGGCGTCGACCGGCTGGCCGTTGACCAGGGTGCCCTCGTCGGCCCGACCGGCGGCCAGCGTCCCGGCCAACGGGTCGAGAATCCAGCCGGCGGTCGGGCGGCCGTCGGTCAGCAGGGCCACCATCAGGGCAAACGGCCGGCGGCCGGCGGCGAAGTTGGCGGTGCCGTCGACCGGGTCGACCAGCCACACGTCTCCGCTGTCGCGCAGGTGCCGCAGCAGCCCCGGATCGTCGGCGACACCCTCCTCACCCACCACCGTCGAGCCCGGCCGCAGCCTGCGCAGCCCAGCGGAAATCAACTCTTCGGCGCGGCGGTCGGCGACGGTGACCACCTCGCCGGGCGCCTTCTCCGACACGTCGGCGTCGTCGAGCTTGCGGAACAGCGGCAGCACGACCTGGTCGGCGGCCTCCAGGAGCAGGTCACCGACGTCGTCGAGCAGGGTGTCAGCCACGAGGCGGCAGCTTGACCACGCTGACGAAGAACTCGTCGATCTGCCGGACCACGGCGATGAAGCGCTCGAAGTCCACCGGCTTGGTCACGTAGGCGTTGGCGTGCAGCTGGTAGCTGCGCAGGATGTCCTCGTCGGCCTGGGAGGTGGTGAGCACGACCACCGGAATCCGGCGCAGCTCGTCATCCTTCTTGATCTCTTCGAGCACCTCGCGGCCGTCGCGGCGGGGCAGGTTGAGGTCGAGCAGGATCAGGTCGGGCGCCAGCGCGTCGGCGTACTGGCCCTCCCGCCGCAGGTAGGCGAGCGCCTCGGCGCCGTCGGAGACGACGGTCAGCCGGTTGCGCAGCTTGTGCTCCTCGAACGCCTCCTGGGTCATCAACACGTCACCCGGATCGTCCTCCACGAGCAGGACCTCGATCGGGCTCTTGCCGTCCGCCGGCGCGGTCATCCCACCGTCTCCCTCATGTCACCCGTTCTACCGCTTTCCGGCGACCCGTCGGCCCGGTCCGGCTGGTCCGCTCCGGCGGAGTGCTCCGGCAGCGCGGACGACGCCTCGTCCGCGGGCGTCGTGTCCCCCGGCGTGGCCGGCTGCGGCTGCTCGGCGGGGTCGGTGGCGGCAGCCGCCTCCACGTCCTCGGGACGTGCCGGGAGGGTGAACCGGATGGCCGTGCCCTCCGGTACGTCGGTGTCCACCCAGACCCGGCCGCCGTGATATTCCGCGATCTTCTTGACGATCGCCAACCCGATGCCGGTGCCCGGGTACGCGTCCTTCGAGTGCAGCCGCTGGAAGATCACGAAGATCTTGTCGGCGAACTCCGGCTCGATGCCGATGCCGTTGTCCTGGCAGCTGATCTCCCACTCGGCCCCGACCAGCCGGGCCGAGATGTGCACCTTCGGCGGCACGTCGGGACGGCGGAACTTGATCGAGTTGCTGACCAGGTTGGCCAGCAGGTTGGTGAGCAGCGGCTCCTCGCCACGGATCACCGGCAGCTCGGTCCAGGTCAGCTCGGCGTCGGCGTACTGCCGGGCAGCCTCGGTCTGACCGGCCACGTCGCCCATCACCTTGTTGAGGTCGACGTCGACGAAGCCGGTGGTGAGCCGGCCGATCCGGGAGAACGCGAGCAGGTCGTTGATCAGGCGCTGCATCCGCTGCGCGCCGTCCACCGCGAAGGCGATGTACTGGTCGGCCCGCTCGTCGAGCTGCCCGGCGTAGCGGCGCTGGAGCAGCTGGCAGAAGCTGGCCACCTTGCGCAGCGGCTCCTGCAGATCGTGGGAGGCCACGTACGCGAACTGCTCCAGGTCGCGGTTGGACCGGGTGAGCTCCTCGGCCTGCTTCTGGAGCTGGCTGTTGACCCACTCGATGCGCTCGCGGGCCTCCCGCACCTCGGCCAGGTCGGAGGCGATCTTCTGGCGCATCGCGTCCACGTCGTCGCCGAGCCGGATGAACTCCGGTGGGCCGACGGTGGCGATGCGGTGCTGGTAGTCGCCCTCGGCGACCTCGCGGACCTGGGTGGCCAGCCCGGTCAGCGGCCGGATCACCATCCGGTCCAGCGAGAGCAGCAGCACCGCGCCGGCCACGACCACCACCACGGCCGCGATGATCAACAGGATGACCAGCACGTTGCTGCTGTTGCGGACGTCCGCCGCGGACTGCTCCCGGGCGGCCAGAATCTCCTGCTGGAGGTCGTCGACGGCCGAGCGCACCTCGTCGAACCGCTGCCGGGCCTGCTCGGTGACCAACGCCTGGCCGGCGCGGGTGCCATCCTGTTCGGTCGTGGCGATGACCGGCTCGGCCACGGCCCCCCGCCACTGCTCGGCCCTCTCCTCGACTACCCGCAGCTCCTGGCCGATCTGCGGGTAGTCGTCGAGCAGCGCCCGCATCGCGCTGATGGTGGCCTTCTCCTGCTCGAGCCCCGCCTCGTACGGACTCAGATCAGCCGGGTCACCGCTGACCGCGTACCCGCGAACCGCCGTCTCCTGGTCGAGCACCGCGTTGAGCAGCACCTGCGACTGCACCCGCAGCGGGCCGGTCTGGTTCAGGATGGCGTCGATCTGGGTGCGGTTGCGGGCGGCCATCGCCGCCTCCGCGGTGGCCAGGCCGATCAGCAGCACGCCCACGACGGTGAGCAGCGTGATGACCCGGCGGCGCAGACTCCAGCCGCCGCTCACCGGCTTCACCGGCCACCGCCCCGGCTGACCAGCAGCATGGCCACGTCGTCGGCGAGCGGGCCGCCGTTGATCTGCTCGGCCCGACCGACCAGCCAGGCCGGCAGTTCGGGCAGCGACACCTCCCGGTTGGCCGGCTCGTCGAGCAGCCCGCTCAGGCCCGGCACGTCGAGCCGTTCGTTGCCGGCGCCCACCCGCCCCTCGATCAGGCCGTCGGTGTACATCAGCAGGGACCAGTCATCGGTGTCGAACTCCAGGTCGTAGGCGATCGGCCGGCGAGGTCGTACGCCCAGCAGCAGGCCGCCGGGCGCGGGCACCGGGACGACCCGGCCACCGGAGAGCAGCAGCGGCGGCGGATGCCCGGCGAGTCGGACGGTGGCCCGGTTGGCGTCCAGGTCGAGTCGGGTGGTGGCCACCGTCGCGAAGATCTCCCGAAGTCGGCGCTCACTCATCAGCACCTGCTCCAGTGCGGGCAGCACCTCGTCGTCCGGCACCCCGGCGAGCACCAGGGCCCGCCAGGCCACCCGCAGTTCCACACCGAGCGCGGCCTCGTCCACCCCGTGCCCGCAGACGTCCCCGACGATCAGGTCGAGACGGTCCGGACGGGTCTGCACCACGTCGAAGAAGTCTCCGCCGATCAGCGCGGCGTGCCGACCCGGCCGGTAGAACGTGTGCACCGCCACCTGGTCGGTCGTCATCAACGGTTGGGGCAGCAGGCCACGTTCGAGTCGCGCCGACTCGGCCTGGCGCAACTCGACCTCACGCAGCCGGCGGGCGTTCACGTCGGCGCGCTTGCGCTCAACCGCGTAGCGCAGCGCCCGCGTCAGCAGCACCCCGTCGACCTGGCCCTTGACCAGGTAGTCCTGTGCGCCCTCGGCGACGGCCACGATGCCCATGTGCTCGTCCGAGCGGCCGGTCAGCACACAGACGGCGGCCCCACTGGGCATCTCCAGCACCTGGCGCAGCCCGTCCAGCCCCTGCGCGTCGGGCAGGCCCAGGTCGAGCAGGACGCAGTCGACGCCGGTGATCCGCTGCCGCGCCTCGCTGAGGCTGGTGGCGACCACCAGGTCGATCATCGAGTTCGTCTCGGCGAGCAGCTCACCGACCAGGAAGGCGTCACCCTCGTCGTCCTCCACCAGCAGCACCCGCAACCGCTCGCCGGGCGGCAGGTTGGCGTGCCGCGCCAGGCCACCGTGCGGGTACGGCACAACTGGGGACGCGGCCAGGCCGCCTCCCCGGTGCGGCCGGGTCACCGCCGCGAGACGCGGGAGTTCGCTGGTGATGTCGGGCTCCTTCCGAGTGCCCTGCTGATCCTGTATTAGACAACGGTCGCACACAACACGATGGGCGCGGCACGGGCGGGGATGGGCCGGATCACTGCTCGTCACGGGGCAAACCGGGCGGCCGGGCGGTGCGCGGGTGGCCGAGCGCCCCCGCCGACGGGCGGGAGATCGGTGGACGCCCGGCCATCCCGTCCCCGGCCAGCGGAGGGCAGGATGGTGCCACCCCAGGCCCCACCACCTTCGAGGAGTTCGGATGGGCGCACCCCCCACCCCCGTCACGGCGGGCGTACCGCTCCGGCCGGGTCCGGGCGTACCCCCGGCCGACCGTGCGCTGACCCGACCGCGCCGACGGCTCCTGGCCGCCGCGGCGGCGCTGGTCGCGCTGGCGGCCGTCGGCGCCGGCAGCCTGCTCGACCTGCGCACCCCGGCGCCGAGGCCGGCGGACGCGCCGGCGGGCGAGTTCAGCGCCACCCGGGCGTACGAGGACGTCCAGGTGATCGCGGCCCGGTCGCACGTCGCCGGGAGCCCGGCCAACGACCAGGTTCGCGCGCACGTCGAGCAGCAGTTGCGCGGCCTGGGCCTGGAGACGGAGGTGCAGGACACCGTCGCGCCGGAGGCCGGCCAGCTCAGTGGCGCGGCCGGCGGGGCGACCCTGGCCCGGGTGCGCAACGTGGTGGCCCGACTGCCCGGCACCGACCCGACGGGTCGGGTGTTCCTGGTCGCCCACTACGACTCGGTGCAGACCGGGCCGGGCGGCAACGACGACGCGGCCGGCACCTCGGCCATCCTGGAGGTGGCCCGCGCGCTGACCACCGGCCCCCGGCCCCGCAACGACATCGTCTTCGTGCTGACCGACGCCGAGGAGGCGTGTCTCTGCGGGGCGGCCGCGTTCGCCGCGAGCCACCCGCTCGCCGCCGACGGCGGTGTGGTGCTCAACCTGGAGGCGCGCGGCTCCACCGGCCCGGTGATCATGTTCGAGACGTCGAAGAACAACGCGAAGCTGGTGGACGTCTTCGGCCGGGCCGCCCCGCACCCGGTCGGCACCTCGTTCGCGGTGGAGATCTACCGGGCGCTGCCCAACGACACCGACTTCACCGCCTTCCTGGACCAGAAGTTCGTCGGGCTGAACTCGGCGTACATCGACGGCGGCGCGATCTACCACACGCCGCTGGACACCCCGGCCGCGATGGATCGGAGCAGCCTCCAGCAGCACGGGGACAACGCGCTGGGCCTGGCCCGGGAGTTCGGCCGCACCGATCTCACCGACCTGCGCTCCGGGTACGACGCCACCTACTTCCCGGTCCCGGGTGGGCTGGTCCGCTACCCGGGCTGGCTCGTCCTGCCGCTGGCCCTGCTCGCGGTACTCGCCGTCGCGGCCCTGGGTTGGCTGACCCGCCGCAGCGGTCGGGCCAGCACGGGACAGCTCGCCGCCGGTTTCGGCCTCGCTCTCGGGCCGATCGTGGCCGCGCCGGTCGCCGCCCAACTGCTCTGGCTGGCGATCACCGCGATCCGTCCGGGGTACGCCGAACTGCTCGACCCGTACCGGCCGATCTGGTACCGGATGGCCGTGCTGGCGCTCGCCGCCGCCATCCTGTTCACCTGGTACGCGCTGGTCCGCCGCCGGATCGGCCCGGCCGCGCTCGCCGTCGGCGGGCTGGCCTGGCTGGCCCTGCTCGGGGTGCTGCTCGCCGTGGCGGTGCCCGGCGGGGCGTACCTCACCACCCTGCCGGCCCTGGCCGGCGCCCTCGGCGGGCTGGTCGCGCTGCGGACCCGGCAGACCGGGCCGTGGCCGGTGGTGGCGGTGACGGCCGCCGCCGCGGCCGGCGTGGTGATCCTGCTGCCGACAGTGGTGCTGCTCTTTCCCGCGTTGGGCATGGCGATGGGTGGGGTGGCCGCGCTGGTCGCGGTGCTGCTCGGCCTGACCGCGCTGCCGGTGGTCGACCTGCTGCACCCGCAGGCCGGCGGGCAGCGCGGCCTGGTGGCGCTGCGGGCCCGACGACTCGCGGTGCTGCCGGCCGGGGCCGCCGCCCTGGCGGCGGTGGTGCTCGCCGGGGTCGGGCTGGCCGTGGACCGGTTCGACGCCGCCCACCCCGCGCCCACCCACCTGATGTACGCCCTGGACGCCGGCACCGGGCAGGCCCGCTGGCTGAGCCACGAGACCGACCCGCAGCCGTGGACGGACGGCTACGTGGACGGGGTGGCCAGCGTGGCGGACGACTTCCCCGGCCTGGGCGACGCGGAGCTGCGCGCCGGCCCGGCGCAGGCGGCGAACCTGCCGGCGCCGAAGCTCGACGTGCTGGCCGACACCAGCGCCGGCGGTGAGCGCACGCTCCGGCTGCGGCTCACCCCGCAGCGGGCGGTCCGGCTCGCCACCCTGCACGTCGACACGGCGACCGCCACCGTGGTGCGCGCCGAGGTGGCCGGCCGTCCGGTGCCCGTGGAGCCCCGCGCGGGCAGGTGGGGCTTCGGACTGGTCTTCCACGCCCCACCGCCGGAGGGCGTCGAGGTCACGTTGACGCTGCGGCCGATCGCCGCGCAGGTGGCGCTGCGGGCGATGGACGCCAGTGACGGGCTGGACGCGCTGCCCGGCTTCCGGCCCCGGCCGCCGGCCGTCGGCGTCGTCGGATCACACAGCTCCGAGATGCTGGCGGTCGCCCGCACGTATCCCCTCTGAGAAGAAAAACCGGTGGTCCGGCGGCACGAATCAGCCGCCGGACCACAGTCGTTGGAATTGCGTTTCGGTCAGCTCACCGGCTCGGGTTGACCGGAGCCGATACGCCGCCAGCGGTTTCCGTCATGATCGGTGAAGGTGAGCTCCACCAGAACGGTGTCGGTCGCCGCTTGTAGCCGATGCTCCGCCGTGACGGTGACGAACAGATCCGAACTTTCCCGGCCGTGGATCCGGCGGACCTGTTTCGCACCGGCCAGGTCCACGGGGGTGCCCTCCGGATCGTCGGACGGGACCAGTCGCGGCAGCGCCGTCACGTCCAGGACCGGCGCGTCACTCTCGTTGGCCACGGTCACCCGCAGCACCGACTTGCCCCGGATCTCGGCCACCGCCGAGACCAGCCGGGCCTGGGTGGCGCGGAACCGCAGCTCGTCGGTGCGCCGGGCGCGGATCTCCCGGCGCAGCCCGAGATAGACGAAGAGCACACTCGCGATGGAGCCGAGCGCGCCGAACCAGTCCGGCACCGAACCCCAGTCGGCCACATCGTCGTACGGCAACCAGTTCATGCGTCCATCGTGGAACCGCCGCGCGAGGAACGAGCACGGCGGATCGGCCCGAATGGACGGCGAATTGGAATTCCCGGTGCCGATTCCGGTCAGCCGGGCGACCTAAACGGAGAGTGTGCAAGCCAGCACAGTGGTGGATACCCTTGCGGTTGACGTAGGGCGGGTGACTATCCCTCCGAATGTCCACTCAGTGGACATGATCTTTTCTGCCACCCGCCGCGCCGCAATTTCGCCACCGAAGGGGGACCGCATTGACTGCGGACGTTCCACCCGAGGATGCGGGCGTGCGCCGGCCGGCCTACGACCGACCGAGTCGCGTCTCCGTCGACCCGCCACTCGGGCGCCTGGACAGCCCGCTGCACGGCCGGGACGACCTGATCGACGAGATCATGCATCCGGCAGACGCCGACGGCGAGCAGCCGTCGGTGCACATCCTGTGCGGCATGGGAGGCTCCGGCAAGAGCCACGTGGCCCTGGAGATCGCCCGCCGGGCCCGAGCGGACGGCCGGACCGTCTGGTGGGTGCAGGCCGGCCGGCTCAACTCCGGAATGCGCGAGGTGGTCAGTCAACTCGGCGCCTCGGAGAGCCAGGTCGACCAGGCGTGGGCCGGCATGATCAGCGCGACCGACCTGGTCTGGCGCTACCTCAACCAGGCCCAGCAGCCCTGGCTGCTGATCTTCGACAGCGTGGACGAGCCCGGCACACTCGGCCCCACCGACGGGGTGCTCGCCGACGGCACCGGCTGGCTGCGCAGGCCGGAGGCCGAGGACGGGATGGTCCTGGTGACCACCCGGGACGGCAACCGGGCGACCTGGGGCACCTGGTCGATTCTGCACCAGGTGCGCCCGCTCGACGCCGACGCCGGGGCGCAGGTGCTCATCGACCGGGCCGGCGCGCAGGCCGGCGGCCTCGACGACGCCCGCGAACTGGCCCGCGAGCTGGGCGGGTTGCCGCTGGCGCTGCGGGCGGCCGGCAACTACCTCCGCTCGGTCAACGCCAGCCCGGTCTGGCGCGGCTCGTCCACCATCACCACGTTCGCCGACTACCGCAGGGCGGTGCAACGCCGGTTCCGCTCGCCGCGCGACGCCGCCGACGTCGACCTCGACGAGTCGCTCGGTCTGGAGATCGTCCGCGAGGTCGACGACATCTCACTGGACCTGCTGGCCCGCCGCCAGCTCCAGCAGAGCCGACCGCTGCTCAACGTGCTGGCCTGCCTCAGCATCTCCCCGGTGCCCTACGAGGTGGTGCTCAAGCCGGCCATCCTGGCCGGGTCGCCCCTGTTCGAAGGGCTGACCGCCCGGCAGCGGGTGAAGGTGCTGGAGGGCATCGGCGACCTCGCCCTGGTCGACTTCGACGTCCAGGAGGACGTCACCGACCCGGCCTTCGCGCACGTGCTGTCGCTGCACCCGCTGGTGCACGCGATGTTCCGCGACCGCGACGAGGTCCGCGAGCAGATCGCCGAATACCACGGCGTGGTCATGAAGCTGCTGCTCGCCGCCACCGAGGGGCAGAGCCCGGACGACTCGGCGGTCTGGGCCAACTGGGACGTGCTGGTGCCGCACCTCGTCGAGGCGGTACGCGAATACCTCGTGCCGCAGCGGCAGAAGCACGACCCCGAGACCGTACGCCGGGCGCTGGAGCTGACCCGGCTCACCGCCCGCTACCTCATCGCGATCGGCCTGCCGGGCTCGGCCTTCGACATCCTCGACCCGATCGTGCGGGGCTGCGCCGCGTACGACCACGACCTGGACCGGCCCCAGGTGCTGGCGCTGCGCCACGAGCTGGGCCGCACCTGGCTGGAGCGCAACCAACCGGAGATGGCCGACCGGGTGCTGCGCGACGTGATCGCCGACCGCACCCGCGTGCTGGGCAGCGACGACCCCGACACCCTCGCCAGCCGGCACAAGCTCACCAAGGCGATCATGGCGCAGCGCCAGTGGCCGGAGGCCGAGTCGGAGCTGCGGCAGATCGTCGCCGCCGAGGACCAGGTCCGCGGGCCCGAGCACTGGGACACGATGATCGTGCGGCACAGCCTCGCGCTGGCCGTCCTCGCCCAGCACCGGGCCCCCGAGGCGGAGGAGATGCTGCACGCCATCCTGGAGGTCCGCTACCGGCTGTGGCCGCTCAACCAGCCCGAGACGTGGCAGGCCCGGCACACGCTGGCCCGGTGCATGCAGGAGCAGGGCCGCCTCGCCGAGGCGGAGGCGGAGCTGCGGGCCACCCTGGCCACCGTGGAGCCCCGGCACGCCGACCGCAGCGAGGTGCTCGCCATCCGGGCCACGCTCGCCGTGGTGCTGCTGCTCGACGGGCAGGTCGACGCGGCGATCGGGGTGTACGAGCACCTGCTGGCCGACCGGCGGCGGCTGCTCGGGGACACCCACCTGGACACCCTCCAGGTGGAGCACGCCCTGCGCCGCCTGCGCAACGGCGGCTGACCCGTCAGTGCGGCGCCGCCGGGCCCAGGTCGCTCGGGTCGGTGTTGCCACCGCAAACGATCAGCGCCACGCGCTCCCCCGCCTGCGGCACGTACGCCCCGCCGACCAGCGCGGCCAACGCGGCGGCGCCGCCCAGCTCGGCGGCGACCCGCAGCTCCGACCAGAGCAGCCGACGCGCCCGCACCAGGTCCTCGTCGCGCACCAGCACGGACACCACGCCGGTACGACGGGCGGTGTCGAACGCGATGTCGCCGATCCGGCGAGCGCCCAGTGAGTCCGTGGCGATGCCGCCCACCTCGATGTCGACCGGTCGGCCCGCCTTGAGGGCGGCGTGCAGGGTGGGGATCTGCTCCGGCTCGACGGCGACGACGCGTACCGACCCGTCGAACCAGGTCGCGATGCCCGACACCAGCCCGCCGCCGCCGACCGCCACCAGCACGGTGTCGATCCCGTCGAGCTGGCGTTCCAACTCCCGACCCACGGTGCCCTGACCGGCCACCACCTCCGGCTGGTCGTACGCGTGCACCACCAGCGCCCCGGTCTCGCCGGCCCGCTCGGTGCTGGCCGCCAACGCCTCGGCGTAGTGCTGGCCCACCTGCCGCACCTGCGCGCCCAGGCCGGCCAGCCGCTGCACCTTGACCGGCGAGGCGGTGACCGGCACGAAGACCTCCGCCGGCACGCCCAGCGACCGGGCCGCGTACGCGACCGCGAGGCCGTGATTGCCCCCCGAGGCGGCGATCACCCCGGCCGACGGCAGCGAACCCTGGAGCATCCGGTTGAACGCGCCGCGCGGCTTGAACGAGCCGGTGTGCTGGTGCAGCTCCAGCTTGAGGCTCAGCAGACCGGGCACGCCCAGGTCGGCGCCGTCGACGGAGATGACCGGCGTCTGCCGGACCCGACCCTGCACCAGCGCCGCAGCCGCCTCGACGTCGCTCTTGTCCACCATGGGGAAACGCCCTTCGCTACGACCAGAGAGCCAGTCGACCGTCGTCGGTGAGCCCGACGAAGCATCCTATGGAGATTCGCCGGCCATCCGTCGCCGGACGCACCGTGTGATAGTGACGCGGGTCAAACAGAAATCCCTCTCCCAGTTCGGGCCGCAACGTCAACGACTGCGCGCCGTCGGCCACCGACTCGTGATAGCCGTACCCGCCGGGAATCCGCAGGTCCTCGTCGCTCGGCTGCCACCGGCGACGCCACAGCACCGTTTCACCGCCGACGGGCGGCACCCGGACGTAGATGTTGAACGCCAACTGGGCCACCACCTCCGCGTCGAGCAGTCGGCCGGCGTACTCCCGGACCGCGTCGTCGAAGTGCACCTGCAGGCCGGCGTTGATCTCGCGGACGATGCCGACGTGCATCTCCCGCCGCTGCCGCCGCCCGGGTGCCACATCCGGCCAGGCCGACCGGAACGCGGCCAGGCACAGCTCGCGCGGCGCGTCCGGCAGACCCAGCACGGACCAGCCCTTCTCGGCGGCACGAGCCGCCTCCCAGTAGTCGTCGCGCAGGTCACCGCCGTCCCGGTGATCGTTGATGGCCGGGCCGAACTTGGCGACGACGGGAAACACCCGGCTCTCGTCGTAACGGTCCATCTCCGCGTCGGCGAGTGCGGCGGTGATCGCGTGGCAGCGGGCGGCGGGCAGCAGCCCCGGCACCCGGACGGCGGCGATCCGCCCCGCCACGAGCCCGGCGACGTCTGACCGGGTGATCGCCGCGGACTCGACGGCCACGAACAACGGATCGGTTCTGCTCGGTTGCCGCACGGCGGTCCTCCCGTATCGAAGATCCCTCACCGGACAAATCGCGCCCCCCGACCCGCGCACGGTGCAATGTAGCCACCGGCGGCAAATCCGCACCGCACCATTGACCGCAGCACATGTCGTGAACACTTCCGCAGTTCCACGGCGGGGTGGCGGATGCCCCGTTACCATCGGCCCCACCAGGAGTACGTCACACCGAGCCGTACGGCGGGTCGATTCCACCGATCGGGGAATGGTGACGACTCCCGGCCGGGTGGATGATGCGAGTAGTTCGAATGCGGACGAGGAGTTCGATTATGGCTGGCGCCGGCTCGACCGATCTTGACGCGTACGTCGACCGCCTGGAGATGGCGCGTCGAATAGCCCGGGAAATGATCGAGTCCGACCACCTCACGCTGGAGCTGGCCGTCCGGCAGCGCCCGCAGTGCTGGTCCCGACGTCCGGTCGTGCACACCTCCCGCACCGACGCCTGACTCACGGGGCCACCAAATGTGGCACGGCCGGGCAGAATGCCACCCATGCGCCGGCTCGCCATCGTCCTTTGCCTGCTGACTGCCGTGGTGCCGGGAGTGGCTGCCTGCGCGGCGCCGCAGACACGGCCCGGAGACGCCGCACCGAGCGCGTCCGCCGCGTGGGGCACCTACCAGGCCGAGGTGAGCGGCGTGACGCCCGGTCCGGGTGTCCGGGCGGTGACGGTGCAGGTCAAGGCGCTCGCTGGTGGCGATGGTTGCTCCCGCAACGTGCGGGTCGACAACCAGACCGAGGAGAACGGCGTCATCTTTGCCGACATCGTGCAGGATTCGGCCGGGTCCGCCATCGTTGGCGCCTGCCCGACCTTCGAGCCCGCCGAGGTGACCCTCACGTCGGAGGAGCCCATCGGCGACCGCCCGCTGTCCCTCAACCAGAAGACGTGGGCGCTGAAGAACGGCGCCTACAGCCGCTGCGATGAAAACCTGGGCTGCAACCCACCCAAGGATCGCTGCGACCCGACCTGGACGCGTGCGGCCGTACGCGGGATGGACGTGTCCCGCCACTCGCAGGGTCACGTCGAAGCCTGCGACGGGACGTGGCTGGTCATGACGGTGGCCGACGACCCGACCTCGTGCGGCGCCGAGCCACGCCCTGGGTGCGAGGTGAACACCGCCGTACGGCGCTACTTCCTGCGGAACGAGCCGGCCGGATGGTCGACCGTCGCCCGGACCACGTCGGGTGGGTGCGACGTGGTCCGCAAGGCCGCGCCCGCCTTCCCCCGCAAGCTCTGCGTCGATCTGAAACCGACGGTCCGGCTCGTCACCGCGGGCCCACCGCTGCCGAGCGGTCAGCCCGGCGGCTGATGCGAGTAGTCCGAATGGGGACGAGGAGTTCGATTAGGGCTGGTGCGGCCCGGCCGGCCACGGCACCCGCTTAGACGCGCAGGGACTGACCCCGCTCGTACGACAGCGGATACTCCCGTCATTCCCCCGTCGCCGCCATGCTCCGACATAGCCAGCACGGGCAAGGCGACCCGCGCTCCTCTTTCCTCGTGCTGATCGGCTGGTACGTGGCCGTCGTTGTGGCGTTCGGCCTGTTCCTCGGCGACCGCTCCGGCTCGGTTCCGGCGGACTGCGGCGAGGTGTGCGACTCCGAACGTTCCCGGATGCTGCTCTTCGGGCTGTACGTCGCCGCGCCGGCGCTGTTCCTCGAGCTGCTGGTCAGCCTGGTAACGCTCGCAATGCTGGTCTCCCGTACGCGGAATCGCTCGTCGGCCCTGGTGGGACCCTGAGCGCGGTGCTCCCGCTGGCCGTGTGCGGCCTTCTCACCGCCAGCCTGTGACCGTGCGCCCGGTCGGAGTAGGACATGCCCCCGTCGCCTGGGTGGACGCTGCCCATCAGCGCGTCCAGGCCACGAACCGCTCGTACAACTCGGCCGGCGCCACCTCGGGCAGCTCCACGACGACGACGACGAGCAGCCCACTGACGTAGATGGAAAGGCCGATACGGTCACACCCGTACGCCTCGGCCAGGCGCACCCGCGCGGGATGGCACGGCCAGGGGGTGTCTGCCGCACACGTCTGACAGTGCCACTGCGGCCGGCGCGGCAGGTGCTCCCCGTCCATCCGGCGATCGAGCGCTGACACCGACCGTTCAGCCCGATTGGCCCGTGCCGTCTCCCATCCTCCGGCCATCACAGCGCCGCCCGCCCACCGTCGCGGTTGCCGTCCCGCGCCGTGATTCCATACGCGCCGGACCGCTGTGGGTAGCAGGTCGCTGCGCCGGTTTTGTCCAACTGGACCTGATGCCGTCTCCTCCACCAGCGCTTGACCCGCTCCCAAACTGCCACCACGCCTCCCGCCGATCACTGCGCGTGCTCGTCCGATACACCGTGCGGCGGTACGCTCACATCGGTCGACGGGTTGCGCGTTGCCAACCCGCATCGGCAACCCGGCAACTCCGGCGGGAGGCGCGAGACATGCCAACATTCGGCGCCCGAATGCGCACAGCGCGGGAAGCGCGCGGACTCAGCCTGGCAGCTCTCGCCGAACTGCTGCCCGCCGACAAGGGGCACCTCTCCCGCCTTGAGAACGGCCGTCGCCGACCGGGTGAGGATCTGGCCCGCCGGATCGACGACGTCCTGGCCGCCCGTGGGGAGCTGATCGCCTGCGCCGCCCTGGATATCGCCGCCGCCTCCGACACCCGGCCGTCGGAGACCGTCGAGCTGCTACATCGAATGCACGCCAGCGACACCGCCCCCGCCACCATCGAGACGTTGCAGGCGACCGTGACCGAGCTGTGCTGCCAGTACGGGTGGCGCGACGCCGGGGAACTCCGCGCCGAAGGTCAGAGTTGGCTGCGCGAGGTCGCCCGACTGCTACAGCGACCCACCGGGCTACGGCAGCACCGCGAACTGCTGGTGTGCGCAGGCTGGCTGGCGCTGCTGATCGGCTGTGTCGAATACGACCTCGGCAAACGCGCCAGCGCCGAGGCCACCCGCACTGCCGCCCGTCAGCTCGGCGAGGAAGCCGGTCACGCCGGCATCACCGGCTGGGCGTGGGAGATGACGGCGTGGTTCGCACTCACCCAGTCTCGGCACGAGGCAGTGTTGACTGCCGCCCGAGCTGGGCAGGAAGCGGCCGGCCGGCAGCGGGTGGGGGTGCAACTGATCGCACAGGAAGCCAAAGCGCTGGCACGACTCGGCGACCTCGAGGGCGCGCGGGCGGCGCTCGATCGAGGTCGGCGGCTACTCGACGACCTCGGTGCGCCAGACCGGCCCGACAACCACTTCGAGGTCGATCCTGGCAAATGGCTGTTCTACGCGATGGACGCCTACCGGCTCGCCGAGCACGACACTCTCGCCGAGCACTACGCCAACGAGGTTCTGCGTCTCGGCACCGGGTCCGATGGCATCGAGCGATCACCTATGCGGATGGCGGAAGCCAGACTCACTCTCGCCGCCACTGCCCTGCGCGCTGGTGAGCTTGACCGGGCCGTCGAGCAGGGGGTGGCAGCGTTCGCCGCAACTCGCCGGTCCCTGCCCTCGCTGCTGCTCGTCGCCGGTGAAGTCGACGTCGAACTCCACCGTCGCTACCCCCACGAGCAGGCCACCGCCGAGTTCCGCGACGCGTTGAATGTGGTCCGGTAGATACATCCAGCAGCATTGGTCTGGATTCGTGGCGCAGTCGGTCAAACCGGCAAGCACGTCTCTGACCTGCGGTCACTTATGGCATCGATGGCCTGGCTCCTGCATGAGCCCTCCGCCGGCTGGAGGAACGGCTATGTCGGATGTGTTACACCTTCACTACCAGCGGGCTGCGGAACTTCGGACTGGATGGTAGATAAGTAGCCCTGCGCCCAGCATGGAGGTACGGTGCCCGGACTTGAAGCAGCCCTCCTCGGCCTTGCCTCGGCAGCCGTGAACAGTGCCATCAAATTATGGATGGGCGACAAGACACTTGCAGCGGACCTAACGACGAAGGCAATTGACCAGGCAAGCACCTCGCTCACTTCGCTTATTCAAAGGCGAAAACTGGAACGCGTCGCCGACCAAATGATAGAGATTGTCACCTCGCGAACACAGCCGCTGGTCGAGACAGAGTTCCGAAACCTGCGGGAGAACGATCGTGACGCAGCGATTCTCGCCGTCCAGGCGACCTTCGAACAGGCGCGGCTCACGAACGACGACCTATTCCGAGCTGATCTTGATGCGGTGTACTTAGATCGATACCTGCGCAGTCAGGGCGCAGGCGCGAGCGATGATCTTCCAGACGATGCGACTCGCTTGTATGACCTACTGCTACGCGAATGTTCTGGATACGCAATCGAGTTAGCCAAAACACTTCCCCCATTCGCGCCTGCGGCGCTGGTAGAAATACTTAGGCGAGAAACTGAGATCATCGACGAGCTTAGGCGCATTATCGAAAGCACACCACCTCGTCAGTCGGCTCGTGATTTCGAATACGAATATAGACAGCTGATTGCACGAGTCTTGGACGTCGTCGAGATGTTCGGGGCTACGTTCAGCGAGGCGTCGCGCAGGTATTCACTCTCAGTGGCATATATCAGCCTAACAACGGTTACCAAGACAAATCCGGTCGAGCACCAGGGCCGCATCTCATTAGTGGCGGGTGAGCGAGTTGAGAACCTGCTTGAGGAGAGCACCCGGATCTTCCTACGAGGACAGGCGGGACTGGGAAAGACAACCCTGCTTCAATGGATAGCGGTTCGCTGCGCACGGTCCGACTTCCCACCGGGCCTAGCCCACTGGAGCGAGCTTGTGCCATTTTTCATACCTCTGCGGAGGTACGTCAATGAGCGCCTTCCGTCAGCTGGTGATTTCGCAACTGTAATCGGAAGCCACATTGCCGATGAGATGCCAGTAGGCTGGGTACAAAACAAGCTACGCTCGGGCAAAGGTGCCATCCTTATCGATGGCGTTGACGAGCTACCAATGAATCGCCGCGACGAAGTAAGACGGTGGCTAACCGAACTCATCAACGCTTTTCCCAGGTCTCATTACATTGTCACCTCGCGACCGGCTGCAGCGGAAGCAACGTGGCTAACCCCTTTGGAGTTTACTGAGGCCGAGCTCGGCCCTATGTCCCCGTCAAATATTGCTACCTTCGTTGGGCGCTGGTTCGAAGCACTGCGCAAGGAGTCTGCAACCTACACGGGCTCCCATGAACTTGCTCAACTGGAGTCCGGCCTTCTCCAGCTGATGGCTGGCAGGCAGCATCTGCGGCGCCTCGCCGGATATCCACTTCTTTGCTCCCTGATATGCGCCCTGTATAGAGACCGGCATGCGACTCTTCCTGAGAGCCGTATGGAGCTTTACGACATCGCATTACAGATGTTGCTTGAACGGCGCGACGCAGAACGGAAGATATCTACGGACGTGGCAATAACGCGTACCGCAAAGGCGATACTATTGAGCGACCTAGCCTACTGGCTCATCAAGAATGGCGCGTCCGATGCTCCCACACCTCAGGTAGTAGGCAGGATCGCACGGAAGACGGACGCTATGACTATACGAGCGTCGGCCGATGTCGTGTACCGTCACCTTCTTGAGCGGACAGGTCTGCTTCGCGAGCCAGCTTATGGACGCACGGACTTTGTTCATCGCACGTTTCAGGATTATCTTGCAGCCAAGGCGGCAGTAGATGATGACGACGACGGCTTGCTACTCGCGAACGCGCATCTGGATAACTGGCATGAAGTGGTCGTTATGGCCTGCGGCCACTTTGGTCGCGAACGCAGGGAGAAGTTACTAAAGGGCCTCTTGAAAAAGGCTAAGAAGAGTCCTCGGTGGCGAGCAACGCTGTACTTGCTCGCGGCGGCCTGCCTGGAGACGAGCACTGAACTGACCTCCGAGCTACGCATGGAGATTCAGGCACGCGTCCAGCGTATGCTTCCACCAAGCTCCCTAGAGCAGGCAAAAGCCCTTGCAGTTGGGCCTTTCGTCCTTGATCTTTTGGCTGCTTCTCTTCCGAAGACTGAGGTCGAAGCCGCAGCAACGATTCGCGTTGCGACAGAGATTGGCGGCGAGGAGGCCCTCCCGGTTGTTGCACAATTTGCAGCACGGACAGAGCCACTTGTTCGCCGGGAGTTGATCGCCGCTTGGGCGCGGTTCGACCACAATGAGTATGCCAAAGCGGTGATATCGAACATGGAGCTGTCCACCCTCACCGTGCGTGATCCAGGGCTGGTGGACTCCTTGCGGTTCTTGCGCGGTGTACACGATCTGGCGTGTACCCTGCCGCCGAATTCAAAGCTCGATTTTGTTCCGGCGTCGGTTCAGACGATGGAACTCGACTTCGAGGGTGTGCTTGAACTAAATCAGCTCAGAGCGCCTTCCCTAAGCCAGTTGCATATACGAGGAGTTAAAAGGGATGGATCCGACGCAGCCTTCGTCTCTAGCTTTGACCGACTGCCGAAGCTTCGATCCCTCATTGTGGAGGCCTGCAGCCTTGAGGCACGCGGGGTTAGCTACACGTCTGGACCCAGCAGCCTAGAGTTCCGGGAGCTGCCGGGACGTTCATTAGGTTCATCTGGCCCCGCTACCGTGATCCAGCGCCTCCAGGTATCGTCCTGTCAGTTACTAGGCAGCCTGAGCGGGTTGGAGCACATCGCGGGAGTGGAAGAATTAACACTGTCTAACTGCCGGAATCTAATTGACTTGTCAGTGCTTCCCAGGTGGACATTTACGCTGAGGAAAGCGACTATCACGAACTGCGCGGCTCTCGGCAGCCTACGGATCTTCGGTGCTCTTAAATCGCTTGAACATTTAGAGATTACGGTTGACGAACCGGACGCTAACTGGCAGAAGCTTCAGCGGGGATCTTTCCTACTAGCATCGCTGGCACCACTTGACCATCCGCTAAATATTTCATTGGTCGGATTTTCGGTCAGTGATCTCGACCCGTTGAATGATCTGGGCATGGTATCCAGTGTTACGCCATTCGAGGGTGGCATTGCTTTCCGAGCGCGACTCGTTCCTGCTACGCACATCCCAAAGCAGCGAACTGCTGAACATAGCGACCCCCTGTACCCCAAGGTGATCTCCAGGCGGGATTTAGAGGGCGGAGATTTCGGCTGGACCCTTAATCCGCGCGCACCTCGGCGACAGGAAGGCGCGGACTAGTTGCCCCGGTAGCGAGGGGCCCCATCCGAACCGATCACCCTGCCTTTGGCCAGCCTGACCGGCGAGCCGCAGAGCGTCGAGCTGTACCTGTCCACTCCCGCCGGCACGCCCTCACCCGCTCGCATGCTCAACTCCGGCATCTGGATTCGACGATCCGTGCAACGGGCGCACCGAACGACAGGCACAACGGGATGCAAGTGCTCCGGCACACCTACGCCTCGGTGCTCCTGGACGCCGGGGAAAGCATCAAGGCCCTGGGCCACGCGGACCCCGGTTTCACCCTCCGGACCTACACACACCTGCTGCCTAGCAGCGAGGACCGCACCCGGCTAGCCATTGACAAGGCATTCGGTGAGGACCAGGTGGTCGACCGGGGGCCGGGAATCTGACGACAGCCCGCGGGCCGGCGAGGGCCATAGAGAAGGCGGGATCTAACTGGCCTTTTTGCGCTTGAGTTCATAATTAACAGATGACGTCCAGACAGTGATACCGCCACTCGCGGGTCGACCATATCCGGCGTGCGGCTGATATTCGACGGTCGAAGCCCCGACCCTCGAAACAGATATAACCTCCCAGCCCATGTCTCCGATTTCATTCAGCTTAGCCATCGCGGCCACCTCTCCTTCGATGGCCTGCCTCTTCGTTTCCTTTCCATCTAGCCAGGAGATTGTCCAACCGTTTCGGTCATCGCCGCTGAGATTACTGTCTCTGCATTCGACCGAAAAGCGCGCGTATTCCCATCTCGGCATGCCTCTATAGTGGTTCAAGGAAGACGGTGTCGGAATCCGTCAAACGGACACGCAAGAGTGGTCCTCGCGCCATCCCGCCGAGCGTTCGCACTGCGGAGGTCTCCACCCGGAACGAAGCCGGCCGACGACGGCCCGGAAGCTGGCGACGGCCTGGAGACGGCATGATCATTGCTCTGTGGTCCTCGAATAACCCGAACGCGCAGGTCAGGACCGGTGTCGGCGCTACTTCCAGCGGAAGTGGACGAAGAGGCGGCCGAAGTTCTTCGAGTCCTTCTCGACCCGGTGGTAGAGCTGTTTGACGTCCTTTTGGTCGAGGAACCGCAGCACACGCTTCTTGAGCTGTCCCGACCCCTTGCCCGGGATGATCTCCACGAGGGTGGCCTTCTTCGCCACCGCCTCGTCCATGATCCCGCGCAGCGCGCGGTCGATGTCCTGGCCCTTGTTGAAGATGTCGTGCAGGTCCAGCTTGAGCTTCATGCCGCAGCCCCCGGCCGGTCAGGTCCCATGTCCGCCATCCTAGGCACGCCCGTCGGCCCGGCCGCCGGACGACGAAGGGGCGGTCCGCAGGACCGCCCCTTGCTCATCACCAGGTCTCCGCTCAGCGCGTGCCGCCCACTCGGGTCTCCACCCGCTGCAGCGCGATCCGGTAGTCGTCGTTGGCCGCGTACATCGCTGCGGCGATCCGCAGGTGCCGCAGCGCGTCGGTGTGCCGGTTCAGCCGCTCCAACGTCCGGCCCAGCACGTGGTGCGCGTAGTGGTCACTCGGGTCCCGGTCGACGAGCTCCCGCAGCTGCTCCTCGGCCCGGTTGAGCTGGGCCGACTGGAAGTACGCCCGGGCCAGCAGCTGCCGGACAGCGGCGTTGCCGGGTTCGGCGTCGACGATCGGCTCCAGCAGTCGGGCCGCTCGGCTCGGGTCACCGGTTTCGAAGAACATGGTCGCCCGCCGGTAGTCCGCCAGAAGATCCATCTGTCCACCTCCTCGGGTCGCGCCGTCACCTGTTCCGACGCTGGCACAACACTCGACGTTTGGCGACTGTTCCCCGGGTGGAAATAGGGTCAGGCGCGAGCGTCCCGGCGGCCGGCGGCCAGCTCCCAGGCGCGGACGCCGCCGACGATCCCGGCCGTGTTCGGCACCACCACCACATCGTCGCCCATCCGGGCCAGCTGCTCCGGCCGGATCAGCCGGGAGTTGCCCCCGCCCAGGTAGAGCCGGTCCCACCGGAACACCGGGCGCAGCCCGTCCACCACCTGCCGGATCCGCCGGGACCAGAAGGCGTCGCCGAGCCGCCGACGCTCCGGCTCACCCACGTACGTGTCGTAGGTGGTGCCCCAGCGCACCGGCGCGTGCGACAGCTCCAGGTGCGGTGCGAGCACACCGCCGTCGAAGAGGGCGCTGCCCAGCCCGGTTCCCAGGGTCAACACCAGTTCACAGCCGGTGCCGGCGACCACACCCGCTCCGTGCACCTCGGCGTCGTTGAGCACCAGCGCGGGCACCCCGAACGCGTCGGCGAGCGCGCCTCGCGCGTCCCAGCCGGACCACTCGGCCAGCAGGTCCGGGTCGATGCGGGAGCGGGGGCCGCTGCGGGTGACGTAGTGCGGGGTGGCCACCACCACGCCGTGCCGGATCATCCCGGGTACGCCGACCGTCAGCCGGTCCGCCGTGGGCAGCCGCCCGCCCAGCTCCAGCAGGGTCCGGACGAACAGGGCGGGAGGCAGCGGGTACGGGGTCGGCACCCGCAGCGGCCGGGCGCGCATCGTGCCGGCCTCGTCGAGGACCGACGCCTTGATGCCCCCGCCACCGCAGTCGATCGCCAGAGTGGTCACCACGCCGTTGAGTCTGCCCGCTGCCGTCGGCTCTTATGCGAGCAGCCGGATAGGCTGCCGTCCTGATGAGCGCCACGATGATCGTCAAGGACCTGGCCGCCGGGCACGGGGACCGCCCACTCTTCTCCGGGTTGGACCTGGTCGTCGCCCCGGGCGACGTGGTCGGCCTGGTCGGGCCGAACGGGGCCGGCAAGTCGACGCTGCTGCGTACCCTCGCCGGATTGTTGCCGGTCGAGGCCGGCAGCGTGCGACTCAGCCCGCCCACCGCGAGCGTCGGGCACCTGCCGCAGGAGCCGGAACGGCGACCGGGCGAGACCGTACGCGACTTCCTGGCCCGCCGGACCGGGGTGACCGCCGCCCAGGCGGCGCTGGACGCGGCCACCGAGGCGCTGACCGCCGGGACGGCGGGCGCCGACGACGCGTACGCCGACGCGCTGGAGCGCTGGCTCGCCCTCGGCGGCGCGGACCTGGACGAACGCGCCGAGCAGGTGAGCGCCGACCTCGGGCTCGCGGTCGACCTGGACCACCCGACGACCGGGCTCTCCGGCGGTCAGGCCGCCCGCGCCGGGCTGGCGTCGCTGCTGCTCAGCCGGTACGACGTGTTCCTGCTCGACGAGCCGACCAACGACCTGGACCTGGCCGGCCTGGAGCGGCTGGAGGAGTTCGTCACCGGGTTGCGGGCCGGCACGGTGCTGGTCAGCCACGACCGGGAGTTCCTCACCCGCACCGTGACCCGGGTGGTGGAGCTGGACCTGCCGCAGCAGCAGGTGCACCACTACGGCGGCGGTTACGCGGCCTATCTGGAGGAGCGCGAGGTGGCGCGGCGGCACGCCCGCGCCGACTTCGAGGAGTACGCCGACACCAAGGCCGGCCTGGAGGCGCGGGCCCGCACCCAGCGCGGCTGGATGGACAAGGGCGTGAAGAACGCCCGCCGCAAGGCCACCGACAACGACAAGATCGGCCGCAAGTTCCGCAGCGAGGCGAGCGAGAAGCAGGCCGCCAAGGCCAAGCAGACCGAGCGGCTGATCGAACGGCTCGACGTGGTCGAGGAGCCCCGCAAGGAGTGGGAGCTGCGGATGGAGATCGCCGCCGCGCCCCGCGCCGGCGCCGTCGTGGCCACCCTGCGACATGCGGTGGTACGCCGGGGAGGCTTCACCCTCGGGCCGGTCGACCTCCAGATCGACTGGGCGGACCGGGTCGCGGTGACCGGGGCGAACGGTTCGGGCAAGTCCACCCTGCTGGCCGCACTGCTCGGGCGGCTGCCGCTTGACGAGGGCACCGCCTCGCTCGGGCCGGGCGTGGTGGTCGGCGAGGTGGACCAGGCTCGGGGACTGTTCCTCGGCGACGCGCCGCTGATCGACGCGTTCCACGCGGCCGTACCGCACCTGTCACCGGCGGATGCGCGGACCCTGCTGGCCAAGTTCGGGCTGCGGGCGGCGCACGTGCCGCGGCCGGCGGCGACCCTCTCCCCCGGCGAGCGGACCCGCGCGGCGCTGGCCCTGCTCCAGGGGCGCGGGGTCAACCTGCTGGTGCTCGACGAGCCCACCAACCACCTCGACCTGCCCGCCATCGAGCAGCTCGAATCGGCGCTGGCCAGCTACCCCGGCACGCTGCTGCTGGTCACCCACGACCGGCGGATGCTGGCCGCCATCGAGACGAACCGTCGGCTGCGGGTCGACGCCGGGCGGATCGCCGAGGATTGATCCGTGCCGGAGGGCCGGGCCGGGGTGAGAATGACGCCATGCTCAAGTGGGAGTACGCGCTGCTGGTCCGCCGCCGCCAGGCGGCGACCAACGACCTCGGCTGGGAGGTCGTCTTCGTCTGGTACGGCCCGGACGGCTCGATGGTCGACGTGACGCCGTACGGCGACACGGCGCTGGCTCACCTGAACCGGGCCGGCGACCAGGGCTGGGAACTGGTCGCGATGAGCGAGGACCCGTCCCTGCCCGGCCACAACGAGTTGCACCGCTATCACCTGAAGCGGCCGCGGCCCGCTGCCCCGCAACCCCGCCAGCGGATGCGCGGCAGCCGGCGCACCCTGTCCGGCTGACCCGGCCGTCCGCCGGGGCCGATGGCCCTGGTGGCCGCCGTGGGCTGCGACACGCCTGCGACGAGGCGGCGGCCCTACGGCGTGGTGGACGAGCGGGGCATACCGGGCGCGAATGCGGGTAACGCGCGGCGGGAGGTGGCCCGAATGGTCGCTTTGGCACAGACTCCGCCCTCGGCCGACCGGCTGCGGTTGATCGACGAATCCCTCGCGCAGGCGTGGGCGGACCAGGCCCGGCACGACGACCGGCTGCGTGCTCTGGCGGTCGAGGTGCGGTTCGACCGGGGGGTCGCCCATCTCACCGGGGAGGTGGCCGAGCCGGCCGAGCTGCGGCTGGTACGGGACCTGGTGGGACGGCTGGCCGGCGTCTACGGCGTCTGGTGCCGGGTCGGCGTCGGCGGGCGGGCACCGGTGGTGGTGGACCTCGGTTGCGGTCCGACCAAGCAGTGGTCGGGCAACCTGGGGCTGGACATCTACCCGGCGCCGGGGGTGGACGCGGTCGCGGATCTGTCCGGCTCGCTGCCGCTCGCCGACGATTCGGTGGACGTCCTCTTCGCGGTGCACATCCTGGAGCACCTGATCGACTTCCTGCCGCTGGTGGACGAGTGCCATCGGGTCCTCCGTCCGGGTGGCGTGCTGCACGTGATGAGCCCCTGGTGGGGGCACGTGAACGCGGTTGCCGACCCGACTCACGTCCGGCTGATGGATGTGCAGACGTTCAAGGGGATCTGCCAGCTCCGCCCGCCGGGCACCCCGCGGTGGTACCCGCTGCACGCGGGCTGCGACGGCGCCTCGATCTTCGCCGATCTGACCCCCCTCCCCCCAGAGGCCGACCCGGCACCCCGACCCCACCTGGCCCGCTTCTTCGACTAGGGCCTGGTGGACTCGCGGATCTCTAGGCGGTACGGGGCGGAGAGCTCCTTTGCCGGGGCGGCGCGGTCACCGTCCAGGCGGTGGGCCAGGAGTTCGACGGCCAGTTGGGCGATCCGCTCCTTGTCCGGGGCGACCGTGCTCAGTGTCGGGATCGAGAACCTGCCGTCCTCGATGTCGTCGAAGCCGACCACCGCCACGTCCTCGGGCACCCGCAGGCCGGCCTCATGCAGGGCGCGCAGGGCGCCCAGGGCGAGCGTGTCGTTGAAGCAGAAGACGGCGTCGGGGCGTACCCCCGCGGTGAGCAGGCCGCGCATCGCGGCCGCGCCGTCGGCGCGGTGCCAGGCCGGCGCGGGCGCCACGAGGGCTTCGTCGTAGGCCAGGCCGGCGGCGCGCAGCGCCTCGGCGTAGCCGGCCAGGCGCAGGCGGGCGCTGGCGCCCTCGTCGGTGCGCTGCGAGCCGATCGCCGCGATCCGGCGGTGGCCGAGCTGGATCAGGTGGTCGGTGATCTCGCGGGCGGCGGTCACGTTGTCGATCACCACGCGATCGGCGGGGCCGTGGTCGACACGCTCGCCGAGCAGCACCATCGGGGTGCCGTCCAGACCGGCCAGGTCCTCGGCGGTGAGCGCCAGCGGGCTGAAGATCAGCCCGTCGATCAGGTGGTCGGTGATGCCGGAGGCGACCACCCGTTCCTGCTCGCGCCGGCCGCCGGTCTGGTCGATGAGCACCGTCCAGCCGTAGTCGGCGGCGGCGGTGACCACGTAGCGGGCGAGTTCCGCGAAGTACGGGATGTCCAGTTCCGGCACCGCCAGGGCGATCACCCCGGTACGTCCCTTGCGCAGGTGGCGGGCGGAGAGGTTGGGCCGGTAGTTCAGTTCGGCGATGGCCTCCTCGACCCGGGCGCGGGTGTCCGGACGTACGTGCACGTAGCCGTTCACCACGTTGGAGACGGTCTTCACCGAGACGCCCGCCCGTTCGGCCACGTCCTTGAGCCTGTTTCGCACGCCGCAACCTCCCCGATGCAACCCAGCGCACCATACCTCGTCATCAGCTCTTTACAACGTTGACTACAACGTTGTAGAAACGAGGGACGCCGGGTGGGCGGTGACTGCGGTCACCCGGTTCCGGCACTGAGGAAAGGTGGCATCCCTTGCGGACCGCGCAGCTCACGATCGACCCGGCCTTCTCGATCGGGCCGGCCGACCGACGTCTCTTCGGCTCGTTCGTCGAGCACATGGGGCGGTGCGTCTACGGCGGCATCTACGAGCCCGGCCACCCCAACGCCGACTCCCGCGGCCTGCGCCGCGACGTGCTGGACCTGACCCGCGAGCTGGGCGTCTCGGTGGTCCGCTACCCGGGCGGCAACTTCGTCTCCGGCTACCGCTGGGAGGACGGCGTCGGCCCGGTCGGGAACCGGCCGCGCCGGCTCGACCTGGCGTGGAAGACGATCGAGACCAACGCGTTCGGGCTGGACGAGTTCATGACCTGGGCCGCCGAGGCCGGTGTCGAGCCGATGATGGCGGTCAACCTGGGCACCCGGGGCGTCCAGGAGGCGCTCGACCTGCTGGAGTACGCCAACCACCCGGGCGGCACCGAGCTGTCCGACCTGCGCCGCAAGCACGGCGCGGAGGACCCGTACGGCGTGCAGCTGTGGTGCCTGGGCAACGAGATGGACGGCCCGTGGCAGGTCGGCCACAAGACCGCCGACGAGTACGGGCGGCTGGCCGCCGAGGCGGCCCGCGCGATGAAGATGATCGACCCGTCGATCAGCCTGGTCGCCTGCGGCAGCTCCAACCGGCGGATGCCCACGTTCGCCGCGTGGGAGGCGACCGTGCTGGAGCACACCTACGAGCACGTCGACTACATCTCGGCGCACACCTACTACGACCCGTCCGACGGCGACCAGGCAAGCATCCTGGCGTCGGCCGTCGACATGGACAACTTCATCACCGAGGTCGTCGCGACGGCCGACCACGTGGCTGCCAAGCAGCGGCAGAAGCGCAAGCTGAAGATCTCGTTCGACGAGTGGAACGTCTGGTACGAGTCCCGCCTCCAGGCCGACCTGGACCGGCGCGGCTGGGTCGAGGCGCCCGCGCTGATCGAGGACGACTTCACGGCGGTGGACGCGGTGGTGGTCGGCGACCTGCTGATCACCCTGCTCCGGCACGCCGACCGGGTCGGGGTCGCCGCCCAGGCCCAGTTGGCCAACGTGATCGCGCCGATCCGCACCCGCAACGGCGGCCCGGCCTGGCGGCAGAGCATCTTCCACCCGTTCGCGCTGACCGCCCGGTACGCCCGGGGCACCGTGCTGCGCACCGAGCCGGTGTCGCCGCGCTACGACACGAAGAAGTACGGGGACGTGCCGGTGCTCGACACGGTCGCCGTGCACGACGAGGAGACCGGCGAGCTGACCATCTTCGCGACGAACCGTGACACGACGGACCTCGCATTGGACATCGACCTGCGCGGCCTGCCGGGACTATCCGGTCAATCTTTCCAGAGCATCGCTGCCGGGTCCGACCCGTCGGCGACGAACACCGAGGCCGAGCCCGACCGGGTGACGCCGCGGGAACTGCCCACCCCCACCCCCGACGGCGGCCGGTGCACCGTGCGCCTGCCCGCCGTGTCGTGGAGCGTGCTGCGCTTCGGCCCGACCGGCGTCTGAAGTCGTAACGGTTCTGCGCAGGCACAATTCATCCCGTCCCCCTCCAAGGAGAGATACAGCATGATCCAGAACGACATGAGCCGGCGACGCCTGCTCGGCCTCGGTCTCGGAATCGGTGCCGCGGCCTCGCTGACCCTCGCCGGCTGCGGCGGCGACGACAGCACCTCCGGGCCGGCCGTCGGTAACGGCGGCAAGGAGTACACCGGCCCGAAGGTCGACCTGAAGCTGTGGAACGGGTTCACCGGCGGCGACGGCGACATCTTCAAGGCGCTGGTCAACCAGTTCAACACCGAGCACAAGAACATCGCGGTGTCGGTGGCCACGTACCAGTGGGAGGACTACTACAACAAGCTCCCCGGTGCTGCCTCCAGCGGCAACGGCCCGGACATCGCGGTCATGCACATGGACCAGCTCGCCACCTTCGCCGCTCGTGGCGTGATCACCGAGCTGGACGACGTGGCCAAGAACCTGGAGCTCTCCGAGGGCGACTTCGCCCCGACCGTCTGGAAGGGCGGGATCTACAACAACAAGCGGTACGGCATCCCGCTGGACATGCACCCGCTGGGCTTCTACTACAACAAGGCCGTCATGCAGAAGGCCGGCCTCGACCCGAACAAGCCGCCGACGACGAAGGACGACTACACGGCGGCCCTGGTCGAGCTGAAGAAGGCCGGTGTGCAGGGCTTCTGGGTCAGCCCGTTCCAGTTCACCGGCGGCATGACGTTCTACTCGCTGCTCAACCAGTGGGGTGCCACCCTCTTCGACGCCGAGGTGGCCAAGGCGACGTTCAACTCCGACCCGGCGGTCGAGGCGTGCACCTGGCTGGTCGACGTGATCAAGCAGGGCTACTCGCCGGCCAACGTCGGACAGGACGCCGACTACCTGGCGTTCAAGAGCGGCAAGAACGCCTTCACCTGGAACGGCATCTGGCAGATCAACGACCTCAAGAAGAGCCCCGAGGTCCAGTGGGGCGTCGCCCCGCTCCCCCAGATCGGCAGCAAGCCGTCCGCCTGGGCCAACTCGCACAACTTCACGATCGTGAAGCAGCGGGCCAACGACGCCAACAAGGTCTCCGGGGCGAAGGTCTTCATCAACTGGCTGAGCCAGCACTCGCTGGACTGGGCCAAGGGCGGGCAGATCCCGGCCCGCAAGGAGGTCCGTGAGGGCGCCGAGTTCAAGGCGCTGCCGGAGATCTCGTCGCTCGCTCCCGAGCTGGAGTACGCGGCCTTCCCGCCGGCGGCCCCGGGTCTGGGCGAGGTCATGACGACCTTCTACAACTCGTTCAACGAGGCCGCGCTGGGCAAGAAGTCGCCCAAGCAGGCGCTCGACGACGGCGTGTCCAAGGCCAACAAGCAGCTTGAGGACAACCGCAAGAAGTACGGGAGCTGATAACCCGTGGCGGACGTGATCGAGGTCGGGGCGGCGCGCGGTGACGCGCCGCCCCCGGCGGCCAACGCAGCCCGCCGGGGCGCCTCGGCGCGCCGGACCGGACGGGCGACGCCATACCTGTTCCTCGCCCCGTACCTGGTCCTGTTCGGGGTCTTCGGCCTGCTGCCGATCATCCTCGGCCTCTGGCTGAGCGTGCACCAGTGGGACTTCCAGCTCCCCAACCGACCCTTCGTCGGATTCGACAACTACAAGCAGCTGTTCTCCAGCGACTCCGCCGTCTACGGCGACTGGTGGCAGAGCGTCCGGGCCACCGCGATCTTCACGGTGCTGTCGGTGCCGCTGCTGGTGGTCGTACCGCTCGGGCTGGCGCTGCTGTTGAACCGCTCCTTCCCGGGCCGCACCTTCTTCCGGGCGATCTACTTCGCCCCGTACGTGCTGGGCGTGGCGGTGATCGGCCTGCTCTGGCGGTTCCTGCTCGACGCCAACCTGGGCCTGGTCAACCGGCTCCTCGGCGTCGTCGGGCTGCCGTCGGACACCCCGTGGGTGACCAACATGCCGTGGGCGTGGATCTCCCTGGTCGGGGTGACCGTCTGGTGGACCTCCGGCTTCAACGCGGTGATCTACCTGGCCGGTCTGCAGGACATTTCGCCGGAGCTGTACGAGGCGGCGCGGATGGACGGCGCCAACGCGTGGCAGCGGTTCCGCAACGTCACCCTGCCCGGGCTGCGGCCGGTGCTGCTCTTCGTGATCACCACGACGGTGCTCGCCTCGGCGAACATGTTCGGTCAGTCGTTCCTGATCACCCAGGGAGCGCCGGGCACGGAGACCCGCACTGTGGTGTGGTTCATCGTCGAGGAGGGCCTGCGCAACAACAACGCCGGTCGAGCCGCCGCGATGAGCATCGTGTTCGCCCTGCTGCTGGCGGTCGTGAGCATCGCCAACTTCCGCCTCTTCCGCTACCGGGAAGACTGAGGGGACCGCCATGACGACGCCCACGCCGACCACCAACGGCTCCGCCCCCGGGCTGCGCCGGGTCGTCTTCTACGCCACTCTGGTCGCGCTCACCCTGATCTTCCTGACCCCGCTGGTGTGGATGGTCATCACCTCGCTGAAGACCTACACCGCCGCCCAGCAGATCCCGCCGAGCTGGCTGCCGAACCCGCTGGCGGGGTACGGCTACGAGCAGATCATCAGCAACTCGGCGAACCCGGTGCTGCGCTGGTTCCTCAACAGCATGGTGGCCGCCACGCTGCACTCGCTGCTGGTGCTGGTGACGGCCTCGATGGCCGCGTACTCCCTGGCCCGGCTGCGGTTCCGCGGACGCGGGGTGACCTTCGCGTTGATCGTCGGGACGCTGTTCATCCCGCCGACCTCGCTGATCATCCCGAACTTCCTGATCGTCGACCAGCTCAACTGGATCGACACCCTCGCCGTGGTGGTGGTGCCCGGCGCGGCCAGCGCGTTCGGGGTGTTCTTCCTGCGGCAGTTCTTCCTGTCGCTGCCGAGCGAGCTGGAGGAGGCCGCCACCCTCGACGGCGCCAACCAGTGGCAGATCTTCTTCAAGGTGGTGCTGCCGCTGTCCAAGCCGGCGCTGGCCACCCTGGCCGTGTTGTCGTTCCTGACCAACTGGAACGACTTCCTGTGGCCGATCTTCGTGCTCTTCAGCCCGGAGAAGCTGACGCTGCCTCCGGGCCTGGGCCTGCTCCAGGGCTCGTACGTCACCGACTACCCGGTGATCATGGCGGGTGCGGTGCTGGCCAGCCTGCCGGTGCTGATCCTCTTCGTGCTCGCGCAGCGGCACATCATCCAGGGCGTCTCCCGCAGCGGTCTGAAGGGATGACGCGGGCGACAACTCGGCGAGTCGGCGCGGCGGCGGTCACCCTCGCCGCCGCGCTGCTCGTCACGGGCTGTTCCGACGGCGACGAACCCACCTACACGAGCAACGGGAGCGGCACCAGGATGTTCACCAACCCCGTCGTCAGCACCGACGCCCCGGACCCGCAGGCGATCCAGGTGGGCGACACCTGGTACCTGTTCCACACCAACTCGCAGGGCCGCAACGTCCCGGTGCGCACCTCGACGAATCTGGTCGACTGGACCGAGGCGGAGGACGCCCTGCCGACGCTGCCGGACTGGGCGGACCCCGGCAAGACCTGGGCGCCGGAGGCGATCGAGCTGGCACCGGAGAAGTTCCTGCTCTACTACACCGTCGCGGGCCGGGAGTCGGGCCGGCAGTGCGTCGGGCGGGCGGTGGCCAGCGCGCCGCAGGGGCCGTACTCCGACGACGCGACCGGCCCGCTGATCTGCCAGGCCGAGTTGGGCGGGGCGATCGACGCCAGCCCGTACCGGGACACCGACGGCAGCCTCTGGCTGCTGTGGAAGAACGACGGCAACGCCATCGGGGTGGACACCTGGCTCTGGTCGCAGCGCCTCGCCGACGACGGCCTGACCCTCGTCGGTGAGCCGACGAAGCTGCTCAAGCAGACCGAGCCGTGGGAGGGCACCCTGATCGAGGGGCCGTTCTTCCACCGCCAGGACGGTCGGCTGCTGCTGTTCTTCGCCGCCAACGCCTATGACCGGGCCGAGTACGCGGAGGGCTACGCGGTCTGCGAGAGCCCGAGCGGGCCGTGCGTGAAGGCCGCCGAGAACCCGATCCTGAAGAGCAACGAGGCCGCCTCCGGCCCGGGCCACGCCTCGATGGTGGTCAAGGACGGCCGCACCTGGCTGCTGTACCACGCCTGGCCTCCGGGCCAGGAGGGCAGCACCGACCCCGGTCGTCAGGTGTGGCTCGACGAGGTGACCTGGGTCGACGGCAAGCCGGTCGTCAAGGGTCCGACGGCCACGCCGCAGACCCGCCCCTGACCTGGTCAGACGGAAGGGCCCCCGGATCGGGGGCCCTTCCGGCGTTCGTGGGTCAGGCGCTCGGTTCGCGCGGCGCCGGGGCGACGGCGGGTTCGTGCCGGGCCAGCCGGTTGCGGCGGTAGCCGTAGCCGAAGTAGATGACCGCGCCGAGCAGCATCCAGGCCAGGAACCGCAGCCAGGTCTCCACCGACAGGTTGAGCATCAGGTAGAAGCAGGCCAGCGCCGAGACGACCGGCAGCACCGGGGAGAACGGCACCCGGAACGGCCGCTCCAGGTCGGGGCGCTTGCGGCGCAGGATCGGCACCGCGATCGAGACCAGCACGAACGCGCAGAGCGCGCCGATGCTGACCAGGTCGGCCAGGGCGGAGAGCGGCAGGAAGCCGGCCAGCAGCGCGACCGCCACCGTCATGATCGCCGAGATCCGGTACGGGGTGCCCCAGCGCGGGTGCACGGCCGCGATCGAGGGCGGGATCAGGCCGTCCCGGGCGATGGCGAAGCCGATCCGGCCCATCGCCACCAGGTCGACCAGGATGACGCTGGTCAGGCCGGCAACCGCGGCGATGGAGACGAGCGTCGCCGCCCAGCCGGCGCCCACCGACTCGAACGCCGAGGCGATCGGGGCGCCCCGGTCGATCTCGGTGTACGGCACCATGCCGACGAGCACCAGCGAAACGCCGATGTAGAGCACGGTGGAGATCAGCAGCGTGCCGAGCAGGCCCAGGGTGAGGTCCCGCTTGGGCTTGCGCGTCTCCTCGCCCAGGTTGGCGACGGCCTCGAAGCCGGTGTACGCGAAGAAGACCACCGCGGCGGCGCTGAGCACCCCCACGAAACCGAAGACCGACGGCTCCAACCCGAACAGCGCCTGCGTCACCGGCTGCTTGATGCCATCGTCGCCACTGCCGGCGGGCTCGGCCGGCGGGATGAACGGGGTGAGGTTGGCGGCCTTGACGAAGAACAGGCCAGCGACCACCACGAAGACGCAGATCGACACCTTGACCAGCACCAGCAGGTTGGTGATCCGGGCGGACTCCCGGATGCCGACGATCGCCACGATGCCGAGGATCAGCACGATGGCGATCGCGCCGATGTTGACCGTGCTGCCCTCCTCGCCGAACCACCGGGTCGGCAGGTCGAGCAGCTCGGCGAGGTAGCCCGACCAGCCGCGGGCCACCACCGCCGCGCCGAGCGCGAACTCCAGCAGCAGGTCCCACCCGATGATCCAGGCGACGATCTCGCCCATCGTGGCGTACGCGTAGGTGTAGGCGCTGCCGGCCGTCGGCACGCTGGAGGCCAGCTCGGCGTAGCAGAGGGCGGCGAGCAGGGCGACCACGCCGGCGATGGCGAAGGAGATCACCACGCCCGGACCGGCGCTGTCGCGGGCCTCGATCCCGGTGAGCGTGAAGATGCCCGTGCCGATCACGATGCCGATGCCGAAGCCGGTGAGGTCGATCGCGCCGAGCCGCCGCTTGAGCCCCAGTCGGCCGTCGGTGCCGTCGGCATCGCCCTGGGCTATGACGTCCTTGATTGGTTTGGTTCGCAGCACCGACATGCGCTCACCCCTCCCACCGTGCGACCACCACCATGGCGGCCGGTGACCGGCGTTGCTACCCACCCCGGATCCCGGCCAACCGCCACGGATCATGCCGATCAGGTCACGACGCGGCGTGCGGTCCCGATCACTACCCGCAATCGGGCGCTCGGCGCGAATCGTCCGATCCGGTGACCGGGGAATCGATCAGGCGCGGCCCCTTGCGGGACCGTGCCGAGTGTGAAAATTTCCTACCAGCGGCACATTGCCTACGGCGAATCTTGCCGGGACGCCGCGAGTACCCCTGACACGGGAGCCCCAACGAAGGGACACACCGCATGAAGGCACCTCGACTCGGAGCGGCCGGGCTGGTCGCAGCCCTGCTCGGCACGCTGGTCGCCGCCACCCCCGCCCACCCCGCGAGCGCCGCGACCGATGCCGCCACCACCACCTGCGTCACCGACCCGGCCACGCCGAAACGACAGTTCCGGGCGATGTGGATCTCGTCGGTGGTCAACATCGACTGGCCCAGCAAGGCGTCCCAGACCAGCCCGGACCGGATCGCGGCCCAGCAGGCCGAGTACCGGGAACTGCTCGACCTCGCCGAACGGCTGCACCACAACGCCGTCGTGGTGCAGGTCCGACCGACCGCCGACGCGCTCTGGCCCTCGCCGTACGAGCCGTGGTCGGAGTACCTGACCGGCGTACGCGGCCAGGACCCGGGCTGGGACCCGCTGGCCTTCCTGGTCGACGAGTCGCACAAGCGCAACCTGGAGTTCCACGCCTGGTTCAACCCGTACCGCGTCTCCATGCCGGCCCCCGGCGGCGCCGGCGCCGACCTCAACCTGCTCGCCCCCGGCCACCCGGCCCGGGCGCACCCCGACTGGACCTTCGCCTACCCACCGGCCGGCGTTGCCGGCAGCCGGCTCTACTACAACCCCGGCATTCCCGAGGTCCGCGAGTTCGTCCAGACCGCGATGATGGACGCGGTCAAGCGGTACGACATCGACGGCGTGCACTTCGACGACTACTTCTACCCCTACCCCAGCGGCACCTACCAGGTGCCCGACGATGCCGCCTTCGCGGCGTTCAACCGGGGCTTCACGGACCGGGCCGACTGGCGGCGGGACAACATCAACCTGCTGATCCAGGAGATGAACGGCAAGATCAAGGCGGCGAAGCCGTGGGTGAAGTTCGGCGTCAGCCCGTTCGGCATCTGGCGCAACAAGAGCGCCGACCCGCTCGGCTCGGACACCACCGGCAGCCAGTCGTACGACATCATCTCCGCCGACACCCGCAAGTGGGTCAAGCAGGAGTGGATCGACTACGTGGTGCCGCAGCTCTACTGGTACATCGGCCAGTACCCGGCGGCCGACTACGCGCGGCTGGTCCCGTGGTGGGCCGAGACCGTGCGCGGCACCCGTGTCCAGCTCTACATCGGCCAGGCCGACTACAAGAGCGGCGATCCGGCGTACGGGCCGTACTGGCAGAACCCGCGTGAGCTGTCCGACCACCTGACGCTCAACCGGTCGTACCCCGAGGTGCAGGGCAACGTGCACTTCTCGGCCGTCCAGGTGCGGGCCAACCGGCTCGGCGCCACCGACATCTACGCGACCGAGCACTACTCCCGCCCGGCCCTCGTGCCGGCCATGCCGCACCTGCCGTCGAAGCCGTTGCTCCTCCCGGTGGTCACCAGGGTCGCCCGGGAGGCCGACGGGGTGCGGCTGACCTGGCGCCAGCCCGCCGACGGCGTGGGCCCGCTGGGCACGGCCACCTCGTACGCGATCTACCGGTTCGACGGCACCACGCTGCCCGGGCGGTGCGCCACGGCGGACGCCACGCACCTGGTCGACACCGTCCGGGCCACCGCCGGCGGCACCCAGTCCTGGGTGGACACGTCGGCCGAGCCCGGCCGGCGCTACACCTACCGGGTGACCGCGCTGGACCGTACCGCCAACGAGAGCCCGGCCAGCCCGCCGGCGTTCCTGCTGCACTGACCCGTTCCGCGGAATGCCCCGGGTGCCTCGCGCACCCGGGGCATTCGTCTGTTTGAACGTATGTCACCAATAGTTGGCGGCGCACATACCGCCCAGTTGATCAGCTGATCGACACTCATCGACATCCGGTAACCCGCCGGTAACTTCCGTCCCACCGCTCACCCCGCGGAGGTAAACCGTGCCCCGACGTCTCGCCACCCTGTTCGCCTCGGGCGCGCTAGCGCTGCTCGCCACCCTCGCCGTCGCCTCCCCCGCCGCCGCCGTCACCCCCGCGGAGCGACTGTCCGTGCTGTCGAGCTGGACCCAGACCAGCGCGTCCAGCTACAACTCCTGGAACAGCGCCCGCGTCAACCGGGCCCCCTGGGCCGAGTACAACTTCGACTGGTCCACCGACTACTGCTCGTCCAGCCCGGACAACCCGCTCGGGTTCACCTTCAACCTGAGCTGCTACCGACACGACTTCGGCTACCGCAACTACAAGGCGGTCGGCCAGTTCTCCGCCAACAAGTCCCGCCTGGACAGCGCCTTCTACGAGGACCTGAAGCGGGTCTGCGCCACGTACAACTCGGTCGTCCGCCCGGCCTGCTACAGCCTGGCCTGGACGTACTACCAGGCGGTCCACATCTTCGGCTCGGTGGCCGCCGTCCAGCAGGCCGACATCGACCGAGCCGCCCGCATGAAGGCCCAAGCCGAAGCCAAGGCCGCAACCCACTAACCCCACCCACCTCCACCCGGCCCACCCACCCCACCCCACCCCCGTCGCGGTGATCATGAAGTTATTGCCCGTCCGCCCGGCGTGTCGTGGCAATAACTTCATGATCAACAAGCAGGGGTCAGGCGCGTTCCGTTCGCGTTGCGGGGTGGCGGTTGGGGTCGGCGGGGCGCGGGGGCGGCGCGTGTTGGGACAGGTCGGTGCTGAAGCGGGTCGAATCCGCTGCCAGGTCCGGGTGTTCCACGTCGAGCGCCAGTGCCACGGCCTCGTCCAGGCCCATCTCGGCACCCTCCCCGTACGCGTCGTCGAACGCCGCGTCACCCGCCATCGACCGCAGTTCCGCCTGCTGGTCGGCCCAGTAGCCGCCGTAGATACCCGGCGTCGCTCGCATGCTCGCCCGGGTGGCCTGGGCCGCCCCGAACAGCCGCGCGGCCGTCAACCGGTCTCCACCGAGAGCGCAGCGCACCGCGATCGCGTTCAGCGTGTCGCAGGCCCGGCCGTGGTAGCCGTGACCCATCCGTGAGCGCAGCGCCACCAGCAGGTGCTCGTGCGCGGCGATCACGTCGCCCCGGGCCAGCGCGACCATCCCGAGCAGCATGTCCACCGAACGCCGGCCCCGCTCGACCGGCCGGGCGGCCTCCACCGGACGCGCCGCTCCCAGCAGCTCCGCCGCCTCCTCCAGCGCGCCGCGCCGCCACAGCAGCTCGGCCAGGCTGAACACCGCGAACAGCGCCTCGCCGACCACGTCCTGCCCGTGGGCCCAGTCGATGACCTCCCGACAGACCCGCTCGGCCTCGAAGAACTGGCCCATGTCCACCAACGGCGCGGCCCTGCCGGCGAGCACCCGGGCCAGCAGCCCGGCGTCGCCGGCCTGTCGGGCGGCTGCCTCCGCCCGCTGCGAGTAGCGCAGCTCCTCGGCGAACTCGCCGTCGGCGCCGGCATGCAGCGAGTGCATGTGGTACGCCGCCGCCAGCTCCGCGTCCGGGATCCGCTCGCCGGTCTCGGCGATCCGTCCGTACAGCCGGAACAGCCAGAGTCGACCCTCCCGGGCCAGCCCGCGCTCGCGCCACCACTGGTCCAGCCCACCGGCCAAGCGGAGACCGGCACGGGCGCTGCCGCCGGTGGCGCACCAGCGCAGCGCGGCGCGCAGCTCGTCGGCCAGCGGGTCGAGGGTGTAGAGCGACAACGTCACCGGCCGGCCGTCCGGCCCCAGGTGGGCCCGCTCCAGCGCGTGCGCCGACCAGGCCACGTGCCGGTCCCGGGCAGCCTGCTCCTCACCCGCCTCGGCCAACCGCCGTGCCGCGTACGCCCGAATCGGGTCGAGCATCCGGTATGAACTGCCGGCGGCGCGCGGCTCGGCCAACACCATCGACTTGTCCACCAGCACCGACAGTGGATCCAGCGGATCGTCGCCCAGCAGCCACTCCACAGTCGGCAGATCCACCGGCCCCGCGAAGACCGCCAGCCAGCGCAGCAGCCGCGCGGCCCGCGGCCCCAACGTGCGGTACGACCACGTGACGGTCGCCTGCATGGTCAGGTGCCGTTCGGTGGCCGAGCGCTGCACGGCCCTGCTCGCCGGGGTCGGCGGCGGTGTCCCGATCGCCGCGGCCACCAGGTCCACGGTGTCCTGCTGGTTGCCGGACCAGCCCCGCTCGACCGGCGGTGGATCCGGATCCTCCCGGCCGGCGTCCAGCGTGCCGAGGACGTCGTCCAACCGCTCGGCCAGCTGACCCACGGAGAGCACCCGCAGCCGGGCGGCCGCCAACTCGATGGCGAGGGGCAGCCCGTCCAGCCGCTGCACCACCCGGCGCAGGTCGGCCGACTCGGACGGGTCGGGCCGCCGACCGCCGCGGGCCGCCGCCGTACGGTCCAGCAGCAGCGCGACCGCGTCGCTCTCCGCGCCGTCCGGGCGGGGATCGACCGAGAGCGGCGGGATCCGCCAGACCACCTCGCCGGGCAGGCTGAACGACTCGCGGCTGGTCGCCAGCACCCGCACGCCACCCCCGCCGGAGAGCAGCCGCGAAATGACCTCGCCGCAGGCCGCCGGTTGCGTGTCGCAGGTGTCCAGCACGACCAGCATCCGGCGGGCGGCCGCGTACTCGACGAGGGTGTCCAGCATCGGACGGCCCGGCTCGGGCCGCAGCCCGAGCACCGCGGCGATGGCGAACGCCACCAACCCCGGGTCGGTCACCGCGGCGATGTCGACGAACCAGACCCCGTCCGGGTACGCCTCGACGACGCCACCGGCCAACTCCACGGCGAGCCGGGTCTTCCCCGCGCCGCCCGCGCCCAGCACGGTGACCAGTCGGTGCCGCTCCACCAACCGGCCCAGCTCGGCCCGCTCGACCTCCCGCCCGACGAACGAGGTCACCTGGGTCGGCAGGTTGTGCGCCACCGCGTCGGCGGTGCGGGGGCGGGGGAACTGCCGTTCCAGGCCGGGCGCGACCAGTTGGAACAACCGCTCCCGGTCGTCGAAGCCACGCAGCCGGTGCAGGCCCAGGTCCAGCAGGGTGGCGCCCGGGGGCAGCGGCTCGGCCCGGCGGGCCGTGGACGCCGAACAGAGCACCTGTCCGCCGTGCGCGGCCGCGGCCACCCGGGCGGCCCGATGCACCTCGGGGCTCGCGTACTCCCCGTCGCGGGGCTCGGCGTACCCGGTGTGCAGGCCCATCCGCACCCGGGGCGCGGCCTCCTCGGTGGGCCAGTCGTGGCTCGCCAACGCCCGCTGGGCGGTCAGGCAGGCGGTCAGCGCCGCCGCCGCGTCGTCGAAGGCCAGGAAGAACGAGTCGCCCTCGGTCAGCAGCTCCGCGCCACCGGTGGCGGCCAGGGTGCGACGCAGCAACCGGCGGTGCTCGGCGAGCACCGGGCGGTAGTCCGCGCCGAGCAGTTGGGCCAGCCGGGTCGAGCCCTCGATGTCGGTGAACACGAAGGTCACCCAACCGCTCGGGAGCTGGATCCGTGGCGACATGCGTGGAACCTCCGCCCGTGACGTCGGGTTCATGCTGACTGACTCCGAGCGGTCACGCATCGTGAGAACGGCCGGGCACGTGCCGCCTCAAGGTGCCACTCGAACCCGCTCCCGGCAAGGCCAGCCCACCGGCCGGTCACCGGAACGCCCGGCTCAGCAGCCGCAGGCACCCCCGCAGCAGCCACCGCCACCAGCGGGAGCTTGCGCGCCACCAGCGCCCCGACCGGTGACCGACACCGCCGAGAGCAGCTTGACCGTGTCGACATGGCCCTGCGGGCAGGTGGCCGGCGCGCCGGCCTCCGCCATCGGACGGTTGACCTCGAAAGTGTCGCCGCAGGCGCGGCAGCGGAACTCGTACCGGGGCATGGCGATCAGGGTACGTGGGCCTGACGGTCGCCGGCGACATGAGTGATACTCGACGGGTGGTGGACGGCGAGGACAAGACGCGTGTGCAACCGCTTCGGCCGGCCGCGCCGCTGGACGGGCCGCTGGCCGAGTCGGGCGCCGCGCCGGATCCGGTGCCCGCGGCCGTGCCCCGCCCCCGCCGGCCCTGGCTCAGCGGCCGCACGACCGACGCGAAGGCCAAGACCCCCGCGACGCCCGTGACCGCACCCCTACCCCCGAGCGTCGATGCCGCGACCGGTGACCAGCTGGGGGACACCGCCACCGGCGACCTCACCGCGGCGAAGCCCACTTCGGACACCACCGCCCCGCCGACCACCCCAGCCGCCACCGCCACCCCAGCCGCCGACGTCCCAGCCCCAGCCGCCGACGTCCCAGCCGCCGCCGACGACGCCCCAACCGCCGACACCGACACCGACGCCGCCAACGCCGACAGCGCCGACGCGAAGGCCGACGACGGGGCAGTCACGGTCGCGGCGGGCGCCACCGCCACCGACCTGACGGCGACCAAGGTGGACGGTGTCGCAGTGGTGCCGACGCCCGAGCGCGGCCGCCGGCGGCGGGTGCCGTTCGCGCACGCCGTACGGGTGCCACCGCCACGTCAGGCCGCGGTGACCGCCGCCCGGGCGACCCGCGCCTGGGCCCGCCGGCCCAGCGGTCGACTCACGGTCCCGGGGGTCTTCCTGCTGGTCCTGGTGGCCGCGACCGCCGCGGCGGGGGCGTTGCTCGTCCCGGCCACGATCCGTGGGTCCCGACCGGTGGCGGTCGACGTCACTGCCGCGCCGACCGTGGCCGTGCCGCCGGCGGTGCCGCTCGACCCGCGGCCCACCGGCCCTCTGCCCACCGGGCCGATGCCGACCGCGCCGCTGCCCACCGGAGCGTTCCCGAGCGGCGGCATGCCGACCGGGCCGGCCGTCGGTCCGACGACCGGCGGCCGTCCGTCGGACTCCCTGGCCGCCTGGGCGCAGCAGGTCGGGGCCAAGGTCAACATTCCCGCGACCGCGATGCAGGCGTACGGGTACGCCGAGCTGATGCTCGCCCAGACCAACCGCAGCTGCGCGTTGAGCTGGACGACGTTGGCCGCGATCGGCCAGGTCGAGTCCGGCCACGGCTCGGCCAACGGCGCGCGGTTGGGGACGGACGGCAAGGCGCTGCCCCAGATCATCGGGCTGCCGCTGGACGGGAACGGCGGCCGGATGCGGATCATCGACACCGACCGTGGGTTGCTCGACAAGGACAGCACCTACGACCGGGCGATCGGGCCGATGCAGTTCATCCCGACCACGTGGCAGGAGATCGGCGCCGACGCCGACGCCGACGGCGTGAAGGACCCTCACGACCTGGACGACGCCGCCCTGGCGGCCGGCAACTACCTGTGCAAGGGCGGCCGCAACCTGAGCATTCCGGGCGACTGGTGGAACGCGATCCTGTCGTACAACGACGTGCGGCGGTACGCCCAGGCCGTCTACAACACCGCTGACCGGTACGGACGGGCCAGCCGTACGTGATGTGATCGTCCGCGTACATTGGAGAACTGGACACTTCCCCCGAGCAGCCGTTAGCGGCAAGCTAGACGGGTGATGGTGCGCGAGTGGGACCCCAGGACCGCGTCGTCCGCCGAGATCGCGTCGCTGCTGACAACGCTGAACGCGGTGCTGGCGGCCGATCTGCCGCAGGACCCGCCGTGGCGGGAGACCTCCCTGCGGGAGTATCTCGGCGAGGTGATGCCCGGTGAGCGACGGATCTCCTGGCTCGCCCAGGCCGAACCGAGCGCTCCCGGCGAGACCGGCGCCGTCCTCGGGCAGGTCCACGTGCTGCTCCTCGGCGACATCGGGGTGCTCGAGGTGCTGGTGCATCCCTCCGTACGACGCAACGGCCTCGGCCGTGAGCTGGTGCTACGCGCCGCCCGCCGCGTCTACCAGGAGGGTTTCCAGTCGATCGGGGTCGAGGTGGTCGGCGACACGCCGGCGGTGGGCTTCTACGAGTCGCTCGGCTTCACCCGGGAGTACGTGGAGACGCGCAGCGTGCTCGACCTGACCTCGGTGGACTGGGCCGAGCTGGCCGAGATGGCCATCGGGATCGGCGCGGGCTACCACCTGGAGTTCTACCCCGGTGGGCCACCGGACGACCTGATCGAGTCGTACGCGCGGGCCAAGGCCGAGGTGCGCGACGTCGACGACGGCGAGTTGCGTCCCAGCTCGTATGACCCGGAGCGGCTGCGGGACAGCCTGGACACCCTGCACCGGCGGGGCATGAAGCCGTACATCGTCCTGGCCCAGCACGAGCAGAGTGGCGAGGTGGCCGGCCTGACCGAGGTCGTGGTGCCGGCGCAGCACCCGACCCGCGCCGATCAGTACGACACGATCGTCGCGCAGGACCACCGGGGTTACGGCATCGACCGGGCGATCAAGGCGCGGATGCTGCTGGAGCTGCGCTCCGCCGAGCCGGAGCTGGCCGAGGTGCAGACCTGGAACGCCCAGGCCAACGAGGCGATGCTCAAGGTCAACGCGGAGCTGGGCTACCGGCCCGACCGGGACTGGTGCGAATACAGCGTCGACGTCGCCGAGCTGGTGCACCGCCTCGACCAGCCGCGCTGAGGAATTCACGAAACTGTCCGGTGGGGGATGGACGATGGACGGTTACGCACCTTAACGTGCGTTGACCCCCATCCACCCATCGTGGAGGCCCTATGCGCCCGCGCCGCACGACAGCCGCGCTCGCGATCGCCACCGCCGCAGTGACCGTCACGGCCCTCGGCGTCACACCCACCGCGGCCAGCGCCGCGCCTACCGACCTGTTCATCTCGGAGTATGTCGAAGGCTCGTCGAACAACAAGGCGATCGAGCTGTTCAACGGCACCGGCACCGCCGTGGACCTCACCGCGGGCGGCTACCAGCTCCAGCTCTACTTCAACGGCTCCACCACCCCGACCACCATCGCGCTGGCCGGGAACGTCGCTGCCGGGGACGTGTTCGTGTTCGCCAGCGCCTCGGCCGGGGCGGCCATCCTCGCCCAGGCCGACCAGACCACCGGGGCGAGCCTGTTCAACGGCGACGACGCGATAGTGCTGCGCCGGGGCACCACGGTGCTCGACTCGATCGGCCAGGTGGGCGTCGACCCGGGCACCGAGTGGGGCGCCGGCGCGACCAGCACGGCGGACAACACACTGCGCCGGCTGCCCACGGTGACGGCGGGCGACACCGACCCGTCGGACGCGTTCGACCCCGCCGCACAGTGGACCGGTCTGCCGGTCGACACCTTCGACGGGCTCGGCTCGCACACCGTGGACGGCGGTGGTCCGGTCGACGCGCCGGCCACGCTGACCTGTGGTGGGCCGCTGGTCACCGCCGCCGGAACGGCCGCGAGCCGCGAGGTGACCGCCGCCGACCCCGACGACACGATCGTCGACCTGGCGGTGACCGCGATCAGCCCGAGCCCGACCTCCGGCTCGATCACCCGTACCGCATTCACCCCGGCCGACGGGGTGGGCGGCACCGCCCGCGCCACGATCAGCGCGAGCGCCGACCTCACCGCCGGGGCGTACACCGTCACCGTGACCACGACCGATGCGGGCGGTGGCACCGCCACCTGCGCGCTGGCCGTGCAGGTCACCCGGGAGCTGACCGTCGGCGAGGTGCAGGGTCCGACCACCGACACCGAGTCCGGCCCCGCCGACCGGTCACCGCTCGCACCGGCGAGCGGCAACGGCACGAGCAGCACGATGTACGACGTCCGTGGCGTGATCACCCAGTTGACGCTTGCCCGTACGGCGGCCGGTGCGGAGCAGAACGGGTTCTTCCTGCAGAGCCGCAGCGGTGACACCGACGGTGACCCGACCAGCTCCGACGGCATCTTCGTGTTCATGGGCACGTTCACCTCGCTGATCGGCGGCTACGTGCCGACGGTCGGCGACGAGGTGGTGCTCCGGGCCCGGGTGTCGGAGTACTACAACCTCACCCAGCTCTCCGGCGCGTCGCTGGTCCGCCGGATCGCCACCGGCCTGGACGTGGACACGGCGGTCACGGTGACCGACGCGGTGCCGCCGGTCGAGCTGACCGACGCGCAGCGCTGGTGGGAGCGGCACGAGGGCGCCCGGCTGCGCGTACGCGCGGGCAGCGGCGCGGTGAGCGGTCGCGACGTCTTCTCCTCCACGGCGGACGCGGAGCTGTGGGTCGTCGACCGGGACGACCCGCTGCTCGACCGCGCCGACCCGTACGCCCGGCGGGTCTTCCGGGACTCCCACCCGCTGGACAATGACCCGAGCCGGCGCTTCGACGACGGCAACGGTCAGCGCGTGCTGCTCGGCAGCATGGGTGTGAAGGGCACCGCCGGGGACAGCACGGCGCTGCTCCCGCCGGCGCACACCTTCGACACGCTGCGCGCGGACGCGGTGGGCGGCGTCTACTACTCGTTCGAGAAGTACGGCGTGCAGGTCGAGCGGGCCGAGTTCGACGCCGGGGCCGACCCGTCGAAGAACAACCCGCCGAAGCCGGCCGACCGTTCCCAGGAGGTCGCGGTCGCCACGTACAACGTGGAGAACCTGTACGACTACCGCGACGACCCGTTCGACGGCTGCGACTTCGCCGGTAACGCCGGCTGCCCGGGCGTCGCCCCGCCGTTCGACTACGTGCCGAGCAGCGAGGCGGACTACCGGGAGCATCTGACGTCGCTCGCCGACCAGATCGTCAAGGACCTGCACGCGCCCGATCTGATCCTGGTGCAGGAGGCCGAGGACCAGGACATCTGCACGGTCTCCGGGGCGGCGCTGGCCTGCGGCGACACCAACAACGCCGACGGCGCTCCGGACAGCATCCAGGAGTTGGCGCTCGCGGTGGCGGCGGCCGGCGGGCCGGCGTACGCCGCCACCTATGACCGGACCGGCGCGGACGCCCGCGGTATCACCGCCGCGTTCCTGTACCGCACCGACCGGCTGTCGTTGGCGGCCGCGACGGCGAACGACCCGCTGCTCGGCTCGGCGCCGACCGTCCAGTACCGGGCCCCCGGACTGCCCGGCAACGCCGACGTGCAGAACCCGAAGGCCCTCAACGCGGTGCTGCCGGCCGATGTGGACACGTCGACCGGGAAGGACGGCAACAACGTCTTCACCCGGGCACCCCAGCTGGGCAAGTTCACGGTGGCCGCGGCGCCCGGCGCGGCCGAGCGGTTCACCCTGTACGCGCTGAGCAACCACTACTCCTCCGGCCCGGACAGCCGGATCGGGCAGCGGCGGGAGCAGGCGGCGTACGGCGCGGCGATCGTCACCGCGATCGAGGCGGCTGATCAGAGCGCCCGGGTGGTCTACGGCGGGGACCTGAACGTCTTCCCCCGCCCGGACGACCCCATCGCCACCGGCGCTCAGCCGACGCCGTCGGACCAACTCGCCCCGCTCTACGAGGCCGGCCTGCACAACCTGTGGGACACCCTCGTCGCGCAGGTGCCGGCATCGGCCTACTCGTACAGCTTCGAGGGGCAGGCGCAGACGCTGGACCACCTGTTCGTCAACGACGCGCTCTACGGTGACCTGGTGCAGGTGCGGGCGGCGCACGTCAACGCCGACTGGCCGGCGGAGTTCACCGGGGACGGGTCGCGGGGCTCCAGCGACCACGACCCGCAGGTGGCCCGTTTCCGGTCCCGGGCGTCGTTGACCGTCACCGACACGTCTGTGGTCGAGGGCGACCAGGGCACCCGTCAGCTCACCTTCACGGCGACCGTGTCCCGTCCGTTGTCCCAGCCGGTGCTGCTCTGCGCCGCGACCGTCGGCCTCACGGCGCAGGCCGGTTCGGACTTCGAGCCATACGCCGGCTGCAAGGTGCTGGCCGCCGGTGACACCTCGGTGGCTTTCCCGGTCACCGTGCGGGGTGACCGGCGGCGCGAGTCGGACGAGAAGTTGACCCTGCTGGTGGCCGGGGTGCCCGGCCTGCGGCTGGCCGACCCCCTGGCGACCGGAACGATCACCAACGACGACTGAACGACGGCGCTGACGGCCCACCGTCCGGTTTCCCCGGAGGGTGGGCCGTTCGCGGTGTCAGTAGTATTCGTCGATGATCGGGGGCGGTGGCAGGTGCCGATACTGCGCGACCCGCACCTCCCACTGGCTGCGTCGGCGCCGCGCCTCGCGGTCCGCCGAGCTGCGGTGGTAGGTCTCCGGCGGCCGTGCCAGGCCGTAGATGTCCCCCCACCACTCCCCCGGCTCAGGATCGAGGATCGTATCGAGGTGGGCGGGGTAGCGGCGTCCGGCGCCGTCGTGAACGTCGTCGCGGTCGGCCATCGGTCGAATCACCCGGCCCTCCTGGTCCACCACCACCAGATAGAGCCCGGCCGCGCCGAGTAGGCGCTCCAGCACCGCCAGACTCGGTGTCAGACTGCCGGCCTCGACCTTGCCCACGGTCGACGGTGAGACCTTGGCGAAGCGGGCCATCTGGCGTTGACCCAAACCCTTCATCCGACGGGCCCGCCGGACCAGGCCGGTGATGGGAAACCGCCCGACGGTCGGGCCGGGTGGCGGAGGAGGAACGAGTGCGGAAGCCATCCGACAACCATTCTCGGCCGAGACCCGCCTCTCAACCCCTGTGGATAACCCTGTGGAAAGCTGGCCGGCTCAGGGACTCGCCGCACCCCCCACGCATCCTTTGCTCTGCTTCAACGGAGGCGACAGTGTGAGGCTCTTAGTGTTGCCTCCGCTGAAGCAGAGCAAAGGGCGTCAAGGTGGCCCTTGGGCCTTGGGCCTTGGGCCCATGCCGGTGAGCTGCTCGCCGCCGTCGTCCGGATGGCCGTGGTTGACCAGCCGGGGCACCTGCCCTGATCGTCAGGGCGCGCGGGCGACGATCAGCGGACCGCGGACCGGTCGAGGTCACAGCTCGCAGAGGCGGCGACCGGAGCCGATGTCGTCCAGTGCCGCGTGCAGGTCGCGGATGCGCCGCTCGGCCTCGGCGGTCAGCCGATCGTGCAGACTCTGCCAGTCGGCCAGCTGGGGGTCGGGTGGCAGGGCCGCGAGCAGGTCACGGATCTCGTTGACGGTCAGGCCGACGCGCTGGGCCACCCGCGCCACCCTGATCCGGCAGGCCGCGTCGGCGTCGAAGCGCCGCTGGTTGCCGCCGGTACGGGCAGCCGTGATCAGGCCCTGCCGCTCGTAGAACCGCACCGCGGAGCCGCTGACCCCGCTCTCCCGGGCCACCTCGCCGACCGTCAACGTGCCCATCGCCACTCCCCCGCCGCCATTGACTTCACCATTAGTTCAAGTCCTAGCGTCCGAGGCATGACTACGCAAGAGGACACCGCACCGCCGACCGTCGCCGTGCTCGTCGGGAGCGTCCGGCAACCTCGGGTGGGCCGCTCGATCGCCGACTGGTTCGTCGCCCACGGGAGCCGCCGCCGGGACCTCGACCTGGACCTCGTCGACCTCGCCGAGGTGGCGCTGCCATTCGCCGACACCCCTCCCGGAGGCAATTCGGCCAGCCCGATCAGTGCCCGGTTGGCCGCCGCCGACGCGTTCGTGGTGGTGACACCCGAGTACAACCACAGCTTCCCGGCCGCCCTGAAGAACGCCATCGACTGGCACTACCGGGAGTGGGCCCGCAAGCCGGTGGCCTTCGTGTCGTACGGCGCCGGTTCCGGCGGCATCCGCGCGGTCGAGCAGCTCCGGCTGGTCTTCGCCGAGGTGCAGGCCGCCACGACCCGCTCCGGGGTGGTGCTCCGGGCTCCCTGGGAGCGACTCGACGTCGCCGGTCGGCTGGTCGACGACGAGCCGCTGCGGCAGGCCGCCGACGCCACGCTGAGCGAGCTGGCCTGGTGGGCCGAGGCGCTGCGCACCGCCCGCCGGGTCCGGCCCTGAGCCGACGACATGGACGCCTCCGCGCGACGGCTCGGCTGGTACCTGACCCTGGGTGCTCTGCTCGCGGTGATCGACACCACCGTCACCGTGGTGGCCCTGCCGAGGCTGGTCGACGACCTCGACACCAACCTCACCACGATCGGCTGGGTCACCAGCGGCTATGCGCTCGCCCTGGTCGCGGTGATGCCCACCGCCGCCTGGGCGATCGGCCGCTTCGGCGCCCGCCGCACCTACCTGACCGCGCTGCTGCTGTTCACGGTCGGCTCGGTGTTGGCCGGGGCCGCCTGGAGCGTCGGGTCGCTGATCGCGTTCCGGCTGCTCCAGGGGCTCGGTTGGCGCTCGCCTGGCTGACCAGCCGGCGACTTCCGGCCGCCGTCGCGGGCGCCGACGAGGTGGCCACCCCGGCGGGACCCGCGGAGTCGGTCAGTAGCGCTGGCGGAGCAGACCGGCGGCTTCGACCGCCCAGTAGGTGAGGATGATCTGCGCGCCGGCCCGCTTGATCGAGGTGAGCGTCTCCAGCATGACCCGCTCCCGGTCGATCCAACCGTTCGCGGCAGCCGCCTCGACCATCGCGTACTCCCCGGAGACCTGGTAGGCGGCGACCGGGACGTCCACCGCGGCCCGCACCGCCGACACCACGTCGAGGTAGGGCAGCGCCGGCTTGACCATCACCAGGTCGGCGCCCTCGGCGACGTCGAGCGCCACCTCGCGCAGCGACTCGCGCAGATTGGCCGGATCCTGCTGGTAGGCGCGTCGGTCGCCCTCCAGCGCCGACTCCACCGCCTCCCGGAACGGGCCGAAGAACGCCGAAGCGTACTTCACCGCGTACGCCAGCACCGCCACATCCTGGTGGCCGGCGGCGTCGAGCGCCCGGCGGACCACGCCGACCTGGCCGTCCATCATCCCGGACGGCCCGACCATGTGGACCCCGGCTTCGGCCTGGGCGACCGCCATCTCGGCGTACGCGGCCAGGGTGGCGTCATTGTCCACCGCACCGTCCGCGGTGAGCACGCCGCAGTGCCCGTGTGAGGTGAACTCGTCCAGGCACAGGTCGCTCATCACGACCGTGCTGTCACCCACCTCGGACACCACGTCGCGGATGGCGACGTTCAGGATGCCGTTCGGGTCGATGCCGCCGGACCCGGTCGGGTCACGCCGCTCGGGCACCCCGAAGAGCATGATCCCGCCGACGCCGGCCTGGACCGCCTCGGTGGCCGCCTTGCGCAGGGAGTCCCGGGAGTGCTGGAGCACCCCCGGGAGCGACCCGATGGCCCGGGGCTCGGTCAGCCCTTCCTTGACGAACATCGGCACGACCAGCTCGGCCGGGTCGACCCGGGTCTCGGACACCAGCCGACGGATCGCCGGGGAGCGGCGCAGGCGGCGGGGCCGGATCTCGGGGTACGACATGGGAGGGCCCTCCTGAAGACGACTACCGGAAGCGGAGGGCGGTCGGCCCCTGCACCTTCGAGCCACGGCGCTGCTTGGCCGGCATGGCGGCCAGCTTCTCGCGCAGCTCGACGGCGTAGGCGGCGAGCGCCTCCACCAGGTCGGGCACCGAGGCGTGCGGTGGCTGGACGTCGACCCGAAGGCCGAACTCCGTCGCGGTCTCCGCCGTCTTGGGCCCAATCACGGCAACAACGGTCCGCGCGTGCGGCTTCCCGGCGATGCCGACCAGGTTCCGCACAGTGGAAGAAGACGTGAAGAGGACCGCGTCGAACCCGCCCGACTTGATCGCGTCCCGGATCTCGGCGGGCGGCGGCGCGGCCCGCACCGTCCGGTACGCGGTCACGTCGTCGACCTCCCAGCCGCGCTCGGTGAGCCCGGCGGCGAGCGTCTCGGTGGCGATGTCGGCGCGCGGCAGCAGCACCCGGCCGACCGGGTCGAGGATCTCGTCGTGCGGCGAGAACTCGGCCAGCAGCCCCTCGGAGGACTGCTCCCCGGCGGGGATCAGCTCCGGCTGGATGCCGAACGCGCGGACCGCGTCCGCGGTCGCCTCGCCGATGCAGGCGATCTTGACGCCGCCGAAGTGCCGGGCGTCCAGACCGTGCTCGGCGAACTTCTCCCAGACCGCGCGGACCGCATTCACCGAAGTGAAGATCACCCAGGCGTACCGGCCGTCGACCAGGCCCTTGACGGCCCGCTCCATCTGCGCCGGGGTGCGCGGCGGCTCGACCGCGATGGTCGGCACCTCGCACGGGATCGCCCCGTACGCCCGCAGCCGGGCGCTCATCGCGCCGGCCTGCTCCTTGGTGCGGGGCACCAGCACCTTCCAGCCGTACAGCGGGCGGTTCTCCCACCAGCTCATCTTGTCGCGCTGGCCCACACCCGCGCCGACGGTGAGCACCACCCGGCCGGTGAAGCCGAGCGCGGCGGCCACGAAGCTGTCCACGGTCGACGTGGTCGTGTACTGGGTCTCGCCGGTGCCGTCGCCGGTCACCCCGACACCGGTGGTGCCGTCGACCCCGGCGGCCAGCAGGCCGTCCCGGACGGCGGCGAGGTCGCCGGCGTCCACCGCGAGCGCGAGCGAACCCCGGCCGACGGCCGCGGCCAGCGCCTCGAAGTCCAGCGTACTGACGTCCTCGACGTCGGCGGCGGTACGCACACCCGGCAGCGGGACCCCCGCGTAGGTGGCGACGCCCTCGGCCTGGCCGACGCCCGGCACCACCTCGAAGTGGGCGGCGGTGCGGGCCACCGCCTGCACCTCCTTGACCACCGAGTCGTGGCCGAACGGGTCACCGGCAACCAGGTGCACCGCGTTCAGCCCGGACCGGGCCGCGGAGATCAGCACCTTCGCCACGTCCCCCGGCGCGCCTTCGGCCGGGGTGAACTCGGCGTCGTCTCTGGCCTCGGCGCGGACGACGGCGAGCAGCGACTCGGGGACTCCCCGGTCGTAGATCACCTGGTCGGCGTCGACCAGGGCGTCGTGCGCCCGACGGGTCAGCAGGCCCGGGTCACCGGGGCCAGCCCCGACGAACGCGATACGGCCGACGGGCTTACGGGTGCGGGTCATTCTGTGCTCCCAAATTGCTGGGTCCCCGGGCCGGTGTGTCCTTCGTGGCCGAGGATCGAGTCGGCGCCGAGTTCGAGGAGTTCGGCGGCGAGTGCCTTACCGATCTCCGCCGCGTCGGCGGGCGTTCCGGTGCGGGACAGCCGGAGGTCACGAGTGCCGTCCGGGCTGATCACCGCCCCGCGCAGGTAGATCTCATCGCCGGTCTCGCCTTCGGCGAGTTCGGCATAGGCGGCGACGGGTGCGCTGCACCCGGCCTCCAGGGTTGCCAGCAACGCGCGCTCCGCGGTGACCGCGGCGCGCGACGGTGCGTGGTCGAGCGTCCCGAGCAGCTCGACCAGCTCCTGGTCGTCGACCCGGCACTCCACGGCCAGCGCGCCCTGGGCGGGCGCGGGCAGCATGAGCATCGGGTCGAGCGTCTCGGTGATCGCGTCGGTCCGGCCGATCCGGGCCAGTCCGGCCCGGGCCAGCACGACCGCGTCGAGGTCGGCCTCGGGGCCGAGCACCCGCGCCAGGCGGGTGTCGATGTTGCCGCGGATCGGGGTGACCTCCAGTTGCAGCCCGAGAGCGTGCAGCTGGGCGATGCGGCGCAGCGCGCCGGTGCCCACGGTGGCGCCGGGCGGCAGCTCGGCGAGCGTCCGCCCGCCCTGGGCGATCAGCGCGTCGCGCGGGTCCTGTCGGGCCGGCACGGCCGCGATGTGCAGCCCGGCGGCACCGGCCGTGGGCAGATCCTTGTAGGAGTGCACGGCGAAGTCGATCGTCCGGGCGGTCAGCGCGTCACGCAGCGCGGAGACGAACACCCCGACGCCGAGCCGGTGCACCGGCGCGCTGGAGCGATCGCCGGCGGTGACCACCTCGACCAGCTCGACCGGGCGGCCGGTGGCGACGGTCAACGCCTCGGCGACCTGGCCGGACTGGGCCAGCGCCAGAGCGCTGCCCCGGGTGCCGAGGCGCAGGGGGGCGGTCATCGCGCACCTCCGGTGGGCGGGATCTGCTCGGTGGCGTCGGCGCCGGTCACCGGGTAGTTGGCGGGAGTCAGCACGTCGGGGACGGTGTCCACCGGCGAGGTCTGCGGCACCTGGAGGTCGAACAGCTCGCGCAGCAGCGCCGCGTACTGGTCGCCACCGGGCTCGGCCGCCAGTTGGCGGACCTTGACGGTGGGCTGGTGCAGCAGTCGCTGCACCACGCGGTGCACCGTACGGGCCACCTCGGCCCGCAGGTCGTCGCCGAGGTCGGGGCGGCGCTGGGCCAGACGACGCAGCTCGGCGGTGACGACGTCGTCGGCGCGACCGCGCAGCGCCGCCACGGTGGGCGCCACGTCGGCGCCGCGCAGCCAGGTGAGGAAGCTCTCCACCTCGCCGAGCACGATCCGCTCGACGGCGGCGGCGTCCGCCGCGGCCGGGCCGTCGGCGAGCAGCGCCGCCATCCGGTCGATGTCGATCACCTCGACGCCGGGCAGGTCGGCGACGCCCTCCTCGACGTCGCGGGGGACGGCCAGGTCGAGCAGGACCAGCGGACCCCGCGCGGGGCCCCGCTCGGCGAGCGCGGCGCTGACCACCGCCCGGGTGAGGACCGGTTCAGTCGACGCGGTGGCGGCCACTACGATGTCCACTGTGGAGAGCGTGGCGGCCAGCTCGGTCATCGGCGCGGCGTCCGCCCCGTACGACTCGGCGAGCCGGACGGCCCGGTCGGCGCCCCGGTTGGTGACCGTGAGCGGCCCGGCGCCCTGCCGGGACAGCGTGGCCACCCCGAGCGACCCCATCGCGCCGGCCCCGATCACCAGGGCCGGGTGGCCGGCGAGGCTGCCGTCGAGGTGCCCGGCGGCCAGCTCCAGAGCAGCGGTGACCACGCTCTGGCCGGCCCGGTCGATGCCGGTCTCGGCGTGCGCCCGCTTGCCGACGCGCAGCGCCTGCTGCATCAGCTCGTGCAGCAGGCGGCCGGCCGAGTCGGCGCCGGTGGCCCAGTGGTACGCGTCACGCAGCTGGCCGAGAATCTGCGCCTCGCCCACGACCATCGAGTCCAGCCCGGTGGCGACCCGGAAGACGTGGTCCACGGCGGCGGTGTCGTAGTGCACGTAGAGGTGGCTGGCGAGCGCCGCCGGCGAGCTGCCGGCCTGCTCGGCCAGGACGGCGCAGATGTCGCCGAGCCCGCCGTGGAATCCGGACACGGCGGCGTAGACCTCCACCCGGTTGCAGGTGGAGACGAGCACCGCCTCGCTCACGTACGGCTGGGCGACCAGGCGGTCCAGGGTGCGGGTGAGGTCGGCGGGGGGCACGGCCAGCTGCTCCAGCGTGGCGACCGGGGCGGTCCGGTAGGACGCGCCGACGACGAGCAGTTTCACGTGCCGATCGCCTCCTGGGTGTCGGTGGCCGCGAGCCCGCCGGGCAGGGCCGTGAGAGCGGACCCGCCGGTGGCGGGCAGCGCGGTCAGCGACGCCTTGCGGTGCTCGTGGAAGGACAGAATCTGCAGCTCGATGGCGAGGTCGACCTTGCGCACGTCGACCCCCTCCGGAACAGAGAGTACGCACGGCGCGAAGTTGAGGATGCTCGTCACGCCGACCGCGACCAGCTGATCGGCGACCCGCTGGGCCGCGGCGGCCGGGGTGGCGATCACGCCGATCGCGATGGATTCCTCCGTGGCGACCGCCGGCAGCTCGTCGACATGCCGGACAACCAGGCCGTTGATCTCCTCGCCGACCCGGGAGGGATCGGCGTCGAGCAGTGCGGCGATCCGGAAGCCCCGGCTGGCGAAGCCGTCGTAGCCGGCCAGAGCGTGACCGAGATTACCCACGCCGACCAGGGCGACCGCGCGACGCTGAGTGAGCCCGAGCACGTACTCGATCTGCTCGATCAGCAACGCGACGTCGTAGCCGACGCCCCGGGTGCCGTACGAGCCGAGGTGGGAGAGGTCCTTGCGGAGCTTGGCGGAGTTCACCCCGGCGGCGGCCGAGAGGCCCTCGCTGGAGATCGTCTCGTGCCCGGCGTCGGCGAGGTTGTGCAGCGCGCGCAGGTATTCCGGGAGCCGAGCGACGGTCGCCTCGGGAAGGTCCGGGAGCGCCGGTACGGCACCGGCGCGGCCGGGCGCACCTGGGTGACGGTGCTGACTCATGAGACTCCGTGCGGTGCGATCCTCGGCCAACTCCGCTGGTCGGCCGCTTATGGACTCCCGCTGGCGACCGAGGTTGCCGGCTGTGCTAGCAGGGCGCGTCGGAACTAGAGAGTAGGCGCTTGTGAAGACGTGCACAAATCGCGATCTTGTCGCTCCGGGACGCGACCCCACCAGCACCTCCATTCCACAAGATCGATTGACCGGCCCTGCGCGCCCGCCACCTGGGCGATTATTGCTCAATCCCGACTTCTCTGACCAATCCCGCGTCGGCCGGTCCCGACGGCGGTAGGGCCCCTGGTCACGGGCGACGGTAGGGACAGCACTACGAGGGAGAGGCGGGGCTTCGGGATGGGGACACCGAGCCCAGGTGCCTAGCCTTTGGGCTATGACCGCCGTTGCCGCCAGCGACCATCCGACGCTGGCACCGAGCATCCCCCGCCAGCTCTTCGTCGACTCCGGGTACGTGCTGCTCGGCCTCCCGCTGGCGGTGGCCAGCTTCGTCGTCCTCCTCGCGGGCCTCGTGGCCGGCGTCGGCCTGGTGGTCACCGTGATCGGCCTGCCGATCCTCAGCGGCACCCTGTACGCGGCCCGAGGGCTGGCCGACATCGAGCGGCTGCGGCTGCCCGCCGTGCTGCGGCAACCCCGGATCCGCCCGCACTACCGACTGCCCGAGGCGGGCGCGAACGCCTGGCGGCGGATCTTCCTGCCGATGCGCGACGCCCAGTCCTGGCTCGATCTGGCGCACGGCATCCTGCGGGTGATCGTGGCGCTGGTCACCTTCGTGCTGACGCTTGCCTGGTGGATCGCCGCGGCTGCCGGCTCCCTCTACTGGGTGTACGACTGGGCGCTGCCGCGCGGCGAGGGCGACGGCGACCTGGCCCAGCTGCTCGGCCTGGGCGAGTCGACCACGGCCCGGATCGGGGTGACCACCGCGATCGGGGTGTTCTTCCTGATCACGCTGCCGATCGTGGTCCGGGGCTGCGCGCTGCTCCAGGCCAGCTTCGCCAAGGCCCTGCTGACCGGGGTGGCCGAGATGCGGGACCGGATCACCGTGCTGGAGGAGCAGAAGCGGGCCGCCGTGTCCGCCGAGGCGTCCGCGCTGCGCCGGCTCGAACGCGACATCCACGACGGCCCCCAGCAGCGCCTGGTCCGGCTCGCGATGGACCTCAGCCGGGCCCGGATGCAGCTCGCCTCCGACCCGGAGGCCGCCGGCCGGACGATCGACGAGGCGGTGACCCAGACCCGGGAGACGCTGGCCGAGCTGCGGGCGCTGTCCCGGGGCATCGCCCCGCCGATCCTGGTCGACCGGGGGCTGCCCAGCGCCCTGGCCGCGCTCGCCGGCCGCGGGCTCATCCCCATCGAGCTCCAGGTGGACCGGCAGCTCGGCACGCCGGGCGGCCGGCTCGATCCGGCGGTGGAGAACACCGCGTACTTCGTGGTGGCCGAGGCGTTGACCAACATCGCCAAGCACAGTCGGGCCACCGAGGCCGTGGTCGCCGTGGCCCGCCACGAAGCCCAGCTCCAGGTGCGGGTGGGCGACGACGGGCAGGGTGGCGCCCACCTCGCCAAGGGCCACGGGCTGGCCGGCATCGCCGACCGGGTCCGGGCGGCCGGCGGGGAGCTGGCCGTGGTGAGCCCGAGCGGCGGGCCCACCGAGATCCGTGCGGAACTTCCGCTGTGAACCAACGAGAGCCGGGCCGGACGTGGTAGACACCACAGCCATGCGCATCGTGATCGCGGACGACGCCGTCCTGCTCCGGGAGGGGCTGGTGCGGCTGCTGACCGAGAGCGGGCACCAGGTGGTGGCCGCCGTCGGGGACGGTGACGCGCTGGTCGAGGCGGTGGTGGAGCACCGGCCGGACGTGTCGATCGTCGACGTCCGGATGCCGCCGTCGCACACCGACGAGGGGCTGCGGGCCGCGGTGGAGGCGCGGCGGCTGGTGCCGCGTACGCCGATCCTGGTGCTCTCCCAGTACGTCGAGGTCTCGTACGCCGATGATCTGCTGGCCACCACCGGCGGCGCCGGCGGTGGCATCGGCTACCTGCTCAAGGACCGGGTGGCCGCGATCGACGAGTTCCTGGACGCGCTGCGTCGGGTGGCCGGCGGCGGCACGGTGCTCGACCCGGACGTGGTCGGCCAGCTCTTCGCCCGACGCCGCCGCGACGACCCGTTGCGCGAGTTGACCCCGCGCGAGCGGGAGGTGCTCGCCCTGATGGCCGAGGGCCGGTCGAACACGGCCATCGCCCGCGCCCTGGTGGTCAGCGACGGCGCGGTGGAGAAGCACGTGCGCAACATCTTCACCAAGCTCACGCTCCCGCCGGACACCGAGCAGCACCGGCGGGTGCTGGCCGTCCTCACCTACCTGCGGAACTGACCTCCCGGGCGGCCAGGGCCACCGCGTCGGTGAGGGTGTCGGCGACCGGGTGGCCGGAGGCGCGCAGCCGGGCCGGGTCGGTGAAGCCGCCGGTGTAGAGCACCGCCCGGCCGCCCACCGCGAGGGCCGCGTCCGCGTCGTCGATGGAGTCGCCGATCAGCACCACCGCGCTGCCGTCCACGCCCAGCTCGGCCAGGTGCCGCCGGAGCGACTCGGCCTTGCGGTCGCCGCCGACCGTGGCCCGCAGGCCGTCGACGCGGGTGAAGTGGCCGGTCAGCCCGTAGGTGTGCACGGTGGGCACCAGCTCCTCGTGGAACCACATGGACAGCAGGCTCTGGCTGCCCTCCCAGGCGGCCATCGCGGACTGGGCGTCGGCAGCCAGCTCGCAGGTCGTCAGGCCGCTGCGGTACGCGTCGTGGAAGATCCGGTCGAGGCGGCCGAACGCGTCGTCGTCGACGGCCTGACCGAGCACCTCGGCGTAGTAGTCGGCGATCGGCCGGCGGAACCGCGTCCGGTGCTCGTCGAGGGTGACCGTCGGCCCGCCCACGCTGGCGAACGCGGCGTTGGTGGCGGCCACCACCAGGCTGAGGTCGTTGAGCAGGGTGCCGTTCCAGTCCCAGACCAGGTGGGGTTGCGCAGGGGTCATCAGAGCACCATAGGCACCGCTCAGAGCTGCGGGGTGGTCAGGTCCCGCAGCAGCCGCTCCTCCTCCACCCGCCAGTAGCCGTGCTCCTTGCCGTCGAGCAGCACCACCGGCAGGCGGTCGCCGTACTCCCGTTCCAGCTCCTCGTCGCCGGTGACGTCCCACTCGACCCACTTGTCGCCGGTCACCGCGACCACCCGGTCGAGCGCCACCTTGGCGTCGTCGCACAGGTGGCAGCCGGGTCGGGTGATCAGGGCGAGTCGGGCGTCAGTGGCCATCGATTACCTCCGTGCGGTCGGTCGGCGTCGCCGACCGGAGCTGGGTCTTGCGTACCTTGCCGATCGCCGAGTGCGGCAGGGCGTCGACGAACTCGACAGCGGTAGGGCACTTGAACCGGGCCAGGTTGCGTGCGCAGTGGGCGAGCAGCTCCTCGCTGGTCACCGGTCGGCCCTGCACCGGCACCACGTACGCCCGCACAGTCTCGCCGGTCCGCGGGTGCGGCACACCCAGTACCGCCGACTCGACCACCCCGGGGTGCCCGGCGAGCACCAGCTCGACCTCGTGGGGATACACGTTGAACCCGTTGACCAGGATCAACTCCCCGAGCCGGTCGACCAGGAAGAGGTCACCGTCCTCGTCGGCGTACGCGATGTCACCGGTGCCCCACCAGCCGTCGTCGTCCGGGCCGTCGCGCCCGTCGGGCCAGTAGCCGCCGAAGAGGTTGCGCCCGCGAACGACGATCTGCCCCGGGTCGGTGCCCGGGGCGACATCGGAGATGTCCAGCTCGTCCGGGTCGTCGTCGGGGACCGCCTGGCCGTCGCGCCACAGGTCCTCCCCGGTCGGGCCGACCAGGCGCAGCTCCACGCCGGGCAGCGGCCGGCCGATCGAGCCGGGCTTGACCACCGGACCGACCAGGGTGGAGGTGAGCACCGGCGCGGTCTCGGTGAGGCCGTACCCGACGTGCACCTGATGACCGGTGGCCTCGGTGAAGCGCGCCGCGACCGGGGGATCCAGCGGCGCCGCGCCGCACACCGCCACGCGCACCGACACGGTCGCCGCGCGGACCGCGTCGGCGTCGGCCCAGGCCAGGAACATCGACGGTACGCCGACCAGCACGCTGACCCGGTGCCTGGCGATCTCGGCGAGCCCTGCAGTGGGCCCCGGCTCGTCGAGCAGCACGCCGGTGGCCCCGTGGTGGACGACGGCGCCGAGCACCGAGTTGAGCCCGTACGCGTGGAACAGCGGCAACGCCAGGAGAACGGTGTCCGTCGGCCCGACGACCGGCGGCTCGATCTCCGCGACCTGTTCGTGGTTGGCCAGCAGCGCACGGTGCGAGAGCATCGCGCCCTTCGGACGGCCCTCGGTGCCGGACGTGTAGAGCAGTACGGCCAGGTCGTCGCCGCCTCGGCGCGGACGGGGGCGCGGATCGGGCGCGTCGGCGGTCGGCGGTGTGTCGTGCACGGCGGTGAGCGCGGGCAGGTCGGCGGCCACCTCGGCGACCAGGCGGCGGACCCGCTCGGTGCCGATGAGCACGGACGCGCCGGAGTCGGCCAGTACGTGCCGCAGCTCCGGGGCGGTGAAGCCGGGGTTGACCGGGACCGCGACCAGGCCGGCTCGCAGTGCGCCGAGCCAGCCGATCACGAAGTCGGGGGTGTTGTGCAGCCCGATCGCGACCCGCGGCGGCGGGCCACCCGGGTCGGTGGGTGGCACGGCGGCGGCGAGGCCGTGCGCGGCGGCGGTCACGGCGGCGTCCAGTTCGGACCAGGTGACGCGCCCCTCCCGCCAGTACAGCGCGGGCCGGTCACCGTGGTCGAGAGCCGCCCGATGGACCCGGTCGGCGAGGTTCGGCGCGGGGTCTGCCGAGAAGTCCTGCACGGTGGTCGAGTCTGGCACAGCGGCGGTCGACAGGCCACGCCCGACGGTCGGGCCGCCAGGGCTGCCCGGCGTCCCGTCAATGGGACAGTCGCGGTGTCGTCGACACTCCGATCGAGTCCGGCCGATGGGACGGGTGGTGGGCCGGCCGACGCTTCGGCCCGGCCCACGCGGCGGCCGGCCGGGACGGCGCGGCCGATCGGCCAAACTGCCCCCGACCTGGGGATCCATCCAGGACCACCGGCCCGGGTCAAAGTCAAACGCACACGACGGACAACCGGTCCGCCACCGGTGCGACACAGCGGGAAATACTTCCGCCCTGTGTAACGGACTTGCCACGCGCGGGTGACGTTGGCCCTATTATCACTCGGGTCGGCTCACCCCATTTGCCGTGAGTCGACACCCCTCAGCCCGAGGAGGCCCCCGTGCCTGTGAGCGCATTGGACCAGCACCTCAAGGGGAACTGCCGCCCGTCGGCACACCCCGGAACCGTCCTGCCCGACCGGTTGCCCGGTCGGTCCGCACCGACGACCCGTAAACCAGCCCGGCCGGCCACCAACGGGACGGGGGCCGCGCGGTGACCACCTTCGGATACGCGGAACGCCCGGTCGGCCTGACTGGCCAGACGACCCGCTCCCCGGTCAACGAACGACCGGCGGCCCGCGCGCCGCTGGGCGACCCGCACGCCGCGATGCGTGGCGACAACGCCGCCCAGCGGACCCGCAACCGCCCACACACCAACGAGCCACCACCGAGACCGGCGGTCCCGGGTGGCAACGCGATGCCGACCGGTGGCCGTGTCGCCGCACCGGCCCGACCGACCATGCCCTCCCAGGGCCGTCGGGTCGGCGACGCGCCGACGGCGGCCACCGATCCGACGGCGGGCGAGACGGCGGTGATCCCGGCGGTCCCGGCCGCCACTCCGACCACCCCGACCACCCCGACCGGCTTCCCCAGCCGCCCGGACCCGTCCGACCCGGCCACCGAGGTCTGGACGCTTGTCGAGCGGGCGCAGGCTGGCGAGTCCGAGGCGTTCGGCCTCATCTACGACCGGTACGTCGACACCGTCTTCCGGTTCGTCTACTTCCGGGTCGGCAACCGCCAGCTCGCCGAGGACCTCACCTCGGACACGTTCCTGCGCGCTCTCAAGCGGATCGGCAGCTTCACCTGGCAGGGCCGCGACCTCGGCGCCTGGCTGGTGACGATCGCCCGCAACCTGGTCGCGGACCACTTCAAGTCCGGCCGGTACCGGCTGGAGGTCACCACCGGCGACGTGCTCGACGCCGACCGCGAGGACCGGGGCCCGGAGGGCAGCCCGGAAGCCGCGGTGGTCGAACACATCACCAACGTCGCCCTGCTCACCGCCGTCAAGCAGCTCAACCCGGAGCAGCAGGAGTGCATCGTGCTCCGGTTCCTCCAGGGCTTCTCGGTCGCCGAGACAGCCCGCGCGATGGGCAAGAACGAGGGTGCCATCAAGGCCCTGCAGTACCGGGCCGTTCGCGCCCTGGCACGGCTTCTGCCCGACGGCTTCCAGCCGTGATTCTCGGCGGCGGGGCCGACGAGCGTCGATCAATGTCTCGGCAGCTCAGGCCCGGTCGCACCCGGTGACGGCGATCACTTTCTGTGATTTCCGCCCCGCCAGGCCCGTAACCCGTGCCCGGTCCGCCGCGTTTCTCCGGGTGCGACCGGTGGTTGTCCCGGCAGGCCCGGGGCACCGAGGTCCGACCGGCACGCCGGACGGCACCTCACCTCCGTGGTGTCACACCGCCGCCCGGTCGCTGGCAACTATGGCGGCCGACCGGCCGTGACCAGCGAGAGGAGGTGCCTGCGGTGGACGACATCCTCTTCTCCCGCCGGCGCGCCGAGCGCTTCGCGCAGCTTCTCGACGAGGCCAACGGCGGCCGGCGGCACCACGTGCGGTCCCGGGTGGACAGCCAACTGGCCCCGCTCGTCGCAGTGGGTCAGCGGCTCAGCGTCGATCCCCCCACGGCCGAGGTGGACCCCGAGTTCCGCACCGGCCTGCGAGCGATGCTGCTCGCCACCGCCGAGCGCGAGGGAATGGGCACCCCACCGGCGACGGCCGAGCCGGCTGCCCCGCGGGCCGCGGCCACGAGCCGCGGCTCTCTGCTACCCGCGGTCACCGCCCGGCGGGCCCGCGCCCGGGGCGCGATCCTGGTCGGCATCGCCGCCGGCGCCATCGCCGTCTCCGGGATCTCCGCCGCCAGCGAGAACGCCGTTCCCGGCGACGCGCTGTACGGCATGAAGCGCTCCACCGAGCGGGCCCAGCTCGCCCTGGCCAGCTCGGACGTCAGCCGCGGCCAGCTGTTCCTGGACTTCGCCCGGACCAGGCTCGGCGAAGCAGCCGAACTGCGCGGCGACCGCATCGGCTACAGCGCCGTCCTCGACGACATGGACGCCGACACCCGGCAGGGTATCCGCCTGCTCACCGCCGCCGCCGTGCAGCGGGCCGAGCCGGCCAGCCTGGACACCGTCAACACGTTCGTCGCCAGCCAGCGCCGGGCGGTGACCAACCTGCTCGACGGCGCCAGCCGGGCCGACCGCGAACGGACCCGGAGGTCGCTGGCCCTGCTGGACAGCATCCGTGAGCGCTCGGACTCGGTACGCGCGGCGATCGCCTGCGGCCTGCCGGCACCGACCGGCAGCGACGCGCTCGGACCCACTCCGACCACCTGCCCCGGCGAGCGCTGACCCGCCAGCCCCGGGACCGCCATACCGCACGTCTGACCGGCCGGGCCACAGTTCCCTGTGGTCCGGCCGGTCGACCGTGCGCTCCGGCTACCCTCGCTGGAGGCATCCGTCGTACCTGGTCAGGAGAGGAGTCGCGTGGCGCGCAGCCGCAAGGTGACGGTCAGCACCGACGCTCACGGTCACACCGCCGGGTGGGCGGAGACCGCGCTGGCGCCGGTGACCCCACCCGCACCGGACCCGGCCGCCGCGGCGTTCTTCGACGTCGACAACACGATGATGCAGGGCGCGTCGATCTACTGGTTCGCCCGCGGGCTCGCCGCCCGAAACTACTTCACGACCGCCGACCTGGCCCGCTTCGCCTGGCAGCAGCTCCGGTTCCGGCTGCTCGCCCGCGAGCACGCCGGGGACATGTCCCAGGCGAAGGACGCCGCGCTCGCCTTCGTCGAGGGGTGGCGGGTGGACGACGTCGAACGCCTCTCGGAGGAGATCTTCGACGAGCTGATGGCCCCTCGGATCTGGGCCGGCACCCGGCAGCTCGCCCAGCGCCACCTGGACGCCGGTCAGCGCGTGTGGCTGGTCAGCGCCGCCCCGGTGGAGATCGGCCGGGTGATCGCCACCCGACTTGGCCTGACCGGCGCGATCGGCACGGTGGCCGAGGTGCGGGCCGGGGCGTACACCGGGCGGTTGGTGGGCGACCTCATGCACGGGCCGGCGAAGGCCGAGGCGGTCACCCAGCTCGCCGCCGTGGAAGGGCTGGACCTGAGCCGCTGCGCGGCCTACAGCGACTCGGCCAACGACCTGCCGCTGCTCCGCTCGGTGGGCCGGGCGGTGGCGGTCAACCCGGACGGCACCCTGCTGCGGCAGGCCCGGCAGCACGGCTGGGAGGTGCGGGACTTCCGCACCGGCCGTCGGGCGGTCAAGATTGCCGTACCGTCGACGGCGGCGGCCGGTCTGGTCGCCGGCGCGGTCACCGCCGGCCTGGCGTTGCAGCGCCGCCGCCGCGCCGGCTGACCGCCGGGCCTACGGCCCGAAGGGGTCGGGTCGCCGTTCCAGCAGCGAGTGCAGGGTCTGCTGGATGGTCTCCCGCACCTGGTCGGCGAGGTTGAAGACCACCAGCGGGTCGTCCGCCGAGTCGGTCAGGTGCGCGGTGGGGATCGGCGGGCAGAACTCGATCAGCCATTTGCTGGGCAACGGCACCATGCCCAGCGGCCCGAGCCAGGGGAAGGTCGGCGTGACCGGGAAATACGGAAGCTTGAGCAGCCGAGCCACGGGCTTGATGTCGGCGAGCATCGGGTAGATCTCCTCGCCGCCGACGATGGCGACCGGAACGATCGGCGTGCCGGTGCGCAGCGCCGCCGAGACGAAGCCGCCCCGACCGAACCGTTGCAGCTTGTACCGGTCGGCGTAGAGCTTGCCGACGCCCTTGAACCCCTCCGGGAACACACCGACCAGGTCACCACCGCCGAGCAGCCGCTCGGCGTCCGGGTTGCAGGCCACCGTGCCGCCGGTCTTGCGGGCGATCTCCGACACCACCGGCATCCGGAAGACCAGGTCGGCGCCGAGCAGGCGCAGGTAGCGGTGAGCGGGGTGCTTGTCGTGCAACGCCGCCGAGAGGATCAGCGCGTCCAGGGCGACGGTGCCGGAGTGGTTGCCGACCACCAGCGCGGGCCCGTCGACGGGGACGTGCTCGACCCCGCTGACCTCGGTACGGAACCAGTCCCGATAGAGCAGCCGCAGCAGCGGGTGGAAGACCGCGTCGGTCAGGTCCGGGTCGAACCCGAACTCGTCGACCTCGTAGTCACCGGCCAGCCGCCGACGCAGGAACGCCAGCCCGTTCGCGACCCGGCGGTCCCACTGGTCGCCGGGCCGATCCGGCACCGCCGGACCGGTGCCGCCCGCCCCGCCCGCGGTGGGCGGGACGCCCCCGCCCGCCGGCTCGTCGGTCGTCGTGTCGACCTCGTCGGCGGCCGGGTCGCCGCCCGCCACCGCCGGCTCGTCGGTCGCGGTGTCGACCTCGTCGCGCGGCGTCCCGGCCGGCGTGAGCCGGCTCGCCGGCCGGTGGCCGTTGCGCCGCGCCGGCTCCGCGTCCGGCACGGGTGGCCCCGGCGGTACGTCGAACGGCCCCATGCCCGCCGGCTCGCGCCCCTGCGTCGGCCCGGTCATGACGCCACCTCGGTTCGCGACCGCGGGGCTCGCCCAACCGGCGCACGCCGCGCGCTCATGACGACCGCTCCCGCACCGCGGCACGGACCTGCCGGATGCCGTCCAGGACCAACTGCTCGGCGGCGGCCAACTGACCCCGGCTGAGCACCACCCCACCGTTGTGGGCGCGGATGAAGTCGTCGAACGCGGCGGCGGTGGAGCGGGGTGTGAAGCCGTACTCCTGTTCAAGGCGCGTGGTGTCGACGACCCGCCCGTGCACGAAAAGATCGACCTGGTCCAGGCCGTAGCGGCCGAACCCCATGGTGCGGGCCAGCGCAGCGGCGCCCGAGAGACCCGGCTCCAGCACCGGCACGGCCACCCGACCGGCCCGCCGGATCGCCTGGGACAGCGACAGCACCCCCGGACCGGCGACGTTGTAGGTGCCGGGGTGATCCTCCACGATCGACCGGTGCAGCACCTCCAACGCGTCGTCGAAGTGCAGGAACTGCAACCGGGGATCGCGGCCGAAGACGGTCGGCACGAACGGCTGCGCGAAGTAGCGCGTCAACGTCGTGTCGGCGGTCGAACCGATGAACGGAGCGAAACGCAGCACCGTGGCGGTCACGTCGGCCCGGCGGCGGCGGAAGCCGCGAACGTACCCCTCGACGTCGAGGATGTCGCGGCCGAAACCGCCGCGCGGCACCTCGCGCGGCTCGGTCTCCTCGGTGAACACCGCCGGATCGCGGAACGACACCCCGTACGCGGCGGTCGACGAGCGGACCACGAGCTTGCGCAGACGGGGCGCCCGTTGGCAGGCGGCGAGCAGTTGCATGGTGCCGATGACGTTCTGGTCCTTCATGGCCGACCGGCCGCCGTGCTGCTGGTCGGGGGCGCTGACCAACGCGAGGTGCACCACCGCGTCGACCTCCAGGTCGGCGAGGAGCCCGACGAGCGACCCCGGGTCGACGCGAATCCGCTCGACCCGGTCCAGCAGATCGGTGAACTCGGCGCCCGGCTCCGGCGCGTCCACGCCGATGACCCGCTCGATGCGGGGGTCGGCGGCCAGCCGGGCAGCCACGTGCGCGCCCAGGTACCGACCGACCCCGGTGACGACGACGACCCCCGGAGCACCTGAGGTGCTTCCGGGGGTCATCTGACGCACCTACGCCGACAGGAGGGATCGAGCCGGGACGACCACGGCCTGATCACCTGAGCCTCCGGGGGTCGACAGTTTGGCAAGTGAGGCCTTATGCCGGGCGCTGTGCCCGGCGACGATCACTTGCCGAGACGGCGACGCTGGACGCGGGTCTTGCGCAGCAGCTTGCGGTGCTTCTTCTTAGCCATGCGCTTACGGCGCTTCTTGACCACCGAGCCCATACGACAGCCTTTCGATACAACGTGCGGGGCGGACCGGATGACACCACGCAGGTGGCGACGGCGACCGCATGCGGACAACGGACCGGACCGGTCTGGGCGGCAGGGCGCACCGGTGGGGTCTCGGTCGGGCTCCAGGGTAGCCGGAGAGCGTCAGCAGGACCAACGCGCCCCCGTCCATGCCGCCTACGTGGCACTCGATCGGCGGACCGGTGGCTCAGGCGGTTTCCTGAAACGCGCCCCGCAGGTATTCGTGCACCGCGTGCTCGGGCACCCGGAACGACCGCCCCACCCGGACGGCGGTGAGCTCACCGCTGTGCACGAGGCGATAGACAGTCATCTTTGACACCCGCATGACCGTCGCCACCTCCGCGACGGTCAGGAACTTGACCTCCGACAGCCGTCCATCGGACTGCGACCCGGCCATGGCTCACCGACCCATCCCATGCCCGGCGCGTGCCAACCCGACGGATGCTCCGGGCCGGGCGGCGACGCGCGTGTTACCAGTACGGTAGCGGGGCGGCTGTGACCGGCGCGATCCCTTCGTACAACTGATCATGCCCAGATCGTCGGTTCACCCGATCCGGCCTGCCGTTATCTCCCGGGCTGCGTCCGCCGTCCGGTTGCTCACTCGGCGCGCAGCGCCACCACCGGGTCGAGCCGGCCGGCGCGCTGCGCGGGAACCACCCCGAAGACGATCCCCACCGCCGCCGACACACCGAAGGCCAGCGCCAACGACCACCAGGTGATCGCCGCCGGGATCGGTGACAACGCGTCCACCAGCAGGGCGGTGCCCACGCCCAGCGCCATCCCGGTCAACCCGCCGATCGTGGTGAGCAACACCGCCTCCAGCAGGAACTGCACGCCGATGTCGCGGGGCCGAGCGCCGACGGCCTTGCGCAGCCCGATCTCCCGGGTCCGTTCCCGAACGCTGACCAGCATGATGTTGGAGACGCCGACGCCGCCGACGAGCAGCGAGATGCCGGCGATGGCGGCGAGCACGCCGGTGAGGACACCGAGAATGTCGCCGAGCACACCGAGGATCTGCTGCTGCGTGACCGCGCTGAACTCGGTGTCCGGGTGGCGGCGGTTCAGCTCGGCGACGATGCGCTCGCCCAGCTCGTCGATGCGCTCCCGGTCGGGCGCCTTCACCGCGATGCCGTCCACCCGCTGGGTGCCCCACAGGCGCTGCGCCGCGGTGACCGGCACGTGCACCTCGTCGTCCCGGTCGACGCCGAGGCTCTGCCCGAGGGGCGCGAAGACGCCGATGACCCGGAACCGCACCCCGGCGAGGGTCACCTGCTGACCCAGGGGATCTCGGTCGGGGAACAACGCGCGGGCCACCGAGTCACCGAGGACCGCTACCCGCCGGCTGGTGTCGACGTCCGTGCCGGTGAGGTAGCGGCCCCGGGCCAGCGACCGGGTGAACACCGTCGGGGTGGTCTCCAGCACGCCCTGGACAGTGGTGAAGTCGGAGCGGGCGCCGGCCCGTGCGGTCGCCCCGGAGGCGACGGTGACCGCGACCCGATCGGGATCGCCGACGACCCGGGAGACCGCGTCCACGTCCTTGAGCGTCAACGGCGACACGACCGGCGCGGTGCCCACCTCGATCTTGCCGGGGACGACCAGCAGCAGGTTGGAGCCGAGCCCTTCGACCTGCTGCTCCACCTTCTGCTTGGTGCCGGTGCCGATGGCGACCAGCAGCACCACCGAGGCCACCCCGATGATCACGCCGAGCATGGTGAGCGAGCTGCGCAGCCGGTTGGCCCGGAGCGCGTCCAGCGCGACCCGCCACGCCTCGGCGACCCTCACGCCGCACCGTCCTCGGGCTCGCGCGGAAGGCGCCCGGTGGCTCCGGCGGCGCCACCAGAGCCACCGGACGGGTGCCCCGGGCCGCTTCCGGACACGGACCGGGGCTCCGCGCTGGGAGCGGGGACCAGTGTCTCAGGTCGACCGTGATCAACGGACAGCGGTCGATCATGAGGCGCGGTGGCGCTGTCCGCCACCACCACACCGTCGCGCATGGTGATCCGGCGGGCGGCCCGAGCCGCCACCTCCTGGTCGTGGGTGACCATCACCAGCGCCACCCCGGATTCCGCGTTCAACCGCTCCAGCAGCTCCAGGACCGCCGCGCCGGTGACGCTGTCGAGGTTGCCCGTCGGCTCGTCGGCCAGCAGGACCGTCGGCTCGGTGACCAGGGCGCGGGCGATGGCGACGCGCTGCTGCTCGCCACCGGACATCTGGTTGGGCCGGTGGTCCAGCCGGTGCCCGAGACCCACCCGGCCCAGCATCGCCGCCGCCCGCTCCCGGCGCTGCCGGGCCGACACACCCCGGTAGACCAGGGGCAACGCCACGTTCTCCACCGCCGACGTACGCGGCAGCAGGTGGAACGCCTGGAAGACGAACCCGATCGTCTCGTTGCGCAGGGCGGCCATCTCCGGCGGGGAGAGGGCGTTGACGTCCCGCCCGCCGATCACCAACCGGCCACCGGTCGGTCGGTCGAGCCCGCCCAACAGGTGCATGAGCGTGGACTTGCCCGAGCCGGACGGCCCCACCAGCGCCACGTAGTCACCGGGCTGCACGGTCAGCGACACCCCGCGCAGCGCCTCCACAGACACCCCGTCGAGGTGGTACGTCCGCGACACGTCCACCGCCTCGATGGCCGGCGGGGTGTCGGTCACCGGACCTCCTGGCCGTCGCGCACCTGGTCGGTGCCGCGCACCACGACCCGGTCGCCGGCCTGGACCCCGTTGAGGATCTGCACCAGGTCGGACCCCTGGACGCCCACGGTCACCGGTGCCCGGTCGGCCTTGCCGTCGCGGACCACCCAGACCGCGTCCCGGCCGTCGGCGGAGAACACCGCCGAGGCGGGGACGGTCACCGCGTCGGCGGCCTCGCGTACGCGCAGGTGCACGATCGCGTTCATGCCGGGGCGGGGCGTCGGGGCCGGCGCGTCCTCGGCCAGCTTCCCGGGACCCAGCGTGAGGCGTACCCGATAGGTGACGCCGCCCTGCGCGGAGCTGGTGGGGAGCACGTCGACCGAGCGGACCGTGGCGTCGTAGCTGGCGCCGGTGACGGCGTCCAACTCGACTGTGGCGCCGACCCCGGCCTTGACCAGCAGCACGTCGGTCTCGTCCACCTCGGCGAGCAGCCCCAACTGCCCGGTGTCCACCACGGTCAGCAGCGGCGTGCCGGCGGTGACCTGACCGCCGACCGCGACGGCATCGTCGACCCCGGCGGGCGGCCCGCCCTGGGCGGGGGCCAGCGCGGACGGGTCGAGCCCGGCCCCACCGGCCTGCTCCAACAGCCCGGCCAGTCCGCCGTTGGCACCGCTGCCGGCCCGGGTGCCGCCGGGCTGCACCACCCCGGCGACCGGGGCACGCAGGGTCAGCGCGTCGACTGTCGCCTTCGCCAGGTCGTACGCCTGCTGGGCCTGGAGCCGCTGCGCCGCGGAGAGCGAGCCGACGGCGGAGTTCAGCCCGCTGATCCCCCGCTGCACCGCGCGGACCGCCGCGTCGGCGCTGCGCGCGGCGGCGGCGTACTGCCGCTGGGCGGACGTCACCTGGGTCAGCAGCGCGTCGCGCAGTTGCGGGTCGGCGATCTTCTCGGCGGCCTCGCGGGCGGCGTCGAACGCCTCCTCGGCCGCCTTGTCGGTGCCCCGCCGGCTGCTGCTCAGGTTGCCGGTGGAGACACCCCGGCCGGCGCGCTTGGCGGCGTCCAGCGCCTCCTTCGCCTGGCGCAGCCGCGCCTGGGCCGACGGGGACGCGACCACCGCGAGCACCTGGCCACGCTTCACCCGCTGTCCAGGTTGGACGCGCAGGCTGGCCAGGGTGCCGTCGGCGGGCGCGGTCAGGGTGGCGGCGGCGCGGGCCGTCACCGTCGCCGGGGCGTCGATCACCTCGCTGACCGGGTTGCGGGCGGCCGAGGCGAGCGCGACCGGCGGCTGGTCGTCGCCGCACGAGGCGGCGGTGGTGGCGGTGAGGACGGCGACGGCGGTCAGGGCGATGAGCAGGCGGGGCCGCGTGGCGCTTGCGGGCCGCGGCAACTGGGGGCGGCGCACCCATCGATCGTACGGCGCACCGTCGCGCCGACCGTCAGGCGGAGGTCGCGCGGACGTACGCCACGCACTCGTCGTGCAACGTCGACCACTGCTCGCCGAACGCCTGCTCGGCGGCGGCGTCGGGGGTCTTGCGCTCGTGCACCACGGCCTTGAAGAAGGTCAGCAGCCGCTCCGGCCCGAACCGGTCGACGAGGTGGCGGACGGCGAGGTAGCCGACGCCGTAGCTGCCGCCGACCCGCTCGGCGGGGGCGTCGTCGGCGGGCGTGACGCCCTCCAGCCGGCCGTCCCAACTGCCCCGGACCAGCTTGCGCACCTCCGCGAGCCCCTCGTACCGGTCGACCGGCTGACCGCCCGAGCCGGCGAACTCGGCAAGCCCTTCGACGAGCCACCAGGTCGTCTTGCCCGGGTAACCGCGCTCCGGCAGCGAGGCGGCGTGGGTCAGCTCGTGCCGGAGCAGGTCGTCGGTGCTGCTGCTGGACAGCCCGTCGGCGTTGAGCACCACCTCGTGGTGGCCGCCGCCCACGGTCACCGCGTAGCCGCCGGTCCACTGTGGGCGTCCGCCGCCGTACCAGCGCTGCCACTCCGTCCGACCGGCGTAGAAGATCCGGTAGCGGTCCGGCGGCGAGCCGGTCACGGCGTACGTGTCGGCGACGGCGGCGGCCGCCTCCGCCTGCGTCAGCAGGCCGGGCAGCTTGCCGCGCAGCGCCGGCGTGGTGGCGACGATGGTCCGCGCGCCGACCGCCACGGCCAGCTCACTGATCTCCCACGGTCGGGTGCCGGTCTCGGCGGACTTGGACTCCTCCAGGGCGACCAGTCGCGGCTGGTCGCCGTTCTCCCGCCAGCGGGTGCCGATCAGCACCGGGCTCGGTCGACAGCCGGGCGCCACGAAGCAGTACTGGAAGCGCACCAGCAGCCGCCACTCGCCCGGCCTGCCGACGACCGGTACGGGCAGGCCGCTCGGCTCGGCCCGCCACACCGTCACCTTCAGGGCGCGCAGCGCAGCGAAACGACGGCGCAGGTCGGGATGCGCGGCGGGGTCGGCGACGGCGAGGAAGGCGGGCCGGTCGCCACCGAGCAGTGCCGTGGACTGCCGCTGGAGCTGCGCGGTCATCCGGTCGGACAGCGCGCGGGCGACGGCGGTGGCCGGGTCGTCGGTCGCGGTGGCGCCGGCCCGGCTGACCGTGGCCCGGCCGCCGGCCTCGCGTACCGCACCGACGACCAACGCCGCCGGAAGGCCGCAGCCCAGCAGCAGGACCACCACGACGAGCACGGTCCACAGCGGCCAGAGCCGCCGCGGTGCTGGCTGCTGCACCCCGTCAGTCACCCGCCGAAGGGTACGACCAAAGACCGGATCGGGCGAGGCCGACCCGGCCGATCGGACCGGGTCAGGCTCCGCGAGCCGGCCAGGAGCGGAATGCCACGTCCAGGCCGGCGACCAACTGGTGGTACGAGCGGTCGACCTCGCGCGGCAGGCCGAAGCCACCGGCGGCCTCCAGGGCGACGAACCCGTGCAGGGCGCTGCGCAACGCCCGGGTCGCGTCCACCGCGTCGTCGCCCGTGAGTCCGTAGCCGCGCAGCACCGCGAAGATGGCGCCGACCGCGCGTTCGCCCGCCTCGACGTGTTCCGGGTCGGACGGGTCGGGCACCCGCTGGGTGGCGGGGTAGCGCCCGGGGTGCCGGTGGGCGTAGGCGCGGTAGGCGTCCGCCATCGCCCGCAGCGCGTCCCCACCCGAGCGGCCGGCGGCCGACGTGGTCAGCTCTGTGGCCAGCTCGACGGTGGCCAGCGCGGCGAGCTTCTGACTCAGCGCGTCCGCCCCTCGGATGTGCTTGTAGAGGCTGGGCAGCGCGACTCCGAGCCGGCTGGCGAGCGCGGCGAGGGTGAGCTGCTGGTAGCCGACCTCGTCGGCCAGCCGGGCGGCCTCCCGCACCACGGTCTGCTGGTTGAGCCCGGCCCTAGGCACCGGCACACACCGCCAGGAAACCCACCAGCTCGTCGGCGGTGGCCCGCGGCCGGTCGGCGTGCGGGTAGTGCCCGGCCTCCTCGATCATCCGGGCCTCGGCGACGCGGAAGAGCCGGCGGGCCGCCCGCGCCTCGGCGCCCGGGTCGGGGAAGTCCGGGTCCTTGGCGCCCATCAGCACCAGCACCGGTTGGCGCACCTGCGGCGCGCGGGCGGTCCAGTGCGGCTCGACCGGCGCGATCACACCGCGGGTCGCGGCCATCCGGCCGGGCTCGCGCAGGTTGGCCACCATCGACCGGCGGTACGCCGCGTCGTCGGCCGGCCGGTGCACGGGAAAGAGCGTGTTGTGGAACATCCCGAACAGTCGGGGACTGCGCAGCACGGCCGCCATCGCCGCCCGCAGCAGCGGGTTGAGTTTCGGCTGACCGACGAACGCGCCGATCTGCACGATGCCGGAGACCAGCTCGGGCGCGTCGGTCGCGGCGAAGACCACCGCCGCGGCGGCGGACGAGCTGCCGACCAGCACGGCCGGCCCCGAGTCGAGGTCACGGACGACGGCCAGCAGGTCGGCGCCGACCTCCGCCGGGGCGTACGTGGGCCAGCCGACGCTGGACTCCCCGTGCCCGCGTACGTCGACCGAGGCGACCCGGTAACCGGCGGCCACGAGCAGCGGCACCAGGTGTCGGAAGCTCGCCCTGTTCTCGCCCATGCCGTGCGCGAGGACGACCAGTGGGCCGTCGCCGTGCACCTCGTACGCGATGTGTCCGCCGTCCCGCCGCACCTGGCTAACTGTCATAGCTTTAAGCTAACCCAATTAGCCAAGCGCGTCAAGCGGCGACTACTTCTTGGAGATCAGGGCGCGGCCGAAGAAGACCAGGTTCGCCGGGCGCTCGGCGAGCCGACGCATCAGGTAGCCGTACCACTCGTCGCCGTACGGGACGTAGGTGCGCACCGTGTAGCCCTCGCCGGCCAGCCGGGCCTGCTCCTCGGGGCGGATGCCGTAGAGCATCTGGAACTCGAAGCGCTCCGGCCCCCGGTCGAACCAGCGGGCCCGGTCCTCGCCGATCGCGATCATCCGCGGATCGTGGGTCGCCAGCATCGGGTAACCGTCACCGGACATCAGGATGTTCATGCAGCGGACGTAGGACTTGTCCACCTCGCGGGCCGACTGGTACGCCACCGACTCCGGCTCCCGGTACGCGCCCTTGCACAGACGCACCCGCGACCCGGCGGAGGACAGCTCCCGGCAGTCCGACTCGGTGCGCCGCAGGTACGCCTGGAGCACCGCGCCGGTCGACGGAAAGTCCTTGCGCAGCTTGGCCAGCACCTCCAGCGTCGAGTCGGTGGTGGTGTGGTCCTCCATGTCCAGGGTGACCGTGGTGCCCGCGGCGTCGGCGGCCGCGCAGATCGCCCGCACGTTGTCGTACGCCAACTGCTCGTCGAACATCTGGCCGAGCGCGGAGAGCTTCACGCTCACCTCGGCGGCCGGGGTGAGCCCGGCCCCGGAGAGCATCGACAGCAGCTTCAGGTACTCGTCCCGGGTGGCCGTGGCCTGCTCGGGGGTGACGGTGTCCTCGCCCAGGTGGTCGAGGGTGACGGCCAGACCGTCGTCGACGAGCCCGCGGGTCGCGCGCAACGCGTCGTCGGTGGTGGCGCCGGCGACGAACCGGCGAACGACGTCCCGGGTGTACGGGGCGGTCGCGACGAGCCGCTCGACCTGGGATGACCGGGAGGCGGCGAGGATGACGGAACGGAGCATGAGCCGAGCGTATCGCCCCTGCCAGGACCCCCGCCGAGGGGCGGCCGGGGCTGCGGTGCTGGCGTCGATCGACTACAACGATGCCGTGGACCAACGCCCCCGCCGCCGGCTCCGGTCGGCCTCCGTGCAGCTCGGCGCGCTCACCGCTCTCGCGCTCGCCCTCTCCGGCTGCAACATGACCTCGGACGACGACGATGACGACTGCGCCCTCGGGCCGGTCGGCGGCGGTGACACGGTCGCGCTGGCGATGCGGGTCCCCGCGCCTGTCGCGGGGCGGACCGCCGGGGAGCCGACCACCGCCGCCCTGCCCGAGCGCGGCGGGTTCGGCACCCACCTCGCCTCCTGCGGCGGCTGACGTGCGCCGTGAGTCCGTGCCGCCCCGGCCCGACTGGGACGCCACCATCCGCGCGCAGGGGCTGGTCTACGTCGACACCGAACTGCCCGACGGCGGGATCATGTCGTACTGGGACGAGACCGCCGCGTACGCCTTCGACCTCGACGAGGTGCTGCGGCTGGAGGAGGCCACGGAGGAGCTGCACCGGATGTCGGTGGCCGCCGCCGAGCACGTGGTGGCGCAGCGCCGGTACGCCGAGTTCGGCATCCCCGCCTGGGCGGCCGACGCGGTGGCCCGGTCGCTGCGCGAGGCGCCACCCACCCTCTACGGGCGCTTCGACCTGGCGTACGACGGCACCTGGCCGCCGAAGATGCTGGAGTACAACGCGGACACGCCGACGGCGCTGGTCGAGGCGAGCATCATCCAGTGGTACTGGCTGGAGCAGACCCGCCCCGAGCTGGACCAGTGGAACAGCCTGCACGAGCGGCTGGTCGGCGCCTGGGCCAAGATCGGCGCGGGGCTGCACGACCCCCGGGTGCACGTGCTCTGGTCGAACGAGGAGGAGTCGGGCGAGGACCACATGACCGCCGGCTACCTCGCCGAGACCGCCCGACAGGCCGGCCTCGACGTCGAGCTGCAACCCATCCAGGAGATCGGCTGGGACGGCCGGCGCTTCGTCGACGCCGCCGACCGCCCGGTGACCACCTGCTTCAAGCTCTACCCGTGGGAGTGGATGCTGGCCGAGCCGTACGGGCCGCCCGCGCTGGCCCCGGGCACCCCGACCACCTGGATCGAACCGGCGTGGAAGTTGCTGCTGTCCAACAAGGCGCTGCTCGCGATCCTCTGGGAGCTGTACCCCGACCACGAGTACCTGCTCCCGGCGTACCTCGACTCGCCGCGCGGCATGCCCGAGTACGTGGCCAAGCCGCTGCTCGGCCGGGAGGGCGGCTCGGTACGCATCGTGACCGCCGAGCAGGAGATCACCAACCCGGGGATCTACGGCGACGAGGGCTGGTGCTACCAGGAGTTCCGGGCGCTGCCGCAGTTCGACGGCAACCGGGTGGTGCTGGGCAGCTGGATCGTCGGCGGCGAGTCGGCCGGGGTGGGGGTTCGGGAGAGCGCGAGTCTGATCACCGACGGTTACGCGCGGTTCCTGCCGCACTACATCGACGCGCCGCGCACCCCGTGAGTCGTCTACCGTTGGGGGCGTGAACTTCGACGCGTACGCCCGGACCGGTGTTGACCTGGTCAACGCCCGCCTGGACGACCTCGACGACCTGCGGGCCCTCTTCCCCGACGACAACGCCTGGATGCGCGACGAGGTCGCCGATCGCGACGTCGCGATTTTCCGGCGGGCGCAGAAGCGGCTCCGCGACGTCTTCGAGTACGGCACCTCGGGGCGCGACGCCCAGGCGGTGACCGAGCTGAACGCGCTGCTCGAGGCGTTCCCGGTCCAGCCGCGCATCTCCGGGCACGACTCCAGCGACTGGCACATGCACGTGACCAGCCGGGGCGCGTCGGTCAGCGCCGAATACCTGGCCGGCGCGGTCTGGGGGCTGTCGGTCTGGCTCTGCGAGTACGGCAGCGCCCGCTTCGGGGTCTGCGCCGACGAGCGGTGCGGCAACGTCTACCTGGACACGTCGTCCAACTGCTGCCGGCGGTTCTGCTCCGAGCGTTGCGCCACCCGCTCGCACGTGGCGGCACACCGGGCCCGCAAGCGGGCCGCCATCGGGGAGCAGCTGCCGGTCGCCCCGCAGCCGACCTCGACCACCGAATCACTGACCCCGGTCAGCTGACGCCGGGCCCCGCCGGGGTCAGACGTCGACCGGTGACTGGGCGGGCAGGTGCTGGCGGGCGAACTCCAGCGCGGCGCGCAGGTCCGCCTCGCGCACCGCGCGGCTCTTCGCGCCCCGGGTCGCCACCTCGACGGCCACCGCGCCGGTGAAGCCCCGCGCCGCCAGCGAGGAGAGCAGCTCCCCGCAGGGCTGGGTGCCGCGCCCGGGCACCAGATGCTCGTCGCGACCCTCGCCGGTGCCGTCGCCGAGGTGCACGTGGGCCAGGCCCGCGCCCATCCGGTCGGCCATTTCGAGGGGGTCGCTGTGCGAGGCCGCGCAGTGCGACAGATCCAGGGTGTACGACGGGTAGCCGCTGTCGGTGGGATCCCACCCGGGGACGTACGGGACGAACTGCCGGCCCGCCATCCGCACCGGGTACATGTTCTCCACCGCGAAGCGCAGGCCGTTGAACCGGTCCGCGACCGTGGCCAAGCCCTCGGCGAAGTTGCGCGCGTAGTCCCGCTGCCAGGAGAACGGCGGGTGCACCACGACCGTCGGCGCTCCCAGCGTCTCGGCCAGCTCGGCGGCCCTGCGCAGCCGCTCCCACGGGTCGGGGCTCCACACCCGCTGCGTGACCAGCAGGCAGGGCGCGTGCACCGACAGCACCGGCACGCCGTAGTGCGCCGACAGGCCGCGCAGCGCGCCCGCGTCCTGGCTGACCACGTCGGTCCAGACCATCACCTCGACGCCGTCGTAGCCGAGCGCCGCGGCCAGTTGGAACGCCGCCGCGGTCGGCTCGGGAAAGACCGACGAGCTGGACAGGAGCACCGGAACGCGGGAAGTCACATCAGCCAGCGTAGCTTGGCTGTCGTGGGGCCATCAGGACGAGCACTCGCAAACCACTCGTAACCCGGCACCCTGGTCAGATCGGCTCGAGTTGATCGAGTCGGCGGAGGATGACCCCCTCCCGCAGGGCCCACGGGCAGATGTCCAGCGTGTCCAGGTCGAGCCTGCGCATCACCGCCTCGGCGACCACCGCGCCCGCCAGCAACTGGTGGGCCCGGCCCGCGCTGACCCCCTCCAGCTCCACCAACTGGCTGGGCGGAATGTGCCGGATGAAGCCGATGACCTGCCGCAGACCTTCACGGGTCAGGCTGCGCCGCGCCCAGAGACCGGCCCCGGACGGCGCCGCGCCGGCCAGTCGCGCCAGGGTGCGGAACGTCTTCGAGGTGGCCACCGCCCGACCCCAGCCCACCTCGGTCAACTGGTCGACCACCTTGTCCAGCCGGCCGTCCACGTACTCCCGCAGTTTGTCGACGGCCTCGGCGGACGGCGGCGTCGCGCTGTCCGGGTCGACCCGCAGCCGCTCCCGGCTCAGGCGGCCGGCGCCGAGCGGCAGCGAGATCGCGACGTCCGGGTCCTCGTCGATCCCGGCGGCGATCTCCAGGGAGCCACCACCGATGTCGAGCACCAGCAGACGCCCCGCCGACCAGCCGAACCAGCGCCGCACCGCCAGGAAGGTCATCCGTGCCTCGTCCGCGCCGGAGAGCACCTCCAGGCGTACGCCGGTCTCGTCGCGGACCCGGGCGAGCACGTCGGCCGCGTTGGTGGCGTCGCGGACGGCGGACGTGGCGAACGCGATCAGGTCGTCGGCCTCCAGCCCGGTGGCCGCCGCCTTGGCCATGCCGACCGCCTTGACCAGGCTGTCCGAGCCGGCCTCGGTCAACGCGCCGTCCGGGCCGATCTGCTCGGCGAGACGCAGGACGACCTTCTCCGAGTGCGCCGGCCAGGGGTGCGCGCCATGGTGCGCGTCGACCACCAGCAGGTGCACCGTGTTGGATCCGACGTCGAGGACACCCAGTCGCATGGTGAAGACACTAGGTGCAACACGTTCGTGCGGCTCGTCGGCCCGGGGACGTCACCGCGCGTACGCTGGTCCGAGTGACGATGGAGCTCCGCGTGCTGGTGGACGATCCGGGCGACCCGCGCAGCCGCGAGGTGCCGCTGGACTTTCCCCGGGAGTGGATCGAGTTCGCCGACCCGGCGGACGAGACCCACCTGATCCGGGCCGACCTGACCTGGCTGCTGTCCCGCTGGACCTGCATCTTCGGCCGGGGTTGCCACGGCATCATCGCCGGCCGGTCCGCCGACGGCTGCTGCTCGCACGGGGCGTTCTTCACCGACTCGGACGACGAGAAGCGTGTCCGCAAGGCCGTCAAGCTGCTCACTCCGTCGACCTGGCAGCACTTCCGGCGCGGTTTCAAGAACTGGACCGACGAGGACACGATCGACGGCAAGAACCCCGCACGCCGCACCGCCACCCAGGACCCCGACGGGCCGTGCGTCTTCCTCAATGACGCCGACTTCGCTGGCGGGGGAGGCTGCGCGCTGCACGCCCAGGCGCTGCGCGACGGGGTGCACCCGCTGGAATACAAGCCGGACGTCTGCTGGCAGCTGCCGATCCGGCGGGACCAGGACTGGGTCAAGCGACCCGACAACACCAAGGTGCTGGTCTCCACGCTGTCCGAGTTCGACCGGCGCGGCTGGGGCGCCGGCGGGCACGATCTGGACTGGTGGTGCACCTCCTCGACGGACGCCCACGTGGGTGCCGAGCCGATGTACCTGTCGTACGGGCCGGAGCTGACCGCGCTGATCGGCGCCGCCGCGTACGAGCGACTTGCCGAGCTGTGCGCGGCCCGGGTGAAGCAGGGCCTGGTCGCCCCGCACCCCGCCGACGATCTCTAGCTGATCTTGGTAGCAAACTTGCTACCATTTCCCCATGGCAATGACGCTCCGCCTCGATGACGAACGTGAACGGCAACTCCGCCTCGTCGCGGACGAGGAGGCGCGGTCGATGCACGCCGTCGTCGTCACCGCGATCGATGACTACCTGGCACGGCGAAACGCCAAGGAGTTCGGCGACCTGGCCGACGAGATCATTGAACGCCACGCCACCCTGCTCGCCCGCCTGGCGGAGTGATGACGGACATCCGCTATCCCACGCTCGCCGACGTGGCCGCCATCGCCCGCAAGCTCGGTGTCGGGATCAGGGACGCCGGCCTGGTGGAGTCGGCGGTGGCTCGACCGAAGACGAGTGTGTTCGGAGAGGATGCCTACCCGGACCTCTGGACCAAGGCGGCGGCACTGCTGCACTCGCTGGTCAACAACCACCCGTTCGTGGACGGCAACAAGCGGATCGGCTGGATCGTGACGATCGCCTTCCTGCTCCAGAACCGCGCCTTCACCGTCGCCCAACTTGACGAGACCGACCAGGACATCGCGTACGACCTGGTCATCAGCGTGGCGGAGAGCCGTCTGACCGAGGTGGCCGACATCGCGGTGGCGCTGCGCAAGCTGTTCTGAGCTGCGCGCCCCGTCAGCGCAACGCCGCATCGACGAGCGTGCGGGCGCTGCGCCGGGCCGCGTCGGCGATCACCGGGTCGCCGTCCAGCACGCCGCTGGCGAGCCCGCCGTCGAGCAGCAGGGTGAGCTGCCGGGCGAGCAGCTCCGGGTCGGCCGCGCCGGCCTGCCGGGCCAGCTCCGTCACCCAGGCCCGGACCACGGTCTTGTGCTCGACCGTCCGGGCGTGCACCGGGCCGCCGGCCGGTGACTCGGCGGCCGTGTTGATGAACGCGCAACCGTGGTAGCCGTCCCGCCGGCAGGCGCCGGCGAGCGCGTCGAACATCCCGACCAACTGGTCGCGCGGCTCGTCGCCGGCATCCCGGGCGGCGGCGCGCAACGCACCGAACCACGCCTGGTCGACCCGGTCGAGGTACGCCAGCACCAGGTCGTCCTTACGCGGGAAGTGCTTGTAGAGCGTCGCCTTGGCCACGCCCGACTCGGCGATGACCGTGTCCACCCCCACGCCGCGCGGTCCGTGGGCGTAGAAGAGCCGGAACGCGGTCTCCAGGATCCGGTCCCGGGCCGAGCCGGCCGGCGTGCGGTGGGCAGGCATCGACACTCCCTCGACGTGCTGGTGGCGGGCCGATTCTACAGACAGCTCCGTCTGCGGCCGCGAGCCGTCGTCTGCGCAGCTCGGGCGGACGATGCCCCATCTCCGGGGCAGCTCGACAGGACGCGGTAGGCAAACCGCTGCCCACGGCCCGCACTCCCCGAGGGACAGCAGTAGACAGACCTGTCTGTTAGCCTGCGGGCAGTCGGCGCGAGGCCACCGCGCCCGAGTGGAGGATCGATCGACATGCGCATCGCAGTTCTCGGCACCGGCTCGGTCGGCAGGACCATCAGCGCCCGCGCGGCGGAGTTGGGCCACCAGGTCACCATCGGCACCCGGGACGTCGCGACCACCCTGGCCGGCGATTACGCCGCCTGGACCGCGGAGCACCCCGAGGTGGGCCTGGCAACCCAGGCGGACGCTGCCGCGGACGCCGAGCTGGTGGTCAACGCCACCAGTGGCAGCGGCTCCCTGCCGGCGCTCACCGCGGCCGGCGCGGCGAACCTGGCCGGCAAGGTCCTGCTCGACATCGCCAACCCGCTCGACTTCAGCGCAGGCTTCCCACCCACCCTGACGGTGCAGGACACCGACTCTCTCGCCGAGCAGATCCAGCGGGAGTTCCCGCAGGCCAGGGTGGTCAAGTCACTCAACACGCTGACCGCCGAGCTGATGGTGCGTCCGCGCCAGCTCGCCGACGGCGCGCACAGCGTGTTCGTCTCCGGCGACGACGCGGAGGCCAAGCGGATTGTCACCGGGCTGCTCGTCAGCTTCGGCCACACCGACGTGATCGACCTCGGTGACCTCTCCACCGCCCGGGGCACCGAGATGCTGATGCCGCTCTGGTTGCGGCTCTACGGCCGGCTCGACACCGCCAACTTCAACCTCAAGGTCGTCCGCTGACCGGACCCGGACAGCCCGAAGGGGGCCCACGCCGAGCGTGGACCCCCTTCGGGTCGGCCGATCACGGCTCGAACTTGTATCCCAGGCCCCGCACCGTGACGATGAAGCGGGGTGCCGACGGCTCCGGCTCGATTTTGGAGCGCAGCCGCTTGACGTGCACGTCAAGCGTCTTGGTGTCGCCGACGTAGTCGGCGCCCCAGACCCGGTCGATGAGCTGACCGCGGGTCAGCACCCGGCCCGCGTTGCGCAGCAGCAGCTCCAGCAGCTCGAACTCCTTGAGCGGCAGCTGCACGGCCCCACCCTCGACGGTCACCACGTGCCGCTCGATGTCCATCCGGACCGGGCCGGCGGCCAGCGTCGGGGCACCCGCCTCGGCCACCTCCGGGCTCTGCCGGCGTAGCACCGCGCGGATCCGCGCGACCAGCTCCCGGGGAGAGTACGGCTTGGTGACGTAGTCGTCGGCGCCGATCTCCAGGCCGACCACCTTGTCGATCTCGCTGTCCCGCGCGGTGACCATGATGATCGGCACGGCCGAGCGCTGCCGGAGCTGCCGGCACACCTCGGTTCCCGACATCTCGGGCAACATCAGGTCGAGCAGCACGATGTCGGCGCCGGTTCGGTCGAACTCGGTGAGGGCGTCGGTGCCGGTCGCGGCGACCGAGACCTCGAAGCCCTCCTTACGGAGCATGTACGACAGGGCGTCGGAGAACGACTCCTCGTCCTCGACCACCAGAACGCGGCTCAACGGGGATTTCCTTTCCATTGCTGTCAGACCTGCCGAAGCTCGGCCGGACCGGCCTCGATCCCAACCGGCGGCAGTGTCGCCAGCAGGTCGTCCGGTGGGCTGGCGGGCAACCGTAGGGTGAACGTCGATCCACCCCCAAGAGTGCTCGACACCTCCACCCGACCGCCATGGTTGCTCGCGATGTGTTTCACGATGGCCAGACCGAGCCCGGTGCCACCGGTGGAACGCGAGCGGGCCTGGTCGGCCCGGTAGAACCGCTCGAAGATCCGATCCACGTCCGTCGGGGCGATGCCGATGCCCTGGTCAGCGACCGCGACCTCGACATGTTCGCCGTCACCGCGGAGGGTGACCCGCACCGTGGTGTCCTCGCCCGAGTAGTTGATGGCGTTCTCCACCAGGTTCGCCACCGCCGTGGCGAGCTGACTGTCGCTGCCGTACGCGGTGAGACCCCGCTCGCCGTCGACCGTCACCTCGACCCCCCGGGCGGCGGCCGTGGTGCGGGTGCGGTCGACCACCTCGGCGATCACCCAGTCGAGCGCGACGGGCTCCGGTGGCGGCTGCGGCTCGGCGCCCTGGAGCCGGGTCAGCTCCAGCAACTCCTGCACCAGCCGGCCCAGCCGGGTCGACTCGTGCTGGATCCGTTCGGCGAACCGGCGGGCGGCGACCAGGTCCTCGGAGAGGTCGGGTACCGCGGCGTCGGCCGGCTCGGTGGCGTCCAGCAGCGCCTCGGCGAGCAGTTGGAGCGCGCCGATCGGTGTCTTGAGCTCGTGGCTCACGTTCGCCACGAAGTCACGTCGGACCCGGGTCAGGCGGTGCGACTCGGTCACGTCGACCGCCTCCACGGCGATGAAGCCGTTCCCGAGGCCCATGGCCCGCAGGTGCACGCCCAGCGGGTTCTCACCTGCGCTGTCGCGACCCCGCGGCAGGTCCAGCTCGATCTCGCGCCGCACGCCGGTGCGCCGCACCTGGCCCGCGAGAGTACGGATCAACGGGTGCGCGGCGATCGAGCCCGGGGTGCTGCCGGTACGCAGCAGACCCATCGCACGGGCGGCCGGGTTGATCAGCACGGGCACGTCGTCGTTGTCCAGTACCACGACACCGGCCCGGAGCGAATCGATCGTCCGGCGGCCGAGCCCGGCCTGCTGCTCGTCGGCTATCGCGGGCCTCCCCCTGCTCCAGCGGGAGCTCGCGCTGCCCGTCGACGTGGAGCGGCCGCGCGCCGGCAGGAACCGGGGCAGCAGAAGGCCGACGACCAGTCCGGCCGCCAACGCCACGGCCACCACGACCGTCACCGCCCACTCCACCCGGCGATCGTAGGGTCATTGTTAACCTGGCTACCACACAGAACGGGACGAACCACCCGCACTTCCGGAAGTGTTCACCCCCACGTCTGGCGTCGTTCACCGTGGTTCATCCGGGATCCGTTCACGCGCCCTACCGTTGGCGTCGCACCTGCTCAACCCCTGCGCCGGCACCCGTCGGCGGCGACCGACCACAGGACGTGATGATGCGCGACGAGTTCCGGGCCGACCTCCAGATCGTCAGCCAACTGCTGGTGGACATGGCGGAGGGCGTCCGCGCTGCCATGCGCCAGGCCACCCGGGCCCTGCTCACCGCCGACCGGCAGGCCGCCGAGACGGTCATCGAGCGGGACGCCGAGATCGACGACCTCTACCGGCACGTCGAGGAGCGGGTGTGTGACCTGCTCGCCCGGCAGGCGCCGGTCGCCTCCGACCTGCGTGCCATGATCACCGCGCTGCACGTCGCGGCCGACCTGGAGCGGATGGGCGACCTGGCCGACCACGTGGCGAAGACGGCGCTGCGGCGGCACCCCTCGCCCGCCGTACCGGCCGAGCTGCGGACGATCTTCACCGAGATGGCCGACATCGCCGACCGGATGGCGGCGAAGATCGGTTCGGTGCTGGCGAAGCCCGACGTCGACCTGGCCGGCGAGTTGGACCGGGACGACGACGCCATGGACGAGCTGCACAAGAGCCTGTTCTCGGTGCTGCTCGGCGACGACTGGCCGTACGGGGTGGAGACCGCCATCGACGCCACCCTGCTGGGCCGCTTCTACGAGCGCTTCGCCGACCACGCGGTCAACGCCGGCGAGCACGTGATCTACCTGATCACCGGTGAGAGCACGCCCACCGGCAACTGACACCCGTCAGAAAGGGGCCCCCGCGTCGCGGGGGCCCCTTTCGCTGCTCTCAGCGGCCCTGGTTGGCGACCGCGGCGGCGGCTGCCTTCGCCGCTGTCGGGTCGAGGTAGGTGCCGCCCAGGGTGAGCGGGCGCAGCTGCGGATCGAGGTCGTAGCGCAGCGGGATCCCGGTCGGGATGTTCAGCTTGGCGATCGCCTCGTCGGAGATCTGGTCGAGGTGCTTCACCAGGGCGCGCAGCGAATTGCCGTGCGCGGCCACCAGCACCGTCCGGCCGGCCAGGATGTCCGGCACGATCGAGTCGTACCAGTAGGGCAGCATCCGCTCGACGACGTCCTTGAGGCACTCGGTACGCGGCATCAGCTCGGTCGGCAGCAGCGCGTAGCGCGGATCGCCCACCTGCGACCACTCGTCGTCGTCAGCGATCGGCGGCGGCGGCGTGTCGTACGACCGGCGCCAGAGCATGAACTGCTCCTCGCCGTACTCGTCGAGGGTCTGCTTCTTGTTCTTGCCCTGTAGGGCGCCGTAGTGCCGCTCGTTGAGCCGCCACGACCGGCGCACCGCGATCCAGTGCCGGTCGGCGGCGTTCAGTGCCAACTCGGCGGTGCGGATCGCCCGGCGCATCACGCTGGTGTGGACGACGTCCGGCAGCAGGCTGTGCTCGCGCAGCAGCTCACCGCCGCGCCGCGCCTCGCCCTCGCCCTTCTCGGTCAGGTCGACGTCCACCCAGCCGGTGAAGAGGTTCTTGGCGTTCCAGTCACTCTCGCCGTGCCGCAGCAGGACCAGCGTCCCGACGGTGGGCCCCTCGCTCGCAGTCATGCGGATCATCCTGCCTCAACCCCGTACCGGACACGCGGGCACCCGTCGTGACGACCACCACGTGATAAAGCGGATGACCTGTGAATCCGACCGCCACTAGGGTTGTAAGGCGCTGTAGTCAGATCGGTCATTACTTGCAAGCGGGGGCACCACGTGCGGACGATGCGGAGCTGGTTCCGGGACACCACCGGCGGCCTGCCGGCCACCTTCTGGTACCTGTGGTCGGGGACTCTGATCAACCGGCTCGGCTCGTTCGTCCTCGTCTTCCTCGCCATCTACCTGACCCAGGAACGCGGCTTCTCCCCCTCCCAGGCCGGCCTGGTGCTCGGCCTGTGGGGTGTCGGCGGCGCCGTCGGCACCACCGCCGGCGGCACCCTGGCCGACCGGTGGGGCCGCCGACCGACGCTGCTCACCGCGCATGTCGGCGCGGCGGCCATGATGCTCGCCCTCGGCCTGGCCCGTGACCTCTGGGCAGTGGCGCTGGGTGCGCTGCTGCTCGGCATGTTCGCCGAGGCGGCCCGGCCGGCGTTCGGGGCCATGATGATCGACGTGGTGCCGGCCAAGGACCGGCTGCGCGCGTTCTCGCTCAACTACTGGGCGATCAACCTGGGCTTCGCCTGCGCCGCCATCCTCGCCGGTCTCGCCGCGCAGGCCGACTACCTGCTGCTGTTCGTGGTCGACGCGGGCACGATGCTGATCACCGCGTTGATCATCTTCGCCCGGGTGCCGGAGACCCGGCACGGCGGATTCACCGTCGCGGCGACCACGGCCCCGCGCGGCGCCCTGCGCACCATCCTCAGCGACCGGGTCTACCTCGGCTTCGTGGCTCTGAACCTGTTCGCCGCGATGGTCTTCCTCCAGCACATCTCGATGCTGCCGATCGCCATGGGCGACTCCGGCCTGAGCCCGGCCACCTACGGCTCGGTGATCGCGCTCAACGGCTTGCTCATCGTCGTCGGCCAACTCTTCGTGCCCCGACTGATCCGGGGTCGGAACCGCTCGCAGGTGCTCGCCCTCGCCGCCGTGGTGATGGGTGTCGGGTTCGGGCTGACCGCGTTCGCCGGCAGCGCCTGGTTCTACGGGCTGACGGTGCTGATCTGGACGGTCGGCGAGATGCTGAACTCGCCGTCCAACTCCACGCTGATCGCCGAGCTCTCACCTGCCGAGCTGCGCGGTCGCTACCAGGGCGTGTTCGGGCTCTCCTGGCAGATCGCCGGGGCGAGCGCGCCGATTCTCGGCGGCCTGGTGCGGGAGCACGTCGGCAACGCGGCGCTCTGGTTCGGCTGCGCCGTGATCGGCGTACTGACGGCGGTGGCCCACCTCGCCTCCGGTCCGGCCCGGGAGCGGCGTGCCGTCGCGCTGCGCCACGCCGCCGACGCGTCCGCACCGGTCAGCACCCGCGCAGCGGCGTCGCAGCCCGCCGAGGCGGCAGCCTGAGCCCGATGTGACCGCCGAGACGAACGGCTCACGATCAGGAACCCGACTGGCGCAACCCGGCCCGACTTCCTACCGTCCAGGAGAAACGGTTAAGAAACCGAACTGTCGGGAGGTCGGATGCACGCCCTGCGGCGCTGGTGGCAGGACACCGCGGGCGGGCTACCCGCCACCTTCTGGTACCTCTGGGCGGGTTTGCTGATCAACCGCGCGGGCGCGTTCGCCATGCTCTTCCTGTCGCTCTACCTGACCGACGCCCGGGGCGCCAGCGAATCGGTGGCCGGCACCGTGGTCGGGGCGTACGGGGCCGGCGGGGCGGCCGGCGCGCTGCTCGGCGGGGTGATGGCCGACCGGTGGGGTCGCCGGGCCACCCTGCTCGCCGCCCACCTGGCCACCGCCGCCCTGATGGTGGCACTGGCCTTCAGCCGGCCCCTGCTGCTGATCGCGGCGCTCTCCGCACTGGTCGGCGTGGTGCACTCGATGCCCAGCCCCGCCTTCGTGGCGGCAATCGTCGACGTGGTGCCGGCGCAGCGCCGCTCACGCGCGTTCAACCTCCAGTTCTGGGCGTTCAACCTGGGCATGGCCGTCGCGTCGCTGCTCGCCGGCGTGCTGGCCGAGGCGAGCTTCACCGCACTGTTCCTGGTCGACGCCGGCGCCACGCTGACCGCCGCCGCCGTCATCGCCTGGAAGGTGCCGGAGACGCTGCGACGGGCCGGCCCGGCCGCGCCCCTCCCGCCCGCCGGCCAGCAGGGGGCCGGCCGCTCCCGTCGACAGGGGCTGCACACCGCGCTCACCGACCGGACCTTCCTGATCTTCGTCGGGCTCACCTTCGTGCTGGCCGTCCTCACCCTGCAGACCTCGACGATCATGCCGCTGGCGATGCGCGCCGACGGTCTGGGACCGTCGGCGTACGGGGCGGTGGTGGCACTCGGGGGCGCGCTGATCGTGCTGGGGCAACTGTTCGTGCCCCGGCTGATCGACCGGCACCGCAAGGACGTCGTGCTGGCCATCTCCACGGCCCTGCTGGCGGTCGGCTTCGGCGTGCTCGCCGTCGCCGACCACCTGGGCGTCTACCTCGGTGCGGCGGTGGTCTGGACGGTCGGCTCGATGCTCGCCGCGCCGCCCAACGCGCAGATCAACGCGGATCTGGCGCCGCCGCAACTGCGCGCGCGGTACCAGTCGGTCTTCTACCTGACGTTCCCGGCCGCGGCGTTCGTCGCACCCACCCTGGGCGGGGTGAGCCTGCAACACCTCGGTGACCGGCACTGGCTGATCGTGGGCGGGCTGGGCCTGCTGGCCGCGCTCGGGCACCTGCTGGCCGGGCCGCCCCGTGACCGGCACGTCGACGCGATGCGCCGGATGGTCGACCGGGAGCCGGCGCCGCGCGGGGACCGCGTCCAGACGGGCTGACCGTACGACGGCAAAGCGCCCACCATGTCCCGAAGGTCATGGTGGGCGCTCGCCGGTGGGGCCGGCGGCGGCGGGCAACACTCACCCCCGTAAGCATCGCCCGCTCGCGCCGCCGGTCCAAACAGGTGGGCACCGTCCCCCAACGGTTGATCCACCCGTCCCCTCGCACCTCGCCTGGTGCGCGGATCTGATCGATCCGCCGCTCCCCCGAACGTTTCCAAGCGTGGCGCGGTGCAATAAAGCTAGTTCGGCCGGATTCTGGATTCAACCCAGATGGGTGTCTCGCCGGTCACAACTGACGAGTATCCCCAGCTCGGGCCTCGGTCTGTGGCAACAGCCGGGTACCCGTCGGGCATTCCCTCAAACACCTCAGCCGTCCTCACGATCGGGTGACTCGGTCCGGAAGAAGTTGCTCTGCCGGCCGTCACGCATCTGCTCCTGATAGATCAGGTTGAGCCGGCGCAGATCAAACGTGTGAAACCACTCATCCCAGGGGATCTCACGAATCCGGCTGCTTTCCCGGTAGCCGGGGATGTTGAAGGTCAACACTCCGGCCCGACCGTCCCGCTCAGTGCCCGCGATGGTCGCCGGCTTCGCGCCACGCTCCCGCGCCCAACGTTGGATCACCTCGTGATTCGCGGTGATCAGGCTCCGTCCCGGCCGCTCCGGCCGGTCCGCCGTCGACGAGATCACCTGCGAGCTGCGGACCGACCGTCCGCTGCCCCGTCCGGTCCGGATCCCACCGGCCGTCGTGCCACCAGCCGCCGGCCGGCTCGCCGTGGCCCGCTTGGTGGGAGCCGCCCGCTTCGCCGTGGCCCGCTTGGCGGGAGCCGCCCGCTTCGCCGGCGCCGCCTTCGCCGTGGCCCGCGTGGCAGCCGGTCGCGACGGCGCCTTCTTCGCGGGCGCCTTTCGCGCTGGCGCGGCACGCGCGGTCGTCGACGTCCTGCGAGCGGCGGTCGACCTGGCCGCTGTCGTCTTCTTCGCCGCGGCCGTCTTACGGGCCGCCGTCGATGTCCGTGCGGTGGTCGTCCGCTTCGCAGCGGTCGACCTGCTCGCGGCGGTGGTGCGCTTGGCAGGGGTGGTCCGCTTCGCCGCTGTCGTCTTCTTCGCCGCTGTCGTCTTCTTCGCGGCGGCCCGCTTCGCGGGAGCGCTCTTGTTCGCGGGCGCAGCCTTTGCGCGACTCGGTGCCGCCCTCGACGCCGACTTCTTCGTCGCGGCGGCCCGACCGGCCGACGCCCTGGTGCCGGCGGCCCGACCAGCCGGTCCGGTACTGCGCCGGCCCGCCCCACCGGCGTCCGAACGCATCGAACGCACCAACTGTTTCACCAGGTCAGGCTTGCGCATCGCGGAGATCCCAGAGACCCCGCGTTTGCGCAACTGCCCGCGGATGTCGTCCACCCGCATCCGGGAGATCTCCGACTCGGAGATCCCGGGTGTCGCCGGGCTCTGGTTGCCGGCCTGCCGTCTGGTCCTGGTCGCAGTCCCGCCGCGACCTGAGCTGTTCCGCTGAGCCATGGGATGCTCCGCTCCTCGACACTCCGTCCTCGGCGCGCGGGGGTCCCTCTGCCGCACCGCGCGGTGCGGCATACCCAGCAAGGGCAGTCCGAACCCTCCGTTCGTCGCCGCCCGCTGTGACGGTAGGGATTGAGCCGGGCGCACCCGTACCCCACACATCCTTTGCTCTGCTTACACCCAGGCAACGCTCGGAGCCCGTAAGTGTTGCGTCGGTTGAAGCAGAGCAAAGGAGGCGTCCCACCACCTCGGCCCGGAAGCCCGCCTGATAAACCCCGCAGTCGGGGCGCAGGCCCCCGCGCGTGGAGCCGCCGAGAACGCCAGTTGTCAGGCGGGGCCGGGGCCGGACGGCTCGAAGAGGTGGGCGAAAGCGGCCAGGTTCGCGGTCGACTCGCCGCGCTTGACGCGCCACTCGTACTCGCGCCGGATCGAGCTGCCGAAGCCGATCTCCAGCATGATGTCGAAGGACTCGTCGGAGTAGGTAAGCACCGAACCGAGCAGCCGGTCCAGCTCGTCGGCGTCCACACCGGCCGGGTTGACCCGCCCGGTCAGGTACACGTCACCGACCGCGTCGGTGGAGAAGGAGACCCCGTACATCCGGGCGTTGCGCTGCAGCAGCCAGGCCCACAGCTCCTCGCGCCGCTCGTCGGGCTGGCGCATGACGAACGCCTCGATCCGCAGCGCGTGCTCACCGACGATCAGGTTGCAGATCGTCTTGAGCTTGTGGGTGCCCGGCAGGGTGATCGCGTACGAGCCGGGCCCGGTCGACTCCCAGGCCAGGTCACGTTCGGCACACACCGACTCGATCAGGGTCGCAAGATCGCTCTTCGGGCTCACCGGACCCACTCTACGACCGCCCCGGCCCACGCACCGGATGACGATCGGCCCGCGGGCACCCACCAGCACGATCGGCGGGCGGTCAGCACCGGCACGATCGGCGCGGGATCACCACCGGGACCGACCTGTCCCCGGTCACCAGGAGCAGGAGAGGGCGGGGCCTCCGGCCAGGTCGGCGGCGAGGCGGGCCCGGCGCGCGGCGATCGCCTCGCCATAGACGTCGAGCAGGCCCGTGACGGTGCGGTCCCAGGAGAAGTGTCGGGCGTGCTGCGCGGCGCCGCGGGACAGCCTGGCCCGCAGGGCCCGGTCCGGCAGCAGGCGGCCCAGGGCGCGGGCCCAGTCCACCGGGTCGTGCCCGTCGATGAGCACCCCACTGGCCTGGTCCCGAACGGCGGTGACCAGACCACCGACGGCGGCGGCCAGCACCGGCGTACCGCAGGCCTGCGCCTCCAGGGCGACGAGCCCGAAGGATTCGTTGTGCGACGGCACCGCGACCAGATCGGCGGCCCGGTACAGGGCCGGCAGGTCGTCGCCGGTACGCGGCGGCAGGAAACGGACCCGGTCGGCGACGCCGAGCGTCGCGGCCAGCTCGATCAGGGCGGTCGGCCGGTCCAGTCCGCTGCCGCTGGGCCCGCCGCAGATCACCACGGTCACCTCGTCGGCCAGGGCCGGATCACGCTCGCGCAGGGCGGCGATCGCGCGGATGAGCACGTCCGGCGCCTTGAGTGGTTGGATCCGACCGACGAAGGCCACCACGTACCCGTCGACCGGCAGCCCCAGCCGGCGGCGGGCGGCGCGGGCGGCCATGAACCGGTCGCCCGGCGCGGGCCGGAACCGGGCCAGGTCGACGCCCGGCTGCACGACGGAGACCTGGTCGGGGGCGGCGTCGTACCGCTCGACGAGGTCGCGGGCCTCAACCCGGGTGTTGGCGACCAGCTGGTCGGCCTCGGCGACGACCTGCTCCTCGCCGATCACCCGAGCCTTCGGTTCCGGCCGGTCGTCGGCGGCGAGTTGGGCGTTCTTGACCTTCGCCAGGGTGTGCGCGGTGTGCACCAGCGGCACTCCCCAGCGCTCCTTGGCCAGCCAGCCGACCTGCCCCGACAGCCAGTAGTGGGAGTGGATCAGGTCGTAGTGCCCGGGTGGGCGGGACGCCTCGGCGCGCAGCACCCCGGCGGTGAAGGCGCAGAGCTGGCCGGGCAACTCCTCCTTGGTCAGCCCTTCGAGCGGACCGGAGGTGATGTGCCGGACCTGCACGCCGGGGGCCATCTCGACCACCGGGGGGAGGTCACCCGAGGTGGCCCGGGTGAAGATCTCCACCTCGACGTCGGCCTCGGCGAGCCGCCGGGCGACCTCCAGGATGTAGACGTTCATCCCGCCGGCGTCGCCGGTCCCCGGCTGGTGCAGCGGGGAGGTGTGCACCGACAGGGTGGCGATGCGGCGGGGCCGGGGCCACGGTCGGGCACCTCGCTGACGACCGACACCGGTGTGCAGTTCCGCCACGTCCGCTCCTTCAGTCACGGTTAATGCCGTCTCGCACGACCGGCGCTTCTCGGTCAACCTGTACGCCGGATGTCATCTTCCCCATCGGGCTACGGAAATGCGTCGGCGCGGCCGGCCGGGGTGACGGACCTCATCAACCGTCGGCCCGCACGGCGAAGCCCCGCGCCCGATCGCAAGGCCTCGGACGACCGGGGCGACAATGACCGGATGACCTCTGTCGCCATCGTCACCGGAGCGTCCAGCGGGATCGGAGCGGCCACCGCCCGCCGGCTCGCCGCCGAGGGTTTCCACGTGCTCGCCGCCGCCCGCCGCGCCGAACGGCTCGCCGACCTGGTCGCCGAGATCACCGCCGCCGGCGGGCAGGCCACCGCGGTGACCTGCGACGTCACCTCGGACGAGTCGGTGGCCCGGTTGGCCGAGGCCGCCGCCCAGGCGCCCGGGCCGGTCACCCTCCTGGTGAACAACGCCGGCGGAGCACGCGGGCTGGACCCGGTGGAGTCCGGCTCGGTCGCCGACTGGCAGTGGATGTACGACGTGAACGTGCTCGGCACCCTGCGGGTCACCCAGGCGCTGCTGCCGGCGCTGGAGGCGTCCAGTTCCGGCACCATCGTGGTGGTCTCCTCCACCGCCGGCCTGACCGTGTACGAGGGTGGCGGCGGCTACACCGCGGCGAAGCACGCGCAGACCGCCATCGCCGGCACGCTCCGCCTGGAGCTGTGTGGCCGGCCGCTGCGGGTCATCGAGATCGACCCGGGAATGGTGAAGACCGACGAGTTCGGGCTGGTCCGCTTCGAGGGCGACGCCGAGCGGGCGGCCGCCGTCTACGCCGGGGTGCCGGGGCCGCTGGTCGCCGAGGACGTCGCCGACTGCATCGCCTGGTGCGCCACCCGCCCGGAGCACGTCAACATCGACCGGCTGGTGGTCCGGCCACGGGCGCAGGCGGCGCAGCACAAGGTGCACCGGGTCTCCTGAGTCGGGGACAGGACCGATGAGCGGGGCTCCACGACGCCGACCGCTCGGCGTGGTCACCCGGGGCACCACCAACCCGAACCGGCTGCGCCGGGTGGACAACTGGATCGTCGCGACCTGCGCCGACCGGCTGCGGGCGGCGGTCGATCCGCTGGTGGTGGACCTCGGGTACGGCGCCACCCCGGTGACCGCCGTGGAGTTGCGGGCCCGGCTTGCCGCCGGGGTCCGTCGGGACGTACGCCTGGTCGGGCTGGAGATCGACCCGGCGCGGGTGGCCGCCGCGACGCCGGCCGCCGACCCGCCCGGCCTGACCTTCGCCCGGGGTGGCTTCGAGTTGGCCGGGCTCCGGCCGGTGCTGGTCCGCGCGTTCAACGTCCTGCGCCAGTACGACGAGCGCGAGGTGCCCGACGCCTGGCGCACGATGACCGCCGCGCTCGCTCCGGGTGGGGCGCTCGTCGAGGGCACCTGCGACGAGCTGGGCCGGCTGGCGAGCTGGCTGCTGGTCGACGCGGACGGCCCGCGCACGCTGACCCTGGCCGCGAAGCTCACCACGCTGGGCAGTCCCGCCGAGTTGGCCGAGCGGCTGCCCAAGGCGCTGATCCACCGCAACGTCCCGGGTGAGGCGGTGCACGACCTGATCCGGGCCCTGGACGACGCCTGGCAGGCCGCGGCTCCCTACGCCACCTTCGGTCCACGGCAGCGCTGGCTGAGGGCCGTGGGCAGGCTGCGGGACGACGGCTGGCCCGTGCGTGACGGCCCGCACCGCTGGCGGCACGGCGAGCTGACCCTCTCCTGGCCCCTCCCCTGAGCGGGGTGGGGTCAGAGGGCGCAGTTGATCAGGACCGGCTCGGGGTGCAGGGTCACGCCGAGGCGGGCGTGCACGGTGTCACGGATGGTGCCGGCGAGAATGAGCAGGTCGCCGGTGCTGGCCGTGCCGCTGCGATTGGTGAGGGCGAGGGTGTGCTTGCTGGAGATGGCCACGCCGTCCGGGCCGGGGTGGCCCTTGGTGAAGCCGGCCTTGTCGATCAGCCAGGCCGCGCTCACCTTGACCAGGCCGTCCGCCCCGGGCCAGGACGGGGGCTCGCCCAGGTCGGCGGCACGCTCCCGGAGCAGCTCGTACGTCGCCCGGTCGAGCACCGGGTTGGTGAAGAAGGAGCCGACCGAGCGGGTGTCGGGATCGGCGGCGTCGAGCACCATGCCCTTGCCGGCGCGCAGCCGCAGCACCGTCGCCCGCGCGTCGGCCAGCGGCACCCGCTCGCCCACCTCGACCCCGAGCGCCCGGGCCAGCTCGGCGTAGCGCACCGGGCCGGACAGCGGCGAGCGGGTGAGCCGGAAGTCGACCGAGAGGACCACCCAGCGGTCCTGGTACTTGAAGATGCTGCCCCGGTACGCGAACCCGCACTCTGCCGCGGGGACGATCCGACGGGTGCCGTCGAGCCGGTCGTACACCTCGACGCCGGTGATCGTCTCGGCGACCTCCTGGCCGTACGCGCCGACGTTCTGGATCGGGGTGGCGCCGGTCGAGCCGGGGATGCCGGAGAGGCACTCCAGGCCGGCCCAGCCGTTGCCGATCGTCGCGGCGACCAGGTCGTCCCACGGCTCGCCGGCCTCGACGCGTACGGTGACCGACTCGGCGTCCTCGGTGAGGACCCGCAGGCCACGGGAGCGCACCAGCACGACCGTGCCGGGGAAGCCGGCGTCGCCGATCACCACGTTGCTGCCGCCGGCCAGGACCAGGATCGGCTCGTCCGTGACCTGGACCGCCCGGATGATCTCGTCGGCGCTGGTCGCGGCCACGATCCGCCTGGCCGGCCCGCCCATCCGTAGCGTGGTGTAACCGGCCAGTGGACCCGGGATGGCACGATCGGCTTCGGTTGTCGGCTGGGCGTAGGCGTCTGACACGTCTTTCACCTTAGGCTGATGGGCAGCCGTGGCACCTACTGGTGGCCCGGCACCCCCGGGAGGATGGCGATGAGCAGACTGCAGGGCAGCAAGGACTTCTGGATTGGGGCGCTGCGGGCCGAGGGCCCGGCGTTCGCCGCGGCGGTCGCCGAGGCGCCGCCGGAGACACCCGTGCTGTCCTGTCCGGGCTGGACAGTCAATGATCTCACCCTGCACCTCGCGGGCATCTACCACTGGGTTTATTCGTTCGCCGGGTCGGGGCAGACGGAGGTACCGGCCCGCCGGGACGCGTCCGTGGCACCCTCGGGCCTGAGCGCGCTCCAGCTCTGGCAGCAGGGGTACGACCAGCTGATGACCCTCTTCGACGGGCTCGACCCGGAGGCGCCGGCGTGGAACTGGGCGCCGCAGCCGAAGAAGGCCGGCTTCTGGCCGCGCCGGATGGCACACGAGACGGCGGTGCACCGCTGGGACGCCCAGCTCGCCATCGCCGCCGGTGAACCGGTCGAGGCCAAGCTCGCCGCCGACGGGGTGAGCGAGGTGCTGGACACCTGGTTGCCGGCCGGCCGGCGGCAGGTCAAGGGCGACTGGCACGGGGTGGTGCAGCTCGCGGCGACGGACGCGGATCAGGAGTGGTATCTGCGGCTGCGCGGCGAGGGGGTGGCGCTGCTCGACACGGCGACCATCTTCGACCACGACGATCACCACGCCCGCGCGCAGGTCAGCGGCACCGCGAGCGATCTGCTGCTGGCGCTCTGGGGGCGGGTGAGCTTCGAGACCCTCGACGTCACGGGCGACCGCGCGCTGCTCGACGGCCTGCGTACCGGCTGATCTGACACCGGGCGCGGCCCGGCCGACGTGACGAGGGCGTCACCCCGACGGGGGTGACGCCCTCGTCGTGCGTCCGGTGCTGCCCGCGCAGATTCGAGAGAGCGCTCTCTTGACACTGCCCGGGGAAGCCACCACCCTGACGTGAGAGCGCTCTCTTGGCCTTCTGCCACCACCTGACCACCTTGAGAGAGGTCCATATCCGATGGCTGTCTTTCCGCGCCGCCGCCTCGCCGCGGTGGCCCTCGCCGCCACGACCGCCCTGCTCGTCACCGCCGGCTGCGGCGGCGGTGACGACGCCGAGGCGGACGGGCCGATCACGCTGACCGTCGACGTCTTCGGCCAGTTCGGCTACGACCAGCTCTACCAGGAGTACATGGCCGCGCACCCCGGCGTGAAGATCGTCGAGCGGGGCACCGGCAGCAACCTCGACGAGTACTCGCCGAAGCTGACCCAGTGGCTCGCCGCCGGCCGGGGCGCCGGCGACATCGTGGCCATCGAGGAGGGTCTGCTGGTCGAGTACAAGGCGAATCCGAACAACTTCGTCAACCTGCTGGACCACGGCGCCGCCGACCTCAAGGGCAACTTCCTGGAGTGGAAGTGGAACGCCGGCCTGACCCCCGACGGCAAGCAGCTCATCGGCCTCGGCACCGACGTCGGCGGCATCGCCATGTGCTACCGCAAGGACCTCTTCGAAAAGGCGGGCCTGCCCACCGAACGGGACGCCGTGTCGAAGCTCTGGCCGACCTGGCAGGACTACATCGCCACCGGTGAGAAGTTCGTCGCGGCCAAGACCGGGGCGTCCTTCCTCGACGCGGCCACCAACACGTTCAACACGATCCTGCTGCAGACCGCCGGCAACACCACCGGCTACAGCTACTACGACACCAACGGCAACGTCGTGGCCGACAGCAACCCGGCGGTACGGCAGGCCTGGGACACCACCATGGACATCATCGACTCGGGCCTGTCCGGCAAGTACGGCTCCTGGTCCGAGGAGTGGGTGTCGGCCTTCAAGCAGTCGAAGTTCGCCACCATCGCCTGCCCCGCCTGGATGACCGGTGTCATCGAGCAGAACTCCGGCCCGGCTGCCAAGGGCAAGTGGGACATCGCCCGGGTGCCCGGCAACGGCGGAAACTGGGGCGGGTCGCACCTCGCCGTGCCGAAGCAGAGCAAGCACCAGGCCGAGGCCATCGAGCTGGCGAAGTTCCTGACCAGCGCCAAGGGCCAGATCGGCGCCTTCAAGGCCAAGGGTCCGCTGCCCTCCTCGCCGCAGGCGCTCGACGACCCGGCGATCGCCGGCTCGACCAACGCGTACTTCTCCGGGGCGCCCGTCGGAGCGATCTTCGGCACCGGCGCGAAGAGCCTGAAGCCGGTCTACATGGGCCCCAAGAACCAGGCCGTCCGCACCGAGGTGGAGAACGCCGTACGGACCGTGGAACTGGGCCAGCGCAGCCCCACGCAGGGCTGGACGGACGCGGTGACCAACGCGAAGAAGGCCGCCGCCAAGTAGCCCGAGCCAGCGTGCGGGCGGGCTCCGGGACCCGGAGTCCCGCCCGCACGACGGAAAGGAGTCCCCGGGCATGACCGTCCAGCTCGACGCCCGACCGCCGGTCGCACCGGCAGCCGGGCACCAACGCCGATCGTCGGGTCGGCTCAGCCGGCTCGACACCCGCTTCTCGCCGTACCTCTTCATCGCCCCGTTCTTCCTGATCTTCGGAGTCTTCGGGGCGTATCCGCTGGCGTACACCTTCTGGGTCTCGCTGCACGACTGGGACCTGCTCGGCACCGACCACCCGTTCGTCGGCGCGGAGAACTACACCCGGCTGCTCGCCGACGCCGACTTCTGGCACGCGCTGGTCAACACGATGGGCATCTTCGTCATCTCCACGGTGCCGCAGCTGCTCGCCGCGCTCTGGCTGGCCAACCTGCTGAATCGAGGGCTGCGGGCGCGTACGGGCTGGCGGATGGCGGTGCTCGTCCCCAACGTCACCTCCACCGCCGCCGTGGCGATCGTCTTCGGGGTGCTCTTCGGCCGCGAGTTCGGCATGATCAACTGGCTGCTCGACCTGGTCGGGATGGACGCGATCGAGTGGAAGTCCAACCGGGTCGCCTCCTGGGTGGCCATCTCCGCCATGGTCGACTGGCGGTGGACCGGCTACAACGCGCTGATCCTCCTGGCCGCGATGCAGGCCATCCCCCGCGACCTGTACGAGGCGGCGGCGATCGACGGCGCCCACCGCGCCCGGCAGTTCTGGTCGGTCACCGTGCCGCTGCTCAAACCGACGATCATCTTCTGCACGATCATCGCCACCATCGGCGGCCTGCAACTCTTCACCGAGCCCCGGATGTTCAACTCCGGCACCAACCCGATCCGCGGCGGGCCGCTGCGCGAGTCGCAGACCCTGACCATGTACATGTTCGAGAACGCCTTCGCGCCGCACTACAACTTCGGTTACGGCTCGGCGGTGGCGTGGCTCCTCTTCGCGCTCATCGCGATCGTCGCGGCGCTCAACGTGCTGATCCTGCGCCGACTCGGCGGCGGGGCCGGCCCTCGCAAAGGAGCAACCCGATGAGCCGCCTCTGGCGGGCGAGCCCGCTCACCTACCTGGCCCTGATGTTCGCCGCCGTTCTGTCGATCTTCCCGATCTGGTGGATGTTCGTCGTCGCCAGTCGCAGCAACGACGCGATGGGCCAACTGCCACCCCCGGTCACACCGGGCGGCAACCTGGGCGCGAACATCGCCCGCCTGTTCGACAACACCGACGCGTACTTCCTCACCGGTCTGATCAACTCGGTGATCGTGGCCACCACGGTGACCGTCTCGGTGGTGTTCTTCTCCAGCCTGGCCGGGTTCGCCTTCGCGAAGCTGCGCTTCCGGGGGCGCAACGCGCTGCTGTTGGTGATCATCGCGACGATGATGGTGCCGACGCAGCTCGGCGTGATCCCGCTCTATCTGCTCATGACCAAGTTGCAGTGGAACGACCGGCTGCCCGCGGTGATCGTCCCGGTGCTGGTCACCGGCTTCGGGGTGTTCATGATGCGGCAGTACGCCGGCCAGGCCATCAGCGACGAGCTCATCGAGGCCGCCCGGATGGACGGCTGCGGCACCCCGCGGATCTGGTGGCACGTGGTGCTGCCGGCGCTGCGCCCGGCCGCGGCCGTGCTCGGCCTGCTCACGTTCATGACCACCTGGAACGACTTCCTGTGGCCGTACGCTGTGCTGAACGACCCGGCGAACCCGACCGTTCAGCTCTCCCTGCGAGCGCTGTCCGACGGGTATTACCAGGACATGTCGCAGGTGTTCACCGGGACGGCCATCGCGACGCTCCCCCTGCTGCTGGTCTTCGTGCTGTTCGGCCGCCAGATCATCGGCGGGATCATGGAAGGTGCGGTCAAAGCGTGAATGAACTCCGGTTTCCCGAGCACTTCCTCTGGGGTGCGGCCACCGCCGCGTACCAGATCGAGGGCGCGGCCCGCGACGACGGTCGCGGCCCGTCCATCTGGGACACCTTCTGCCGTACGCCAGGCAAGGTGTACCAGGGCCACACCGGCGACGTCGCCTGCGACCACTACCACCGGTACGCCGACGACGTGGCGCTGATGGCCGAGCTGGGCCTGCGGGCGTACCGGTTCTCGGTCGCCTGGCCCCGGATCCAGCCCGACGGCAGCGGCCCGGTCAACCCGCGCGGGCTGGACTTCTACGACCGGCTCACCGACACACTGCTCGCCCGGGGCATCGACCCGATCGTCACCCTCTACCACTGGGACCTGCCGCAGAGCCTGGAAGACCGGGGCGGCTGGACCAACCGGGAGACCGCCGAGCATTTCGCCACGTACGCCACCGCCGTGTACGCCCGCCTCGGCGACCGGATCGACACCTGGACCACGCTCAACGAGCCGTGGTGCTCGGCCTACCTCGGTTACGGCAACGGGGTGCACGCGCCGGGCAAGCAGGACGGCGCGGCGGCCTTCACCGCCGTACACCATCTGCTGCTCGGGCACGGCCTGGCGGCGCGGGCGCTGCGGGCGGCCGGCGCGCGCAGCGTCGGCATCACCGTCAACCCGGCCGATGTACGGCCGGCGGACCCGCAGAGCGCGGCCGACGCCGCCGCCGTCCGCCTGGTCGACGGCCTGCACAACCGGATCTTCCTCGACCCGCTGCTGGCCGGGGGCTATCCCGACGACGTACGCGAGCACGTGGCCCGCATCGTCGAGCCGACGTTCATCCGCGACGGCGACGAGAAGCTGATCGCCGCCCCGATCGACCTGCTCGGCATCAACTACTACGCGCCCACCTACGTCGCCGGCCGCCCCGACGGCGACGGCGACGGCGCCTACCCGGGCACCGAGGGCGCGGTGCACTTCCTGCCGCCGGCCGGGCCGCTCACCGACATGGGCTGGATGATCGAGCCGTCCGGGCTGACCCGGTTGTTGGAGCGGATCGCCACCGACTATCCCGGTGTGCCGCTGCTGATCACCGAGAACGGCGCGGCGTTCCCCGACAAGGCGGGCACCGACTCGCCGGCCGGGCCAGGACAGGTGATCGACAACGACCGGATCGCCTACCTCGACGGGCACCTGCGGGCGGCGCACGAGGCGATCTCCCGGGGCGTGGATCTGCGCGGGTATCTCGTATGGTCATTCCTGGACAACTTCGAGTGGTCGGAGGGTTACCGCAAGCGGTTCGGGATCGTGCACGTCGACTACCTGACCCAGCGGCGCACACCGAAGGCCAGCGCCCGGTGGTACCAGGAGGTGATCTCCCGGAACGGGCTGTGACGAGCGGGGGGAGAGTCGCGATGACCACGGCACAGCGGCCGACGCTCGAGGCGGTGGCGGCACGGGCCGGGGTGTCCCGGGCCACCGTCTCCCGGGTCGTCAACGGCTCCACCACCGTCGCCGAACCCATCCGGGAGGCCGTCAACCGGGCGGTCGCCGAGCTGGGGTACGTGCCCAACCTGGCCGCCCGCAGTCTGGTCACCCAGCGGACCGACTCGATCGCCCTGGTCATGCCGGAGGCGGCCACCCGGGTCTTCTCCGACGACCAGGTCTTCCCCGGCATCATCCGGGGCGTCAGTCAGGAGTTGGAGGCCGCCGACAAGCAACTGGTCCTGATGCTGGCCGGCTCACCGGCCGGGCACCAGCGGGTCGAGCGGTACACCACCGGTCGCCACGTCGACGGAGTCCTCTTCGCCTCGCTGCACGGCGCCGATCCGCTGCCCGGCACGCTGGCCCGGCTCGGCATCCCCGTGGTGGTCAGCGGCCGGCCGCTCGGCGACGTACCCGTGCCGTACGTCGACGTGGACCACGTCGGCGGGGTCACCGCCGCCGTCCGACACATGATCGACGGTGGTCGCCGGCGGATCGCCACCATCGCCGGCCCGCAGGACATGGTCGCCGGGATCGAACGGCTGATCGGCTACCGGGAGACGGTCGCCGCCGCCGGGCTGCCCGAGCTGATCGCCGTCGGCGACTTCACCCGGGAGTCCGGTGCGGCGGCGATGGACCGCCTGCTCGCCGACCATCCCGACCTGGACGGGGTGTTCGCCGCCTCCGACCTGATGGCACACGCCGCCCTGCGCACGCTGCGCGCGGCCGGCCGGCGGGTGCCGGAGGACGTCGCGGTGATCGGCTTCGACGACATCGAAACCGCCGCCTACACCGAGCCGCCGCTGACGACCGTCCGGCAACCGATCGTGGAACTCGGCCGACGGATGACCCGGCAACTGCTCCGGCTGGCGGCCGGCGAAGCGATCGAACCGGCCGTCATGCTCGATACCGAGCTGATCATCCGCGCGTCGGCCTGACCCGTCTCGCTCTCAAGATCCGCTTTCAAGATCCGCACAACTTCGGTGTTGTTGCTGCTTCCCGGCGTCGGGAGGCAGCAACAACCCTGAAGTTGCTGCCCGGCGCGTTAATGCGTCGCCACCGTGCGCGATCGTCGTTAGCCTCGCCGGCATGCCGGATCCTGTCGCGTTGCTGCACGTGCCCGCTCTCTCCGACGTCGCCGAGTACGCGTACGCGGCCACCGTCGAGCCGCCCGCCCGCCTGGTGTTCACCGCCGGGGCGTGCCCGCTGGACGCCGAGGGCCGCACCGTCGCGCCGGGTGACCATGCCGCGCAGGCCCGGCAGGTGCTGGCGAACATGGAGACCGCCCTCGGCGCGGCCGACGCGCGGCTCACCGACGTCGTCAAGACCACCGTGTACGTGGCATCGTCGCGGCAGGCCGACCTGGTGACCGTCTGGGAGGTGGTCCGGGACTTCTTCGGCGACCACGATCCGCCCAGCACCCTGCTGGGTGTGGCCGTGCTCGGCTACACCGACCAGCTCGTCGAGGTCGAGGCCGTCGCCGCCGTACGGACGGGGGCCTGAGATGCGCATCCGTGTGGCGCAGCCCGACGACGCCCCGGGCGTGGTGGCCCTGCGGGCGAACGTCCACCCGTACCTGGTGCGTGGGGTCGAGTCGACCCGCAAGATGATCGCCGAACCACCGCCGATCGACGGCTGGACCGCGTTCGTGGCCGAGGTCGACGGCCAGGTGGTCGGCTGGACGTCCGCCGAGCCCAACACCTCGACATCGGTGCAGGGTTTCGGCGACGTCAGCATGCTGCACGTGCACCCCGAGCACCGCCGCAGGGGAATCGGGACGGCGCTGTTGACCGCCGCGACCGACCACCTCCGCCCTCTCGGGGTCCGCCGCGTACGCACCATGGCCGCAGCGGACTCGCTGCCCTTCGCCCGCCGGCACGGTTTCACGCCCAGCCGCGAGGTGCGCTACTCGGCGCTGGACCTGACCCCGCCGCCCGCGCTGCCCGAGCCGCCTCCGGGTGTACGACTGCGGCCGATCGCCGAGCTGGACCCGCACCTGCTCTACGAGGCGAACGTCGCCGCAGCCGTCGACGAACCCGGTGACGTACCCGTCGACGCGGTCACCTTCGAGAGCTGGCAGTACGACGTGTGGGACAACCTCGGACTGGACAAGACCGCCAGCACTGCCGTCGAGGTCGACGGCGAGGTGGCCGCGTTCAGCCTGGTCAAGCGGGACGGGGAGCGGATGTGGTCGGACTACACCTGTTCCGTCCCGACGTACCGGGGTCGAGGGCTCGCCCGACTGGCCAAGACGGCGGCGCTGCACCGGGCCGCCGAAGCCGGCGTACGGGTCGCGTACACCTCGAACGACGAAGCCAACGCGCCGATGCTGGCGATCAACGCCCGGCTGGGCTACCGACCGGTGGCGACCCTGTGGGCCTGCCTGGCCGACCTGACCTGATCAGTCAGCTCGGTTGTCGCTGCGCGGGCGCGTCCACTTCAGGAACCGCGCGACGTACACCGCGGGGTCCGGGCGCAAGCCGAGCTTCAGCGCGTCAGCGAACGCCTCCCACGCGAGCGTGGTCAACATGAGCAGCATCCCGACCCGGTCGCCATGCCAGCGGGACAGCAGCGACAACCGCGCGGCTGAACACGGCCAGTGGACACCGCAGCGGGTACAGCGCCAGTGCGGCAGCCCGGGGTGATGCGGACGCGGACGCGGGCTCATCCGGCGCAGATGGGCTTGCGGGCGGTCGGCCGGCGAATGGTCGGCCGGACGTTCAGCGGTTGTACGCCTTCGCGTCGCACGTAGAGCTCACGCCGGGCGATCGCGTCGCCGCGCGCGCCCAGCTCGTACGCGTCCAGCCACACCCACCCGTCGTACGTGTCCCACTGCAACTCACGGATGACCCGCACGGTGATCGGGCGCAGGAACTGCACGCTCGCGGTGGCCGACAGGCGTAGCAGGTCGCCGGCCCGGAATGTCGGTCCTGGTGCTGCGGGCATGTTTCCCCCTCCGTGGGCTAGGAGGGGCCGCCCCTGAGTGCTTGCCCACGAGGCGGCCCCGGGCCGACACCGCCGCCGGGCTTCGCCTCCACCAGCAGTGCCGCTCATCTGACACCCTGCCCAGAGGAGCTGGACGGCTACACCCCGTAGATATACGTTCGATAGACGTTGGGGACGTCCAGTAGGAGGCGACCGTGAATCAGGCGCTACGGGCTGCACTGGCGGACTCGGGCGAGACTGTGGAGAGTCTTGCCGAGCGGGTGGGAGTAGACCCCAAGACGGTTGCACGCTGGGTCACGCCGGGCAGAGTTCCCCACCCCCGCCACCGAGCGGCAGCGGCGAGCGTCCTAGGGCTTGATGTGGGGGACATTTGGCCGGACGTTTTAAAGCGCCGTGAGCCGGCGTGGCTGCGGCCGTGGGTCGAGACAGAGCTTCAGGCGACCGCCCTCCGCGCGTTTCAGGTTTCTGTGATTCCCGGTCTGCTACAGACACCGGAGTACGCGTCGCTAGTCCTCAGTAGCGGGTTGCTGGACGCGGACGAGGTTGCGGGTTACGTCGAAACGCGACTCCGCCGACAGGCGGCGGTCCTTAACCGGCGTAAGCCCCCGCTCTTCATCGCAGTCATCGACGAATGCGCGTTGCGCCGTGGGGAGCCCGACATCATGCATCCCCAGCTAGACCACCTGATCGAAATGGCGCAGCGGCCTAACACCTTCCTTCATGTGTTACCGCTTGACGCGGGCATGCACGCCGGGCAGGCCGGGCCGTTCGTCATTGCTACCACCGAGGATGGCGACGTGGGATACCTGGACGACCAGGCAGCCGGCCGACTGACCAACGAGACAGCCCCGCTCTGGGCCATCTGGGATACGCTGCGATCAGTGGCTCTTCCACGGCGCCACACCATCGACTTCTTGAAGGCACGAACATGGCTGACCTGACCGGCGCCGAATGGCGTACCAGCACCCGAAGCAGCTCTAACGGCGGCGACTGCGTCGAGGTCGCGGACAACCTGCCGGGCGTCGTCGCGGTCCGCGACTCGAAGGATCGCGATGGCGGCACGCTCCGGTTCGACCGTCACACCTGGCGGGGCTTCGTCGACATGGTGAAGACCGCCGCCCTCTGAGCAGCCACATCAACAAGACCCTCGGGTAGACCGGGGGTCTTTCGGTATGCCCACTGCCGGCGATGGCGCACCGATACGACGAGATCTTGGACAGTTTCCGTTAGCTGCTAACGGGAACTGTCCAAGATCTGCGGCCGGACCCGCGGGGCCTGCGGGTCCCCGGGGCCGGCCGGGACCGACGGGCCGGCGAGGGCCGACGGGCCGGCCGGGACCGGCGGGCGCGGCAGCGCCGCGCGAGCGCGTCGCACTTCGAATCCTTGATCACTTGATGGTGACCAGTTCGAACCCGCTTCTGACAACTGGTCAGCATCACGTGATCAAGGAGGAACCGCGCGCCCTACGCGACGTCGAAGACTTCGCGTGCCGTCGCGTACGTATCCGCGCCGAAGAGCACCAGGCGTGCCTCGGTGACCGTCGCCGGCCTGGCTGAGCGAAGCACCGACAGCGCCTGGCGGACCGCGTCGTCGACCGGCCAGCCGTAGATGCCGGCGGAGATCAGCGGAAACGCGACCGTCGTCGCGCCCAACTCGTCTGCCACGCGCAGGCTGTTGGCGTAACAGTCGCGCAGCAGCGCCGAGCGGTCCTCGGTGGACGACCAGACCGGGCCGACGGTGTGGATCACCCAACGGGCGGGCAGTTCCCCGGCGGTGGTTGCCACCGCCTGGCCGGTGGGCAGGCCCCTGCCGTACCGGGACGCCCGCAGCGCCCGGCACTCGGCCAGGATGGCTGGTCCGCCGCGCCGGTGGATGGCGCCGTCGACCCCGCCGCCGCCGAGCAGGGACGAGTTCGCGGCGTTGACGATGGCATCCACCCGCTGGGTGGTGATGTCCCCCTCGACCAGGGTGATCTCCATGTCAGCTCTCCTCGATCGACTGGCCCAACGAGCGGCGGGCCAGCAGGGTGGCACCGGCGACCGCGGCCGGCATGACCAGCACCGCGCCGAGCGGAATGAGGAAGCAGAGGAAGACCGCCACCCCGAAGCCGAGCGCCATGGGCCGGTCCGCCTTGAGGATCGTCCGGCGTTGCGGCAACCGCATGCCACGTCGGTAGAACGGCGCTCCGACCAGCTCGACGGCGAGGAACCAGCCACCCACCGCCGCCCCGATCACCGGGACGACCGTCTGGCCGACCACCGGAATGAAACCGGCGAAGAAGAGCGGGATGCCGACCAGCGCCGTGAGGGCCACCAGGCGTACCGAGTCGGCGAGGCTGCGGCGCAGTGACGACCAGAACGGCACGTCCACGGCGTCCGGGGTGCCGCCGAGCCGCTCCTCCACCATCTCGGAGATCTTCTCGTAGAACGGGTCACCGATGACCAGGGTGACCGCGGTGAAGCTGACTACCGCGAGCAGGCCACCGAGCCCGATGAAGGCCAGCCCGGCGATCACCCGGACCAGGCTGCGGCCGGTGCTCGACCAGTCGTCGGCGAACGGGGTGACCAGGGCGGCGAGGTCGTCCACGAAGTACACGAGGGTGGCGATCGCGACCACGAAGAGCGCGCCGGAGATCAGCGCCGGCACCAGACCGAGCAGCATGAGCTTCGGGCTGCGGACGTACATGCCCAGTCCGCGCAGGAGCAGCCTGACCCCGAGGAGGAAGCGTCCGACGACCCCGGTCACCGGGCTGGCGATTCTGCTGACGTCCACGATCGAGCAGCCTAACGACAGGTGATCGAATTCGCCGGACGGCGAGCGGCACGAGGCAGGATGGGCGGGTGCGCGCGTCCCGACTGATCTCGCTGCTGCTGCTGTTGCAGTCGCGCGGATCGATGACGGCGGGCGAGCTGGCACGGGAGCTGGAGATTTCCGAGCGGACCGTCTACCGGGACGTCCTGGCGCTCTCCGCAGCGGGCGTGCCGGTCTACGCCGACCGGGGTCGGGCCGGCGGTTACCGCCTGCTCGGCGGCTATCGCACCCGGCTGACCGGTCTGACCCGGGACGAGGCGGAGGCGCTCTTCCTCGCTGGGCTACCGGGGCCCGCCGGTGACATGGGGCTCGCCGACGCGGTCGCGTCCGCCGAGCTGAAGGTGCTCGCCGCGCTGCCACCCGCCCTGCGCGACGCGCCGGCCCGTACCGGGCAGCGGTTCCACCTGGACGTGCCGGGCTGGTTCCGGGAGACGCCGCCACCACCGTGGCTGGCCGAGCTGGCGCGGGCGGTCTGGAGCGACCGGGTGGTGGATCTGCGCTACCGACGCGGCGAGAAGAAGGTGACCCGCCGAGTCCAGCCGTACGGCCTGGTGCTCAAGAGCGGCGTCTGGTATCTGGTCGGCCGGGTCGGCGAGGATGTCCGCACCTACCGGGTGGACCGCGTGACCGGGGTCGAGGTGGGCGAGGAGCACTTCGAGCGCAACGAGGGCTTCGACCTGGCCGGGCACTGGCGGGAGCAGGCCGGGGAATTCCTGCGGACCATGCTGCGGGCCGAGGTGACCGTCCGGCTCAGCCCCGCCGGCCTGCGTCAGCTCCGACGCCTGGTCGATGCCCCTTACGTGTACGACGAGGTGGTCGCCTCCGTGGGCGAGCCCGACGAGCAGGGCTGGGTGGTGGCCCGGCTGCCCGTCGAGTCGGTCGGCGTCGCGTACGCCCAGTTGCTGGCGCTGGGCCCGGAGGTGGAGGCGCTCGACCCGCCGGAGCTGCGCGCACGGATGGCGGACGCGGCACGCCGGGCCGCCGCGCGCTACGACGGCCCGGCCGTGCCGTGACACCGGCCCACAGATCAGCGGGCCCGCAGGTGACCCTTCAGCGAGTCAGCGGTAGCCGGTGACGTCGGCCGGCTTGCCGGCGCCGACCACCTCGGTGATGTACCGGATGGCCTCCGGCTGGCTGCCGTCGACGTCGGTGAAGCCGTACACCTTCGACAGCGTGCCCGCGTCGACGGACTGGCCGTTCCAGCGGGCCTTCTCCTCGTCGGTGGCGAGCGCGGCCACCGCGCGGCCGACGAAGGCTGGCGTCTCCGAGATGAGGAAGTGCGGGTCGGTGGCGGCCCCGTCGCGCCAGTTCTCCTCGGTGACGCCGAAGTGCTCCAGCATGGCCTCGGAGCGGAGCCAGCCGGGGGTGAGCGCGACCGCCGTGCCGCCGTGCGGCTTCAGCTCGTGCGCCTGGGTGAAGGCGAGCCGGTTGACCGAGACCTTGGCCAGGTCGTAGAAGACCGAGAGGCGGTAGTTCTCGTCGTTGTACGCCTTGGTGCCGTCGCCGATCTCCACGACCAGGCCACCGGGCTGACGGATCAGCAGCGGCAGGGCGAAGTGGCTGGTGATGATGTGCGTGTCGACGGCCAACCGCAGGGTGCGGAAGCCCGCCTCCAGCGGCTGCTCCCAGACCGGCTTGTCCCAGGTCACCAGGGGGTCGCCGCCCCAGATGTCGTTGACCAGCACGTCGAGTCGGCCCTGCTCGGCGTCGATCCGGGCGACCAGGTCGCGGACCTGTTCGGGCACCAGGTGGTCGACCTGCACGGCGACGCCGGTGCCGCCGGCCGCGGTGACCAGCTCGGCGGTCTCCTCGATGGTCTCCGGCCGGTCCATCTCCGAACGGCCGGCGCGGCTGCTGCGACCGGTGGCGTACACGGTGGCGCCGGCGGCACCCAACTGGACCGCGATCTGTCGACCGGCGCCCCGCGTGGCACCGGCGACGAGCGCGATCTTTCCTGCGAGCGGTTGTGTCATGCCTGCGAGGCTGCCAGCGATACCTGACAGCCGCCGTCCGAATTTGTCAGTCCACCAACCGGACGCGGACCCGGCGGTTGGCCCGACCCTTGCTCTCCACCTTGACCACCTGCACCTTGCCGATCTGGGCGGTGGACGCGACATGGGTGCCGCCGTCGGCCTGCACGTCCAGTCCGACGATGTCGACGATCCGGACCTCCTGCTCGTCCGGCGGGATGAGGTTGGACTGGGTACGGATGATGTCCGGAAGGGCCAGCGCCTCGGTGCGCGGCAGCACCCGGGTGGCGACCGCGCGGTCGGCGGCCACCTCGGCGTTGACCAGCTCCTCGATGCGACTCTTGAAGTCCGGCGGAACCTCGGGGAGGTTGAAGTCCATCCGGGCCTCGCCCGGCTCCATCGAGTTGCCGGTGACGAGCGCGCCGAAGTCGCGGAACACCACACCGCAGAGCACGTGCAGCCCGGAGTGGGTACGCATCAGACGGGTGCGGCGCTCGTCCTCCACCGCGCCGACAACCTCGGTGCCGACCGGCGGCAGCGGGTCACCCTCGGCGGGGATCAGGTGCGGGTCGTCGCCCTTGCGGGTGCCGACGATCCGGGTCTGCACGCCCTGCCAGAGCAGCACGCCGTGATCCGGCGGTTGGCCGCCGCCGCCCGGGTAGAACGCCGAGCGGTCCAGGACGATGCCCTGCTCCGGGTCGGCGTGCAGGACCGTGCAGGTCCACTCACGCAGGGTCGGGTCGGCGAGATCCAGCCGGTGCGTCCGGCCATGCTGTGTGACGCCCATGACAGGCCACGTTACCCGTTGAGGAAGCCGGAGATCCGCTCCCGCAGGTCGGCGCGTTCCGTCCAGAGCACCCCCGGTCGGTCGTACACGTGCAGGGTGGCCTGGGGCAGCGCGGCGGCGAGCTGCTCGGCGACCTCGACCGGGTGCAGGTCGTCGCCCGCGCAGCCGATCACCAGGGCCGGCGCGGTGACCGCCGCCAGGGCGGTCGCGTCCTGCAGCGGCGCCTGCTCCGGAAGCGTGGCCAGGCCGTCGGCCAGACCGTCGCGGAGCAGCTGGTCGAGCCGCTGCCGCAGGTACGCCCAGCCGGCCGGCGTGTTGCGGACCGCCGCCGGCAGCTCCAGCGCGACGACGTCGGCGACCGCCGACGCCTCGCCGCTCTCGACGGCCTCCAGCAGGGCGGTGATGCGGTCCCGGGCGACCGGACCGCGGGGCTGGTCGAGGACCGCCGGCAGGAAGAACACCAGTTTCTCGAAGCGCTCCGGGCTCTCGGCCAGCAGGCGGCACAGTGCGCCCGCGCCGAGGCTCGCCCCGAACGCCCGGCTGGCGCCGCCCAGATCCGCGATGGCCCGCAGATCGCGGGCCAGGTCGAGGTAGGTCCACGGGCCGGCCGGCGCCTCGGAGCGACCGTGACCCCGGAACTGGAAGAACAGCCGACGACCGGCCACCCCGCTGCCGAACGGGCGTGTGGTGGCGATCCCGTTGCCCAGCCCGTGCGCGAACACGGTGACCGGGTCACCGACGCCGGTGACCAGGCGCTCCAGCTGCACGCCGTGCGGGGTGGCGACCAGCTCCGTCTCCGGCTCCGGCAGAGCCGGCCGGCCGGTACGCGGCCCGCCCGGACCCGGCCCCCAGGTGCGGGGGCCGCTGTCGGGCGGAGGCGGCCAGCGAAAACCTCTCACCAGAACCCTTTGCCGTCACTGAGGTCGCGGAGACCGACCCGGACGTCGAGCAGATAGATCAGCGCGGCGGCGATGCCGATCAGTCCGAAGAGGCTGATCGGACCGCGGCTGAGCAGGATCAGCACGAGGCAGACCGCCAGGATGGCGATCCAGCCACCCTTGGGCAGCGTCCCGATGGCGGAGAAGGCGTCGGAGCGCTGCGTGATGGCATGCACCAACGCGACACCCTGGATGATCAACGCGAAGACGAGCAGGATCAGCTCGATCACGTAACGGACTTCGAACGCGAAGATCGGCGCGGCGGTGGCCATGCCGGCAAGTTTATGTCGGCGACCCCGACTACGTCCGTCAAGGACGCCGTCGGGATCGCCGACAGGACGAACTACTCGGCCGCCGGGCGGGTCCGCTTGGTGGCCCGGGGCAGCTTGGCCGACGGGGTCTCGGCCGGCTTCGCGGCCTTCGCCCGGGCAGCCTTCTTGACGGCGGCCGGCTTGGCCTCGGCGATCTCGGCCACCTCGGCCGGGCTCGGCACCTCGGCCGGGGCCGGGGTCACAGCCGGGGCGGTGGCAGCCGGCGCGGCCGGGGCGGGCGCGGCCTGGGTGGCCTCGATGTCGGCGTTGACCGTCTCGGCGGCCTCCAGCACACCAGCGCCGACGACCCGCTCACCACGGGCCACCAGCGCGCCGTACGCGGCGTACGCCCGCTCCTGCGCGGCCTGGGCACCGGCGATCACCACGGCGGCGTTGCGGGTCGCGGCGGTCCGCAACTTGTCGATGTCGGCGACCTCGCGGAGCTTGGTCAGGTCGGCCGCCTCGCGGAGCTTGGTCAGGTCAGCCGCCTCGCGCAGCTTGGCCAGGTCCAGCTCGGCCTGCGCGCGACCGCGCAGGGTCTCGGCGGTCTCGTTGGCGGTACGCAGCGTCTCGGTGGCCTTCTGGCGCAGCTCGAAACCGGTCAGCACGGCCCGGCCGCCGAGGTCGGCGACGACCCGGGTGCCGTGGAGACCGACGGCCGCGGGCAGCTTGCGCAACTGCTCGAGGGCCAACTCGGCGGCACCGGCGGCGGCGTAGATCGGGGCGGGGATGCGGTTGGTCTTCGGCTCGGTCATGACGTCTCCTCCTCGGCCGCCTCGGCGGCCTTGCGGACCGCCGGTCCGGCGGCCTTCTTCTCGGGGGTGCTGGTGCTGCTCTTCTCGGGGGTGCTGGTGCTGCTGCCCGGGGCGGGGGCGGTGCCCGCCTCGGTGACGGCGACCGACTCGAGCACGGCCTCGGTCGGGGTGCCGCCCGCGGTGGTGGGGCCGGTGGCGGCCAGGTTGGCCACGTCGGCCGGCTCGTCGGCGACGTCGGTCGGGATGGTCGCCCCGGTCACTCCGCCGCTGCCGGCGACATCCGGGTTCCCGCTGGCCGGGCCCGCGGCGGCCGAACCTTCGGCGGCCGGGCTCTCGGCGGCCGGGCCTTCGGCGGCGGCCTGGGCCTCGGCGAGCCGGGCGTTCTCCCGGCGGAACGTCTCGTAGATCTGGCTGAGCGACTGCTTCTGGGCCATCGTGAGGTCGGGGTCCACCGCGATGGCGGCGAGCACCCCGTGGCCCTCCTTGTCGTCGAGCAGCCCGGCCCGCAGGTACATCGCCGGGGTCGAGACCCGCAGCGCGCTGGCCAGTTGCTGGAGCACCTCGGCGCTGGGCTTGCGCAGCCCGCGCTCGATCTGGCTGAGGTACGGGTTGCTGACCCCCGCCTGCTCGGCGAGCTGACGCAGCGAGATCTTGGCGTTGCGCCGCAGATCGCGGATGAACCCGCCGACGTCGGGAAGGTCCTTGGGTGTGGCCATGGACACGACGCTAATGCCGCCTGCTAGCTCTTGCAAGCGAAATGCTTGCCAAAGTTAGCAAGGTCTCAGCATCACGTTTGCGCGCCGCTCGCCGGATCCGTACGGTCCGTTGGTGCACAAGATCACAGTCAACGGAGCATCTCTCGCGTACGACGAGGTCGGCAGCGGTTCGCCCGTCGTGCTGCTGCACGCCGGCATCGCGGACCGGCGGATGTGGCGGGGCGTCGTGCCCGCGCTCGCCGCCCGGCACCGGGTGATCGTCCCGGACCTACGCGGGTACGGCGACTCCGAGCTGCCCCCGACGCCGTTCGCGCACCACGACGACGTGGCCGGCCTGCTGGACGCCCTCGACCTGCCCCGGGCCGCGCTGGTCGGCTGCTCCTTCGGTGGATCGGTCGCCGTCGACACCGCGCTCGCGCACCCGGACCGGGTGAGCGCGCTCGCCCTCTTCGACACGGCGCTCTCCGGCAACGAGTGGTCCGACGAGGCCAACGACCTCTGGGACGACCTGGTCGGCGAGGTCGACCCGGACGACTTCGTCGCCGGGGCGGCCGGCGAGGTGCGGTTCTGGGTGGTCGGGCCCGGCCGCCAGCCGGCCGACGTCGACCCTGAACTGCTGGCGTTCGCGCAGGAGATGGACCAGCGCGCCCTGGCCGCCGAGCTCGCGCTCGGCGCGGTGGAGGTGGGCGAGCTGACGCCTCCGGCGATCGGCCGCCTCAGCGAGCTGCGGGTGCCCGTCCTGGTCACCGCCGGCGCCGCCGACGTACCGGACATCAGCCGCCTCGCCGACCGGATCGCCGCCGAGGTCCCCGGCGCGGTACGGCTGCCGGATGTGCCGGATGCCGCACACCTGTTGCCGCTGGAGCGTCCGGAGCCCGTCAACGCCGCCCTGCTCGACTTCCTGAGCTGACCGGCGGCGCGCGCAGCCCTGACCGCGCGGCGCGCACAGCCCTGACCGCCCCTCGGCCAGCGACGCCAAGGGGCCGCCGACGGCCCCGCACCCCCGGCCGCCAGCAGACCCGCCGCCAACGACGGGGCTGACGCCACGACGAGCGCTATACCTCAGAGTCATATTCATGCCTGTGAGGTATAGCGCTCGATCAGGCGTTGGCCGCCGTGCCGGGCAGCCGGATCGCCGACCGGTGGACCGGTGGTGTCACCAGAGCGGGCGGACCGCCCCGACCGGAACGCCACCGCCGAAGAGCGGCACCTCGGCGTACTCGGCCAGCACCGGCGCGTCCACACCGAGCCGGCGCAGCGCGGAGACCAGCACCGGCATCCGGGCCCGGTCGGCTCCATCGTCGATCTTCAGAGCCACCGCGCCGACGCCCGGCAGCCCCACCGCGAACACGCCCTCGGCGCCGACCTTGGCCAGCAGGCCCGGGACACCGCGCATCAGCCGGGTGTCGTCGGCCTGGGTGCCACCGACGATCTCCGGGTGCGCCCGCATCGCGGCGGCCACCGTGCGCGGCGCCGAGCCCGGCTCGGCGCCGACCAGCCGGAGGTACGCCCCGGCCAGGCCGGTCAGCGACACCGCCAGCACCGGGGCACCGCAGCCGTCCACCCCCACCGCCGCCGCCTGCTCGCCGGTGAACTCCTCGATGGCGGCTCGCAACCCCTGCTGCAACGGGTGCTCCGGCCGCCAGTAGCCGTCCCGCGGCCACCCGGCGGCCTCGCAGGTCAGCAGCATTCCGCTGTGCTTGCCGGAGCAGTTCATCTGCACCCGGCTCGGCCCGCCCCCGGCCCGCAGCACCGCCTCCCGGGCCGCCGCACCCACCGGCAGGTCGGGCGGGCAGTGCAGCGCCGAGGCGTCCAGCCCGGCCCGGTCGAGGAGCGCGCCGACCCGGGCCAGGTGGAAGTCCTCCCCCGCGTGGCTCGCCGAGACCAACGCCAGGTCGGCCGGATCGGTAAGCGTCAGGCCGGCGCGGAGCATCCCGATCGCCTGCATCGGCTTGCTGGCCGAGCGCGGGAAGATCGGCGCGGTCACGTCCCCGGCGGTCGCCAGCGGCACCCCGGCGGCGTCCAGCACCACCACCGAGCCGCGGTGCGCGCCCTCCACGAACCCGGACCGGACCACCTCGGCGAGCGGCACGCCGCCCTCGTACGTCTTTCCCACGTGCTGGACGGTACCGAGGGGCCGAGGCTGTCCGTCGGCGGGGTGACCAGGTGGTCCACCGCCCGGGTGACAGGGGCGCGGAAGGTGTCCGGCCTTACAGCCCGAGCAGCGCGCGGGCCTCGGTGGTGGTCAGCGGCGGTCGCTGGGCGAGTTGGGCGAAGCCGACCGCGCGGGCGACCAACTGCATGTTGGACTCGACCGCCCGACCCTTGGCGTACGTCACCGTGTCCTCCATGCCGACCCGCAGGTGCCCGCCGGTGGACAGCGAGGCGAGCATGACCGGGATCGTGCTGCGGCCGATGCCAGTGGCCGAGAAGGTGGTGCCCGCGGGCAGGTCCGCCAGCATCCGGTGGGCGGCGACAAGCGTCTCGGTGGTGCCCGGCATGCCGCCCGGCACCCCCATCACGAAGTCGACGTGCACGTGACCGCCCGCCGGCAGGCCGTACTTGCCGAGCAGCCGCTGCAACGCGGACAGGTGGCCGAGGTCGAAGATCTCGTACTCCGGCACGATGCCGCGCTCCTGCATCCGGGTGTGCAGATCGACGATGAACTCCCAGCGGTTGAGGAAGACGTCGTCGCCGAAGTTGACAGTGCCCATGGTGCAGGAGGCCATGTCCGGACCCGCGTCGAGCACGGCGAGCCGGGACGCCTCCGGGTCGGTCACCGCGCCGCCGGAGGAGAGCTGCACGATCAGGTCGGTGCTCTCCCGCAGTGCCGCCACCGTCTCGGCCAGCCGGGCCGGGTCGAGGGTCGGCCGCGCCTCGTCGTCGCGGATGTGAACGTGGATCACGGCGGCGCCGAGCGCCTCGCACTCCTTGGCGGTGAGCAGCAGCTCGTCCAGGGTCACCGGCAGCGCCGGCACCTCCGCCTTGGCCGACTCCGCGCCCGTCGGGGCCACCGTGATCAACGTCCCTGTCGTCATGCCGGCGATCCTAGACGCCCCGGTCAGGACGGGTCGATCGCCGCCGCGGTCTCGCCGATCATCAGCGCGGCGTCGTCCGGGACGTTCCGCTTCAGGACGGCGAGAGCGACCTGACCCAGCTCGTGGTGCAGCACGGCGGTGCCCACGAAGCCCACCGCCCGGCCGTCGAGGGTGACCGGCGTACCGGCGGTCGGCGGCTGGTCGGTGGTCACCCCGTCCAGGTGCAGCAGCACCAGGCGGCGCGGCGGCCGACCCATGTTGTGTACGCGGGCCACCGTCTCCTGACCCCGGTAGCAGCCCTTGTCCAGGTGCACCGCCGGGCCGATGAGGTCCACCTCGGCCGGGATGGTCCGGTGATCGGTGTCCACCCCGACCCGGGGCTGCCGGGCGGCGACCCGGATCGCCTCGTACGCCCAGAGGCCGGCGACCGGCACGCCCGCGCCGCGTAGCTCGGCGACCACCTGCTCCATCGCCGAGCGGGGCACCAGCAGGTCCACCCCGAGCAGGCCGCGACGCGCCCACCCGCCGATCGGCAGCGGTCGGACGTCGTACCGGATGCCCGCTCGGGGCGGCACGGCCCCGGCGGCGAACTTCGGGCCCGGCACCGGCACCAGGTCCGGCGCGGCCAGCCCGGTCACGCCGAGCGTGCCCAGGGCCTCCGGCGCCGCCGGCCCGACCAGCGACAGCAGCGCCCGCTCGGCGGTGGCGTCGCGGGGGTCGACCCTGCTGAAGAACCGCATCTTCTCCAGGTACGCGAGCAGACCGTCGGTCGCCCCCGGCTCGGTGTCCAGCCAGGTCGTCTCGCCGTCCTCGGCGACCAGGGCGTGCTGCTCGACGTGCCCGTGCGGCGAGAGCACCAGCAACTCGGTGCCCTCGCCGGCGGCCAGCGTGCTCAGGTGCTGCGAGGTGATCGTGTGCAGCCAGCCGGCCCGCTCCTCGCCGGGCACCGCGATGATCCCCCGGTGTGACCGGTCGACCAGGCCGACCTCGGTGTCCAGGACGCGCTGCTCGCGCAGCGGATCGCCGTAGTGCGCGGCCACCCCCCGCACCCCGACCGCGACGTGCGCCGGGTCCGGCTGGTCACGGCTGGCCTCGTCGATGCTCTCGACGGCCACCGCGCCCGCGATGTCGATCATTTTTGATCCCCGTTCTCGCAGCGGTCGCAGACGCCGAAGAGTGACACGTGCCCGATGTCCACCCGGAAACCCCGCTGCGCGGCCAACTGCTCGGCGAGCGGGCGGAGCAGCTCCGGATCGATCTCGTCGATCGCGCCGCACTCCCGGCAGACCAGGTGGACGTGTTGGTGCTCACCCGCCGCGTGGTAGGTCGGCGAACCGTGCGAGAGGTGGGTGTGGGTCACCAGGCCGAGCCGTTCCAGCAGCTCCAGCGTGCGGTAGATGGTGGTGATGTTGACGCCGGCGGCGACCTCCCGGACGGCGGTGTGCACCTGCTCCGGTGTGGCGTGGCCCAGATCGAGCACCGCCTGGAGGACGAGCTGCCGCTGGGCCGTCAGCCGCAGCCCACGGGCCCGGAGCATTTCCGCGAGGGAGGGTTCGGACACCGTCCGATCATAGTTCGGCGGCCGTGGCTACCTCCGCCGTGCGACGCCCGTCGCTACCCTCGACCCTCATGGCGACGTCCTTCACCGGGCAGGTTCCGGTCGGCCCGACCGCGCGGATCGCCGTGCTCGGGCAGGGCCCGGTCCCGGCCACGGAGCCGGTGGTACGCGGCGACGACCGTGGCGTCCTGCACGGCGACGGGCTCTTCGAGAGCATGCACCTGCGCCAGGGCCGGCCGTGGCTGCGCGACGAGCACCTGGCCCGGCTGGCCGCGTCGGCCGCCGCCATCGAGCTGGCCGTGCCCGACGCCGCCGCGTTGACCGACCTGCTCGACACGGTGTGCGCCGGCTGGCCGGCGCGGGTCGAGGGGGCGTTGCGGCTGGTCTGCACCCGGGGCCCGCAGGCCGGCGCACCGACGGTCTACGCCACGCTGAGCGAGGTGCCGGCGGCGGCGCGGATGGCGCGACGGGACGGGATCAGCGTCGCGAACCTGCCGCTCGGGGTGCCCGCCACCGCCCGCGCCGAGTTGACCTGGCTGCCCACCGGGATCAAGTCCATCTCGTACGCGGTCAACAGCGCCGCCCGCCGCTGGGCCCGCGCCAACGGGGTGGACGACGTGCTCTGGATCTCCTCCGACGGGTACGCCCTGGAGGGGCCCACGGCCAACGTGGTGTGGCTCACCGGCGACACGCTCCGCACGGTGCCGGCCGCCACCACCGGCATCCTGCCCGGCACGACCGTCGCCTGGCTGCTCGCCCACGCCGGCGAGCTGGGCCTGAGCGCCTCCGAACGGATGGTCACCCCGGCCGAGCTGCACGACGCCGACGGGGTGTGGTTCGCCTCGTCGGTGCGCGGGCTCACCGAGGTCCACACGCTGGACGGGGTGCGCCGGGACCGTTGCCCGCGCACCCCCGCCCTGCAGTCGCTGCTGGGTTTCCCCGTCGACTGAAGCGTCAGCCGCCGACCCGGACGAGCCGGGCAGAGAGGTGCGCGCTGAGTGGGTGACCCATCGCCGCCATCTCCTGGGCGTAGAGCAGCGCCCCCTCGACGATGCCGAAAAGCCGGTGCCCGCCGGTGACCTCCTTGGCGGTCGCCGTCCGGACCACCGCGTCGGTGGCGAACTCGACCTGGGTGCCGGTGCGCTTGCCGAGGTGCAGCTCCATCACCCCGGTGGGGGTCGTGAGCAGGGCCTCCAGCTCGTCGGTTGCCCGACCGTCCACCAGCACCGGTCGCCACCAGCCGACCTCACGCCCGGCCGGGCGGACGGGCATGCTCTGCTCGTCGAGGATCCAGGCGCGCGACTCGTAGTGCAGGAACGGCCGGCCGTCGTGGCTGATCCGGATCTCCTGCGCGTAGTCGAAGTCCTCGATGGTGGGGAAGCCACCCTTGCCCCGGCCGCGCCACAGACCGATGTACGGCAGCAGGCCGTCCAGCGCCGGGTGCAGCTTCGGGCCGACCCGCAGGTCGTGACTCTCCTCGAACGGGTACTCCTCGACCGGCGGCGCGTTCAGCCACGGTGGCTGCAGCGGGTTCTCGTCGCTCACCGTGCCACCTTCGTTCGCGACTGCGGGGCTCGCAGGCCCGGCTCACTCCTCGCGCTCACCAACGTCCCCTCGAAATCTTTACTGCCAGGTAGACCAGGCCGCCGGCGAGCCCGCCCAGGCCGGCGACCAGCAGGCTGACGAACCCGATCTCGGTAACCATCGTGACCATCCTATGCTGGGCCTCATGGCCCGCTCTCTCGTCGTCAAGGTCACCGCTGGGGCGGACGCCCCGGAGCGGTGCGCGCAGGCGTTCACGGTCGCCGCCACGGCGGTCGCGGCCGGCGTGGACGTGTCGCTCTGGCTGACCGGGGAGTCGACCTGGTTCGCGCTGCCCGGCCGCGCCCAGGAGTTCGAGCTACCGCACTCCGCGCCGCTGGCCGAGCTGCTGCACGTCATCCTGACCAGTGGTCGGGTGACCGCCTGCACCCAGTGCGCGGCCCGGCGGGAGATCGGCCCGGACGACGTACTGCCCGGTGTGCGGATCGCGGGCGCCGCGGTCTTCGTCGAGGAGGCGTTGGCCGAGGGCACGCAGGCGCTGGTCTACTGACCACCGGCACACCTCGGGGCGACGGTATGGGCGGACTCCCGATACCGACCCGACATCTCGGACAGCTGCCTACGATTCGACTGTGACCGAGGCGACGGAGAGGTTCTTCGAATCGCTGCCGACGCGTGCCCCCGCGGTCCTGGGCGGCCTGGCCAGGGGGACCCTGCAGATCGATCTCGGCACCGGCCACCGGACCGAACACTGGCTGGTCCGGATGCGGCCGGGAGCGGTACAGGCCAGCCGCGAGCGGGGTCCGGCCGACGCCATCTGGTTCAGCAGCTCGGCCCTGTTCTACAGGCTGATCACCGGCGAGGCCCAGGCGCTCGCGGCGGTACTGCGCAACGAGAGCACCTTCAGCGGTGACGTGGTGCTCTTCCTGGCCTTCCGCCGCTTCTTCCCGAACCCGCCGGGCACCCGCGACCCGCGCGAGGCGGCCCGGGAGGCAGTCGGGCGGCGGACGTGAACGATCTCGTCAGCATCCTGGACGGCAACACCTTCCTGGTCAGCGACCGACGCGGCGACATCGAGCCGTCCTTCACCTTCCCGACCGGGTTGTTCTCCTTCGACACGCGTTTCCTGTCCAGTTGGGTGCTCACCCTCAACGGCGAGCGGCTGCACGCACTCTCGATCGACGACAGCCAGTCGTACCGGACGACGTTCTTCCTCGCTCCCGGCGAACCCACCCACTACCTGGACGCCAAGTGGTCGGTGATCCGCAGCAGAGAGATCGGGGGCAGCTTCGACGAGGAGCTGACCGTGCTCAACCACTCCGGCGAGGAGGGCGAGTTCACCGTCCGGATCGAGATGAGCAGCGACTTCGCCGACCTGTTCGAGATCAAGCACGCCCGGGAGAAGGTGGGCCGGACGACGGTCGCGGCGACCGACAACGAGCTGCGGTTGACGTACCGGCGGGAGGCGTTCCGCCGGGAGACCGTGGTCCGCTCCACGGTTCCGGCGCAGGTCGACAACTCCGGGATGACCTTCCGGGTCCGGATCGACAGCAACAGCGAGTGGACCACCCGGCTGCACGTCTCCACCGTCGTCTACGGGGCCCGGGGCGAGGACATCCGGGCCACCCTGCCGTACGCGGGCAGCCGCAGCGGGGACGCCATCCGCGCCGAGCAGCAGGAGCTGATCGACCGGGCGCCGAAGCTCGGCTGTGACTGCGAGCCGCTGGCCGGGGCGTACCGGCGCAGCCTCAACGACCTGGCCGCGCTGCGCTACGAGTCGATCGCCCTGGGCGTACGGCTGATCGCCGCCGGGCTGCCGTGGTTCATGACCCTGTTCGGTCGGGACAGCATCATCACCTCGTTGCAGGTGCTGCCGTTCCTGCCGGAGCTGATCCCCCCGACCATCTTCATGCTGGCCGGTCTCCAGGGGCACCGGGTGGACGACTTCCGGGACGAGGAGCCCGGCAAGATCCTGCACGAGCTGCGGTACGGCGAGACCGCCGGCTTCGAGGAGCAGCCCCACTCGCCGTACTACGGGTCGGCCGACTCGACCCCGCTGTTCGTCATCCTGATCGACGAGTACGAGCGCTGGACCGGCGACACCGCGCTGGTCAAGCGGCTGGAGCCGAACATCCGGGCGGCCCTGGAGTGGATCGACACGTACGGCGACCTGCTCGGCACCGGCTACCTCTGGTATCGGACCCGCAACCCGGAGTCCGGGCTGCAGAACCAGTGCTGGAAGGATTCCTGGGACGCCATCTCGTACGCCGACGGCCGGCTGCCCGGCTTCCCCCGGGCCACCTGCGAGTTGCAGGGCTACGCGTACGACGCGAAGATCCGGACCGCCCGGCTGGCCCGGAAGGTCTGGAACGACCCGGCGTACGCCGACCGGCTGGAGCGGGAGGCGGCGGCGCTCAAGCAGCGGTTCAACCACGACTTCTGGATCGCCGACCGGGAGTACTACGCGCTCGCCCTGGACGCCGACGGCCGGCAGGTGGACGCGCTCACGTCGAACATCGGGCACCTGCTGTGGAGCGGGATCGTGGACGAGTCCCGGGCCCGCAAGGTGGTCGACCACCTGCTCGGTCCGCGGCTCTTCTCGGGCTGGGGGGTGCGGACCCTGGCCGAGGGCGAGGGTCGGTACAACCCGATCGGCTACCACGTGGGCACCGTGTGGCCGTTCGACAACTCGATCATCGCCTGGGGCCTGGGCCGGTACGGCTACCGGGAGGAGGCCGGGCTGATCTGCGACTCGATGCTCGCGGCGTCCCGCCACTTCGACGGGCGGCTGCCGGAGGCGTTCGCCGGCTACGCCCGCAGCCGCACCGGCTACCCGGTGGAGTACCCGACCGCGTGCAGCCCGCAGGCCTGGTCGAGCGGCACCCCGCTGCTGTTGCTGCGGGTCATGCTGGGGCTGGAACCGCAGGGCGAACACCTGATCATCGATCCGGCTGTGCCACCGGGCATGGGCCGGGTGGAGCTGCTGGACATTCCCGGCCGCTGGGGCCGCGTGGACGCGTTGGGTCGCAGCCGAGGCCCGCAGGATCACCAGACGGGCGGCTGACCCGGGCCCGACGTCCGGCTCAGGCGGGGCAGCCGACGGTGGCGGCCACCCGTGCGGTGTCCGGGCCGAGTTCGGCCAGCACGGTGACGTCGCCGGTGCGGTACGCGTACAGCGGGGGGTTGTCCAGCAGTGGGGTGCCGGCGGCCAGCGGGGCGAGCGCGCCGGCCGTGGCCGAGCCGGGCCTGGTGGCGGACCGTGCGGTACGGGCCACGGCGCCGCCGGGGCACGGCGCGGTGACCAGGTCCGGCGCGGCGTCGGCCGGACGGTCGAGCGCGGTCAGGGCAGCCGTCAGGGCCGTGGCCTCCGGCCCGGCGCCGGTGGCCGGCTTCGGGTCGTAGCCGGCGCCCAGCGGCCGGCAGCCGGTGTCGACGGTCAACCGGAGCCGGCCGTCCCCGGTCGGTCGTCCCTCGACGGCGACGAAGTCCCCGGCGTCGGCGTGCAGTTCGGGGCCGTCCAGGCCGGGGCCGACTCCGGCCCGCCAGGTGGACGGCAGCCGGTCGGCGATGCCGGTCAGCACGGCGCGCTCGGTGCCGGCGGGCGCGAGCACGCCGACCTCGCGGCGCAGCGCCGCGCCGTCGGAGAACGGGGTGACGCGGCAGCCGGCGTTGACCCGCACCGGGCCCAGTTCCAGCAGCCCGGCCGTCCCGGCGGCGCGGGCCAGCTCACCGACCGCCCGGTCGGCCACCGGGGCGGCCTCGTCGAGGGAGCGCTGTTCCCGCACCGTCGGCGGGTCGTCGCGGACCGACATCCAGGCGAGCCCGGCCAGCAGGACGGCCCACAGCACGGTCGCGACCAGCAGCCAGCGCCGCCCACGCCGGGCAGGTGCCGGCGCGGCGGGATCGCTCGACGGGGCCCAACCCGTCTGGACAGCACCGTTCACCCGGCCATGGTGTCACGGGCGGTCCGCCGTACCGGAGGCAGCGGTCGGCAGCCGGGGTGACGGCCGAGGGTCAGGCCGGCCGGGGCGGCGGATCGAGCCGGTAGCCGACCCCGCGCACGGTGTGCACCCGCGGCCCGCCCGGCAGCCCGTGCAGCTTGCGCCGGAGCCGCTTGATCGCGGAGTGCAGGATCGCCGTGTCGCCGAGGTACGCGCCGGCCCAGACCGCGGCGAAGAGCTGCTCGTGGCTCCACACCACCAGCGGCGGACCGACGAGCCGGGCGAGCAGCTCCCGTTCGGTACGGGTGAGCGGGAGTGGATCGCCGCGCCAGGTGACCAGGTGCCCGGCCCGGTCGACGACCAGCTCACCCCAGCTGACCCGCCCCTGCGGCGGGGCCGGCGGGGTGGCCGGTGTCGAGCCGCCCGGCGGTGGGAACAGCATCGCCCGCAGCTGGGCAAGGTCGGCGCAGGTCACGACCGGCCCGATCCCGTCGAGCTGCCGCAGCACCCGCTCGCGCACCGAGGCGTCCGCACTGACGCAGACGACGATCGGGGCCTCTGCGCCGGGCCCGCCGACTCCGCCCGCACCACCCGCGACCACCACCCGATGATAGTGACGTATGCCGATGTATTTCGGGACCCCGTCCACGGTCGGGATGACGCCACGTCACTGACCAGGCACTGACCGGCGTTATTCACTGAGCACCGTCCGAACCAGCCAGAGCATGACTGTCAGCGGACGTGGGGGTGCCACCCACCCACTCCACCCGCCCCGCTGCGCGGCCGTCCCGGCGGTGCGCGCTCGTCCCGAACCCATCGGGACCCAACGTGGGGAGGAAAAGTGCTCCGACCATCAACGACCTGATGGCCGCCGGCCACCCGCGCTGACGACGATCGGGGCCGGCCACCCCGGAGGGTGACCGGCCCCGGTCGATCAGAGCAGTGGGTCAGGCGACGGTGACGGTGACCTCGTTGACGCCCCGGCCGGCGGTGACGGCGGCGTCGCCGTTGCCGTGCCGGGACAGCGCCCGCAGCGTCCAGGAACCGGGCGCGGCGAAGAACCGGAACTGGCCGGCCGCCGAGGTGACCACCTCGGCGGTGAACTCACCGGTCGAGTCGAGCAGCCGGACGTACGCGCCCGGCACGGCCTCGTCCGCCGCCGAGCGGACGATGCCCGTGATGACGGTTTCCTTCTCCAGGTCCAGGCTGGTCGGCAGCGGCGCGGCCTGGTCGGGTGCGGCGCAACCCGCAGCGGTGGGAGCAGTCATGGCGGATCAGGCCTCCCCGGGCTCATCGCCGAGCGCGACCGGCACGCCGACGAGCGAGCCGTACTCGGTCCAGGAACCGTCGTAGTTCTTCACGTTGCGGTGGCCGAGCAGCTCCTGAAGCACGAACCAGGTGTGCGAGGAACGCTCACCGATCCGGCAGTACGCGATGGTCTCCTTGCCGTCGTCGAGCCCCGCGTCGCCATAGATCCTGCGCAGCTCGTCGTCGGACCGGAAGGTGCCGTCCTCGTTGGCCGCCTTGGACCACGGGACGCTGATCGCGGTCGGGATGTGACCGGCCCGCTGCGCCTGCTCCTGGGGCAGGTGCGCGGGGGCGAGCAGCCGGCCGGCGAACTCGTCGGGGCTACGCACGTCGACCAGGTTCTTGGTGCCGATCGCGGCGACGACCTCGTCGCGGAAGGCCCGGATGGAGGTGTCCGGCTCCTGCGCGACGTACTGGGTCGCCGGGCGGGCCGCCGTCTCGGTGACCAGCGGACGGGCGTCCAGCTCCCACTTCTTGCGACCGCCGTCGAGCAGCTTCACGTCGCGGTGGCCGTAAAGCTTGAAGTACCAGTAGGCGTACGCCGCGAACCAGTTGTTGTTGCCGCCGTACAGGATCACGGTGTCGTCGTTGCTGATGCCCCGCTCGGACAGCAGCGCCTCGAACTGGGTCTTGTTGACGAAGTCCCGGCGGACCGGGTCCTGGAGGTCGGTCCGCCAGTCGATCTTGATGGCGCCGGCGATGTGGCTGGTCTCGTAGGCCGAGGTGTCCTCGTCGACCTCGACGAAGACGACGCCCGGGGCGTCAAGGTTCTTCTCGGCCCATTCGACCGAGACGAGTGCGGTGTCGCGACTCATCGAATCACTCCCTGGTGAGGATGGATGGTGAGCCAACGCGCGAATATCGATGGGTTGAACTGTCGCACCGCGCGCGGGACCCAGCGGAAGGACGGGATCACGGGTTTGTGCGACGGCGCCGCTGCCGGGCGTTCGGTGGGATCACCGGAAAGGGTCGAGGACCCTGCGTGCCGGTGGCCGCCGTCAGGCGGCCAAAAACAGCCCCGCCGTCAGATGACAGGGCGACACAGGCAGGTGGCCACGCGGCACAGGTCGACCGCGCGCCGTTTGGTGAGGTGGGTCCCCATGAGCACGGAGCCTACCAGGCAGTGACCGGGCTGCCACTGGACCGACCACCATCCGGGATCGTCAGGGCTGCGGGGCCGATGGGGTGTCCCAGCGGCCCGGACGACTGACGCGCCGCTCAGCCGGCGGAGTTGATCGGTACGTTCTTCGCGTCGGCGGTGACCGCCAGCCCTTCGGGCAACGGCCGGACCTCCCGGACCGCGAGCTGGAACGGCAGGTCGGGCAGCGGCACGTCGACGGAGATGCCCTCGGCGTACTTGTTCAGGATCGTGCGGGCCAGCGGCAGGTTCGGCAGGCCGGCAGCGTCCAGTTTGCTGAAGCGCAGGGCGACGGCGCCGTTCTCGGCGACGGTGACGTCGGCGGTGCCGGCGACGGTGAACTTCTGGCCGAGGATGTCGACCGGGGCGGTGACGGCGAGCTTGCCGCCCTGCTCGCCGAGGGTGAGCCCGGGTCGGTTCAGCAGCGCGGCGAGGCTCTCGTAGCTGATCGTGCCGGTGCCGTTGACCGTGTCGGCGACGACGTCGCCCTGCCCGGTCCGCAGCGTGTCGAGCGAGGCACGCACGTTGCGGGCGTCCACGTCCAGCACCGGCAGCCGTACGGCGTCACCCTCGACCGACGCCTGCACGTCCCGCAGAGTGATGGAGATCCGCTCGTACCGCCCGTCCAGCACCTGGGTGAGGAACGGCGTCCCGGCGACCTCGACGTCGGGCTTGGCCGACTGCGCCCCCTGCTTGCTGACCTCCTGGCTGACCCGCTCGGCGATGAGCCGCTCGGCCACGCCGACCGCCACCCGGTCGGCGACCACCAGCAGACCCGCCACCACCAGGAGCAGGACGACCAGGCCGATGAGCAGCTTGCGACCGCGCCGTCGGGGCCGGGCCTCGTCAGCCGGATACTCCTGGGCCACGCCGCCTCCTGTCTCCGCCCGCCGCGATGCGGCGGGACGTCCGAACCGGTGCCGCAGCGCGGCGCACCCGTAGGTACCCGACCGACACCGGCCTCAACCGTAGGCTCAGAGGAACAGCATGCACATGGCGTACGCCGCCGGTGCGGCCAGGGCGAATCCGCCGAGCGGACCCTGCATGTGCCGGGCGACCCACATGGTGGGCGGTTCGCCCGCCATCAGGCGACCCGCCTCCGCGTACCCCACGGCGAGATCGGAGAGGACGGCGGTGACGGCCGCGACCAGGCCGATCACCGCGGCCCGGGTCGGCGTGAAGGGTGCCACCAGGTAGCTGCCGAGGAGAGCGCTGCCCAGCGTGCCCACCATCGCGCCGGCGACGACGCCGGCCGCGCCCCGGGGCACCTGCGGGGCCAGCCGGGGCCACGGCAGCACCGCGTCGGTGAGGCGGGCGACGGTCAGCGCGACCCCGCTCGCGGTCAGGCAGACCGTGATCGCCTGGGTGCCGGCCGGGATGCGGCTGAGCACGATCAGGGTCCCGAAGGCCACGACCCCGACCACGATGAGCAGTGTGGCGCCGAGTGAGTCGGTGACCCGGACCCGGTCGACGCGGCGGACCAGCTGGCCGAGCACGGCGGCGAGGAAGCCGCCGACGGCCAGGTAGCCCAGCGGCGCCAGACCGGCGACGTCGCTCTGGACGGCGGCGACGTCAGCGGCAGCGGCGACCGCCGCGCTGATCCCGCCGACCAGCAGCAGCGCGGGTGGGCGCATGGCCATCGTCCAGGCGAGCACGAACAGCAGTTGGACGCCGAAGACGATGAAGGCGAACGGCAGGCGGTGACCCGGCCCGGACGTCTGCGCGCCGAGCACCAGACCCACCCCGAGCAGCGCGGCGAAGCCGGCGATGGTCAGGGCCAGCGGCCGGTGCACCTCCACCGGAGCGACGGGCTCCTCCTCCGGCTCGTCGACCTCGTCCTCGGCACGACGGGCCGGCTCCCCGGCACGGCGGGCCCGGCGCGGCCCACCCCGTTCACGGCGTTCGCCGTCGGCGACGGCCGGTCCGGTGCGCGGCGCGGGCGGATGGCCACGGGTCGGAGCGGCCGGACCCGGGCGGGGACCGTCGGACCACGATTCGCGGCCGGCGTCGGGCGAGGTGGAGGGAAACACGCCCCGATCGTGCCAGATCGGCTGCCCGGCGCGACGGTCACGGGTTTCCGCAACGTTAAAACCTGCGCCGCGATCAGGGGCAAGCTAGACAAACGGGAAATGACTCGGAGGCGCGGCCGAGGCGATCGGTTACGCTCAACGCGTTACCCGCCCGTCAGCGACGCCGGGACCACGCTATTTCTCAGCGCACTCTGCCACGAGTGTGTCTGGTCGCGTGCGGCGTTGCGCCGCCGGGACGGAGGTGATCGTGGAGATCCTGCTGCTGGTGACCGCGCGCGCAGGGGAACCGTCGGCTGTGCTGCCGGCGCTCGACCTGCTGCCACACTCGGTTCGCACCGCGCCGCGCGACGTCCGCACCCTGGTTGCCGGGCCCAGCCCCGACGCGGTGCTGGTGGACGCCCGGTCGGAGCTGAGCGAGGCCCGAGCGACCTGCCGGATGCTGCACGCCACCGGGCTCGGGGTGCCGCTGGTCGCGGTGGTGACCGAGGCCGGTCTGATCGCGCTGAACGCGGACTGGGGCGTCGACGACGTCATCCTCGCGTCGGCCGGTCCCGCCGAGGTCGAGGCTCGACTGCGGCTCGCGGTCGGCCGCCTGAGCAACGCGACCGCCGGCGCCGGCGGCTCGATCCGGGCCGGCGAGCTGACCATCGACCCCGACACGTACGCCGCCAAGCTGAAGGGTCGCCCGCTCGACCTCACCTACAAGGAGTTCGAGCTGCTGAAGTTCCTGGCCCAGCACCCGGGCCGGGTGTTCACCCGCGATCAACTGTTGCGCGAGGTCTGGGGCTACGACTACTTCGGCGGCACCCGGACGGTGGACGTGCACGTCCGGCGGCTGCGCGCCAAGCTCGGCTCGGAGTACGAGTCGATGATCGGCACGGTCCGCCAGGTGGGTTACAAGTTCGTCGTACCGCCGTCGCGCTCGCTGCCCGAGGCGGAGCACGCGCCGCTGCCCGTCTGACCCCCACCCCGGGGCGATTTCCCATATGCCCCTTTTGCGCGGCTCGCCAGTCCTATTCTGACTGCCGGGTTTGTCGGAAAAGGGGGCGACGGTGCGGGCAGGTAGCACGGGGGCGAGGGGCCGGCGCGTCCGGCCAGCCGGGCGGAAGCCGTGACGCGGGTCAGCTCGACCGCGCGCGCGGCAGTGATCGTGACGGCGGTGGTGGCTGCCCTGCTCGGCTCGGCGTACGTGCTGGGCCGCAGTCTCGTCCCCGACCAGACCCAGCGGCACGCCACCGGCGTCACCACCGAGGGCGACGGGCCGCACTACGCCGACCAGACTCCCGAAGAGCCCTCGACCGGCACCCCGGCCGGTATCCCGACCGCGGGCCAGAGCGCCGGCCCGTCCGAGGCCGGCCAGGACGGCTCGGGGCAGAGCGCCAGCGGCGACAAGCTGTTCGGCGCCCACACCGAGACCGGCAACGCCCGACTCGCGCTGACCTTCGACGACGGGCCGGACCCGCGCTACACCCCGCAGGTCCTCGCGATCCTGCGCGAGTACGACGTCAAGGCCACGTTCTGCGTGGTGGGCGAGAACGCCCAGGATCATCCCGACCTCATCCAGGCGATCGTCGCCGGCGGCCACACCCTGTGCAACCACTCCTGGCACCACGACGTCTCCCTCGGCAACAAATCCGCCGACCAGATCCGCGCCGACCTGGTACGCACCAACGAGGCGATCCGGTCGGCGGTCCCGGACGCCCCGATCGTCTGGTACCGCCAACCCGGCGGCGCCTGGACGTACCCCGTGGTGTCGGTGTCGCAGCAGCTCGGCATGACTCCGCTGCACTGGTCGGTGGACCCGTCGGACTGGCAGGCGCCCGGTGCCAGCAAGATCGCCGCGACCGTGCTCGCGCAGGCGGAACCCGGTGCGGTGGTCCTCATGCACGATGCCGGCGGCGACCGGCAGGGCACGGTCGACGCGCTGCGCCGGATCCTGCCCCAACTCAGCGCGCGATACGAGCTGGAGGCACTGCCCACCGACCCGACGTGAGCTACGACCCCCTCCTCGGGCGACAGTCCGGGACGCCCGAGACGCAGCGGCTACGGTGACCCAATGAGCAGCGCGGAGCCGACCAGCGACCAGGTGACCCGGACCGACCGACTGGCCCCGACGGAGATCGCCGGCGTGCTGGCCCTGGCGCGTACGGCGGGCGACACCGACGGCGCGGACCCGCTCGACGAGCACGTCCTGCTCCGCCTGCGCGATCCGGAGGCGCCGGCCGTGCACCTGCTGGCCCGCGCCGACGACGGCACCCTCACCGGGTACGCCCACCTGGACACCACCGACCCGGTGGGCGGGATCGGGGTGGAGCTGGTGGTGCACCCCGCGTACCGGCGGCGGGGCACCGGCCGGGCGCTGGCCCGGGGCGTGCTCGCCTCGGCCACCGGGCCGCTGCGGGCGTGGGCGCACGGCGACCACCCGTCGGCGGCGGCGCTCGCCGTGGACCTCGGGTTCACCCGGGCGCGCGTGCTCTGGCAACTACGCCGGCCGTTGGCCGCCCCGCTGGGCGAGCCGCGCCTGCCCGACGGGGTGGCGCTGCGTGCGTTCCGGCCGGGGGCCGACGACGCGGCCTGGCTGGCCCTGAACGCGCGGGCCTTCGCCGAGCATCCCGAGCAGGGGCGGTGGACCTCGGACGACCTGCGGGTCCGCCTCGCCGAGCCGTGGTTCGACCCGGCCGGCTTCCTGCTCGCCGAGGAGACCTCGACCGGCCGGCTGCTCGGCTTCCACTGGACGAAGGTGCACGAGCGGCCCGGGTCGGCCCGCATCGGCGAGGTGTACGTGCTCGGCGTGGAGCCGACCGCGCACGGTGGTGGGCTCGGTCGGGCGCTGACCACCGCGGGGCTCGCGTACCTGCGGGACAAGCGCGGGCTCGACCGGGTGATGCTCTTCGTGGACGACTCGAACACCGGGGCGGTCGCGCTCTACGAGCGGTTGGGCTTCGCCCGCTGGTCCGCACACATCAACTACCACCTGGGCTGACCGTCGGACGCCGCCCCGACCGAGTCACCGGCGGGTAACGGCCGAGCATCGGCGGGATAACGCCGAACCGGAAATATACCCATAATTCCGACAGGTGTACCCGAGTTCACTTAACGGACAACTCACCCTCAGCAAGCGGTCACCTCGGGGGCCGTACGTGTTCACCTTGCGTTCACTTGTGACCGGCGAACCGGCTACCTGGCACTTCTAACTTTCGTGTCAGCCGGTCAGTGCCGGTCCTCGGGCCCCGGCATCGGGGCACCAAGTCAGACGCGAAGGGAAACCCCTCAGGTGAAGCTCCAGCGGTACGGCACTATTGCCTGCCTCGCTCTTGCCGCGACGCTCGGCCTCAGTGCATGCGGCTCGGACAACAACGAGCCCACTTCCGGCGCCAGCGCCTCGGGCTCCGCCGCCGCGGTCGACTGCGGTACCGGCACGGTCAACGCCCAGGGCTCGTCGGCACAGAAGAACGCCATGGCCGAGTGGATCAAGGCGTACCAGCAGAAGTGCGCTGGCACCACGATCAACTACGAGGCTTCCGGCTCGGGCGCCGGCATCCAGGCGTTCATCGCCGGCACCGCCGACTTCGCCGGCTCCGACTCCGCGCTCAAGCCGGAGGAGCAGCCGCAGGCCGACGCCAAGTGCGCCGGCGGCAAGGCCATCCACCTGCCGATGGTGATCGGCCCGGTGGCCGTCGCCTACAACGTCAGCGGCGTGGACAACCTCCAGCTCAAGCCGGCCACCCTGGCGAAGATCTTCGCCGGCAAGGTCACCAAGTGGGACGACGCGGCGATCAAGGCCGACAACCCGGACGCCAAGCTCCCGGCGACCGCCATTCAGACCGTCCACCGCTCGGACGAGTCGGGCACCACCGACAACTTCACCAAGTTCCTCTCGAAGACCTCCGAGGCGGACTGGACGCTGGGCAACGCCAAGGCCTGGAAGGCCCCGGGCGGCACCGGCGCCAAGGGCTCGGACGGCGTGGCCAGCCGGGTCAAGGGCGCCGACGGCTCCATCGGCTACATGGAGTGGTCGTTCGCCGAGAACGCCGGCCTGAAGATGGCCAAGATCGGCAACGGCAACGGCGAGTTCGCCGCGCTGACCGCCGAGGCCGCTGGCAAGACCATCGCCGGCGCCAAGATCGATGGCCAGGGCGACGACCTCAAGCTGTCGATCGACTACAACACCAAGGAGGCCGGGGCCTACCCGATCGTCCTGGCGACGTACGAGATCGTCTGCAGCAAGGGCCTCGCGGCCGACAAGCTCAAGCTGGTCAAGGGTCTGCTGGGCTACGCCGCCAGCGCCGAGGGCCAGAACTCGCTGACCGACCTCGGCTACGCCCCGCTGCCGGAGACGGTCCGCGCCAAGGTCGAGACCGCGGTCAAGAACCTCTCCTGACCCGACCCCACCACCTCCGCAACCGAATCGAGCGAGCAGATGGGTGAAACCCCTCACCGCTCGGCCGACGCCGGCACCGGCGGGACGCGCGTGACCCAGAGTCACGAGTGGCCCGCCGGTGCCTCGGCGCGTGTGGCCGAGGCACCAGTCAGCACCCGTTCCCCGGGCGGCACCGGGCTGGGCGGCGGTGGCGGCGCGTTGCCGCGCAGCCGCAAGTTCGGCGCCGAGCGGGCCTTCCGCGGTCTCACACTGGCCGCCGGCACCGCCGTTCTGGTCATCATCGCCGCCATCGCGATCTTCCTGATCGCCAAGGCGGTGCCGGCCCTGCGCGCCAACACCGAGAACTTCTGGACCTACGAGGGCTGGTCCCCCAACGAGCCGCAGCCCAAGTTCGGCATCGGCACGCTCGCCTTCGGTACGGTGCTCAGCTCGGCGCTGGCGCTGCTGATCGCGGTGCCGGTGGCGTTGGGCATCGCGCTCTACCTCTCGCACTACGCGCCGCGCCGGCTGGGCACCGCACTCGGCTTCCTGGTCGACCTGCTGGCCGCCGTGCCGAGCGTGGTCTTCGGCCTGTGGGGGCGGGACGTCTTCAGCAACCCGGTCCGGGACTTCTCGGTCTGGCTGAACGAGCACTTCGGCTGGATCCCGCTCTTCGGCGGTGACGGCCCGTTCGGCGCCTCGATCATGCTGGGTGCCCTGGTCCTCGCGATCATGGTGCTGCCGATCATCACCTCGCTCTCCCGCGAGGTGTTCCTCCAGACGCCGACCGCGAACGAGGAGGCCGCCCTCGCGCTGGGCGCCACCCGCTGGGAGATGCTCCGCACCGCGGTGCTCCCCTACGGTCGCCCCGGCATCATCGCCGCGGTGATGCTCGGTCTGGGTCGGGCGCTCGGCGAGACCATCGCCCTGGCGCTGACCCTCGGCATCACCTTCGGCATCTCGTTCAACCTGATCCAGAACGGCGGCAACACCATCGCCGCCAACATCGCCAACGCGTTCGGCGAGGCGAACGAGACCGGCCGTGGCGCGCTCATCGCGTCCGGCCTGGTGCTGTTCACCATCACGCTGATCGTCAACATCACGGCGCGGGCGATCATCTACCGCCGCCGGGAGTTCACGGAGTCGGCCGCATGACCACAACCGTCACCTCCCACCGCACCCGCCCGCCGGCCCAACCGGCCTCGCTGCGGGCCCGGCGGCTGCCCCGGTACGCCGCACCGGCCCTCGCCGTGGCGGCCCTGGCGCTCTCCGCCGCGCTGGTCTACGGCACCGGCATCGGCGGCCCGGTCCTCGTCGTCGTCCTCGGCGCGATCCTCTACCTGGTCGGGCTCTTCGTCGCGGCCAACGCGGTCGAGGGCCGCCGGTCGGCCCGTAACCGCACCTGGAGCGCGCTGATCCACTCCGCGTTCGTGCTGGCGGTGCTGCCGCTCGTCTCGGTCGTCTGGACGCTGCTGAGCAAGGGCACCGAGCGGCTGGACGGCACCTTCTTCCAGACCTCGATGAACAACATCGGGGCCCGGGACCCGAACGGCGGCGCGTACCACGCGATCGTCGGCACGCTGGAGCAGGTCGGGATCGCCACCCTGATCACCGTCCCGCTCGGCGTTCTCTGCGCGATCTACATCGTCGAGTACGGGCGGGGCAGGTTCGCCTTCGCGATCCGATTCTTCGTGGACGTGATGACCGGCATCCCGTCGATCGTCTCCGGCCTCTTCGTGCTGGCGTTCTGGGTGCTGGTCGTGTCGCCGTGGTTCAACGACGGCCGGCCGAGCTTCTCCGGCTTCGCCGCCGCGCTCGCGCTGAGCGTGCTCATGCTGCCCACCATCGTCCGGTCCACCGAGGAGATGCTCCGCCTCGTCCCGCCGCCACTGCGCGAGGGCGCGTACGCGCTCGGCATTCCCAAGTGGAAGACCATCCTGCGGGTGGTGGTGCCGACGGCGCTGCCCGGCATCGTCACCGGCGTCATGCTCGCCATCGCCCGCGCGGCCGGCGAGACCGCTCCGGTGCTCCTGGTCGCCGGCGGCGGCGCCGCGATCAACACCAACCCCTTCGAGAACAACCAGTCGTCGCTGTCCCTCTTCGTCTACCAGCAGGCCGGTGACGCGTCGAAGTACGCGCCGGCACGGGCGTGGACCGCGGCACTCACCCTGGTCGCCCTCGTGCTCATCCTGACGATCGCGGCGAAACTGCTGGCCCGTCGCAACAGGCTCAGCCGATGAACCCCGGAGGTACCACCATGGCCAAGCGCGTCTCCGCCTCGAACGTCACCGCCTACTACGGCGGGTTCAAGGCGATCGAGAACATCAACCTGACGGTCGAGCCGAAGACGGTCACCGCTCTCATCGGGCCGTCCGGCTGCGGCAAGTCGACCTTCCTGCGGTCGATCAACCGGATGCACGAGGTGCTGCCGGGGGCCCGGGTCGAGGGCAGCCTGACCATCGACGACCAGGACATCTACGACCGGGACGTGGACGTCACCGCGGTCCGGCGCACCATCGGCATGGTCTTCCAGCGGCCGAACCCGTTCCCCACCATGAGCATCTTCGAGAACGTGGTGGCCGGGCTGAAGCTCAACGGCGTCCGGCGCAAGTCGATCCTGGACGAGGCGGCCGAGAAGGCGCTGCGCTCGGCGAACCTGTGGGACGAGGTCAAGGACCGGCTGGGCAAGCCCGGCGCGGGCCTCTCCGGCGGTCAGCAGCAGCGGCTCTGCATCGCCCGGACCATCGCGGTCGAGCCGCAGGTCGTGTTGATGGACGAGCCCTGCTCGGCCCTGGACCCGATCTCCACGCTGGCCATCGAGGACCTGATGTTCCAGCTCAAGGACAAGTTCACGATCATCATCGTGACGCACAACATGCAGCAGGCCGCCCGTGTGTCGGACCGGACCGCCTTCTTCTCCATCGAGAAGACCGGCGACCCGGGCCGTCTCATCGAGTACGACAACACCCAGAAGATCTTCAGCAACCCGAGCGTCAAGAAGACCGAGGACTACATCACCGGCCGCTTCGGCTGAGCTTCCCCCTTCCCTCCGCGACGCAGGCGGTCCGTCTCCGGACGGACCGCTTCGTCGTTCCCGCGGCCGATGACCGTCGATCCGTGAGCTGCCTACGATCACCGGGTGCGTTCACCCGGCAGGCTCCTGCGCGGATGCCGGCCCGACCAGCGGGTCGCCGTCGGCCTGTTCGTCGTGCTCGCGGCGCTGATCCTGGTCACGCCGAACGGGCCACACCACGTGCTCGGATACGCCGCCGCCATCGCACTGGCGGCGGTGCAGGCCGGCACCATCGCGGTGCTGCGCCGCCACCCGGAGGCCGCGATGGCGGTGGCCGTCCTCGCCGGGATCGGCATCGAGTCGCTCAGTCCGGCCATCGGCTGGCTCGGTCAGGTCGCCGCGGTGCTCGCCGGGTACGCGCGGCGGAGGCCGCCGTCGCGGTCGCTGTGGGTGCTCGGCCTGCTGGTGGCCGGGACGCCCTGGAAGCTGGCGTACGGCGACTGGCGCAACGTGCTGCTCGCGATCGCCGGCCCGGCGCTCGGCTGGACCCTCGGTGAGCTTGGTCGGACCCGCGCGCTGCGCCGGCAGGACTCCGAGCGCCGCATCGTCACCCAGGAACGCGAACGGATCGCCCGCGAGCTGCACGACGTGCTGGTCCACACGGTGTCGGTGATCGTCGTGCAGGCCGGCGCCGCGCAGGACGTCTTCGACCGTCGACCCGACCTGGCCCGCGCGGCGCTCGCCTCGATCGATCTGGCGGCCCGTTCCACCCTGTCCGAGTTGCGGGTGCTGTTGCAGACGATGAGCGCCGACACCGAGCCCGGCTCGGCCACCCCGCAGCCCGGTCTGGCGCAACTGGACACGTTGGCCGCGTCGCTGGGGGCCACCGGGCTGACCGTCGAGCTGGACCGGGAACCGGCCCTGCCACCGTTGCCGGCGGCGGTGGACCTCTCCTCGTACCGGATCGTGCAGGAGTCGCTGACCAACACGCTGCGGCACAGCCAGGCCACCCTGGCCCGGGTGACGGTGCGGTGCTCGCCCCGGTCGGTACGGCTGGAGATCCGCGACGACGGCCCGGCCCGTCCGAGCGGCCGGGTCGACCGTTCCGCGCACCGGGGGATCGTGGGGATGCAGGAACGGGCCCGGCTGCTGGGCGGGACGCTGGACGCCGGGCCGGTGCCGGGTGGCGGCTTTCGGGTACGGGCGGACCTGCCGCTCCCCTCGGCATGACGGCGGCCATCCGGGTGTTGATCGCCGACGACCAGGCCCTCGTGCGAGCCGGGTTCGCGATGATCATCGAGAGCCGCGAGGACCTCGAGGTGGTCGGCGAGGCGGGCGACGGCCTGGAGGCCGTGGCGCTGGCCGGGCGCCTGCGACCGGACGTGATCCTGATGGACGTACGGATGCCCCGGCTGGACGGCATCGAGGCGACCCGCCGGCTGGTCGCCGCCGGCCAGGCGGCGAGGATCATCATGCTGACCACGTTCGACCTGGACGAGCCGGTGTTCGCGGCGCTGCGGGCCGGTGCCAGCGGCTTCCTGCTCAAGGACATCCGCCCCGACGAGCTGGCCACGGCGGTACGGGTGGTGGCGCGCGGTGAGGCGCTGCTCGCGCCGACCGTCACCCGGCGGCTGCTCGACCGGTTCGCCAGCGAACTACCCGGCGGCACTCCCCCGCCGGCGCTCGACGCGCTCAGCGCGCGTGAGATCGAGGTGCTCACGCTGGTCGCGCGGGCGCTCTCCAACGACGAGATCGCGGAGCGCCTGGTCCTCAGCCGGGCCACCGTGAAGACCCATCTGTCGGCGATTCTGCTCAAGCTCGGTCTGCGCGACCGGGTGCAGGCGGCTGTGCTCGCCTACGAGTGCGGCCTGGTCCGGCCGGGCACCGCTCCGCCCCGGGGATGACCGTGAGTCCCGTCCCGGGACCGATCCGAAAGGCCCGCCGAACTGCCTAATCTCCCTCCAAAGAGGAGGGAAGCATGATCCGAACTGTTCTGGCACTGCTGACCGCCGTACCCCTGATCGTCACGCCGGGATCCGCCACCGACCCGCCCACCGACCGATGCGCGGGGTTGGCCGGGGCGCGGATCCCGCAGGTGTCGGTGACGTCGGCGGAACGCGACACCAACGCCGAGGGCCAGGAATTCTGCATGGTGCAGGGGGTGATCCGGCCGCAGACACGGTTCACCGTCAAGCTCCCCGTCTCCGGATGGACGGGGCAGTACGTCCAGCAGGGCTGTAGCGGGCTGTGCGGCACGGTGCCCGACCTGACCCTGCCGCTCTTCGGGTTCCAGTGCGCGGCCGCGCGGGACGGCAGGCTGGTGCTGGCCTCCGACGACACGGGGCACACCGGCGACCCGCAGACCAGCGAGCCCGCGACCTGGGGCGCCGACCCTCGGACGCGACTGGAGTTCGGGCTGCTGTCCGAGCACCGGCTGCGGCGGGTGGCGGACGCGGTGATGGTCGCGTACTACGGGCACGGGCCGACGTACCGGTACTTCGACGGCTGCTCGACCGGCGGCCGGCAGGGGCTGATGCTGGCGCAGCGGTTCCCGTCCGACTTCGACGGCATCCTGGCCGGCGCACCGGTGCACAACCTGGCGCCGCTGGCGCTGCTCAACGCCTGGGTGGTGCTGCGCAACACCGACGCGTCGGGCCGGCAGATCCTCGGCCCAGAGAAGATTCCCGCGCTGCACGAGGCGGTAGTGCAGAAGTGCGGCTCGGTCATCGAGGACCCGCGGCGGTGCGGGTTCCAGCCGTCGTCGCTGCGCTGCCCGCGTGGCACGGACCGACCCGACTGCCTCACGCCCGCCCAGGTGGCGGCCGTTGTGGCGTTCTACCGGGGCCCGAACGGCCTCTACCCCGGAGGCATGCCGTACGGATCGGAACTGGGCTGGATCGACGAGTTCGTGGTGCGCTCCGGCTCCCCGGCGGATGGCAACACCGGGAGGATCGCGCTCAACTACCTGAAGTACCTCGCGTACCCGCAGAGCCCGCCGGCCGACTTCCAGCTGAACGACGTGCGGTTCACCCGGGCGACGTTCGACCGGCTGAACGTGCTGGGCGACGCCATCTACAACGCCACCGACGCGGACCTGTCCGAGTTCCGCGACCAGGGCGGCAAGCTGATCCTCTACCACGGCTGGGCGGACCCGTCCGTCCCCCCGTTCTCGACGGTCGACTACTACGCGGCCGTGCAGCGTCGCGGCGGCAGCGAGGCGTTCACGCGGCTGTACATGGTTCCCGCCGGCTACCACTGCCTGTTCGGGCCGGAGCCGACCGAGCACCCGTCGGAGGTCGGCATCCCGGAGTTCCTCCAGCCGCTGATGGACTGGGTCGAGCGCGACGTCGCGCCGGGCGACATCGACGTCCTCACCTACGCGCCCAATGCGGAGCCGGACCAGCAGTTCGTCCGCTTCCTCACGGTGGCGCCGTTCGACGCGCTGGCACCGGCGCACGCCGCCCCGGGCAGCCTCAACGCCAACTACCGCTACGTCGGGCACTACTGACGGGCCGCCGGTCCGCCGTACCCGCAGGGATACGGCGGGCCGCCGGCTGGGGTCAGCCGAGCACGAAGCGGGGCTCGCCGTCGGCCGGGAGGTCCAGGCGCGGAGTGATCGGCGTGGCGGCGTCCCGGTCGGCCGCCGCCCGCGCCACCCCGGCCAGGTCGCCGGCCGCCGCCACCTGGGCCAGCGTGACCAGGGTCGGCGGCAGCATGGTCAGCTCGCCCGCCTCGGCGCGGGCCAGCGCGTCCGCCGGGCGGATCCAGAGGGTGTGGTCGGCCTCGCCGGAGACGTCGCGGGTCCGCTGCCCCGCCGGCAACAGGGCGACGAAGAAGTACGTGTCGAAGCGGCGCGGTTCGAACTCCGGGGTGATCCAGCGGCTCCACGGCAGCAGCAGATCCGACCGCAGCGTGAGGTGACGGTCGGCGAGCAGCGCCGCGAAGCCCAGCCGGCGCCCCTCCAGGTCCTGCCGGGCCGCCTCCCAGTCGTCGCCGCTGACGTCACCCACCACCGTCGCCGGATCGGGCCCGGCGAGCAGCACGCCGGCCTCCTCGAAGACCTCCCGGGCGGCGGCGCAGACCACCGCCTGGGCGGCGTCCGGGGCCACCCCGAGCCGCCCTGCCCACTCGGCCGGCGCCGGGCCGGCCCAGTCGAGGTGCGCCGCCGAGTCGGAGCGGTCCACCCCGCCGCCGGGGAAGGCGTACATCCCGCCGAAGGTCATCGCGGCGACGCGGCGGATGACGTACACCTCGAAGTCGGTGTCGGTCGGGCGCAGCAGCAGCACGGTGGCCGCGACGCGCGGCGTCGCCGGGGTGCCGCCCTCGGCCTGGAACCGGCGGGCGTGCTCGACCAGGGCGGCGGGCGCGGCGAAGCCGTCACTGTCGATCGTCATGGCGCGAGCCTAGTTCCCCGACCCGCCGCCACCGGCTGGCGTGCGCCGGTGGGCTCCGCTCGACCGCCGACTACCCACGCGCCTCCTTTGCTCTGCTTCAACCCACGCAACAGAAATGGCCGTTCACTGTTGCGTGGGTTGAAGCAGAGCAAAGGGAGCGAACGAGGTGGGCGGCCTGCGAGGTATGTCGTCGCGGTGAGGAGCACCGAGGTCTCGAGGGATGAGCTGGGCGGCGGCCGGGCAGGGGGCGGTTCACCCGGTTCGGCTAGCGTTCCGGCATGACTCGTTGGGGCATCCTGGCCACCGGCCACATCGCCAGCCGTTTCGCCGAAGACCTCCGGCTGGTGCCGGACGCCGAACTGGTCGCGGTCGGCTCCCGCTCCGCCGACAGCGCGCAGCGGTTCGCCGACACGTACGACGCGAAGCGCGCGTACGGCTCCTGGGTGGAGCTGGCCGCCGATCCGGAGGTCGACGTGATCTACGTGGCGACCCCGCACGCGGCGCACCACGAGGCGGCGCTGACCTGCCTGACCGCTGGCCGGGCGGTGCTGCTGGAGAAGCCGTTCACCCTCGACCTGGCCACCAGCACCGAGCTGGTGGACACGGCCCGCGCCGCCGGGGTCTTCCTGATGGAGGCCATGTGGATGAGGACGAACCCGCTCATCCTTCGCGCGGTCCAGCTGATCGCCGAGGGTGCCATCGGCACGGTCAGCAATGTCCGGGCCGACTTCGGGGTGGCCGGACCGTTCCCGCCGGAGCACCGGATGCGCAACCCGGCGCTGGGCGGGGGCGCGCTGCTCGACCTGGGGATCTACCCGATCAGCCTGGCGCACCTGCTGCTCGGCGTGCCGCAGCACATCCGCTCCTGGGCGCACCTGGGCCCGGAGGGGACCGACGAGAACACCGGCATCCTGTTCGGGTACGACAGCGGGGCGGTGGCCACGCTGAGCTGCGGCATGGTCGGGGCGAGCTCGTTGGCCGCCTCGATCACCGGCAGCACGGGCCGCATCGACCTGCCGGAGCCGTTCTTCCGGCCGGCTTCGCTGACCCTGCACCGGGACGGCTTCGCGCCCGAGACGATCTCCGCCGAGGAGGCCGGCAACGGCTACCAGTACGAGGCGATCGAGGTGCAGCGCTGCCTGGCCGCCGGGCTGACCGAGAGCCCGCTGGTGCCGCACACCACGACGCTTGAGGTGATGACCCTGCTGGACACGATCCGCGAGCAGATCGGCGTCCGGTACGAGTGAACGCGAGAAGGCACCCCGGTCGGGGTGCCTTCTCGCGTGCCGGGTGCGGTCAGCCGAAGAGCGGCCGGACCAGCAGGTAGGCGACGCAGGCGATCAGCGCGGCCGCCGGGAACGTGATGATCCAGGCGATCACGATGTTGCCGGCGACGTTCCAGCGGACCGCGGAGAGCCGCTTGGTCGCGCCCACACCCATGATCGCCGAGGTGATCGTGTGGGTCGTGGAGATCGGCGCCTTCAGCACCAGGGCGTTGAAGTAGAGCACCGCGCTGGCCACCGTCTCGGCGGCGAAGCCCTCCGGCGGCCCGAGGTCAATGATCTTGCGGCCGAGGGTGCGGATGATCCGCCAACCACCGGCGTACGTGCCGAGGGCCAGCATGGTGGCCGAGGTCCAGAAGACCCAGCCGGGGATGTGCGTCTTGCTCTCCTGGAAACCGCCGGTGTAGAGCGCCAGCACCACGATGCCCATGGTCTTGGCGGCGTCCTGCATGCCGTGGCCGACCGACATGGCGGCGGCGGACACGGTCTGCGCGTGGCGGAAACCCCGGTTGAGCCTGCCCGGCTGACCCTTGCGGAACAGCCAGAGGATCGCCAGCATCAGCAGGTAACCGAGGGTGAGGCCGACGATCGGCGAGAGCACCATCGGCAGGATGACCTTCTCGCCGATGTTGCCCCACTGCACGATGCCGCCGCTGGACAGCAGGGTCGCGCCGACCAGGCCGCCGAAGAGCGCGTGCGAGGACGACGACGGCAGGCCGAAGTACCAGGTGATCAGGTTCCAGGCGATGGCACCGAGCACTCCGGCGAAGACCACCCCGAGGCTGCTCACCCCCGTGGGGAGGGTGACCAGGCCGTCGCCGACGGTCTTGGCGACCCCGGCGCCGAAGTGGGCGCCGATGAAGTTGCCGACCGCGGCGAGGCCGAGGGCGATCCGGGGTGTCAGCGCGCGGGTGGAGACGCTTGTCGCGATCGCGTTGGCGGCGTCGTGGAAGCCGTTGGTGTAGTCGAACGCCAGGGCCACCGCGATCACCGCCAGGACGGCGATGAGTTCGGGAGTCACCGGTTCAGGACTCCTTGACCGCGATGGTCTCGACCGTGTTGGCCACGTGCTCGAAGGCGTCGCAGGCGGCTTCCAACTCGTCGGCGACCTCCTTCATCTTCAGCACCGTCAACGCGTCGTACTCACCCGAGAAGAGCCGGACGAGCAGTTGCCGGTTGATCCGGTCGCCCTCGTTCTCCAGCCGGTTGCACTCGATCCAGTAGTCCTCGAGATCCTTCATCGACTGCAGCCGGGGCATCGCCTCGGCGGTCAGCTTGGCCTGCTGGTCGAGCACGTTGACCATTTCGTGCAGCTCCCGGGGCAGCGCCGGCAGCTCGGTCAGCCCGTACAGGTACAGCAGGTCGCCGACCGCTTCCAGGTGGTCCATCACGTCGTCGAGCAGCGAGCCGAGCCGGTAGATGTCCTCCCGGTCGAACGGCGTGATGAAGGTCGAGTTGATCTTCTTGTAGAGATCGTGCGTGATCTGGTCGCTGTCGTGCTCGACCTCGGTCAGCCGCTCGCTGACCGACTGCACGTCGACACCGGGCAGAGCCAGCTCGTTCAACAGCGCGGTGCCCCGGACCAGGTTCTGCGCGGCCCTGGTGAAGAGCTCGTAGAAGGCGCCCTCGGTGGGGCGGAAGGAAAACTTCACAGCACAGACCTCGTCGCGTCGGTGGAAGGGTGGCGGCGTCCGTCGGCGTCCGCTCGGTGAATGCTAGGAAACGCCAGAACTGCAAATTCGTCGGCCCACCCCTGGCCAGGCCACATTCACCGCTCGTTCACCTGCTGTTCATCTCGGGCGTCCCAACCGTCCCCGCTCCCCCAGCGGCCAACCGCTCACGCTCGCGCGCCACGTCGAAATCGGCAGGCGGATACCCCAGATCGAGCGTGTCGAACGTCTCCCGCAGCAGGTGTGCCACGGCCCAGTCCCGGTACCACTTGCGGTCCGCCGGCACCACGAACCACGGCGCGGCGTCCGTGCCGCACCGGCTCAGCGCCTCGGCGTACGCGGCCTGGTAGTCGTCCCACTGCGCCCGGGAGTCGACGTCCGACGGGTTGTACTTCCAGTGCTTGTGCGGATCTGTGAGCCGTTCCAGCAGTCGCTCGCCCTGCTCGGCGTACGAGATGTGCAGCATCACCTTCACGACGGTCACCCCGTCGTCGACCAGCTCCCGCTCGAAGGAGTTGATCTGGTCGTAGCGGGCCCGCCAGATCGCCTCCGGCACCAACGACCCGACCCGGGCGATCAACACGTCCTCGTAGTGTGAGCGGTTGAACATCCCCACGTACCCGGGCGGAGGCAGCTCCCGGCGGATCCGCCACAGAAAGTCGTGCCGCAGCTCCTGCGGGGTCGGCGGACCGAACGACCGGATGTGCAGGCCGAGGGGGTTCATCGCGCCGGCCACCCGCTTGATCGTGCCGTCCTTGCCACCGCAGTCCATCGCCTGGAGCACCAGCAGCACCCGGCGCGCCGGGTGCTCCGAGCCGGCCTTGGCCATCGCGAAGAGCATCTCCTGCTGCCGGCCCAGCTCCTCGCCGACCAGCGCCACCTGCGCACGGGCCCAGGTCTTGCGGTGTTCGCCGACCACCTCGGCCGGCGGCAGGCCGGGCGTGGACCGGGGCTCGATCGCGGCGAGATCCACCGGCGCGGTGACCCGCAACAGGTCCCGCACCGACCCGCCGTCCGGCGCCACGACCCGCTCGCTCTGCCCTTGCCGGGGTTCGCTCATCCTCGGATCATCGCCCAACCGCCGGCCATCCGCGCGCCGAGGCCCACCGGCCCACCGAGGCCCAGCCAGGGCCCACCAGGCCCACCGAGGCCCGCCGTCACGTCCGGGGCCGCCGGCGCGTCCGGTTGGTTGGAGGATGTGCGCCAGGGGGACGTGGCGCTCGGGGGAGGGTGGTGGGTCGTGCGAGACCTGGCGACGGAGTTCGAGGCCGAGCGGGGTCGGCTGCTCGCGGTGGCCCACCGGATGCTGGGCAGCCGCAGCGAGGCCGAGGACGCGGTGCAGGAGACCTGGCTGCGTTACGCCGGGGCGCTCGCCGACCCGGCCGCCCGCGCCGAGATCCGCGATCTCTCCGCGTGGTTGACCACCACCTGCGCCCGGATCTGCCTGGACGTGCTGCGCTCGGCGCGGGTCCGCCGCGAGGCGTACCCCGGGCAGTGGCTCCCGGAACCGGTCGTGAGCCCGCTGCACGGCGGCGAAGCCAGCGGTGGGTACGCCCCCGACCCCGCCGAACGCGCGGTCCGCACCGACCAGGTCGGCACGGCGCTGCGGGTGCTGCTGGAACGGCTCGCGCCCGAGCAGCGGCTCGCGTTCGTGCTGCACGACGTGTTCGCGGTGCCGTTCGCCCGGGTGGCGGACGTCCTCGGCACCAGCGAGGTGGCCGCCCGGCAGCTCGCCTCCCGGGCCCGCAGGGCCGTCGCCGCACCGGACGCGCCCCGGCACGCCGCTGACCCGGCCGAGCAGCGGCGCGTCCTCGCGGCGTTCGTGGCCGCCACCGAGTCCGGCGAGCTGGATCCGCTGCTGCGGGTGCTCGCGCCGGACGTGGTCCTGATCGGCGACTCGGGCGGGCACTTCCCGACGGCCCGCCGGCCGGTGGTCGGCGCGGACACGGTGGGCCGCTTCACGCTCGGCCTGTTCGGCCGGACCGGGCGGTACGCGCGACGGATGCGGGCCCGCCCGGTGCTTGTCGACGGCGTCCTCGGCCTCCAGGTGGAGACGGCGCACAGCGACGGGCGGCCGATCCGGGTGGTCACCGCGTTCTCGGTCGACGGCGGCCGGATCACCGGCATCTTCAACCAGCTCAACCCGGAGAAGCTGGCCGACCTGCCGCCGCTGGGCGACGACGACCGGTGGCCGCCGCGCTGGTGAGCCCGCGCCGGCTCAGACCACCAGCGCCAACCATTTGCGGTACGACGTGGCGAACGGCTCGGTGCCGTCGCCGAGGGCGCCGTACAGCCACTGGGCCGCCGCCTCGGCCTCGACCACCACGTCCTGCGGGTAGCCGAAACGGGCCCGGTGCTCGGCGAACTCGTCCTCGTCGAGCAGTTCCACCAGGCCGGTGGCCCGCCGCCGGACCACGTCCAGGTCGAGGTCGATCAGGTGAACGGTGTCGTCGGACTCCCAGCGGGCCGGGGTGGCGATGTCGCAGTAGACCTCGCTGGTCCGTGGCGGCGGGTTGAACATGCCCGTCCACCAGGCGTGATGCGGCACCAGCAGGACGAAGGGGATCTTCTCAACCGACGGCCGGCCGTGGTAGACCGACTCGGTGCCGAAGGGGACGCCGAGCCAGACGCCGAGATCGTCCTCCGCGAGGCGGCGGGCCGGGTAGTCACGGTGCGCGCTGCCGTCGTACTTGCGGTAGATCACTCGGACCACGTCGCTCGGCATGATTCGCACCCTAACCGATACTGCCCACGCGTCGTAGCACGGCCGTAACCGGACGGGGTGGACCAGCGAGGTCGATGGGTGGTCCGCGCCACGCGGGCGGATGGGCACGGACGCTGTCGGCGGCGGCGGGTACCGTCGCACGGTGACTCCGCCCCGCACCGCCACCGGTTCCGCCACCCCGTCGGCCCGCGGTGGAAGCCGGCGGCGGGGTGCCCGGCCCAGCGGCACGGAGCTGCTCGCGGCCGCGGTCGGCGCGGTCCCCGGCGGCACGGCGCGGCCCGGCCAGCAGCAGATGACGACCGCCATCGAGGAGTGCGTGACCAGCGGCGAGCACCTGCTCGTGCAGGCGGGCACCGGCACCGGCAAGTCGCTGGCGTACCTCGCGCCGGCTCTCACCGTGGACGGCCCGGTGGTGGTCTCCACGGCCACCCTGGCGTTGCAGTCCCAGCTCGTCGACCACGACCTGCCCCGGCTGGCCGACGCCGTCGAGCCGCTGCTCGGCCGCCGGCCCACGTTCGCGGTGCTCAAGGGCCGGCACCACTACCTCTGCCTGGCCCGGCTGGACAACTCCACCGAGGACGAGCCGGAGGACACCCTCTTCGACGCCCCGGCCGCCCGCCCCGGGGGCGGCACGAAGTGGCTCGGCGAGGCGGGCCGGCTGGGCAAGCAGATCGAGCGGCTGCGCGACTGGGCCGAGAAGACCGACACCGGCGACCGCGACGAGCTGGACCCGGGCGTCGACGACCAGGCCTGGCGGCTGGTCTCGATGCCGTCGCGGGAGTGCGTCGGCGCGGCCCGCTGCCCGTTCGGCGCGGAGTGCTTCGCCGAGGCGTCCCGGGCCCGCGCTCGCGAGGCCGACATCGTGGTGACCAACCACAGCCTCCTGGCGGTCGACATGCTGGCCGACCGGCACATCGTCCCGCCGCACAAGCTGCTCATCGTCGACGAGGCACACGAGCTGGCCGACCGGGTCTCCTCGGCCGCCCAGGCCGAGCTGGTGCCGGAGCTGATCGACCGGACCACCCGGCGGGCCCGTACGCTGCTGCGGCCGGAGACCGCCGACGCGCTCACCGCCGCCGGTGACGCCCTCGCCGTCGGGCTGGCCGAGGCCCCGGCCGGTCGACTCACCGCCGGCCTGCCGACGCCACTGCGCGAGGCGTGCACGCTGCTCGACGCGGCCACCCGCGCCGCCCTGGACGCGATCGGCGAGATCAAGTCAGATGATCCCGACCCGGTCCGCAAGCAGCAGGCCAAGGCCGCGCTGGACGACCTCTCCACCACCGCCCAGCGGCTCCTCGAAGAGGCCGACCACGACGTGGCCTGGGTGGAGAAGAACGACAGCGGCAGCCGGCGGGCCCTGGTGGTCGCACCCCTGTCGGTGGCCGGCACCCTCGCCACCCACCTGTACGACGAACGCACCGTCGTGGCCACCTCGGCCACCCTGGCGCTCGGCGGCCGGTTCGACACGGTGGCCCGCGCCCTCGGGCTGGACGCGCCGCCACCCGCACCACCGTCCCCGGCCGCTGCCGCGCAGGCCGCCCGCACCGCCCCGGGCCGCCCGGTCGCCGAGGCGCCCGGCCGTCGGCTCACGGGCGACACCAACCCGGGGTCCGTCGTGCCGGCGACCGAGGGGCCGGGTTGGCGCTCCCTGGACGTGGGCTCGCCGTTCGACTACGCCCGGCAGGGCATCCTGTACGTCGCCGCGCACCTGCCCCGGCCCAGCGTCTCCGGGCTGCCCGACGCGGCCGGGGAGGAGCTGCTCGGGCTCGTCGAGGCGCTCGGTGGTCGTACTCTCGGGCTCTTCTCCTCGCGGCGGGCCGCGACGCAGGCGGCGGAGCTGCTGCGCGCGCGGACCGACCTGCCGGTGTTGTTGCAGGGCGAGGAGGCGCTGCCGCTGCTGGTCCGCCGTTTCCGCGAGGAGCGGTCCAGCTGCCTGTTCGGGGTGATGTCGCTCTGGCAGGGGGTGGACGTGCCGGGCGACGCCTGCCAGCTCGTGGTCATCGACCGGCTGCCCTTCCCACGGCCCGACGAACCCCTCGCGGCGGCCCGCGCCGCTGCCGTGGACGCGGGCGGCGGCTCCGGCTTCGCCGCGGTCAGCGTGCCGATCGCGGCCGTCCGGCTGGCGCAGGGAGTGGGCCGACTGATCCGGGCCACCGGCGACAAGGGAGTCGTCGCGGTGCTCGACTCGCGCCTGGAGACGGCGCGGGGCTACGGGCCGTTCCTGCGCCGCTCGCTGCCCCCGTTCTGGTACACGACCCGCCCCGAGGTAGCCCGCGGCGCCCTGCAACGCCTCGCCACCACCTGACCCCGCGCCCCGCGCCCAAGGTCGTGCAATAACAAGGATGTAGTGGCATCCCCGGCCGGGGATGCCACTACATCAACGATCGTGCGTGATCACGGCGCGGGAGGCGCGCCGCTCGTGCGGTCAGGGGGCCTGCGCGGCGACGACGACGGCGTCGGGTGGGGTGTCCGGGACCGTCCGGGCGGCCAGTCGGCGTACGGCGGTGTTCAGCACCGCAATCAGCGGCACGGAGACCAGCGCGCCGGTGATGCCCGCGAGCACCACGCCGGCCGCGATCCCGATGATCACCGCGAGCGGGTGGATGGCCACCGCCCGGCCCATGATGAGGGGCTGGAGGATGTGGCCCTCCACCTGCTGCACACCGATAACCGCACCCAGGATGATCAGCGCGGTTACCGGCCCGCTGTCGACAAGCGCCACCAGCACCGCCACCCCACCGGAGAGCGCCGCGCCGACGATCGGGATGAACGCGCCGAGGAACACCAGGGCCGCCAGCGGGAAGGCGAACGGCACATCGAAGATGACCAGGAAGATGCCGATGCCGACCGCGTCGATGAAGGCGACCAGCACGGTCGCGCGGACGTACGCGACGAGGGTCTGCCAGGCGGCGCGGCCGGCGTCGTCGACCTTCCACCGGGCGGCCACCGGCAGCAGCCGGACGAGGAAACGCCAGATCTTGTTGCCGTCACGCAGGAAGAAGAACGTCGCGAACAGCACCAGCAGCGTGCCGGTCAGCACCTCCGCCAGCGTCGCCGCGGTGCTCAGCGCGCCGCTGGTGAACTTCGAGGTGTTGTCGTTGATCCAGCCCTGCGCCTCGTTGATGTAGCGGTCGAGCTGGGTGTCGGACAGGTGCAACGGGCCGGTCTTCAGCCAGTTCTGGATCTGCCGGACGCCCTGCGAGGACTTCTCGCTCAGCTCCGGTACGCCCTGGATGAACTCGTTGACCACCAGGGTCAGCGTGCCGATGACGCCCGCCAGACCGCCGACCAGCACCACGGCCGTCGCCAGCGAACGGGGCAACCGGGCCCGCAGCAGCCAACCCACGGCCGGCGCGAGCAACGCCGAGAGCAGCAACGCGATGGCCAGCGGGATGATCACGATCCGGACCGTGCCGACGATCCGGAGCAGCGCCCACGCCACCACGCCGATCACGATCAGCCGCCAGCACCAGGCGGCGGCGATTCGCAGCCCGTGCGGCACGTCGGCGTCGTCCCGGCTGGACGTCGAGCTGTGCAGGTCCACCGGAGGCTCCGCGCCGACGACCGTGGCCTTCGCCGGAGCGGCGGGCCCGGGAACGGCCGGCGAGGCCACCCCGGCCGTCTCCGGCGCGTCGCTCGGCGTCTCCTGAGCCGCGCGAACCGACTCCTGTCCTGACCGGTAGGCGCGGCGCAGCCGCCCGCGTACCCGCTCGAAGCGGCTCAAGCGCACCTCCTGGCAGAAGAGTCGTCCGCCCACGGCGACAGGTCGGACAGCATACGTCCGTTCCCCACACCGTAGGGCAGTTCCGCCACACAATGCCCGGACGGCCAGGGACGTAACCACCGGCGGCCGGTCCCTCGCGACACGGTAGCGTCTGCCCCGTGACCGCCGACCAGGATTTCGACTCCGGCCTGCCGATCCGCCTGCTGCACGACCGCGTGCTGGTACGGATGGACGGCAGCGAGGGCGAGCGCCGTTCGACCGCTGGCATCGTCATCCCGGCTACCGCCGCTGTCGGCAAGCGCCTCGCGTGGGCCACCGCCGTCGGCGTGGGGCCGAACGTCCGCGCCATCGTCTCCGGCGACCGGGTGCTCTTCGACCCGGACGAGCGTTCCGAGGTCGAGCTGCACGGCCGCGGGTACGTGCTGTTGCGGGAACGCGACGTGCACGCCGTGGCCGCCGAGCGGGTCGAGAACGACTCCACCGGCCTCTATCTCTGACGCACCTCCCCTGGCCAGCGGGCACCACCGCGCCGTTTGCCAGCCCGTGGCGTGGGAAGCCAGCCGGCGACCGTGGGCCCTGGGGAGGGACGATGCCGGTATTCGTGAAGAAACTGCTGGCCTGGGGCAGCGTCGCGTTCCTGATCTACTTCATGGCGTTCCGGCCGGACGGGGCCGCGCAGATGTTCAAGGGGATCGGAGCCGCGCTGATGGCGATGGCGCAGGGGCTCGGTGACTTCCTCACCACCCTGATGACCTGACCCCCGCCAGCGCCCGTCAGGAGTGACCGGGCGGCCACGGCGCCGGGGGGCGCAGGCCGTGCCAACCGGGCGGCGCGTAGCCCATGGGGGGCGGCGGCGGGGCGAGCACCACCGGGATCGGCACGACCGGCTCGTCGGGCGCTTCCACCGGCCGCTGCGTACCGTCCGGGAAGCGCAGGTGGTAGCGGCTGCCGTCCCAGACACCCACCGGCGCCTGCGGGTCACGCCCCACGAAGAACGACCGGTGCGCGGTGATGGCCTCCAGCAGTTGCCGTTCCTCGGCAACCGCCCGCTCCCGGTCGGCGGGCTTACGGTCCAGACCACGAAGCGTCCCGTCGCGCAGCAGGGCCAGCCGCGTCGCGGCGAGCTGGTACCCGCGCATCGCCCGCACCCCGGCGTCGCCGGCGACCCGGCGTGCCCAGCTGCGGGCCGCGTGCCGGCGGCCCAGGCTGCTCAGGGCGGCCACCTCGGGCGGGCTCAGCCAGCCGGCGCGCACGTAGTCGGGCAGGGTCCGCTCGGTGAGCCGCCCCTCCCAGGCGCGCAGCCACACGGCCAGCCCGACCGTGCCGAAGAACACCGGCACCATCAGGCCCAGGAAGCCGTACAGCATGATCACCGCTTCGCCGGTGGCCTGGGTCAACGTCGGCAGCAGGTTCCACGTGCCGTGCAGCATCATCGCCAGCAGCAGGCCGGCGATGGGGGCGAGCACGCGGACCCGCCGGTCGGCCGTGCGCGAGGCGACACCGAGCCCGACACCTGTCATCGAGGTGAAGAGCGGATGGGCGAACCCGAACAGGAGGATCCGCACGATGAAGATGGCGATCACCTGCTGGGTGCCGGTCGCCGGGCCGTACCGGTCGGCGCCAGCCGCATAGCCGTACCCGCCCAGGTAGAGGATGTTCTCCACCATCGCGAAGCCGACCGCGGAGAGCCCGCAGTAGACCAGGCCGTCGGTTATCCCGGACCACTCCCGACGCCGGAACACCAGCAGCAGGATCGGACCGAGGGCCTTGGTCAGCTCCTCGATGAACGGCGCCACCAGCACGCCGGTCAGCGCCTCCGGCAGCCCCCAGTCGGCGAACCGCCCGGCGGCGAACTCGTTCACCTTCAGCGAGGCGGCGGTGGAGACGAACGCGCCCCAGGCGAAGCAGAAGATCAGGTATTTCAGCGGTTCCGGCTCGTACCGGTCGAGCCAGAGGAAGCAGGCGACCAGCACCGGCACCGGCAGGATCGCGGCGACCACCCCGATGAGCAGCGCGTCGAGGCCCAGCGACTGGCCGAGGGTGATGACCATGAAGACCGCGCACGCCGCGATGAACAGCACCACCCCGGCCAGCACCAGGAACCGCAGCCAAACCAGTCGGCGCGGCGGCATCCGGGGCGCCGCGACGACAGCCGGATCGGCGGGCGTGGGCGGCGACGGCAGGGGTGCACCGGGCGGGGTGTCGGCCATGCGGTCAGCGTAGCCATCCCCCGCCGGCTGGTCCGGTCGCATCCACAGCCGCTATGCTGCCGGCAGGTCACGAGCGCCAGCGTCAAGCCCCGGCTTGCTGGCCGGCAACCCTCGTCGAGTTCGCGGTGGGGTGCCCCGGGTGATGACCGGGCCCAGCCCGATCGGCGTGCTGGGCAAGCGCTGACCCCGTCCCGACACCGCACCCGGGGTCCCTGACCCCGGAGGTTCCGGCGTGTCCGTCACCCTCGTACCCTCGCTGCCCGCCCTGCCCACCGTCGCGCCCAGCCCGTTGGCGCCGCTCGACGTGCTCGGCGTACCCGGCGAGATCAACCTCGACTACGCGGCCACCGCGCCGTGCGCGCGGGCCGCGGCCGACGCGGTGACCGAACTGCTTCCCTGGTACGCCAGCGTGCACCGCGGCGCGGGAGCGCTGTCGCGGCGCTGCACCCTGGCCTACGAGCGGGCCCGGCAGACGGTCGGCGACTTTTTCGGCGCCCGCGCCGACGACCACGTGATCTTCACTCGGAACACCACAGACGCTCTCAACCTGCTGGCCCGGGCGCTGCCCGTCGGCACGACAGTCGTCACCTTCGCGGGCGAGCACCACGCCAACCTGCTGCCCTGGCCCCGCGGCTCGGTGCGCCTGTCGGTACCCGCCGACCCGGCCGGGGCGGTACGCGCTCTCGCCGCCGCCCTCACCGAGCTGCGCCGCGACAGCAACCCCGCGCTGCCGGTGCTGGTCGCCGTGACCGGGGCGAGCAACGTGACCGGGGAGCTGTGGCCGGTCGCCGAGCTGGCCCGGGTGGCCCACCGGCACAACGCCCGGATCGTCCTCGACGCCGCGCAGCTCGCGCCGCACGCCCCGGTCGACCTGCACACGCTCGACGTGGACTACCTGGCCGTCTCCGGCCACAAGCTGTACGCCCCGTTTGGCGCGGGTGTGCTCATCGGCCGGGCGGACTGGCTGGACGCCGCCGCGCCGTACCTGGCCGGTGGCGGTGCCACCAGCCACGTCGGGCCAGCGACCCACGATGTGACCTGGGCGAACGGCCCGGCCCGACACGAGGGCGGCACCCCGAATCTGCTGGGCGCGGTGGCGCTGGCGGCGGTGTGCGCGGCGCTGGCCGACGCCGACCGGGTCGCGCTGGCCGCCCGTGAGCAGGCTCTGCTGGCCCGGCTGCGCACCGGCCTCGCCGCCCTGCCGCACGTGGTGGAGTTGCGCACGTTCGGCCCCGACGCGCCCCGGGTCGGCATCGTCTCGTTCGTGGTCGCCGGCTGGGACTCCGCAGAGGTGGCCGCCCGGCTGGCCACCGAGCACCGGATCGGCGTACGCGATGGGCTGTTCTGCGCCCACCCGCTGGCCCGGCGGCTGCTCGGCGAGGCCGCCGGGCGTACCGGCCGGCGGGATCTTCCGCCGACCGCGTTGCGCGCCAGCATCGGTCTGGGCAGCACCACGGCCCAGGTCGACCGGCTGCTCGCCGCGCTCGCCGAGCTGAGCTGAGTCGAGCGGGGCTGCGCCGAGCTGGGCTGCGCCGAGCTGAGCTGAGGCCCGGACCGTGCACCCGCCGCTCGCGCTCAGCCGACGGGCGGGGCGGTGGGTGGCTTCGGCGCCTCGCCCGGCTCGGCCGGTTCGCCGACCGGCCGTTCCTGCTCCCCGAAGGCCGTCCGGATCCACCGGTTCGCCTCCTCCTGCTCGACACCGGAGGCCACCAGCAGGTCACTCGCCGTGGTCCGGATCTGGGCGATCACGACACTGCCGGAGAAGCCGACTCCCGCCCCGTACGCCCGGCCGGCCTCGCTGACGGCCCGCAGCGAGCGCTCCCGTGCCTTCTGCGGCTCCTCGCCCGCCGCGAACTCGTGCTTGAGCAGCCGGACCGACTCGGCGAGGTGGCGGATCGCGTCCGGCATCGGGTCCGGCACCGGCTCGTCGTCCTCGATCAGGGTGACGGACCGGCGGATCAGCGTGCCGCTGTTGCGCATCGCGCGGTCGATCGGGTCGGCCGCCTCCGCGTAGTGGATCAGCTCGCCGCGGCGGTGCCAGCGGGCCGGCGACAGGGTGGCCGTCTCCTTCGCGCCCTCGATCGCCTCGCCCAGGGTGGCCAGCTCGTCCTTGTTGTTGCGCAGCCGCTCCAGCGCCCGCTGGATGCCGGCCCGGTCCCGGTCGCGCAGCCCGTCGGCGGTGGCGTCGAGCTGGGCGGCGAGCAGGTCCAGCGCCGGGCGGGCCGCCCGGTTGATCACCCGGAGCGGGTTCAGCGGCAACAGGACCGCCGTCACCAGCAACGCGATGCCGCCGCCGAGAAACGCGTCGACGAAGCGCGGGATCTCCAGGTTCTGGGTGGACGGGCTCAACGTCACGATCAGCACCGCCGTGGCCGCCGCCTGGATGACGATGGCCACGCTCGCCCCGGCGAAGATGGTGAGCAGGATCGCCACCGTGACCACCAGGCCGAGCTGCCACGCGCCGGTGCCGAGGAAGTAGATCAGGAGGTCGCCGACGAACACCCCGACGCCCACCCCGACGATCAGCTCGACGGTCCGGCGGAACCGTTGCCCGACCGACGCGGCAAGCGTGCCGACCGCGGAGATCGGCGCGAAGACCGGCTGCGGATTGCCGAGCACCTTGTGCGAGATGAGGTACGCCAGACCGGCCGCCAACCCGGCCTGGACGGCCAGCCCACCCGCCATCCGCACCCGGTGCAGCCGGTCGTGCAGGGTGGCCCGGCCGCGGTGCCGCAGTTGCTCGGTGGCCTCGGCGACGCGCGCCCCGTCGACGTCCACCAGGCCCTCACGCAGCGGGGTACGCCGCACCATCGGAGGTCTTCTGTCCCGGGCCACCGCCATGGGCGCGACTACCCGTGGCGGGCCCCCTGAATCCTCCCGCCCGCGTGCGGCGCACGGATGCGGCAGACTCGGGCGGTGGCCGATCTGCTGGACCGGTGGCGGGCGGCGGCCCGCGACGCCGGGGCGGGACCCGACGAGCGCTCCACCCGGGCCGGGGAGGAGCTGCTCGCCCGGTGGCGGGAGCCGCACCGGCACTACCACACGGTGGCGCACCTGAGCGTCGTCCTCGATGTGGTGGACCGGCACGCCGCGCTGGCTGACCGGCCCGACCTGGTCCGGTTGGCCGCCTGGTGCCACGACGCGGTCTACGACCCGCGGGCCCCGGGCGACACCAACGAACGGGACAGCGCCGCGCTGGCCGGGAACCTGCTCACCGGGCTCGGAGTGCCGGCGCCCGCGGTGGCCGAGGTGCGCCGGCTGGTCCTGCTCACCGCCGGGCACGCCGTGGCGCCCCGCGACCGGAACGGCGCCCTGCTCTGCGACGCGGACCTCGCCGTGCTGGCCGGGCCGCCGGCCGCCTACGACCGCTACGCGGCGGCGATCAGGCGGGAGTACGCGCACGTGCCCGAGTCGGCCTTCCGAGCTGGACGGGCCACCGTGCTCACCGGGCTGCTGGCGCTGCCCGCGCTGTTCCGGCTGCCGCCGCTCGCCGACCGGTGGGAGCAGCGGGCCCGCGATAACCTGCGCCGTGAACTGGCCGCACTCACCGGGCCGCCGACGATCCCGGCGTGACCAGGTGCTTCGGGCGACGCAGTCCGGCGTCGCGCAGCAACCGGACGAGTTCCCGGCTCGGCACCACCCGGGCCCCGAGCCACACCGCCGCCGCGAACCGGTCGGCCGGGATGTCGTAGTGGTCCCGGTCGAAGCCGCGCCGGGGTGCGCCCAGCGCCTCGGCGAAGGCGTGCAACTCGGCGTAGGAGACGTCGCTGATCAGGTGCGACCAGAGTCGACCGCGCCACGGCCAGGCCGGCCGGTCCAGGTAGAGCATGGTGCCCAAGCTAGCCCGCGTTGATGATCGGTGGTCGGCGACCTAGCCTCGGCGGCATGGCCCCCACCGGACTCCTCGACGACCTGCGCGCCGCTCTGGGCGAGAACGCCGTGCTCACCGACCCGGACCTGCTACGCCTGCACCAGCGCGACGAGGCCGACCTCTGCGCCGCCGGCGTCCCCCTCGTGGTGACCCGCCCGCGCAGCACGGAGCAGGTGGTGGCGGTGATTCGGGCGGCGGCCCGGCACGGCGTACCGGTGGTGCCGCAGGGCGCGCGGACCGGGCTGGCCGGCGCGGCGAACGCGGTGGACGGTGCGGTGGTGATCAGCACCGTCGCGATGGACGAGATCCGGGAGATCGACCCGGTGGGCCGTATCGCGGTGGTCCAGCCCGGCGTGGTCAACGCCGCGCTCGCCGCGGCGGTCGCCAAGCAGGGTCTCTGGTACCCGCCGGACCCCGGCTCCTGGGAGTCGTCCACGATCGGCGGCAACGTGGCCACCAACGCCGGCGGCATGTGCTGCGTGAAGTACGGCGTGACGACCGAGTACGTGCTCGGCCTGGAGGTGGTGCTCGCCTCCGGCGAGGTGCTGCGCACCGGGCGGCGTACCGCCAAGGGGGTGGCCGGCTACGACCTGACGCGGCTCTTCGTCGGCTCGGAGGGCACCCTCGGGGTGATCACCGAGGTGACCGTGGCGCTGCGGCCGGCCCCGGCCGACTCGCTGACCCTGGTGGCGGTCTTCGGCTCCACGGCGGCGGCCGGCACGGCGGTGGCCCAGATCGCCGCGCGGGGCCTCACGCCCAGCATGCTGGAACTGCTGGATCAGACCCACCTGCGGGCGATCGAGGCGTACCAGCCGATGGGGCTGCGGACCGACGCGCAGGCCCTGTTGCTGGCCGCCGCCGACACCGGCAGCCGGGCGGGCGACGACCTGGCGGCCCTGGCGCAGGTGTGCGAAGCGGCCGGCGCCGAGGAGGTCTACGCGGCCACCGACGCGGTGGAGGCGGCGGCGTTGTTGCAGGCTCGCCGCCTCGCCCACCCGGCGATGGAGAAGTTCGCCGCCGACACCCACCCCGGTGGCAGCGGTGGCCTGGTGATCGACGACGTGGCGGTGCCGCGGGGCGCGCTCGCCGCGCTGCTGGACGGGGTGGCCCGGATCGCGGCGGACTGCGACGTGCCGATCGGTGTGGTGGGGCACGCCGGGGACGGCAACATGCACCCGAACATCGTCGTCGACCGCGCCGACCCGGCGAGCGTTGAGCGGGGCCGGCGGGCGTTCGACGAGATCATGCGGCTCGGTCTCGACCTGGGCGGCACCTGCACCGGCGAGCACGGGGTGGGGCTGCTCAAGCGGGACTGGCTGGCAGCCGAGATCGGCCCGGTCGGCGTCCGGGTGCACCAGGCCATCAAGGCGGCGCTGGACCCGGCCGGCCTGCTCAACCCGGGCAAGGTGCTCTGAGGGGCTGCTTCAGCCCTTGACCTCGGCCGGCGTCGCCTGGGTGAGCAGCAACAGGATCTCCCCCGCCACCGCCGGGCGTTCCTCACCCGGGCAGTCCTGCGAGGTGATCAGCCCGGACGAGGTGAGCAGGCTGGACGTCAGCGCGTCGATACAGGTGGTCCGGTACCGCCGGACCTGGTCGGTCTCCTCGGCGAGCCGGGGGTCGGCGAGCAGCACCTGAAGGCGTTCGGTCTGCTCCGCGGCCAGCCTGCCCCGGGAGGTGACTCCGTCGCCGGCACAGTCGAGGCACTGCCACGAGCCGTCCCGCTCGACGCTCAACGTGCGCAGCGGGGCGTCGGCGCCGAGCCGTTGGATCAGGCTGACCTGGCCCGCGGCGACCGTCGTCGGGATCTCGGGTGCCGGCACACCGGCCGCCGAGCCGGCCGGCGGTTGGGCGACCGGCGTCTCGGCGTCATCGCGGCCGAAGAGCGAACACCCGGCCAGGGCGACGGCGAGCACCAGGGCAAGCAGCGGGGTGAGGAGACGGGGGCGCGCGCGGTACAGCACGCGCGGAAACCTACCCCACCGTAGGTAGCGTTCGAAACCACCATCCGGGCCGGTATCGATAGTTACCACTCGGTAACGTCACTTTTCGGTCATCGTGACGTGGGGCGCAGCTCCGCCTGGTCGTCGTCACCCCGATCCGCCGCGTAACCCCGTACGTCCGGTACGCCGAGTCTGGCCGCGTCCGCCCCGGCGTCGTCCGGCATCAGTTGGGACTGCCGCTCCGCCTCCACCCGCGCGCGGTAGTGCTCGACCTCGCGGGCGCTCCTCGCCGCGTCCCACCCGAGCACCGCACCCATCAGCTCGGCGGTGTGCTCGGCCGACTCCAGGCCACGGTGGCTGGTCTCGAAGGAGATCCGGGTCCGTCGGGTCAGCACGTCCTCCAGGTGCAGCGCGCCCTCGGCCCGCGCCGCGTAGGCGACCTCCGCCGCCAGGTATTCGGGAGCACCGGCCAGCGGGGACGCCAGCAGCGGATCGACGTCGATCAGCGCCAGCAGGTCGAGCGTGAGGGTGCCGTACCGCTCCAGCAGGTGCTCCACCACGCCCACCGGCACGCCGTGCCGGCGGGCCAGGTCGGCCCGGTCGCGCCACATCGCCGGGTAGCCGTCCGCGCCGAGCAGCGGCAGGTCGGCGGTACGCGACGCGCGGGCGCCACCCAACCGGCGTACGGCCCGGTCGACCACGTCGGACGCCATCACCCGGTACGTCGTGTACTTGCCGCCGGCGACCAGCAGCAGCCCGAGCATCGGCTCGAACACGGCGTGCTCGCGGGAGAGCTTCGACGTGGAGTCGGCCTCACCGGCCAGCAACGGCCGCAGCCCGGCGTAGACGCCCTCGATGTCGGCGGTGGTCAACGGCCGGTCCAGCACGGTGTTGACCTGCTCCAACAGATAGTCGATGTCGCTGGCCGAGGCCGCCGGGTGCGATCTGTCCAGGCGCCAGTCGGTGTCCGTGGTGCCGATGATCCAGTGCCCGCCCCACGGGATGACGAAGAGCACCGACCGTGCCGTCCGCAGGATGAGCCCCGTCTCGCCGGTGATCGCCGAGCGGGGCACCACCAGGTGCACCCCCTTCGAGGCGCGCACCCGGACGCCGGGCCGCAGGCCCACGTCGTTGAGCATCCGGGACATGTCGTCGCTCCACACACCGGTGGCGGCGATGACCGTGCGGGCCTGCACCTCGAACTCGGCGTCCGGGGACCCGGCCGGCGCCTCCAGGTCACGGACCCGTACGCCGGTGACCTCCCGCGCCTGCCGGATCAGCCCGACGGCACGGGTGCTGCTGACCACGGTGGCGCCGAGGCTCGCCGCGGTGCGGGCCAGGGTGACGACCAGCCGGGCGTCGTCGACCTGCCCGTCGTAGTAGCGGATCGCCCCGGCCAGCGCGTCGGCCCGCAGGCTCGGGAAGATCCGCCGGGCCCCCTCCCGGGTCAGGTGCCGGTGCAGCGGCATGCCCCGACCACCGCCGAAGAGACCGGCGAAGGCGTCGTACGTGGCCACGCCCGCGCCGTAGTACGAGCGGCGGAAGATCCGGGCGGGCAGGTCCCGCAGGCCCCGGCCGGCCGGCAGCGGCACCAGGAACGGCACCGGGCGGACCAGGTGCGGCGCGAGCCGGGTCGCCAGCAGGCCCCGCTCGGTCAGCGCCTCGTGGACCAGGTGGAACTCCAACTGCTCCAGGTAGCGCAGCCCACCGTGGATGAGCTTGCTGGATCGGCTCGACGTGCCCGAGGCGAAATCGCGCGCCTCGACCAGGGCCACCTTCAGGCCTCGGGACGCCGCGTCCAGGGCGGCGCCCGCACCGGTCACCCCACCCCCGATGACCAGCACGTCGAAGCGCTCGGCGCGGAGTCGGCGCAGGTCGGCCGTACGGCGGACCGGCGAGAGCTGACCGGCGACGGATCGGGAGATGTTGGGGTCACGCACCCATCCACCGTAACCGCCACGGAAGCGTGTCGACATTCGCGGCCCGCCCCGCCTCGCCTCCGATTCACGTCGACCGCCCGCAGACCTTGGACAGTTTCCGTCAGCGGCTGACGGAAACTGTCCAAGATCTGCGCGGTTCTTCGATTCGAGACTGCTCGGGCTGGTCGTAGGGTTTCCGGATGCATGGTCAACCTGCGCATCCCGGGCTCGGCGACCGCAGCTCCCCGTGGCCGGTGGTCGCGGCCGTGTTCGTCGGCTGCTGGATCGTCGCGGTCACGGTGGCCACCCAGACCGGTGGCTGGCTCACCGATCAGGTGCTGCTCGGCTTCGGACGGGACCGGCTGGGTTGGCTCTGGCCGGTGCTCGGCCTGGTCACCGTCGTGCTGGTGGGCACGCCCGCCCTGCTGCTGGCCGTGCTGCCCCGCTCGACCACGGTCCGGGCCACCGGGCGGGTGTGGTTGGCCGCCGCGCTCACCCTCGGCGTGCTCACGCTGCTGCGCATCGTGCCGCCCGTACACCACGAGGCGTACCTCGCCGCGCTGGCCGCCGTCGCATCGCTCAGCGCGCTCACCGTGGCCTGGTCGGCGCGACGATCGTCCGGCTCGGACGTCGCCGCCGCTCCCGACGCCACCGCGTCGTGGGCCGGCGACCGCACCGGCGGTGCGGCGCCGAACAGCGACGCCACCGCGTCGTGGCTCAGGGACCGCACCGGCGGTGCGACGCCGAACGGCGACGCCACCGCGTCGGGGGCCAGCGACCGCACCGGCGGTGCGGCGCCGAACGGCGACGCCGCCCCCGCTCAGGCCGCCGGAAGCACGGAGTCGAGCGTCGACGCCGCGTCGACGGCCGTCGGGGGCCCGGATCCGGTCGGGGGGCAGCGTGGATCGCGCCGGCCCGGGCCGGTGCCGCTGCTCGCGGTCGCCGCCGGGTTGGCGCTGCTGCTGCCGTGGGCCTGGCTGGGCGCGCTCGGCGGGCTCCTGGAGACAACGCTCGCGCTGTTGGCGGCGGCCGCGCTCGGGGTGCTGGCCGCGACGCTGTTGGACGCCACCTTCTGGTCCCGGTTCGCGGTCGGCCGGCCGCCTCGGCCGGGACGGCTGGTGCTGGTCGGTGGCCTGGTCGCCGGGGTGGCGCTGCTGCTGCTCGCGGCCGGGACGGGCCAGTCCGGCGCGCAGTTGCCCGCCCTGCTGACGCTGCCGCCGACGGGCTTCGCGCTGGCGGCGCTGTATGCCGCGGCCTGGAGACCGACCGCCGACCCGGCCGCGACCCGGCGGCCCACCGCCGACCCGGCCGACGCCGCACGCGCCACCCGGGCCGCGACCGGCTGGCTGGTGGGCCTGGCCGCGCTCGGCCCGCTGGCCTTCACCGACCCGGAAGAGATCACCCTGCTGCTGATCGGCACCCGGGACGTCCCGTTCTGGGTGGCGGCCGCCGCCGGCGCCGGCCTCGCCGTCGCGGTCCTGGTCGCCATCGGGTACGCGGTGCTGCTGGCCCGCCCGACGGCACGCACCCCGAGTCGCCGGGTCGCCGCGCTGGCGGTGGCGGTCCTGCTGGTGACGGTGGGTGTCGTCGACGTCGGGCCCGGCCAACCCGGCCTGTACGGGGAGCGGCTGCTGGTGGTGCTGCGCGAGCAGGCCGACCTGAGCGGCATCCCGGCCGGCGCCCCCGGGCAGGCCGGACGGGACGCCCGGGCGGCGGAGGTCTACCGGCGGCTGGTGACCACCGCCGACCGCAGCCAGGCCGACCTGCGCCGCACAGCGGGGCGGCTACGACTCGACCCGGTGCCGTATTACCTGGTCAACGCGGTCGAGGTGGATGGCGGCCCGGCCGTACGGGCCTGGCTCGCGCGGCGACCCGAGGTGGCTCGGGTGCTGGTCAGCCAGCGCCTGCGGCCGCTGCCGGCCCCGGCGGGGCAGAGCCGGGGCACCGCGCCCGCGCCGACCGGCCCGGAGTGGAACATCCGTCAGCTCGGCGCGGACCGCGTCTGGTCCCAGCTGGGGGTGACCGGCAGGGGAATCGTGGTCGGCAGCTCCGACTCCGGTGTGGACGGCGACCATCCGGCGCTGCGGGCCGGGTTCCGTGGCGGGGACGACTCCTGGTACGACCCGTGGGACGGCACCCGGACGCCGAACGACCAGGGCGGGCACGGCACCCACACGGTGGGCAGCGCGGTCGGGCGGGACGGCATCGGGGTGGCGCCGGACGCGCAGTGGGTGGGCTGCGTCAACCTGGACCGCAATCTGGGCAGCCCGGGGCACTACCTGGACTGCCTCCAGTTCATGCTGGCGCCCTTCCCGGCCGGCGGTGATCCGTTCACCGACGGCCGGCCAGAGCGCGCCCCGCAGGTGCTGACCAACTCGTGGGGCTGCCCGGCGATCGAGGGCTGCGACCGGGAGGCCCTGCTCCCGGCCACCACGGCGCTGGACGCCGCCGGGATCTTCGTGGTCGCCGCGGCCGGCAACACCGGCCCGTGGTGCGCGTCGATCGACGACCCGCCCGCTCCGTACGCGAACGTGCTGACCGTGGGCGCGGTGGACGCGCACCGGCGGGTGGCCGAGTTCTCCTCACGCGGGCCGGTGCCGGGCGGCACGGGCAAACCGGACGTGCTGGCGCCCGGGGTGGGCGTGGTGTCGGCCATGCCCGGCGGCGGGTACGCGGCGCTGGACGGCACGTCGATGGCGACCCCGCAGGTGGCGGGAGTGGTCGCGCTCATGTGGTCGGCGAACCCGGCGCTGGTCGGGGACCTGACCAGGACCCGGCAGATCCTGCGGGACACCGCGACGCCGGCCGAGCCGACGTACCGTTCCGACAACCCCACCGACGCCTGCGGCGGCCCGGCGAACGTCACCGGCGCCGGCCAGGTCGACGCGTACGCAGCCGTTCGCGCCGCCCGGGGGTGAACGAGGGCGGGGCCGGTCACCGCCAGCAGGTGATCTAGGGTCGGCGACCATGGACGCCGAGATCACCGTCGCCGAACTGAGCCCCGACCTCGCGCCCACCGTGACGCGGTTCTGCGCGCAGGCGCTCGACCTGCCCGAGGACGCCGCCGAGGCGGCCGCCATCGTGGACGTGCTGTGGACCCGGGCCGCTGCCGACCGCGCGGTGGTCGGGCTGGGCGCGTACCGGGGGAACGACCTGGTCGGGGTGCTGCTCTGCTCGGTGTCGCCGGCCGAGGTGGGCATCGGGCACGTGGACCTGGTCGCTGTGCTCCCCGGGCAGCGCCGCCGGGGGGTGGGCCGCGCGCTGCTGTCGCGGGCCGAACAGGCACTCGCCGAGCGCGGCGTCACCGAGGTGCTGCTCGCCGGAAACCCGCCGTACTACGCCTGGCCGGGCATCGACGTGCGGTACACGCCAGCGGTGTGCGCCGCCCTGGCGCTCGGCTACCACCAGGACCGGACCGCCTGGAACATGACGGCGGACCTGTCGTACGACGAGTCACCGGCCCTGCGGTCCACGGAGGCCGCGGAGCAACGGCTGGCTGGGCAGGGCATCACGGTACGCCGGGCGGAGCCCGCGGACCTGCCGGCGCTGGCCGCGTTCGCCCGGTCCACCTTCGGTGGCGCCTGGGACGGCGAGCTGGCCGGGTCGGTGGGCCGCGCGGGGGCGGGCTGCCACCTGGCGGAGCGGACCGGCGAGGTGCTGGGTTTCGCCGCCTACGGGTCGTCCCGGCCGAGCTGGTTCGGGCCGATGGGCACCGCGCCCGCCGCCGAGGGTTCGGGCATCGGCGGGGTGCTGCTGCGACGCTGCCTGCGCGACCAGCGTGCGGCGGGGGTGGACCGGGCGCAGATTGGCTGGGTGGGGCCGGTGCCGTTCTACTCGGGCAGCGCGGGCGCCCGGATCGAGCGGGTCTTCTTCCTGTACCGGCGGACCCTACCGGTGACGTGAGAGGGCAAATGGGACATGAGTCCATTCGCCCGCATTACCCATCGACGCCCCCTACCGTTTCGGTAGAGGAGGCAGCCATGACCACGGATGACGACCAGACCGAGGACGGCCCGCCGATCACCTGGAAACCGGTCGGCGAACTGCCCGGCCAACTCCCGTTCGACCGGCTCGACTACGGCGACGCCGAGCAACTTGCCGAGATGACCACCGACGGCGAGCGGCTGACCGAGGAACCGCAGGAGATGGTGGACGCGCCGATCCAGCTGCTCCCGCCGTACGACCGGGCGCAGAAGCGCCGCAACCAGCGCCCACTGCCCACCTGACGACGAACGGGGCGGACCGCGTCAGCGGCCCGCCCCGTTCGGTGTGTCGGAACTGGACTCAGAAGTCCATGTCCCCGCCACCCGGGCCCGCCGGGGCAGCCGGGTTCTTCTCCGGCTTGTCCGCGACGACGGCCTCGGTGGTGAGGAAGAGCGCCGCGATGGAAGCGGCGTTCTGCAGCGCCGAGCGCGTCACCTTGGCCGGGTCGATGATGCCCGCGGCCAGCAGGTCGACGTACTCGCCGTTGGCGGCGTTGAGGCCGTGACCCGCTTCGAGGTTACGGACCTTCTCCACCACGACGCCGCCCTCGAGGCCGGCGTTGACGGCGATCTGCCGCAGCGGGGCGTCCAGCGCGACCTTGACGATGTTGGCACCGGTCGCCTCGTCGCCGACCAGGTCCAGCTTGTCGAAGGCGGTCTTGCCGGCCTGCACCAGCGCGACGCCACCACCCGGGACGATGCCCTCCTCGACGGCGGCCTTCGCGTTGCGAACGGCGTCCTCGATGCGGTGCTTGCGCTCCTTGAGCTCGACCTCGGTGGCCGCGCCGACCTTGATCACCGCAACGCCACCGGCCAGCTTGGCCAGCCGCTCCTGCAGCTTCTCGCGGTCGTAGTCGGAGTCGCTCTTGTCGATCTCGGCCCGGATCTGGTTGACCCGACCCTGGATCTGGTCGGCGTCGCCGGCACCGTCGACGATGGTGGTCTCGTCCTTGGTCACCACGACCTTGCGGGCGCGGCCCAGCATGTCGAGGCCGACGGCGTCCAGCTTGAGGCCGACCTCCTCGCTGATGACCTGGCCACCGGTGAGGATGGCGATGTCGGCGAGCATGGCCTTGCGGCGGTCACCGAAGCCCGGCGCCTTGACGGCGACGGACTTGAAGGTGCCCCGGACCTTGTTGACGACCAGGGTGGCCAGGGCCTCGCCCTCGATGTCCTCGGCGATGATCAGCAGCGACTTGCCCGACTGCATGACCTTCTCCAGGATCGGAAGCAGGTCCTTGACCGACGAGATCTTGCTGTTGACGATCAGGAGGTAGGGGTCGTCGAAGACGGCCTCCATGCGCTCCGGGTCGGTCATGAAGTAGGCCGAGATGTAGCCCTTGTCGAAGCGCATACCCTCGGTGAGCTCCAGCTCCAGCCCGAAGGTGTTGCTCTCCTCGACGGTGATGACGCCTTCCTTGCCGACCTTGTCCATCGCCTCGGCGATGATCTCGCCGACGGTGCTGTCGCCAGCGGAGATGGAGGCGGTGGAGGCGATCTGCTCCTTGGTCTCGACGTCCTTGGCGAGCTTGGACAGCTCCTCCGAGACGCTCGCGACCGCAGCCTCGATGCCCCGCTTCAGGGCCATCGGGTTGGCGCCGGCGGCCACGTTGCGCAGGCCCTCGCGAACCAGGGCCTGGGCCAGGACGGTCGCCGTCGTCGTGCCGTCACCGGCGACGTCGTCGGTCTTCTTGGCGACTTCCTTGACCAGCTCGGCGCCGATCTTCTCGTACGGGTCCTCGAGCTCGATCTCCTTGGCGATGCTCACACCATCGTTGGTGATGGTGGGGGCACCCCACTTCTTCTCGAGCACGACGTTGCGGCCCTTCGGGCCGAGGGTCACCTTTACGGCGTCAGCGAGCTGGTTCATGCCCCGCTCGAGGCCGCGGCGCGCCTCTTCGTCGAACGCGATCATCTTTGCCATACGGCGTTGTCCTCCTGGACACTCACGGCCACCCGAGTGTGTGTCCCGGATGGGCCGCCTGGTTTACGCACCTTGGGACGCCGCCACCAGGCGACGACGACGTCCTCCGGCCGGGCCGGATAGCCCGCGACGACCGGCCATGTGCCGCCCCGGCGTCTCCACGCCTGGGCAACCTGGCCCCACCGTCCCGACCGTTGGCACTCACGGTACGCGAGTGCCAATGACTTGTTTAGCACTCTCACCTGCCGAGTGCAAGCACGATGACGCCGCTCAGCCGAGTTCGGCCGCCAGTCCGGCGCTGTTCACCGGCCCCTCATGGGCCCGCTGCTCGGTGTACGTGACCAGCAGACCGATCAACTGGACGAGGTGGGCCGGCAGCGCCAGCAGCGCCGCGACACCGATCACCGCCACCACCCCGACCGCGGCGCCCGGGGACGCGAACGGGTCCGTGCCCAACGCGCCGGTGCCCACCGACTCCAGGAAGCCCGGAACCACGGTGCCGACGATCACAGCCCCGCCCACCACGGCCACCCGGCCGAGCAGCAGCCCGAGCCGGGCGTGGAACATCCCGAACGACCGGCCGATCGGGTTCTGCCGCTCGAACAGGTAGACCGGGCCGGCCAGGCTCAACGCGAACGCCAGATAGATGCCCGGCAGGACGCAGAAGCAGAAGCCGATACCGATGAGCACGCTGACCAGCAACGTCCAGCCCCACAGGCCGAGCGCCCGGCGCAGGCCGTACCGCAGCGCCGCATCCAGGCTGGCGGGCCGGCCGGTCGCCTGCTGGGTGATCACCCAACTGCCGGCGGCCCACCCCACCGCCTGCACCAGACCGATCAGCAGGCTGCCGCCGACCAGCACGGCGACGAGGGTTGCCAGGGTGGCGGCGAAGTTGTCCGGCAGTCCGGCCGCCGGATCCATCTCGGCCTGCGCCTCCCAGCCGGGCGACGGGTCCACACCCAGCGAGATGACCGAGAGCACCGCCGCCGGCAAGACCTGCGTGAGCAGCATGATCGGCACCAACTGCCGCCAGCTTCGGCGCAGCGCGCCCCCGCACCGCTCGAACCAGGCCCCAATGCCGGCACCGGGCGGAGTGACCAGGGCGTCGTTCGGATCGAACCCGTGACCTGGCGGGTACCAGCTGACCGGCGCCCCCGGATACCACGGCTGCCCACCGTAGGGACCAGACCCCGGCGGGTAGCCGCCGGTGGGCGGAAAGACCCAGCCCTGCGGCGGCGCACCGGCCGGACCCCAACCGCCCCGCGCGGGATCCCAACCGGGCGGCGGCCCAGCCGGTGGACCCCAACCGCCCTGCGCGGTGGGATCCGGCGTACCCGCCGGACCGGCCTGCCCCCAACCCTGGGGGATCGGGCCGGGTGGCGGCCCGTATCCAGGCGGCATCGCAGGGCCGGGGCCGTATCCAGGCGGCATCGCAGGGCCGGGGCCGTATCCGGGTGGCATCGCAGGGCCGGGGCCGTATCCGGGCGGCATCGCAGGGCCGGGGCCGTATCCGGGCGGCATCGCAGGGCCGGGGTCGTGTCCGGGTGGCGGCCCGGGGTCTGCGCCGGAGGCCGGTGGCGTGCCCGGGGCCGCGCCGGAGATGGGTGAGGTGGGGTCGGACGGGCCCGGCTCACCCGGCCCGGAGGGCGTGGTGGGTGGGGGCGGCTGGTCGGTCATGAACCCTCCTCAGCATCGGCTGGAACGGCTCACGATCTTCCCGGGTGGGCGTCCGCACCGCAGCCCCGACCCGCCAGCCGATCGGGGGTGATCCGCGAGCGAAAAGGTCGGGAATTCGCTCAGGCGATGACGCGTACGTGTTCCGCCTGCGGGCCCTTCTGGCCCTGGGCGATCTCGAACTCCACCCGCTGGCCGTCGTCGAGCGCCTTGTAGCCGTCCATCTCGATCGCGGAGAAGTGGACGAACACGTCCTGACCGCCGTCGACGGCGATGAAGCCGTAGCCCTTTTCGGCGTTGAACCACTTCACGGAACCCTGTGCCACGGTGCACTTCCCTCACTCTTGCGCAGCGTTGCCTGCCCGGGCGCGCGGCACGGCCGGACGCCCTCGGACCACCGCCTCAGCGATCGACGACGGCCGCTGAAAGGGTGACCGAAATCGCACGCTACACGAGGAGTGACGGCCGCGCACGACCCCAAATCGGGCGTATTCCCGGGCGATCCGACCGGGCCCGGGGGCCGGACCGGAACGGGCCACGGACGACCGGTCCCGGCTCGCCGCCCGGCGGCCCGGCGGCGGGGCGGGGCACGCCCCGAGGCAGCTCCCGCCCCTGTGGTAGGCATGCAGACATGACCACCGATATCGGCTCAGCCGCCGTTCGGCAGGCCGAGATCCACCGGGTCCGGCCGGAGGACGCCGCCCGGATGCGGGCACTGCGCCTGGAGATGCTCGCCGACGCGCCCTTGGCCTTCCTGGAGACCGTGGCGGACGCGGCGGCCCGACCGCACCGCGAGTTCGCCGCGCGGGTGGCGTACACGTCGGCCGGCCCCCACAACGCGCAGTTCGTCGCGGACCCGGGCGGCCGTCTGGTCGGGCACGCCGGCGGCACGGTCGCGCCGAACGAGCCGGGGCTGACCGTCATCTACGCCGTGTACGTCACGCCGGCCTGGCGGGGCAGCGGGCTGCTCGGCGAGCTGATCGACGGGGTGGCCGCCTGGTCCCGGGCCTGCGGCCGACCGGAGCTGCTGCTGGAGGTGGTGGTAGGCAACGACCGCGCCTACCGGGCCTACCGGCGGCTGGGCTTCACCGACACCGGCGTGCGAGTCCCCCACCCCACGATCCCCGCCCTGAACGAACTACAGATGCGCCGAACAGCCTAGAAACAAGAGAACCCATCCCAAGGCAGAACCCCGGTGATGTCTAAAAGCCGGACGCGTCAGCGACGACCGCGTCCACGTGAGGGTTTCCGGGGCAGCCCGCCCCGCGCAGGGATCAAGCCTGACCGCCCGGAGCGGGGCGGGCTGCCCCGGAAACCCCCAACCGCAACCAAAGATCAGACGTGACGCCGCGACTGCACGATCCGGAACCGGTTGGCCACGTACGCCCCGTCCGTCAGCGCCGAGTTGGCCGCCGCGTTCGCCCCACTGCCGTGGAAGTCGGAGAACGCCGCCGACTGGTTGACGAAGACCCCGCCGGTGAGGTTGCAGGACAGGTGCACCCCGACCTCGACCGCCACCGCCTCGGTGGCGTCCAGCACCGCCTCGTCGGTGGAGTAGACCGCCGCCGTGAGCGCGCCCTTCTCCCCGACCGTCCGGCGCAGCAGTTCCAGGCTGTGGGCTGTGGAGTCGGTGGCGATGGCGAACGAGATCGGCCCGAACCACTCCCGGCCGTACGTCTCGGCGTCGTCCGCGCCCAGCTTCACGATGGTCGGGGTACGCACCACCGCGTCGGCGTACGCCGGGTGGGCCACGGCCCGTGACTCCAGGACCAGCTCACCCACCTTGGTGACCTCGGCCAGCCGGTCCAGCACCCCGTCGTTGACGATGGCGCCGGTCAGCTCGACGCCCCGGGCCGGGTCGGCGGTCAGCTTGCCGACCGCCGCGGCGATCCCGCCGGCCACCTCGTCGAAGCTCTTGTGGCCCTGGTCGGTCTCGATGCCACCGGCGGGGATGAGGATGTTCTGCGAGGTGGTGCACATCTGCCCGCTGTAGAGGGTCAGCGTGAAGCCGAGGTTGCGGCACATGCCGGCGAAGTCGTCGGTGGAGTCGATGACCACCGTGTTCAGGCCGGCCTTCTCGGTGTAGACCGACGCCTGCCGGGCGTGCGTCTCCAGCCAGTCGCCGTACTCGGTGGAGCCGGTGAAGTCGACGATCTTGACGGACCGGTGCAGGGCCAGGTCGCTGGCGAGCTTCTCACCGGGCGCCTCGGCCGCCAGCATGATCAGGTTCGGGTCGAAGCCGGCCTCGGCGAGCACCTCCCGGGCGTACTTCACCGTGACGGCCAGCGGCAGTACCGCGCGCGGGTGCGGCTTGACGATCACCGGGTTGCCGGTGACCAGCGAGGCGAACAGCCCGGGGTACGAGTTCCAGGTCGGGAAGGTGTTGCAGCCGATCACCAACGCCACCCCACGCGGGACCACGTGGAACGTCTTGGTCATCCGCAGCGGGTCGCCCTTGCCGGCGGCCTTCTCCCAGCCGGCCGTGCCGGGGTGCCGGGTCATCTCGGCGTACGCGTACGCCAGCGCCTCCAGCGCCCGGTCCAGCGCGTGCGCGCCGCCGGCCTGGAAGGCCATCACGAACGCCTGCCCGCTGGTGAACTGCACCGCGTTGGCCAGCTCGAAGATGTGCTTGTGCAGCCGGTCCAGGATCTCCAGGCAGACGCCCACGCGGGCCTGCGGGCCGGCGTCGCGCCAGACCGGGAGCGCGGCGGAGGCGGCGGCGATCAGCTCGTCGGTGCCGGCGTGCGGGTAACGCACCGCCAGCTCGACCCCGAACGGGCTCGTCTCGGTGGCGATCCGCTCGCCGGCGCCCGGCTGGTCGAGCGGAAAATCACCGCCGAGGTACGCCTCGAAGGCGGCCTTGCCGTCGGCGGCGGCGGTTTCGCCGTACACGCGGGGGCTGGGGGACTCGGGATAGGCGGACCAGTAGCCCCGCTCCGTGATCGCGGTCAGCGCTCGGTTGAGGGTGTCGGCGTGCCTGTCGTACAGGGGATGCGGGGTCTCCGTCATGCCAGCCATCATGCAACAGCCAGGTCCGCGAGCAGTAGGGGCGGATGCCAGACAGAGGTTCATGCCTGAGCCAGGTCCGCGAGCAGTAGCGCCGATACCCGTCAGAGGGTGAGCTGCCAGTTGTTCCAGGCGTCCACCGGGCGGAAGCCGAGCTGCTCGTTGATGGCCACCATGTAGCTGTTGCTGGCCGCGTTCCAGGTGTCGATGACGCGTACCGCCGGCTCGTGGGTGAGCAGGTGGTGCAGGTTCTCCGCCTTGGCGATCAGGCCCAGGCGGTGCCCACGGTGGGCCGGGTCGACGATGGTGATCTGCTGGAAGGCGTGCCAGTCGGCGGAGGCGCCCACGTCGAGCAGGGTCCAGGCGACCAACCGACCGGACGCTTCGTGCCGCATCCCGAGGTGGTAGCGCCGCCGGCCCCGGGCGTCCAACGCGCGCTCGTTGCCCCGGATGCGCTCGGCGTCCACCTGCTCCGGTTCCCACTGCACGTCACCCATCGGCGCGTCCATCAACAGCCGGCTGTCCAGGTAGGCGATGTCCGCCACGTACTCCTGCGGCGTGGTGCCCTGCCAGCAGACCGACCGGTAGCCCTCCGCCCGCGGCTTGGCCTCGGCGAGCGCCGCCCGCAGGGCGACCCGGTCGATGTCGGCGATCTCCAGCCGGCGTCGCACCTCGGCCAGGGCGGACTGCGCCCCGGTCGAGGCGGCGAACGCGTCGCCCGCCCCGGAACGGGCCGCACCGCCGGGCAGCGCGCGGACGGTCATCGCGACCACCCGCTTGCGGCCGTGCTGGCGCAGCAGACGCACCCCGTACTCGTGCAGTGCCCGGCCGACGCCGCGCCGCCGCAGCTCGGGACGCACCGTCAGCTCGGCGGTGGCGTTGTCGGTGTTGTCGAGCTGCGGCAGGTCGAGCTGGAGGTACCCGGCCGGCACACCGTCCAGCCGGGCCAGCGCCCAGAGCGATCGGGTGCCGGGTGCCGGCGTGTGGAACAGCGCGTCGAAGCGACGCCGGCAGAAGGGCGGGAAGTCCGGAAGGTCGACCTCGTTGGCCGCCACCCCGACCCGGTACGCCTCGTCGACCGCGGCCCGGTCGGCGCCGTCGAACGACGTGATGGTGATGCTCATGCCGGGGAGCCTGACAGGCGGAAAAGCGATGGGGCCAGCGAATTATTCGCTGGCCCCATCGGACGTGGTCGGGAGGGACACTCGCACAACGCCTCCGGCGTTGGGTCGCAAGAACTTCAAAAGTCTCCGGCGAAATGCCCTCCCGCACGGAGCATCTTGCGCCGTCCGGTTCCTGCCGTCAAGTCCAGACCGGCGGGTTTTCCATACTCACAGCGAAAACCCAGTTACTGGCCGGTGGGCCCGGCGCGGCCCCAGAGTCAGCCGAGGAGGCCGGCGTCGCGGGCGGCGCGAAGGCTGGGCTTGATGTGGTGGGTCGGGCCGACCTGACTGGCCACCGCGTCGATGGTCTTCAGGCCCTCGCCGGTGTTGAACACGACAGTCTCGGCCGTCGGGTCGAGCCGCCCGGACTCGACCAGCTTGCGCAGCACCGCCGCGGTCACCCCGCCCGCCGTCTCGGCGAAGACGCCTGTGGTGCGTGCGAGCTGGCGGATGCCGGCGCGGATCTCGTCGTCGTCGGCATACTCCATCCAACCGCCGGTGCGGCGGACCGCCTCCAGGGCGTAGAGGCCGGCGGCCGGGTCGCCGATGTTGAGCGACTTGGCGATGCCGGTGGGCTTGACCGGGGTGATCGTGTCCGTGTCGGCGTGCAGCGCGGCGGCGATCGGGTTGCAGCCGGCCGACTGGGCCCCGAAGACCTTCCAGCCGCCGGCCGGCGCCTCGACCAGGCCGATCTCGACCAGTTCGGAGAACGCCTTGTCAATCTTGGTGAGCAGCTCACCGCTGGCCATCGGGATGACCACCTGGGCCGGGATGCGCCAGCCGAGCTGCTCGGCCACCTCGTAGCCGAGGGTCTTGGAGCCCTCCGCGTAGTACGGCCGGACGTTCACGTTGACGAACGCCGTGTCCTCGAATTCGTCGGTCTCCACAAGCTCACCGCAGAGCCGGTTGACGTCGTCGTACGAACCGTCGATGGCGACCAGTTCGCCGCCGTACACGGCGGTGGTGATGACCTTGCCCTGCTCCAGGTCACTGGGGATGAAGACCACCGAGGGCACACCGGCGCGGGCGGCGTGCGCGGCCACCGAGTTGGCCAGGTTGCCGGTCGACGCGCAGGCGAACCGGGTGAAGCCGAGTGCCTTCGCGGCGGTCAGCGCCACCGAGACGACCCGGTCCTTGAACGAGTGGGTCGGGTTGGCGCTGTCGTCCTTGACCCACAGCGGTGCGGTGATGCCCAGCTCGGCGGCGAGGTGCGGGGCCGCCACCAGCGGGGTCAGCCCCGGGTCGAGGGTGACCCGGGTGGCCGGGTCCTGGCCGGCGGGCAGCAGCGCGGCGTACCGCCAGATGTTCTTCGGGCCCGCCTCGATCTGCTCCCGGGTGACCGTGGCCAGGGCCGCGGTGTCGTAGTCCACTTCGAGAGGGCCGAAACACTCGTAGCAGGCGTGCTGGGCGGCGAGCGGGTAGCGGGCCGAACAGGCGCGACAGACCAGGGCGCGGGCGGGGCTGGCGGAGGTGTCGATGCCGGAGGCGGCGAGCGTCGACGTCATGTCGAGAGTCCTCTCATCTTTCCCCGCATCGCACGGTGCGGCGGGGACGGAATTGGCACCTGCCCCGCGGGTCGCTCAGCGGTGAGCGCGCGGGGTGGTTGCCGGGGCGTCGTCGGGCCGTATCCCTCAGCCCCTCTGGATGAGGTATGCAGTTGTGCCGTCGAGTCTAGGCAACGTTGCCTGTCGCCTCCACCGGGTATCCCAGGGAGTGGGTCAGCGGGCGGCCACCGCCACCGGGTCGACCACCGCGGCCGGGTCGGTGACCGCGGTGGGTCGCGGCAGGGACGACGACCGGGTCCGTGCCCTGGTGGCGAGGTTCGCGGCGACCAGGGCGGCGATGGTGATCGCGGCGCCGACCAGCTCGATCGCCTCCGGCCGGTAGCCGCGGGCGATCTGCACGACGAAGGTGGTCACCGGGACCAGGTTCATGAACAGGGCGGCGTTGGCCGCGCCCAGCCGCTGCACGCCGGTGTTCCACGCCAGCACCGCGACGACGGCGGCGACGATCACGGCGTACGCCAACTGTGGGGTGACCGCCACGAGGTCGGCGGCGGCCGGCGCGTGCTGCCACCCGACGGCGTCGGCGCCGATGCTCGCGGCCAGCATGGCGGCCGTGCCGGCGAGCGCGGTCAGCGTGGTGAAGCGCAGCGGCGACCAGGCGCCGAACCGGCTGGCGCCGTGGGTGTAGATGCCCCAGCCGAGCACCGCGCCGATCATCATGAGCCCGCCGAGACCGAACTGGCCGAACCCGACAAGGCTCCCGCGGGTGATCACCAGGCCGACTCCGAGGAGCGCCACCAGGGAGAGGGCCAGCAGGAGCGGCTTCGGTCGTACGCCGTCCCGGGCCCACCGGACCAGCTGGGTGATGACCGGCGTGGTGGCCACGAAGAGGGAGATCTGCTGCGGGGCGGCGTGTTCGAGCGCCAGGTTGGTGAGCAGGTTGAAGCCGGCGAAGCCGACGACGCCGAGCACCACCACCTCGACTCCCCGACCGCCGAGCCGCAGCGCTGCGGGGCCCTCGCGGACCAGCAGGATGGCGACCAGGATGACTGTGGCGAACAGGTAGCGGGCGGTGGTCAGGTTGAGCGGATCGACCCGGCTCAGCGCGCTGGCCAGGATCGGGAACATCGCGCCCCAGGCGAGCACGGCGAGCAGCGGATAGGCGGCGGCGCGGGATCGCATCGGCAGCTCCCTTGTTCGAGTATTTTCGAACCAACGACACCGACCATAGGGTGTTGTTCGAGAGTTGTCGAACAAGGGTTACACTGGTCACATGGAGCCGCACGAACCCGACCTGACCGTCGTACCGGTCACCGCCGTGCTGGCCGCACTCGCCGACGACGTGCGGCTACAGATCGTGCGGGCGCTCGCCGAGGGTGGCGAGGCCGCGTGCGGCAGCTTCGACTTCGGCGTCTCGAAGGCGACCCGCAGTCACCACCTCAAGGTGCTGCGCGAGGCCGGCCTGACCCGGACCCGTGCCGCCGGCACGAGCCGCCTGGTCCGACTGCGCCGCGACGAGGTGGACAAGCTCTACCCCGGCCTGCTGGACGCGGTCCTCGCGCCTCGCCCTCCGGCCTGACGCCGCCGCCTTCGCCCGATCCGACCGACCTCGAACGACCCTCGACCGACCTCGACCGACCTCGAACGGGCGCGCGTCGCCGGAGCCGCCTCGTCGAGGCTCCGGCGACGCGCGGTACGGGTGCGGTCAGGCGGAAACCGGGGCGGGGTCGGTCACCGAGGCCGGTGGAGCGTCGGCGCGACGCCGGGCGAACAGCGCGTCGAGCGCCCAGGGGCCCGAGCCGAGCGCCGCGACCAGAAGGAACGACCAGCAGAAAAGCGCCGACAGCTCACCGCCGTTGCGCAGCGGAAGCAGGTCTTCGGGCTGATGGACCACGAAATAGGCGTACGCCATCGAGCCGGAGGCGAGAAGCGCGGCGGGCCGGGTGAAGAGCCCGGCCAGCACCAGCGCGCCGCAGATCAGTTGGATCAGCGCGGCCCACCAGCCCGGCCAGGAGCCGAACGGTATCGCCGAGCCGGTCATCGGGTTGCCGCCGAACAACCCGAAGATCGAGGACAGGCCGTGCAGCATGAACAGCAGGCCGGTCACGATGCGGAACAGGGACAGGGTCGGCCCGCCGAGCCGAGAGACGTTCATGGAGACCTCCATCGAAGGGGACAGATCTCTTCAATGGTGGGACATGAATGTATCGAAGTTAATAAATTCCTTGCTAGTGGGAAGATCCCCGCTCGGAACATATCGCCCGTGTGGGAGCGCTCCCGCCCAGAACGTACCGCCAGCCGAGGTGGCCGTACAGCCTGTCGAGCTGCCCGCAGCGCCTGTCGAGCTGCCCCACGTGTGGGGCGTAGAGCCCACCGCGCCCTGAGCGCGGCGATGCCGGCGGGCCGCTCTGGTCATCCGGCGTGCCGAACAACGCCATCACGCCCAGACGAAGTGCCCCGTCGGCTGACGCACGAACGATGATCCACTCCGTATCGCCGACATGGGGCTTTCCACGTCGCGGGATACCGCCACGTCGGCGGAGTGGGGGTGGATCACCGGTCCGCCGTGGAGCGGTAGGCCGGCGGGTCGCACGAGAGCGGGCCAGGGCGAGCTGCGGGGCCGGGCGGCGGTGGGACGCCCGCGTGGGCGAGGATCGGCGGATGATCTCCCTCGGCACGGCAGCACGGCGACGGGCCAGCGCGGTGGTCGCGGTGGCCGCAGTAGCTCTCCTGCTCGCCGCCTGCACACCCGGCGACCATCGGGGCCAGGGTGGTGATCCCACGGGCCGGCCACCGACCACGCCCGGCACGACCCCGTCGGCGAGCGCCGAGCCGGTCGCCGAGTGCCCGGCCTCCGGCGTTCGGATCCGGTCCACCGGTGGGGACGCGGCGATGGGGCTGCGCGCGCTCGGCCTGGAACTGGTCAACTGCGGCGACCGCCCCTACCGGCTCAACGGCTACCCGGCGGTGTGGGTCCTGAACGAGCAGCGCAAGCCGATCATCCTGCGGGTGGTGAACGGGGCGAAGGAGATCACCTCGGGCTTCGATCAGCCGCCGCAGCCGGTCACGCTGCGCAAGGGCGAGAGGGCCGTCGCCACAGTCCTCTGGCGCAACCTGGTCACCGATTCGACAGTGGTGGCCACCGCCGGGGCGTACCTGACGGTCGCGCCCGCCGCCGGTCAGCCGGCCGAGGAGGTCGACCCGGACGGCCCGATCGACGTGGGCAACACGGGCCGGATCGGCGTCAGCGCCTGGCGGAAGGCTACGACGTGATGTCCTTGCGGGTGAACCGCCAGAACGCCAACCCCCAGAACAGCGTCGCGTAGCTGATCGCGGAGATGCAGCCGCGTACCACGTCGTCGGTCTGCACCGGCGTGGAGAGCAGCCCCAGCCAGGCGGTGCTGAAGTGGGTGGGCAGGAAGTCGCGCAGGCCCCCCAGGGCGGTGATCTGGTCCAGGATGCTGGACAGGATCCAGAGCAGGACCGCTCCGCCGACCGCGCCGAGCGCGGCGTCCGTCGTCACCGACAGCAGGAACGCCAGGCCGGCCACCACCAGGAGTACGACCGCCAGATAGCCGAGCACGGCCAGCAGTCGGAGCAGCCCCTCGGTCGGCTCCAGCTCGGCGGCGACCGTGCTGCGCAGTGGCGACCAGCCGTAGCGCAGGGTCCCGGCGAGCAGGGCGGTGCCGGCCAGCAGCAGCAGGGCCAGCCCCGAGTACGCGAGCGCGACCACCAGCTTCACCGTGAGCAGCCGGGCCCGGGGCACCGGGATCGCGAGCAGGTAGCGCAGGCTGCCCCAGCTCGCCTCGCTGGCCACCGTGTCGCCGCAGAACAGCGCGACGACCACGACCAGCAGGAACGACGCCGACACGAAGATCGAGAAGAGGGTGAAGTTGAGCCCGCCGGAGGTGGCCAGGTCGACCAGGCTGGCGAACTCGTTGTTGCCGTTGTCGTCGTCGCCACCCGAGTTGAACTGGAAGGCGACCAGGATGATCAGCGGCAGCAGCACCATGAACCCGAGCGCCAGCTGGGTCCGCCGCCGCGCCGCCTGCCGGCGGAACTCCGCCGCGAACGGCATGGTGGCCGAGGGTCGGTAGCCCCGGGCCGCACCGGCCGGGTCGGTGACGCCCACCGGCGCCTCGACGGGAGATCCAGCCATCACCGGTCACCGCTTCCCCGAGAGTTCTCGCCCACCAGGGCGAGGAACGCGTCCTCCAGGCGCCGCCGGGGCACCACCCGGTCCACCCCGATGCCGGCGCGCACCAGCTCCGCCACCACCTCGCTGCGGGCCGTGCCGTTGGTGTCGACCACCAGTTGGCCGTCGCTCTCCGGCAGCACCCGTACGCCGTGCAGCCGGTCCAGCACCGCCCGCGCCGCCACCGGATCGGTGACGTCGAACAGCACGCTCGGCGACTCGCCGACGATCTCCTGCACCGGCCCGGACGCCACGATCCGGCCCTTGTTCACCACCACGGCGTGCGTGCAGGTCTGCTCCACCTCGGCCAGCAGGTGGCTGGAGACCAGCACCGCGCGGCCGTCGGTGGCGTACCGCTGGAGGACCCGGCGCATCTCGGCGATCTGCGGCGGGTCGAGCCCGTCGGTCGGCTCGTCCAGCACCAGCAGCTCGGGAAGGCCGAGCATGGCCTGGGCGATGGCGAGCCGCTGGCGCATGCCGTGGCTGTAATTCTTGATCTTTCGGTGTACCGAGTCGCCCAGCCCGGCGATCTCCAGGGCCGCGTCGAAGTGCGCGTCCTCGGCCGGCCGTCCGGTGGCCTTCCAGTACGCCTTCAGGTTGTCGAGACCGGACAGGTGCGGCAGGAAGCCGGGCCCCTCCACCAGCGCGCCGATCCGGGACAGCACCGGCGAGCCGGGCACCAGCCGACGACCGAAGACGTAGATCTCCCCAGCGGTCGGCTGGGTCAGCCCCATCAGCACCCGCAGGGTGGTGGTCTTGCCGGCGCCGTTCGGCCCCAGCAGACCCACCACCTGACCGGGGTGCACCTCGAAGTCCACGTTCGACACCGCGACGAAGCCGTCCGCGTACTCCTTGCGCAGCGCGCGCACGGCCAGCGGGGTGTCCGCGTACTCCGGATGCACCGAGCGGTCCTGGCGGCGGTGCCGGCGGCGGACCACGGCCACGACTACGACGAGCCCGATCACGATGGCGGCGAGCAGGCCGGCGAGCACCCAGCGCCAGAGCGTCGCCGCGGTGGGGATCGGCTCCCCGCTGACCGTGGGCAGGCTGACCGCGCCGTCCGCGGCCACCGTGTAGACGGTCGGCTCGGCGGGCGTGGTGTACGCCTGGTCGGAGCTGGCCACCACCAGTCGCAGCCGGTGCCCGGCCTCGACGCGGCGGACGATCCCGGGCAGCGTCACGGTGACCGGGCGGGCGTCCTGCACCCGCTGCGGCAGGCCGGTGAGCCGGACCGGGGCGACCAGCCCGTTCGGCAGCGTGGCCGCGCCCTCGGGGTCGACGTCGTAGAGCTTGACGAAGAGCACCGCCTCCCCGGTCGGCGAGGCGGCCCGCACGGTGACGGTGGGTGCGCCCGCCACGTCCACCGCCTCGGTCAGCGGCGCCGACTCGAAGCGCGCGTGCTGGCCGGGCACGTCGCCGGCCACCCCGTCCAGCAGCGAGGTGAGGCCACCGGCGAAGGGGATCGAGGAGATGGCGGCCGGGTTGCCGTTCGGCGGGTTCGCGATCGGCTGCGCCGGACCGGCGACAGTCACCTCCCGGCGGGCGTTGCCGGCCAGGCCCGGATAGTCGGCGCGGCGGAAACCGGTGGCGACCAGGCCCCGGTCGAGCGCGTCGAAGCCGGCGATCCGCGACCAGGTGAAGTCGTCGCCGGGCGCGTCCCCCTCGCCCTTGACGTAGTGGTCGAGCCACTGGACGGTCAGGAACTTCACCCGGTCTTCGTCCGAGCGGGGTCCACTGCCACCGTCGTGCCCCCCGGTGAACCAGGCGACCCGGACCGGGGTGCCGGCGGCGGCGATGCCCTTCGCGTTCGCGTCCGCCTCACCGAGCGGAAAGAGGGTGTCCGCCTCACCCTGCACCAGCAGGGTGGGGGCCTTGATCCGGTCCAGCACGCCCGCCGGGCTGGACCGGCGCAGCAGGTCCACGGCGGCCTGGTCGGCGCGGCCGGCGGTGGCGATCCGCAGGTACGCGGCGCACACGTCGGCGGCGAATCGCCCGCAGGACGGGTCGGCGGCGCCGGCCGGGGCTCCACCGGGAGCCGTGCCCGGGCCCTCGCCCGGCCCCGGGCTGGGCGGGCCGGCCGATGCCGGCGCCCCCTCGGGCTGGGCTGCGGTCGCCCCGGAGAGCCCGGCCGGGCCACTGCCCACGTTGCCGCCCCCACCGAAGAAGAGACCCGCCCAGCCCTTCTTGAACACGCCCTCGGTCGGTGCCGCACCGGTGCTCTCCGGCAGGAACGCCCGGGACAGGTCATTCCAGGTGATCATGGGGACGATCGCGTCCACCCGACGGTCCTGGGCGGCCAGCAGCAGCGCCAACCCGCCGCCGTACGAGCCGCCGACCACGCCGACCTTCGGATCGCCGGGGGCGTCGGTGCGCACCTCGGGCCGGGCGGCCAGCCAATCCAGCAGCCGCTCGGCGTCGCGCACCTCGTAGTCCGGGTTGTCCAGGTGGATCTCGCCGCCGCTGCGGCCGAAGCCCCGCGCGGTCCAGGTGAGCACCGCGTAGCCGCGCCCGGCGAACTCCTCGGCGTCCGAGCGCACCGACTCCTTGGTCCCGCCGAACCCGTGCGCCAGCAGCACCGCCGGCACCTTCCGACCGGACGACGCCCCGGTCGGGAGGTAGAGGGTCGTGTCCAGGTCGACGGGCTGGTCTCCGGACGGTCCGGAGCGGACGGTGAGCATCGCGCTCTGGGTGCGTACGCCCGATTTCCGCGGCCACACCGCCCAACCGACGGCGGCCGCCAGCAGCACAACGACCGCCGCCGCGGCGATCGCGCGGCGGCGGGTGGGCAGGGCACGCCGGAACCACGCGGCCGGCGACGGCGATCTCATGCGGCACACGGTACGGGCCGCAGGCTGAGCGTTGGCTGAGATCCGCCGTACGTCCGTCCGGTTGCTCCGATCGGTGATCCATCCCGGTGCGACCGCGCATCCTCCGGCGCGGCCGGGTGAGTTGAGTTCGGATCCCGTGAATTCCGATCTTCCGCGGATATCCCCATCGATCCCTTCATGTCACACGCATCGACGGGACACAGCGTGCTCGGAACCCCGACGAACGGTGACATCGCTCGAACTGACGCAAAACTGACTCACCGGCAACCGGTCGGCCCCCACAGGGTTCGGTTAGTTTTCCGGTCCGGTAGACGGGACTTGTCGGCGAGCCCGACGCCGCGCTGTTCCCCCGCCCGACGCCGGAGGAGACACACCATGACAGTCCCCGCGCCGCGGGCCCGTCGACGGACGTCCATGCTGGGCCGGTCGTTGCCGCTGCTGCTCATCGTCGCGCTGCTGGCGCCGGTGGGGCTGCTCTTCGCATCCACCTGGCGGCAGACCGGCGACGATCGGAGCCTGGCCGACCGCGAACGGCTCGGCGTGCAGTACCTGCGCGCCCTGGCCCCGGTCACCGAGGCGCTTGTGGAAGCCCAGTCCGCGGCCGTCGCCGGACGCCCCGTCCCGGGCGAGCCGCTGAGCCGCGCCGTCGAGCAGGCCGCCACGGTGGACGCCCGCATCGGCGGGCAACTGCGCAGCCAGGAACGGTGGGCCGGGCTACGGGCCAAGGTGGAGGCGCTGCGCGACCGCAGCCCCGCCGACCCGGAGGCCGCCTACACCGCGTACGGCGAGGTCACCGACCTGCTGCTCGCCCTGCACCGCAAGATCCGGGAGAGCTCGGGACTGGGCCGTGACCCGGGCGCCGACTCGTTCTTCCTGCAGGACAGCGCCGGCGAGGAGCTGCCCGAGGCGGTGGTGGGCGCCGGCCGGCTCGCCGACCTGGGCGCGCTCGCCACCCGACGACCGGCCGCCGAACGGGCCCGCAGCCTCATGGAGCTGACCGGTATGCGGGTGTCCGCCCTGTCGCCGGCCGGGGACGTGGTCGACAACCTGCGCTCCGCCGTGGACAGCTCGGAGAGCACCGACCTGGGCGCCAACGTGCTGACCCCGCTGGACGCCTATCAGCGGTCGGTGGAGGCGCTGGCCCTGTACTCGACCCCGAGCGCCACCGGCACCATCGACCAGGGCCAACTGACCGCTGCCGCACTCAACTCGCGCAACGCCGCGCGGCAGCTCCAGCCGGTCATCCTCGGCGAACTGGACGCCCTGCTCGCCGAGCGGATCGACGGGCTGGCCCGGGACCGCTGGCTGGCCGCCGGGGCGGGCGCGCTGGCCTTCCTGCTGCTGGCCTGGCTCGCCGGCATGCTGATCGCCGCCGGTCGACGCGCACGTCGGCGGGCCGCCACGTCGGACGCCGCCAGCCCCGCCGCCCCGCCGCCCGGAGACCCCTGGCAACCGCCAGCCCCGACCGGCCAACCGGCCGACCCTCGACCGCTGCAACCGGTCGGCGCGGCCCACGAGCCGATCCTCGCGCAGTGGGGGCCGTTCGATGCTTCTCGGTAGGCTTCGGATCCGCGGAAAGCTCGCGTTGCTCGTGGTGATCCCCCTGCTCAGCATGGTCGGCCTCGCGGTGCCCGTGGTGCTGGACCGGGTGGCCGCCGCGCAACGCGCCGCCGACATCACCGAGCAGGTGCGGCTCGCCAGCCGGGTCGGCAGCCTCGTCCAGGACCTGCAACAGGAACGCATCCTGTCGGTCGGCTACCTCCTCGGCCGGGTCGAACGCTCCGAGCTGGTCCGCAAGGCCGCCGACGTGGACGACCGGGTGGCCGACCTGCGGGCCGACGGCGGCGACGCGCTGACCGAGCGGGTCGACCACGCGCTCAGCGGGGTGTCCAGCCTCATCGACCTGCGGACGGCCGTGCTGGCCCGAGCCGCGAACCCCGGCCAGGTGATGGACGCGTTCGGCCCGGTCAACCGGGGGTTGATCGAATCGCTGCGGCTGGTCTTCAGCGTGGACACCGAGACGTTGCCGGGCCGCCAGGTGCTCGCCCTGGACGGGCTGCTGCGCGCCGACGAGGGCCTGGGCGCCTGCGCCACCCTGAGCATCCTGGTCAAGGCGATCGGCAGCCCGGACACCACCGCCGGGTACGTGGCGTGCATCGCCGCCCTTCAGGTCGACAACCTGCGCTTCCGCACTCTGATCACGCCCGAGCAGCTCAAGGTGGCCCAGCTCAACGACGCGGCGGTGGCCGCGCGTACCAGCCCCGACTTCCTGATCACCAGCGCCCGGGACCCGGCCGCCGCGGTCCGCGACGTGCCGATGGACGCGCTCTTTCCGGCCGTCCGCACGATGATCCAGCTCGGCCAGTTCGTCGAGAAGAAGCTCGTCGCCGACGTTCTCGCCGAGGTGAAGGCCGACCAGCGGCGGGCGCTGACCGCCGCGTACCTGGTGGGTGCCGCGGCGGCGTTGATCCTGGCGCTGGTGGTGCTGCTCAGCGTGGCAGTCGCGCGGACGGTCGCCCGACCGCTGAGCCAGCTCACCCGCTCCGCCGACCGGGTCGCCCGGGTCGCCGAGGCCGAGCTGGTCCGGGTCACCGACGACGAGACGGAGCACGTCCAGGCGGTCCGGTTGGAGCCGGTGGTCATCCGGTCCAACGACGAGATCGGTGACCTGGCCCGGGCCTTCGACCGGGTGCAGAACACCGCGGCCCAGCTGGTCGAGCGGCAGGTCGCCGGCCGGCGCAACGTGGCGCAGATGTTCGGCCACGTCGGGCGGCGTACGCAGAATCTGGTGAGCCGCCAGCTCGCGCTGATCGACCGGCTGGAGCAGCAGGAGGCCGACGCGGGCCGCCTGGAGCACCTGTACCGGCTCGACCACATCTCCAGCCGGCTGCGGCGCAACGCCGGCAGCCTGGTGGTGCTCTCCGGCTCGGCCGGCGCCGACGCGCACACCGCGCCGGTGCCGCTGGCCGACGTGGTCCGGCTGGCGCTCGGCGAGATCGAGGACTACACCCGCGTCGAGGTGCAGGTGCCGGCGGGCATCGCCGCCGCTCCGGCGGTCGTCGGTGACCTCGTCCTGGCGCTGGCCGAGCTGATGGAGAACGCGACAGTCTTCTCCCCGCCGCACACCCGGGTGCTGGTGGCCGGCGAGACGTCCGGGCGGGGCGCCCGGATCACGGTGGTGGACAACGGCATCGGCATGAGCGAGCAGCGACTGGCCGAGGAGAACGCCCGGCTCACCCGGCGCGAACGCCTCGACCTGGCGCCGACCGAGGTGCTCGGTCTCTTCGTGGTGGGCCGGCTGGCCCGCCGCCACGGCTGGGAGGTGAGCCTCGCCGCCACCGTGGGCGGCGGGGTGACCGCGCAGGTGGAGATCCCGCAGACGTCGCTGGTGCTGCGCCGCGCCGACCGGGCCGGGGCGACGGTCGCCCGGGCAGCCGTGCCGGACCGGGGCCGACGGCCGGCTCTCGACTCCGCCCGCGAAGCCCGCTCCCGCGCCGCCGTCGCGGCACCGGCCGGATTCGACACGGACCTGCTCAGCCGGGCCACCCGCAGCCTGGAGTCGGGCCAGTCCTGGGACGCGTTCGGCGCTCGGGAACCGGTCGACACCGGCGTTTCCGCCGCTACGGCACAGGGTCCAGCCGCCACCGCGGAAAGCCCGGCGACGGCGGCGCCGGGTCCGACCGCCGGCCCCCGGGTCCGGCAGCGGGTGCCCGGAGCCAGCCTCCCCGCCACCGCCGCGCCGACCCGGCCGGTCGACGCCACCGGCGGCGACCCGGACGCCGCTCGCGCGCTGGTCGAGGCGTTCCAGTCCGGCGTACGCCGGGCCGAGCTGAGCGTCCCGCCGGCCGCCGGCCGCCCGGTCGGGCAGTGGTCGATGCGCACAGCCACCGAGCCGGCCACCAGCGCCGGCCCCACGCTGGCGGATCCGAGCGAGACCGTCGACCTGCCCGCCACCCCGGGCGGCCTCGGCCCCACGGTGGCGGACACCGCCGGACTCACCCGGGGCCGTCCCCGACTGAGCCGCCGGGTGCCCGGCGCTAACCTCACGGTCTCCCCACCCTGCCAGCCGTTCAGCCCGCACCCCGGGGACCCGGCCGAGGTACGCGACCTCATCACCGAGTTCGAGGCGGGCGTCGCCCGTGCTCTCCGCGAAGTCAGCCCAGACCGTCGGAACGAAGAAGGATCATCACGGTGACCAGCCCCTTCCTGCACGACAACGTCGACCACCAGAGCCAGCCCGGCGCCGTCGGGGACCTCAGTCCCGAAGCGCGCACGTTCAACTGGCTGTTGGACTCCTTCACCTCCAGCACGGCCGGGGTGCTGGAGGCGATCGCCGTCTCCTCGGACGGGCTGCTGATGGCCATGTCGGCGATCAAGGACCGCTCCAACGCGGAGCGGCTGGCCGCCGTGGTCTCCGGCATGACCAGCCTCGCCGGCGGCGCGGCCAGCTGGTACGCGCTCGGCGGCCTGAACCGGGTGATCGTCGACATGGCCGACGGCTATCTGCTGATCAGCGCGATCAGCAGTGGCTCCGTGCTCGGCGTCGTCGCCGACCGGTCGGCGAACCTGGGCACCGTCGCGTACGAGATGACGCTCTTTGCCGGTCGGGCCGGTGGTGCGCTGACCCCGCGACTGATCGTCGAGCTGAAGAACGCCGTCCAGCAGTGACCCCCGACGTCGCCGGCGAGGACCCGGACCCGGAGCCCGGGACCCGGATCCGCCCCTACCTGCGCACGCCGCACCCGGGTGGGGGCGGCGCTCCGGCGGCGCCAGAGCCGCAGCCGAGCGGTGGCGGCCCGACAGGTCCGCGGCCGTTCGTGCTCACCTCCGGGCGGGTGGCCGGCGCGGATCCGGCGATCGGGCTGGAGACGCAGGTGACCCTGCGCCCGGACGGCGGCCGGTGGACCGACCCACCGGTCGGCCTGCTGGCGCCGGAACTCCAGGCGATCATCGCGCTCTGCGCCGAGCCGATCTCGGTGGCCGAACTCTCCGCCCGGGCCCGGCTGCAGTTCGGCGTGACCCGGGTCCTGGTCGGCGACCTGCGGGCCGCCGGGCACCTGGACGTGCACGTCACCGACGCCAACGACGCCTTCGACCCCGACCTCATCCTGCGAGTGATTGATGGACTTCGTGCGATCTCCTGAATGGCCGGGCGTCCCGCTCGGAGGGCTCGCCGGCAACAGCGCCACCGCCCGCTACAGCACGGCCCCGGGGACTCCCCCGGCGCTCGGACGGGCCGCGCCGCCGCCGACCGGGCCGCCACCGCCGTACCGGCCACCGGCCGACGCCGCGCTGACCAACCGGCCACCGGCGGCGCCACCCGTGCCGGTCAAGATTCTCGTCGCCGGCGGGTTCGGCGTGGGCAAGACCACCACGGTCGGGGCGATCTCCGAGATCGCGCCGCTGACCACCGAGGCCGAGATGACCAGCGCCGGGATCGGCGTGGACGACCCCGGCGTACGGTCGAGCAAGACCACCACGACGGTGGCGATGGATTTTGGTTGCGTGACCATCGACCGCAGCCTGAAGCTCTACCTGTTCGGCACCCCTGGGCAGGCACGGTTCGGTTTCATGTGGGACGACCTGGCCCGAGGTGCGCTCGGCGCGCTGGTGGTGGTCGACAGCTCCCGGCTGGACGACTGTTTCCCGGCGATCGACTTCTTCGAGCGGGCCGGGTTGCCGTTCGTGGTCGGGGTCAACGCGTTCGACGGGCGACTGGCCCTGGAACTCGGCGAGATCCGCTGGGCGCTCGCCATCGGCGATCATGTTCCCCTGGTGCAGTTCGACGCCCGGGACCGGCTCTCAGTGCGGGACGCCCTGCTGGTCGTCCTGGACCGGGCGTTGGACCGGGCCACCCGGGACAGGAAGGCCTGAGTCGACCGGCTCCGGCCGTGGCGGGAAGGGGTGATCTGTGAGGGGCGACCTGGACGAGACGCTGGCCCGGTTGGCCCGGCGCGAGGAGGCGCTGCGCCGGCGGGTCACCGATCGGGACGACACCGCGCCACCGCCGGGCCCGACCGCTGGGCAGGGCGCCGCCACGGGTGGGCGCAACGCCGGGCCCGCCCGGCACGATGGGCGGCACGCGGAACGGGAGAGCCCCGGCGACGTCGTCGGGTGGGGTCCGGTCGAGGAGGTGGCCGAGGCGGTCCGCCAGGTCGTCGGCGCACACCCGGGCCTGGCGGTGACCGTCCGCGTCGAGCACGACGGTCGGACGTACCCGCTGCGGGTCTCCTGGGACGGCCCGGACGTCACGGTCGGCCCGGAGCCGCCGGTGCAACCCCCGCCGTCCTGGCCGCTGTCCGGTCGGACGGTGCCGGCGTGGGCACCCGGCCCGGACGGGTTGACCCCGGACCCGGCGGCCCGTCTGGCCGAGCTGATCCGGCGGGATCCGTCGCTGCTGGATGAGCTGGATCCGCGGCGCTGACCGCCCCGACGAGCTGACGCCGGCTACGGTCGGGCGGTGGCCCAACCCGACCTGACCCTGACGGCGAGCCTGCGGCCCGCGGCGCTGGACGCCCGACGGGGCATCGTGCGGCTGCACCCGGAGGCGCTGACCGCGCTGGGGCTGCGCCCCGGCGACCCGGTGCGACTGACGGGCCGCCGGCAGACCGCGGGGATCGTCGCGGCGGCCGGGGCGGGCGCGAGCAGCGCCCTGCTGTACGCCGACGACCTGACGCTGGGCAACCTGGGCCTGCGGGACGGCGCTTCGGTGCGGGTGTCGCCGCTGCCGCTGACCCCGGCGGGCCGGGTCACGCTGACCGGGCCGGTGCAGGTGGTGGCGGCGGTCAGCCCGGAGATGCTCCGGCTCGCCCTGCTCGGCAAGGTGGTCACGGCGGGCGACGACGTGTCGCTGCTGCCGCAGGACGTGCTGCCGGACGCCTCGACGCGCAGCCTCGTCGAGGCGGCCCGGCGCAGCCTCGCCACCACCGTCGGCTTCGCCTGGACCAGCACCCTGCTCACCGTGGTCGCCGTCGAGGAGTCCGCCGGGTCGTTGGTCACCATGGACACGGTGGTCGCCTGGGAGCACGGGCCGGCCACCCACGGCGAGCCCGTTGGGGCGCCTGGGTTCGGCGCGGCCCCGGCAGTGAACGCGACCGGCGACGCGCCGGACGTGGACGAGCTGCCCGGCCTGCGGGCCCAGGCCGAGGAGCTGACCGAGCTGTTGGATCTCGGCTTCCACCACCGGGAGGTGCTGGGCCGGCTCGGCACCACGATCTCGCTGGGTGTGCTGCTCTCCGGGCCGGCCGGCTCCGGGAAGTCGGCGCTGGTCCGGGCCGTCGCGGCCCGGGTGGGCGCCCGCGTCCACCCGCTGTGGGCGCCCGAGGTGGCCGCGCTGACCAACCAGGCGGCCGCCGACCGGCTGCGCGCCGCGGCGACGACGGTTCGTGCCGGCGGACCGGCGGTGCTGATGGTCACCGATGTGGAGGCGTTGGCCCCGGCGGAGGAGCCCGGCCCGCTGGCCACGGTGTTCCGGCAGGTGCTCGCGGAGACCGTCCACGCCGGCGTCGCCGTGGTCTGCACCACCGGTCGACCCGAGGCGGTCGACCCGGCGCTGCGCGCACCGGACCTGTTGTCGCTGCGGATCAGCGTTCCGCTGCCCGACCCGGCCCTGCGCCGTGAGCAGCTCACCGTGCTGACCCGGCAGGTGCCGCTCGCCGACGACGTCCGGCTGGACGAGGTGGCCGGGCGTACCCCCGGGTTCGTCGCGGCGGACCTGGCCGCGCTGGTCCGGGAGGCCGGGGTACGCGCGGCGCTGCGGCAGAAGACCGCGCGGACGCCCACGGTGGCGATGGCCGACTTCACCGCCGCCCTGGAGGTGGTCCGGCCGACGACGATGGCCGCGTCCACCCTGGAGCTGGCGTCGGTGACCCTGGACGACGTCGGCGGCCTGGACGAGGTCAAGCAGACGCTTACCGAGTCGGTGCTGTGGCCGCTGACCTATCCGGACACGTTCGCCCGCCTCGGCGTACAGCCACCGCGCGGCGTGCTGCTCTACGGCCCACCCGGCTGCGGCAAGACGTACCTGGTCACCGCGCTCGCCGGGTCGGGGCGGGCGAACGTGCTCTCGGTGAAGGGCGCGGAGCTGCTCTCCAAGTGGGTGGGCGAGAGCGAACGCGCGGTACGCGAGCTGTTCCGCCGCGCCCGGGAGGCCGCCCCGACGCTGATCTTCCTGGACGAGGTGGACGCGTTGGCGCCGGTACGCGGGCAGGCCACCGACGGGGGCACCACGGATCGGGTGGTCGCCGCGCTGCTCACCGAGCTGGACGGGGTGGAGACGCTGCGCAACGTGGTGGTGGTCGGCGCCACGAACCGGCCGGACCTGGTCGACCCGGCGCTGCTGCGACCCGGCCGGTTGGGGCGACTGGTCTACGTGCCGCCGCCGGACGGGCCGGCCCGCGCCGAGATCCTGCGGGCCGCGTCCCGGCACGTGCCGCTGGCGCCCGACGTCGACCTGGCCGCCCTCGGCGCGGAGCTGTCCGGCTTCTCGGCGGCGGACTGCGCGGCGGTGGTCCGGGAGGCGGCGCTCGCGGCGATGCGGGAATCCCTGGCCGCCGCCACGGTCACCGCCGCGCACGTGGCGGTCGCCCGGGAACGGGTCCGGCCGTCGCTCGACCCGGCCCAGGTCGCCTGGCTCGCCGCGTACGCCGCCGGCCGGGACTGAGCGCCCCACCCAACCTTTTGTCGTACCCGGCGCGTTACCAGAGCGGCACATTCCTCGGTGGAGAGATCCACTCGACGACAGGCGGTGTTCCTCACCGTCCGGTACGGGTCAGTCCGTGGGGAGGAGCGGGCCGAGCGGGCCGAGGTCCAGGTTCAGGTCCTCCGGGGCCAGACCGAAGTGCTCACGCAGCCCCACCATCTGCTCCTCCAACGCCATCAGGGTGACTCCGATGCGCTCGACCTGCTCCTCGGTGAGGTCGCCGAGGTCGACCCGGCGCAGCGCCTGCCGCTCCATGAGCTGGCGCAGCAGCTCGACGACGGTGAGCACCAGGCTGGCCAGCCCCCGCTCGACCGAGTCGCGGTCCACCGCGATCCGGCGGTCCAGCGGCGTGACCCGGGGTGGCTGCCACGACTGCGCGGCGAGCGCGGCGACCAACTCGCCCGCGTCATCCCGGCCGGTCATCGGACGTCCTCCGGTGGTGCGAGCGCGCCGACCGACGCGACCAGCGCCCGCAACGAGATCCGGACCAGGTCGACGTCGGCGATGGACAACGTGATGTCGCCGCTGATCACCACGCCGGTGGCGAGCACCCGGTCGAGGAGGTCGACCAGGGCAACCGGCCGGTAGGCCAGCGGACCGTCCGCGCTGCTCGGCACGAGGGCGGCGGTCACCGCGACCCCCGACCGGCGCCGGTGGGCTCCGGCCGTTCCGCCACGAAGGAGTACGCCGGCCACGGCCCGGTCAGCTCCAGCCGGAGGCCCGGATGACGGGAACCCAACGAGCCGACCAGGTCGGTGAAGCGGGGCAGCGTCGCGGTGTCGACGAGGTACGCACCGTTGAGCGCCATCGGTGTGGGCACGCCGGAGAGCCGCCGGTCCTGTGGGGCGTGCCGGCGGCCCGCCACGGCCACCTCGCACAGGGCGACGTGCACGGCGTCCGCGGCGGCGCTCGCCACCTGCTGGTGTTCCTCGCGGGCGGTCAACTGGGCACGTCTGCGGCGCAGGTACGCCGTCCCCACCCCGCCGCTGCCCGCCCCGGCGACGCTCGGCACGGGCGCCCCCGGCACCAGGTAGCCCTTGACGCCCCACTCGCCGCGCCCGGTCAATCGGGCCAGCGTGGCGGACAGCTCGGCCCGCCGGGCCGCGAGCGACGCGGCGACCCGCCCGTCGTCGGTGTGCACTGTGGCGAGTCGGGCCGGCACCACCGGACCCTGTCGGGCGAGGGCCTCGACCACTGCATGGTGCGTCCGCGCGGCCCGCTCCAACCAGGCCAGGTCCTCCAGGTTGCGGCGCAGCGGCTCCTCGCCGTACTCGTCGAGCGGCGCGGTGCTGACGACCGCGACCAGCCCGGCGGCGGACACCGCGCGGACCGGAACACCACCCATCCCGGCGACCGTCGCCAGCGCCGCCCGATCGACGTCCCGCACCACACCGTGCAGCCAGACCCCGGCCACCGCGGCACGCCGGTCGGAAGCCACCTCAGCCGTCGAACTCATCCCACTCCTCCACCTCGGCGTCGCGACGTCGCGCCCGGGCCGCCACCCGGGGTCGCCGCTCCGCCTCGACCTGCTCCGGATCGCGCGGTCCCGGCTCCACCGGAGGGCGGGCACGGGAGCTCAGCCACGGGTCGTGCTCCCACCAGTCGATGCCGATCTGGCGTGCCGTGTCCACCGATGCGATGACCAGCCGCAGCTTCAACGTCAGCAGCTCGATGTCGAGCAGGCTGACCCGGATGTCCCCGGCGATGACGATGCCCCGGTCGAGCACCCGCTCCAGGATGTCGCCCAGGTTGGCCGGCTCGTGGCCGGCGGGCAGCACCTGGCCCGAGTTCTGCACCACCGAGGGCGGCTGCGCAGCGGTCATCTCAGCCCACCTCACCCTTTCCGCGCTGGTAGCGGCGCACCCGCCGATAGCCGAGCAGGTTCCCCTCGATGTCCAACTCCACCTCGTAGAGGCCGAGCAGGTCGGTCGAGTTGGGGATCCGGCGTGCCTCCACCACCTCCACCCCGACCAGCCAGCCGTCCTCGATGGGCTCCAGCGACGTGGTCACGGAGGGCTCCCGGCCGGTCAACTCGACGAGCTGCCGCAGGCCCGCCCGAGCCGCCTCGGCCGCCGACACGGGTTGCAGGTACTCCTCGTCGGCCAGCTCACGCTCGCGGGCCCTCGCGTCATCGGTCATGGCGCTCTCCCCTCTCCCGGACGGGGCCACGAGATCGTCCGTCAGCGGGCGCCGAGCCCGCGGAACGCCGGCCCGCGCCCCCGGTGAGCCGGTCCAGCACCCGCTGCTCGGCCCGGTCGCGTTCCTCGGCGCTGAGCTCGCCGGCCGCCACGGCGGCGTCCAACTCCTCCAGCTCGCGCCGGACGTTGACCGGGTTGCGCTGACGCGACTCGGCCTCCCGGGCCACCACCTTGACCACGGCGGTCAACCCGCGCACCGGGGCGTACGGCAGGGTCAGCAGCGCCCAGAGCAGGTCCACCGTCAGCCCGCCAACTGGTGGGCGTCGACGAAGTCGTACGGGGCGAGCGGCCCGAGCAGCCGCAGCCGCAGCAGGCCCCGACGGTCCTGCGCGTACGCCTGGAGCACCTCGATGAGGGCGTCCTCCCGGTCGGTGTCCACCAGCAGGGCCGCGTGGGCCGCGTCCATCTCGTGGGTGGGCGGGCGCAGTTGCGTGGAGACCACGTACTCGGCCGTGACGTCGAGCAGCCGCCGGTTCTCCGCCTCGCGGCGCAACTCGACGGCCTGGCTGATCAGCTCCCCCAGCCGGATGCGGGGCTCCCGGCTGACCGCCTCGGCACGCCCCCGCACCTGGTCGGCGAGCCCGGCGGCGGTCGGATTCTCGTCGAGAATGGCGCGCAGCAACGCCCGCTCCTCGAAGCGGCCCTGCACCACGTACTGCACCCGGCCCTCGAACTCGGCGAGCGCCGCGGCGAACCGGTCGTGGTGCGGCCGGATCAGGTCGAGCGCCGCGTCCGGGCCGGTGACGACGGTGCCGAACCGCACCGGCAGCACCGGCGCCACGACCGCCGTCCCGTCCAGCAGTTCCTGGTACGCCCGCAGGTCCGCCGCCCGGCCCAGCGGCGCGTCCAGCGGCACCTCGCTGACCAGGGCCGCGAGGTCACCGTGCCGGATGACGGTCACCTCGCCGGGCGGGTCACCCACCCCCGCCGCGTCGGGCGTCGCCTCCACGTCCGCCGGCACCAGCCCGTAGATGAACAGTCCGGTCTCGTCCGCCATGTCAGCTCCTCCCGAGGTCCCGCACGGTGCCGGTGGCGTCGTCGGTGAGCCCCCGCACCGAACCGGTGACGTCCCGGACCGCGCCGGTGACGCCACCGACGAGGCCGGCCAGCCCTTCGCCCTCATCCAGGGCGAGGTCGAGCCGGTCGACCGCCTCGGCGAACCGCAGGTACGTCTCGATGCTCGCCACCGTCACCCGGGCGTTGAGCTCCACGAGGGGGATCCCGATGACCCCGGCCGTCACCTGCGCGTCGATCACGATGCCCTTGTCGAGCACCGTCTCCACGACGTCGGCGAGCCCGCCGGCGGAGCCCACACGTTCCAGGGCTCCGCCGACGGCGTCACCGCCGGAGGCGAGCGTCACTCGCCCTCCTCCCGGCGGCGGCGCACCACGGGTCGGCGCGGCGGCTCCGCTCCCCGGCGGACCGGCGGCCGGGGCCGCTGCGGCTCCTCGCGTGGCTGAGGTCGGCGGGCCCGCTCCGGGGCACGACGACGGGGTGGTGGTGGCGGCTCCTCATCGGGCTCGTCCGCGTACCCCTCGTCGTAGCCGTCCTCGTACGCCTCGTACTCCTCGTCGTACTCCGGCTCGGCCGGTCGCCGGGGCGGCCGCTGACGCAGCCGCCCGCCGGGCCGGCGGCGCGGCTCCTCCTCGGGCGGTTCCTCCTCGGCGTACTCCTCGTCCTCCGGCTCGGTCGGGGCCTCGCCGCCCCGTTCCCGGCCGCGCTCCCGCCGCTCCCGCTCCTCGCGCAGACCGGTCTCGTGGTCCTTGACCACCTGGGAGTCGCGGATCTCGCCGCGCCAGCCCTGGACCTGATCCGGGTCGAGCGCCACCTCGGTCATGACGTGCCGGACGAAGTGCTTCAACTCCAGCCGTACCCGCCGGCCCTGGGCCCGCCACAGGTTGCCGGTGTGCTCGAAGAGGCCCTGCGGGTGGTACTCCAGCACCACCAGGATGCGGGTCAGATCGGGGGTGATCTCGTGGAAGCTGACGGTGCCGTCGACCGAGCCCTTCTCGCCCTTCGAGCGCCAGTGGATGAGCCGGTCCGGCACCTGGCGGATGATCGTCGACTCCCACGTCCGGTGCGACCAGAAGACCTGCGCCTTCCAGGTCATCTTCTCGGCCGAGTCGTTCTCCGCCTGCTCGACCTTCTTCATGAAGCTCGGGAAGTCGCCGAACTGCGTCCACTGGTTGTACGCGGCCCGCACCGGGACACCGACCTCGATCGTCTCGACGATGTTGGTGACCTTCTGCTTCTTGCCGCCCTTACCGCCCTTGCCGCCCACGCGGCCGAGAGCCGACATCACCTTCTCCTTACCGCCGGCCACCCCGGCATGCACCATCGCCTTCACCGGTGAGCCGCCCTCGGCCAGCTTCTGCGCGCCGGTGGCGGCGGCGATCAGGCCCGGCCCTCCGCCCTGGCGCGCGTACTCGCTCAGGCGGCCGGTCGCGCCGGTGATCCGCTCCGTCACCACGCTCATCGCCCGGTCGCCGATCGCCCCGGCCAGGTTGCGCACCTCGTCGGCCAACTGGCCCCGGAGCTTGTCGCCGAGGCCGCCCGGATTGGTGTCTCCCGCCATGGTCACCGCCCCCGTCGCTGCCCGGCCGCGTCGTTCCGGTCGCTCGTCGCGCCGCGATCGCCGCTCTGGTTGCCGCTGCCGCCCTGGTTGCCGTCGCCGCTCTGGTTGCCGTTGCCGCCCTGGTTGCCGCCGCCGCTGCTGTTGCCGCTCTGGTCGCCGGTGCGGCGGCGCAGCGCGTCGGCGGAGCCGCGCAGCCGGCCGGTGAGCGCGTCGACGCCGCTGCCGGCCGCAGCGGTCGCGGCGGATCGACCGGCGTTGACCAGCGGCCCGCCGAGCCGACTCAGGTTGCTCAGCTGCGGGGACGACTGCAGGAGGTCACCACCCCGTTTCAGCAGACCGCCCGGGTCGCGGCTCGCCCGGCCGGCGGCCACCGCCGCGGCCAGAGTCAGCGCGGTACGCAGTTTGCGGCGACGGCCCAGCAGGTAGCCGAAGCCCACCGCCAGCCCGATTCGTGTTCCGGTCTTCATCAGGTCTCCCTCGCTCCCCGGTGGGTCCGGGGCGTCTGCCGCGCAGGGGCCGGAGAAGGGCTACCGGGGAATAGCGCGCGCCACGCCCTCGATCAGACGTCCCGTATCTGCGGACCCGGCGGGCAGTACCCCGGGGAATTGCCACGAAACCGCTGCGACAATTTCCGTCGGCACTGCGCAGAGACATTCGGAAGAACGACGCCCAACGACGCAGACAGGACGTTCAGACGATCCTGAGCAGGGAATACGCCAAGAAAGACGAAGGGGTAGAGCCGATTCAGAGAGCGGGAGGCGTCGAATCGAGGCAGATTTCGGCGTGCACCTTTCCGCCGTCCTCGCGCAGTTTCGCACCGCATTTTTCGAGAACGGCGACCGCGCCGACATTGTCCGACGTCGTGTCGGCGACCACGGCACGCATACCGGCACGGGCGGCGAGGTTGAGCAGTTCCCGCAGGGCGGCCGCGCCGACTCCCTGCCCGCGCGCCGAGAGGCCGAGCCACATGCCGGTCTCCACAGTGCCCGGCTCGTCACAGCGCGTCATCCGGATCATGCCCACCACCTCGCCGCCGACGAGGATCGCGTACATCTGTGAGCCGGTCGGGCCGTCCAGGCCGGCGAAGCTCGCCCGGTGGAACTCACGGAACGCCTCCCGGCGGGCGAGCGACCAGCCAGCGGGAGCCTCGACCGGAGGCATCACCTCGCCCGGCTCGGCCTCGGCAGCCGCTACGGAGAGCAATGGCTCCAGATTCCGCTCGTCCACCGGCTCCAGCCGGACCGCACCCGCCACGTGCCGCAGTCTGCCGGCCTCATCGGCCGAAGTCCACCCCATTGGACATCCACTGGCGGTCCGGCTACCGGTACCGGCCGGTCGGGCGGTCAGGGTGTTTCTCCTCACGCTCCGTCGTCATCTGGCCGATGGCCCGACCGATCCGAACTCGCAGAACACCACCGAGGCGTCGTCGGTGGGCTTGTGCCGGCGCAGCCGGTCGGGATGATCGCGCTCGGCGTCCCGGACCCGACCCAGCAGCGCGGCCGGCCCCTCGACGCTGAGCAGGTCCAGCAGCCCCGCCCAGTCGGTCAGCCCGAACTGCTCGACCGCGCTGGACGCGCCGTCGCTGAGCAGCGCGGCCCGGCGCAGGGCCGCCGGGCCTTGCCGGAGCGCTGTCCCGGTCACCGCGTGGAAGGCCGCGTCCGGGTCGGCGGCAGCGACCCAGTAGCCGTGGGTGCGGTTCATCCGCTCCCGTTGGACGCTCACCGCGTGCCGGAACCGCGTGACCGGGTCCGCCGCACCGGCCGGCACGGTCGCGACCGTCTGCCGCAGGTCGGCCATCGCCGTGTCCAGCCGGTCGTCGTTCACCACGCTGACCTGCCCGCCGACGTCCAGCACCAACGGGCTGTCGCAGAGGACCAGGTAGTCCACCTGGTCGCCGCAGTCGCGCAGCAGGCAGACGGTGCTGGACGGGGTGCCCGGATGATCGAGGTCGCACTGCCCACCGTGATCGGCGCGCACGGCGAGGATGGCCGCGGCCAGGTTGCTCGTCAGGCGGGCCGCCGGACGGGCCGCCTCGGCCACACCGAGCCGGGCGGCCAGGTGTCGGACGTACCACTCCGGCCCATGGACGCAGCCGGTGTCGAAGCCGTCCGGCACGGTCGCGCCGTCCAGGACACCGACCAGTGGGCCGAACTGGAAGACCAGGTCCTCGTTGACCGACCGGCCCGGGGCCGGCGCGGAGGCGGAGCGTACCCGCATCACCGGCGTGGCCGCCTCGGCATGGCGCCCTTCATAGCCTGCTCCCTCCATCGGCCCGTGGCCCGCGTGACGTCGACCGGGACGATAGCCCGCGTACCCCTCCGCCCCGGCTGCATTCCTGCCGTATCCGGTATCGCGGCAACCCGGTTCGCCGGCGGCGGCCCGGCGGTAGCGTGACAACGTCTGGCCTTCGAGTTGCGCTTCCGCAGGTGGGAACGCGAGTCGGGGTCGTCCGTCGCGACAGGGGGATCGCAGATGTTGAAGCGGTTGCACGAATCGGGGCTCAAGGCGGAACACATGTACATGGCCGGCTTCGCCAGCATCGGCCTGTCGTTCACCAGCTGGTTCCTCTCCAGGCACCTGGAGCGGGCGGGTGTGGCACGCGCGGACCGGTGGGGCATCTTCATCGGCGAGTGGGCGCCGACGTTCTTCGCCATCGGCAACGGCCTGCAGGGGTACGAGAAGAAGTAGGGCCGGCGGGGTCAGCGACGGCGGTTGCGGGCGCGCGACGAACGCAGCCGGCGGAGCCGGCCGATCAGCACGGGGTCGGCGGCGAGCGCCGCCGGATTGTCCAGCAGCCCGTTGAGCAGTTGGTAGTACCGGGTCGAGGAGACGCCGAAGGTGTCCCGCACGGCCTGCTCCTTGGCGCCGGCGTGCCGCCACCACTGCTGCTCGAAGGCGAGGATGGCCCGTTCGCGTGTGGTCAGGCCCGCCGGGGGCGCGGCCGGTTCGGCGGCCGTCTCGTCGTCCGGCGGTTCGGCGTCGGCCGGCGTGGCGTCGTCGGTGCTCTCGACGGGCGGCGCCGGCCGGGGGGTCGGGACGCTCGGCGCGACACCGCCGGCCGTCGCGCCCGGACGAGCGTCGGTGGACGGCTCGGGAGCGGTCGGGGCGGCGTCGGCGGGCATGACGTTCAGCCTAGCCAGGGCCGACCACTGTCGCAGCAGCCGGCACGGCCGGCTCCGTACGTCGGAAACACCCGACGGTGGGGCCGGCCGCGCCGTTGACTCCCTGGCGTCGATCAGGAGATGTCGCGTCGACGCATCGTCCAGAGCGCCGCTCCGAGGATCACCACGAGCCCGATCGAGAACAGTACGGAGGACTGCTGCCAGGTGATGTCCATGGTGTCCGGCTTGCACTCCCCGGAGTAGGTGGCGTTGCAGGCGTTCCAGTCCTGCAGTGTCACCTTCTTGGTCATCCAGGCCAGCGCGTACGTGGGCAGCAGCCACGCCTCGGCGAACTTCACGCTGGCCATCGACAGGAGGATGCCCAGGCCGAACTGGCCGACCACCATGAGCGCCACGACACCACCGAGGGCCATCGCGGTGTGCCGGCCCAGCGAGGCCAGCGCGAAGCCGATGGTGGTGAGCACCAGCACCAGCGCCACGCCGCGTACCCCGGTCAGAGCGAACGACTGCCAGGCGCCCGAGGTCATCTTCTCGGTGCTGCCCCGGAAGCTGGCCACCGCCCAGAACCCGGCGAACCACAGCACCGCGGCGGGCAGCGTCACCGCCAGGATGCCGGTGAGCAGCGCGGCCAGCTTGGTGAGCAGTACGGTAAGCCGCTTCGGCCGCCAGAGCAGCAGGTTCATCATGCCGCCGGTGCTCCACTCGGCGCCGACGAAGGAGGCGCCGACGACGAACCCGACCAGGGCGAGGATCGCCGCGAACGGGACCAGCGTCTCGTCGAACGTCTTGCGGAAATTGAACGTCGAGGGCAGGAACCACTCCGCCTGGATCTGGTCCCGCGACGGCGGCGTGATCATCGAGCAGTCGTCGGGGTAGCGGCCGCCGTCGTTCGGCGTGCCGGCCGTCTTGGCCTGCTCGCAGTTGACCCGCTCCTGCTCGCTCCAGCGGATCTGCTCCTGGTACTGCTGGTCGGCCTGACGCTCGGCCTTGGCGAGCTGACCGGCGTCGATCTTCTGATTGGTGAAGAAGACACCGACCACCACCGCGGCCAGCACCAGCAGGCCGAGCAGCGTCATGTAGCGGGTGAAGCGCCGCTTGACCAGCCGGCGCAGCTCCGTCCGAAAGAGGCTCACGCGCCCCACCCTCCCGCGGTGGCGCCGGGCTGACCCGTCCCACCAACCTTCATGGACTCGTCGACCTGGCGGTTCTGGCCGGGGACCGGCGCGGTGGCGGTCAGTTCGAGGAAGACGCTCTCCAGGTCGACCGCGATCGGGGCCAGCTCGCTGACGTACAGGTTGTGCTCGGCGAGCAGCCGGGTCACCGTGGCCGGCTTGTCGACGCCGGTCAGCATCAGGTGGTCCGGGTGCCCGGCGACCTTGACCCCGGCCCGGGTGAGGGCCTCGGCGGCCGTCGGCAGGTCGCTGACCGCCTCCAGGCGGACCCGGACCGCGCCGGACGAGTGCTGGGCGAGCACCTCGTCGACCGGGCCGAAGGCGACCCGGCGGCCGAGCGAGATGATGGTGACCGAGTCGCAGATCAGCTGGATCTCGCCGAGGATGTGGCTGGACAGCAGCACGGTCATCCCGGATTCGGCGAGTGTCCGCATCAGCGTGCGCATCTCCCGGATGCCGCCCGGGTCGAGGCCGTTGGCCGGCTCGTCGAGGATGAGCAGCGTCGGGTTCTTCAGCAGGGCGGACGCGACGGCGAGCCGCTGCTTCATGCCCAGCGAGTACGTCTTGACGCGCTCGCCCGCGCGGTCGCGCAGCCCGACCAGCTCAAGCACCTCGTCGACCCGCGTGGCGGGCACCTCGCCGGCCCCGGCCAGCAGGGACAGCGTGTCCCGTGCCGAGAAATGCGGGAAGAACTGCGGGCTCTCCACGATGGCGCCGACGTGGCCGGCGACGGTGGGCAGCGCGGCGGGAACCTCGTGCCCGAGCAGCGTCATCCGGCCGCCGTCGGGCCGGATGAGGCCGAGCAGCGTACGCAGCGTGGTGGTCTTGCCGGACCCGTTGGGGCCCAGGAAGCCGTGCACCTGCCCCGCGTCGACCCGCATGTCGAAGCCGTCGAGCGCGTTGCGGGTGCCGCGTCGACGACTCTTGTACGTCTTACGTAGACCTTCGATCTCCAGGACAGCTGGCAAGCTGCACCTCCCCCGATGGTGGGCGTGACAGCCGACACCATACGCGGTATGCAGCGCCGCGCAATACCCGGTATGCATCGACACGCCGATCGATGCGTTTTATCGACGGAGAGTTACCGATCAGGCGCAGACGACCTGCACGCCGGCCGCCCGGAAGGCGTCCACCACCTCCGGGTCCGCCCCGGAGTCGGTCACCAGCGTCTCGACCCGCTCGACCGGGCAGATCCGGGCGAAGGCATGACCGCCCAACTTGGACGAGTCCGCGATTATCACGACCCGCTTCGCGCGGGCCACCATCAGGTTGTTCATGGCCGCCTCACCCTCGTGGTGGGCGGCGGCGCCGAGCTGCGGGTCGATCGCGTCCACGCCGAGCAACGCGACATCCAGGGTGACCTCACGCAGCAGCGCACCGCCCAGCGGGCCGACCAGCTCGAACGACTTCGGGCGCACCACCCCGCCGGCCACCACCACCTTCATCCGCGACCGCACGAGCAGCTCGTTGGCGATGTTCAGCGCGTTGGTCACCACGGTGAGCTGGGCACCCTCGGCGCTGGTGTTCAGGTCCGGCCGCACGGCGAGGGCCCGGGCCACCTCCGTGCTGGTGGTGCCGCCGTTCAGGCCGACCACGGTGCCGGGCGTGACGAGCGCCGCGGCGGCGGCGCCGATTCGCTGCTTCTCGGCCGAGTGCTTGGCCGTCTTGTAGCGCAACGGCAGGTCGTACGAGACGCCGTTGGCGACCGCGCCGCCCCGGGTCCTGGTGATCATCTGCTGCTGGGCGAGCTGGTCGAAGTCGCGCCGAATGGTGGCCTGGGAGACGTCCAGCCGCTCGGCGGCCGCCTCGACGCTGACCCGGCCGTTGTCGGTCAGCATCTCCAGCAGGGCGTTCCATCTGGCGTACCGGTCCACCTCGGGGGCCCTCCCAGTGACTGCACGATCGGTGATTGATTGCGTGCACACTAGTGCGCGAAACTAGCCTGGCGCAAAAGGCTGTTCTGCGCGATCGGCCGGTCGGTTGCCACGGCCGCCCCACTTCGCGCAGAATAACGCGCGAAATACGGGTGTAACGAGCCGTATTGCGCAGACAGGTCGGCCCGGCGAGGAGTTTCCCATGGCGTACGTGGACGCGGAGATCGCGAGCCAGCCCGACTGCTGGCGGGAGGCCGCTGAGCTGTCCCGCGTCGTGCGCGGCGACCTTCCCCGCCCCGGCGAGCGGGTCGCCGTCGTCGGTTGCGGCACGTCGTGGTTCATGGCGATGGCGTACGCCGCCCGCCGTGAGCAGGCCGGCCAGGGCGAGACCGACGCGTTCCAGGCGTCCGAGTTCCCCGCCGGCCGCCACTACGACCGGCTGATCGCGATCACCCGCTCCGGCACCACCACCGAGGTGCTGGATCTGCTCGCCGCGCTGCGCGGGCGTACACCCACCACCGTCATCGTCGGCGACCCGGCCGCGCCGGCGGTCGACCTGGCCACCGCCGCGGTGACCATGCCGTTCGCCGACGAGCGGTCGGTGGTGCAGACCCGTTTCGCGACGACCGCGCTTGCCCTGCTCCGGGCGCACCTCGGCGACCCGGTGACCGCGCTCGCCGCCGACGCCGAGGTGGCGGTGCGCTCCCCGCTGCCGATCGACCCGGCCACCATCGAGCAGGCCACCTTCCTCGGTCGGGGCTGGACGGTCGGCCTCGCTCAGGAGGCCGCGCTGAAGTGCCGCGAGGCGGCCACCTTCTGGGCCGAGGCGTACCCGGCGATGGACTACCGACACGGCCCCATCTCGATCGCCGCGCCCGGCCGGCTCGTCTGGGCGTTCGGCGAGCTGCCCGACGGGCTGCCCGAGGACGTGGCCGCCACCGGCGCGGCCTTCGTGCACAGCCGTACGCACGGCTGGCGCACGGTGCTCGGCAGCTGGTCTGCCGGTCGTACGCCGGTGGACCCGATGGCCGACCTGATCCTGGCCCAGCGCTTCGCGGTCGCGCTGGCGACCAGCCGGGGCCTCGACCCGGACGCGCCCCGACACCTCAGCCGGTCCGTGGTGCTGGCGTGAGCGGTGCCGTGAGCGACGACCGGGTGGTCGTGGCGCTGGACGTCGGCGGCACCGGCATGAAGTGCGCCCTGGTCCGGCCGGACGGCGTCGCCGTACGCACCGAGCGGCACCCCACCGACGCCGCGCGTGGCCCGGCCGCCGTGATCGACACCATTCTCGACGTGGCCGACGGGCTGATCGGCAAGGCCCGAGCCGACGGCCTCACCCCGGTCGCGATCGGCATCGCCGTCCCCGGAGTGGTGGACGAGGCACGCGGGGTCGCGGTCTGGTCGGCAAACGTGGGCTTCCGGGACGTACCGCTGCGGGACCTGGCGGTGACGCGGCTCGGGCTGCCCACCGCCCTCGGCCACGACGTGCGCGTCGGTGGTCTCGCCGAGGCCCGGCTCGGCGCCGGGCGCGACGCCGACCACGTGCTCTTCGTGGCGATCGGCACCGGCATCGCCGCCGCGCACGTCGTCCACGGCGTGGCCGCCGTCGGCGCGCACGGCGCCGCCGGGGAGATCGGCCACATCATGGTCCGTCCCGACGGCCCGCGCTGCGGCTGCGGGCGGCCCGGTTGCCTGGAGGCGATCGCCTCGGCGGCCGCGATCGGCCGCCGCTACACGGAGCTGGCCGGCGACGGCGCGGTGCGGACACCCGGTGCCGCCGTGACGGCAGCCATCGTGGCCGAGCGAGCGGCCGCCGGTGAGCCCCTCGCCGTCCAGGTCTGGCAGGAGGCGGTCGAGGCCCTCGCCGACGGCCTCGCCACCGGGCAGGCGCTGTTCGACGTGTCGACGATCGTGCTCGGCGGTGGCCTGGCCCAGGCGGGCGACGGGCTGCTCGGCCCGCTGCGGGCGGCGCTGCACGAGCGGATGACCTTCCACCGAGAGCCGCGGGTGGTCGCGGCGGCCCTCGGCGACGAGGCGGGCTGCCTCGGCGCCGCCCTGCTCGCGCTGGACGCCGCGGGCGTCCGGGACACGGACGCCGCCCGCGTCCTTGACCATCAGGAGGAGCGATGACCGTACGGGTGAACGGCCGAGTGGTGACCCCGACCGGTGTCATCCGGCAGGGCTGCGTCGAGTGGGACGGCGATCGGATCACGGCCGTGGCCGAGTATCCGTCGGTCCGCGACGGGCACTGGATCCTGCCGGGCTTCGTCGACATGCACACCCACGGCGGCGGCGGGCACACCTTCACCACCGGGGACGCCGACCAGGCGCGCGCGGCGGCCGGCTTCCACCTGGCGCACGGCACCACCACGCTGCTGGCCAGCCTGGTCAGCGCGCCCTTTCCGGTGATGCGCTCGGCCACCGAGGCGTTCGCGCCGCTGGTCGACGAGGGGGTACTGGCGGGCGTCCACTTCGAGGGCCCCTACCTCTCCGCGGCCCGTTGCGGCGCGCAGAACCCGGAGTATCTGCGCGACCCGTCCACGGACGAGCTGACCGAGCTGATCGAGCTGGGTCGAGGCGCGATCCGGATGGTCACCCTCGCCCCGGAACGCGACGGCGCGCTGGAGGCGATCAAGCTGCTCACCACCCACCGCGTGGTAGCGGCCGTGGGCCACACCGACGCCACCTACGAGCAGACCCGCGCCGCCATCGCGGCCGGCGCGAGCGTGGGTACGCACCTGTTCAACGGCATGCGGCCCGTGCACCACCGCGAGCCCGGCCCGGTGGTGGCCCTGCTCGACGCGCCGACCGTGATCTGCGAACTGGTCGCCGACGGGGTGCACCTGCACGACGGCATACTGACCTTCACCACCGCGACCGCCGGCCCGGACCGCGTCGCGCTGATCACCGACGCCATGGCCGCCGCCGGGATGGCCGACGGTGAGTACGAGTTGGGCGGTCAGGCCGTCACGGTGACCGACGGGGTGGCCCGGCTCGCCCGCGACGGCGCGATCGCCGGCAGCACGCTGACCATGGACGCGGCGCTGCGGCACGCGGTGCACGCCGGGATCCCGATGGCCGACGCCGCCCGGATGGTGGCCACCACCCCGGCCCGCGCCATCGGCCTGGGCGACCGGGTCGGCGCCCTCCAGGTCGGCCTCCGCGCCGACCTCGTCGTGCTCGACGACGACCTCAACGTGGTGCGGGTGCTGCGCGGCGGCTCCTGGGTGGAGTGAAGCGCCGAGGCCGGCGGGCGGCGGCGGGCGGCACCGGACGGCGACGGGCGGCGGCAGGCACGGCGGTCGCCGCGAAGCGGAGGCCGGGTCAGCCCAGGGCGGGGACGTCGACGCCGAGCACGGCCTGCTCGTCGGGGCGGTGCACCAGCACGTCGGCCAGGTACGACTGCACGGCGGGTGCCATCCCGACGTCCCGGCCGGCCTGCTCGGAGAGCAGCCACTTATGCTCGATGATCTGGGCGAACAGCTCCTGCGGCTCCAGCTTGCGGCGCAGGTTCGCGGGCACGGCCCGGACCACCGGCTCGAAGACCTCGGTGAGCCAGCGGTGCGCCGCCTGCTGCTCGTCGGTCAGGTCGCTCTCCGCCCGGTACGCGTCCAGGTCGTTGAGCAGCTTGCGGGCCTGGTTCTCCTCGGCGTCCAGACCGGTCAGCCGCAGCAGCCGCCGGGTGTGGTAGCCGGCGTCGACCACCTTCGGTCGCACCAGGTAACGCCCGTCGTCGATGGTCGACATGGCGACCTCGGCCACGTCGAAGCCCAGCTCGTTGAGCCGGCGGATGCGGCCCTCGATGTCGTGCCGGGCCTCCCGCTCGACCGCCTGCTCGTAGGTGATCTCGTGCCAGAGCCGCTCGTAGCGCTGCACGACCTCCTCGCAGACCACCTCCGGGTCGATGGACTCGTGCAGCAGGCCAGCGGCTTGCAGGTCCAGCGCCTCACCGAAGATGTTCACCCGGGCGATCTCCAGGTCCTCGCCGCGCTGCCCGTTGGAGAGCGAGGTGTGCAGGGCGCCCGTCTCCGCGTCGACCAGGTAGGCGGCGAAGGCGCCCGCGTCGCGGCGGAACAGCGTGTTGGACAGCGAGCAGTCGCCCCAGAAGAAGCCGGTCAGGTGCATCCGCACGATCAGGGCGGCGAGCGCGTCGAGCAGCCGGCTCATCGTCTCCGGGCGCAGGGTGTGCGAGAAGAGCGCCCGGTACGGCAGCGAGAACTGCAGGTGCCGGGTGATCAGCACCGATTCGAGGGGCTCGCCGTCCTCGGTCTGCCGGTCGGCGACCACCGCCACCGCCTCGACCGACGGGAAGTCGATGCGCTCCAGGGCCCGGAGCAGGTCGTACTCCCGCTCGGCGATCCGCTCGCGGGTCTCCTTGAACGCGTAGACGTAGTCGCCCAGGCGGACAAAGCGGACGATGTGTCGGGAGATGCCCTGGGGGAGGGCCACCAGGTGCTGGGCAGGCCACTCTTCCAGCGGTGTCGACCAGGGCAGGTCGAGCAGCGCCGGGTCCACGAGGGCAGACGTGATCCGCACGGGCACAAGCATGACGGGTCGCCCCCCGCATCCGCCTCACATCGTGGCTGGGCCCACAGCGCCGAACACCCCGGCCTCGCGTCGGCCCGGTAGCGTGGTCCCGTGCTCAAACCCACGGCGGTACGACGTGACCTGCGGCTACGGCCCGTCCGCCCGGCCGGTTGGTGGTTCGACGCCCTGCTGCTGGCCGGGCTGGTCGGGTTGACCGTCGCCCTCGTCGGCCACCAGCTCTTCGGGCTGGACCGGGCCGTCGCCGACTGGGCCGACGCGCACCGACCGACCGTCGCCTACTGGGTGGCCCGGGTGCTGAACCTGCTCGGCCAGGGCACCCCGTTGACTCTCATCGCCGCCGGGCTGGGCGTGCTGCTGGCCGTTCGGCTCCGCTCGGTGCGGCCGATCCTGCCGCCGGTGGTCGCGTTCGTGCTGACCTATCTGACCATCGGCCCGTTCAAGGTGTGGACCGCGCGCGCCGCACCGAGCGCCAGCGTCAAGGAACCGTTCCTGCCGCCCGAGCAGACCCTGCCGCTGTTCCACGACGATCTGCCGGTGCGATTCGCCCAGTCCTACCCGTCGGGGCACGTCGCCAACGCGATCGTCTGGTACGGGGTCATCGCGCTGCTACTCGCCCCGCTGGCTCGCAGCTTCGGCCGGCACCTGCCGGGCCGGCTGATCACCGTGATCCGCATCGTGCCGCCGCTGGTCGTCCTCACCACCACCACCTATCTCGGCTGGCACTGGCTGACCGACTCGGTGGCCGGGCTGCTGCTGGGGCTGATCCTGGACCGGCTGCTGCACCGGGTGCCCTGGGACGATGTGCCGCTCCCCGGCCGGCTACGCACATGGGACCGGCCGTTCACCTCGTACCCCTAGGGTTTCGGTCCGTGGATCAACTGGCGCGGCGGCTCGGCGTACCCGATGCGGTTGTCATCGGGTTGGGCTCGATGCTCGGCGCGGGCGTCTTCGTGGTCTTCGGCCCGGCCGCGGCGGCGGCCGGCGGCTCCGGGTTGCTGCCCGCGCTGGTGCTGGCCGGCTTCGTCGCCTTCTGCAACGCGACCAGCTCGGCCCGGCTGGCGGCCCGCTACCCGGAATCCGGCGGCACCTACGTCTACGGCCGGGAACGCCTCGGACCGTTGGCCGGCTTCGTGGCCGGCTGGGGTTTCGTGGTCGGCAAGACGGCGAGCTGCGCGGCGATGGCGTTGACCATCGGGGCGTACCTGTGGCCGGGGCAGGCGCGGTTGGTCGCGGTCGGCGCGGTGCTCGCGGTGACGGCTGTGAACCTGCGCGGCATCGGCAAGACGGCCACCGCCACGAAGGCCCTCGTCGGGCTGGTGCTCGTGGTGCTGACCCTGGTCGCGGTCGTCGGCGTGGTGGGCGGGCCGGTGCACCTGGACCGGCTCGGCGACCCGGGCGGCTCCGCCCGGGGTGTGCTCACCGCCGCCGGGCTGCTGTTCTTCGCCTTCGCCGGCTACGCGCGGATCGCCACGCTCGGCGAGGAGGTCCGCGACCCGCAGCGGACCATCCCCCGCGCGGTGCCGCTGGCACTCGGCGCGGTGCTCGCGATCTACCTGGTGCTGGCCGTGGTCACGCTCGGCGTGCTCGGCGCCGACCGGCTGGCCGCTTCGGCAGCGCCCCTGGTCGACGTGGTGACCGCCGCCGGACTGCCCGGCCTGGCCTGGGTGGTCCGCGCCGGGGCCACGATCGCCGTCGTCGGGGTGCTGCTGTCCCTCGTCGCCGGAGTCGGCCGGACCACCCTCGCGATGGCCCGCCGCCGCGACCTTCCTGGCGCGCTGGCCGCCGTGCACCCGGTGCACCAGGTGCCGCACCGCGCCGAGCTGGCCGTCGCCGCCGTGGTGATCGTGGTGGTGCTGCTCGGTGACGTCCGCGAGGCGATCGGCTTCTCCAGCTGCACGGTGCTGGTCTACTACGCGATCACCAACGCGGCGGCGCTCACGCTGGGCCGGGATCGGGAGCGGACGCTACCGGTGCAGGTGCTCGCCGGCCTGGGGCTGGTCGGTTGCCTGCTGCTCGCGGTCAACCTGCCGCTCAGCAGCGTCCTCACCGGGTTCGGCGTGCTCGCCGCGGGCGTCGTCGGGTACGGCCTGCGGCAGCGGAGTCGCTGAGGGGTCCGCCGGGCGCGGCACCGACCTCGTCGCCGACGGCGGGATCGGCTCGCCGCCGGGCGCAGGCCCGGTCGGCCGGGGAACCGGACCGGTGCGGGCGGGCGGGGCGCACTGGGTGGTCAGCCAGTCCAGGCCACGTCGGCGGGCGACCACGGTGAGCCGGTCACCGGCGAAGATCACCTGTCGCGGGTCGAGGTCCCGCCACCAGATCGTCTTCGCGCCGCCGGCCGGGGTCCGGGCGATCAGCCGGACCTGCCCGTCCCGGTTGACCAGGTCCAGGGGTCGACCGTCCAGCTCGGAGCCGGCGGCGACCGGCACCTCGGCAACCGGCAGCGCGTGCCTGTCGACCGGGATCGTGGTGATCACCGCGCGTTCGGTGAGCGCGCCGATGAAGGCCGGTGCGGCCAGGTAGGAAACCGATCGGGACACCCCGAGTGCGAAGGTCTCCTCCACCCGTTCGGCGAAGTCACCGTCGAAGAGCCGCAGCACCACCCGCAGGTCGTCCCGGAGGTCGCGCGCAGCCAGGGCCGCCTCCAGGTTGGCGACGTCGTCGGTGGACGCCACCACCAGCGCCTGGCAGTCGGCCACCGACGCGGCGGTCAGGGTCTCGGGCAGGGCGGCGTCGCCGACGACCAGCGGCACCTCCAACTGGCGGGCCAGGGTCGCGCCGCGCGGCTCCGGATCCTTGTCGATCGCCACGACCTCGACGTCGTACTCGCGGAGCTGTGCCATCACCCGGGTGCCGACGTTGCCCAGGCCGATCACCACCACGTGCCCGGCGCGGGCCGGTTGCAGCCGGCCGGTGTGCAGGGCCAGCCGGGCGTTGACGATGCCGTCCACGACGACCGCGGTGATCAGCGGGATCAGCGCCAGCCCGGCCAGGTTGAGCACCACCTGCATGATCTGCGCGTCGGCCGCCTTGCCGGTGTCCGGGTCGGCGCCGCTGAGCGTGGTGACCAGCGTCAGGTAGAGCGCCTCCAGCGGGGAGACGTCCTCGGCCCGGGAGATCAGCGCACCGAGCACCACGATGACCGCGAGCACCAGCATCACCGCGATGCCGATCTTGCGGGTGGCGAAGCCGCGTACGGCCCGCAGCAGCACCGCGACCGGGCGGCGACGCCGCCGCGCCCGGACCAGCCGCCGGGCGGCGACCTCGGTGCCCGGCGGCTGCCCGGTCGCCTCGGCGAGCACCAGGTCGGCGCCGGCCTGCTCGGCCGGCAGCAGCTCCATGCCCTGCTCCGAGTCGGGGCGAGCCAGCGCGCACACCACGTCCTGCGGCCGGACGTCGGCCCGCCGCGCCACCCGCAGCGTCTTGTCCCGATGCTGGAAGGAGCTGGGGTCGACCTCGCCGAGCGCGGCGGCCACGAACGCCGGCGCGGCCATCTCGGCGTCGGAGAGCACCTCGACGGGCGCCTTGAGCAGCTTGCGTACGCCATCGGCGAGGGTGCCGTTGAACATCCGCAGCACCTGGCGCACCCGCTGGTCGACGGCCTGGGCGCAGAGCGCGGCGTGCAGGTTGCCGACGTCGTCCTGGTGCAGCAGGGCCAGGCCGGTCGCCCCGGCCAGCCCGGCGGCCTCGAAGGTCGCCACGTCCAGACGCTCCGAGCGGACCACGCGGACCCCACGCAGCCCGGCCACGTCCGGCCCGTTGCGGCGGTAGCGCTCCGGCACCACGACGGTCACCCGGACGCCGCCGGCCGGGAGGTCGGATTCGACCATCGCACGGGCCACGTAGTAGGCGAGCGCGTCCCGGCCGCAGATCACATAGTGCGGACGCGGATCACCGGCGGCGCGTAGCCGCCAGTTCCACTCGACCGCCCGTCGCGCCCGGTCCCGCCACGGCTCCGCCATGCCCGGATCGTAACCAGCACGACCACACTGGGCGACCCCGCCCGGATCATCCCGAGCACGCATGTCGACCAGGCATGTCGACCGGGGCGGCGGGTAGAGCACCGGGATGCAGACCTTCCTGCCGTACCCGGACTTTCTGGCCAGCGCCCGCGTGCTGGACCAGAAGCGGCTGGGCAAGCAACGGGTGGAGGCCATCCAGGTGCTCCGTGGCCTGACCCGACCCGGGTACGGGTGGCGCAACCATCCGGCGGTGAAGATGTGGGCCGGGTACGAGGAGGCGCTCACCCGCTACGGGCTGGACATGTGTGCCGTCTGGACCGAGCCGGGACGGGCCGACACCTGCGCCACCACGCTGACCGTCGACCTCGCCGCCGCCTGCGGGGCCGGCGTCGTACGCACACAGGACGAGCTGGCCCGCGCCGGTGACCTGCCGCCCTGGCTCGGCCGCGACGACCTGCACCTGAGCCACCGCTCGTCGCTGCTGCGCAAGGACCCGGCGCACTACCGCCCGATCTTCGGCGCCGACGTCCCCGAGGATCTGGAGTACGTCTGGCCCGCGTCCGACCGCCAGCGCCGCTGCCTGCCGTAGGGGAGACTGGGCCGGAAGAGGGAGGTGCGCGTGGCGCTGTCGCGTGTGGTGGGTCGGCTCATCGGCGTACGTCAGCACCAGGTGGACCCGGGCGGAGGTGGCGCCGACCGCGTGCCGGGACCGGTCGCGGCGGTGGTGGTCGGCGGCGGGATCGCCGGCATGTCGGCTGCGGTCGTGCTGGCCGAGCGGGGTGTGGCCGTGACGGTGCTGGAGGCGGCGCCCACGTTGGGCGGGCGCCTCGGCGCGTGGCCCGAGGCGCTCGGCGACGGCGAGCAGCAGAACGAGCACGGGTTCCACGCGTTCTTCCGGCAGTACTACAACTGGCGTTCCATCCTTCGTCGGGTCGAGCCCGGCCTGGGCTTCCTCAAGCCGATTCCGGGTTACCCGATCCTCAGTGCACAGTGGCCGACCGAGGAGTTCGGCAGGCTGCCGCCCGCGCCGCCGGCGAACCTGCTGGCGCTGCTGCTGCGCAGTCCCAGCCTGCGCCTGGCCGATCTGCGGTCGATGGACCGGGACGCGGCGTTGCCGCTGCTCACCTACGACCCGGTCCGCACCTACGCGGAGTTGGACGACACCACCGCCGACGAGCTGCTGGCCTCGCTGCGACTGCCGGACCGGGCGCGGGCGATGCTGTTCGAGGTCTTCTCGCACTCGTTCTTCAACCACGAGGCGGAGATGTCGGCGGCCGAGATGGTCGCCCAGTTCCACTTCTACCTGCTCGGCAATCCGGAAGGGCTGGCCTTCGACTGCCCCGACGAGGACTATGCGACCGCGATCTGGCAGCCGCTGACGAGGCACGTGGAGAAGCACGGCGGTCGGGTGCTCACCGCGTCCGGCGCCACGGGGGTGCACCGCGACGGCGAGGGTTGGCGGGTGACGACCACCGACGGCGGCAGCCACCCGGCGGCCCACGTGGTGCTCGCGGTGGATCCGCCGGCCCTGGCCGCGCTTGTGGCGGCCTCCCCCGACCTGGCCGGGCGGGCACCGGAGCTGGCGGCGCGGATGCCCCGCTTCGGCACGCCCGGGCCGCCGTACGCGGTGGCACGGTACTGGTGCGACGGGGACGTGGCGGCCGACCGGGCCGTGTTCAGCGGCGTGTCGCGCCAGCCCACACTGGACTCGGTGACGCTCTACCACCGGCTGGAGAACGAGTCGCGCCGCTGGGCGCGACAGACCGGCGGTTCGGTCGTCGAGCTGCACGCGTACGCCTGTGAGCCCGGTGTGCCGGCCGAGGAGCTGGCCGAGCGGATGCGCCGCGAGCTGGTGGCGCTCTGGCCGGAGGCGGCTGACCTGCGGGTCCGGGAGCTGCGCGCCCGGGTGGAGGCGCAGGCGCCGGCGTTCACGCCGGGCAGCCACGCCTGGCGTCCGGGGGTGCGCACCGAGGCGCCCGGCGTCTATCTGGCCGGCGACGGGATCGCCACGGACTTCCCGAGCGCCCTGATGGAACGCTCTGCGGCCACCGGGATCATCGCGGCGAACCACATCCTGCGCGCGGAGGGCGCCGCGGCCGAGCCGGTGCGCTCGATCCGGCCTCGGGGCCTGCTGGCCGGGCGGGCCACCCCAAACCGACAAAAAGCAACATAAGCGACGGTACGCTGCCGTACGCTCGAATGATCATCCGTCGATCGGCCGGGCGGGAGGGCAGCGGCGATGTCACCACTGCACCGCGTCGGCGCCCAGAGCGTTCCGCTGACCGAGGAGACCGGCCGGGACGACGCGTACCCGCTGCTCCGCGACGAGCGCGCCTGCGTCGTCACCGCGCTGCGGCTGGGCTGGTGGATGGCGGACGCGTACCACCACGGGCAGCACGCCGAACCCGGTCCGACCGTCCCGGCCCACCCACCGGCCAAGCTCTCCAACCTGACCGAGATGTCGCTCCCGCGCCGGATGCGGATGTACCTCGACGGCGTGGACGTCGCGCTGGCCCAGATCTCGGCGCTCACCCGGCACACCGGGCCGCTGCCGGACACGTCCGCCGCCCGGACCCGGCTGCCCGACCTGGACCGGCTGCCCGACCTGGAACAGCCCGACACCGCCGACACCGAACCGCTGCTGCTCGCCCTCGACGACCTCAACGTGGACGTGCTGCGCTGGGCGATGGCCACCAACCTCCGGGTCGGGCTCGCCTACCGGCTGGGCCGGTCCCTGGCCGACACGGTCCGGCCCGGCGACGCCGCCCAACTGCTGCGGCGCTTCGACGGCCGGCAGGTCCAGCTCAGCCGGTGGCTGGACGAGCTGGCCAGCGTGCTGCCGCCGTACTCGGCCGCGGTGGTACGCCGCTCGCTGGCCGCCTGGGCGGTCGCGGTGGAACGGGCCGGCCAGGGCGATCCGGCGGAACCGGAACCGGCCGAGCTGAGCCGCGAGCTGCGCAACCAGGGTGACCTCTGGCGCGGCGTGCTCACCGGCGGCCTGCATCCGCGCGACCTGCTCGACGAGGAGGACTACGCGGTGGTCGCCCGGAACCTGATCATCCGGGACCGACGGCTGGTGGCCCAGGCCGCCCGGGGCATCTTCTGGCCGGTGCTGGTGCCCCTGCTGGTGGTGCTCTTCGCGGTGGTCGGGGTGAGCGCCGCCGCCGCGGCCGGTTCACCGACCACGCGGGCCACCGTCGCCCTGCTCGGTCTGGGCGCCGGGCTGGCCGCCATCTGGCGTTCCGTCTCCGGTCCCGCGCTGGCTGTCGCGGGCGAGGTCAACCGGCCGCTCCTGGACAGCGAACTCACCGCACGGATGGCCCTGCGGCTGGACCGGCCACTGGCCAACGCCCGCCGCGCGGCGGGGATCGCTACCCCGACCCGGCGCGCTCCCCGGACCCGGCGCGCTCCCCGGACCCGGCGTCAGGGTCGTCCCGAGGAGCCGGGCAGCCCATCGAAATACGTTGCCCCACTCTCCCGTGCCGACCTACCGTGATCGCGCAAGGTCAACCACCGCCGCGGGAGCAGATCATGACGAGGTCGCACGTCACCACCGTGCCGTCGTCGACGCTGCCCGGCGACGGTTGGCGAGCGAAAGGCCCTCGGGCGGGCCGGCCGGACTGACGCGTACCCGTACGCGCCGAGCCGCCCCGTCCGAACGCCGGACCGGGCGGCTCTTCGCTGTCCGTCACCAGCTGGAAAGGAGTCCCGGTGGACGCCGTTCTCGTCATCAACGCCGACCTCGGCCCGTTGCACCGGGTCACCGTTCAGCACGCCGTCCGGATGCTCTGCCGTCGGGTGGCCGAGATCCATGAGGCGGAGCCGGACCAGGTGATCGGCGTCTTCCCGCTGCCCCGAGTGGTGCGGTTGGTCCGCTACGTGGTCACCCGGTGGCGGTTCAGCTCCGGGCCGGCCTGGTCCCGGGCCGGGGTGCTGCGCCGCGACGAGCGCTGCTGCGCGTACTGCGGCGGGGTCGCGTCGACCATTGACCACATCCTGCCTCGCTCGCGGGGCGGCCGGAACACCTGGCGAAACACCACCGCCGCCTGCTACGGCTGCAACCAGCGCAAGGGCGACCGCACCCCGGCGGAGGCGGGCATGCCGCTGCGCCGGGAGCCGGTGAACCCGGGCTGGGCGTCGCTGGCCGGGCGGTGACCGACCGGCCGGCGGGAACGGGGGGCCGCGTCGGGGTACGCCCCGGCGCGGCACCCGCCGGCCCCGGTCAGAGACCGCGTTCCTTGACCTTCGGCTTCGGGCGGCCGCTCGCGCAGTGCACACGGATCTCGCTGCTGTGCTCAGTCGAGGTCAGCTCGACCTGGACCTGCTTCGCCGGGCCGGGGTCGTAGGGCGCCGCCCGATAGCCCGACGCGGGCGTCACCGTGAGCAGTTCAGCCGATCCCCCGAGGCAGCGGACGGTGACCGTTCCGCCCTGGGCCTGCACCGTGACCACCGCAGGGTCGGTGGGCGTGGGCGTGGGCGTGGGCGTGGGTGTGGGCGTCGGCCTGGACGGGGTCGGTGCCGGAGTGGACCTTCCGCCCGAACCCGTCGATGGGCTGGTCCGGGGAACGGCCGGGGTGTTCCGGGCCGACGGGCCGGCCGGCGGACGGGCGGCGGACGGTTCGGGCTGTGCGACGGTCTGCGGCAGCCCCACAGTGGTGGTGCCACCCGTGCCGATGCCGGTTCGTGGAATGGGCCCGTCGTGCTGCCGGGTGCCGTAGTCGCCCAGCGACCCGGCCACCGCCACCGCGGCGATCACCGCGCCGCCGACCGCAAGCGCCACCCGACGCCGACGCCAGGGGTGTCGCTGGGAGGCGTCGGTCGGGTCGGCGGTGACACCGGCGGAGGGCTCGGACGGCGCGTCGTCGACCGACTCATCCTCGTCAGCCGCCGGCCCGCCCTCGGTCGCTCCGCCCGCGGCTGCGGCTACATCCGCCGTCGCCGGCCCGGCGGCAGCTCCGAGCAGGATGCGGGCCGCGTCGGCGGCCGAGGGCCGGTCGGCGGGATCGCGGGCCAGGCACCAGCGGTAGAGCCGGTGGATCTCGGCGGGGACTCCGTCGATCTCGGGCAACGGGTCCGGTTCGACGTGGACGTGGGCACGGAGCATCGCGGTCTGTGCCTCGGTGGCCCAGGGCAGCCGACCGGTGAGCGTCCGGTGCAGGAGCAGGCCGAGGGCGTACACGTCGCAGGCCGGCAGGACCTCGCCGACCGCCAAGCGCTCCGGTGCGAGGTAGGCGGGCGTACCGAGCAGCCGTCCATCGAAGTCGATCTCGGGGTCGCCGACGGCCGCCGCGATACCGAAGTCGAGCACCTTTGCGCCGGTGGGGGTGAGCATCACGTTGCTCGGTTTCACGTCGCGGTGCACCAGCTCCTGGGCGTGCGCGGCCGCGAGTGCCGTGGCCACCTCGGCGCAGACCCGCAGCGCGGCGCGGGGTGGCAGCGGACCGGCGGCCAACCGTTGTTCGAGGGTGACGCCGTTGAGCAGTTCCAGCACCACGAACGGCACCTGGACGCCGTCGACGACCGACTCACCGAAGTCGTAGACGCCTGTGACGTACGGGTGCGACAACCGGGCCGCCGCCTTGGCCTCGGCCCGGATCCGCTGTCGGGCGTTGGCGTCCGAGGCGACGAGCACCTTCACCGCCACGTCCCGTTCGAGCACCTCGTCGTACGCCCGGTGGACCGCGGACATGCCGCCGCTGCCGAGGCGCTCCAGGAGCCGGTAGCGGCCCGCAAGCAACCGATCACGCTGCACGACGGACAGCCTGCCGTACGGCCCGCAGCGGACACCACCCGGGATCGAGGTTTCGCAATGGATGGGTCCGCGGTGGCTGCGGCGAAGGCTCTGGCCATCCACTTTGGCTGCCCGCCGTGTCGATGTGCTGTTGAGCGGTATACCTCAGAGGTATGAATATGACTCTGAGGTATACCGCTTACCACCGCATCCGCCCCCACCGAGGTGACCGAGGGTCACCGCTGGCCGCCCGCTGCGCCCACCGCCCCAAAGGCTAGGAATTACTCGTCTAGGGCTCGAACCACTTGCGGCGACCTGGCCGGCGGGGCGTACCGATGACGAATTGGCGGGCGAAGCCCATGAAGCGGTTGTACAACTCGACGGGGTCGGGCGGGTCCGGCAGGAGGTGGGCCAGATCGACGCTCGCCTCGAACAGGCACGAGGCCATGTCGAGCGTGAGGAGTCTCGGCTCGTCGGCGTACGGCGACGACGAGGCGTAGGCGACGAGCTTCAGCGCTCGGTCGGCGCTCGCCAGGCGAAGCGGGGTGCCCGGCGCTCCGCCATTGCCGCCACGCCCTCCCGGGCCTCGCCGCTGTCCGCCACCTTCCGGTGCCACCAGGCGATCCGTGCCGGTCCGGCCCGGTCGTCGACGATCTCCTTGGCAGCGGCGACGCTCAGCGGCGACCGCTGGGCGATCGTGGCGGTGAGGTCGTCCACCCGTGCGGCGAGCCGGTCGCCCGGCAGCACCTCGTCGACGAGGCCGATCCGCAGGGCGCGGTCGGCGTCGATCAGATCGGCGGTGAACAGCAGGTGCTTCGCCGCCGACGGGCCGACCAGCCGGGCCAGCCGCCGCGTCGTCAGCGCGGGGTAGACCAGCCCGAGCCGGGCCGGCGGTACGCCGAAGCGGGCGTCATCCGAGGCGATCCGCAGGTCACAGGCGACCGCGAGCTGAGCGCCACCCCCGACGCAGGCGCCCCGGATCGCCGCGATCGTCGGCTTGGCGAAGCCGGCCAGCCGCTCCTCGGCGGCCACCGCGATGCTGGTGTCGCCGGCGTCCAGCAGCTCGGCCAGGTCGCCGAGGTCGGCGCCGGCGCAGAAGGCGTCGCCCGCGCCGGTGAGCACCAGGGCCCGTACGTCGGGGTCGGGCTCCAGCCGGTCGAGCAGTTCGGGGAGCTGCCGCCACATGGCAGCCGTCATCGCGTTGCGGCGGGCCGGGTTGTGGATCACCACGGTCGCCACCGGTCCGGTCACCGCGACTGTCAGTTCCGCGTCCGACACGTTCACCCCGAATTCCACGCTGAAGCGAATCTTGGACAGTTTCCGTCAGGAGCTGACGGCAACTGTCCAAGATTGCCAGAAACCTGACGGCGCGGACCCGGCGGCCACCGTTGAGGATGGCCGCCGGGCCCGGCTGTCGGTCAGGTCAGGTCAGGTCAGATCAGGAGACGTTGAGAGCGGTGTCGTCGACCACGAAGGACGTCTGCAACGAGGAGTCCTCGACGCCGGTGAACTTCAGGCTGACGGTCTGGCCGGCGTACGCGGCCAGGGAGAAGGACTTCTGGCTGTAGCCGGTGGACTTGTTCAGGTTGGAGTAGGTCGCCAGCGTGGCCAGCACCGTCCCGCCCGAGTTGAGCACCTGCACCGTGAGCTTGTCGTACGCGACGGTGGTGGTGGTCTCGGCCGAGTCGATGTGCAGCCAGAAGCTGACCGTGTACGACGAGCAGCCCGACGGGAGGGCCACCGACTGGGCGAGCGTGTCGGTGTGGCTGGTGCCGTACCCGTTCAGCCATGCCTTGTACGACCCGCCGTGGGCCGCCTGGCCGCTGTCGGTGGTGATCACGCCGGAGCTGGCCGTCCAGCCGGTCGCGCCGGACTCGAAGCCCGGGTTGGCCAGCTTCTGCCCCGGCGCGGTGCAGCCGCCCCCGGTGCCGTTCACGGTCAGCGTGTAGGTGGCGCTGCGGGTGACCGACCCCGCGCCGTTCACGGTGACCGAGTAGGTGCCGGGCGGGGTGCTCGCCGAGGTGCTGATGGTGAGGGTGGACGAGCCGCCCGAGGTCACCGAGGCGGGGCTGAACGCGGCGCTCGCCCCGCTGGGCAGGCCGGACGCGGAGAACGTCACGGTCTGCGCCGTACCGCTGGTGGTGGCGGTCGACACGGTGGTGGAGGCCGCGCTGCCCGGGTTCACCGAGCCGGCGGTCGGCGACAGCGACACGGAGAAGTCGTTGCCGGTGGAGCAGGGTGCGTCGTTGCCGGCCACGTTCACGGCCGTCCAGGCGGCCTGCACGGCCTTGTACTCGGTCGAGCAGCTGCCGTACAGGTCGGTCGCGGCCCGCAGGCTGTAGGCGCGCGCCGTGTTCGCCGGGTTGCTGGTGTTGACGTACGTCGTGTTGGAGGTGAAGTAGACGTCCAGGGCCCGGTACCAGATCTTCTCCGCCTTGGCGCGGCCGATGCCGGTCACCGCCGGGGCGGAGCCGCAGACCGGCGAGGTGCCGTACGAGGTGGCGCCGGTGCCCTCGGCGAGGTTGAAGTAGAAGTGGTTGCCGACGCCGGAGGAGTAGTGCACGTCCTTGTTCTTGGTGCTGGTGGACCAGCAGCTGTCGGACGAGCCGTCCAGCGACGGGTTGTACATGTAGCGCAGCGGCGTGCCGTTGCCGTTGATGTTGATCTTCTCGCCGACCTGGTAGTCGCCCGGGTCGCTCGGCGCGGCGGCGTAGAACTCCATCATGTTGCCGAAGATGTCGCTTGTGGACTCGTTGAGGCCACCGGACTCACCCGAGTAGACCAGGCCGGCCAGCGCCTCGGTGACGCCGTGGCTCATCTCGTGCCCGGCCACGTCCAGCGAGACCAGCGGGCGGGAGTTGCTGGAGCCGTCACCGTAGGTCATCTGGGCGCCGTCCCAGAACGCGTTGACGTAGTTGTTGCCGTAGTGCACTCGGCTGGGCACGCCGCTGCCGTTGCCGAAGATGCCGTTGCGGCCGTGGACGTTCTTGAAGTAGTCGAAGGTCTTCGCCGCACCGAAGTGGGCGTCCACGCCGGCCGACTGCCGGTTGGAGTTGGCGCCGGTGCCCCACGCGTTGTCGGCGTCAGTGAAGGTGGTGCAGGTGGAGGTGCCGTTGTTCATGTCGCAGGTGCGGCCGTTGCCGTGCGACGGGTCGATCATCTGATACGTGCTGCCGGAGAGCGTCGTATCGATGCTGACCGCGCCGGTGTAGATGCCCTGGCCGCTGCCGACCACCGACTCGATCTCGTCGAACGACCCGATGGTCGCGCCGGAGGTGGCGTCGGTGATCACATGCAGCCGCGACGGCGTCTGCCCGTCCGGCTGCCAGCCGCTGACCACCGTCTCCCAGGCCAGCCGGCCCTTGCCGGAGCTGGCGTCGACGAACAGTTCCGGAGCGCCCACGGTCTCGGCCTTGCCGCTGAACCCGGCGCGGGCCGTCTTCTTCGCCGCGGCGGCGGTGACCCGGGCCGTGGTGGGGAGGGTCAGCGGTGCGGCGAGTCCGACCGAACTGCCGGCGTAGGTGCCGTTCGGGGCGGTGTGGATGACGAAGTCACCGCCGTACACCCGGAGTCCCTGGTAGGTCCGGGCGTAGCGGGTGTGCGCCGCGCCGGTGGCGTCCACCTTGGTGCTCAGCACCTGGTAGGACTCGGCGCTCGAACCCTGGACGGCGCCGGGGTTCGTCTGCAAGACGGTCGCCGCTCGGGCCGCGGCGGAGGCGTCCGGCGCGGGAGCGGTGGGTGGGGCGGCGTGCGCCGCGGTGGCGACGCAGGTCAACAGGCCGCTGGTGAGCAGCGCTGCGCTGACGGCCGCGAGGGGTCGTTTCACGTGCCCTCCTGAAAGGAGAAAGGGTGTGACGGGGGTGGTCACGCATGTAGATATAGCGATGTGTTCAAGAAAAGAGAAGGCTTGGACCGCTCGCAGACATTGAGACTGGCCGAACGGATGAGGGCCTTGACAGGGGAACCAACGCTGGCAACGGCACGTCCGACGGACATGAGACCCGCCTCGACGACCGGCGTCACGATTGCGCTCCTGGCCGCCCTCCTGGCCGGCTGCACCGGCACCGACCGGGCCGCCAGCCCCGCCGACCAACCATCGGCCACCGGCACCCCGCCGCCAGCGACCGCGACACCTACCGCTCCGAACGGCACCGCGCCGACCGGGCCCGTGCCGCCTGGACCGGGTGCCACCGACGCCGCGGCCGGGCGGGTGACGCTGTTCCGCTCGGGCGGTTTCGCCGGACGCGGCGACACCGTGACAGTCGAACCGGACGGCCGGTGGACGGTGGTGGACCGGGCCGGCAGCCGTCGTAACGGAAAACTCGCCGCCGCCGACCTCGGCCGGTTCCGCGGCCTGGCGGCCGACCCCCGACTGACCACCGAGGCCCGCCGCACGGCCACCGCGACGAGCTGCGCGGACGCGTTCAGCTACCGCCTGACCGTCGGCGTCGTCGAGACCGGGTACGTCGACTGCCCCGCCGATCCCGCGCCGCCGCCGGCCACCCGTGCGCTCGTCGAGTTGCTGCTGCGGGTCACCGGCTGACCGACCGGCAGCTCAGACCAGGTAGTCCGGGGGCAGGCCGGTGCCGCGCAGCTCCGCCGGCAGGTGCGCCACGTCGTTGACGGTGATCAGGTTCGGCGGCCCGGCCGGGCCGTACCGGATGACGGTCAACCCCGCGTTGTGGTGGTTCAAACCCAGCCACCGCCGCTCCGGCGCGTCGAGGGCATGCCGGACCAGCCAGGCGATCAGGAAGGTGTGCGTCACCACCAGCTCACGAACCGGCTCGCCCTCGGCTGCTCCCTCGTCGGCGGCCACCGGACCCGTGAAGCGCCGCACCGCCGCCGCCGTCACCCGCGGCCCGTCGGCCCGCTCGGCCGTCGAGAATCCGGCCAGGAAATTGGCGTACGCCGACGGCAGGCCGGCCGGGTCCGTGTCGTGGGGGAGGTGGTCACCGGCCAGCTCCGTGGCGTACACCGGAACGCCGGGCAGTGCTGCGGCGACCACCTCGGCGGTCTGCGCGGCCCTGCGCAACGGCCCGTGGTGCACGGCGGCGAACGACCGGCCCCGCAGGCGCTCACCGAGCAGCGTGGCCTGCCGCCGGCCGCGCTCGGACAGGCCGGAATCCGGCTCGGTCGAGTCCGTGTCGGCGTGCCCGGTCAGGTCCTGCTCGCCATGTCGGGTCAGGTACAACAGCCGCGTTCGCATGCCGTACACCCAAACACACCGGAAGGCGCGGGACTGGCCCGCGCCTTCCGGTTTCTTGATCTTGGCGCTACGCCCGGGGGAACATCTGGCCGATGCGGATCTTGTTGCCGAACGGGTCGCGGATGCCGAAGTCGATCCCGTACGGGCGCTCGGTCGGCTCGTCGGTGATCTCGACGCCCTTCGCCACGAGCTCCTCGTGGGTCTTGTGGGCGTCGTCGGTGGTCATGAACAGGTAGCCACCCAGGGCACCCTTGGTGAGCAGCTCCCGCACCTGCTCGGCCGTCGCCGGGTCCATGGCCGGCGGGCCCGGCTTCTCCAGCAGGATCTCGCGCTCCGGGTCACCGGGCAGGTTCACCGTCAACCAGCGCATGAAGCCGAGGTCCTGATCGGTGTTGACCTCCATGCCGAGCTTGTTGACGTAAAAGTCAAGCGCCTGGTCCTGGTCGAGGACGTAGATCTGGGAGCGGCTGATCGCGTTCATCGTCATGCCACGACCGTAGAGGGTGGCCCTGACCTGCTGCTTATCCAAAACTGCTGGGACGCGTCCAGGCCTTGGTGAAGCAGGACGGCACGTTGCCCGGCGCCGCGCGGCGACGCCGGAAATCCGAGGGGGACTCCCCCACGATCTGCCGGAACGTCCGGCTGAACGTGCCCAAGCTGCCGAAGCCGACCGCGTAGCAGATGTTGGTCACGTCCCGGTCCGTCTCCACCAGCAGCGCCATGGCCCGCTCCACGCGGCGGCGTTGCAGGTAGCGGTGTGGCGTCTCGCCGAAGGTGGCCCGGAACGTCCGGATGAAGTGCGCCTCGGAGACGTACGCGATCCGGGCCAACGCAGGGATGTCCAGCGGCTCGGCGTACGCCCGGTCCATCGCGTCGCGGGCACGCAGCATCGCCCGGTTGGACTCCTCCACGGCCCGGCTCACCGCGGGCCGCCCGGCGGAAGGACCGACGTCTGCGTCACGTCCTGGTCGCGCAGCTTGGCGTAGACGACCTCGGACGTGAACCCGCCGATGAACCCGATGGCCAGGACGAAGAAGACCAACTGCCGCGCCGCATCACCGTCGAGCAGGCCCGGGTTGGTGGAGAGCTGCGCCGCGACGAACAGCAGGAAGGCGATGACACCGGCGGCCGAGCCCAACGCCGCCGCCCGCAGCCAGTTGCCACTGCCGTCGTACGCGTTACGCACGATCGCACCCCACACCGAGGCGAACAGCGGGGCGGCCACGAGAACCGCGACGTTCTGCCACCCGCCGGTCGGAGCGGCGTACGCCAGCGGGATCGTGGCGAGGGCGAGCAGCAGGAGGACCAGCGCGGTGACCAGGCCCGCCACCGTACGCCGCCCGGCAGCCCGCTCGGCCTCGCGGGAGGCGCGTTCCTGCTCGGCGCGGCGCTGCACCTGAGCGCAGAGCGCGGCGACGATCGGCTCGGCGGCGCCCGGCTGCCACGGTCGGGCCAGCAACGCCACCTCCTCCTCGGTGGCGACGCCACGCTCAGTGCTGAGGCGCTGCCAGACCTTCTCCGCGGCTCCGCCGAACGCGGCGACCGCGGCGACCGGGATGCGCCGGGACAGTCCGATGAGCCCGGCGATGAACGTGGAGCGTTCGCCGCCCACCAGCAGCAGCGCGTCGGCCGTCAGCAGCGACCGGTAGAAGCTGACCTCCCAGTCGTCGGTCGACTCGGGCACGACGGTGAACAGCTCCGGGTGCCGCTGGACCTCCTCGAAGTCCACGTCCTGCTGGTACCGACCACGGACCAGGATCGACCCGGGCATCGCCCGGCCGGAGCGGATGTAGCCGCGCACGACGTCCCGTTCCAGGTACTCGGGATCGCCGGAGTACACGACGATGCGGCAGCCCTGGTTGGCGAGTGCCGCACCCAGCTCGGCCGCCGCGGCAGCCGCACCCTCCGGGTCGCGGATGGCGGGCGAGTAGGAGCGGCCCGCCTGGGCACTACCGGCGATAGCGACGACCGGGCTCATGCGACTCCTCGACGGTCGGTGATACCCGAACTATAGGAGTGGCCAACCATCGATGCCCCTGCCGACGAGCCGTCGGGGGACGGCCGGACCGCCGAAATATTCGGAGCCCCCGGCCGGGATCGAACCGGCGACATCTCGCTTACAAGTTTTGAGCACTCCGTTCGGAGTTGTCCGCCCTCGTCCGCGACCTCGGACGGCTGTCCAGGGCCGGCGGCCGACGGTTACCCCAGTCCGCGTCAGTTGCTGTCAGCGTTGCTGTCGACAGCTCCGCACAGTCTCATCTGAGCTCACCAGCCCATGTCTCGACTTACCTCTACCTTCGCCGCCTCGGTCTCGTCGGGCGAGGCCCCCGCCGCGCTCGTCTCCTGCAGACGGGTCAGGAGGTCCATAAACGCCTGCTTCTGAGCGGGATCGCTGATCGGCCCCGCGTTCAGGTCGACGTCCTGGAGCCAGTCAAACAGTCCAAGCGCATCGGCCCGCCAGAGATTCAGGGTGACCTTCGGAAGATCCTCGTACACACCAAAAGTATTTGGCGTACAGGTCGACTCGTACGTCGCCACCAGGTCAGCCGCCACAACACGTTAGCTGGCCTGGTGTTTCATCGGTTTCTGCTGGTCGGTGTCGGTCATCGCTGGTCGGCATTTCACGAGCCGGAGACGACCCAGGCGGCCCAGTGGCGGCCCAATGGCATGGTCGCTCGCGTGTGAGAAATTGGCGACCCTGTCCGCAGGCGTCCGTACTTATCTGCGACCTCGACGGCGATCCGGTGCTGGCAGCCCCTTGACACGGCCTTACTCCAAGGTAGAGTGATCTTCACTCACAGCCACGAAGGAGATCAATGTCAAAGTCACGCCTGCGTGTTATTGCCGCTGGAATTGCCGTCGGCATTATTGCTACGACCTTTGTTGCTACGCCAAGCCATGCGGCAACCGATTGCGGGATGTTCGATATCTGCAAGTGGTCTGGCACGAACTTCACTGGATCAAAGTCCACCACCAAGAACCCGGGTGCGAAGTCGTGCACTCTCGAGGGGCTTTACCAAGGCATTCGCTCTGTTGATAACTATTCGTCCAGAACCTACGTCTCCTACAGCAACAGCAACTGCACGGGCAGCAGCTATTACGTGTATAAGCTCCAGACCGTGGCAGCCTTGCCATTTACCGGCCGCAGCTACAAGGTACTCTAACTAAGGCAATTTAACGGGTGTCACGGTCATCAAGGCATAGTTGGCTTACCTAAGGCCGATTACTTGGGAATGCCATCCCGTCTGCCGCCGACCCGCCCTCCTGGGGAGCAGGCCACCGCCCGGCCCGCCACGTCAAGCGGACCTTGACGCACGTACGGACGCTGGCGGGCCGGGCGGTGGTCTGCTCGGCTCGCCCGGGTTGACGGCTGGCGGGATGGCCCTGCGCAACCACCCACGGACCGCGACCCGCCGACGGACCCCCGACCATCTCGGAGTCGTTGCGCCCCCGCCGGAGGCGCGGTAACCGCGACCGACCCGCCGCCGCTTCCTCGCCGTTCAGACCCGGCGTGCCCTCCCCTGCGCCGCGCCGATCGGGCGCGGCCCGGCCGGCGGCCGGCCCACGAAACTCCACCACCCTCGGCGCTACCGTCAGCTGCGGCCCCTGGGCCTCCCGCTCTCCGCGCCAGCCGCCGGGCGTGTTGCGTGGCCGGAGTCGGAGCGCCAGCGAAGCGACGGACACGCGCCGAGGCGGCGGCGCGTGCGGCCCGTTGCGGGCCGCCTTGAAGACGTACAGAAACTTTGAACCACTTGCCGGCAGCCCGGCCACCCTCGTCTCATCGGTCGGCTGGTCACGGGATAGCGAGCAGGGTGGTCGCTCCGTACCCTGACGTCATGGCCGCCCTCGTCGACACTGCCCAGGAAGTTGCGCGACATCTGCTGGAGACGCAGCTACCCCGTCGGTGGAGTCACGTCCAGGCAGTCGCCGCCAAGGCGGACCGGATCAGCAGGGCAGTCCCGAGCGAGGATCGAGAGGTACTCGTAGCGTCCGCCTGGCTACACGACGTGGGTTACAGCCCAGACTTGGTCGACACCGGATTTCACTCGCTCGATGGTGGCCGCTGGCTACGCCGCGAGCGCTTTAACGAGCGCATTGCTGCCCTTGTGGCTCATCACTCCTGTGCCTGGCTGGAAGCCGACGAACGTGGGCTCGGTGAGGACCTGGCCGCCGAGTTCCCTCGGGAGGAAACCGCGGTAACCGATGCTCTGTGCTGTGCCGACATGACGACCGGACCAGATGGTCAAGACTTCGAAGTGCTGGACCGGCTGGCGGAGATTCGGTCCCGGTACGGGCCGGAGCACCTGGTGACCCGATTCATCGGCAGGGCCGAACCGGAGATGGTCGCTGCCGTGCAGCGGACTCAGCGCCGGCTCGCCGGCGTCCGTCAGCCGATGTAGGGCTCGCGGCGATCCTCGTAGCCGTGGTTGATCCGAAGCAGAGTCGACGGGTGGATGTCGAGCGCGGCCAGCTCGTCGCGGGCCACCCACCGGACTTCATGTGACTCGTCGCTCGGGGTCGGCGTACCGCTGATCGGTTCGGCGCGGAAGCAGAGCGAGAACTGCTGCCGCACTTCGCCATCTGAGTACTCGATGATGTGATCGGGGTCGGAGTAGACGCCGACCATCCCGGTCACCTCAACACTGATGCCGGTCTCCTCGCGGGTCTCTCGGACCGCCGTCTCCGCGACGGTTTCGCCGATCTCCTGGCCACCGCCGGGCAGAGACCACAGGCCGTTGTCGGTGCGCTGGATGAGCAGCACCTGGCCATGCTCGTCCCGCACGAACACGGAGACGGCAACGACGATGCTGTTCGCCTTCGGCGCGTTCGGGTCGTGGTAGTGCTCGGTTCTTGCCATGTCTCTAGGCTGCCACCTCATTGCTTGGCCAGGGCTTCGAGACACCGAGGACCCGGTCGAAGCTGTCAGAGTAGGTGCGGAACAGTTCCCCACCGTTGAGCTTGCGCAGATGCATCACGGGCGCGTGGGGCGCCGGGAAGCCGAGGACGTGCATGTTCACCAACATCTCGTCATCGAAGCGGTAGATCGAGTTGTAGAGGGTCGTGTCGTGGTAGAGCACTTTGACACCGCGTGCATCATCAAGCCGCTTGTAGTACTGCTGAACCTGTCGAATCTTCGCGGCCATTACTCCGGGCGTGCCTTCCTCGACGCTCTTTCGCTCGATCGCAGGGCTGGTCGGATCACCGAGCAGGATGTTGACCGTTACGCCGTCAACGCCCTTTTGACGTAGGACGTCGATCAGTCTCGGATCCTGTTCGACGAGGAAGAGCCCGGCGTAGGCGAGCACGTCGATGCGTTCCGTGGCGCGTTCGATTAGTCGACGCCACAGGTCGAACGGCACTGACGAACGCCGTGAGTAGAGCTGGACCATTTCGCTCTGCCCGATCTGCGACGCCTTCTCCGGGGTCACCGCGTCGGGCCACAGGTACGGCACGTCTTCCCGCACCATTGCCGCAATGGCGTGCCGGTGACGTGGGTACGGAGCCCGATCCTGCGTGATCCATCGTTCCACAGTTTTCGCGTCGACCCCGATCCTCTCGGCGACTACAACCGGGGTCAGGCCGTTACGCAGAATCGCATCTCGCAGCCGCTCGTTCGCCATCCAACGCTCCTCAAGGGACGACTAGGGACGTGTTCAGGGTAGGCCAGACGTCCGTAGCCGTCCAGCCCAACGGATGGGCTGTCCTCCGGAAAACAGGAGTCTTATCCCCAGAGGCCACGAGCAACAGTCCACCGGGAACTAGCTCAAGGACCTGGCCCGAGACTCCAGGAGGTTTGTTGTGAAGCTGTACGTGGACACCCAGAGCAAGCAGGTTCAGGTGACGAAGGACCCGGAGCCGAAGAACGACCAGAACGGCAATCAGCGGTCGGAGAAGAACACTGGCCGGCTCATGTGGTCGACCCAGGTCTTCGTGCTCGACGAGACTGGCGGCGAGATCATCACCATCACCACGGCGGGTGAGAAGCCGGGCGTGACGGTGGGACAGCTCGTCGCTGTCGAGCAGTTGGAGGCCATTCCGTGGGCGACCAACGGGCGTAACGGCGTCGCGTTCCGTGCGATCACGCTGAAGCCGAAGGCTGGTAACTCGGCGGCCAAGTAGGTCCCTCGCTCACCGCACTGTGTGAGCCCTGGTGTCTGACGCGCGAAAGCGGCCTGACGGTCCGCTGATCTGAGATCCAAGTCCGGGAGTGGTTCCGACTCCTACATTCCCGGCCCGTCACCACCAGTGGTGGTGACATCCCCGCAAGAGCTGGCGCGGGGTCGGTCCGACTCCTACATCTGCCGACCCCGTGCCCTCCAACTCATCCAACCCAACTCGCGATTGGGAGGACTCGTCGTGTCCAAGTCTAGCCCCCGCCGGTTCGCCGGCAGGTCAACCGGAACGGTGACGGTCATCGAGGCCAAGGTCCACCGTTCCTCCGCACGTAACGCCAAGATGGCGTTCATCCTGACGGCGGTCATCGTCGGCCTTCTGTCGGCCGTGGTGGCCGCCTCCTACATTCACCCGATCCTCGCCGTCTTCGTCGGCGCGCTCATCGGCGTTCCCACCGGCGGGCTCGTTTGGCTGCTGGTCAGGATCTGGCCGGTGATTCGGCTGCTGTGGTGGTGGACCCCGGAAACCGTCCTCGGTGTCCTGCTGCTGACCTGCTGGGTGCAGCTCGCCAACCACACCCCCGCCGTGGTGACCCTGCTCGTGGTCGCCCTGGTCGTCGGCGTCCCCGCCGCCATCCGCCCGGTCCGTCGCCAGGTCAAAGCCTGGATTTGGTGCCTCGTGGTGAGGCATCGGCTGCGCGTGTGCTTCGCGCAGTTCATCATCGCCAACCAGTCCGGCAGCCTGCCGCTGATCCTCTGGGCCAAGCCCACCCCGGTCGGCGAACGCGTCTGGGTCTACCTGCGCCCCGGCCTGTCCGCCAAGGACCTGGAAGGCCGCCTCGACAAGATCGCGGTCACCTGCCACGCCTCCACCGTGCTCATCGAGCGCGCCTCGGAGAACAACGCCGCCTACCTGCGGTTCGACATCAAACGCCGTGAGGTGCTGACCGCCCACGTCGGTTCCCCGCTGGTCGACGTGATCGACCCGACCGCACCCGTCTCGGCCTCGCCGCTGACGGTCCCCACCGCCCTGGACCTGCCGGACATCGACATGCCGACGGTCACCCTCCCGACCCAGGGCAAGCCGGCGCGCAAGCCGGCCACCACTGCCAACGGCAGCAAGCCCGCGGCTTCCTCCGCGTCGGACGACACCGACGACGTCGCCGACTGGATCTAACCCCTGCCCATCCCGGACGCGAGGAGCCATGGCGGCTCGTTCGTGTGGCTCCTCGCGCCCACAACGCCCAGGAGGGCACCTCATGACCACCACAATTCCCACCACCGCTGAGGCGGTTCCGGTGGGTCCTGACCTGTCGATGTTCGACCCGATCTTCATCGGGATCGACGAGTTCGGCCAACCCGTCTACCTCGACGTCATCTACCGCAACCTGCTCACCGCAGGCGAACCCGGCGGCGGCAAATCCGGCCTCATCAACAACATCTGCGGCCACGCCGCCCTGGCCGACAACACCCGCCTCGTGCTTTTCGACGCCAAACTCGTCGAACTCGGCCCCTGGCGCGACCTCGCCGACGCGTTCATCGGCCCCGACATCGACCAGGGCATCGACGTCCTGCGTCGCCTCCTGGTCGTCGCCACCAACCGCTACGCCTGGCTCCTGGCCAACCGGCGCCGCAAGCTCGCCGACGGCGACGGCATGTCCGTCATCGTCACCATCATCGACGAACTCGCCATGTACTCCACCGTGCTCGGCACCAAAGCCCAGCAGGAAGAGTTCTCCACCCTCCTACGAGGGCTCGTCTCCCTCGGCCGCGCCTGCGGCATGCCCGTCATCGCCGCGACTCAGCGCCCGTCGTGGGACATCATCCCCGCTTCGCTGCGGGACCTGTTCGGCTACCGGGCCGCGTTCCGGTGCACCTCGCTGAACAGCTCGAACATCATCCTCGGTCAGGGCTGGGCCGAGCAGGGCTACACCGCCTCCGACATTGCGCCCACCAACCAGGGCGCGGCCTACCTCCTGGCCGAAGGCGGCGTTCCCCGCCGCATCAAGGCCGCCTACCTCACCGACACCGACATCTACAACATCGCCGACTACGCCGCGTGGACCCGCCGCCCCAACGGCACCAGCACTCCGGCGGTCAACCCGACCGAGTGGGAGATGGCGGCATGACCACCCGCGAACGCGCCTACGCCAAGGCCAACAACCAGCGCGCCGCCCAGTTCACCGAACTGTGGATCGTCGGGCGTCCCGAGGACATCGCGGTGATGGTCCGCGCCGCCTCGGCCAGCGGCCGACTCGTCTACCTGTCCTCGCCCACCCCCATGGGCGGCGACGACAACCGCCACCGCCGCTACCTGCGGCTGCGCACTCACTGATCGGCCGACAGGACCGGATCTGCCTCGCAAGCTCGCCGGTCCTGCCGACCTCCCACCAAGCCCTTCTGAAAGGACGTGGCTGCCATGAAGGCTACCCAGAACCCACCCACCACAGCACCGGTCAACAGTCCTGCTGACCTGCTGCGGATGGCTGCCCTCTACCTGCGCCGGCACGGCTGGCACCAGGGCACCTACTACGCCCACACCACCGACACCCTCACCCCGCCGGCCTGCGCCGCCGGGGCCATCGGCATCGCCTGCGCCGGACACCGCGTCGAGCACTTCTCCCAGCTCGACCCCGACGCCCTCGCCGACTACCTGAACGCGCTGGGCGTGTTCGTCGACTACCTCGACACCACCGCGCCCGTGTTCTTCGTCGACGAGGACGGCTACCTGCTCGACGAGCACACCTCCCCCTACTCGTGGAACGACGACCCGGCCCGCACCGCCGAGCAGGTCATCACCGCCCTTGAGGCCGCTGCTGACGAGTGGAACTCCCTCCGCAAGGCGGAAGGGGAGACGCGATGAACACCGTCAAGAAGGCCTTGACGCCAAACCTGCCCCGGCAACGGCGTCGGGACGTCGTCGAGAACGACGCCTTCGCCTCGTTCGCTCGGCGCATCATCCGCGCCCACGGCCGACGCGTCGCCACCGGCGACGTCGAAGCCCTCCGCGACCTCATCGCCCTTTCCAGCGTCATCGACGACGCCATCGGCGAAGCCGTGATCGGCCTACGGGCCTTCGGCTACTCCTGGGCCGAAATCGGCTCCCGCCTCGGCATCTCCCGCCAAGCCGCCCAACAGCGCTGGGGCGGTGACAAGCCATGACCGACCTTCGCGCCGTCGACCTCGACAACCTGGCCGACCGCACCGGCATCCGGGTCGAATTCTACGACCCGCTCGGCACCCGCTACGGATTCCCCACCTTCCCCTACCACTGCGCCCCCACCGGCCTGGCCACCCTGCGGCAACTGCGCGCCGCCGGCCTTCGCCCCGGAGGACACGACCCGGTCGCGCAGATCTATTGGCGACACCACAGCACCCGGCGGGTCGCCTACCTCTACCGCACCGACCTCGCCGCACCCAAGCGCACCGCTACCCCGGCGCAGCGGGAGGCCATCGCCAAAGCGCTGCTTGCTCGCCGGACGTGCCGGCACTGCGAGCAGGTGAAGCCCTACTACATCCCCCGCCGCTACGGCTGCTGCCTCGACTGCCACGGAGGCCACTGATGCCTGCCAAAACCCCGACCGCCGGCACCCGCCTGGAGGGCGTCGCCCTGGTCCTCATCCTGCTCACCGTCGCCGGCTTCGCCGGAGCCGCCTCCTTCACCCACGTCAAAGACTGGACCCTCGCCAACTCCCCGACCGGCACCGGGGCATGGTTCGGATGGGCCAACGCCGTCATCTCCGAACTGGTCCCCATCGCCGCCCTGCTCACCATCCGCCGCCGCCAACGCCTCGGCGCGTCCATCACCTACCCGATGCTGCTGCTCATCGGCTCCGCCGGCCTCTCCCTCGCAGCCCAACTCGCCGTCGCCAAACCCGGCCCCTCCGGGTGGCTCCTCTCGGCGGTTCCCGCGCTGGCGTTCATGGCCCTGGTCAAACTCGTCCTCGCCCCCGCAACCACCTCAGAGCACATCCCGTCGGCCGCTGCGCCGGTCGAGCCGATCAGGGTTCAGGTGGCCGAGCAGGTCACCGCCGAGCCGGCACCACCGGCCGCCATCACACCGACCCCCGAGCCGGAGTCCGTCGCCGTGGCAGCCTCGGAGCCGGTCGACGTCCCCGCCCATCTGCTGCCCACCGCCCGCTTCGCGGCGATGCAGCACGAACAGGCCACCGGCCGACCCATCACCACCGCCGAGCTGGTCGACCGACTCGACGTCACCCCGGCCATCGCCGGGCAACTCCTGGCCACCATCACCGGTGGTGCCCGATGAGCATCCACCTCGTCGACATCGAGCAGGTCACCCACACCTGCCCCGCCTTTCCCGACGCGCACCCGTTCGACATCCGCCGAACCCTCATCGACGTCATTCCCGGCGGCCCTTGCCGGGCACCGGTCACCATCCGCTGCGGCGACACCATCGCCACCATTCCGTGCCGCCGGCACGAACCGGCTAAGCGTCAGTGCGGCGCCTGCCGGGTCATCGTCACCGAACGCACCATCACCACCCGCACCCTCACCACTGAGGTTCGCGGCTGATGGCCTCGACGCTGGACCTCACACCCCGGACCGCTCTGGCCCGGGGTGTGGGCTCGAACGCCGACACCGTCACGCCCGTCTACGACTACACCGCCACCGGTTCGGCCTTCCATCGCGCCACACAGCCGGATTACTTCGGATGGCTGGAACACGTCCGCGCCGCCGCCGGCTGCACCCGCCCCATCCGCCTCGCCGGCAGCCTCCTCACCCTTGACTCGTCGACGGGCCGAGTCCTGGACCAGCGGCACACCGACGCAATGCCCGACGCCGCGATCTACACCGCCTGCGGCAACCGCCGCGCCACCGTCTGCCCCGCCTGCGCCCACACCTACCAACGCGACGCCTACCAACTCCTACGCGCCGGCCTCATCGGCGGCAAAGGCGTCCCCGACACCGTCACCCAACACCCGGCCGTTTTCGCCACCTTCACCGCACCATCGTTCGGCAGCGTGCACAGCCGGGTGGTCAAGCGGCACACCTGCGGCAACCGCAAACGCTGCGACTGCCGACCCGAACCCTGCCACGCCCGCCGCGACACCGGCCTCTGCGAACACGGCCGACCCGCCGTCTGCTGGGCCAGGCACGAAACCGGTGACCAGGTGCTCGGGCAGCCGCTGTGCCTGGACTGCTACGACCACACCCACCAAGTCGTCTGGAACCTCTTCTCCGGCGAACTGTGGCACCGCACCAAACAAGCCGCGGAACGATCGCTCGCCAAACTCGCCCGCCGCCGAGGAATCCCCCGCGTCCCCATCACCACCGCCTCGGGTCGCGTCCGCAACGTCCCGCCGGTCCGGCTGTCGCACGGGAAAGTGGCCGAGTTTCAGGCACGCGGGGCAGTGCACTTCCACGCCCTGGTGCGCCTCGACGGCGTCCACCCCACCGACCCCACCGCCGTCATCCCACCACCGGCCGTCTTCACCGTCGCCGACCTCGACGACGCGATCCGCGCCGCCGTCGAGCAGGTCGCCTTCACCACCCCGACCCATCCCGACCGGCCCGAAGGGTGGCCGATCGTGTGGGGTGACCCGGGCAAGGGCCTCGACATCCGCCCGATCAGCCTGACCGGGGGCGGTGAGGTCACTGACAGCATGGTCGCGGGCTACCTTGCCAAGTACGCCACCAAAAGCACCGAGGTAACCGGGCACCGCTCCGTCAGGCTCGACGCCGACAGCATCGGCGACTACGCCGACCCCGACGGCGACCACACCGCCCGCCTCATCGACGCCTGCTGGCACACCGGCCGACCCACCAGCACCCCCGTCCCGCTCTCGGAACGGCCCCGGGACCACCGACCCCGGCCCAGGTTCGTCGACCGCTGGGAATGCCCCGACTGCGGCACCCACACCCGCTACCCCGCCTGCCCCGTCTGCATCGCCCAGCGTCAAGCCGCCCTTGACACCCAACCAGCCAGCAGACCACAAGCCACCAATCCCTACGCCCGGCTACGCCGCTGGGCGCACATGCTCGGCTTCGGCGGCCACTTCCTCACCAAAGCCCGCCGCTACTCCGTCACCTTCCAACTCCTGCGCGACACCCGCGTCAGCTACCGACGCCATGAGCACGAGGACCAGGCCGACGAGCAGCCCGGCACCCTCCGCGCTGTCGACCACCTCGACGAGGACGACACGACGCTCATCGTCGGCACCCTCACCTTCGCCGGCGTCGGCTGGCACACCACCGGAGACGCACTCCTCGCCAACACCGCCGCCGCCCTCGCCCGCGAGCGACGAACCACCGGCCGCGAAGAACTCGCCCACGAACTCGCCACCGCCGGCACCGTGTCGGCTGCTGCTTGACCCCGCCACGCCACACGAGGAAGGCCAACCGATGAACGCCCCTACTCCCATCACTCCTCGCGTGCTGCGCGTCGAGGAAGCCGCCCAAGCGCTCGGCATCGGCCGCTCGCTCGTCTACGACCTGATCCGCTCCGGCCGGCTGCGCTCCTTCAAGGTGGGAAGCCGCCGACTCATCCCCGCTGTCGCCATCGACGAAGTCATCACCACGCTCACGGAAGAAGCCGCCTGATGCCCAGAGAGCCCAAGCAACGTCAGTCCGCAGCTCGTCGCAATCCCAACGGCGAAGGCTCGATCTACCAGAGGTCCAGCGACGGCCGCTGGGTCGGGCAGGCATACGTGCTCACCACAGAGGGCACCCGTAAGCGCAAGTTCGTCTACGGCGCGACCTGGGAAGAAGCTCACACCAGGCTCGTCGACCTGAAATCCCGCTCGCAGCGCGGCATCCCTGTCCCCGACCGGGCCTGGAAGCTGGCCGACTACCTTCCGTACTGGCTGACCGCATACGTCAGCGACCTCAAGCCCACCACCGCTCGGGGCTACGAAAGCGCTGTCCGGCTCCACCTGGTCCCCGCGCTCGGCACTAAGCGTCTCGACGGGTTGCAGGTCCAGCACGTCAAGGCGTTCATGGACGAGTTCCGCCGTAAGTGCCTCTGCTGCACCAACGGCCTCGACAAGATTCGACCGGCTGAACGCCGCTGTTGCTCTGTCGGCTGCTGCTGCCAGCACTACCCCAGCGCCCGCCAGATCCAGTTCGTGCACGCCGTGCTTCGCAACGCGCTTCAGCACGCCATGCGGGAAGAGCTGGTGTCGCGCAACGTCGCCAAGCTGGTTCGTATCCCTTCGCCTCGTTACAAGGTCGGTAAGGGGCTCTCCGTCGATCAGGTGCGAAAGATCCTGGAAACCGCGTCGGGCCACCGGCTCCATGCGCTCTATGTTGTGGCGGCGACCATGGGCCTTCGTCGTGGTGAGCTGGTCGGCCTACGTTGGTCGGATCTCGACCTGGACGAGGGCACGCTACGGGTGCAGCAGACCGTGCAGCGGGTCGCGGGGCAGCTCCACGTCCAGGACGCCAAGACCGAGGATTCAGAGGCAGTGTTGCCGCTGCCCGAGATCACGTGGTTGACGCTGCTCGAACACCAGGAGAGGCAGCAGACCGAGCGGGAAGTCGTGGCCGAGGTATGGGAGGACCACGATCTCGTCTTTCCCTCGGAACGGGGCACTCCCATGGAGCCCACCAACCTCAGCCGCTCTTTCGCCCGGCTCCGAGAAACCGCCGGCCTGCCTGGTGTCCGCCTGCACGACCTACGGCACACCGTCGTATCGCTGCTGATGGAGCTGGGCGTTCCGCCACACGTCGTCCAGGCCATCGCCCGGCACGCCGACGTCAAGATCACGCTCAAGGTCTACGCTCACGCCAACCTCGACGCGATGCGTCAGGCGCTCGGCAAGCTCGACGGGAAGCTCTCGTGAGTCCCGTTGCTGTCAGCGTTGCTGTCAACCGGGCAACTCGTGGTAGCGCCCATCGGGAAAAGCCTGGTGGAATTGGAGCCCCCGGCCGGGATCGAACCGGCGACATCTCGCTTACAAGGCGAGTGCTCTGGCCAGCTGAGCTACAGGGGCGCGTGCGTCGAGGTCAGCATAGCGACTGACGTCTGAATATCCCGATCGCGAGGGCTCCCGAGCATGGGAAACGTCAACAACCCGACGCCCGTCGCTTCGAGGAGACGTCGATTGATGCCTGCCCGTGCCCGAGTGCCCGGAATGCGTGGGCAACGGATCACCTCCGCGGGCCGCTCGCCTTGGCAGCACGGGGAAACCCGTTTACCGTGCAGTGACACGGACGACACCACGGCCGCCCCCGCGGCCGACCCGCCGTCCGCTGACCGGCACGGGTACGTGCCGGTCGCTCCTTCACTCGGATCGTCCGGCACGTTCCTGCCGGTGAAAGGAAGCGCACCACCATGGCTACGGTCACCTATTCCAAGGCGTCCCGGATCTACCCGGGCACCGAGCGTCCCGCCGTCAACGAGCTGGACCTCGAGATCGGCGACGGCGAGTTCCTCGTTCTCGTCGGCCCCTCCGGTTGCGGCAAGTCCACCAGCCTGCGCATGCTCGCCGGCCTGGAGGACGTGGACGCCGGCTCGATCTACATCGACCAGCGCGACGTCACCCACCTGCCCCCGAAGGCCCGCGACATCGCGATGGTCTTCCAGAACTACGCCCTCTACCCGCACATGACGGTGTACGAGAACATGGCGTTCGCCCTCAAGCTGCGCAAGACCTCCAAGTCGGAGATCGACCGGCGGGTCAAGGAGGCGGCCGGGCTGCTCCAGCTGGAGGAGTACCTCAGCCGCAAGCCGAAGGCGCTCTCCGGCGGTCAGCGTCAGCGTGTCGCGATGGGCCGGGCGATCGTCCGCGAGCCGCAGGTCTTCCTCATGGACGAGCCGCTGTCGAACCTCGACGCCAAGCTGCGGGTGCAGACCCGTACCCAGATCGCCTCGCTGCAGGCCAAGCTGGGCGTCACCACGGTCTACGTCACGCACGACCAGGTCGAGGCCATGACCATGGGCCACCGGGTCGCCGTGCTGCTCGACGGTGTCCTCCAGCAGGTGGACACCCCGCGGGCGCTGTACGACACCCCGGCCAACGTGTTCGTCGCCGGCTTCATGGGCTCCCCCGCCATGAACATCAAGACCGTTCCGCTGAACGAGCAGGGCGCCGAGTTCGCCGAGCTGCACATCCCGCTGACCCGCGAGCAGGTCGCCGCGGCCCGCGCCGAGGGTGGCGACGGCAACGTGACCGTGGGCTTCCGCCCGGAAGACTGCGACCTGGTCAGCCCGACCGAGGGCGGCATGCCGGTCGTCGTCGAGCTGGTCGAGGACCTCGGCTCGGACGCCAACGTCTACGGGCACGCCGCGCTGGGTGGCAACTCGGAGCGCTTCGTCGTCCGCACCGACCGGCGCACCATGCCGAACATGGGTGACACCGTGTTCGTCAAGCCGCGCACCGGCCGCAGCCACGTCTTCCACGCCGCCACCGGCAGCCGGATCTGACGTAACGCCGTACCGCAAAGGGGCGGTCCGCTTCGGCGGGCCGCCCCTTTCGTCGTACCCGGGGACGGCTTCTCACCCCGCGGTGCCAGCACCAATGTGGCTCCGCGGGGTGACTCGGCAGGGCGGGCCGCGCCCGTAGCGTCGCGGCACGCTCAACCCGAGGAGACGCCGTGTCCGCCACCGCCACCGCTCACCCGACCATCCGTTCCCGGCCGTACCGGACCGCCCGCCTGGCCGGCCGCAGCCTCGCCTACTGCGCGACGCTGGCGCCGGTCGCCCTGCTCGCGCTGGTGACCGCCCCGGTGGGTGGGGCCGGTGCCGCCGCCGCGCGGTGGCGGACCCTGCGTACCGGGCTGCTCGGAGCGCCGCCGACGCCCGCAACCGGCCGGCGGCCCGGCCCGGTCGCGGTGCTCGGCCACGGGCTGCTCAGTCTGCTGCTCGGCGTCGTGGCCCTCGTGCCACTCGGCGTCGAGCTGCTGATGGTGCTGCGCGGCGTGCTGTACGGCATCGTCGACAGCGGTCCGTACGACCACTCCTGGGGTGGTCCGACCCGGGCCGGTGCGTGGCTGGCGCACTTCCTCGTCGGCCTGCCGATGGCCGCCGCAGCCCTGCTCGCGTTGATCGGCATCGCCGCCGTGCACCAGCGGCTGACCCGACGTCTCGACGGGGAGCGCGCTCCGGCGTGGCTGATACCGGTCACGCTGCTGATCGCGGTGGCCGGGGCGCTGCTCTTCGTCGCCTGGACCCACCAGATCTGACGACGAGGCCCCCTCCCGCACCGGGCGGGAAGGGGCCTCGTCGACGTCGTTACAGCTCGACCGAGCGGCGGCGGGCGACCTCGGCGAGGGTGACCGCGGCGGCCACGCTGGCGTTGAGCGACTCCACCTCGGAGATCATCGGGATGCTCACGGTCAGGTCGCAGGTCTCGCCGACCAGCCGGGACAACCCGCGCCCCTCGGAGCCGACCACCACCACCAGCGGCCCGACAGCGGCCTCCAGGTCGTACAGGTCGGTGTCGCCGTCGGCGTCCAGGCCGACCACCATGAAGCCGGCGTCCCGGCACGCCTTCAACGACCGGGTCAGGTTGGTGACCTGCGCCACCGGCACCCGCGCGGCCGCGCCGGCGCTGGTCCGCCAGGCGGTCGCGGTGATCCCGGCAGCCCGCCGCTCGGGTACGAAGACACCCTGCGCGCCGAACGCGGCGGCCGAACGGATCACCGCGCCCAGGTTGCGCGGGTCGGTGACCCCGTCCAGCGCCACCAGGAGCGGCGCCTGCTGCTCCAGGGCCGCGGCGACCATGTCCTCGAAGGGTTGGTACGCGAAGGGCGGCACCTGCAAGCCGACGCCCTGGTGCAGCACGCCGCCGGTCATCCGGTCCAGCTCGGCGCGGCTGATCTCCAGGTTGGCGATGCCCCGGTCGGCGGCCGTCCGGATGATCTCGTTGATCCGGTCGTCCATGTCGATGCCCTGGGCGACGTAGAGCGCCGTCGCCGGCACCTGGGCGCGCAGCGCCTCCAGCACCGGGTTGCGCCCGACCAGCAGCTCCGGGGTGTCCTTGGACGGGTTGGACTTGCGCCCCGGCGCGACCCGGGGACCGGTCCGGCCGGCGGTCGGCCGACCACCCCGACCCGCGGCGCCACCCCGACTCGCTGGTACGCCCCGGCCACCGCCCCTGCCCCAGGTGGTGTCCTTGCTGCCCGGCTGACCGATCTTCGGGGCACGCCCCTCCTCGGCCGCCGCCCGGCGCTCCTTGTCCTGCTTCCAGGCGGTGCGCTGCGGCAGCTTCTCGGTGCCCGAGTAACCCTTGTGCCACGGCCGCTCGTCGGCGGGCAGAGTGCGCCCGCGTCCGGCGAGGGAGTCCTTGTTCTTGCCGCCGGTGCCCTTGGGGGCACCTGCCTTCGGCGTCAGACGCCGGCCACGGCGCTGCGAGTTGCCGGCCATCAGTCCTGCTCTCCAATAGTCCAACGGGGGCCCTGGGGGGTGTCCTCGACCACCACGCCGGCCAGCTTGAGCTGGTCGCGTACCGCGTCGGCGGCGGCCCAGTCCTTGCGGCCCCGGGCCTGCGCGCGCTGCTCCAGGGCCAGCGCGATCAGGGAGTCCACCACGGCGCGCAGATCGTTCGAGCTGCCGCCACCGGTCCAGGCCTCGTCGAAGGGGTCGATGCCGAGGATATCCAGCATCGCCCGTACCGCGGCCAGGGTGGTGCGGACGGTCACATCATCGCCGGTGCTCAGCGCGGTGTTGCCGTCGCGCAGATGCTGTTGCAGCACGGCCAGCGCGGCGGAGGTGTTGAGGTCGTCGTCCATGGCCGCGACGAAGCCGGCCGGCAGCTCACCGAACTGCCCGGTGCCCACCCGCTCGGCGGCCCGCTGCACGAAACCCTCGATCCGCCGGTACGCGGTGGCCGCGTCGCGCAGCGAGTCCTCCGAGTAGTCGATCACCGAGCGGTAGTGGGCGGCGGCGTAGTAGTAGCGCAGCTCCACCGGCCGCACGCCGAGGGAAGCCACGTACGCCAGGTCGAGCGCGTTGCCGGCGGACTTGCCCATCTTGGCCCCGCCGATGCTGAGCAGCCCGTGGTGCACCCAGTAGCGGGCGAACGGCAACCCGGCCGCCTGGGACTGGGCGATCTCGTTCTCGTGGTGCGGGAACGTCAGGTCCAGACCACCGCCGTGGATGTCGAACTCCGGGCCGAGGTAGCGCCAGCACATCGCCGAGCACTCGATGTGCCAACCCGGGCGGCCCAGCCCCCACGGCGACGGCCAGTACGCGTCCGCCGGCTCGTCCGGCTTGGCGCCCTTCCAGAGGGCGAAGTCGCGCGGGTCACGCTTGCCCCGGTCGGGGGCGTCCCCCGCCGACTGCATCGCGTCCGGCGACTGACCCGACAGCGACCCGTACGCCGGCCAGGACGCCACGTCGAAGTAGACGTCACCGGAGCCGTCGGTGGCCGGGTACGCGTGCCCGTCCGCGATCAACTTCGTGATCAGCTCGTGCATCTCCGGGATGTGCCCGGTGGCGCGCGGCTCGTAGGTGGGCGCCAGCACGTTCAACGCCCGGTACGACTCGGCGAGGACCAGCTCGTTGGCGTACGCGATCGACCAGAACGGCCGACCCCGCTCCCCCGCCTTGACGAGGATCTTGTCGTCGATGTCGGTCAGGTTGCGGATGAACGTGACCTCGTAGCCGGCGGCCAGCAACCAGCGGCGCAGCACGTCATAGTTGACGCCTGAGCGAAGATGGCCGATGTGCGGCGGCGCCTGGAGGGTGAGACCACACAGGTAGACCCCCACCTTGCCGGCTTCCCGCGGGACGAAGTCCCGCACCGATCGGGTGGCGGTGTCATACAGGCGTAGCGTCACCGTACAAGGGTAGCCGTCCGCGCCTGTCCGAGCCCGCCGGTGCCGGGTCGTACGCTGCGTGCTGTGGATGAGACGGCGGGGTCCGGCCGGGCCGGGGAGACGTCCCAGACTCTCGACCGGGGTCTGCGACTGCTGCACCTGGTCGCCGACGCGCCGGCCGGGTTGACCGTCACCGAGGTGGCGACGCGACTCGGCATCGGCCGGGCGGCCGTCTACCGGCTCGTCGGCCCGCTGACCGGGCACGGCATGCTGCGCCGCGACAGCGACGGCCGGCTCCGCCTCGGCGCCGGGGTCCTGCACCTGGCCCGACGCGCCCAGCCGCTGCTCGCCGAGGGGGCGCTGCCCGCGCTACGCCGGCTCGCCGAGCAGGCCGGCGCCACGGCACACCTGACCGTGGTGGAGGGCGGCGAGGGCGTCGCCCTGGCCGTGGTCGAGCCGAGCTGGACGTCGTTCCACGTCGCGTACCGGACCGGGGCGCGGCATCCCCTGGACCGGGGTGCCGCGGGTCGGGCGATCCTGGCCGGTCGGGGCGGCGCCGCCGAGCCGGTGAGCAGCAGCGGGGAGCTGCAGTCCGGGGCGTACGGGGTGGCCGCGCCGGTGCTCGGCGTACCAGGTCTGGAGGCCAGCGTCGGGGTGGTCGCGCTCGCCCCGCTGGACGTCGACCTGATCGGCCCCCAGGTGCTCGCCGCCGCCACAGCCGTCACCGCCGCCCTCCGCTGACCTCCCCGCCGACCGCCTGGCGGCCTGGGGCTTGATCGACTCCAGATCGCCGACCTGGCGTCATCGCAAGCCTTGGATAGCGCCACAACGCCGAGCTGGTGATGATCTCGCCGTATAACACGTTCGTCAGGTTCTTGGCGGTTGTCCACAGGCACCTGCAGGGCGACCATCCGACGCTGTCCACAGGGGTATCGGCAGGTGCCTCGAGCGTCGGACGCTGGCCGCATGCCTCCGCACCCGCACCGGCCTCCGGCCCTTGCCTGGCAGGTTTTTCGTGGCTCCGCAGTCATTCGACAGGGCTTGATCACCAGACATCAGTTGCGCGGCTCGTCGTGGGTCCGACTTCGCCATGACGTGTACGCAGACGCGCGCCTCGAACGCACACACGAGCTGGCCTGCCGTGCCGCAACCCTTCGGCTACCGCCGCAGGCGATGATCGCCGGGCCCTCGTCGGCCTATCTGCACGGTATCGAGCACGCCGCCGGGTTCGACGACGACGTGCACGTGCTGGTGCCGAAGATCGCCCGCGTCGACTCTCAACGCGGCCTTCACGTGCACGTGGTCAATGGCGATCCCGCTGCGACGCCGAACCCCGCTCTGTCCATCGCGCGGCAGCCGGCCGTGGCGATGGACGCCCTGCCCGTCGCACGGCCGTCGACGCCACCGTCACCGCCGATGCCACCGCCCCGGCGGACGCCAGCGTCACCGCCGACGCCAGCGCCACCGTCCACGTCGATCAACGCACTGCCCGGCGAGCGGGGCGGTGCCACTCTCCGCCGAACCGATCCGGCATCTGCGGCGTGGGAGACGGCGGTCTGGTTGGACCCGCTGCGCGCGGTCGGAATTGTCGACTCGTTGCTCGCGACCGGTCTGACCACCCGGGCGGCGCTGGCCGCTGTCGCCGCCGCCAATGCCGACCGGCCCGGCGGACGACGCGCGTGCTGGATTTTCGACGTCGCCGATGCGGGGGCGCAGTCACCACCCGAGTCGCAGCTACGGGTGCGTCTGGTACTGGGCGGGCTCCCCCGACCGGTCACCCAGCACCCGATCCGGCTGCCGGGAGGGCTCGTGCTCCATCCCGACCTGGCCTGGCCCGAGTTCCGGGTGGCGGTGGAGTACGACGGCCGATGGCACGCCGACCCCGAGCAACTGCACCGCGACCGCCGACGACTCAACCTTCTCGTTGGTGCGGGCTGGCTGGTGCTGCACGTGACGAGCAGGCGGCTCCAGAACGAGTTCCCTGCCGTGCTCAACGAGGTTCGGTCGGCCCTGATCTCCCGCGGCTGGCGACGCTGATCGCCCCAGGCTGTGATCGACTCCAGCTCGCCGACGTGGGGGTGTCCCGTCCACCTGATACAGCCATATCGGCGAGCTGGAGCCGATCACGACCGCGAGCGTGCCACCCGGTCGACGCGGAGGCTGGGATGACGGCGAGGCCCGGTCGACCAGCGTCGACCGGGCCTCGCGGTGGTGTCTTACGGGCGGGCGTTCGGCTTGAGCGGGGTCGTCACCGCCGCGTACGCGTCGACGATCCCGTACCCGTAGAAGCCGTTGAAGTTGAGCCCTCCGGCGCAGTACGCGTCGAAGGACTCGTCACGGCCCTCGTTGCGGTACTGCTGAAGGCGCGGCTCCGGGCAGGCGTGCTCGGCCGCCGTGCGGTAGAGGTGCTGCTCCACCTGGTCCGGGGACAGGCCGAAGCCACCCCGGCCCTGCGGCTTGCCGTACCGGCTGACGATCAGCGCGGCAACGCCGGCGGCGTGCGGGGACGCCATCGAGGTGCCCTGGAGGTAGGTGTAGTAGCCGCACTCACCGTTGGGCTTGCACTGCTTGAAGACGGACTCCTCGAAGCCGGCGACGACGTTGCCGTCGGCGTCGACCGAGCCCTCCTCCTGGAGCACATGCTTCGGGTACGACGACAGGATCTCGTTGGCGTAGGTGCGGAACGTGTCCGTGCCGAAGCCGTCGCGGAACCAGCCGCCCGGCGCGGCGACCGAAATCTGCTCGGTGCCGTAGTTGGAGAAGTCCGACTTCTTGCCGGACGGGCCGACCGACGACACACCGATGACGTGCGGGCCCTCGGTGGGCAGGTCCCAGCAGCTGTTGTTGTCGATCGGGCGCGGGTACGGGTCGGCGCCGTAGTCCGGGCTGGACGTGTCGGTACGCGGCGCGCCCAGGTCCTCGTGGTTGTTGCCGAGCGCGCCGACCAGGGTGACGCCCTTGTTGTGGGCGAAGACCAGCGCCCGCTTCATGGCCTTGATGATGGCCCGCTGCTCGGCCTGCGCCTCCGGGGAGTCGGCCGGGTTGGCGGTGCAGTTGTAGAGCCACGGGTCGACGTAGAACGACATGTTGACCACGTCGATCCCGGAGCGGCCGGCGTAGACCAGCGCGTTGACGACCGGGTCGAGGAAGAAGTAGCCGGAGTCCTGGCCGCCCTTGAGCTCGACCAGCGACACGTTCGGGGCGACACCGGAGAGGCCGAAGCCGTTGGCGGCCGCGCCGATGGTGCCGGCCACGTGGGTGCCGTGCCCGCCGTCGTCGGTGCCTACCGCGTCGAGGCAGCTCGGCACCTCGCACGGGCCGTCCACGTCGGTCCGGTCGGGCGCGAAGTTGCGCGACAACGCCCAGTTGAAGTTGGGCGCGATGTCCGGATTGCTGGCGTCGACGCCGGTGTCCAGCACGCCGACGGTCACCCGGCGGTCGCCGGGCTCGACCTTGCGGGCCTTGTCGGCCCGGATCATCTCCAGGCCCCAGAGCTTGTCGTCGAGCGGGTCCATCTTTGCGCCGCGCCGGGCTGCGGTGCCCGCTGCGACCGACGCCGCCATCAGGTGCTCCTGCTCGACCCGGTCGAGCTTCGGCTTGCGGCCGATGGCCTTCTGCTCGGCGGCACCGATCAGGCTCGGGGCTGCCGTCGCCTTGGCGGCGAAGTCGGCCCGATCACTGGTGACCTGGAACATGCCGACCTCGTCGGACCGGGACACCACCGTGCCGCCGGCTGCCTGGATGGCGGCGACGGCCGTGTCGGCGGCGAAGCCGTCCTCGGCGACGACGGTGAAGGTGCGGGAGGTGCTCGGCGCGGCGCTGGCCGGTACACCCAGGCCCGCTGCCGTAAGTGCCAGTGCTGCCGCGGTCGCGACGGCACCGGCGGTGAAGCGCTTGCTCACCACATCGGATCCTCTCGTTGAGGGACGTGGCAGCCATCACACAACACCCGCCCGGTTTACGCCAGGTGAACGTCCGTTATGGCGGTGAATCTCTCCTTCATCCGCCCAGCTCGATGCCCACGTCCACCCGGTCGGACGACCCCGCCGACAGATCCGACAGGACCACTGGCAGGTCGGCCAGGGTGGACACCTCCGCGTCGGGGGTGAAACCGGCCGGGCGGGGCAGCCCTTGCCGGTTCAGCCACACCGACCGCAGGCCGGCCCGCCGGGGTGCCACCACGTCGTGCTCCCACGAGTCACCGACGTACACGATCTGCTCGGCGGGGACCCCGGCGGTCGCGACCACCGCCGCGTAGAACTCCGGGGCGGGCTTCTTGGGCAGGCCGTTCTCGTGCGCGTACAGCTCGAAGGCGAACTCCCCGGCGAGCCCGCAGCGTTCGGCGCGGCTGTTGCCGTTGGTCGCGAAGCCCAGCGTGTACCGGGTGCGCAGCACGGCCAGGGTCGGCGGGACGTCCGGGAAGGGTCGGGTGAGGGCGAAACGGCGGGCGAAGAAGAGGGCGGCGATCTCGTCGAGGTGGTCGTCGAGCCCGGCGCGGGCCAGCGACCGGGCCAGCGCGGCTCGGCGAATCTCCAGCACCGGGGCGGCGCTCAGCTCGCCGAAGACCGCGCCCCAGTCGGACTCCAGCTCGGCGAGCGTCACGTCGGCGGCTTCCGGCGTACGACGCCGCATCTCGTCGAGGACGGTCACCAGCCCGGCGGTCACCGCCGGCCGCAGGTCCAGCAGGGTCTCGTCGGCGTCGAACACCACGGTGGTCAGCACGGCAACCACTCTCTCACCGCGAGGTGGTTGCCAGCGCAGGCTCGAGGTTGGCCGGCGCGGGCGTACCGCGCAGTTCGTCGAGGCGCACCAGAGCGACCCCGGCGACGATCAGCGCACCGCCGAAGAGCTGCCAGGCGGTCGGCAGTTCGTCGAGGAACAGCCAGGCGATCAGCACCGCGAACAGCACCTCGGTCAGCCCGACGAACGACGACAGCCGGGGGCCGAGGATCCGGGTGCCGGCGATGCCGGCGAGGTACGCGATCACGGCGGCGACCAGCGTGAGCCCGACGATGGGCAGCAGCCAGGTGGTGCGGTGCCCGGCGAACGTGACCTCGCCGAACGTGGCACGCAGCGGCAGCAGACCGGTCAGCCCGACGAGGAGCAGCACGGCGGCGCCGACGGCCATCCCGCCGCTGGCCATGGCGACCGAGGGCAGTCGGGGGTCGACCCGGCCGGCGAGCACGAAGTAGCCGGCCAGGCCGAACGCGGCACCCAGCCCCCACACCACGCCGACCGGGTGGAAGCCGGCGGTGCCGGTGAGGTCCAGGACGAAGGCCAGCCCGCACAGGGCGGCGGCCGAACCGGCCACGGTGAGCCGCCGGGGGCGCTGGCCGTGCCGCAGCCACATCCAGCCGACGACCAGGATGATGCCCAGGTACTCCAGCAGCAGCGCGATGCCGACCGGCAGGTACCGCACGGCGTTGAAGAAGCACACCTGCGCCAGCGCCACCCCGAGCAGCCCGAACATCACGACCGCCGCGCTGTTGCTCCGCAGCACGTGCCACCTGCCACGCAGGGACAGCAGGGCGGGGATCGCCAGCACCAGGGCGGCCACGCCGACCCGGGCGACGACGGCGGCCTCGGCCGACCAGCCGGCTTCGATGAGCGACCGCGCGAAGGTGCCCGAGGTGGCGAACGTGACCGCGGAGAGCAGCGCCAGCGCGGCGCCGGCGGTGGGTCGTGACTGCATCTCGCGCTCCTCGGGGACGACACGGTGTCATGAGCAAACTATCCTTGTGCTCATGACGCTAGGCGGCCATCGTGACAGGAGTCAAGTTGCTATTCGCTCATGACACCGAATGTTCGTTGATCGCCGCCACCGCGTTGGTCAACACCGCGGGCCGCGACGGCGAGCTGCTGCCCGACGTCGCCGCGCTGGACGCGTTCTTCACCCGGCACGCCTACAGCGGGCGGCACGAGCACACCGACGCCGAGCTGCGCGCCGTGCGGCAGCTACGCCCCCGGCTGCGCCGGATCTGGCACGCCGAACCGCCGGAGGTCGTCGCCATGGTCAACGCCCTGCTGCTGGAGCACCGGGCGTTGCCGCAGCTCATCGAGCACGACGACGAGCCGTACCACCTGCATGCCGTGCCCCGCGACGCGCCGCTGGCCACCCGGATGGCGGTGGAGGCGGCGATGGCGATCGCCGACCTGGTCCGCATGGGCGAGCTGAGCCGGTTGCGGATCTGCGAGTACCCGGACTGCGGCAACGTCGTCGTCGACCTGTCCCGCAACCGGTCACGGCGGTTCTGCGAGGCCGGCTGCGGCAACCGGGCGGCGGTGACCGCCTACCGGGCCCGCAGGGCCGCCGGTCGGCCCTGAGCGACGTCGGCCCGTAGTTCGTACTCCACCTCGCCGTGCTCGGTCCCCGGGATCGGGTCGTCGAACTGAAGGTGGAAGGTGCGCACGTAGCGCAGCCCCGCCTTCACCATCACCCGCCGGGACCGCTCGTTGACCGCCATCGTCTCGGCCCACACCCGACGCACGCCCACGGTGTCGAAGGCGTACCGGACCAGCGCCCGCGACCCCTCGGTGGCCAGGCCGCGCCCCCACGTCGAGCGGCGCAGCCGGTAGCCCAGCTCGGCCTCGGTGCCGTCCTTGGACGGGTCGAGGGCGAACCAGCCCAGGAAGTCACCCGTCTCCCGATCGACGGCCGCCCACCGACCGAGACCGGGATGACTGTCGTACTGGGCGAGCAGCTTCGGCAGATGCTCGTCCCGGACGGTGGCACGCGGGGTTGCGACGCCGCCGGTGAGGAAACGCATCACCTCGGGGTCGCTGTCCAACTCGACCAACGCGTCCACATCGGCCACGCTCAGCCGCCGCAACCGCAGCCGCTCGGTCCCCGGAGGAACCAGGTCATCGCCATCCATGACCGGATCATCGCGCCCGCCCGACGACCCCGTCGACGTCTTTTCCGACCCGCGACCACCGTCGCGGGCAGGGCGGTCGCGTCAGCGCGGGGGCGCGACCACGAAGAGCCGCCAGGAGTACGCGTCGACCACGAGCACGGGCCCGTCCGGGTCCTTACTGTCTCGCACTCCGACCACGCCCCCAAGGTTCGTAGCCACCTCGACGCACTGGTCGTTGGAACCACTCCGGATGCTCTTGCGCCACACAGCTCGGGTCAACTCCACGACTCCGCCACTTCCCTCAGCACCTCAACCGACTCCTGCGGTGGCAACGCCTGCCCGAGAGTAGCCTCCCAAGTCCGCTGTAGACGCAGCAGATCCGCTGGTCCGTCCAGCTCTTGGCCGCCGATCTGGCCACCGAGGTAGGCAAGGTCGCTGTGGTCGGCCACGGTGGCGAGGATGAACGGTCCGTTCAGACCTGGATACTCCTCGGCCGAGCGAGGCACCACATGTAGCTGGACTCGCGGATGCTCGGTTGCCAACCGCGCCAGGTGCAGAGCCTGCTCGCACATCACCTTCCGCCCGCCGACGCGTCGCCGAAGCACGGACTCGTCGAGCACAGCGACGAGGTGCGGCGGTCGGTCCGAGTAGAGAACCTGCTGACTGTCCATCCGATCCGTCAGTCGCCGCTCCACCTCATCGGTATCGAGCAGTCTGTCCGATTCGAAGACAGCGCGGGCATAGCCTTCGGTTTGCAGCAGGCCAGGGACGTGCAGCGGGTCGAACCATCGCAGTGCCCGCGCCTCCGCGAGGATTGCACGCCAACCGCGCAGCCAGACCTGCGCTTTGTCCAGGCTGACCAATTCGGATGCCATACGGCCGAAGAGGCCGCCGGTGTCCAGGGCGCGGTCGACGAGTTCCAGGTACTTGCCGGTGGGCGGCTGCTGCCCCAACTCGACGGCGCTGACCATGGACGGCGAGTAGTTGACCGCCTTGGCCAGCTCGTCCTGACTCCAGCCCCGGCGAACGCGCGCCCGGCGCAGCTCCGCGACCAGGAACGCCGCCGCCGTCATCTGCCCATCGCCCATGACCTGCCGCCTCTCCACCCCGTCGACGATCAACTCCAGCCGGCCGCCAGCGGCGTCACCACCGGAAACAGGACGGCTGTGACGACCCGGCCAAACCCTTCCGACCGTAGTCGCCCGATCACCAGACTGTGAAGTGCGGCACCGCTCCCCGTCCCCCGGGCCCGGCGGCGCCGCACGGGACCGCCCGATCCCCCGTGCCGGGCGGTCCCACCCCACCCAGCAGACCGACCAACCGACCAACCGACCCGACCACCCCAGCGAGGCCACACCGACCCGACCACACCGATCCGACCACACCGACCAGGCCACCCCGACCCGACCACACCGACCAGGCCCGACCCGACAACACGGACCCGGCCCGACCACACCGACCCGGCCCGACCACACCGACCCGGCCCGACCACACCGACCCAACCCCACAACACCGACCCGGCCACGCCGACCCGACCACGCCGACCCGACCACGACCGGCCGGGCCACACCGATCGCACCCCGATCCGGCGCGATCTTGGCGCAGCGCCGCGCCATCCGGGCGCCGTCTGAGCGAACTCTTCGAGATCTTGGACAGTTTCCGTTAGCGCCTAACGGAAACTGTCCAAGATCTGAGGCGGGTTGAGGTTGTTGAGGTCGGTTGAGACGGATGGCGGTCATCGCGCGATCGGCCACGATCTCGGCGACGTCGCGGCCGAAGCGAGACGGTCCGCGGGGAGGTGACGTCAGAGACGATTCAGCTCGAAGGGACTCCCACACCATGTGCCGGACCGCCCCGGACGACCGCGCGACCACGCCCCGTCGACCGCACCTGCCGCTGCGTCCACTCTGGCTCTGCCGGGTCTGCGCCGCGCCGTGGCCGTGCCCGGTGGCCCGACTCACCCTCCGCCAGGAGTACGCCCACGACCAGATCGCCCTGAGCATCTACCTGTGCACGGTCCTGCACGACGCGGCCACTGACCTGTATCGGCTCAACCCCCAGGGCGGCCCGGACCCGAGGGCCCTCTTCACCCGGTTCCTCGCCTGGGCGGCACCGCGTGGCGACCCGCACTGAGCGACCGCAGCGACCCGCGCAGAGCGACACCGGGTGGCGACCTGCGCAGAGCGACACCGCGGCGACCCCGCTGACCGACACCGCAGCGACCCGCGCAGAGCGACCCCGCTGACCGACACCGCAGCGACCCGCGCAGAGCGACCCCGCTGACCGACACCGCAGCGACCCGCACAGAGCGGGGCACCCGCAGGTCAGGGGTGGGTCATCCGGAGCAGGTCGAGCACCTCGTCGAGCTGGGTCTCGGTGAGCGTGCCCGAGTCGACGTGACCTCGGGAGATCACGACCTCCCGGATGGACGCCTGCTTGGCCAGCGCCTCCTTGGCGATCGAGGCGGCCTCGTCGTACCCGAGGTAGCGGTTCAGCGGGGTGACGATCGACGGCGACCCCTCGGCGTACGCCAGGCAGACCTCGGCGTCCGCGACCAGGCCGGCCACCAGGCGGTCGGCGAACAGCCGACTCGCCGCGGCCAGCAGCCGGATCGACTCCAGCAGGTTGCGGCCCATCACCGGCAGCATGACGTTCAGCTCGAAGTCGCCCTGTGAACCGGCGAAACCGACTGTCGCGTCGTTGCCGATCACCTGGGCGCAGACCTGCCGCATCGCCTCGGCCACCACCGGGTTGACCTTGCCCGGCATGATCGACGAGCCGGGCTGGAGGTCGGGGATGCGCAGCTCCCGCAGGCCGGCCCGGGGGCCGGAACCCATCCAGCGAATGTCGTTCGCGACCTTGTAGAGACCCACGGCGATGGTCCGCAACTGCCCCGAGGTCTCCACCAACGCGTCGCGGGCGCCCTGCGCCTCGAAGTGGTTGCGCGCCTCGGACAGCGGCAGCCCGGTCGACTCGCGAAGCTTGCCGATCACGGCGGCGGCGAAGCCGAGCGGGGTGTTGATCCCGGTGCCCACGGCGGTGCCGCCCAGCGGCAGCTCGGCCAGCCGGGGCAGCGAGCCCTCCAACCGCTCGATGCCGTAGCGGACCTGGGCGGCGTACCCGCCGAACTCCTGCCCGAGGGTGACCGGGGTGGCGTCCATCAGGTGCGTACGCCCCGCCTTCACCACAGTCTCGAACTCGGCCGCCTTGCCCTCCAGCGCCTCGGCGAGGTGGGTCAGCGACGGCAGCAGATCTTCCGCGATGAACTGGGTGGCCGCCAGGTGGATCGAGGACGGGAACACGTCGTTGCTGGACTGGGAGGCGTTGACGTGGTCGTTCGGGTGCACCGGCGAGCCCAGCTCCCGGCTCGCCAGGGTCGCGATCACCTCGTTGGCGTTCATGTTGGACGACGTTCCGGAACCGGTCTGGAACACGTCGACCGGGAACTGGTCGTCGTACCCGCCGTCGGCGACGTGCGCGGCGGCGGCGGCGATCGCGGCGGCCACGTTGGCGTCGATCACGCCCAACTCGCCGTTGACCTCGGCCGCGGCACCCTTGATCTGGGCCAGGGCCTTGATCTGGGCCGGTTCGATGCCCCGCCCGGAGATCGGGAAGTTCTGCACCGCGCGCTGGGTCTGCGCCCGCCACAGCGCCTCGGCGGGCACCTCCACCTCGCCCATCGAGTCGCGTTCGATCCGGTAGCCGGTCGTCTCTGGAGTCGTCACGCGTACCATCCTGCCGCGCGGGTGGCCGACCCGCAGATGATCCGTCAGCCCAGCTCGGCGAGCAGCCGTTCCACCTCGTGCTGGTCCGGTAGGTCGATCTGCCGGTACAGGCCCAGCGCACGGGTCAGGTGCAGTCGGGCGGCAGCCGGATCGGTGTTTCGTACGCACCGGGCGATCCCCTGGAGCGCCCTCGCCTGCTCGTAGCGGGCACCCAGCCGGCCGGCGTCGACGAGCACCCTGCGATGCAGGTCGAGCGCGCTGGCGGCATCTCCCTGCTCCAGCATCGCCAGGGCCAGCAGGTTACGTGAGGCGCACTGACCGATCCGGTCGCCGGCCTCCATCATCGCCATCAGTGCGTCCCGGTGCAGGGCCGCGGCACGTTCCGGCCTCCCCGCGTCGCGCTCCATCACACCGATCTCGTTGAGCACCTCGCCCTCACCGAATCGATTGCTCGCCTTGCGTCTCAGGTACAGCGCAAGCCGCAGAATTCGACGAGCCGGGCCCAGATCGCCGAGCCGGTGGCGAATCATGCCGAGGTGCCCGAACGCATGCGCAACCTGTGCCATGTCTCCGGTCTGTCGGGCCAGAATGAGGTGCTGCCGGGCGATGGGCAGCGCCTCGGCGTACCGACCCCACCCGATCAGCGCAAAGCACAGGTTGTTCAGCAGGTTGGTCAGTTCGTTGCCGTCACCCTGGCCGTTGATCATGCCGAGCGCCTCGTCGAACTTCGCCTTGCCCTGCCGGAAGTCACCGTTCGCGGCGTACGAGGCGCCCAGGTTCCACAGGGTGCTGAGCACGTCGCCACGCAGTCCGAGCCGGCGGCGCAACTCGAGCGCCACCTCCATCACCCTGATCGCCTCCGGAAAGCGGGCCAGTCGGAAATACGCAGAGGCGAGGTAGTTCAGCATCGCGGCTACCGCCGCCTCGTCGCCCAGCCGTTCCGCGGCCCGTAGGCCAATCGTGTGGGTCTCGATCAGCTCGTCAAGGTGCCCGCCGTCGAAGTTGAGCCGCCAGCCGGCTCGGGCCAGCTGCCAGCACTGAGCCGGGAAGTCCTCCTCGCCGGCCAGCCGGATCAGGGCGGTGAGCGCGACGAGATTTTCCTCGAACCACGCCCGACCCTGCGCTGCTGGGACGGCCACCAGGTCGGGCCGGCCGGGCGTGTGCACGGGAATGTTGCGCCGACTGCCCGCCGCCTCGATGGTCCGGGCGATCGCCAACGTGACGGCCAAGTGGTAGTCGAGCAGCCGCTCCAGGCCGGCCCGACGCTCGGCCTGCCGCTCGGGGGCGGCAAGCAGCAGGCGGGCGTACTCGCGGAGCAGGTCGTGCAACCGGTACCGGCCCGGCTGCACCTCCTCCACCAGATGGGCGTCGACCAACTCGTCCAGCAGCTCCTGCGTGTCGGTCAAGGGCAGCTCGGCGAGGGCGGCGGCCACCCGACTGTCCAGCCGTCCGCCGGGGTAGAGGCCGAGCAGCGGAAACAGCCGCTGCGCCGCAGGGGAGACCTGCTCGTACGACAGCGCGAACGCCTGCCCCACCGAGCGCTGCCCGGCGGTCAGTTCGGCCAGCGCTCCCGCTCCGGCGTGCATCCGTTGGGCGAGGTCGGCGACGCGCCAGCGGGGCCGGTGCGCGAGTCGGGCGCCGGCCAGCCGGATCGCCAGCGGCAGGTGGCCACAGCGCCGCACCACCTCGGCCGCCGCCTCCGGTTCGGCGGCGACCCGCTCCGCGCCGACCACCCGTCCGAGCAGCTCGATGGCCTCGTCCGCGTCGAGCACCGGCAGCGACGACGGGCGGCCCTCGTCGAGCCCGATCAGTCGACGACGGCTGGTGATCAACACCTGGCAGTGCGAGCCGTTGGGCAGCAGCGGCGCGACCTGGTCGGCAGCGAACGCATTGTCCAGCACCACCAGGGCGCGCAGGTCGGCCAGCTCCGTCCGCCACAGCGCCAGTCGGTCGTCCGTGTCCTCCGGTATCCGCTCGGCTGGCACGCCCAGCTGTCGCAGCAGGGCGGCCACGGCCGTGGCCGGTGTCAGCGGACGACGGGCACTGTGCCCGTGCAAGTCGATGAAGAGCTGGGCGTCCGGGTAGCGGTCAGCCAGGGCTGTGGCGACGTGCACGGCGAGAGTCGTCTTGCCGCTGCCGGCCATGCCATCGATCACCTGGATCCGGGTGCCGTCCTCCTCGATCTCCTTGACCAGGCGGGCCACCGTCTCCTGCCGGCCGGTGAAGTCACCGATCGCCCGGGGCAGCGACCGGACCGGCGCGATCGGTCGGGTTTCCCGACCGGCCAGGGCGAGGTCGCCGGCGAGCACGCGCTGATGCAGCGCCTGCAACTCGGCGCCCGGCTCGATGCCGAGTTCCTCCGCGTAGGAGCGCCGGCCCTCCCGGTAGACCGCGAGTGCGTCCGCCTGTCGGCCGACCGAGGACAGCGCCACCATCAGTTGGCCCCGCAGACGCTCCCGCAGCGGGTGCTGGTCGACGCTCTCGGCAAGCTCGTCGATCAGCTCGGCGGCGTGCCCGAGGCGTAGCTCGACGTCGACGCACTCCTCCAGGGCGGTGAGGCGCTGCTCATCGAGCGCCTGCGCGCGGCGACGAACACTGCGGCTGGGGATACCGCCGAGCGCCGGCCCGCGCCAGAGGGCCAGGGCTGAGCGGTACCGCTCACCCGCGTTGGCCAGCCGACCGGCCGCGGCGGCCGCCCGGGCCTCCTCGACGCTGCGGGCGAAGACCTCGGCATCCAGGTCGCTCGGGGCGGTGCGAACGCCGTACCCGACCGGATCGGTGATGATGGTTTCCGGGGCGAGCCCCAGCTCGGTGAACCGGCGACGCAAACGGGAGACGCAGGTCTGCAACTGGGCCCGGGCGGTCGCCGGAGGGCGCTCCTCCCACACCGCGTCGACCAGCTCCTCGATCGGCACCAGCCGGCTGGCACGGAGCAGCAGCATGGCGAGCACGACCCGGTCCCGGCCAGCGGTGACGGTGGACTCGCCACCGCCGACGCGCAGAGGCCCCAGGATCCCGAACCGCATCTGCTCCCCCGCGTCGATGGCGCAACTTCCAGCAGCGTAGCCCGACGATCACAGATCGCCGCAGTCTGGTGATAGTGATCTGAGAGCGGATCGAGTGCGGTGCGCCGCAGACTCGATCCGGGTTGTCGGTGACGGCATCCGACGGGGGCGGTGCGCCCTCCCACCCCAGGGGCGGGGCGCACCGATGTCGGCAGAGCACGGACGACCGAAGGGGTGCCGGGCGAGTTCGCCCGGCACCCCTTCGCGTACGCGTCAGTCAGCGGCGGCCGACGGTGAGCACCGGCTTGGTGACCTCGGCGAAGAAGTCGTTGCCCTTGTCGTCGACCACGATGAAGGCCGGGAAGTCCTCCACCTCGATCTTCCAGACCGCCTCCATGCCCAGCTCCGGATATTCGAGCACCTCGACGTGCTTGATGCAGTCCTGGGCGAGGCGGGCCGCGGGGCCGCCGATCGAGCCGAGGTAGAAGCCGCCGTGCTGCTGGCAGGAGCGGGTCACCTGACCGGACCGGTTGCCCTTGGCCAGCATCACCTGCGAGCCACCGGCGGCCTGGAACTTCTCCACGTACGCGTCCATCCGCCCGGCCGTGGTCGGGCCGAACGAGCCGGACGCGTACCCCTCTGGGGTCTTTGCCGGGCCGGCGTAGTAGACCGCGTGGTCGCGCAGGTACTGCGGCATCGGCTCACCGGCGTCCAACCGCTCGGCGATCTTGGCGTGGGCGATGTCGCGGGCCACCACCAGCGGGCCGGACAGCGACAGTCGGGTCTTCACCGGGTACTTGGACAGCTCGGCGCGGATCTCGTCCATCGGCCGGTTCAGATCGACCCGGACGACCATCTCGGAGTCGAGCGAGTCGTCGGTGACGTCGGGCAGGAACCGTGCCGGGTCGGTCTCCAGTCGCTCCAGCCAGACGCCCGACGGGGTGATCTTGGCGACGGCCTGCCGGTCGGCCGAGCAGGAGACGGCGATCGCCACCGGGCACGAGGCACCGTGCCGGGGCAGCCGGACCACCCGCACGTCGTGGCAGAAGTACCGGCCGCCGAACTGCGCGCCGATGCCGAAGTTACGGGTCAGCTCCAGCACCTCCGCCTCCAGCTCCAGGTCCCGGAAGCCGTGGGCGCTCATCGAACCCTGCGTCGGGAGAGCGTCCAGGTACTTCGCGGAGGCGTACTTCGCGGTCTTCAGCGCGTACTCGGCAGAGGTGCCGCCGATGACGATGGCCAGGTGGTACGGCGGGCAGGCGGCCGTGCCGATCAGCCGCAGCTTCTCCTCCAGGAACTGCATCATCCGCGTCGGGTTGAGTAGCGCCTTGGTCTCCTGGTAGAGGTACGACTTGTTGGCCGAGCCGCCACCCTTGGCCATGAACAGGAACTTGTACGCGTCGGGGTGCCCGTCCGGGTCCTCGGCGTACAGGTCGACCTGGGCCGGCAGGTTGCTGCCGGTGTTCCGCTCGTCCCACATGGTCAGCGGGGCGAGCTGGGAGTAGCGCAGGTTGAGCTTCGTGTACGCCTGGTAGACGCCCCGGGAGATGGCCTCGGCGTCGGCGCCGTCGGTCAGCACGTGCCGGCCACGCTTGCCCATCACGATCGCGGTGCCGGTGTCCTGGCACATCGGCAGCACCCCGCCGGCGGCGATGTTGGCGTTGCGCAGCAGGTCCAGCGCGACGAACCGGTCGTTAGGCGACGCGGCCGGGTCGTCGATGATCGCCCGGAGCTGGGCCAGGTGCGCCGGGCGCAGGAAGTGCGCGATGTCGTGCATCGCCTCGGCGGTCAGCGCGGTGAGCGCGGCCGGCTCCACGGTGAGGAAACGACGGCCCCCCGGGCCGTGTACGACGTCCACGCCCTCGTCGGTGACCAGGCGATAGTCCGTCTGGTCGGGACCGGTCGGCAGCAGAGGGGCGTACGAGAATGCGGCGGCACTGCTCATGAGCGGCAAGCCTAGGGCAGACCGGTCGATCATTCCCACCCGCCGGGCTGGGTCTGGGACGCCGCTCTCATCCTCCGAGGTCCGCCGCGCTCCGCGCACCGACGTCCCGCCCGCTCAGCCGTCCTTGCCGCCGTCGGGATCGGGACACAGCTCACCCTTGGGCCCGCAGTCACCGTCGCCGTCGTTGCCCCGCCCGGGGCCGGTGCCGCCGGGGCCGGGGTTGCCACCGTCGCCGGGAGGCGGGACGGGGGTGCCTCCGGTGGCGCCGAAGCGGACGTACCCGATCTCCCGCCCCTCACCGATGATCATTCCCTGCGAACCGACGGCGAGGGCGTTCGCGGAGGTCCGCAGGACGGCCAGTTCCCGGCCGCTGCGCGGGTCGAGGGCGACCAACCTCGACGGCTTCTCGTCGGCGAGCACCGCCGCGTACGGGGTGAGCGCGGCGCCGGCCTTGGCACTGGCCGGGCGGGTCCACCGCACCCGGTCGGCGCCGAGTTCACGGGACACCACCGAGCGCTTGTCCGCGGAGCGGAACACCGCGTAACGGTCGTCGACCGCGACGAGCTTGGTGCTCGCCTCGCCGACCCAGAGCAGCCGCCCGTCGTACCCGTCGATGACCGCCTCGCGGCCGTCCGAACCCACGCCGATCAGGACGTTGCGCGCTCCCTGCGGGTCCTCGCGCTGGACGCAGCCGGCGGTGTCGGCGGTGCGCAGGTTGACCCCGGCCCGCTGCCACGCCTCCTGCCCCGTCGCCGGGTCCCGCGCCGAGATGGCGAAGTAGCAGGTGCCGTCCTGGGAGCGGGCGGCGATCCGCAGCATCCGGCCGCCCACCACGGAGAGCCGCTCGTCCCGGCCCGGCTCGACGTTCTGCAGCACCCGGCCGGTGGCGGTGTCCACGACGTGCACCCGGCCGTCGACCGGGAAGCCGAGCAGCGGAGGCACCGGCTCCGGCCCGGCCACCCCGTCGTCGACGCGAGTGGCGGTGAGCCGGCGGGTGCCGCGCAGGCCGGGGTTGTCGGCGAGCAGGCCGCTGTGCACGCCGGGCAGGAAGGCCGTCCACAGTGGGGCGGTGCCCCGGGGGTCCCACGCGCTCAGGGTGCAGTCGGTGGCATCCGTGCAGCGGGCGTCCAGCAGCAGGTTGCGGTACGTCCACACGGCCACGGCGTCGTCGTCGCGTCGCCGGGTCGCCCCGGTGGTCGGGTCGAGCAGTTCGTACCCCTTGACCAGGAGCTTGCCCACGGCGACGACCGGGTCGCGGTCGCCGCCCGCGACCGCCGACCAGTCCGCCTTGCGTTCCCAGAGCTGGGCGCCGGTGGCCAGGCTGCGGGCCTCCACCCGGGTGCGCTGCTCGACGACGACGGCGTCGCCGGCGATGGTCACGCTGCGCGGGGTGCCGCCGACCCGCTGCTGCCAGACCACGTCCGGCTCGGAGAGGGGTTCGCTGCGGTCCACCCACTCCCACAGGCCGGGGAACGGGTTCCACACGCCGGTGGCGGCGAGGGCGACGACCACGGCGAGGCCGAGCAGCAGCCCACCGCGCACGCTCCCCTTCGCCACCCGCACACCGTAGCCACGATCACGGATCTTCCGTACGCCCCGCGCCGCCGTGTCGCCGCGCTTTCTGGGCCCGGAGGTGTTACGTGGGTGTTCGTCCCTCGGCCCGGACGGCGCTGCGCACCAGGGGCAGCGTGCGGTAGGGAATCTGCTCCGCCAGCGCGATGATCGTCGACGCGCGGGTGATGCCGGCGGACGAGACGATCTGGTCGATGACCCGTTGCAGGTCGGTGTTGGAGCGGGCCACGATCCGGCAGAGCAGGTCGCTGGAGCCGGTGATGGTGTGCGCCTCCAGCACCTCGGGGATCGCCGCGAGGTGAGCGGTGACCGGGTCGTGGCCCTGCCGTTGACTGATCTCCAGCGTGACGAAGCTGGTCACCCCGAACCCGATCGCGGCCGGCGAGATCTCCGGGCCGAAGCCACCGATGACACCCCGGTCGACCAGCTTGTCCAGCCGGGCCTGCACGGTGCCCCGGGCCACGCCGAGCCGCCGGGAGCACTCCAGCACCCCGATCCGCGGCTCCTCGGCGAGCAGTTCGACCAATCGCACGTCGAGCGCGTCGAGCTGCACAGCTTGCTCACCCTTCACGGGTCAAGACCATACCGAATGCACAACCTGACCAGCATTTACACCGACAGTTGCCCACTCGACGCCCGCAACGCGATCCTTCGGTCAAGAACCGGCCCACGAGGCCGGCCGGTACGCGAGGGAGGCCACCATGACCCAGGCGATCGACCGACCCCAGTCGACCGAGGACGTCGACGTCGACCGGCTCGTCGGCGCTGTCGACCACGACATCAGCCACGACCCGTTCCCCGTCCGTGGGCTCGACCACGTGCACTTCCTGGTCGGCAACGCCAAGCAGGCCGCCCACTACTACTCCACCGCCTTCGGCATGACCTGCGTGGCGTACCGGGGCCCGGAGCAGGGCTACCGCGACCACGCCCAGTACGTGCTGACCAGCGGCTCGGCCCGGTTCGTGCTGACCGGCGCGGTCCGCCCGGACGCCGACGGCGCCGAGCACGTGGCGAAGCACAGCGACGGGATCAGCGACATCGCGCTGGAGGTGCCGGACGTCGACGCCGCGTACGCGCACGCCGTCGCCCAGGGCGCCACCGGCGTCGTCGAGCCCCACGAGGTGAGCGACGAGAACGGCACCGTCCGGATGGCCGCCATCGCGGCGTACGGCGACACCCGGCACACCCTGGTCGACCGCTCCCGCTACCGCGGCCCGTTCCTGCCCGGCTTCGTGGCCCGCGGCCCGATCGTGGACCGGCAGCCGATGATCGACGCCGGCCTCCAGCCGAAGCGGTTCTTCCAGGCCGTCGACCACGTGGTCGGCAACGTGGAGCTGGGCCGGATGGACGAGTGGGTCGAGTTCTACAAGCGGGTGATGGGCTTCTCCAACATGGCGGAGTTCATCGGCGACGACATCGCCACCGACTACTCGGCGCTGATGAGCAAGGTCGTGGCGAACGGCACCCGCAAGGTGAAGTTCCCGCTCAACGAGCCGGCCATCGCCCGCAAGAAGTCGCAGATCGACGAGTACCTGGAGTTCTACCAGGGCCCCGGCGCCCAGCACATCGCCGTCGCCACCAACGACATCGTGGCCAGTGTCGACGCGATGCGCGCCGCCGGCATGGAGTTCCTGGACACCCCGGACTCGTACTACGAGGACCCGGAGCTGCGCGCCCGGATCGGCAACGTGCGGGTGCCGATCGAGGAGCTCAAGGCCCGCAAGATCCTCGTCGACCGGGACGAGGACGGCTACCTGCTCCAGATCTTCACCAAGCCGGTGCAGGACCGCCCGACCGTCTTCTTCGAGCTGATCGAGCGGCACGGCTCGCTGGGCTTCGGCAAGGGCAACTTCAAGGCCCTCTTCCAGGCCATCGAGCGGGAGCAGGAAGCCCGCGGCAACCTGTAACACTGTCGAGCGTGACGCAGCCTCCGCCGTACCCGACGCCGCCGGTCGGTGGGCCTCCGCCCGCCGCCGGCGGCGTCGCGCCGCCGCCCGGACAGATCCCCCAGGGGTACGCCGTGCCACCGCACCACGCCCCACCCGGGTACACGGTTCCACCGCAGTACGCGCCGCTCGGCTACGGCCCACCGCCGTGGTATCCCGGCCCTCCCCGGCCGATGGCCCCGCCGCCGACGCTGAGCCCGGGTGGGCAGCCGCTCGCCAGTTTCAGCGACCGGCTGCTGGCCGGCCTGATCGACTGCGCGGTCTTCATGGTGGTCGGCCTGGTGTTCACCGTGCCCGCGATGATCTACTTCTTCGTCGTCATCGCGCCGGACCTCTTCCAGGTCGCGTCGGACGGCACCATGGCGGAGCCGGATTTCTACCACGACCTCGTGCTGCCCCTGCTGTGGCTGGACCTCGCGATCATCGCCGCTTCGCTCGTGCTCTCGTACGTGTACTACGTCGAGATGATGTTCCGGACCGGCCAGACCCTCGGCAAGAAGATCATGAAGTTGCGGGTCGTGCCGCTCGATCCGACCCGCACCCTCGACCGCTGGACCGCCGCCAAGCGGTACCTGGTGCAGCAACTCGCCGGCCTGGTGCCCGGGGGCAGTTACCTCGACGGGTTCTGGCAGCTCTGGGACAAGCCCTGGCAGCAGTGCCTCCACGACAAGGCAGCCGAAACGATCGTCGTTAAGGTGGCCTCGTGAGCGAGCAAACCAGCAGGCCCAGCAGCGTGGCGCCGCACGCCGACGCGCAGCGAAGCGGAGCGTCGGCGTGAGCGTGCAACCCGGCTGGTATGTCGACCCCGCCGACACCGAGACCCGGCGGTACTGGGACGGCGAGGGTTGGCTCGGCGCGCCCATTCCCGTCGACGCCACCCCGCCGGACGGACCGCCGCCGGCCGAGCCGCCGCCCGCACCGGTCACCCCGACCGCACCTGCCGCTGCCCACCCGGTGAGCACCGCGCCGGGCTGGCCCCCGCACTCCGGGCCGGCCCCGCAACCCGGGCACGGTCCGCAGGCCGCCCCGGGGTGGGGCCCGCAGGCCGGCCCGCCCGGCTGGGCGCCACCGGGCACGCCGCCCGGCTGGACGCCGCAGGGCGGTCCTCCCGGCTGGACGCCGCAGGGCGTGCCGCCCGGGTGGGCCCCGCCCGGCGGTCCCCCCGGCTGGCTCGGCCGACCGCCCGAGCCTCGGCCGCACGGGCTCAGATTGGCCGGTTACGGCCGCCGGCTCGTCGCCCGGCTGATCGACTTCGGTCTCGTGTTCGCACTGAATGTGCTGGTCAACGGCTGGTTCGTCTGGCGGTGGCTGGACGAGCTGATGCCATACTGGCGGGAGGCGTTCCGGCGCGGCATGGAGGGGAACACCTCCACCGAGGGGATGCCACCCATCAGCGAGCAGACCGGGCTCCTCCAGGTGGTGATCGTGGTGATCGCCACCGCGCTGTGGCTGGCGTACGAGGTGCCCGCCATGGCGGCCAACGGGCAGACCATCGGCAAACGGGTGATGCGGATCAAGGCGGTCCCGATCGCCGCCGACCAGCCGTTGGGCTTCGGCCGGGCGCTGACCCGGTGGACGACACTGGGCCTGCCCACCCTGCTCTGGTACTGCGCCGGGCTCGGCCTGCTGCTGCAACTGGTCGACTCCCTGTCCCCGCTCTTCGACCACCCGCTGCGCCGGGCGCTGCACGACAAGCGCGCGCAGACGGTGGTCGTCGAGGTCCCCCACACCGCCGCTTCCCCCGCCCCAGACGACCACCCCCAGCCCTCGGGAGACACCCCATGACCGACTCCGGACGTCACGAGCCCGCGCTGCGCCTGACCCGCGCCGACCTGGACGCGCTGCCGAACTACGTGCCGGGGCGCAGCCCCGCCGACCTGGCGCGCGAGCTGGGTCTGCCGGAGGCCATCAAGCTGGCCAGCAACGAGGTGCCGTACGGGCCGCTGCCGGGTGTGGTCGAGGCGGTCACCGAGGCGGTCATGGCCTCGCACCGCTACCCGGACATGGGCGTGGTCGCGCTGCGCGACGCGTTGGCCCAGCGGTACGGCGTGGACGCGGACCGGATCGCCACCGGCTGCGGGTCGGTGGCGCTCGCCGAGCACCTCGTCCGGGCCACCTGCCTGCCGGGTGACGAGGTGCTCTACTCGTGGCGGTCGTTCGAGGCGTACCCGATCATCGCGGCGACCAGCGGCGCGACCAGCGTGCGGGTGCCCAACGACGCCGGGCACGGGCACGACCTGGCGGCCATGGCGGCGGCGGTGACCGACCGGACCCGGATGATCCTGGTCTGCAACCCGAACAACCCCACCGGCACTGCGGTACGCCGGGCCGAGCTGGACCGGTTCCTCGACGCGGTGCCGGACGACGTGCTGGTGGTCATCGACGAGGCGTACCGGGAGTTCGTCACCGACGCCGAGGTGCCGGACGGTCTCGACTACCTGGACCGGCCGAACGTCGCGGTGCTGCGCACCCTGTCCAAGGCGTGGGGTCTGGCCGGGCTGCGGATCGGCTGGCTGGTCGCCCAGCCGGTGGTGGCGGCGGCCATCCGCAAGGTGGTCACGCCGTTCTCCACGAGCACGGCCGCCCAGGCGGGCGCGCTCGCGGCGCTGACCCAGGCCGGCGAGATGGAGCGACGCTGCGCGCTGGTCGTCGCCGAGCGGGACCGGGTCACCGAGGCGCTGCGCAAGTTCGTGCCCGACGTGCCGACCAGCCAGGCCAACTTCGTCTGGCTGCCGCTGGGCGACCGGGCCGTGGCCTTCGGCAAGGCGTGCGAGGCGCGCGGGGTGATCGTCCGACCGTTCGCCGGGGACGGCGTACGGGTCACCATCGGCACTCCGGCCGAGAACGACGCGTTCCTGGCCGCCGCGGAGGCGGCGCTTACCTGAGCGGACGGAGTATGACCAACCAGTGACACAAGGTTGGTCAGTCGGTGCCCCGATCAGGTGGCGGCCAGGATCACCGCTTCGGAGGTCAGGTAGTAGCGCTGGTCGTCGCCGTTCGGGTCGACCGGCTCGCGCAGCCGTTCCACCGCGACGTAGCCGTCCTCGGCCCAGACCGCCCCGGGCGCCCAGCCCGTGCCGTCCGAGCCCACGTTGAGCGTGTAGCGGGAGAGCAGCACACCGGTCACCGGGTCGAGTGTCACCAGCTCGTTGGCCTCGGTCAGCAGATGCGCCCGGCCGGGCTGCACCGCGAGCACCCGCGCCGGTCCCAGGCCGGCGAAACGCCACAGCTCGGCGCCCGTTCGCGCCGATCGGCCCACCGCCGCCCCGTCGACGACGGCGACGGCCTGGTCACCGGCCAGTGTGGCCCCGGCCGGGTCCAGCGCGGGCGCGGCCAGCGGCCCGCCGTCGCCCAGCAGCCAGCCGCGGCCACCGGCGTCCCCGGGGCCGGCCGTCCGCAGGCCCAGGCAGCCCGACCGGCCGGTACGACAACCGAGCGGGGTGACCACCAGCCGATCCGGGCCGCCCGGCGGTCGCCAACGCTCACCCACCACGCCCGTCGCGGCATCCCGGAACTCGATCGTGGCCGGCCCGGCGCAGGTGTCCAGGCCGATCAACTGCCCGGTCGTCGTGGTGCCGAGGTCGCTGCGGCAGGCGCCGGGCAGATCGGCTCGCCACAGTTCCCGGCCGCCGGCCACCTCCACCCCGCGGGCCTGCGTGTCCCCGGTGACCGTCAGCACCGTCCGGCCGTCCGCGAGGTCGGTGAGGAGGAGCCCGCGCGCGTCCCAGACCGTGGCGGCCCCGGTCCGCCGGATCACCGCCGCGCTCGCGGCGGGCACCGGGCCGTCGGCCCGCCACCGCACCCGCCCGGTGGACGCGTCGAGCGCGACGAGCCGGCCGTCGGACCAGCGACTGATCACGGTGCTGCCGCTCGCCACCACCCCGGTCAGCTCCGCCGGCCAGCGCCGGTACGACCAGTAGGGCGTGGTCCGGTGCCGCCCGTCGACCGGTCGGTCGGCGTAGACCTGGCGGTGGGCGGCGTACACCCGCAGTCTTCCGTCCACGATCAACGGGGCGACCGGCAGCCGACCGACCACACCGGCGGGCGGTCGGGGCGCGGCTGGATATGCGCCGCGCGCCGGTGTGCTCACCTCGGCCGGCGCGAGCACCCGGTGGACGACGACCGCGACGGCTGCCACGGCGAGCAGCACCACCGCCACCGCCAGCACGAGCCGTCGCCGGCCCCTCGGGAACCCCATGCCGCACCTCCGCCCGGCACCCTACCCAGCGCAACCGACCGGACCCCGGCCAGGTTGGACGGGCCGCGGTGCGCGGGTGAGCGGGTCAGGCCGCCTCGACCGAGCCGAGGGTGCCGGCCGCGACGGCCAGGTCGGCGAGATCACGCCGGAGCGCCACCTCGACCGCCCGAGCGGCGAGGCCACCGAGCAGCAGGGCCACCACCCGGCCGTACGGATCGGTGGGCACTGCTTCCTGGGTGACCGTTATCGCCGTGCGGGCGCGGCGGCGACGCCGGACCGGCCGCAGGCTCCAGGTGATCCGGTAGTCCGCGCCGGCACCGGAGGAACAGAGCACCAGCCGCTGCGGCGCGAACGCCTCCACCACCAGGAACTCCTCGGTGAGTGTGCCGCCGCCCGGCTGGGCGCGCGCCTCACGCCAGGCGGTGCCCGGCCCGAACGGGCCCGGGGTCAGCACCTCGACCGGGCCGGCCGCGGTCAGCCGGGTGGCACGGCCGGGCAGGTCGGTCAGCAGACGCCAGACATCGACAGCGTGCGCCTCGATGAAACCGGTAACCGCCACCGTCGACATGCCGCCCTCCCGTGTCGTCGACGGTACGCGCGGTGAGGGCCGGACGAGGCCCCCGGACGGAATTTTCACCAACCGGAGGCCCCGCTGTCCGTTTCGGCGGTCGCCTGGCACCGATCGTCGACCGGCGCCCGGCGTACCGGTCAGCGGTCGAAGCGACCACCCCTGATCGCGCCGATGAACGCTGTCCACCCCGGCGGGCTGATGGCCAGCGTGGGGCCGGCCTGGTCCTTGGAGTCGCGGAGAGCGACCAGACCGAGGACGTCGACCAGGTTGTCCGCCACCTCCACGCAGAGCCCTTGGTCGTTGGAGCGGCTGCTGGTGCGCCAGAGCGCTCCGGTGAGATCGTGCATCGTCGTTACCTCCGTGTGCGTCGGGATGCCCCACCACCCGCGGCCGGGCGAGATCCGGCCGTACGGGTGGCGGGGCGACATGATCCGCGTGACCAACGGGGTAACCAGGCTTGGTGATCGCACAGACGGTGCGATCACGAGTCTCATCGATGATGGCCCGACGGGCAGGCGCTCAGACGGCTCCGAAGCGGGCCGAGGTGAACCAGCGGACCCTTTGCTCTGCTTCAACGGACGCAACAGCGAGCGGCCCCAGGTGTTGCGTGGAGTGAAGCAGAGCAAAGGAAGCCGAGGGCGAGCCAGGTGGCAGGCGCGCCGGGCGCGGGCCCGCGGGACGGGCCGGCTCAGCGGGCCGGCTCAGCGGGCCGGGCGGACCGTTCCGGTGACCTCACCGAGGGCGATGGTGGTGCCGTCCGGGCCGGGCGCGGTGGCGGTGATGGTGACGGTGTCGCCGTCGGCGAGGAAGGTACGACTCTCGGTGCCGACCTTCGCGGGCTCGGCCCCGCCCCACGTCAGCTCCAGGAAGGAGCCGACCTGGGAACGGTCCGGGCCGGAGACGGTGCCCGAGGCGTACAGGTCGCCGGTCCGCAGGGACGCGCCGTTGACGGTGAGGTGCGCCAACTGCTGGGCCGGGGTCCAGTACATGCTCGCGAACGGCGGTTCGCTGACCCGTTCGCCGTTCCACTCGACCGCCAGCCGCAGATCGAGCCCCAGGTGCGGCACGTCGCGCAGGTAGTCGACGACCGGCGGGTCCTGCTCCGGAGCCGGCACGAAGGCGTCGGCCAGCGCGTCCAACGGCGTCACCCAGGCCGAGACCGAGGTGGCGAAGGACTTGCCGAGGAACGGACCGAGCGGCTGGTACTCCCACGCCTGGATGTCGCGGGCCGACCAGTCGTTGACCAGCACCACCCCGAAGACGTGGTCGGCGAAGTCGTCGACGGACACCCGGGCGCCCAGCGGGCTGGGCACACCGACCACGAAGCCGACCTCGGCCTCGATGTCGAGGCGTACCGACGGGCCGGTGACCGGACCCTCGGCGGACGCCCGCTGGCCGGTGGGCCGGGTCACCGGCGTGCCGGAGACGACGACGGTGCCGGCCCGTCCGTGGTAGCCGATCGGCAGGTGCTTCCAGTTGGGCAGCAGCGGCGGCTGACCGGGGCGGAAGATCTGCCCGACGTTCGAGGCGTGGTGCTCCGAGGAGTAGAAGTCGACGTAGTCGGCCACCTCGAACGGAAGCAGCAGCTCCACGTCGGCCAGGGGCACCAGCAGCGGTTCGACCGCCGGCCGGTGCGTCGGGTCGGTCAGCAGCTCGACGATCCGCTGACGCACCGCCGTCCACTGCGGACGGCCCAGCGCCATGAAGTCGTTGAGGGTCGGCCGGCACAGCGCGCCAGCTGCCAGCACCAGCTCGGCGGTCTCGGCACCGGCCAGGTCGAACACCCACGACCCGATCCGTACGCCGATCCGTGGCCGGCCCCCACCCGAGGAGAACACCCCGTACGGCAGGTTCGTCACCCCGTACGGTGAACCGTCAACGCCGGTCACCCAGGTCATGCGTCGTGCCCCCCGTTCACCAGCCCCAGCCGGATCAGATCGGTAAGTGGTTCCAGGATGCTGCACGAGCCGAAGCCGACCCACAGTGGGCGCGGCGCGTCCAGCCGTTCGTTGGCGCGTTCGAGCAGCGGGCGCGGGTCGAGCGCGGTCAGCAGCTCGGCGACCACCCGCGCGCTCGCGCCGTCGGCGGCGGCGAGCGTCGCGGCCAGCACGTTGGCGTACCCGTGGTGGGTGAACCCGGTCTCCGGGTCGAGGTGACGCACGGCCTGGTGCAGCCCTGCGGTGAGCTTGAACGGCAGGTCCCGGTCCCGGCACGCGCAGATCACGGCGGCCAGCTCAGCCGGGGTGGGGAACAGCTCGGCGGCCAACCCGCCGGTGCGGAACTTCGCGGCGATCGGGACACCGTCGGCGCGGGAGGCGGCGATCGCGTCCAGCGCGCCCATCAGCCCGAAGGTCAACGGAAGCTCGGCGTACACGGCCTCGACGTCCGGCAGGTCCTCGGTCAGCCGCAGCAGCTCGGCGATGCCGGGCAGCGGGTTCTCGCCCCGCTTGGCGACGGCCACCTCGACCTGGCGTGCGGTCACGCCGTCGGGTGCCAGGAACGACAGCGCGAAGGGCAGAGGACCGATCCCGGTGTCACCGATCAGCCCGATCACCAGGCCCTCGGCCGGGTCGACGAGACCGTTCAGCTCGCCGGCCGCGACGGTCGAGGCGGGAACGAGCAGCGGGCCCACCAGGTCGGCGTACCAGGCGGCGCGGTGCCGGCGGTGGGCGGTCAGGGCGTCGGGCAGCGCGGCGCTGCCCGGAGGGAAGACGGCGGCGTCGTCCACCAGGCCGTCGAGGAGCGCGGGCACCTGCGTTGACACGGAACAAGAATGTACGGGACGCTACAAGGAACGGACAACAGCGTCCGATTATCGGACGCCTTCGGCCGGTGAACGGGATATATCGGGAGGCGAAATGCCGTACTACCGCAGCGTCGGCGAGGTGCCGCGCAAGCGCCACACCCAGTTCCGCCAGCCCGACGGCAGCCTCTACGCCGAGGAGCTGATGGGTCAGGAGGGCTTCTCCTCCGACTCGTCCCTGCTCTACCACCGGCACGCCCCCACGGCGATCCTGGCCGCCGACGAGTTCACCCCGCCGACGTTCACCCGGGCGCCGAACCTGCCGCTCAAGCCGCGCCACCTGCGCACCCACAAGCTCGACGCGGGCGGCGCCGACCCGATCCTCGGCCGGCAGTACCTGCTCGCCAACGACGACGTCCGCATCGGGTACGTGCTCGCCGACCGGCCCTCCCCGCTGTTCCGCGACGCCACCGGTGACCACTGCCTCTACGTCGAGGCGGGCACCCTGCGGGTCGAGTCGCCCTTCGGGGCGCTGGACGCGGTCGCCGGCGACTACGTCATCATCCCCACCTCGACCATCCACCGGCTGGTGCCCACCGGCGACCAGCCCGTGCGGCTGCTCACCGTCGAGGCGGCCGGGCACATCGGCCCGCCCAAGCGCTACCTCTCCGTCCGCGGCCAGTTCCTGGAGCACTCGCCGTACTGCGAGCGCGACGTCCGCGGCCCGGACGCCCCGCTGCTCGTCGACGGCGAGGAGGTCGAGGTGCTGGTCCGCCACCGTCGTGGCTGGACCCGCTACGTGTACGCCAACCACCCGTTCGACGTGGTCGGCTGGGACGGGCACCTCTACCCGTGGGCGTTCTCCATCCACGACTTCGAGCCGATCACCGGCCGCATCCACCAGCCCCCGCCCGTGCACCAGACCTTCCAGGGCCCCAACTTCGTCATCTGCTCGTTCGTGCCCCGCAAGGTCGACTACCACCCGGACTCGATCCCGGTGCCGTACAACCACCACAACGTCGACTCCGACGAGATGCTCTTCTACACCGGCGGGAACTACGAGGCCCGACGCGGCTCCGGCATCGAGCAGGGCTCCATCTCACTGCACCCGTCCGGCTTCACCCACGGCCCCCAGCCGGGCGCCGCCGAACGCTCCATCGGCGCGGACTACTTCGACGAGTTGGCCGTCATGGTGGACACCTTCCGGCCCCTCGACCTGTGCGACGGGGCGCGCGCCTGCGAGGACGAGGGGTACGCCTGGACTTGGGCGCGTTCTGTCTAGTCGCTGTTGTGGTGTTGCCGGAGGTTGGGTCAGCGGAAGGCTGTTCTGGTGAAGATGGCGAACTCGGCTATCGCGGTGGCGACGATCGCCAGCACCAGCGGCCACGGCGAGCCGACCACCGCGTACACGAGCAGCAGCGCCGGCGCGGCGGCCACCGCGTAGATCGCCAGGGCCATCGTGCGGTCCGCGTGCAGCATGGCGGGCAGGACGGTCCGGGTGAGCCCCGGCAGCCGCGCCGCGAGCTGCCAGACCACGACGCCGCCGGTAAGGGCCGCGAGCACCGCCAGGACACGGGAGAACCCGTCGCTCGTCGAGGCCGCGAACGCCACCACCACCGCGGCGACCAGTGACCAGCCCGCGCCGTAGAGCACCAGGCGGTGCAGGCCGTACGCGAGGGTCCGCGGGGAGTCGATCCGGCTCGGGCCGATCGCCACCGCTTCCGCCACGTGCTCCAGCGCCTCGGACCAGCGGCGCTGCTCCAGGTGCAGGACACCGACGTCGTGCCCGACCTCGGTGAGGCGCGGATCGAGCCGTAGCGCCTCCCGGTAGGCCCGCTCGGCCAGGTCGAACAGCTCCAGTCGGGCCGCGACCAGGCTGAGCACCAGGTGCGCCTGCGCCTCCTGCGGGGCCAGCTCAACCCCACGCCAGGCCGCGTTCAGCGCCGGCTGCCCGTTGCGCGAGTCGGCCAGGATCGCCGCCGCGCTGCGCTGGGCGTACGCGTCGGTCGGCCCGAGCGCCAGCAGCCGGTCGGCGGTGGTCGCCGCATCGGCGTAGCGCCCCAGGTCGAGCAGTGCCATGGCCCGGACGACGAGCGCCGGCAGTGCCTCCGGCGCGGCGGCCACGGCCGCGTCGGCGGCGGCGAGCGCATCGACCGGCCGGTCGGCGACGAGATGCACCCGGGCCAGCATGGTGAGGGCTTGCGAATCCGCGGGCTTCAGCGCGAGCCCTTCGGTCAACTCGCCGGCCGCCTCGTCGTGGCGTCCCAGCTCGGCGAGGAGCTGAGCGCGTTCGAGATAGCCGTCGCCGGCGAACTGGTCGGGAGCGGGTTCGGTGGACATCGCGGCGAGCCTAGGCGGCCGGCGCGTCGTACACCAGGGCCACCGCGATGCCCGCCAGACCTTCCTCCCGGCCGGTGAAACCGAGCCCGTCGGTGGTCGCGGCGGAGACGGTGACCGGGGCGCCGGCGGCGTCGGAGAGCACCTGCTGGGCCTCGTCCCGACGGCGGCCGATCTTGGGACGGTTGCCGACGATCTGCACGGAGACGTTGCCGATCTCCAGGCCGGCCGCCCGCACCCGGCGGGCCGTCTCGGTCAGCAGCGCCACGCCGGACGCCCCGGACCACTCCGGCTGGTCCACCCCGAAGGCGGCGCCGAGATCACCGAGGCCGGCGGCGGAGAGCAGCGCGTTGCAGGCGGCGTGGGCGGCGACGTCGGCGTCCGAGTGCCCGGCCAGACCGTCCTGGTCGGGCCAGAGCAGCCCGGCGACCCAGCAGGGCCGACCCGGCTCGAACGCGTGCACATCGGTGCCGATGGCGACCCGAGGAACGATCATGAACAGAGGTTACGCGTCAGCCGCCGGCGGCGAGCAGGTGCTCCGCCAACGCCAGGTCGAACGGACGGGTGATCTTCAGGGCGTACTCCGAGCCGGGCACGCAGCTCACGGCGATGCCCTGCTTCTCGACCAGGCCGGCGTCGTCGGTGAGCGGGTCGCCGGCCGCGGCATGCGCGGCGGTCAGGACGGACCGGCGGAAGCCCTGCGGGGTCTGCACCGCCCGGAGGGCAGCTCGGTCGACGGTGCCCAGCACCACCTCGTCGGCGCCGACCTCCTTGATCGTGTCGACGACCGGCAGGACGGGAACCACCGCGGCCCGGCCACCCCGGACCGCGGCGGCGACCGATTCGACCAACTCGGGCGGGGTCAACGCACGGGCGGCATCGTGCACCAGGATGATCGTCGGGCCGGCCGGCACCGCTGCCAGCGCGGCGGCGACCGAAGCCTGCCGCTCGGCGCCACCGGGCACCACTATCACCGGCGCCACCGGAGCCAGCAGCTCACGGACACCCGCCACCTCGGCCGCGGGCGCGGCCACCACGATCGTGTGCACCGACGCGGCGGCGGCGAGCCGGCGTACGGCGTGCACCAGCAGCGGCTCGCCCGCGAGCAGGCGCAGCGCCTTGGGTCGGCCGGGACCGAGCCGTACGCCGGCACCCGCCGCAGGCACAAGGACCGCGACGTCACCGCGCGGGTTGAGCTGCGCGGTCACGTCGCGGTCCTCGGTGGTTTCTTCGCTACGAAGTGGGTACGACGATGCTGTGCGGACTAGGCCTCGGTGAGGACCTTGTCGAGCAGCGTCTCCGCCTCGTCCTTGGTGCTCTTCTCAGCCAGCGCGACCTCGCCGACGAGAATGTCGCGGGCCTTGGCCAGCATCCGCTTCTCGCCTGCGGAGAGGCCCCGCTCCCGCTCCCGGCGCCACAGGTCACGCACGACCTCGGCGACCTTCAGCGGGTTGCCGGAGGCCAGCTTTTCCAGGTTGGCCTTGTAACGCCGCGACCAGTTGGTCGGCTCCTCGGTGTGCGGAGCCCGGAGAACGTCGAAGACCTTACCGAGGCCCTCTTCGCCGACCACCTCACGGACGCCCACGATCTCGGCGTTCTCGGCCGGCACCCGGACCGTCAGGTCACCCTGCGCAACCCTCAGGACGAGGTATTTCTTAGGCTCGCCCTTGATGATCCGAGTCTCGATTGCCTCGATGAGTGCGGCCCCGTGGTGGGGGTAAACAACGGTCTCGCCGACACTGAAAACCATAGGTTCGAAACCCCTTTCGCTGTGTCTAGGGTAACACGCTCAGGCAACGATGTCTCACCGATGTCCTGACCGTTGGCGCAGCTCAGGGGCCCTGTGAGAGGTCTTTCTTCAGCTTGACAGGCGGTCAAACCGATGGTTTGAACACGCTCCGTAACGCACGGATTACTTCCCGATGCGGGTGAACAGAACGTCGAGATCAAGGGCTATGCGCTCCCCCATGGTATCCCGCCCAGCGGAAACGCGCCCAGGTGTAGCGGGAGCTGCCCCCGGTGCGGGACGCTGGAGTCCGAGTCACACGCCGCTCTCGAGACGCTTCCTGGGGGTCCGATGGGCAAGCCGGACGCAGAGGGCCACGGGCCGCCCGACGGCCTGCCCGACCTGCCACCCGAGTGGGGCCGCATCGTCGTCCCCGACGACGCCTCGACCCTGGCGAGTGAGGCCGCCGAGGTGCGCCGCGAGCTGCGCCGGGCGGCCGGCCACCACACCGGGCACCGCGCCCTCACCCTGCCGCTGCTGGTCCTGTTGGTGGCGGTGCTCACCACCCTGACCGGCCTGGTCGCCGTGACCTGGCCCCGCGCCGGCCGGGGCACCGACCGACCCACCCCGGCGCCCTCCACGCCACCCGTGGCGCTCGCCGGTCAGGCGCTGCCCGCGCTGGACCTGGTCGATGCCGGGCAGGCGCCGGTGCCGCTGCGCGGCCTGCTGCCCGCCATGATCATCCTCGTGGACGACTGCGGCTGCCCGGACGTCGTCACGGAGGCCGTGGCGGCGGCGCCCGCCGGCGTCACCGTCGTCACGGTGACCGAACAACGGGCTGTCGCCACCTCACCGCCGGTCAACGGCGTCCGGGCGCTGGCCGATCCCGCTGGCGGGCTGCGCTCGTTTCTCGGGCCCGGCGCCGCGAACGCGCTGCTTGTCGACCGCACCGGCGTGGTGACCCGGGTACTACCGGACCCGGGACCGGTCGAGGCGTACCAGGACGACCTGAGCGCCCTGGCCGGCTGAGCGGTCGTCCTACGACGGGGGCAGCGCGACGAGCTGCGCCTGGACGTCAATGGGCTTGTCACCGACGGCCGACAGGGACACCCGGAACGGCCCGTCGGTGGGCACCACCTCAGCGGAGGCGAGCGTGCCGTCGCAATCGATGCGCGGCGGGCCGGCGAGCTCGGCCCCGGTGCTCGTCACCGCCAGCGTGCCCGGCCGGGTGCACCGGTACTGCAGCAGATAGCGGGAGCCGTCGCCGGACGACTGACGCGTCAGCCCCTGGCCGGGGGTCAACTCCCGCTGCTCCCGCCAGATCGTGGCCCGGAACGAGGGCAGGTCACTCCCGGGAGAGAGCACGCCCTGGTCGTCGCCCAGATCGATGACAGTGCCCGTCTCCGGGTCGACCAGCGAGGGTCGGCCCTCCACCCGGACGGCCTCGCCCGTCTCGGGATCCACCTGCAGCGTCACCCGTCCCTCGGGCACGCCGTTGGCCAGGAAACGTTCCAGCTCGGTGCTGACGCTGGGCGCGGCCACCGGTGGGCTCACCGGCCCGGCCGCCGGGGTGGGCGCTGCGGCACGCCACCACCAACCGCCGACCGCCAGCGCGGCCAGGGTCACCCCGGCCAGCACCGCCGACCGCAGCCGGTCGTCCGCCGCATCCATGTGGTGAGCGTACCGGTCGGGTCGAGAGGCGCTCAGTCCTGTCGATCGAGCAGGGCGGCGTACAGGGTGAGGCCCGGACCGAACGCCAGCATGACGACCCGTCGGGGCGCCGGCGTCGAACGACTCAACCGGTCCAGGATCAACAGGACGGTCGGCGACGAGCAGTTGCCGTGCTCGTCGAGCGTCGCCCGGGACGCGGCCAACGCCTCCGGCGGCAGGGCCAACTCCCGCTCGACCACGTTGAGAATGCGCGGCCCACCCGGATGCACCGCCCAGCCGTCCACGTCGGAGCTGACGCCGCCGTGCCGGGCCAACAGGTCGTCCACCAACCCGCGAACGTGCCGGGAGAGGACCTGCGGCACCTTCGGCGACAGCCCCATCCGGAACCCCGCGTCGGTGACGTCCCAGGTCATGTGGTCGGCGGTCGAGGTGTCGGTGACCGACGTGACCTCGCGCAACGCGTACCCCCGGCCGTCGGGCACCACCACGGCGGCGACCGCGGCGTCCGAGAAGAGCGCGTGCGACACGATCTGCTGGGTGTCCACCCGGGCGGTGGACGGCTGGATGTGCAGGCTGGTCAGCTCCGCGCAGAGCAGCAGCGCCGGCCGGCCCCGGGCGGTCACGAAGTCACTCGCCGCCCCCAACCCCGGAAGCGCCGCGTAGCAGCCCATGTGGCCGACGAACATCCGCTGCGTGTCCGGTGCCATGCCCAGGTCGCGGGCGAGCAGGATGTCCAGCCCCGGGGTGGCGTACCCGGTGCAGGAGCAGACGATGAACAGCCCGATGTCGCTGGCGTCCAGACCGGCCGCCGTCAGCGCACGCCCCACCGCCTCCTTGCCGAGCGGCAGCGCCTCCACCTGGTAGCGACGCATCCGGCGCTCGGTCGGCCAGTCCGAGACGTCCTCGATCAGCGGGTTGACCGCGGCCTGGCGGCGGGTCACCCCCGAGTTCGCGAAGATCCGCTGAGCCAACGACCGGGTGGTGCCGGAGAAGTGCCGGGAGAAGAAGCCCTCCCACAACTCGTCCTGCGAAGCGGACGGCGGCTGCGCTGTCCCGAGCCCCGCGATCACTGGTACGGACACGATCCCCACCTCTCGTCAGACGCTGTCCTCCCCCTGGCCGTCCCACCAGCCACCTCGGCCGGCCCCTCCCCCGTACGTGTGCCGCCGCGCGGGCTCACCAACGCGGTGCCGATCCGTCGCGGTCCGGGTCCCCGCCCAGAGCGGCGATCCCCAGCCAGTCGGCGCAGACGTCCGAGGTGGCCGGGTGCAGTGAGCCGCAGCGGGCGTCCCGGTAGAGCCGCTCCAACGGATGACCGCGCCGGGTCGCCGACGTCCCCGCCGCCTCCAGCATCGACGCCGCCACCTCGGCGGCCGTGGTGCCGGCCAGCAGCTTCGCCCGCCACACCCAGCGGTTGGTCTCCGCGTCCCCCGGGGCGTCGTCGACCCGGCGGGCCGCCTCGGCCACCACCAGCTCGGCCGCCGCGGTCGCCGCGTCCGCCCGGCCCAGCCGCGCCCGCACCGCCGGCAGGCCGGCCAGGTTGCGGGCGTTGAGATGCTCGGCCGCCGCGTCGATCGCCGCCCGGGCCACCCCCACGTAGACGGCCGCGTAACTGGCCACCAGCCAGTGCGGCATCAGCTGGGCGACCACCAGCGCCAGCCCCTCCACCCCGCCGAGCAGCCGGTCGGCCGGGACGGTGGCGTCCAGGTGCAGGTCGTGCGACGAGGTGGCGCGCATGCCGAGGGCGTCCCAGGTCGGCTCGACGCTCAGACCGTCACCGGCCGGCACCAGGAACTGCGACACCACCGACTGGTCGGCGGAGCTGCGCGCGGCCACCAGGTAGCCGTCGGCGTGCCCCGCCCCGGAGCAGAAGGTCTTGCTGCCCTTGAGGTGCCACCCCTCGTCGGTCGGCTCGTAGACCGTGCTCAACTGGGAGAGTCGGGCACCGGCGCCGCGCTCGCTCATCGCGACGGCGTACCAGGAGCCCTGCGCGGCGGCGGTGAGCAGGCGGTCCCGGGCGGCCAGTGCCTCGTCCGGCACACCCAGGGCCTCGGCCAACTCCTCGGTGACCGCGCCCAGCGCGCCGGTCACCGAGGCGTGCATGTTGAACACCAGCGCGGTCGCGCCGTTGCCCCGAGCAAGTTCGGTGGCCACCGCGGCGTACTCGGCGAAGCTGGCGCCCAGGCCACCCAGCGCGCGGGGCACCATCAGCCCGAACAGGCCGGCCTCCCGCAGGTCACGGAAGTCGTCGACCGGAAAGGAGCCGTCCCGGTCGTGCTCCGCCGCCCGCGCGGCGAACCGCGGCGCCAACCGGCGGGCCGCCTCAAGCGCATGCACCGTCATATCGCTCCCTTCTCGGCGTCCCATACCCCGCCACGAGCCGACTATCCTCTGCGGACCCCCTGGCCCTGGTACAGCACGGCGGTGGACCGGGTCGGCACGATGCGCGGGGCACGGCCCGTCGACGTCGCGCCCGGCGTCCGCGTCGCGCGCGCCCGGCGCACCAGCCAGGCGACCAGACCGCCGACCTGCGGACGGATGCCGCGCAGGCGCAGCTCGACACCGTGCCGGGCACACTCGGCCACCAGTGCGCGAGCGTCCACCAACAACCGTGGATCGTGGATGCCACGCGGCACCGTCGGCAGCCGCTCGGCGATCCGTACCGCGACCAGCCGGGCCAGCGCCGTGTCGTTGAGCGTGTCCAGCACCAGCAGGCCGCCCGGACGCAGCAGCCGGCACGCCTCCGCCACCGCGCGCGGCCAATCCGGCACATGTTCCAGCAGCTCACCGGCCGAGACGACGTCGGCACACCCGTCCGACAGCGGCACCGCGGTGACGTCACCCTGGACCACGCGCACCCCGTGCCCGGCGGCCTGGACCAGCGCCGAGCGGGTCAGGTCGACACCGACGTGCCGGTATCCCTTACCGGCGAGGTGCGGCGCGAGCAGTCCGGCGCCGCAGCCCAGATCGACCAGGACCGCATCCGGGCGGGTCGCCGGCGGCACGAGCGCCGCGCGGGCCTCGGCCAGCCAGTGCAGCATCGCGAACGCGCCATCGGGCCGCCACCACTCGCCGGCCAGGTCGTCGTACTGGCGCGGGTCGTTGCGCGGCAGCACCCGGGGACCGGTGGACGCCGCGGCCGCAGCCACGTCTCGCATGGCACCGAGCGTGGCACGACTGCTCGGTAACGACCAGACTTCCCTTATGTCGTCCAGGGTGTTAGGGCTGGTCAGAGCGAGCCATCCGGAACCGGCCGCCGCAGTGACCACGGTGTCCGGTCTGCTGGCCTGGGGGGTGGGGCACCGGCCGTCGGGAATCGTCTCGGTGGTGCTCGCCGTACTCGCCAGCCAGCTCGCCGTCGGCTGGACCAACGATGCGTTGGACGCCGAGCGGGACGCCACTGTGGGGCGTACCGACAAGCCGGTCGCCGCCGGCGCGGTGGGCCGGCGCGTCACGGCCTGGGCCGCGGCGGCGGCCGCGTTGGCCTGCCCGCTGCTGGCGCTGACCACGAACCCTCCGGCGGCGCTCTGGCTCACGGTCGCCCTGGTCTCCGCGCTGCTCTACGACTGGCCGCTCAAGGCCACCGTCCTCTCGGTGCTGCCGTACGCGGTGTCCTTCGGCGCGCTGCCCGCCTTCGTGGTGCTGGCGCTGCCCGGCGAGCCGACCCCGCCGGCCTGGCTGCTGGCGGCGGCGGCCTGCCTGGGGGCCGGCGCGCACTTCGCCAACGTGCTGCCCGACCTGGCCGACGACGCCCGGACGGGGGTACGCGGCCTGCCGCACCGCCTCGGCGCGGCGGGCAGCCGGGCGGCCGCGGCGGGGCTGCTCCTCGCCGCGACCGCCATCCTGGTCCTGGGGCCGCCCGGGCCGCCGTCGGCCCTCGGGCTGGCGGCGGTCGGCACGGCCGCCGTCGTGCCGCCACTGAGCTGGTACGCCGGGCGCACGGCGGCCCGGGCCGGCCGGCGGCCGGTGTCCGCCTTCCGGGCGGTCATGCTGGTGGCCCTCATCGACGTCGTTCTGCTGGTGGCGAGCGGTCGGGTGGTGTGAGGGGCACCCGGGACGGTGGCATTGCCGGGTCCCCGTGCGGGCCTCGATCAGCTCCAACTACCCTGGAGCGCGGTCTGCGCGGGTATGGCCACCGTGCCCGGCGTACGGCCGGGTGGGGATCGTAACGAGGAGGACCGACGTGACGCGCTCGATCAGGGGATCCCGGCGGGCGGCCCTGCTGCTGTCCGGGATGGCGGCGGCTACCAGCCTGCTCGCGTCCGGATGCGGCGCCGGTCAGGTCGCCGAGACGGCTTTGAAGGAGCCGTCGGTCCAGGGCGTCAACCTCACGACCCCCAACGGCGCCTACTCGGTGCGTGGTCTGCTGGTCACCTACCCGGGCACCGAGGGTTACCGGGCCGGCCAGGACGCCCCGCTCAACGCCGTGATCTACAACGACTCGAAGAGCACCGTGACGGTCACCGTCACCACCCAGAGCGCGCGCGAGGTGTTGATCTCGGGTGGCTCGGCGAGCCCGACGCCGTCGGCCTCCGAGTCGGAGTCCGCCACCCCGTCGGGTTCGGGCAGCCCGTCGGCGACCCCGTCCGAGACCGGTTCGTCGTCGGCGACGCCGTCCGCCCCGGAGTCGGCGCGGGCGTCGGGTTCGGCGAGCGCGGCCGCGCCGGGCCAGCCCGCCCGGATCGAGCTGGCTCCGCTGAGCTACCTCCAGCTCAACTCGGAGGCCACCACGCAGCTGCGGCTGATCGGCCTGACCGAGGCGCTGCGCTCCGGCCAGAACGTCGTCGTGACCTTCGACTTCGGCAACGGCAGCACGGTCACCGGCCAGGCGCCGATCGCCGTCCCGCTCACCCCGGCCGCGCCCCCCTCGCCGATCATCGAGCGTGAGGGCGGCTACGAGGGCGACGAGGGCGGCGCCACCCACGGCTGACCCGACCCCGACATCGACGAACACCCCGGCGTGGGAACCACCACGCCGGGGTGTTTTCGTCGTACGAGAGGGCTAGCGTCCTGATGTGACCACCTCCCGATCGACCTCTGGCCGTGCCGGCACGGCCGGTGCCGCCCGCGGCCGGTCCGCCACCCGCGAGCCGCGTCCGGCGTACGAGTGCGACGCCTGCGGGCACCAGCCGCCCAAGTGGGTGGGTCGCTGCCCGGAGTGCGGCGAGTGGGGCTCGGTGGTCGAGTCCACGGTGACCGGCCCGACCGTCTCCGGTCGGGTGGTGAGCTCACGGCTGCCGGCCGAGCCGGCCCGGCCGATCGCCACCATCAGCGCCGCTCCGGCCCGCGCCCGGCCCACCGGCGTGAGTGAGCTCGACCGGGTGCTCGGCGGTGGGCTGGTGCCCGGGGCGGTGGTGCTGCTCGCCGGCGAGCCCGGCGTGGGCAAGTCGACCCTGCTGCTCGATGTGGCGCAGCAGTGGGCGGTGGGCGCCGGCAGCCCTTCCCTGGTGGTCAGCGGGGAAGAGTCGGTCAGCCAGGTCCGGCTGCGTGCCGAGCGGATGGGCACCCTGCACGACCAGCTCTACCTGGCGGCCGAGAGCGACCTGGCCTCGGTGCTCGGGCACCTCGACGCGGTCAAGCCCGGCCTGCTGGTGCTCGACTCGGTGCAGACCATCTCGACCACCGGCACCGAGGGCGTGCCCGGTGGCGTGACGCAGGTACGCGCGGTCACCGCCGCGCTGGTCTCGGTCGCCAAGGAGCGGGGCATCGCCACCGTGCTGGTCGGCCACGTCACCAAGGACGGCCAGGTGGCCGGGCCCCGGGTGCTGGAGCACCTGGTCGACGTGGTGCTGCACTTCGAGGGCGACAAGCACTCCTCGCTGCGGCTGGTCCGCGGCGTCAAGAACCGGTTCGGCGCGGCCGACGAGGTCGGCTGCTTCGAGATGCACGAGGGCGGCATCAGCAGCCTGGCCGATCCGTCCGGGCTGTTCCTCACCCGCTACTCGGAACCCGTGCCCGGCACCTGCGTGACCGTGGCCATGGAGGGACGGCGGGCCCTCGTCACCGAGGTGCAGGCCCTGATCGGCGCGACGGTTGCCGGCTCACCCCGTCGTACGGTCTCCGGCCTCGACTCCGCGCGCCTGGCGATGGTGCTCGCGGTCCTGCAACGGCGCACCGAGCGGTTGACCCTGCACGATCGCGAGGTCTTCGCGGCCACCGTCGGCGGCATCCGGGTGGTGGAGCCGGCGGCCGACCTGGCCGTGGCGCTGGCGGTCGCCTCCGGCGGGCTCAACCTGGCGATCGCGCCGCACCTCGTGGCGATCGGTGAGGTGGGGTTGACCGGCGAGGTGCGCCGGGTCGGAGCGGTGCCGCGCCGGCTGGCCGAGGCGGCCCGCCTGGGGTTCAAGGTGGCGCTGGTCCCGCCGGGCTGTGGCCCGGCCAGCACGGGCGCCGGGCCCGACGGGATGCGGGTGACCGAGGTCACTGACGTCCGCTCGGCGCTGCACCATGCGGCCCGCGCGTCCGCCGAGTGACCCAGCGTGCCGACGCGGGCGGCGATACCGGACAGCATCGGCGCAAGTGGAAACGGTTGGAAGGGCGGCATCGTGACACATCACAGTAACCACGACAGCACCCACCGCACGGCAGTCCGTAGACTGTGCCCGTGCCGATCGACCGCGATACCACCAAGCCTGCCGGCGCGCCGCCCCAGGCCCGCACCGGCGCCGTGGGCTCGCCAGCCCGCCCGATCAGCGTGAGCGTGACCACCGCTGCCGGGAGCGCCGGCGATCCGCTGCGGGCGAACCTCGCCCTGATGGCACCCGGCACCGCGCTGCGGGACGGGTTGGAGCGCATCCTGCGGGGGCGCACCGGCGCGCTCATCGTGCTCGGCTACGACAAGGTCGTCGAGGGTCTCTGCACCGGCGGCTTCCCGCTGGACGTCGAGTTCTCCGCGACCCGGGTCCGGGAGCTGTGCAAGATGGACGGGGCCGTGGTGCTCTCCAGCGACGGCACCCGCATCGTCCGGGCGGCCGTGCACCTGATGCCCGACCCGTCCATCCCGACTGAGGAGTCGGGCACCCGGCACCGCACCGCCGAGCGGGTCGCCCGGCAGACCGGTTACCCGGTGATCTCGGTCAGCCAGTCCATGCGGATCATCAGCCTCTACGTCAACGGCCAGCGGCACGTGCTGGACGACTCGGCGGCGATCCTGTCCCGAGCCAACCAGGCGCTGGCCACCCTCGAGCGGTACAAGCTGCGGCTGGACGAGGTTTCCGGCACGCTCTCCGCGCTCGAGATCGAGGATCTGGTCACCGTGCGGGACGCGGTGGCCGTGGTGCAGCGGCTGGAGATGGTCCGCCGGATCGCCGACGAGATCGCCGGTTACGTCGTCGAACTGGGCACCGACGGGCGACTGCTCGCCCTCCAGCTCGACGAGCTGATGGCCGGCGTCGACGCCGACCGCACCCTGGTCATCCGGGACTACCTCCCGGTCGGCCGCAAGTCCCGCACGCTGGACGAGGCGCTGGTCGAGCTGGACCTGCTCGGCGCCACCGAGCTGATCGACCTGGTGTCGGTCGCCAAGGCCATCGGCTACCCGGCCGCATCGGACGCGCTGGACGCCGCCGTCAGCCCGCGTGGCTTCCGACTGCTGGCCAAGGTGCCGCGCCTGCCGGTGGCCGTGGTCGACCGCCTGGTGCTGCACTTCGGCAGCCTCCAGCGGCTGCTGGGCGCGACGGTGGAGGACCTGCAGGCCGTCGAGGGCGTGGGCGACGCCCGGGCCCGGGGCGTCCGGGAGGGCCTGTCCCGGCTCGCCGAGGCGTCCATCCTGGAGCGGTACGTCTGACCCAGCTCAGCCGGTGATAGTGATCTTCACAGGTGCGCTGTACTTGGTGCCGACCCGCGCGAACACCTGGTACGTCCCGGCCGGCGGGAAGGGGCCGGCGGCCAGCCCGGTGCCATCGCAGCGGGTGGTGTCTCGCCCGTTCCAGCCCACCTGGTAGGAGCGCTCGAACCCGGGCGTGAAGGACTGCACATCCGAGCCCTGGACCTTGCCGCAGGTGTCCGAGGACCACACCTTCTCGGCACCGGCCTTGATGAAGATCTCCTGCAGGTCGGCGCCGACGTTGCGGCTGCACGTCCGCTCCGAGTTGTTCTTGATCTTCAGTTGCAGGTCGACCACCGCGCCGCGCTGTACCGAGGTGGGCCGCGCCACCGAGGTCACGCTGATCTCCGCGTCGGTGCAGGTGCCGTCGTCGACCGACCCGGCCGAGCCCAGCGACGGGTCGTTGCTGGTGGTCTCGGGGCTCGGGTCCGTGGCGTTCGGACCGGCCGACCGGTCCGCATTCGGATCGGCGGACCCGGACGCCGACGGCACCCCGGTCTGCGGGCTCAACACCGGACCACCCGGCCCTGGACTCGCCGTGGACGTCGGAGTCGACGTCGGGCTCGCCCCCGCATTCGGTCGAGCGCCGGAGCGGCCCGAGGCGGTGCAGGAGTAGAGCAGGACAATCAGGAAGAGAAGCCCCGCTCCGAGTACGACGGCGCGACGCCGCCAGTACACGGCGGGTGGCAGGGGGCCGACCGTCAGACGCATGATGCCCCCCACCGTAGCCGCGCGGCGCCCACCCGCACGTCACGACGCGCCGGAGCGCCACCGGCGCAGCGCGGCGAAACTCCACTGAGGACGGACGCGCCGACCTTCCGCCACCCGCTCAGAGGTAGACCTTGCGCTGGTAGACGGCGTGCGCGCCGGCCACCCGATCCAGGAAGAGCAGCCCCGCGCAGTGGTCGATCTCGTGCTGCAACGCCCGCGCCTCGAAGCCGTCCGTCACCAACCGGACCGCCGCGCCGGTGCCCGGGAGGTCACCCTCCACCACCAGCCGACTGGCCCGCTTCACATCCCCGGTCAGGTCCGGCACCGACATGCAGCCCTCCCGGCCCGGCTTCCAGCGGGTCGCCTCGACCACCCGTGCGTTGCAGAGCACGAAGGTGCCGTGCACGGTGACCGCCTTCGGATGCCCGGTCACGTCGACGGCGAAGACCCGGGCAGCCACACCGACCTGCGGCGCCGCCAACCCCACGCAGCCCGGCGAGACCCGCATCGTGGCGACCAGGTCGGCGGCCAGCCGGACCGTCTCCTCGGCCGTCGGATCGACATCGTCCCCGGCCCGGCTCAACACCGGATGCGGGGCCGAGACGACGGCCCGCACCTCGCCCGCCACCGCCAGCGACTCCGGCGTCCAGTCCCCCAGACCGGCGTACGCCTCGACGTCCCGGCCGGCGTCCGCCCCGCCCCGCCCGTCGCTCACAGCAGATCCGGGTCTGCCGGCCGGAGGGTGACCTCGACCCCCAACTCGGCGGCCGTCCGGTGCAGCCGTGCGGTCACCGCCTCGGCGACCCCCGCCGGCAACTCGACCTCGGCCAACACCACGTAGAGCGAACCCGCCAACCGCGTGCTCAGGTCGGTCACGTTTCCGCCGGCGTCCACCAGCACCCGGGTCATCGCCGCGACGATGCCCATCCGGTCCGACCCGTGCACCGCCAGCACGTACGGCTCGCCGGCCGGGGCCACCTCACCGTCGGGCGTGACCGCGCGTACGGTCGCCAGCAGTTGACCCTCGGCGGCCAGCGGCGCCAACGCCGCCTCCACCCCGGCGGCATCCGGGCCGGTGCAGATGAGGGTCATCGCGAAATGCCCCCGCAGCCGGGTCATCGTGCTGTCGGTGAGGTTCGCGCCCAGTCGGGCCAGCACCTCGGCGACGTCGGCCACGATGCCCGGCCGGTCCCGACCGATGACGGTGATCGCGAGCTCGTTCATCCGCGCATTCTGCCCGATCCGCCCACCGCCACCGCGACACCCCGCCCGAGCCGCCCATCCAGCGGGACCGGACCGCGTGACATCATCGACGTCGCCATGACTCAACCCGATTTCGCCACCCTGGTCAGCCGGTGGTTCCAGCAGCACGCCCGTGACCTGCCGTGGCGGGAACCCGGGGTCAGCCCGTGGGCCATCCTGGTCAGCGAGGTCATGCTCCAGCAGACCCCGGTCGTCCGGGTGGTGCCGGCCTGGCACGCCTGGCTGGCCCGCTGGCCCGACCCGGCCGCGCTGGCGGCCGACACCCCGGCCGAGGCGATCCGGATGTGGGGGCGTCTCGGCTATCCCCGCCGGGCGGTCCGACTGCGGGAGTGCGCGGTCGCGATCGTGGACCGGCACGGCGGTCAGGTGCCGGACCGGCTGGAGCAGTTGCTGGCGCTGCCCGGCGTGGGCACCTACACGGCGCGTGCGGTGGCCGCCTTCGCGTACGGGCAGCGGCATCCGGTGGTCGACACCAACGTACGGCGGGTGGTCTGTCGCGCCGTGGCCGGTGAACCGGACGCCGGACCGGTCACCCGGCCCGCCGACCTGGTCGCCACCGAGGAGTTGCTGCCGGCGGAGCCCGCCGCCGCGGCACTGGCCAGCGCCGCGTTCATGGAGCTGGGGGCGGTGCTCTGCACGGCCCGGTCACCACGCTGCACGGCCTGCCCGGTCGAGTCGGTCTGCGCCTGGCGGGCCTCCGGGCAGGAGCCGGCAACCGGCCCGACCCGCCGTCCCCAGCGGTACGCGGGCACCGACCGGCAGGTACGCGGACTGCTGCTCGGGGTGCTCCGGGAGACCACCGGGCCGGTCCCGCACCAGCGCCTCGACCAGGTCTGGACCGACGACGTGCAGCGCGCCCGGGCGTTGGCCGGCCTCGTACAGGACGGGCTTGTGGAACCGGTCGGCACCGACTCGTTCCGGCTCGCCGGCGATGGCCCGTCCGCACCAACCGCCGACCTGAACGCCTGACACCCCTGCGAACCGGCCGCCGGTTCGCAGGGGTGCTCCCGTCACCTTTGCTCTGCTTCAACCCACGCAACACTCGGTGTCCGGATAACGGACACATGGTGTTGCGTCCGCTGAAGCAGAGCAAAGCCTGCGACACAGAGATGCCTGCCTGTCGTCCGGCACCTAGCGGACCAGTGCCCCCGACGACGAAAAGGCGGGGCCCCGGTGGCTTGCGCCACCGGGGCCCCGCCCCTTGCTGCTGGTAGTGCTACTCGTCGGCACTCGCCGCGGCGGTGCCGGCGGCGGTGCCACCGAGGTCGGCGGGGACGGCGTCCGGAACCTCGACCGGCTTGTCCGCACCGTGGAACACGAGCTTGGACTTGTCGATGTCGTTCGGGTCGCCCTCGCAGTCCACCACGACGATCTGACCGGGGGTCAGCTCGTTGAAGAGGATCCGCTCGGAGAGGTTGTCCTCGATGTCGCGCTGAATCGTGCGACGAAGCGGACGGGCACCAAGCACCGGGTCGAAGCCCTTCGCCGCCAGGTACTTCTTGGCGTTGTCGGTCAGCTCCAGACCCATGTCCTTGTTGCGCAGCTGCGACTCGATCCGCTGGATCATGATGTCCACGATCGAGAGGATCTCGGTCTGGCGCAGCTGGTGGAAGACGATGGTGTCGTCGATCCGGTTGAGGAACTCAGGCCGGAAGTGCTGCTTGAGCTCGTCGTTGACCTTCTGCTTCATCCGGTCGTAGTTGGACTCGGAGTCCTCCGACGCCTGGAAGCCCAGCGACACCGCCTTGGCCACGTCGCGGGTGCCCAGGTTGGTGGTCAGGATGATGACCGTGTTCTTGAAGTCCACGATCCGGCCCTGACCGTCGGTGAGCCGACCGTCCTCCAGGATCTGCAGGAGCGTGTTGAACACGTCCGGGTGGGCCTTCTCGATCTCGTCGAAGAGGACCACCGAGAACGGCCGACGCCGCACCTTCTCGGTCAGCTGCCCGCCCTCGTCGTAGCCGACGTAGCCGGGAGGAGCACCCACGAGGCGGGACACCGTGTACCGGTCGTGGAACTCGGACATGTCCAGCTGGATGAGGGCGTCCTCGCTGCCGAAGAGGAACTCGGCGAGCGCCTTGGACAGCTCGGTCTTACCGACACCGGACGGGCCGGCGAAGATGAACGAGCCCGACGGGCGCTTCGGGTCCTTCAGGCCGGCCCGGGTACGCCGGATCGCCTTCGAGACCGCCTTGACCGCGTCCTCCTGGCCGATGACGCGCTTGTGCAGCTCGTCCTCCATGCGCAGCAGGCGCGAGGTCTCCTCCTCGGTCAGCTTGTAGACCGGGATGCCGGTCCAGTTGCCGAGCACCTCGGCGATCTGCTCGTCGTCAACCTCGCTGACGACGTCCAGGTCACCGGCCTTCCACTCCTTCTCCCGCTGAGCCTTCTGGCCGAGGAGCTGCTTCTCCTTGTCGCGCAGCTGGGCGGCGCGCTCGAAGTCCTGCGCGTCGATCGCGGACTCCTTGTCGCGACGCACCTGGGCGATGCGCTCGTCGAAGTCACGCAGGTCTGGCGGCGCGGTCATCCGACGGATCCGCATCCGGGCGCCGGCCTCGTCGATCAGGTCGATCGCCTTGTCCGGCAGGAAGCGGTCGGAGATGTACCGGTCGGCCAGCGTCGCCGCAGCCACCAGAGCGGCGTCGGTGATGCTCACCCGGTGGTGCGCCTCGTACCTGTCGCGCAGGCCCTTGAGGATCTCGATGGTGTGCGCCAGCGACGGCTCACCCACCTGGATCGGCTGGAACCGACGCTCGAGAGCGGCGTCCTTCTCCAGGTGCTTGCGGTACTCGTCCAGGGTGGTGGCGCCGATGGTCTGCAGCTCACCACGGGCCAGCATCGGCTTGAGGATGCTCGCGGCGTCGATCGCGCCCTCGGCGGCACCCGCACCCACCAGGGTGTGGATCTCGTCGATGAACAGGATGATGTCGCCGCGGGTGCGGATCTCCTTGAGCACCTTCTTGAGGCGCTCCTCGAAGTCACCGCGGTAGCGGGAACCGGCGACCAGCGCACCGAGGTCGAGCGTGTAGAGCTGCTTGTCCTTGAGAGTCTCGGGCACCTCGCCCTTGATGATCTTCTGGGAAAGCCCCTCCACCACGGCGGTCTTACCGACGCCGGGCTCACCGATCAGGACCGGGTTGTTCTTGGTACGGCGGGAGAGCACCTGCATGACCCGCTCGATTTCCTTCTCGCGCCCGATGACCGGGTCGAGCTTGCCCTCACGGGCGGCCTGGGTCAGGTTGCGGCCGAACTGGTCCAGCACGAGGCTGGTCGACGGCGCGGCCTCACCCGGCGCGGCACCCGCCGCGGCGGGCTCCTTGCCCTGGTAGCCGGAGAGCAGCTGGATCACCTGCTGGCGGACCCGGTTGAGGTCGGCGCCGAGCTTGACCAGCACCTGGGCGGCGACGCCCTCACCCTCGCGGATCAGCCCGAGCAGGATGTGCTCCGTGCCGATGTAGTTGTGGCCGAGCTGCAGCGCCTCGCGCAGCGACAGCTCCAGCACCTTCTTGGCCCGCGGCGTGAACGGGATGTGCCCGCTCGGCGCCTGCTGGCCCTGGCCGATGATCTCCTCGACCTGCTGGCGGACGCCCTCCAGGGAGATGCCGAGGCTCTCCAGGGCCTTTGCCGCGACGCCTTCACCTTCGTGGATCAGGCCCAGCAGGATGTGTTCCGTACCGATGTAGTTGTGGTTGAGCATCCGGGCCTCTTCTTGGGCCAGGACGACAACCCGTCGCGCTCGGTCGGTGAACCGCTCGAACATGCCCTCGTGCTCCTCACGTGCCGTGCGCCTTGATGGTCTAGATCTCGGCGGGGCCGGTGCACGAACGTCCAGGACGGGCGTCCGTGCCTCCTTACTCTATCGTCGCTGACCGACTCGGCTGAGGTCGTGTCTCTCCGGTCTGGGTCAGTTCCACGTCGTTTTGCACAACCGTCCGCGCTCAGGAGGTGTTCCGGTACCCCTGGCGCTACGCGCAGAGCGAAATCTGACCGACCCCACGGAAGGCTCCGCAGGGGCCGGGGAGGGTCTGCGACGGCCTCCAGGGGCGGATCGCAGAAAGCGAGCGCCGATCTGGCAGCCTGCGGACTGGCCGGACCCGACCCTTTCGGGAAGTTGTCCACAGGTTGTGGATAGTTACTCCACTGCCTGTGGACAACGCCGGTCGGCCCGGGAAACATTCCGACCGGCCCGTCCGGGCGCGGATACGGCGACGCCGGCCCGGAGAATGCTCCGGCCCGGCGTCGGTGTCGCCCTGCGGTGGCGGCTGCCACCGGTCAGTTGAACGGATCAGCGCTTGGCGTGGTACTCGTCGACGATCTCCTGCGGGATACGGCCCCGGTCCGAGATGTCCTTGCCGGCCTTCTTGGCCCACTCCCGGATCGCCTTGTTCTGCTCCCGGTCGGCGGTGGCGCCACCGCGACCGCGGGCGGCCCGCCCACCGATCACCACGCCACCGCGACCCACCTTGGTGCCGGCACCGACGTACGGCGCGAATACGTCGCGCAATTTCGCGGCGTTGGCGCCGGACAGGTCGATCTCATACTGAACACCGTCGAGCGCGAACTTGACGGTCTCGTCAGCGTCCCCACCGTCCAGGTCATCGACCAGCTTGTGAATGATCTGCTTGGCCACGTCCCACATTCCTTTCGAGCAGGGCGCTCCTGCTAACGAGAGCACAATAACCCCCGTGCTGCTCGCCCCGTCAATAGGATGCCGTTACGACTCGCTGGGAGTCGGCGGACGACTACTCCGGGCGGACCAACGGGAAGAGGATCGTTTCCCGAATTCCGAGGCCGGTCAGGGCCATCAACAGCCGGTCGATTCCCATTCCCATACCCCCGGCCGGCGGCATTCCGTACTCCATGGCCCGGAGAAAGTCCTCGTCGAGACGCATCGCCTCGTCGTCGCCACGGGCGGCCAGCTGCGCCTGGGCCACCAGCCGTTCCCGCTGCACCACCGGGTCGACCAGCTCGGAGTACGCGGTGCCCAGCTCGAAGCCGAGAACGTAGAGGTCCCACTTTTCGGCCAGCCCCGGCTCGCTGCGGTGCGCCCGGGTGAGCGGGCTGGTCTCCTCCGGGTAGTCGCGTACGAAGGTGGGCGCCTGCAGGCCGGGGACGACCAGTTCCTCGAACAGTTCCTCGGCGAGCTTGCCCAGGCCCCACTTCGGGTCCACGGCCAATCCCACCTTGTCCGCGTACTCCACCAGCCGGGAACGTTCGGTGCGGACCGTGACCTCCTCGCCGAGCGCCTCGGAAAGGACCCCGAACAGGGTCACCGATCGCCACTCGCCGCCCAGGTCGAACTCCCGCCCGTCGGCATGGGTCACCACCGTCGAGCCGCTGACCGCGATCGCCGCCTGTTGCACGAGATTGCGGGTCAACTCGGCCATCGTGTCGTAGTCGCCGTACGCCTGGTACGTCTCCAGCATCGCGAACTCCGGTGAGTGCGAGGAGTCGACGCCCTCATTACGGAAGTTGCGGTTGATCTCGAAGACGCGGTCCACACCACCAACGACCGCGCGCTTCAGAAACAGTTCCGGAGCGATTCGCAGATACAGATCGGTGCTCAACGCATTGCTGTGGGTCACGAAAGGTCGGGCCGCCGCGCCACCGTGCAGGAGTTGCAGCATCGGAGTTTCCACCTCGATGAAGCCCTGGCCGTGCAGTGAATCGCGCAGGCTACGCACCGCCGCCGCCCGGGTGCGGACCATCTGCCGGGCCTGCGGCCGGACGATCAGATCGACGTAGCGCTGCCGGACCCGAGCCTCCTCGGAGAGCGGCTTGTGGGCCACCGGCAGCGGCCGCAGGGCCTTGGCGGTCATCTCCCACCGCTGCGCGAGCACGGACAGCTCGCCCCGGCGGCTGGTGATCACCTCACCGGTCACGCCGACGTGGTCGCCCAGGTCGACGAGGCGCTTCCAGGCCTCCAGCCGCTCCGGACCGACCCGGTCCAGGGAGAGCATGGCCTGCAACTCGGTGCCGTCGCCGTCGCGCAGGGTGGCGAAGCAGAGCTTGCCGGTGTTGCGTACGAAGATCACCCGGCCGGTGACCGAGACCTCGTCGCCGGTGGCGGTGTCGGTGGGCAGATCCGCGTACTTCGCGCGGATCTCGGCGAGCGTGCTGGTCCGGGGGAAACCGACCGGGTACGGCTCCACGCCCTCGGCGAGCATCCGGTCCCGCTTCTCCCGGCGGACCTTCATCTGCTCGGGAAGGTCGTCGGCGGGGTCAACTGGCACGGCGTTCTGCTCGGTCACGGCACGCTTCCTCAACGAAGGATTGTCGGCGGGGTCAGGCCCGAGCGTACTCAAGCCCTCAGGTGGTCGTTACCGGATAACCTGCCCGCCATGGCGGATCACACTCAGGCCCTCTCGTTCGGGGCGGCGGCGGCCGACTACGACCGGTTTCGACCCCGCTATCCGGTGGCAGCCGTGCGGTGGGCGCTCGACGGGCTGGGCGATTCCGCCCAGGTCGTCGACCTGGGCGCCGGCACCGGCATTCTCACCCGGGGAGTGCTCGCCCTCGACCACCAGGTGACCCCGGTGGAGCCGGACCCCAAGATGCGCGCCCAACTGGACGCCGCCACCCCCGGCGTCACCGCGCTGGCCGGCGGCGCCGAGTCGGTGCCGCTGCCCGACGGGGTCGCGGACGCCGTGGTGGTGGGGCAGGCGTACCACTGGTTCGACCGGGAGCGGGCGCACGCCGAGATCGCGCGGGTGCTCCGGTCGGGTGGGACGTTCGCCCCGATCTGGAACATGCGGGACGAACGGGTCGCGTGGGTGGCCGAGCTGGGTCGGATCGCCCACCTCGGTGACAACGCCGGCGACGTCGTCGGACGGTACGAGGACTTCGGCTCCGCGTTCACACCTGTCGAGCTGGGCGAGTTCACGCACCACACGACGCTCACACCCGACGAGGTGGTCGCGATGCTGCACACCCGTTCGTACTGGCTCACCGCCCCACCCGAGCGGCGCGCGCGCATCGACCGGGAGCTGCGCGACCTGTTCGCGGGCCATCCCGAGCTGGCCGGGCGGGAAACCGTCGAGCTGCCGTACCGCACGATCGTGCTGCGGGCCCGGCGGCGCTGAAGGCCCGCACGGAGGCCGGCCTCGACGGCGGCCGGGGTTCACAGGTTGCGGTCGTAGACCATCCGCAGGCCGATCAGCGTGATCATCGGCTCGTGGTGGGTGATGGTGCTGCACTCGTTGATCACCAGGGAGGCGAGACCGCCGGTGGCGATCACCGCCTTCACCTCGCCCAACTCCTCGGTCATCCGCTCGACGATCCGGTCCACCTGCCCGGCGAACCCGAAGTAGAGACCGGCCTGGAGGCACTCCACGGTGTTCTTGCCGATCACCGAGCGGGGCTTGGTGGCCTCGACCTTGCGCAGCTGGGCCGCGCGGGCGGCCAGCGCGTCGAAGGAGATCTCGATGCCCGGGGCGAACGCCCCACCCAGGAACTCGCCCCGGCCGCTGATCACGTCGAAGTTGGTGGTGGTGCCGAAGTCCACCACGATCGACGGCCCGCCGTAGAGGGTGAACGCGGCCAGCGTGTTCACCACCCGGTCGGCGCCCACCTCCTTCGGATTGTCGATCGCCAGCTGCACCCCGGTCCGCACGCCCGGCTCGACGATCACGCTCGGCAGGTCCGCGTAGTAGCGGCCGAGCATGGTCCGCAGCGACCGCAGCGCGGCCGGCACCGTGGAGCAGGCGGCCACGCCGGTGATCTCGACGTTGTCCCCGGCGAGCAGGCCCCGGAACATCAGGCCCAACTCGTCCGCCGTCGAGCGGGCATCGGTCTTGATCCGCCAGGAGTGCACCAGCTTGTCGCCGTCGAAGGTCGCCAGCACGGTGTTGGTGTTTCCGATGTCGATGCAGAGCAGCACGCACGCAGCCTAGACAACTACTCCGTACGCAGGTCCAGCGCGATGTCCAGGATCGGCGACGAGTGGGTCAACGCGCCCACCGAGAGGAAGTCGACGCCGGTGGCCGCGTACCGGCCCGCCACCTCCAGGGTCAGCCCGCCAGTCGCCTCCAGCTCCGCCCGGTCGCCCACCGCGGTCACCGCCTCGGCCAGCACCTCCGAGGTCATGTTGTCGCAGAGCAGGAAGTCGGCGCCGGCCTCCACCGCCTCCACCGCCTCGGCGACCGTGGTCACCTCGACCTGCACCGGGACCTCCGGAAACGCCTCCCGGACCCGCCGGTACGCCGCCGTGATGCCCCCGGCCGCCAGCTTGTGGTTGTCCTTGATCATGGCCACGTCGTAGAGGCCCATCCGCTTGTTGGTGCCTCCGCCGGCTCGCACCGCGTACTTCTCCAGCGCCCGCAGGCCCGGCGTCGTCTTGCGGGTGTCCAGCACCATGGCCTTCGTGCCGGCCAGGGCGTCCGCCCAGGCACGCGTGTGGGTGGCCACCCCGGACATCCGGCAGAGCAGGTTGAGCGCCGTCCGCTCGGCCGTCAGCAGCAGCCGGGTCGGGCCGGTCACCGTCGCCAGCACGTCGCCGCGGGCCACCCGCTCACCGTCGCGGGCCAGCACCGACACCTCGACGGTACGACCGAAGCCGGTCACCTCGCCCACCAGCTCGAACACGGCGGCGGCCACGGCCAGCCCGGCCACCACGCCGTCGGCGCGGGCCACCAGGTCGGCGGTGTCGGTCTGCTCGGCCGGAATGGTCGCCACGCTGGTGACGTCGAGGAAACCCGGCCCCAGATCCTCGACCAGCGCGGTCTCGATCACCCGCCGCACCTGCTCCGGGTCCAGCCCGGTCGCCCGCAACGCCGCCTCTGTCGACCCCGTCATGGCTTCCCCTCCCACTGCTCCGTCACCCGGCCCTGCGCCCCGACCGACCCGACCAGGTGGCCCAGCCACCGTTCGTCGGCCGTCGGGAAGTCCTCCCGCCAGTGGCAACCCCGGGTCTCACCGCGGGCGTACGCCGCCGCGACCAGCGTCGACGCCACCGTGAGCAGGTTGGTCGCCTCCCAGTCGGCGGTTCGCGGTCGGCCCCGGGCCGCGCCCAGCTCGGTCAGCGTCCCGGCCGTCTCCGCCAGCGTCGCCGCGGACCGGAGCACCCCGGCGCCCCGGGTCATCGCCTGCTGGAGCGTCGGCGTCACCCCGGCCGGCAGGACCCAGCCCGCGCCGCCGCGCCACGCGCCGACGTCCGCCGGTTGGGCCTGCTCGGGCAGGCCGGCCGCGATGTCGTCGGCGATCCGCCGGGAGAACACCAGCCCCTCCAGCAGCGAGTTGCTGGCCAGCCGGTTCGCGCCGTGCACGCCCGTGCAGGCGACCTCGCCACAGGCGTACAGGCCGGGGATCGACGTGCGGCCGCGCAGGTCGGTGCGGACGCCACCGGAGGCGTAGTGCGCGGCCGGGGCGACCGGGATCAGATCGGTGGCCGGGTCCACGCCGATCGCCAGGCAGGACGCCACGATGGTCGGGAACCGCCCGGCCAGGAAATCGCCGCCCAGATGGCGGGCGTCGAGAAAGACATGGTCCGCACCGCTGGCCAGCAGCACCCGGTGGATGCCCTTGGCCACCACGTCCCGGGGGGCCAACTCGGCCAGCTCGTGCTGCCCCACCATGAACCGCTTGCCGTCGGAGTCCACCAGGTACGCGCCCTCGCCGCGCAGCGCCTCGGAGACCAGCGGCTGCTGCGCGTGCCCGGCGCCGGGCACCCCCGCGCCGGGCGGAGTGATCAGGGCGGTCGGGTGGAACTGGACGAACTCCACGTCGGTCACCGCCGCGCCGGCCCGCATCGCCAGCGCCACCCCGTCGCCGGTAGACACCGCCGGGTTGGTGGTGGCCGCGAAGATCTGGCCCATCCCACCGGTGGCCAGCACCACCGCCCGGGCCAGCAGCGCGCCGACGCCGTCCTCGCTGCCCTCACCGAGCACGTGCAGGGTGATCCCGCAGGCCGGACCGAGCCCGTCCGGGCCGTCGCCGGGCGCCCGCAGCAGGTCCAGCACCAGGGCGTGCTCGACCAACCGGATCCACGGGTCGCGCTGCACGGCGGCGTGCAGGGCCCGCTGCACCTCGGCGCCGGTCGCGTCCCCGCCCGCGTGCACGATCCGGTCCGCGCGGTGCCCACCCTCCCGGGTCAGCATCAACGAACCGTCGGGGTGGCGATCGAACTCGGCGCCGATCCGCATCAGCTCCCGCAGCCGGGTCGGCCCCTCCTCGACGAGCACCCGGACCGCCGCCGGGTCGCAGATCCCCACTCCGGCGATCTCGGTGTCCCGGGCGTGCGCCGCCGGAGTGTCCGTCGGGTCGAGCACGGCGGCGATGCCGCCCTGCGCCCACCGGGTCGAGCCGTCGTCAATGTTGACCTTGGTGACGACCGTGACGTGCAGGCCCGCCTCGCGCAGGTGCAACGCAGCGGTCAACCCCGCCACCCCGGAGCCCACCACGATCACGTCGGTGGTCTCCACCCAGCCGGGCTCGGGCGCGGCCAGCAGTCTGGGCAGGGCCGGCAGGTCGACCGTCGGAACGTCCATCCCACCAGTCAACCCGAACGATCCTCGCCGAGGGAGGCGGGGGCTCAACGAGTGGTTTGGGCTACCACGTCCGGCGCGGACCGCGCCGCGCCGAGCGGTCGGCCGCGGTCACTTCGTCCGCACCGGCAGGCCGGCCGGGCCCGCGCCCTTCAACGACGCGCTCACCGTACGGTCGCTCAGCCACAGGTAACAGCGGACCCCCCGGTCACCGACCCGCCAACGCCCCGCACCGGGCGGGCGCACCACCACGCCGCTGCGGAACCGCAGGTCGGAGTCGTCCGGTACGCCCACATACCGGCCGAGGACGCTGCGGCAGCCGGTGTAGAGCGGCGCCCAGTCGGCATCCTTGGCCGGGTACGGCTTGTCCGGCGCACGCCACACCCCGACGAACTCGGCGTCGTGCCGGCCGCCGCACTCCACCGGGACCAGCGTCTGCACGCCCCGGCCCGCCCCGGCGCGGGTCTGCTGGCAGCCCAACCGCAGCCCGGAGGCCCCCTTCAACGCGTCCCGCAGGCTGCCCGACCGGACCACCACCGTGGCCGCCGCCTCGACAGTCGTCAGCTCGGTCAGGTCGCACCGGTACCAGCGGGAACCGGCTGCCCAGCCCGGCCCGGAGGGCAGCGCCACCGACAGCCGCAGTCGCCCGGCCCGCCAGTCGTCGCCCACGTACGCCGAGGCCCTCGTGTCGCACTCCGTGAACGCGCCGCGCAGCTCCACCGACCCGTTGGCCGGGGCGGCAGCCCGCTGGGCCGGGAACGCCCCCACGTGCACGGTCTCCACCCGGTGCGGGCCGGCGCAGTCCATGGGTTGGTAGGCGGCCAGCGTGACCACCTCGACGAAGTCGGCGGCCTGACACACCCCGACGGCCGGCGTGAACGCCGTGGCCGGTGGCAGCGCCGCCCAGTCGTCGGTCAGGTCACCGTCCAGACCACCGGACCCGGCGCAGCCGACCAGCAACACTGCCGTGACGGCAGTGGCGAACAGGGTCGTCATGGCACGGCGCATCGCGGCCTCCCCCAGCCACCTACCGGCTTCCGCCAGCGTGCCCAGGGTAACCGCAAATGACCTTCCGGTGACAGACCGGAATCGGCTCGCGCGAGATCAGACTCCGGACACGGCGAACGGGTTGGGCACCGGGTCGCCGGCCGTGCCCGGGGCCGCCGTCGCCGGGTTCGCTCCCAGCTCGACGACCCGGTTGTCGGTGTCGACGTGCACCACCCGCGGCCGGTACGACCGGGCCTCGGCGTCGTCCATCTGCCCGTACGAGATCAGGATGACCAGGTCACCGGGGTGTACGAGGTGCGCGGCGGCGCCGTTGATGCCGATCACGCCGCTGCCCCGCTCGCCCGGGATGACGTACGTCTCCAGCCGGGCGCCGTTGGTGATGTCCACGATCGCGACCTGCTCGCCGGGGAGCAGATCGGCGGCGTCGAGCAGGTCCTCGTCCACCGTCACCGAGCCGACGTAGTGCAGGTCGGCCTGGGTCACCGTGGCCCGGTGGATCTTCGACTTGAGCATGGTCCGCAGCATCGGGCTCGCCTTTCGCGAAAGAGTGGTGGTGGGTGCGGCCGGGTCAGGGACGAGGGGCGAGGTGGATCGCCGCGTTGTCGATCAACCGGGTGGCGCCGACCCAGGCGGCGATCACCAGCCGGGCCGGCCCGGACACCGGCCCCGGCTCCAGCTCGGGGTCGGTGAGCACCAGGTAGTCGAGCTGAGCGCCGGGCGTACCGGCGCCGAACGCGGCGTGCGCGGCGGACAGCACCTCCCCCGCGTCCAGGCCGTCGTCGGCGGCCCGGGCCCCGGCCCGCAGCGCGGCGGACAGGCTCAGCGCCGCCGCCCGCTCGGGCTCGCTCAGGTAACGGTTGCGGCTGGACAGCGCCAACCCGTCCGGCTCCCGAACGGTCGGTACGCCGATCACCTCGACCGGGACGTCCAGGTCCCGGGCCATCCGCCGCACCAGGGTGAGCTGCTGATAGTCCTTCTCGCCGAAGAAGGCCAGGTCGGGACGGGTGAGTTGGAGCAGCTTCAGGACCACGGTGAGCACGCCGTGGAAGAAGCCGGGGCGGCTCGCGCCCTCCAGCTCCCCGCCGAGCGGACCCGGGTCGAGGCGCACCCGGGGCTGTCCGTCCGGATACATGTCGGCCACCGACGGCGCGAAGACGAGGTCGGCGCCGGCCCGCCGGCACACCTCCAGGTCGGCGCCGAGGGTGCGCGGATAGCGGTCGAAGTCCTCGTTCGGCCCGAACTGCAGCGGGTTCACGAAGATCGTCACCAGCACGTGGTCGGCCTGGTCCCGGGCCGCGCGCAGCAGCGTCTCGTGCCCGGAGTGCAGGGCGCCCATGGTCATCACCACGCCGACGGTGCCCTTCAACGCGGCCCGGGCCTCGGCCAACTCGGCGCGCGTGTGGACAAGCTGCATCATGCCGCCACCTCCCGGCTCGTCCCGGCGAGCACACCGAGCAGCGGCTGCGCGTCCACCGGGCGCAGACGGCCCGCGGCGATCGCCCGGTCGGCGGTACGCCGGGCCAGCGCCAGGTACGCGGGGACCGACTCCGGCGCGGTGGCGGCCAGCCGGGCCAGGTGCCGCTCGACCGTGCCCGCGTCGCCCCGGGAGACCGGACCGGTCAGCGCGTCGTCGCCGAGGCGTAGCGCGTTCTCCAGGGCGGCCCGCAGCAGTGGGGCGAGCACCTTCTCCGGGCGAGCCACGCCGGCGTCCCGCAGCCGGTCGGTCGCCTCGTTCACCAGGGTCACCAGGTGGTTCGCGCCGTGCGCGAGCGCGGCGTGGTACAGCGGGCGGTCCGCCTCGGCCACCCACTCGGGCACGCCACCGAGGTCGGTGACCAGCCGGGCGGCCAGCGGGCGCAGGTCCGCCGGGGCGGTCACTCCGTACGAGATGCCGGCCAGCCGGGGCAGATCGTCCGGCGTACCGGTGAAGGTCATGGCGGGGTGCAGGGCCAGCGGCCGGGCACCGACCGCGGCGGCCGGCGCCAGCACGGCGAGACCGTGCGCGCCCGAGGTGTGCGCGACCACCTGGCCCGGGTGCAGGGCACCCCGGTCGGCGAGGTCGGCGATCACTCCGGCCAGCGCGTCGTCCGGCACCGCGATCAGCAGCAGGTCGGCGGCGGCGCGGGCGACGAAGGTGACCGGGCGGCGGGGCACCTCGGGCAGCAGCAGGGCGAGCCGCGCGCGGCTGGTCCCGGAGTCACCGGCGACAGCCACCACCCGGTGGCCGGCGGCGGCGAGCGCGGCGCCCAGGACGGCACCGACCCGACCGGCGCCGACGACGCCGACCGTGAGCAGACGGGAGGTTGGGGCGCCGGTGACGGCGGAATCCCGCGGTGCGGCAGGCCCAAGCTGGGCGGCCGGACGCGGGCGCAGCGGTGCGCTCATGACGACGATCCAGTCCTCGAGAAGGGGTACCGGTCGATCGCAAGTATGCGCCCGGCTCGCCGAACCGGGACAAGCATGTGTGAAAACCTTCACCACCACCGGCCCCGTGTGCAGATCTTGGACAGTTTCCGTTAGCAGCTAACGGAAACTGTCCAAGATCTGCTGACCCGAGCCCGAAGGGCGACGGTGACCGCGGCCACCCGCGGACCGCGACGGGGATCGGGAGTCGCCACCGGACCGGTGGCCGTAGGGTCGGCACGGTGACGTCTCCTGCGCTCCGAACGCCGATCCCGTGGCGGGACGCGATGAGCCAGGCCCTCTACGGGCCGGACGGCTTCTTCGTGGCCGGCGCCGGGCCGGCCGGCCACTTCCGGACCAGCGTGCACGCCTCCCCCGCCTTCGCCGCCGCGCTCCTGCGCCTTGTCGCGGAGGTGGACTCTGCCCTCGGCCATCCATCACGGCTGGACGTGGTCGACGTTGGGGCTGGGCGGGGGGAATTGCTGCTGGCCCTGCACCGCCTTCTCGCGTCTGAAGATGCCGTCGGGCTCGCGGTGGGGGTTTCGGGGGAGCCCACCCACTCCGGGCGGTCAGGCTTGATCCCTGCGTGGGCGGGCTCCCCCGAAACCCTGACTCCAACGACCGCCGTCCGTCAGTCACCCGGCGAGCGGTCGTCGATCACCGCCCGTTCGCTGGCGGAACGGGTGCGGTTCACCGCTGTCGAGTTGGCGCCCCGACCCGACGACCTCCCAGAGGAGATCCACTGGACCGCCGAGATCCCCGGTGAGATCACGGGGGTGCTGCTGGCTACCGAGTGGTTGGACAACGTGCCGTTGGACGTGGCACTGCACACCACCGGTGGCTGGCGGTATGTACTTGTCGAACCCGAGAGCGGTGTGGAGACGATAGGCGGGCCAGTCGACCCTGCTGATCTTGATTGGCTGACCACATGGTGGCCCGGTCCCGCGAGCCCGCGCGGTGCGGACCGTGCCGTGACCGGTGGTTCAACCTCGACTGATGCGACTGGCGGAAGCGAGTCGGGTCTCCGGGCAGCCCGGCCGGCGCAGGGATCAATCCTGACCGCCCGGAGCCGGCCGGGCTGCCCGGAGACCCCCCAACGCGACCAACCGAACCCCCACAGCAACCGGGCAGAAATAGGAAGGCCGAGGGACGAAGCCTGGGCACACGCGGTGGGCAGGATCAGCCGAGGGCTGGCGGTGGCGGTCGACTACGGACACCTGCGCGACGGCAGACCGGTGGACGGGACGTTGACCGGATATCGGGGCGGGCGGCAGGTGCCTCCGGTGCCGGACGGGTCGAGCGATGTCACCGCGCACGTGGCCATGGACTCGGTCGCCTCCGCCGGCGCGGCGGTCGCCCGGTGTGCGTACTCCCTGGTCTCGCAGGCCGAGGCGCTGCGGGCGCTCGGGGCCGACGGTGGACGACCGCCGCTCAGCCTGGCCGGCACCGACCCGGTCGGCTACGTGCGGGCGCTGGCCGCCGCGTCGGCGGTGGCCGAGCTGACCGACCCGGCCGGGCTCGGCGGGCACTGGTGGCTGCGCCAACCGGTCGGCATCGCCGACGTCGTTCAGTCCAGCCCGACGAGTTCCGAGCGCCGGTAACGCAGGGAGGCCGGGACCGCCGCGTCGACCGCGCGGACCGCCCGCTCGGCGCCGCGGAACATGTCCGGATCGACCAGGATGTGGCAGCCGTTGCGGCCGAAGACGGTACGCGCGACGCCGTCCTCCTCGACACCGACCACCTCGTCGAAGCGGACCAAATGCACGTCGCCGTCCGGGTCGCGGAGCGCTACCCCGTCGTCGGTGAGGATCAGCCGGAGACCGCGCGCCTCACGGGCGAGCACCTTCGCCAGCATCGGCGGGTGGAACACCCGACCTTCGGGCTGCTCGGGAAGACGAGGACAGCCGCCTTCGGTCAGCCCGGGGAGCGAGAGGGTCACTCCGCACGGTACGACGAGGTGCGCGCTGGGCAGCGCGGCCTGGAACCGCACGCGGACATCCTCCGGCGTGACCGCCAGGAAGTCGGCCAGCCGCTGCTCGGGGGTGATCTGCGGCAGGCCCAGCAGTTCCCGGAAGCCGGACCGGTGGAGATAAGCCTCGACGGCGCGCGGGTCCTCGATCATCTCGCGGGCGGCGGCGCACTCCTCGGCCAGTTCGGCAGCCGTCGGTCCCTCCGTGGCCAGGCGATTCAGCTCCTCCCAGAGCAGGGCGGCCACCTGCGGCTCCTGGCCCTCACGGGCGTCCACCGTGACCGTCACCAACTGCTGTCCGTTGCCCAGCAGGACGACGTCACCGCCCACCTCGTAGCTCAGGCCGTGCGTGCGCCGGGCGATCTGCTCCAGCCGCTGGGAGAGCACCTGGCAGCCCAGCGCCATCGCCGCGTCGTCGTCGCCGACCAGGGACACCCCCACCGACGGCACGAGGTGCTCACACCAGATCGGTTCGGCGGTCGCCACGGGCGTCGGCGCGAGATGATCCGGTCGAGGCCCGGCCGGCAGCGGCAGCCGCAGGCCCTCCGGCGGTGGGCCGGTGAGCAGCAGCACCGCGTTGCCGGCCACGAACCAACGTGCGGCGTACTCGCGGATCTGTTCCGGCGTCAGCCGGTCGTAGCCCGGACCGGTCCACGGCGCGAGCCCTGCGCCCTGCACGCCGAGCCGCTGGGTGAGCAGCGCGGCCGTCGTCGGATCGGTGCAGTGGCCACCCTCCGCGGCCAGCACACCCGCCTCCTTCTCGAGACGGTCGAGCGGAAGGGCCCGGAGACCGTCGCAGACGGCGGCGAGGAAGGCCACGATCTGCTCCGGCCGGCCGGTCGCCGTGAACTCGGTGACGTGCAGGTCCACCGAGGCGTTGTGCTCGTGATGCAGGCGGGGCAGGGTGCTCATCACCAGGTGCTCGATCAGGTGGGTGACCCCGATGGTGCGGAACGTCTCGTCCCGCGCGCCGCAGCCGAACAGCAGGGTGGCGCTCAGCGGCGCCGGCCCCTGCTTCCACCGAACCGGCACTCCGTCGATCTCCGTCCGCTCCATGAATCGGGATGCTACGGCGGGGGTCCGACGACCACATGAGCCGATTGGCCGACGCGGTGGCGCTGAGCGGTCGCCATGACCCGGGGCACCGCCGCCGTGGCACGATGACGGGCATGACCACCGACGCCGGGGCCCTCCGTGAACTGACCGTCGGCACCGGGGCCGGTCTGGTCGCCGGCACCGGCGATCAGCAGCTCGGCACCGACATGGTGCTCAACATCGGCCCGCAGCACCCCTCGACGCACGGCGTGCTGCGCCTGAAGCTGGTGCTCGACGGCGAGCGGGTCATCGCCTGCGAACCGATCGTCGGCTACATGCACCGAGGCGCGGAGAAGCTCTTCGAGGTGCGCGACTACCGGCAGATCATCGTGCTGGCCAACCGGCACGACTGGCTCTCGGCGTTCTCGAACGAGCTGGGCGTGGTGCTCGCGGTGGAACGCCTGATGGGCATGGAGGTGCCGGAGCGGGCCACCTGGCTGCGGATGGCCCTCGCCGAGCTGAACCGGGTGCTCAACCACCTGATGTTCCTCGGCTCCTACCCGCTGGAGATCGGGGCCATCACGCCGGTCTTCTACGCCTTCCGGGAACGGGAGACCATCCAGGCCGTGATGGAGGAGGTCTCCGGCGGCCGCATCCACTACATGTTCAACCGGGTGGGCGGGCTGAAGGAGGAGGTCCCGTACGGCTGGACCGGGCGGGCCCGCGCGGCGATCGGCGAGGTCCGTCGGCGGCTGCCCGACCTGGACCACCTGATCCGGCGTAACGAGATCTTCCTGGCCCGCACGGTGGGCGTGGGCGTGCTGTCCGCCGCCGACGCCGCCGCGTTCGGCGCGTCCGGGCCGGTGGCCCGAGCCTCCGGACTCGACCTGGACCTGCGCCGCGACGACCCCTATCTGGCGTACGACGAGCTGGACGTGCCGGTGGTGACCAAGACCGCCGGGGACTGCCACGCCCGCTTCGAGGTGCTGCTCGACCAGGTGTACGTCTCGCTGGATCTCGCCGAGCAGTGCCTGGACCGGGTGGACCGGCTGACCGGGCCGATCAACACCCGCCTGCCGAAGGTGCTCAAGGCGCCCGAGGGGCACACGTACGCCTGGACGGAGAACCCGCTCGGCATCAACGGCTACTACCTGGTGTCGCGCGGCGAGAAGACCCCCTGGCGGTTGAAGCTGCGCACCGCCTCGTACGCGAACGTGCAGGCGCTGGCCACCCTGCTTCCGGGCTGCCTCGTGCCGGACCTGATCGCCATCCTCGGCTCGATGTTCTTCGTGGTCGGCGACATCGACAAGTGACGCGTCAGCGCCAGCGGTCGGTGACCGGGGCGCCGCCGGCACGCGGCACGTCGTCCTGCGGCGGGTAGCCGTACCGCTCCTCGACCCGGCGGCGGCCGGCCCGCTCGGGGGCGGGCTCCGGCTCGTGACCGCGCTGGCGCGGCGGGCGCCACTCGTCCGGCACGGGCACGCCGCCGACCGGCAGCGCCGGCCGGCCGCCCGGCTCGGATCGGTGGTACGACTCGCGCTCGTCCTGCCAGCGTGAGTCCTCGTGGCGGCGCGCGTCCTCGTGGCGGCGTGGCTCGTCGTGGCGGCGCGGGTCCTCGTGGCGGCGTGGGTCCTCCTGGCGGACGGACGCCCAGCGGTCCGCCATCCGGTACTCGGTCCCCGTGGCGTCGGCGTGCACCTCGGCCCGGCGCTCACCGACGTGCAGCTCACGGCCGTTCCCGTCGTCCCGGACGGCCGCCCACCGGTCGCCGGCCCGCAACTGCGACCAGTACTCGCCGGTGTCGTCCGCCCGCAGGGCGGGACCGGGCTGCGGCGCACCGGCGTGGTCGGGCTCGGCCTGCTCCGACCAGCCACGGTCGTCGTGCTGCGATCGGCCGCCCCAGGCAGGCTCGTCGGCCTGGGCGTACACGTCGCGTTGGCCGGTCCACTCCGGCTCGTCGCGGCGAGCCGTCCAGCCCGGCTCCTCGTCGCCGCGGTCGGGCCCGTTCCGGTCGGAGCCCGAGCCGTCCCGTGCGCCCTTCCAACCGGACTCACCCCGGGCAGCAGGCGGCTGACCCCAGGACCGGTCGTCGACGGGCCGAGCGCGGTCGTCGGCTGGGCGGGCGCGGTCGTCGGCGTACGTGGACCGGGGATTCTCCGGCTCGCCCCACGAACGGTCGGCCGGCCGGGCACGTCCCTCCGGGCCGCCGCCCCGGGTCCATTCCTGGGCCGGCGGGGTCCACTGGCCGGCGTACCCGCCGCCGTAGCGCCCGCCCGGCTCGGCTGGTCCGCCGTCGACGACGGTGTGCCGGGTGGTGACGTGCACGGTCTCGGTGTGCCGGACCACGCCCACCGGCCGGTGCGCCGGCTCCGAGCGGTCGTGCTCACGGGGGCGGTCGTGCTCACGCGGGCGGGGAGCGGCGGCGTATCCGGCCGCGGACCGCTCGGCGCCGTACACACCGCCGGCGGCTGGCTCGGGGGGCGCGTCGGCGGCGGCACGGTGGCGGTACGCCGGTTCGTCGTCGGCGCGCTCGTCGCGACCCCACCGATCGGCGGCCTCGTCCGGGGCCGGCACCCGAACCCGACCAGCCACCTCGCCCGGACCCGGGCCCCGAACCCGGCCGGCGGCCTCCTCCGGAGCGGGCACCCGGACCCGGGCGACCGGGGCGTCGCCGGGGACCGGTACCCGGCTGCGGGCGGGCGGAGTCTCGTCCACCGGGTCGGCGGCCGGCACCCGCACCCGCCCGGCGCCTGCCGGCTCGGCCAGCGGGGTGGCGCCGGCGAGGGCCGCTCCGGTGGCATCGAGGCGGCGGCGGACCGCCGCGATCCCCTCCTGGGCTCGCTGCGCCTGGTCGAGCGCCTGGTTGCCGCGTTGCGCGGCGGCCACGATCTCGGCGCGCAACTCCCGGCGCAGCTCCTCGATCTCGTCCAGCAGCTCATCGGCCCGACCGTCGTCACCGTCGGGACGCAACGCGATGGAGAGGCCGATCAGGACCACCGCCACGATGGCGAGCACCGCCGCGAAGCGCAGCGGGCCGTTACCGTCAGCGACCAGAAGGATCAGCGCCGCCACCGGGGCCAGGGCCACGCCGCCCCAGAAGAGCACGGTCAGCAACAGCGGTTGACGCCGGGCGTCGGGGGTGACCGGGGCTGGCATGGCTGTGCAGCCTACCGACGATCCCCAGCGGAGGGAACGGGTCCCCGGACGCGCGGACGCCCCCGCCCCGAGATGGGGAGGGGGCGTCCACGGCACACCCGAAAGGAACCTCAGCTGGTGGCGAAGGCACCGTCCGAGGAGAAGACCAGACCAACGCTGATCTTGCCCTCACGCAGCCCGTTCTTGGTCAGCGGCCCACCCTGGTCCAGCGAGGAGAACGAGCCCACCGAGAGCCCGTACGTCTTCTCCAGGCCCGGCTTGCAGAACGTACGCTGCTGGCACTCCGGCGGGCCGCCCAGCACCGTCGCGCTGCCGGAGCACTTCGCGGCCAGCTCGGAGAGGGTCCGCACGCCGTACTTGTCGGCGAACTGCTGGGTGACCGCGAACGCGTTCTGGTCCTGCGCGGCGGCCGGGGTGCCGAAGGTGATGCCCACCTTGTCGCCCTCGGCCTTGAGCTTGGTCACCGTCGTGTTGATGTCGGGCGAGGACACCGGCTGGGCGTTCTTGCCGTTGGCCTTGGTGTTGAGGAACTCGGCCATGGTCGACGCGTACTCCGGGACGACCTGGATCTCGCCCTTCTCCAGCGCCGGCTCGTACAGCTCCCGGTTGCCGATCTGCTGCACCTTGACCTGGTAACCGGCGGCGGTGAGCACGATCCGGTACAGCTCGCCCAGGGTCTGGCTCTCGCTGAAGTTGCCAGCGCCCACCACGATGTCGCCACCCGGGCCCTTGGCGATTCCCGCGGTGATGTTGTTGGCGCTGGCGAACTCCTCGGCGGCCACCTTGGGGGTCTTGCGGTCGGCGTCGACGGCCTTGTTGAGCTGGATCAGCTTCGGCGTGTCGAGCGCCGCGGAGACCTTGTCCAGCGCGGCGATCAGCTGCGGGTTGGCCACCTTGCTGTTGACCGCCGGAATGACGTTGTCGGAGTTCTGGAGCTTCTTGTCGTCCGTCAGAGCGATGAGCTGCTGACCGGCGACCGGAGCGCACCCGGCGCCGGAGGCGTTCGTCTGGGGGGCGTCGGTGCCGGACGAGCCGGCGTCGCCACACCCGGTGAGGAGTGCTGCTCCGGCGATGGCGCCGATGGCGCCCATCGCCAGACGTGTACGTGCGCGCATGTGTGCCGCCCGCCTTCCGTGTCCCGGCGCGACCCGTCCCGGGCCGGCCGCGTGTCCGACGGGCGATCCCGGCTGTCGGCCGCCCGCGACTTCCACCCAACATGGTCCGCGAGCGACCGACAACCCGGGATGGGCTTCGTCACCGCATCGTCACCGACCGGCCCGCCGCTGGTCGCCGCTTCGGCGTCCGCTCACCCGGACGGATCGCGACGGCGCGTCAGGCGCGGCCGGTGGCGTCGGCGGGCCGGGCGCGGCCCGCGCGCTGCCGTCCGCGTCGCAGCGGACGGGGGGTGACCAGGCGTTCGACGATCCCGAGGAGCAGCTCGGCCAGCAATGCCAGCCCGGCCACCAGCACACCACCGGCCACGATCTGCCCACCACCGGCGGCGATGCTCAGACCGAATCCGGTACGGATGATCTCGCCGAGACCGCCACCGTTGACGAACGAGGCCAGCGCGGTCGTGGCGATGACCTGCACGGCGGCGGTCCGGAAGCCGGCCGCCAGGTACGGCACCGCGAGCGGCAGCTCCACCCGACGCAGCAACTGCCCGCCGGACAGGCCCATCCCGCGGGCCGCGTCGCGCGCCTCCGGGTCCGCCTGGCGTACGCCGGTGTAGGCGTTGGCCAGCAGCGGCGGAATAGCGAAGACGGCGAGCGCCACCACCACCGGCGTACGCCCGAAGCCGAGGAAGGTCAGCGGCAGGATGGTCAGCAGCGCCAGGGTGGGAATGGCCAGGGTGGCGTTGGACACCAGCACCACCAGACCGCCGCCGCGGCCGGTGTGCCCGAGCCACAGCCCGACCGGCCAGGCCACCAGGCAGCCCAGCGCCACCGCCAGGGCGGAGATCGTCAGGTGCTCGCCGAGCCGGTCCAGGATGCCGCCCGGGTTGCTCCAGTTCAGGGGGTCGTTGAGCCAGAGCACCGCCTGGTGCACGGGGTTGGCCGCGGCGCTCACCGGACGCCCCGGGCGGACCAGGGGGTGACCAGCCGGCCGACGAGGACCAGCAGCAGGTCCAGCAGCACCGCGAGCGCCACGCAGAGCACCGTACCGGTCATGATCTCGGCCTTGTAGAGGTTGTTCTGGAAGCCCGCGAAGATCAGTTGGCCGAGGCCGCCGTGGCCCACCAGCACGCCGACGGTGACCAGCGCGACCGTCGACACGGTGGCCAGGCGCAACCCGGTCAGGATGCCGGGGATCGCCAGCGGCAGGTCGATCCGGAAGAGCCGCCGCCAGCGGCCGTAGCCCATGCCCTCGGCGGCCTCGCCGACCTCCGGCGGCACCTGGTTGAGCCCCGCCACCACGTTGCGGACGATCAGCAGCAGCGCGTACAGGACCAACCCGACCAGCACGGTGGTGGCGCCGGTCCCCAGGTACGGCGCGATGAACGCGAACAGCGCCAGTGACGGGATGGTGTAGATCACGCCGGTGACGCCGAGGATCGGGCCGGCCAGCGGGCGGACCCAGTACGCGAGCACGGACAACGGCAGGGCGATCAGCACCGCGATCAGCACCGCGCGTCCCGTGAGGGAGGCGTGTTCGCGCATGGCGGCGAGGATCGTGTCAGAGTTGTCCCGCACGTACTGCCAGGAGAACCAGGGGTTACCCGGGTCGGCCCGGTAGCTCAGGCGGAAGGACATACGTGGACGTTACCCCGGAGGCCGCCAGCGTGGCCGAATCCCCTCGCGCGGCGTCGATCTCCCTGCAGGGCATCCAGAAGCGCTACCCGAACGGCACCGAGGCCGTGCGGGACCTGAGCCTGGACGTCAAGGCCGGCGAGCTGGTGGTGCTGATCGGCCCGTCCGGCTGCGGCAAGTCGACAGTGCTCCGCATGGTCAACCGTCTGATCGAGCCGACGGCCGGGCGGATCATGCTCGGCGACGAGGACGTCACCGACGTCGACCCGGTGCGGCTACGCCGCCGGATCGGCTACGTGATCCAGAACGTCGGCCTCTTTCCACACCAGACGGTCCGGGCGAACGTGGCAACCGTCCCGGGTCTGCTGCGCTGGTCCCGGGATCGGACCCGGGCCCGCGTCGACGAGCTGCTCGACCTGGTCGGTCTGGACCCGGCCCAGTTCGGCCGCCGCTATCCGCACGAGCTGTCGGGTGGGCAGCGGCAGCGGGTCGGCGTGGCCCGCGCGCTCGCCGCGGACCCGGTGGTGCTGCTGATGGACGAGCCGTTCTCGGCCGTCGACCCGATCGTCCGGGCCCGCCTGCAGGAGGAGTTCCTCCGCCTCCAGGCCGAGGTCCGCAAGACGATCGTGCTGGTCACCCACGACCTCGACGAAGCCGTCCGGCTCGGTGACCGGATCGCCGTGCTCTCCCAGGGCGGGCACCTTGAGCAGTACGACACGCCGGCCGCCCTGCTCGGCGCACCGGCCACCCCGTTCGTCCGCGAATTCGTCGGAGCCGACCGGGGCATCCGCCGGCTGGCGGTCACCCCGCTCGACCGGGAGTCCCTGGGGCCGGTGCCCCCAGGCGCCGCCGCGGATCTGCCCACCGTGGCGCTGGACGGCACGGCGTACGACGCGCTGGCGGCACTGCTCACGTCGGGGCGGGACCAGCTCGTCGTGACCGACGACGGCCGCCCGGTGGGCGCGCTCAGCCGCCAGCGTCTGCTCGACCTGGGCCGCTCGACGGGCTGACCCGGCCGCTGACCGGCCCGGCGGCGTCACCCGTTCCGAATGGGGTCGCGCGGGTCAGGCGCGACCACCGAGGCTCGCGGTGCCGATGATCCAGCCGGTGAGGAAGCCGTAGCCGGCGCCGCTGCTGGCGTCTCGCAGTGCTGCCAGCAGCGACGGGTCCGGGCCGAGCAGCGCCGCCAGCACGGCGGCGAGCCCGCCGGCCAGCACGTACGCGGCCCAGCCGGAGAAGAACTGGCTGACCGGGCCGGGCACCCGGGCCACCTGCGCGGCGGGCAGCAGATAGAGCAGCGCCACCGCGAGGACCACGAGCGCGACGGCCCGCAGGTCGGCGGCGAACAGACCGCCGGCCTGCCCGTCCGCGTCCAGCCGCCAGGCCGGCCAGGCGAGCAGGCGCAGGTAGAAGCCGCCGGCCGAGTCCGGGTCGGTAAGCGTCGCGGCGGCCCAGCCGGTGTACGCCGGGCTGCCACAGATGCCGACCAGCAGCAGTACGGCGAGCGCGCCGGTGCCGGCGGCCGTCCCGTAGCCGCTGACCGGGCCCGTACGGACGAGTCCCATGATCCGCCCAGGTCCCGTGCCGGCCGGCCGGGCGGACCTGGGCTGCCCCGAACGGCTCAGCGCTTCAGCAGGTAGTCGATGAAGGCGGCCCGCAGCAGCGGCGCCGACTCCTCGTAGCCGTGCCCGGTCAGCTCCCGCCACAAGGCGTTCGCCTCGTCGATGGTCGGGCCGATCGAGTTCGGCGCGCCGTCCAGCACCGTGGCCTCGTCCGCGTTCGGCAGGTGCCGCAGCACCGACCAGTAGAACCCCACGTCGCGACGCTCCCGGGCCCGGGCGAACGCCCGCTCCCGCAGCTCCTCCGTGGACAGCGCGTCGAGATCCTCGAACGAGGTTCCGCCGGGGGTGGCGGCAGGTGTGTCGGTCATGCGGCGAGCCTAACGGTCGAGATCAGCGCCGGCTCGGCGGACGGGACACGGCTCACCGGTCGTCGGCGTCCCAGCGCCGCGGGCCGGTCTCCCAGCGGGGGTCACGCCACGGGTCGGCCGATTCCGGCGCGAGGGGTGTCGGCAGCGTCGGAGGCCAGTTGTCGGCCGACTGTTGCCGGGGCACGTTCCATCCCGTGCTGATCGTGCCGTCGCCGACCGGCTCGATCTTCTCCACGTGGCCCGGCCGGGGCCGCCCGAACGTCTCGACCAGCCGGGTCACCAGCAGCCCGACGCCGAGCGCCACGCCACCGAGCGCCCAGTGACTCACCGTCCAGTCGCGCTCCGGCGCGTACGCCTGAAAGACGGTGACCAGGCCGACCGCCAGCACCGTGCCGAACACCCCGCCGCGGCGGCCGTACGCGCTGGTGCCGCCGAGCAGGGACACGCCGATGGCCAGGACGGTCCAGTCCAGCCCGGAGGTGGGCGTGACCGCCCCGGGGCCGTTGGCGGCGAGCAGGACACCGGCGAGCGCGGCCAGCACCGTGGAACCGACGAGCGCGACGGCGGCGACCACGGCGGCCAGCGCGCCCCGGCGCCGGGCCGGGTCGGCCACCGGCCGGTACCGACCCACCAGCCGGCGGATCGACCTGATCGTGCCGAACAGACCGCCGAGAACCGCGACGGCGGCGAACCCGGCGAAGAGGTAGCCGGCCGTACGCCTCGGGTCGTAGTCCCCCTGCACCAGAATCGACGTCGAACGACGTTCGATGTACACCACGACTCCGGCCGCTGCGGCCAGGCTCGCCGCCCAGGCGGGCACCTGTAACACCACCACGGCCAGCGCCAACACGAGACCGCCCACCGCGGCGACCACGACGGCCGACCCCACGGACGTCGCCAGCCCTCGATCGCCCTGTTCCGCGTAGTGCAGCGCGGCGGCGACCGCGACCGGCCCGACGGCCAGGTTGGGGACGGCGGTGCGCAGGCTCAGCCCGGCGGCGAGAGCGAGCAGCCCGAGGCCGACCGCGCCGACCAGCAACGTACGCAGACCGGCGCCGCGCAGCGTGTCCGGGTCGGCCCGCCAGAGCAGCCAGCCCAGGGCGGCGAGACCGACCAGCAGCAGGAATTCCCACAACATGTGCACACCGACGCGGTCCCGGCCCGGCTCGCCGTGGGTGGGATCGTCGAAGACGTTCTCCAGGACGGCGACAGGAACCCCGGACGAGGGTTCGACCGACCGGTCCCGGCCCGTGTCCTCGTACCCCATGGCACCGCCTCCCCAGTGGCCGGCCGTCCCGGTCCGGCGCACGGACGGATCGGGGGCGGCCGTTGCTCTCCGATCGGAGGCACCGTACCCGCGCCCGGAGCCAGGCGTAACCCCCTGCTCAGCGCTGGCCGGGACGGCTCTGGCGCTGGTCGGGCTCGTGCTCGTCGTCCGGGCGCTCCGGGACCCGGCAGGACCGCTCCAGCCAGAGCGCGGCCCCCACCAGCGCCAGCGACGCCAGCAGCCCGCCCCCGGCGGCCGGCCGATCGTCGATGGCGGCCCGGGTGGTCTCGACGAAGAGCCACCCGCTGAGCCCGGCGTAGAAACCGGCGAAGATGGCCCCGGCCAGCGCCGACGCCTTGGCCAGCACCACGAACCGGGCGACCATCAACGGGTTCACCGGATCCCGGCCGGGCTTGCGCTCGATGCGACCGCGGGTGTTGACGGCCGCGTACGCCTCCAGCACCGCGAGCGCGGCAAGCGTCACCACCGGCAGCCACGGCAGACGGGGGATGCCGCTGTAGTAGAGGCTGCTGATCAGCAGCCAGGCCACCGCCGCCGCGCCCAGGGCGGCCACGACCAGGGTCGAGATCCGGGTGGGACCCATCCGCGACCGGTCCGGGCCCGGCCCGCCCGGTGGTGGGGACTTCGCCTGCGTCATGCCGGCCGGCTCCACTGGGTCATGCCGTCGACTCTAACGCCAGTTCCGGCCGGGGACGCAGTTCCAGCGCGTCGTCGGCGACCGGGCCGGCGGTGAGCAGGTCGGTCAACCAGCCGTGGCCGGGCAGCCGCCCGTACGGCTGGATGTCGATCCACGGTCGCAGCACGAACGCGCGCAGGTGCGCCCGGGGGTGCGGCAGGGTCAACTCCTCCTCGTCGCTGAGCACCGGCTCGTCGTCGTCGCCCCAGACCGCGATCACGTCCACGTCGAGGGTGCGCGGCCCGAACCGCCGCTGCGGGTCACGGACCCGGCCGGCCGCGCGCTCCGCGGCCCGGGCCCGCTCCAGCCAGTCGCGGGGCGTGGCGGCGGCGTCCTGGGCCAGCAGCACCGCGTTGAGGTACGCGGGCTGGTCGGCGTCCCCCCACGGTGGAGTCTCGTACACGCCGGAGACCACCAGCACGGTGTCGCCGAGCGTGGTGACGGCCATCCGGAGGTGCTCCAGGCGGTCGCCGAGGTTGCTGCCGAGCGAGAGCACGGCCCGGGTCATCGGGTACGCGTCCGGGTCATCGTGACGGCCACGTCGGTGAACGTGTGCGGCACCGGCGCCTCCGGCTTGTGCACGGTGACCGTGGCGGTGCGGACCCGCTCGTCGGCCAGGCAGACGGCGATCAGCCGGTCGGCGAGGGTCTCGATCAGGTTGACCGGTTCGCCGGTCACCACCGCCACCAGACGTTCGGCCAGCTCGCCGTAGTGGACCGTCGCGGTGACGTCGTCGCTGGCCGCCGCCGGGGCGAGGTCCAACTCCAGGACGGCGTCGACCACGAAGTCCTGCCCCTGCGCGCGCTCGAAGTCGTACACCCCGTGCCGGCCGCGGGCACGCAGGCCGGTCAACTGGATCCGGTCGTTCATCGGTCTCCCTCTCGCCGGCCGGCGGCCGCTCGTACGGGCCGCCCAGCCGGGCTGGCTGGCACCAGGCGCGGGCTGCCGGTGGCGGCCCAGACGGCGAGCGCGTCCACGGTGGCGCGCACGTCGTGCACGCGTACGCCCCAGGCGCCCGCCGCGACGGCGAGCACGCTGGTGGCCACGGTGGCGGCCTCCCGCTGAGCGGTGGGTCGCGGTGTGCCGTCGGCGCCGGCGAGGAGTCGACCGAGGTAGGACTTGCGGCTGGCGCCGAAGAGCAGCGGGTACCCGAGGTCCAGCAGCTCCGGCAGGCGAGCGCTGAGTTCCCAGTTGTGGGTGGCCGTCTTGGCGAAGCCGAGGCCGGGGTCGATGACGATGCGGTCCGCCGGGACCCCGGCGGCCAGCGCCTCGTCGATCCGCTGTGCCAGCTCGCCCCGCACATCGGTCACCACGTCGGTGTAGCTGGCCAGGTCGCGCATCTGCCGGGAGTGGCCCCGCCAGTGCATCAGGACCCAGGGGCAGCCGGCGTCGCGGACGACGCGGGCCATGTCGGGGTCGGCCAACCCGCCGGAGACGTCGTTGACCACCGCCGCGCCGGCGCCCAACGCGGCCTCGGCCACGCGCGCCCGGCTGGTGTCGATGCTGACCGGCACACCGGCGGCGGTCAGCTCGCGGATGACCGGCAGCACCCGCTCGGCCTCCGTCACCGCGTCGATCCGCTCGGCGCCGGGACGGGTCGACTCACCGCCGATGTCGATCAGGTGCGCCCCGGCCTCGCGCAGACGGACGCCGTGTCCGACGGCCGCGTCGAGGTCGGCGTACCGTCCGCCGTCGGAGAAGGAGTCCGGCGTGACGTTGAGGACGCCCATCACCACCGGGCCCGGAGCCCGTACCAGATCGGTCACGACTAGACGGTACCGGTCGTGGTGGCGGTACCCGGCGGCCCGGGTCGACCACCCCTGACGTGCTCGTTAGAACAGGTGTACGATCGGTCATCCGGGCAGCAGCAGGCAGTCCCTTCGCGGCTTGTCGCAATCCGGGGCGGCCCGTACGCTTTGGAATTGGCCAGCATCGAGATGGCGAAGCTTGGAGGGAGGGCCGAAGCGGGGGAAAAACGCCCAAACCTCGCCACCCTCCGTGGTGAGTAACGAACGCAGGGTCAAGAACGCTGCGCCCTGTGGAGCACATTTCCCGCCAGGCTCGTCCATTGCACCGCTGCGGCACCGCCGGCCGCGCTATGGGGAGGTTCCAGTGATCGCCTTCGAGCTCATGGAGACGGCGTCTTCCGGCGTCGCCCACGCGCTCTCCACCCTGGCGTCGGCTCCACTCGCGGAGCCGGCACCGAAGGGGATCGACACCAACAGTGTCGTCACCTTCTTCGCCAGCAAGATCGCGCCGATCCTGCTCGCCGTCCTGGGCGTCATCTTCATCGGTCGCGCCAGCCGGGGCGAGATCTCCAAGGTGCTGACCAGCTCCGCGATCGCCATCGTCGGGCTGGCCTTCATCGCCGGCGCGGCCACACTCTTCTTCGTCGGCGATTACCTGATCGACCTGATCTTCGAATAGGCGCGTTCACCAGATGCGGCTACGCACCGACGACGACATCTACCGGGCCCGCCTGGTCTACCTCGGGCCGCCCGGCTACACCCTTCCGGTCCACCTGCCCTACGCCCAGTACGGGCTCTTCATGCTGCTGGTCCCCCTCTACATGTTCATCCACTGGCTGTTCACGTTGACTGTCGAACTCTTCCCAGCCTGGGAGATCGCGCTCGCCATCGTGACCACGTCGTTCATCTTCCGGCACGTCGACCCCGATCGGCCGGCGCGGGTGGTCATCCGCACCGCGCTGACCGACTGGCGACGTACCCGGGAGCCGGCGATCGAGCAGCGCGACCCGCGTCTGGTCGGCAGCCGGATCAGGATCCGGGAGGAGCTGGCATGACCGGGCGTACGCCGAGCGGTCTGTTGCACGACGCGGGTGAGGCGGTCGCATGAGTCGCTCTTCCACGCCGGGTTCCCCGGCCGGCCGCCCGGCCGTGCCGGCCAGTCACCGTGCGCAGTCATTCGATTACCCCGAGGCCGAGGACGAGGTGGCGCTCGACCCCGCGCTGGTGACCTCGCCCGGCCACGGCGCGGTCGGTGTGTTCCAGGCACCTCGGCCGGTCACCCGCCGGACGCCACCCGCCGAGCCCAGCGCGGTCTCGGCAGGCGAGAACGCCGACATCGACTCGCCGTTCCTGGACCTGTTCGGTGGCGCGCGACCTGGTGGTCCACGGGCCGTGACGGCTGGCCCCGCGACCCGGAGCCAGCCGACGGTCCCGCAGCAGCCACCCGCGGTCGCTCCGACCCCGGCCCGACCGGCGCCCGAGTTGGAGCCACCGTGGACGCCCGACGACCGGTCCACCAGCGACCGACCTCCCGTCGAGCCACGACGGGCGGACGCCTACCCGGCCGGTGAATCCCGGGTGCCGCATCAGGCAGGCGACCGACGCCCGATACGGTACCCCTCGGACGACCCCGAGCCGACCGCCGCAGGCGCGTCCGCGTCGACGGCCACCGGCCCGGCACCCCGGACGTCCAGCGCCGCACCCGTCGTCCCACCGACGGCATCGGTGCAGCGTCAGGCCGCGCCGGCGGAACGGCCGGCCACCGCCGCCCCGAGCGACCGGCCGGCCCTGGATCGGGCGCCACGCCGCCCCGGGTCGGAACGACCCAAGGGGGCCGGAAAGGAAGTCGCCCCACCCCGCCAGCGGGCCGCGAGCAACCAGGACCGGCCGATCAAGCCGACCCGGGTCCGCGCCCCGAAGATCAAATTCGGAGACCGGGATCCGTCGGTCGAGCTGGCCATCACCGAGATCGCCGGCCACCTGACCTTCACCCCCAACACGGTCACCGCCTGGTACTGGCTGCCCGAGGTCCGCTGGGCCTTCCGCCCGGACGCCGAGCGTGAGGCGCTGCTGTCGGCGATCTCCGAGCAGTACGCGGGCCTGGCCGGTTTCCGGCTGCACCTGCGCCGGACCACCCGCCCGTTCCCCGCCGACGAGTGGGCGCGCACCATCGACGCGCACACCCCGGCACCGCTACCCGACGTGGCCGGCACCACCGGCTGGGCGGACCACCTGGTCGCCGCCCAGCGGCACCTCATGGCCGTCAACCACGCCGAGGGGCAGACCTACCTGGGCGTCACCTTCGCCCGCCGCTCCCTCGGCGACTCCATGACCGAACGCCTGCTGCGCACCTTCGGCCGGGGCACCGCCGAGGGCGAGCGTCGCAAACTGGGCCGCACCGTGGAACAGTTCGACGAGGTTCTCGGCGCGTTCGGCATGCGCGGCCGACGTGTCACCGCCCAGGAGCTGGAGTGGCTGCTCTACCGCTCGGTGGCGCTGTGCATGGCGCCCCCGGGCCGGCTCTCCCCGGTGACCGACGGCCGCTGGGAGCGCGGTGACCTGCTCGCCCTGACCGAGCAGGTCGAGCGCTACCGCACCCCGTACGGCTCGACCGTGAAACTGGTCAACCGGATGACCGGCGAGGAACGGCACGTGGCAGTGCTCGCCGTCGGCCGGATGGAGCCGCTGGAGATCCCGGAACGGCACGAGCCCTGGCTGCACTTCCACGAGCGACTGCCCTGGCCGATGGAGATCTCCACCCGGGTCGACATCCTCGGATCCGGCGACTCGTTCCGCAATCTCGAACACCGGCTGCGGATGATCCGCTCCCAGCAGCTCGACTACGCCGAGCACGGCATCGACGCGCCACCGGAGCTGGAACGCCTCGCCAAGCGGGCGCTGGTGATCGGCGACGAGATGACCACCGGGCTGCCCGTCGACTCGGCCCGCGCCCACGGCTGGCACCGGATCGCGGTCGGCGGCCGGACCAGGGAGGAGTGCCTGGAGCGGGCCCGGCGGCTCATCCAGCTCTACTCCCGGGAGCTGCGCATCTCCCTGCAGCACCCGAAGAACCAGGACTGGCTGGCTCGCGAGTTCATCCCCGGCGAGCCCATCGCCAACACCGGCTACGTCCGCCGGATGCCGGTCCCGCTGCTCGCCGCCGCGCTCCCCCAGGCCGCGTCCACCGTCGGTGACCGCCGGGGCGACCTCATCGGGCGTACCGCCGGCACCTGCCGCCGCCCGGTCTTCCTCGACCTGCACTTCCCCATGGAGGTACGCGAACGCTCCGGGCTCGCGGTCTTCGTGGCCGAGCCGGGCGGTGGCAAGTCGACCCTGCTCGGCGCGCTGGGCTATCTCGCCGCCCGACGGGGGGTCCAGGTGACCCTGCTCGACCCGTCCGGGCCGCTGGCCCGGCTCTGCGCCATGCCCGAGCTGCGGCCGTACTCCCGGGTGTTGAACCTGACCGGGTCGGAGCACGGCACCCTGGCGCCCTACTCGCTCATCCCGACGCCACTGCGCAGTGAGTTCGCCACCGGCGCCCCCGGTGACCGCGAGTTCGAGATCGCGGTCTCCAACGCCCGGGCCGAGCGGCGCATGCTGGTCCAGGACATCTGCATGATGCTCGTGCCGCCGCAGGTGGCCCGCGAGGCGTCGACCGCCACCCTGTTCCGGCACGCCGTCCGGCAGGTCCCCGCCGAGGAGACGTCCACCCTGGACGACGTGGTGAGCTGCCTCGGCCGGCTCGACGACGACGCCGGCAAGGAGCTGGCGAACCTGCTCCTGGACACCGCCGAGATGCCGCTGGCCATGCTCTTCTTCGGTCGGCCGCCGGAGGGTCTGCTCGGTGCCGACGCGGCGCTCACCGTGATCACGATGGCCGGGCTCCGATTGCCCGACCTGAAGATCGAACGAGAGTACTGGTCGGCCGAGGAGGCCCTCGCCCTGCCGATGCTGCACACCGCGCACCGGCTCGCCGTCCGCCGCTGCTACGGCGGGTCGATGTCGTCCCGAAAGCTCGTCGGCCTCGACGAGGCGCACTTCATGGAAGGCTGGCGGTCGGGCCGCTCGTTCCTGGTCCGGCTCGCCCGGGACTCCCGGAAGTGGAACCTCGCGGCGCTGGTCGCCTCGCAGAACCCCCGCGACATCCTCGGCCTCGACGTGCAGAACCTGGTCTCCACCGTCTTCGTCGGCCGGATCGCCGAGGACGCCGAGATCGCCTCCGAAGCGCTTCGGCTGCTGCGGGTGCCGGTCAACGACGGGTACGAGGCCACCCTGGCCTCGCTCTCCGCCGCCGACACCAACTCGGCCGACCGCCTCGGCTTCCGGGAGTTCGTGATGCGCGACGTCGACGGTCGGGTGCAGAAGGTCCGCGTCGACGTCTCGTACGTCGACGGCCTGCTGGACCACCTCGACACGACGCCCGCCGCGATCGCCGCGGCGGCCGGAGTCCTGCCGAGCATCTCCCTGCCGGATCTGGAGGCGTGACATGGCTGGGCCCCGGGCACGGATCGCGTCGTTCCTGCTCGCGCTCGGCGTGCTGGCCGGGGCCACCCTCAGCTGGCCGCTGCTCGGCGCGGAGGCGGCCGCAGCCGCGCCACCGGTCGCCCAGGCCCGAGCCGACCTCTGCACGACGGCCGAATGGCAAGCGGACTTCCGGGCCTGCGTAGGGAAGCTCCAGGCGGTCAGCGAGGACGAGGTCAAGTGCCGCAACGCGCCGACCCCGGGCACGCCGGACTCCGGCCTCGCCGGCTGGTTCGCCGGTCGTCCGGACTCCGCCAAACAACTCGGGCCGAAGGGGCTCTACAGCGACTACGGCTACGCCGGATACAGCTATCCGACGTACGACATCCCCGGCGGCTGCGCGTCGTCGGTCCTGCATCCGGACTACAAGTTCACCACCACAGTGGCGAACGGCGAGTTCATGGTCGCCACGGCGATCATCGGTGCGTCGAACGCGCTCAGAGAACGCGCCTGGGATCCCGGCTCGATGTGGGGCTGGGCCGACCCGCTGGTTGAGAAGGCGACCAAGGCCGTCTACGAGAAGGTGTTCAGCGTCTTCGGGATCGTCACGCTGTGCGTGGTGGGGCTCTATCTGCTCTGGCGATCTCGCCAGTCCGACATGAGCAACGCCATGACCACCGCCGGCTGGGCTCTGTTGGTGATGGTCGCGGTCACCGCCCTCGCCGCCTGGCCGGTCAAGTCGGCGAACATCGCGGACGGCACGCTGGTCACCTCGCTGGGCGTGGTGCACGACGCGGTGGGCCCGGCAGCACGGGATACTCCGCCGAGCCAGTGCGACGATCCGAATCCTGAGGCTTGCAAGGACAACAGACCACCCGCCGTGCGAGCCAGCGACACCGCCACCGAGGCGATGCTCTATCGGAACTGGCTACGGGGCGTGCTCGGTTCGGCCGACAGTGAGACGGCCCGTAAGTACGGTCCGGCGCTGTACGACGCCAAGGCGCTGTCGTGGGACGAGGTCGAGAAGCTGCGCGCCAACCCGGCCACCCGGGAGGCGACGATCAAGGCCAAGCAGCAGCAGTGGGCGCGGGTGGCCGAGCAGATCCAGACCGAGGACCCGGAGGCGTACGAGTACCTCCAGGGTGTCCGGGACATGGACCGGGTCGGGGCCGGGTTCATCGCGGTGCTGGCCTCGGTCCTGTTCGCCATGTTCGACCTGACCGCGTCGCTGCTGGTCCTGCTGGGCTTCCTGATCTTCCGATGGGCGGTGATCGCGGCACCCATCCTGGGCACGGTGGGGTTGCTCCGTCCGGCCAGTGCCGGCCTACGACGGCTCGCGAACGCCGTGGTCGCCGCGATCTTCAACATCGCCATCTTCGGCACCGGCGCCGCCATCTACCTGTTCGCGGTCGATCTGATCATGAGTACGCCCACGCTGCCCGGCTGGCTCCAGGTGGTGCTGGTGTGGTTGTGCGGAGTGGTCGGCTGGCTGCTGCTGCGGCCGTACCGGCGGATCACCCAGCTCGGCGGTAAGGACAGCAGCGAGGCGGTCAGCTCGGCCGGGTCCTGGCACCGCCGGTTTTTCCGGGACATGCGGACGGCGGCCCGGCTCGACGTGGCCGAGCCCGGGGGCACGATGGAACCGGTGGGCGGACGCCGCCGGTCGCCGGACGCCGAGCAGACCCGGCTGCGCCCGGAGGCACGCCGTGAAGACCCGGCCCCGACGCCGACGCCAACCCCGGTCGCGGGCCGAGGCGCCAGCGACGGTCGACCGGACGGTCAGGAACGCGCCGATGAGGCGCCGACGAAGGAGACCGGCAACCGAGGTCGTCCGGTGCCACCGCAGCCCCGTCGACGGCAGCCGGCGACCTGGACTGAACCGGACGTGCCGTCGGAGAACCCGTCGTTCGTGGTCTACCGGCCCGGCTCCACCGAACGTGCGCCGGACCGCACCGGACCGCGGGTGCGCTCAGAGGCTCGGTGACCGCGATGCGACGGGCCCTGGAATTCCTCTTCACCCGGGCGCTGCGGTCCCGACTGGGAGTGGCGGTGGTGATCGCGGTACTGGTCTTCGGGGTGATCGGGGCAGCCCGCCTCGCGTCCGGCCCGATGGACCCGGCGGACGGCTTGAGCAGCCGACCGAACCGGCCGATCACCACCGTCGACCCGACGGCCGGTGACGACGGGGTGACCTCCACCGAGGCTCCGCCGTCGCCGGTCACCCGGCCCGGCGCCCGCACGCCGGAGCAGACCGCCGACCGGTTCGCCTCCGCCTGGCTCGGCCGACCCGGAATGACGGCGGAACAGTGGCAGGCCGGCCTGCGGCCGTTGTCGACCCCGGCGCTGACCGAAAAGCTGGCCGGCGCCGAGCCCGGCGGAGTGCCGGCCGAGGAGGTGACCGGCCCACCATCGGTGCGATCGCGCACCGACACGTTCGTCGAGGTGCTGCTACCGCTCGACACCGGGCGGCTCCGGTTGGAGCTGGTGGTGGCGGACAAGGGTTGGCTGGTCGACGTGGTGGACTGGGAGCGACAGTGACCGCCGGCCGAGCAGGCCGTGCTCTTCGCCGCCCGATTCGGGTCGGCGTGATCGCCTCAGTGCTCACCGGGGTGCTGCTCCTGCTCTGCTGCACCGGAGGCACCGCGGCGTTCTTTCTCAGCGGTCTCGGCGGCGACGCGCAGGACGGGGATGCCCTGGCCGGTTGGGGCTGCGGACCCGTGCGTCCGGTGGACATCGCCGGCGAACTGCCCCGGTTTGCCGAGTATGGCGACGCGCAGATCCGCAACGCGGCGATCATCATCAAGGTCGGTCAGGACATGGGGGTGCCCTCGCGTGGCTGGGTGATCGCCCTGGCCACCGCGATGCAGGAGTCCGCGCTGCGTAATCTGGCGAACACCGGGGTGCCCGCCTCTCTCGCCCTGCCGCACGAGGGCGTCGGCGCGGACCACGACTCATTGGGTCTGTTCCAGCAGCGGCCGGGATGGGGCTCGGTCGCCGAGCGGATGACTCCCGCGTACACGGCCCGGAAGTTCTACGAAAAGCTCGTGAAGGTACGCAGCTGGCAGCGCCGACCGTTGACCGTCGTGGCCCAGCAGGTGCAGATCAGCGCCTATCCGGACGCGTATGCCAAGCACGAGGAACTGGCCAGCAAGATCGTGGACGCGCTGGCCGGTGGCGCGGCCCGCACCGTCGAGATCAATGGCAAGGCGGTGTGCGACGCCGCCGAGCGCGGCCAGATCGCCGCCTCCGGCTGGACCGCGCCGATCTCCGGTGACGTCGGCTCCGGCTTCCGGACCGCCGAGCGACCCAGCCACAACGGTGTCGACATCGGAGCGGCCAAGGGCACCGAGATCCGCGCCGCGGCCGCCGGCCGGGTGCTGGTAGCCCGCTGCGACCCGGACAATCGCGGACGGCGGAGCTGCGACGTGGACGGGTACCCCGGCAAGGGCGGCTGTGGCTGGTTCGTCGACATCCTGCACGCCGGCGGCTACATCACCCGGTACTGCCACATGGTCGTCCACCCCCGGGTCGCACCCGATCAGATCGTGCCGGCCGGCGAGGTGATCGGGCAGGTGGGCAGCAGCGGTAACTCGTCCGGCCCGCACCTGCACTTCGAGGTGCACCTGCGCAACGACCGGTCCAGCCGGGGCGCGGTCGACCCGATTCCGTTCATGCGCGAGCGGGGCGCCCCGCTGCGCGGCGCGGAGTGAGGCTGTCACGGGCATGACCGGACCGATGCCGGACCCGTTCGCCGACCAGCCCGACTGGGCACCCCGGCCGCCCCGCCCACTGACCATCGTGCCCGCGACCGGACGCGTGGAGCTACGCGGGCAGCGGGTGCTGGTCGGTCTGCCCGGGCTCGGCTGGCGAGGGGATCTGCGCGCGGACGACCGCGTCGTGCAGGGTGCCCGGACCTACGTGCCGGTCATCCCCGAGCACGAGTGGTACCGGGCCGAGGCCGACCAGGTCGAGGTGTTCGCGCCGCTGGTGCCGGTGGAGCGGGTCTGGGTGGAGACGATCTGCGAAAGGCCCGGATCGGAGGGCACCCGGGACACCGGAATCCGGCTGGTCTCGCTGGACGGGCCGTCCCATCGGTCCCCCACGCCCGTCTTCGAGGCGGACGCGGTCACCGGACGCCGGGTGGTGCACGTCGAGGGTGGGCTGGAACACCGGGACATGCGGGCCGTCACCGAGACCTACTCGGGGGCCGAAGGCGACATCTGCGTGCGGATCACGCCCGAAGTGGAGTGGTACCGCTGGGCCTGGCGTGGCCAATCACCCACCACCCTGGAGGTTCCGGTCCATCTGCTGTGGATCGAATAACTAACCAGCCTTGGCACCGGTGCACACCCGCCAGCCGTCATCGTCCTCGACCACGTTGAACGTCCAGTCCTCTCGCCGGCTACTCCTGGGGACGCCATCGGAAGAACCGGCAATGGTGAGGGTCGTGGCGACCGATTCGCCATCACTCGACGGGCTCCTAGTCAGGGGGCCCCAAGAAATTCGTACCGTTACGTCGAACGTCGACTCGCGTTGCTCCACTTCGAGACGGAGCTCTCGCAACGCGCGAAGCTCAGTCCCGCCCTCGCACGTGTACTGGTCGGCTCGTGCGTCGTTGCGGTCCACGAGAAAGGCGCGTAGGTAGTTGTCGACGGCCACGTCGGGGGCGCTGCGGTCGGGGGCGGCCGCGCGGTTGTACAGCACGTACCCCGTCGCCAGAGCACCGAGGCAGAGCAGGGCGAGCACCCCACCGACCACGGTGAGCACCGTACGCAGTCGGCGGCGGCGCGGTTGTGGCGCCGGCGCTGGCGGGGCCGGCGGCAGCTGCTCGGACGGAGTCCGTTGGGCCGGTACGCGGGAGACCTGGGAACCGGCGGGGGGCTGCACTGATTCCACCTCCTGAAGTTAACGGCTGGACGGCCCGGAGCCAATGCCTCAGATCCAGCGGATCGTGACGGACCCCTCCCCACCGGTGAGATCCGCGACAACACCGGCGCACCACCGCGGTACCTCCCGGAGGAGCGGCTCCGGCTGGGATACCGTCACTGCTCGGGGAGGGGTTGCCAACCTCGGGTGAGGGGGTGGACACGGTGGCCGGTCCGAAGGCACGCACGAACCGAGCGGCGGCGCTGCACCGCCGGGCCGCAGCTGTCGTGACCGCCGCCGCCGGCATCCTCGACGAGACTCGACCGGCCCCCGCGGATCAGCGCCGCCAGTACGAGTTGGCCGACCGACTGCGGGTGGTTGCCGCGCGGCTGGCCCCGGGCTGGTCCGGGGCCAATCTGGACTCGCTCACCGTGGATTCTCCGGCGGGTGACGGCCCGCCGCCCTTCGTGCGGGTGGGTACGGCGGCACCGTTGGATGACGCCCGTTTCCCCGCGCTCGTGCCGTTGATCGGGGCCGGGCACCTGAGTGTGGACACCGATGCGCGGGAGCCCCGGGTGGCGGGGCTGCTGCGGGCCGTGCTGCTGCGGTTGCTGGGCGGGGCGCCCGCCGGGGCGCTGCTGGTGCGCGCGGTGGACGCCACGGGTGCGGTGCTCACGCCGTTCGGCGCGCTGGCCGATGCCGGGCTGCTGCCGCCACCGGCGGTGGACGTGGCGGGTCTGCGGGCGGTGTTGACGGAGGCGGAGCAGTGGGTGACCCCGGGTGCGAGCGGGCGTCGTCGCCACGACCGCACCCTGCTGCTGGTGGTCGCCGCGTTGCCGGAGCTGACCGGTCCGACCGACCTGGCGCGGATCGAGGCGCTGGCCGAGCAGGGGCCCATGGCCGGCCTGCACCTGGTGGTGGCCGGTTGGCCGCCACCGGGCCCGTACGCGTCCCGGGCACCGTTGCCGCAGGCCACCTCACTGGTGCTGCGCAACGCGTACGCGCTGCTCGGCGACCCGCCGGGGGCGTCGTTCGCGAGCCCCGGGGCCGAGCCACCGGGCGGGTTGAACTCACCGGTCTTCGTGGAGACGGACCCGCCGGCGGATCTCGTCGACGCGGTCTGTCGACGGCTCGCCGCCCAGGTGGAGGCGGGCTCCCGGTTGGCACTGGCCGATCTCCTGCCGGCGACGGGTGAGCGGCTCTGGGAGGCGGACTCCTCGGACAGCCTCACCACGATGGTGGGTGACGCCGGGGGCCGGCCGGTGCCGCTGGGCTTCACCGAGTTGACCCCGCACTGGTTGGTCAGTGGCCGGTCCGGGGCGGGACGTGCGGCGTTCCTGACCACCGCGCTGCTGGGGCTCGCCGCCCGGTACGGCCCGGACGACCTGGCGCTCTACCTGGCGGATCTGGGCGACGGTGAGTCGTTCGTGGAGTTTCTGCAGACCGAGCGGGACCGCTCCTGGATCCCGCAGGTGCGGGCCGCGGCCATGGCCGCCGACCGGGAGTACGTCCGCGACCTGCTCGACCAGTTGACGGCCGAGGTGCAGCGCCGCGCGGAGGCCGCCGGGCGGGCCGGTGGGCAGCGCTTCGCGGAGCTGCGCCAGCACCGCTCGCTGCCCCGCATCGTCTGTGTGGTGGACAATGTGCCGCTGCTCTTCGCCGAGCGGGATCGGCTGGCCGCCGAGCTGACCGCGCAGGTGGATGGGCTGGCGCGCGCCGGTCGGGCGTACGGCGTACACCTGGTGCTGGCCGGCGCGGGCGAGCTGGGATTGAGTGGCCGCGCGGACGCCGGGCACCGGGATTCGGTTCTCGGACAGTTCCCGGTGCGGGTGGCGTTGCCGGGCGGCGGCCCGGTGCTGGAGCCGACCAACGACTCGGCCGCGGGGCTGCCGGTGGGCAGCGCGGTGGTGAACACCGCCGGAGGGCTCGGTGGTCCCCGGGGCGCGATCCGTGGCCACGAGCGGTTGATCCGGCACCCGGATCCGCTGGACCATCCGGAGGTCGTCGAGCAACTGCGGCACGAGCTGTGGGAGGCTCGGCCGGCCGGCTCGGCGCCACCGGTGGTGTTCGCCGGCTACGCTCGCCCGCTGCTGAGCAACGATCCGCGTCACCGGGCGGCTCTGGCGGGCCAGGCACACGGGCCGGCCGCTCTGCTCGGCCGGGCGGTGGACGTGGCCCGTACGACGGTTGCCGTTCCGATGGGGCCAGCGGCCGGGCGCAACCTCGCGGTGCTGGGCTCGGGGCCGGCGGCGGGTGGCCTGTTGGCGACGGCGGCCCGGAGCACCGCGGCTCATCATCCGCCGGGCACCGCCCGGTTCCTGGTGGCCGCGCCGGACCAGGGGGCACGCCCCCTGGCGGAGGCGTTGACGGCCGAGCTGGCCGCCCGCCATCCGGCGTGCCTGGTGGACGTGCCGACGCTGCTCGCGGACACCGATGGGGAGCTGCCGACGTACCTGGTGGTCTTCGGGTTGGATCGGCCCGGGCCACGGGAGTTGCCGGCCGACCGGTTGCGCGCGCTGCTGCGGGACGGGCCGCCGGCGGGCCGGCACCTGCTGGGCTGGTGGCGGGCGGTGCCGCCGTTCGCCGCGCTGCTGGAGCCGGACGGCGAGGTCGACAAGCTCGCCGCCGTCGTGGTGCTGGACGTGCCGGCGGCGCAGCTCGCCGCCGTCTTCGGCCGGCCGGTCCAGTGGCGGGCACACCCGGACCGGGCGGCGCTGTGGGACGGTCCGGACGAGCGGGGCACGGTCCTGGTGCCGTTCGCCGACAAGGTGGGGTGAGCGGGCGGTGCACGCGGGAGGTGTCGGTGTGGGGTCGAACGTTACGGTGACCGGGCCGGGGCGGCAGCGGACCGCCGGGGCGGACGGCGATGGCACGCCGGCGGCCGTGGAACCCGTCAGCGGCTGGGCCGAGTACCTGGCGGCGGCGCGGCAACTGGATGCGGTCCGGCGCGGCGCGGCTGCCGCCGCCGGTGAGCAGGCCCGCTCGGCGGAGGCCGCCCGGGAGGAACTGACGGTCGTGCGTGCCGGGCTGGCGAGTCAGCAGGAGCGGCTGCGGGAGCGAGGCGTACCGGCAATCTCGCTGGTGCCGTCGCCGCCGGAGCTGACCGAGGCGGCCCGGTCGATGGTCGGCGGCCCGGCCGCAGTACTGGCGGCGCTGCGGGCCGCGCGGGGTCGGGCCGAGGCCGCGGACGCGGCGTTGGCCGCGCGTCGCGGCCTCCGACCGGCCTCCTGGCCCACGCGGGCCCGCAACCTCCTGGTGTACGGGCCGTTGGCGCTGCTGGTGCCGCTGATCCAGGTCATCGTGTACGCGACGACTGGTACGGGCCCGGCCAGCGTGACGGCCCTGATCGCTGGGCTTCCGATGCCGGCGGTCGCCTTCGTCGTCGGCTGGGTGGGTGTCGGTCGGCTGTTCCAGGCGAGCCCCGACGAGCGGCTGGACCGGACGGTGCGCCTCGGTGCGCTGGTCTGCCTGGTGCCGGCGGTGCTGGTCACGGCCGGCCTGCTCCTGGCCCTGCTGGCCGGCTGACCGGCTGACCGGCTGACCGGCTGACGAGCGGACCACCCCGCAGACGCGACGGCCGGCCACCCTCAAGACGCGACAGCCGGCCGTCCCGGAAGAGGGCGGCCGGCCGTTGTCGCGTCCGGGAGGTCAGCGGGGAATGATCAGCGCCATCGCCTCGGCCCGCGACTTGGGGTCGGACTGCAGGACGCCGCGCACCGCCGACGTGATGGTCTTGGCACCGGACTTCTGGATGCCACGCATCGCCATGCACATGTGCTCGCATTCGAGCACGACGACGACGCCACGCGGGGCGAGCTTGCTCATCAGCAGGTCGGCGACCTGCGAGGTGAGCCGCTCCTGCACCTGGGGTCGGCGGGCGAAGACCTCCACGAGGCGGGCCAGCTTGGACAGGCCGGTGATCCGCCCGTCCGGGCCGGGGATGTAACCGATGTGCGCGCTGCCGCGGAACGGCAGCAGGTGGTGCTCACAGAGGCTCATCACGTCGATGTCCCGGACGATCACCAGCTCTTCGTGGTTGGCCTCGAAGGTGGTGCTGAGCACCTGGGCCGGGTCGACCCGCAGGCCGGCGAAGAGCTCGGCGTACGCGCGGGCAACCCGGGCCGGGGTCTGCTGGAGGCCGTCGCGGTCCGGGTCCTCGCCGACCGCGATCAGGATCTCCCGGACGGCCTTCTCGATCCGGCCGAGGTCGACTGCGTCCTCGATCGGGCGCCCGGTCAACCGGCCGCTGATCAGCCGGGCGGCAACGTAGTCCAGCCCGTCGTCGCCGTCGGGCTCGGTCGCGGAAACGGCCAGCTCCCGGTGAGGGGAGCTGGCCGTCGGGTCGTCGCTCAGTGCGTACCGTCCGAGTTGTTGGACGGCGAGCCGCCACCAACGGACGCCTGCGCGCCGTCGGCCTGGGCCTGCGCCTTGAGCTTGTCCTTCTCCGCAGGGGTGAGCACGGGCGGCTCGGTGGACGGCTGGCGCTTGCCGAAGCCGTTGTACGGAGCCAGCGGCGGGCGCTTGACCACCCGCGCGCAGATCCGCGCCATGTCGGCCGTGGAGAGGGTCTCCTTCTCCATCAGCTCGAGCACGATGCTGTCCAGGACGTCCCGGTATTCCACCAGGATCTCCCAGGCCTCGTCGTGCGCCAGCTCGACAAGTGCCCGCATCTCGCCGTCGATCTCGGCGGCCACCGAGTCCGAGTAGTCCCGCTCGTGGCCCATGTTGCGGCCGAGGAACGGCTCGTCCCCGCTGGTGCCGTACTTGATCGCGCCGAGCTTCGAGCTCATGCCGTACTGGGTGATCATCGCGCGGGCCAGCTGGGTGGCCTTCTCGATGTCGTTGCCGGCGCCGGTGGTCGGCTCGTGGAAGACCAGCTCCTCGGCGGCCCGGCCGCCCAGCGCGTACGCCAGGGTGTCGATCATTTCGGCGCGGGTCTGGGTGTACTTGTCCTCGGTCGGCAGCACCAGGGTGTGGCCCAGCGAGCGGCCACGGGACAGGATCGTCACCTTGTGCACCGGCGCGGCGTGCGGCAGCGCCCAGGCGACCAGCGCGTGCCCACCCTCGTGGTACGCGGTGATCTTCTTTTCGTTGTCGCTCATCACCCGGGTGCGGCGCTGCGGACCGGCGACCACCCGGTCGATCGACTCTTCCAGCGAGTCGTTGGTGATCGCCCGCTGGTCCTTGCGGGCGGTGAGCAGGGCCGACTCGTTGATCACGTTGGCCAGGTCGGCGCCGCTGAAGCCCGGGGTACGTCGGGCCACCGCGTCGAGGTCGACGTCGGGGGTGAACGGCTTGCCCTTGGCGTGCACCCGCAGGATGGCCTTGCGGCCCTCCATGTCGGGGGCGTCCACCGGGATCTGCCGGTCGAACCGGCCCGGGCGCAGCAGCGCCGGGTCGAGGATGTCCGGCCGGTTGGTGGCGGCGATCAGGATCACGCCGCCCTTGGTGTCGAAGCCGTCCATCTCGACGAGCAGCTGGTTGAGCGTCTGCTCGCGCTCGTCGTGACCGCCACCCATGCCGGCGCCACGGTGCCGGCCGACGGCGTCGATCTCGTCGACGAAGACGATCGCCGGGGCGTTGGTCTTGGCCTGCTCGAACAGGTCGCGGACCCGGCTGGCGCCGACACCGACGAACATCTCCACGAAGTCCGAGCCGGAGATCGAGTAGAAGGGCACCCCGGCCTCACCGGCGACCGCGCGGGCCAGCAGCGTCTTGCCGGTGCCGGGCGGGCCGAACAGCAGCACGCCCTTCGGGATCTTGGCGCCCAGTGCCTGGTACTTCGCCGGGTTCTGCAGGAAGTCCTTGATCTCGTACAGCTCTTCGACGGCCTCCTCGGCACCCGCGACGTCCGCGAAGGTCGTCTTCGGAGTGTCCTTGGTGATCATCTTGGCTTTGGACTTGCCGAAGTTGAGCACCCGGGAGCCGCCGCCCTGCATCTGCGACATGAAGAACAGCAGCAGGAGCACGAGCAGCGCGATCGGCAACAGGTTGACCAGCAGGCTCACCCAGATGCTGTCCGACGAGACCTTGGCGTCGGCCGGGCCGGTGACCCGGTTGGCCGCCTTGGCGTCCAGCACCTGGTTCCAGATCTCGTCCCCAGCCTGGTACGGGAACTGGGCCTCGATCCGGTCGGTGTTGGTCTCACCGAACTTGGTCTTGTTCTTCAGGTCCAGCTGGAGCGTCTGCTCCTTGTCCTGGAAGACGACCTTGTTGATCTGAGCGGTGTGGAGCTGGTCGAGCGCAACGGAAGTGTCCACGCGGTGGTAGCTGGGACCAGCGGTGAACAGCTGACTGAGCACAACGGCGCCGAGGATGACCAGGATGATCCAGACCACCGGTCGGCGGAAGAAACGCGTACGTTCCATACTGTTGTCGAGCGCCGGAGCGCCCGCATCCTCCTGATCGACGTCCTGACCGTCTGATGGTGTCGCCGCCCTGGGCGGCGTCGGAGCCGCCGTGCGGGCCGGCCTCGACCCCGAGGCGCGAAAACTGCCGCGCCGCGGTCATTCGACGGTACACCGTGTACGCGAGGAGTGAGCTTGCGAGCCCCGCAGTGGTGTATCAATCGAAGGCCCCGTGTACGCGAGGAGTGAGCCCGCGAGCCCCGCCCTCGGTTCTCCGTCGCCATCGACGACGGGCTCCGTGAGCGGCCTCGCCAGCCCCGCACCAGGACGTACGGCGGGTCCGGGCAAGAACCGGCGTGGCGGGGAATCCAGCCCGGCCACCCGCACGCCCGGTCACGCGGTCGAGGAGCCGGGCACGGAGTTGCCTCCGCGCCACCGGGCTCCACGGTAACCGGAACAGCTGGGAGCCCGCTGAACGTCGGCTTGACGAATACCGATGCGAGTTGCTCTCACGCCGCCGGGCGCGACCCGTCGGGACGGTCGGTCGGCGTCAGGACCGGGCGTAGACCTCGGGCTTGAGCACCCCGACGTAGGGCAGCTCCCGGTACCGCTCGGCGAAATCGAGGCCGTACCCGACCACGAACTCGGTGGGGATGTCGAAGCCGACGTACTTCACGGCCACCGGCACCTTGACCGCCTCCGGCTTGCGGAAGAGCGCGACCACCTCGACGCTCGCCGCCGAGCGCGACTCCAGGTAGCGCAGCAGCCAGGAGAGCGTCAGGCCGGAGTCGACGATGTCCTCCACGACCACGACGTGCCGGCCGGCGATGTCCCGGTCGAGGTCCTTGAGGATGCGGACCACTCCGGAGGAGGTGGTGCCCTGGCCGTAGGAGGAGATGGCCATGAAGTCGAGTTCGGCCGGGGGGCCGTTGCGGCCCAACGCCCGGGCGAAGTCCGCCATGAACATCACCGCGCCCTTGAGCACGCAGACCAGCAGCAGTCCGTCGCCCACGTGGGCGTAGTCGGCGGAGACCTGCTTGGCCAGCTCCGCTGTCTTCTCGCGGATCTGCGCCTCGGAGATGATCACGTGGTCGATGTCGGCGTCGTACCAGGAGCCGTCAGCCATGACTCCTAGCCTGCCGTACGTCGGATGGCCTCCGTCGGCGGGGCCGCACCTTTTGGTGCGGTCCCGCCGGGGATCTTCGGCGCAAAGGGCATCAAACGCATCAGCTGGTGCGAGACCGCCAGCGGCGGCCGTCCTCGCTGGGCTTCCAGTCGGCCGAGTCGTGGCTGTCCGCGGTGAGGCCGGCCGCCGAGGCGGCGACGAGCAGGACGAGGAACAGGAGGAAGAGCAGGAACTCCATGGCGGCGCTCACTTTCGCATGGTTGCTGTCGGTTTCGCCGCCGGTGCGCACCGGACTGAGACCAGTCTGCGCCGACTCCCGCCGGCCGGACAGTGGCAGAGATGCCGCTGGGCATCGATTTACTGCCACCTCTCGGGTTACCCTCGTCACATGCTCCGATCCGTCGCCGTCCTCGCCCTCGACCAGGTCGCTCCCTTCGAGCTCGGTGTGCTGGCCGAGGTGTTCGGCACCGACCGGACGGCCGACGGCTTCCCCGCGTACCGCTTCGACGTGTGCAGCCCCGACGGCGCTGCGGTCCGGACGTCCGCCGGCTTCCACCTCACCCCGAACGCCGACCTCGGCCCGCTGGAGGAGGCCGACCTGGTGGCCGTCCCCGCGCACAGCGCGGGCACCGTCATTCCCGACCCGGTGCTCGACGCGCTGCGCCGGGCCGACGCGCGCGGCGCGCACCTGTTCAGCGTCTGCTCCGGCGCCTTCCTGCTCGGTGCGGCGGGCCTGCTGGACGACCGGGAGTGCACCACCCACTGGCGCTACGTCGACGAGCTGCAACGCCGGCATCCCCGCGCCCGGGTGCGCTGCAACTCGCTGTACGTCCAGGACGGTCGGCTGCTCACCAGCGCCGGCACGGCGGCCGGCATCGACGCCTGCCTGCACCTGATCCGCCAGGTGCACGGCTCGGCCACGGCGACCCGGCTGGCCCGGCGGATGGTGGTCCCGCCACACCGCGACGGCGGCCAGTCGCAGTACGTCGAGGCGCCCATCCCCCGGGCCCCCGAGGCGCCGACCCTGGAGCCGGTGCTGGAGTGGCTGATGGGGCACCTGGACCGGACGATCACGGTGGAGGAGCTGGCCGCCCGCGCCGCCATGGCCCCGCGCACGTTCGCCCGCCGGTTCCGCGCCGAGACCGGCACCACGCCGCACGACTGGCTCACCAACCAGCGGGTGCTGCTCGCCCGACGGCTGCTGGAGGAGACCCCGTTGAGCGTGGAGGCCGTCGCCGACCAGGCCGGCTTCAGCGACGCGGCCGCCCTGCGCCACCACTTCAGCCGCCGGGTCGGCGCCACCCCGCACAGCTACCGGACCACCTTCCGGGACCGGGCGGACGGCACCGGGGCTCTCAGCCCGAGCTGAGGGCCGTCAGCCGGTCGCCACGACGGAGTACGCGGACACCCCCGGGCAGGTCGGTGGGACCCTGACCGTGCCAGTCGGTGACCAGGGCGTCCAGCGCGGCGACGTGCCGGTGCGACAGCGCCCCGGGCACCGCGCCCAGCTCCCGCGCCCAGGCGTGCAGCACCCGACCGCGTACGGCGGCGGCCAGACCGGCCAGCTCCGGCACCGCGAGCCCACCGGCGGGGTGCCGGGCCGCCGCCAGCGCCGTCGCCGCCGTCTCGTCGAGGGCGGCGTTGTCCGCCGCCACCAGTCGGGCGGTACGCGCCAGGTTGTCCACCACGCCCGGCCCGAGCGCCCGCACCAACGCCGGCAGCACGTCGGCCCGCACCCGGGAGCGGGCGTACGACGGGTCGGTGTTGTGCGGGTCCTGCCACGCGCTGAGACCAAGCGCGGCACAGGCGGCGCGGGTCTGCTCCCGACCGATCTCCAGAAGCGGGCGCAGCAGCGGCACCCCGGCCAGCTCCCGCCGGCTGGGCATCCCGGCCAGCCCGCGTGGACCGGCGCCCCGGGCGAGCGCGAGCAGCACGGTCTCCGCCTGGTCGTCGCGGGTGTGCCCGGTGAGCACCGCGACCGCCTCGTGCTGCCGAGCCGCCTCGGTCAACGCCTCGTAGCGGGCCTCCCGGGCCGCCGCCTCCGGGCCACCCGGACGCCCGGCCACCCGCACCCGCACCGCCACCACCGGCGCGAACCCGGCCTCTCGGGCCCAGCCGGCCACCGCCTCCGCGCGCTTCGCCGAGCCGGCCTGCAGGCCGTGGTCGACGGTCACCAGGCCGGCGGTCCGGCCCAGGCGGGGCGCCACGAACACGGTGGCCGCCGCCAGGGCGAGTGAGTCGGCGCCACCGGAGCAGGCGACCAGCACCGGGCCGCCGGACGGCAGGTGAGTCAGCGCGCGGCGGACCGCCACCCGGATCGCGGCCACCGGCGGCGCGAGCGCGCCCATCGACGGACGGTCAGCCAGCGGCCGGTACGGTGCCGGCCGGGCCGTGCACCCGCGCCACCCAGGCGTCCGGGTCGCCCAACTCGGACAGCCGGGGCAGGGTGAGCGGCGAGTTGAAGATCGAGTTGAAGCCCTCCATGCCGACCCGCTCGACCACGCCGTGCACGAACTTGCGGCCCTCGGCGTACTGGCGCATCTTGACGTCCACCCCGAGCAGCCGGCGGATCGCCTTCTCCAACGGGTTACCCGCCTCGCGCCGGCGGTTGAACGACGCCCGGATCCGCTCCACGCTCGGGATCACCTGCGGGCCGACGCCGTCCATCACGAACTCGGCGTGCCCCTCCAGCAGGGTCATCAGCGCGGTGAGCCGGTCGAGGACGGCCCGCTGCGCCGGGGTCTGGACAATGTCGAGCACGCTCGTCCGGCTCTCCGGGTCGCGGACCGCCTCGGACAGCGTCGCCACCCCGCGCCGCAGCCGCTCGACGAGGTGCTCGCCGCCGCTGGACGAGGCGTCGACGAACGCCTGCACCTCGCTGAGGAAGTAGGCCCGCATCCATGGCACGGCGGTGAACTGCGTCCGGTGGGTGACCTCGTGCAGGCAGACCCAGAGCCGGAAGTCCCGGGGGTCGGCGCCGAGCTTGCGCTCCACCTCGACGATGTTGGGCGCCACCAGCAGCAGTTGGCCCGGGTCGGCGGAGAAGACCTCGTACTGGCCGAGCACCCGGCCGGAGAGGTAGGCCAGCACGGTGCCGGCCTGCACCCCGGTCAGCCGGGACCCGATCGCCTCGGTGAGCGCGCCGGGTTGCTTGTCGCCGGACAGCCGACTGACCAGCGGAGTGATCACCTCACGCAGCCCGGCGATGTTGGTGGCCGCCCAGTCCCGGCGGTCGACGACCCGCACCGGCGGGTGTGCCACCTGCGCCCGCAGCCCCGTGTAGTCGGCCACGTGCCCGGCCGCCTCGTCGGTCAGCCGACGCAGGTCGCCGACCACGTCGGTGGCCTCCGAGTACGACACCCGGGGGCCCGACTTGCTCAACGCCCCCGCGGTCGCGGCGGCCAGATCCCAGTCCACGAACTGCGCCATGAACCCACCGTACCCGCGTCGCGACACCCCGGCCCGGGCTCGCGTCGGCGATCGACGCCGGTCGCGCGCCCGGCGCCGGCCGGAAACCCCGCCCCGACGCTCGTCAGCGGCAACCGCAGCCGGCCAGCGCGGCGGCGATGCGGTCCAGCGCCGGTTGGGCGGTGTCCGTCCCACCGGGCACCCTGTCGGTGAGCACCGCGAACGTGAGCAGTCGGCCGTCGGCGGTGGTGACCAGGCCGGCGATGGCGTGCACCCCGGTCAGGGTGCCGGTCTTGGCGCGGACGGCGCCCGCCCCGCCGGCGGTGCCGGGAGCGCCCCGGTACCGGTCGCCCAGCGTGCCGGACCAGCCGCCCACCGGCAGACCGCCGAAGACGCCGGCCAGCTCCGGGTGGTCCGGGCTCGCGGCCAGCCGGATCAGGTCGGTGAGCAGTGACGGGCTGATCCGGTTACGGCGGGACAGGCCACTGCCGTCGGAGAGGGTGATCTCCTCGGCGGGCAGGCCCAGCGCCGCCACCTCGGCGTCCATGGCGGCGGCGGCACCGTCGAACGACGCCGTCTGGCTGCGGGTCAGCGCCACCTGGCGGGCCAGCGCCTCGGCCAGCAGGTTGTCACTCTCGCTGATCATGATGTCGACCAGCCGGATCAACGGCGGCGACTGCACCACGCCCAGCTCCGTACCGGGAGGCGGGGTGCCACCGGCGGCGGTCGCCAGGGCCGGGGCCGTGCCCCGCTTGACGGTGCTGGCCGGTACGCCGAGCAGTTGGGCGAACGACCGGCCGGCGGCGAGGTCCGGCTCGGCGACCCGCTCGGCGCCACCGGCCTCGGCACCCGGGTCCTTGCGCGCACCGTCGGTCATCAGCGCGGTCACCGCGCCGCCGTACCCGCCGGTCGGGATGTCGTCGTCCCAGCCGGGGCCGTACACCGGGCCGGAGTAGATCGTGCCGTCGACGGTGACGCTGGTCGGGGCCGTGCCGCCGAGCGCGGTGCGCACCTGCGCGGCCAGGTCGTCCAGGCGTGCCGCCCCGGGGTAGTAGCCCTTCTTGTCCACCGCGAGCGTGGGGTCGCCGCCCCCGACGATCACCACCTCGCCGGGCTTGGCGCCGGCCACCGCCCGGGTGGGGATCCGGTACCCGGGCCCACGGGCGGCCAACACGGTCACCGCGGTCGCCAGCTTCGTCACCGAGGCGGGCACCGTCCCGTCGTCCGCACCCTTGGCGAACAGCGTCTGACCGGTGGTCACGTCGGCCACCGAGACGTTCACGCGGTCGCCCAGGGCGGAGACACCGACCAACGGGTCCAGCGCGGCCCGTACGCCGTCGGGCGCGGGCAGCGGGGCGTTCGGGTCGGGCCCGTCCAGCACGTCCGCCGGAGCGGGTTCCGGGGCGGGGCCGGCGGCGGTCGGCGCGGACGCCGCATCCTCGCCCAACCAGCCGGCGACCGGGCCGGGCCGGGTCACCACGACGCCGACACCGGTCAGCACCAGCAGCAACACCACTGCCAGCACGGCCACCAGCCGCCCCCGGCGGCGCGGCGAGGTCGGCGGCGCTACCGGCGGCTCGGCGTCGGCCGGCGCCGGCAGCGCGGAGATCGGCGGGCCCAGAGGCGGTACGCCGGTCGGAATGCGGACAGTGGGGCCGTCACCGGACGGCGCGCCACCCCGGGCCGGACTGGTCGGGGCGGGACTGGTCGGGTGTGCGCCGCTCGGCGGGGCGCTCGTGGGATGGTTTCCACCGCCCAGGACCGGGAAGCGACCGCTGTTCGGCCCGGCGGAAGTCGCCTCCGACGGGTGCCACGGCAGCGGCGGAGGCCGCTCCGGCGCCGACTCCTCGGGCGCCCGGGGAAGGTGGGCGTCGGGCACCGGGACCCGCCCGGTGGCGCCGCCGGAGCCGGATCGCCCGGTACCACGCGCGGTGCCCCCGTCCGGGCGGTAGTGTGAATCTTCCCTCCCCACGACCCCCTCCTCCCCCAGCGAAAATCGGCTTGGGTGACACTACTTCGGTCCGAAGACTATGCGGTGGCCGGAGTCGGCGGGTGGGCATTCACCTGTCCGGAGGGCGCCACCAGTGGTTCCGTTAGCCAGCGTGGGCAGACGAGGGAGCGTGCAGATGGATTTCGACGTGACGGTTGAGATCCCCAAAGGTCACCGGAACAAGTACGAGGTGGACCACAAGACCGGCCGGATCCGGCTGGACCGCACCCTGTTCACGTCCACCCAGTACCCGGCCGACTACGGGTTCATCGAGGAGACGCTGGGCGAGGACGGCGACCCGCTGGACGCGCTGGTGCTGGTCCCCGAACCGACCTTCCCGGGCTGCCTCATCCGCTGCCGGACCATCGGCATGTTCCGGATGACCGACGAGAAGGGCGGCGACGACAAGGTCCTCTGCGTGCCCTACGAGGACCCCCGCCAGGAGCACCTGCGCGACATCCACCACCTGGGCGAGTTCGACCGCCTGGAGATCCAGCACTTCTTCGAGGTCTACAAGGACCTGGAGCCCGGCAAGTCGGTCGAGGGCGCGACCTGGGTCGGCCGCACCGAGGCCGAGGCCGAGATCCGGGCCTCCTACCAGCGGGCCCGCGACGCCGAGGCGCGCGGCGAGTCCACCCACTGACGAACGCTTACCGACCGGGCCCGGGAGCCGCTCAACCGAGCAGTCCCCGGGCCCGGTCGTACAGGTCGAGCACCGCGCAGGCGACCGGCACCACGGCGACCACCAGGGCCGTGTCGGTGAGGTCCGCGACCCTTCCGAGGTACGGCGAGACCGCGCGCCGGGCGTACCCGGTGCCGGCGGCCACGGTCACCAGGCCCAGCGCCGCGCCACCGAGGACCAGCGCCAACCGGCCGGTGTCGTCGGCCCGGTCGACCAGCACCGCACCCAGCACCGCGTAGCCGGCGAGTCCGGCGAGCACCGTCGGCACCCGGTGCCGCAGTGCCACGAACAGCCGCGACCGCAGCAGCAGCACGGCCGAGACCACCGCCACCAGCACCGGCCCGGCCGTCCCACCGGCCACGCCGAGGACGACCGCCGCGCCCACCGCCAGCACGGCGTGCCCGAGCAGCATCCCGGTCAGCACCTCCTCGGTGCGGGTGACTGCCGCGTGCACCCGACCCCGGTCCGGCAGGTCCCGGGGGCGCTCCGGCTCGGCACCCGACGCGGCGGCCGGCAGGGTGATCGGCGGCAACGGCAGCTTGCCCAACCGGATGGCGAGCAGCGGGATCGCCCCGAGGGCGAAGACCAGCGCGCTGAGCAGCACCGCCGCCGTGCCCGCCGGGGTCAGCAGCAGCGCGCCGAGCGCCGCGCCGGCACCGAGCAGACCGACCGTGACGCCGGCCACGAAGACCCGCAGTCGGCTGGCCACCCCGAGCAGACCGACCAGCGCCACCAGCAGCAACGCCACCGAGCCGGTCAGCAGCTCGGGCGCGCCGACCCAGCGCATCGGCCCGAGCGGGCCGACCGGATCACCGGAGCCGATCGCCAGGGCGCCGGCCACGAAGGCGTACGGCAGGGCGTAGCCGCCGAGCGTCGCCCCGGCGGCGCCGTCGCCGTTGGCGCGGGAGGCGACCGCGCCGGCCACGGTGAGCAGCAGCGCCACCACCGCCGCCGCGAACCAGCCGCTGGGCAGCGTCGGACCACCGGCGAGCAGGGCGAACAGCCCGACGGCGAGCGGCACGGCGGCACCGGCCAGGCCGGCGACCCGGGTGGCGTCCGGTGACCAGGCCCCACCCCGTCGGCGGGCGCCGTCGGCGATCGCCTCCACCACGTCGTCGTACTCCAACTCGGGCCAGTGGGCGCGGGCCGGCACCAGGTGCAGCACCTCACCGTCGCGGACCCCCTGCGGCAGCAGCGCCTGCGCCGTCGCCAGCAGCGCCCCGTCGGTACGACGCAGCACCCAGCCGCCGTGCCGCTCGCCGTCGTCGGCCAGGCCCTCGCCGGCGTGTCGGAGCACGTCGGGCAGCAACTCGGCCAGGGGCACCTGCTCCGGCAGTGCGACGTCGACCCGCCGTTGCGGCGCGCTGATGGTGACGCGGGCCAGCCCGGTTGTCATCGAGTGATCTCCATATCGAGGGGGATCGGAGGCTGCGCGGACGACAGGACTTTACCTACGATGAGCCAGGCTCGGGTTACCCAGCGCTGTCAGGAGGCCGAGTGTCCACTGTCGTCATCAAGCGCCCGCCGCGTCGGCCGGCGCCGGAGATCCCCGTTGGCGAGCTGCCCGTCGAGGCGCCGCCGGAGATCCCCGCGGTGGCCGGCGGACGGTGGCAGCAGATGCTGATGGTGCTGCCCATGCTCGGCGGCACGGTGGCGATGGCGATGATGTTCGGCCGGGGCGGCGGCGCCTACTCGTACGTGGTGGGCGGGATGTTCGGGCTCTCGTCGCTGGCGATGCTGGTCACCTCGTGGGGCAGCGCCTCGGGCACCCCGAAGAAGTCGGAGATGATGGCGGCCCGCCGGGAGTACCTGCGCCACCTGGCCACGCTGCGCCGCCGGGTCCGGCAGACCGCCGGGCAGCAGCGGGCCGGGCTCTACTACCGACACCCCGACCCGGGTCGGCTGTGGTCGACGGTGGACAGCCGCCGGGTCTGGGAACGCCGCCCCGCCGACCCGGACTTCGCTGTGGTACGCGTCGCCGTCGGGCCGCAGACCCTGGCCACCCCGCTCGTCGGACCGGTCACCCGACCGCTCGAGGAGCTGGAGCCGATGACCGCCGGCGCGCTGCGCCGCTTCCTGGACGCGTACTCCGTGGTGCCGGAGCTGCCGGTGGCCCTGTCGCTGCGCAGCTTCGCCCGGGTGCACGTGCGGACCGCCGCCGGTGGCCCGGCCAGCGGTGGGCCGCCCACCGGCGACCCGGCCGCCCAGGCCCTGGCCCGGGCGGTGCTGACCCAGTTGGCCGTGTTCCACGCCCCCGACGAGCTGCTGATCGCGGTCTGCGCCGGCCCGGAACGCCGGGCCGGCTGGGAGTGGGTGAAGTGGCTCCCGCACGCGCACCATCCCTCTCGCACGGACGCGCTCGGGCCGGTGCGGCTGGTGACCTCGTCGGCCGCGCAGCTGGAGCGGCTGCTCGGTGACGTGCTGGCCAGCCGGTCCCGGTTCAGCCCGGCCGGACCGGCCACCGACGGCCCGCACGTGGTGGTGGTCCTCGACGGCGGTGACCTGACCGGCGCCACCGACCTGACCGGCGACGGCGGCATCGACGCGGTCACCGTGCTGGACCTGGACACTCCGCCGCCCCGCCTGCTCGACCGGTACGCGCTGCTGTTGGAGCTGCGCGGCCGGCGGCTGCACTCGTGGTCGGTCCAGGGGCACGCGGAGGTGGGCACCGCCGACCACCTCGACCTCGCCGACGCCGAGGCGGTCGCCCGGCGGTTGGCGCCGCTGCGGCTGGCCGGCACGGCCCGCGGCCCGGACGCCCCGCTCCAAGTCGAGCTGGGCCTGCCGGAGCTGCTCGGCCTCGGCGATCCGGAGAGCTTCACCGCCGAGCAGGGCTGGGCGCCGCGCTCGGCCCGGGACCGGCTGCGGGTGCCGATCGGGGTGGGTGTCGACGGCGGCGCCATCGAGCTGGACCTCAAGGAGTCCGCCCAGGACGGGATGGGCCCTCACGGCCTGCTCATCGGAGCCACCGGGTCCGGCAAGTCCGAGCTGCTCCGCACGCTGGTGCTGGGGTTGGCGGCGACGCACAGCAGCGAGCAGCTCAACTTCGTCCTGGTCGACTTCAAGGGCGGCGCCACCTTCGCGCCGTTCGACCGGCTGCCGCACACCGCCGCCGTGATCACCAACCTGGCCGACGCGCTGCCCCTGGTCGACCGGATGGTCGACGCGATCAACGGGGAGCTGGTCCGCCGGCAGGAGCTGTTGCGCCGCGCCGGCAACTTCGCCAGCGTGCGCGACTACGAGCGGGCCCGCGCCGCCGGCAGCCCGCTCGCCCCGCTCCCGTCGCTGCTGCTGATCTGCGACGAGTTCTCCGAACTGCTCTCCGCCAAGCCCGACTTCATCGACCTGTTCGTGCAGATCGGCCGACTGGGCCGGTCGCTGGGCGTGCACCTGCTGCTCGCCAGCCAGCGCCTGGAGGAGGGCCGGCTGCGCGGGCTCGACACCCACCTGTCGTACCGGATCGGGTTGCGCACCTTCTCCGCGCTGGAGTCCCGGACGGTGCTCGGCGTGCCGGACGCGCACGAGTTGCCCCGCTCGCCGGGTCACGGCTACCTGCGGGCCGGCACCGACCCGCTGGCCCGTTTCAAGGCCGCGTACGTCTCCGGAACGGTGCGCCGCCGGGCCGCGACGGCGGGTGCCACTGCCGGCGGCGGTGCCCGCCTGCTCACGTTCACCACCCACGCCGTGCCGCTGCCCGAGCCGGCCACCCCGGCCCTGACCATGGCGGCCGAGGACGAGAGTGACCGGGAGACCCTGCTCGACCTGCTGGTCGATCGGCTCGTCGGGCAGGGCCCGCCCGCCCACCAGGTGTGGCTTCCGCCGCTCGGTGAGCCACCGGCCCTGGACGAGCTGTTGGGCCCCGTCGAGGTGGACCCGGCGCGCGGGCTCACCGTGGGCAACCCCGAGCTGCACGGCGCGCTGGGTGTGCCGGTGGCGGTGGTGGACCGGCCGTTGGAGCAGCGCCGGGACCTGCTCTGGCTGACCCTGGACGGCGCGGCCGGGCACGTCGCGGTGGTCGGTGCGCCGCAGAGCGGCAAGTCCACCGCGCTGCGTACGCTGATCTGCGCGTTGGCGCTCACCCACACCCCGGCCGAGGCGCAGGTCTACTGTCTCGACTTCGGCGGCGGTGGCCTCGCGGCGCTGCGCGGTCTGCCGCACGTGGGCGGCGTGGCCGGCCGCGCCGATCCGACCGCCGTGCGGCGCACGGTCGGCGAGATGACGACCCTGCTGGCCGAGCGGGAGCGCCGATTCGCCGAGCTGGGCGTGGAGTCGATGGCCGTGTACCGGCAGCGTCGTGCCGCGGCGGGAACGACCAGCCAGCCGGGCGCCGACCCGTTCGGCGACGTGTTTCTGGTGATCGACGGCTGGAGCACCGTCCGCGGCGAGTACGACGACCTGGAACCGCTGGTCACCGACCTGGCCACCCGGGGTCTGTCGTACGGGGTGCACGTGGTCGCCACGGCGCTGCGCTGGCTGGATTTCCGCCCGGCGATCCGGGACCTGTTCGGCTCCCGGTTGGAGCTGCGCCTCGGCGACCCGGCCGACTCCCTGGTGGCCCGCCGGGCGGCGGCGAACGTGCCGGAGCGCCCCGGCCGGGGGGTGACGGCGGAGAGCCTGCACTTCCTCACCGCGCTCCCGCAGCTCGCCGCCCCGGGCGCGGGCACCGCCGACCTCGTCAAACGGATCGCCGACAGCTGGGCCGGCCCGGCGGCGCCCCGGGTCCGGCTCCTCCCGCCGGTGCTGCCGTACGCCGACCTGGATCTCGCCGCGACGACCGGGCTGCGGCTGCCGATCGGGATCGCCGAGGCGGACCTGCGGCCGGTGCTGCTCGACTTCGCGAGCGAGCCGCACTTCGTGGTCTTCGGGGACGCGGAGTGCGGCAAGTCGACGTTCCTGCGGGCGCTGGCCGCCTCGATCACCACCCGGTTCACGCCGGAGGAGGCCCGGGTGATCCTGGTCGACTACCGGCGCAGCCTGCTCGGCGCCATCGAGACGCCGCACCTCATCGGGTACGGCACCGCCGCCGCGCACACCGCCGACCTGGTCGAGTCGGCCGCCGGATACCTGGAGCGGCGGGCTCCCGGGCCGGAGGTCACCCCGCAGCAGTTGCGGGACCGCTCCTGGTGGTCGGGGCCGGAACTGTTCGTGCTGGTCGACGACTACGACCTGGTGGCGGCGGGGCCGGCGAACCCGTTGCGGGCCCTGGAGGAGCATCTGCCGCACGCCCGCGACGTCGGGCTGCACCTGGTGCTGGCCCGCCGCTCCGGAGGTGCGGGACGGTCCCAGTACGAGCCGATCGTGCAGCGGCTGCGGGAGCTCTCCACCGCCGGGCTGGTGATGGCGGGCAGCCCCGAGGAGGGTGCGCTCGTCGGCCCGGTGCGGCCCGGGCCGCTGCCGGCGGGCCGTGGTCGGCTCGTCACCCGGCGGGAGGGCGTACGCCTCGTTCAGCTCGCACATCTGCCGCCACCATGACCTGTCTCGGTAGTTCCTCCCGTGACGGGTGGGGAAACCGGTAATCTCCGATCGTCGTGGTTCCGTCGTCGGATTGAATGGCTGGGGATGTGACAGGGGTTCGGCACAGCGGTCCGGCAGTGGCCCGGCGGGCCGGCCGGGCGCTGCTCGGTGTGGCGGCGATGCTCGCTGTCGCGGTCCCGACCGCCGCACCCGTCGCCGCGCCCAGCAGCGGCGGGCAACTCGCCGGCGCGTCGGTGGCGCTCGCCCCCGGTGACAGCGTCGCCCGCACCGACCAGGTCCGTGACGAGCAGTGGCAGCTCGACGAGTTGCGGGCCGACACGGCCTGGCGCACCTCGACCGGCCGGGGGGTGACCGTGGCGGTGGTCGACTCCGGTGTGGACGCCAACCATCCCGACCTGGCCGGCCAGGTGCTGCCCGGCCTCGACCTGGTCGGGCCCGCCGGCGGCGCCGGGCCGGATCCGGTCGGTCACGGCACCACTGTCGCGGGCCTGATCGCCGGGCGTAACGACGACAAGCGGGGCGTGGTCGGCCTGGCGCCGGATTCCCGGATCCTCCCGGTCCGCGTGCTGGACGAGCGCAACAAGTACGACGACGCCCTGATCGTCGCGAAGGGTGTCCGCTGGGCGGTCGACAACGGCGCCCGGGTGATCAACCTGTCGCTGGGCGGCAGCGGGGACAGCCCCGCCCTGGCCGCGGCTCTGGACTACGCGTTCGCCCGCGACGTGGTGGTGGTCGCCTGCACCGGCAACCTGGCCACGTCGACCGACTCCAAGGTCTGGTACCCGGCTCGCGAGCCGGGCGTGATCGCGGTCGCCGGGCTGGAGCGCAGCAGCGACAACCTGTGGTCCGGGTCGATCACCGGCCGGGCGACCGTGCTCACCGCCCCCGCCACCAACCTGGTCGGCGCCCGCCCGGCCGACGGGTACTGGCGGGTGCAGGGCACCAGCTTCGCCGCGCCGTTGGTGGCCGCCACCGCCGCGCTGGTCCGGTCCCGCTTTCCGGACATGCCCGCCGGCGAGGTGGTCAACCGGTTGCTGGCCACCGCCCGTGACCTCGGCCCGACCGGCCGGGACGACCGCTTCGGGTACGGGGTGGTCGACCCGGTGGCGGCGCTGACCGCGGACGTTCCCCCGGTCACCGCCAATCCGCTGGACGATCTGACCTCGCCGGGCGTGGTCGGCTTCGGTCCGGCCCCCGGTTCGGGCGACAACGGCCCGGTCAGCGGCGCCGGCAGCGACCCGCTCGGTTTCACCGCTCCACGGCAGCAGACGGGGTGGACGGCCCGGCCGGCGGGCGTGCCGGACGAATCCGCGCCGGAGCAACTGTGGACCGGGGTTGTGCTCTTCGCCGCCCTGGTGACCGGCGCGGCGCTGATGGTGCGCCGGTTCCGTCAGCGCGCTCGCTGAGCGCCGCTGACGGCAGGTCTGATTGCCCGGCGGGTGGGGTAGAACCGTCCGCATGAGCACGCCCGCCCCACGTAGCCTCGACACCACCCGGCGCCCGTCCTGGCGGCGCCGCCGCCTCGACCCGGACCACTCGTTGGGTCTGCGGCTGACCCTGGCGGCGACGGCGGCGTTCCTGGTGCTGGTGCCGTTCGCCCTGCTCGCGCTGCTGGTGCTCGGTGCGTGGGCGCCGCTGCACCGGCTGGACACGACGATCACCGACGCGCTGCACGACCACGCGGTGGACCACCCGGCCTGGGTCGCGCTGATGGAGGTCTGGAGTGCGGTGTTCGCGCCCATGCCGCTGCGGGTCGTGGCCCTGCTCGTGGTGATCTGGCTGCTGCGCCGGCAGGCTCGGCGGCTGGCCCTCTGGGTGACCACGACGATGGTGGTCGGCGGGTTGATGGGTCCGCTGCTCAAGTTGCTCGTCGGCCGGGACCGGCCGGAGCTGCTCGATCCGGTGGCGCGGGCCGCCGGCTACTCGTTCCCCTCCGGGCACGCGCTGAACGCCACCCTGGCCGCCGGGGTGCTGCTGCTGGTGTTCCTGCCGTACGTCCGACGCTGGGCCTCGCGGGTCGCGCTCTGGGTCGCCGCGCTGCTGCTCACCGTGGTGACCGGGGTGAGCAGGGTCGCGCTCGGTGTGCACTTCACCAGCGACGTGCTCGGCGGTTGGCTGCTCGGCGTGGCGGTGGTCGCGGCGACCACCGCGGCGTTCACCAGTTGGCGGGCGCACACCGGCCTCCGACCGGTCCGGCCGGTCCGCGACGGCGTCGCGCCCGAGGTCGAGCGGCAGCCGGACAAGACCTGAGGCGTGACGACGACGCCGACCGGGTACTGGCCCGCTCATGTCCGACACCGTGGTCCAGATCGTCCGGCGGGTGCTGCTGCCGGTGTCCCTCCTGTTCGGTTTCATGGTGCTGCTCGGGGTGCTGGTCACCCGCGTGTTCGCCCGGACCTGGCCGTTCACCGTCGAGGACGCGGTGAATCGGGAGTTCGCGGGTGACCGCACCGGCGGCTGGAACGACGTCTCGCTGGTGTTCAGCACGCTGGCCAGCACCCAGATGATCGTCGTGGTCACTGTGCTGGTGGCGCTGGCGCTGCGGCTCTGGCTGAAGCGCTGGCGGGAGCCCCTGTTCCTGTGCGCGGCGGTGACCGCCCAGGCGCTGGTGTTCCTGCTCACCACGATGGTGATCGACCGGCAGCGGCCGGCGGTGGAGCACATGGATGTCTCGCCGCCCACGTCGAGCTTCCCGTCCGGGCACACCTCGGCGGCCGTGGCGCTCTACGTCGGTATCGCGGTGCTGATGGCTCTGCGGGCGCGCAGCACCGGAGCGAAGGTCGCCTGGTGGACGCTGCTGCTGATGGTGCCGGTGGGTGTGGCGCTGACCCGCATGTACCGGGGGATGCACCACCCGAGCGACGTGGTGGCGTCCTTCCTCAACGGCGGCGCCTGCGTCGCGATCATGGCCCGGGCGGTGCTGGACCGGGGACTGCGCTGGGGGCGGACCAAGCTGCCGCTCGCCGCACCGGCCCGGACCTGATCCGGCGCGACGCTCAGGTGCACTCGCCGGTGGCGACGGCCCGGTTGCGCTCGGCGCCGGCCAGCGCCACCGGCCGGGCCTCGGCGGCGGTCACCGCGAACCCGGTGTTGGGGTCGTCCGCCGCCGCCGCGAAGATCACGCCGAGCACCAGGCCGTTGGCGGAGAGCAGCGGCCCACCGGAGTTGCCGCTACGCACCAGAGCCCGGATGGTGTAGATCTCCCGGGTGACGTCGCCGGAGGAGTAGATGTCCGGCCCCTTGATCCGGTCGACGTCCCGAACCCGCGCCGACTGCGCGTTGTACGGGCCGTCGAGCGGGAAGCCGAGCACGATGGCGTCCGAGCCGCTGCCCGCGTTGCCGGCGGCGAACCGCAGCGACGGGCCGGGCAGCCCCGGCACCAGCAGCACCGCCAGGTCGCGGTTCGGGTCGTAGACCACCACCTGACCGTCGTACCGCTCCCCGCCCAGCTCCACCGCCACCGATCGGGTGCCGGCGACCACGTGGGCGTTGGTCATGACCCGGTCGTCGGCGTACACGAAGCCGGAGCCCTCGATGCGGCGCGAACAGCTGGGCGCGGAGCCGAGCACCTTGACCACCGAGCGCTGACCGTTGACCACCAGCTGGGAGCCGGCCAGCGCCGGGTCGGGCGGGTCGACCTGCCGGGCCCGGGTGGGCGCGAGACCACCGAAGACGTCCGGGAACCCGTCGGTGTCGACGGTGTCCTCCAGAGCGGTGGAGAGCCGGTGCGCCTCCTCCGGCAGCACCCCGTTCACCACGGTGATCAGCGCGCTGTTGCGCACCGCGGCGGCGAGCCAGGGCACCGACGACGACCCGAGCGGTACGGCGACGAGCCAGGCCAGCAGGAGCACCGCGAACAGTGAGACGAACGCCCCGCCGATGTCGTCGACCCGCCGACCCACGTCGCTGGTGATCGTCTTGCGCAGGTGCGAGCCGAGCCAGCCGGCGAGCGCCTGCCCGATCACGGCCAACCCGAAGATCGCCACCAGTGAGATCAGCACCCGGGTGCCGGCGTCGACGAACTGCCTGGCGAACAGCGGCCCGAGTTGCAGGCCGAGCAGCAGTCCCAGGAAGAAACCGGACAGCGACGTGATGCCGATGACGAAACCCTGGCGGTATCCGCTGATCGCGAACACGAGCATGAGCAGCAGCAGGACGAGATCCACGACGGACACGGGGTCCAGCGTACGGGCAGCGCGCCTACCGGATGACCACCGCTTGCGGAAGGTGACCGCGTGGTCAGCGTAGGGCGGTCTCGTCGACCTCTTCGGTGCCGGCCGACGGCGCGGGAGTGGCCCCCGTGGGCGGCAGCTCGACCAGCCGGCCGGGCGACCACGGGCGGGCCCAGCCACCCATCTCCAGCAGGGCCGCCAGCACCCCGGCGGTGAAGCCCCAGACGAGCATGCCGCGCGCCGAGAACGCCGGCCCCTCCCAGCCGCTGGGATGGCGGACCCGCAGCCGGTTGGCCGGGTCGACCAGCTCGCGGACCGGCAGTCGCGCCACGTGCGCCACCTCGGCGGGCTCCCGCGGGTGCACCGGGTGCGGGTCGTGCCACCAGGCCAGCACGGGGGTGACCACGAAGTCGCTGACCGGGATCCACAACTTCGGCAGTTCGGCCAGCACGGTGACGCTGGCCGGGTCGAGGTCGACCTCCTCGTTCGCCTCGCGGAGCGCGGTGGCCCGGACGTCGGCGTCCTCCGGGTCGGCCGCCCCGCCCGGGAAGGCCGGCTGACCGGCGTGGTTGCGCAGGGTGGCGGCCCGTTGCAGGACCAGCACGTCGGGGCCGGTGCCGGGCTGCTCACCGAGCAGCACCAGCACGGCGCTCTCCCGGCCGCCCTCGGCGGGGGTGGTCAGCCGGGTGAAGTCCTCGGCACGGGCGGTGCCCAGCCGGGTCAGCAACGGCTCGATCCACTCGGGCGGTCGGCGGATCATGCTGGCACCGTCAGGCCGAGATGCTGGCGGACCAGCTTGGCGATCTGCGCGTCATCGAGCGCCCCGGTGGCGTCGATGTGCCGTATGCGGCCCTGCGCGTCGACGAAGAGGGTCAGCGGGAAGGCGTTGCGCTTCAGTTCCCGCTGCAGCGCGTCGCCCTGGTCCACCAGGATCGGGAACCGTACGCCGAAGTCCTCGCCGATGGACTGGGCGCCGCCCCGGCTGTCCCGGGTGTTGACCCCGACCACCTGGAGTCGCCCGGCGGCGCGCTCGCTGAGCCGCTGGAAGGCGGGCAGTTCCTTGCGGCACGGCCCGCACCAGGAGGCCCACACATTGATCACGGCTGGCCCGGCCACGTCGCGCAGAGCGACGGGGGCGCCGCCGGTGAAGCAGGCGAGGGTCAGCTCCGGCAGCTCCTGCCCGCCGGGTGCCGTCGCCGTGCCGGGCGTGGCGGGGGCCGTCGTGCCGGCGCCGGGCGACGCGGCCGTGGGGGGCGTGCCCAGCCCGGCGCAGTCGCGGAAGGGCGACGGCCGTTCGGCGGCGGCCGGCCGTGGTGCGGGGTCGTCGGCCGGGCTGCCGGTGCAACCGGCAACGACCAGTAGCAGCGGCAGGACGAGCAGAGCGAGGCGCCGGTTCACGGCACCTCCGCGGCGACCGCCTGCGCGGGCACCAGCTCCGGATCGACCCCGGCGGCCACCGCGAGGTCACGCGCCCGAGGGCCCTTGAGCAGCTTGGCTGCGGCAGCCGGCTCGGTCGGGCCGGTGCCGTACGAGGGGCAGAGCTTCGCGAGCGTGCACGCCCCGCAGGCGGGCTTGCGGGCATGGCAGACCCGTCGCCCGTGGAAGATGATCCGGTGCGACAGCATGGTCCAGTCGCGCTTGTCGTACAGCGCGCCGATCGCGTGCTCGATCTTGACCGGGTCGGTTTCGGTGGTCAGCCGCCACCGGTGCACCAGCCGCTGGAAGTGCGTGTCGACCGTGATCCCGGGGACGTCGAAGGCGTTGCCGAGAATGACGTTTGCGGTCTTGCGGCCGATCCCGGGAAGCGTCACCAGGTCGACGAGCCGGCCGGGGACCTGACCGTCGTACCGGTCGAGGAGGGCCTGCCCGAGCTTGAGCAGCGAATCGGTCTTGTTGCGGTAAAAGCCGGTGGGCCGGATCAGCTCCTCCATCTCGCCCCGGTCGGCCCCGGCGTACGCGGCGGCGCTCGGGTAGCGGGCGAAGAGCTTCGGGGTGACCTCGTTGACCTTCTTGTCGGTGCACTGCGCCGAGAGGATGGTGGCGACGGCCAGCTCCAGGGCGTTGGAGTGGTCCAGCTCACAGTGCGCGTCGGGGTGCGTCTCGGCCAGCACCCGGCCGATCTTGCGGGCACGACGTTTGCGCCCGAGATCGGTCTCGCTGGCACCGGGAGGGCTACTGGTCACGACGGTCAGCCTACGTCGCGCCCCGGACGTTCCTGCTCGGGTCAACCGGCCGTCGGCGCGGTGATCCTGCCCTGCCCGTCGAACCGGGCCCCGCCCTTCGGGAAGTCGGCGCGACTCAGCTCGGTGACCAGGCCCAGGCCCCGGTCGTCCGGGTCCATCGTCGGCTTGCCGGTGGAGTTCATGTACGTCGAGGTGAACGTGCCGCCGGCCCAACTGCCGTCCGGCTTGAGCGACACCTTCAGCACCCCGCCCCAGCCGAGCCGGCCGGTATTGATCAACGTGTTGCTACCGCCGGCGAAGTTGCCCAGGCTGTACGCGATCAGACGCCCCTGATAGAACTCCATGCCGCGCAGCACGTGCGGCCCGTGCCCGACGATCAGATCCGCGCCCGCGTCGATCATGGCGTGCGAGAACTTCACCGGGTCCCCCCGGTTCTCACCCAGGAATATCTCGGTGCCGGGTTTCACCCGGGTCTGGTCCGCGCCCTCGCCGCCCATGTGCACCTGCACCACGACCAGGTCGGCCATGGTGGCCGCCTTGGCCACCACCGTCTTGGCCTTGGCGATGTCGACCAGGCTGTTGGACCAGACATACGACGAGAAACCCACCACGGCAACCTTGACGCCCTTGACGTCGACCACGGTGATCTCGTCCGGGGCGCCGGTGTGCTCCAGGTCGTACTTCTCCAGCGCCTTCTGCGTGTTCTCGTAGCCCTTCGGCCCGTAGTCGTAGCCGTGGTTGTTGGCCTGGTTGAGCACCTTGAAGCCGGCGTCGCGCAGGTGCGCGGCGTACTCCGGTGGGGCCCGGAACTGGTAGCAGCGGGTGGAGTTGGCCCCGCACTTGCCGGCGCCGGTGTCCACCGTCAGCGGCTCCTCCAGGTTGCCCATCACCAGGTCGGCCTTGAGCGCCTGCTTGACCGAGTCGAAGAAGCCCGTGCCGCCGGCGGCGGGGAGCCGGCTCGGCGCGTTGCCCATGATGATGTCGCCGGTGGCGGAGAGCGAGATGGCGCCACCCCCGCCGGAGGTTGCGGCGCCGCCGCTCGCCTTCGGGCCGGACGTGGTCACCGGCGCTCCGGTGCCACCACCACCGGCGCCGGGCTGCCACACCGGGGCCTCCCCGCTGTCGGCACAGCCGGCGACGAGCAGGGCGGCCAGCAGCGCCGCGAGGCCGAGGGCGACGCGACGGAACGGGCGGGGCGCGAGGGGGGCGGAAGCGTACATCGCCCGCGACCCTACCGGCCCCGTAACCCGCCGACGAGGGCCGATCGGTCGGAAGTTCAGCCGGTCAGCCGGTCTGACCAGGGAACGACCGGCCGGTCACCGCCCGCGCGCACTGCGGCGTGCACGGCTCGGGCCAGCGGGGCGCCCCAGGTGGAGCGCGGGCCGCCGTACGCGACCTCCGGCCCGTCCACCGGACAGAGCACGGTGACCGCGTCGGTGGGGGTGCCGGTCCCGGGCAACCCCAGCTCGACGATCGCCTGGGTCTTCGCCTCGGTGGCGGTGGCGACGGCGTTGACGAGCGCCGAGTCGGCGAGCCGGGCCGGCACGTACACCACGATGTTGACCGTGCCCACCCGCTGGGCGAGCGCGGCCGGTTCCGGCGCGGCGGCGGGCACCGGGGTGCCGAGCCCGACCGTCGCCCAGGCCCGCACCCCGGTGTCGGTCCGGGCGACCACCTCGGTCACGTCGACGCCGGTCAGCAGGCCCACTCCGGGCCCGTCGAGGGCCAGGTCCGCGGCGAGCGCGGTCAGGTGGGCGGCGGGGTCGTCCCGGTCGTACGACATGGGTACGGTCGCGTTCAGCACCCAGTGCCGGACGCCGATTCCACCGCCGAGCGGGCCGCTGCTGACCGCTCGTAAGGGGCCGTCGGCCCGCCAGACGAGCAGCGGAATCTGCCGCCCGTCCTCGGCGCGGCTGGTCAGAGTCGGGTCGCTCAGCACGTCGGGCAGGTTACGCCCACCGATCAAGATTCCAGGGGCGACCTCTGATTCATGCTCACGTGCGCCTAGACTTGACGGCGCGCGAGGGGATCAGCGGACGGCGGCCCCGGCCGAGAAGACGGCACGCGCAACCGGAGGTGCGCGATGGATGAGGTACTGGCCCGCAGCGGGATCTTCCAGGGTGTCGACCCGGAAGCTGCCGAGGCGCTCGCCAAGGAGATGGAGACGATCGAGGTCCGCAAGGGCGAGATCGTCTTCAATGAGGGCGAGCCCGGCGACAGCCTCTATATCCTGCTGTCCGGGAAGATCAAGGTCGGCCGCCGGGCGGCGGACGGCCGGCAGAACCTGATCGCGGTGATGGGGCCGTCGGACATGGTCGGTGAGCTGTCGCTCTTCGACCCGGGTCCGCGTACGGCGACCGCCACCGCGGTGACCGACACCCGGCTGGTGCGGCTGCGCAAGCAGGCGCTGCGGCCGTGGCTCAACAACCGCCCGGAGATCGCCGAGCAGTTGCTCCGCGTGCTCGCCCGGCGGCTGCGTCGGACCAACGACTCGCTCGCCGACCTGATCTTCACGGACGTGCCGGGTCGGGTCGCGAAGAACCTGCTCCAGATGGCCGGCCGGTTCGGCACGCGCGATGGCGGCGTGCTGCGCGTGACGCACGACCTCACCCAGGAGGAGATCGCCCAGCTCGTCGGCGCCTCCCGGGAGACGGTCAACAAGGCGCTTGCCGACTTCGCCTCGCGCGGCTGGCTGCGGCTGGACGGCAAGAGCATCATCATCCTGGACCCGGAGCGCCTCGCCCGCCGCGCCCGCGTCTGAGCGGTACGTCCCGTCCCCGCCTGCCGTCACCGACGGCAGGCGGGGACGTTTTCGTCTGCCCGGCGCAGAAATGCTGGCTCGGTGCGGCAGCAGCGGTGAGGGTGGGCCCATGGTGAACAGAGTTGCGGTGCTCTCCGACATCCACGGCGTACTCCCCGCGCTGGAGGCCGTGCTGGCCGAGCCGGACGTCGCCGCCGCCGACCTCATCGTGCTGACCGGCGACATCGCGTCCGGCCCGCAGCCGGTCGAGGTGCTGGACGTGCTCGCCGACCTGGGTGACCGGGTCTGCTGGGTGGGCGGCAACTGCGAACGTGAGCTGGTCGACGCACGGGCCGGCCGGCCCGCCGCTTTCGAGGTGTCCCACTGGGCCGGCGGGCAGCTCCGCGAGGACCAGGTGGCCCGACTCGCGGCCCTGCCGGCGACGGCGACGTTCGAGATCGACGGCCTCGGGCCGACACTGTTCTGTCACGCGACCCCTCGTGACGACGAGGAAGTCGTGCTCGTCGACTCCCGAATGTCCCGCTGGTCGGAGGTGTTCGCCGGCCTCCCGGCCGAGATCGCGACGGTGGTCTGCGGCCACACCCACATGCCGTTCACCCGGCTGGTCGACCGGCGCCTGGTGGTCAACCCGGGCAGCATCGGCATGCCGTACGGGGGTGCGGGCGCGTGGTGGGCGCTGCTCGGTCCGGGCGTACAGCTGCGCCGCACCGCCTTCGACGTGGACGCGGCCTGCGCCCGGGTGGCGACGGAGTCGACCTACCCCGACGCCGCCGCCTGGGCCGACGAGTACCTGCGCTCCCAGCACAGCGACGCCGACGCCCTCGCCGTCTTCGGCCCGCGCGACGGCCGCTGACCCACACCGCTCCGACCCCGCACATGCCCCCGGCGCTGCACATGCCCCCGGCGCTGCACAGGGCCTCGACGTTGCGGACGGCCTCGACGTTGCGGACGGCCTCGAGATTGCAGACGGCCTCGGCTGGCCGCCGACAGCCGGCGCAGGCCAATCAGCTGAGGTCGGAGGACCTCCTCTGCTGCCTGTAGAGCTGCCCCAGATCTGGGGCAGACCAGGCGTCGCCGCTGCCCCACTCCTGGGGCAGCTCTACAGGGCCAGGGAGTGGCAGGTGGCGCATCGTCGCCGCCCCAGCCCCGGGGCAGCTCTACGAAGGCCCTGGAGGTGGAGGGGCAGATGGCGCATCGTCGCCGCCCAATCCCGAGCCAGGGCAGCTCTCCGGAGGGCCCCGGAGCAGGAGGGGCAGATGGCGCGTCATCGCCGCCCCATTCGTGGGGCAGCTCTACAGGGCCAGGGAGGGCAGTCGAGGGCAGCTCGACCTGAGCACATCGCCGATCCAGCCATAAAAAAGTCAGTCTTGACTGTTTGTTTCGGAGGCCGCAGGCTGTTGCCGTGTCCGCCGCATCGACGTCTTCCGCCGCGACGTCCGCTGCCGCGACGTCCGCCGGCGCGACGCGTGTTCCCCAGCAGGAGCGCAGTCGCGCCACCCAGGCCCGCCTGCTGGAGGCGACCGTCGACTGCCTCATCGATCATGGCTGGTCCGGCACCACGACCACCGTCGTGGCGGCGCGAGCAGGTGTCTCGCGGGGCGCGCAGCTGCACCACTACCCGACGAAGGCCGCGCTGGTCACGGCCGCCGTCGCCCATCTGGCCGAGCGCCGGGCCAACGAGCTGCGCACCGAGGCCGAGGCGTTGCCGGCCGGCCCGCAGCGGCTGGACCGGGTGATCGACCTGCTCGGGGTGGCCTTCACCGGGCCGCTCTTCGTCGCCGCGCTCGAACTGTGGGTGGCCGCCCGCACCGACCCGGAGCTCCGCGACGCCCTGGTCCCGTTGGAGGCGACGGTCGGCCGGGAGATGCACCGGCTCACCGTCGCCCTGCTCGGGGTCGACGAGCGTCGTCCCGGCGTCCGCGAAGCGGTGCAGGCCACCCTCGACCTGCTGCGCGGGCTCGGGGTGGCCAACCTGCTCAGCGACGACTCGGCCCGCCGTGCCGCCCTGCTCGTCACCTGGAAACGCCAGCTCGCCACCCTCCTCACGCCCTGACCCCGGCCACACCGGCCCAGCACCGACCGGAGGCACCATGGTCGACCTCAGTGACCTGCTCGCGGATCTGGCCGACGAGTCCGCTGACCTGGACGCGCTGGTGGCGCCGCTGCCGGCAGCCGACTGGGCCCGCCCGACCCCGGCGGCCGGCTGGAGCATCGGGCACCAGATCGCCCACCTCGCCTGGACCGACCACGTGGCGCTGCTGGCCGCCACCGATACCGAGGCGTTCTACGCGACGGTGACCGGCGCTCCGGACGTGACGCGGCTGGTGGACGCGGGTGCCGATGGATTCCTCGCCCCGCCCGTCGACTTGCTCGCCCGCTGGCGCGCCGGGCGGGCGGCACTCGCCGACGCCCTGGCCGCCGTCCCGGCCGGCGAGAAGCTGCCCTGGTACGGCACCCGGATGTCGGCCACCTCGATGGCGACCGCCCGGATGATGGAGACCTGGGCACACGGCGAGGACGTGGCCGACGCCGTCGGTGTCGTCCGCCCCGACAGCGACCGGCTCCGGCACGTGGCGCACCTCGGTGTGCGTACTCTCGGGCACGGTTTCGCCGCCCACGGCCGGCCGGCACCGGCGGCGCCGGTCCGGGTCGAGCTGGTCGGGCCCGGCGGTGACATGTGGACCTGGGGTCCGGCGGACGCCGCCGACCGGCTGAGCGGCCTGGCCCGGGACTTCTGCCTCCTGGTCACCCAACGCCGCCACCGCGCGGACCTCGCCCTGGTGGCCACCGGCCCGATCGCCGACGAGTGGCTCGACGTGGCGCAGGCCTTCGCCGGGCCGCCGGGGGCCGGCCGGGCACCGGCCAGCGAAAACGGAGTACGGGCGTGATCCGCATCGGCAACGCCTCCGGCTTCTACGGCGACCGGTTCACCGCCTGGCGGGAGATGCTCGACGGCGGCGAACTGGACGTGCTGACCGGTGACTACCTGGCCGAGCTGACCATGCTGATCCTCGGTCGGGACCGGCTGCGCGACCCCGACCTCGGCTACGCGAAGACGTTCCTGCGCCAGCTGGAGACGTGCCTGGGCACAGCCCTCGACCGGGGGGTGCGGATCGTGACCAACGCCGGCGGGTTGAATCCGGCCGGCCTGGCCGCCGCCATCGAGGCGCTCGCCGGCCGTCTGGGCCTGTCGGCCCAGGTGGGGTACGTCGAGGGCGACGCGCTCCAGCGGCCCGACGCGCTCACCGCGAACGCCTACCTGGGCGCGTTCGGGATCGCCGCCTGCCTCGACGCCGGTGCCGACGTGGTGGTCACCGGCCGGGTCACCGACGCGTCATTGGTGGTCGGCCCGGCCATCGCCCGATACGGGTGGGGCCGCGACGACCTCGACGAGCTGGCCGGGGCGACCGTCGCCGGGCACCTCCTGGAGTGCGGGGCGCAGGTCACCGGCGGCAACTTCAGCTTCTTCACCGAACTGCCCGACGGCGGGCACCGCCCCGGCTTCCCGATCGCCGAGGTGCACTCCGACGGCTCATCCGTGGTCACCAAGCACCCGGGCACCGGCGGCGCGGTCACCGTGGAGACCGTCACCGCCCAGCTGCTCTACGAGATCGGCGGGCCGGCCTACCTGGGGCCGGACGTGGTCACCCGACTGGACTCCGTGACGCTGCGCCCCGACGGGCCGGACCGGGTCCGGGTCTCCGGCGTCCGGGGCACCCCGCCCCCGGCAACGCTCAAGGTGGGCGTCAACAACCTCGGCGGCTTCCGGAACTCGATGACGTTCGTCCTCTGTGGGCTGGACATCGAGGCGAAGGCGGCCCTGGTACGGGGGCAGATCGAGGAGGCGGTGGGCAAGGACGGGCTGGAAGTCACGCTGGCCCGCACCGACCACCCGGACGCCGCCGACACCGAGGTGGCCAGCGCCCTTCTGCACGTACACCTGCGCGACAGTGACAAGTCGCGGGCCGGGCGGGCCTTCTCGGCCGCCGCGGTGGAGCTGGCGCTGGCCTCCTACCCGGGCTGCACGCTGACCACCCTCCCGGGCGACGCGACACCGTACGGCGTCTTCACCGCCGACGCCGTGCCGCAGGACGAGGTCGCGCACGTCGCGGTCCTGCCCGGCGGTGAGCGGGTGCCGATCGCCCCGCCGTTCTGCACCGTCCCCACCGCGGACGACGAGACCGTACCGGGCGGCGACGCGGCGGTTGACGGCCCGACCCGGCGCGGGGCGCTCGGCGAGCTGGTCGGCGCGCGCTCGGGCGACAAGGGCGGTGACGCCAACCTCGGTGTCTGGGCCCGAAGCGACGCCGGGTACGCGTGGCTGCGCGCCTGGTTGACCGTCGAGCGGCTGGCCGAGCTGTTGCCGGAGACGGCGTCGCTGTCGGTGCGGCGCTACGAGCTGCCGAACCTGCGCGCGGTCAACTTCGTGATCGAGGGCCTGCTCGGGGCCGGGGTCGCCGCGTCGACCCGGTTCGATCCGCAGGCCAAGGCGCTCGGCGAGCTGCTGCGCGCCCGGATCGTCGACCTGCCCGCCGATGTGCCGACGGGGGTGGCGCGATGAGCATCGTGGACACCCCCGAACGGCGGCAGCTGCGCGAGTTGACCCGGGCCTTCGTGACCCGGGAGGTGCTGCCGCACCTGGACGACTGGGAGCGGGCCGGCGAGGTCCCCCGGGCCCTGCACGCGACCGCCGCGAAGCTCGGCCTGCTCGGCATCGGCTTTCCCGAGTCGGTGGGCGGCAGCGGCGGTGACCTGCTCGACTCGATCATCGTGACGGAGGAGCTGATCCGCTCGGGCGGCTCGTCCGGTCTGGTCGCGGCCCTGTTCACGCACGGCATCGCGTTGCCGCACATGGTCGCCGCGGCCGGCGCCCGCACCGGCGGGTCGCTGGGCGGCCGGCTCGGCGGCACCCCGCCGCCCGCCGACGACGGCCTCATCGAGCGGTACGTCCGGCCCACCCTGGCCGGCACGATGATCGGCGCGCTGGCGATCACCGAGCCGGACGGCGGCTCCGACGTGGCCGGCATCCGCACCACCGCCCGCCGCGACGGCGACCACTACGTGGTGAACGGGTCGAAGACGTACATCACCAGCGGGCACCGGGCCGACTTCGTGACCACCGCGGTGTGCACCGATTTCCCCGGCAGCGGTGCACTGACCCTGCTCGTCATCGACAAGGGGTCGCCCGGGTTCACGGTGGGGCGCCGACTGGAGAAGCTGGGCTGGCACTGCTCGGACACGGCGGAGCTGTCCTTCGTCGACGTGCGAGTGCCGGTGGCCAACCGGATCGGCGCGGAGAACACCGGCTTCCTGGCGATCATGCAGCACTTCGCCGCCGAGCGACTGTCGCTGGCGACCCAGGCGTACGCGACCGCGCAGCGCTGCGTCGAGCTGGCGGTGCGCTGGTGCCGGGACCGGGAGACCTTCGGGCGTCCGCTGGCCAGCCGGCAGCTGGTCCGGCACCGGCTGGCCGAGATGCACACCCGCGCCGAGGCGGCCCGGTCGTACGTGCACGAGGTGGCCATCCGGGTGGCTCGACCACTCCAGCTCGGCGCGTCTGACGCCGCGCCGCGACCTGGAGCAGTCGCCGGCGAGCCGGTGGTGACCGAGGTGGCGATGGCCAAGAACGTCGCGGTGGCCGCCTGTGACCAGGTCGTCGACCAGGCGTTGCAACTGCACGGCGGCTTCGGCTACCTGCGCGACGCCGAGGTGGAGCGGCACTACCGCGATGCCCGGATCCTCGGCATCGGCGGCGGCACCACCGAGATCATGAACGAGATCATCGCGAAGGGCATGGGCCTATGACGATCCTGGACAGCGCGATCGATCCGGCCGCACCGGGGCACGTGGCGAACCGGGCGGCGTTGCTGGAGCGACTGGCCGAGCTGGACGCCGCGCTGGACCAGGCCCGGGCGGGCGGCGGCGAGAAGTACGTGTCCCGGCACCACAAGCGCGGCAAGCTGCTCCCCCGGGAGCGGATCGAGCTGTTGGTGGACGCCGACAGCCCGTTTCTGGAGCTGTCGCCGGTCGCCGCGTACGGCACGGATTTCCCGGTCGGGGCCAGCGTGGTCACGGGTATCGGCGTGGTCGAGGGCGTCGAGTGCCTGATCGTCGCCAACGACCCGACGGTACGCGGCGGCGCGGTCAACCCGTGGTCGCTCGCGAAGACCCGGCGGGCCGGTGAGATCGCCCTGGCCAACCGGCTGCCGATGGTCAATCTGGTCGAGTCGGCCGGGGCGGACCTGCCCACCCAGGCGGAGATCTTCATCCCGGGTGGCCGGGTGTTCCGGGACCTGACGCGGCTCTCGGCCGCGGGCATCCCCACGGTCAGCGTGGTCTTCGGCAACGCCACGGCCGGTGGCGCGTACGTGCCGGGGATGTCCGACCACGTGATCATGATTCGGGACCGGTCGCAGGTCTACCTGGCCGGGCCGCCGCTGGTGAAGATGGCGACCGGCGAGGTCACCGACGACGAGTCGCTGGGTGGCGCGGCGATGCACGCCGGCACGTCCGGGCTCGCCGACTACCTGGCCGCCGACGAGCGCGACGGCATCCGGCTGGCCCGGCAGTGCGTCCGCCGGCTCAACTGGCGCAAGCAGGGCCCGTCGCCGCGCACGGCCGTGCCGCAGCCGCCGAAGTACGACCCGGAGGAGCTGCTCGGCATCGTCAGCTCCGATCTGAAGGTGCCGTTCGACCCGCGCGAGGTGCTAGCCCGGATCCTGGACGGCAGCGACTTCGACGAGTTCAAGCCGGCGTACGGGGACGCGCTGGTCACCGGCTGGGGCGAGCTGCACGGGTATCCGGTGGGGGTGCTGGCGAACGCCCGGGGGGTGCTGTTCAGCGCGGAGGCGCAGAAGGCGGCCCAGTTCATCCAGCTCGCGAACGCCTCGGACACCCCGCTGATCTTCCTGCAGAACACCACCGGCTACATGGTCGGCACCGAGTACGAGCAGCGCGGCATCATCAAGCACGGCGCGTTGATGATCAACGCGGTGTCGAACTCGACGGTGCCGCACCTGACGGTGAACCTGGGCGCCTCGTACGGGGCCGGCAACTACGGCATGTGCGGGCGGGCGTACGAGCCGAGGTTCCTGTTCACCTGGCCGAACGCCAAGTCGGCGGTGATGGGCCCGGCGCAGCTCGCCGGGGTGCTCTCCATCGTGGCCCGGCAGGCCGCCGCCGCCCGGGGGCGCTCCTTCGACGAGGAGTCCGACGCGGCGATGCGGATGATGGTCGAGCAGCAGATCGAGTCGCAGTCCGGCGCGCTCTTCCTCTCCGGCCGGCTCTACGACGACGGGGTGATCGACCCCCGGGACACCCGCACCGTGCTGGGGCTCTGCCTCTCGGCGATCCACAACGGACCGGTGAAGGGCGCCGACGGTTTCGGCGTCTTCCGGATGTAGAGGGGCCACTCATGATCAACAGACTGCTCGTGGCCAACCGGGGCGAGATCGCCCGCCGGGTCTTCGCCACCTGCCGCGCGATGGGTGTGCAGACCGTCGCCGTGCATTCCGACGCGGACGCCGACGCGCCGTTCGTCGCCGAGGCCGACCAGGCGGTGCGGCTGCCCGGGAACACGCCGGCCGAGACGTACCTGCGGGTGGACCTGATCCTGGACGCGGCCCGGCGCAGCGGCGCGGACGCCGTCCACCCCGGCTACGGCTTCCTCGCCGAGAACGCCGAATTCGCGGCGGCGGTGACCGACGCCGGGCTGACCTGGGTCGGGCCGCCGGCCAAGGTGATCGCCGCGATGGGCGACAAGCTGGCGGCGAAGGCGCTGCTCGCCGACGCGGGTGTGCCGATGCTGCCGAGCTGGACCGACGCCGACGAGGTCACGGGCTTCCCGGTGCTGGTGAAGGCGTCCGCGGGTGGTGGCGGGCGGGGCATGCGGATCGTCCGGGCCGCCGCCGAGCTGCCCGAGGCCGTGGCCTCCGCGCGCCGCGAGGCGGCTGCAGCGTTCGGCGACGGCACGGTCTTCATCGAGCGGTACGTCGAGCGCGGCCGGCACGTGGAAGTGCAGATCTTCGGCGACAACCACGGGACGGTGGCCGCCCTCGGTGTCCGGGAGTGCTCGATCCAGCGCCGGCACCAGAAGATCATCGAGGAGGCGCCCGGGGATCTCCCGCCGGGGCTGCGGGAGCGGCTGCACGAGACCGCCGTGGCTGCCGGACGGGCTGTCGACTACGTGGGGGCCGGCACGGTCGAGTTCCTGCTGGCACCGACCGGCGAATTCTTCTTCCTCGAAATGAACACCCGGCTCCAGGTGGAGCACCCGGTCACCGAGTTGATCACCCCGGTCGGGCTGGACCTGGTCCGGATGCAGTTGTTGGTGGCCGAGGGCGCCCCGCTGCCCGAGCACCACCACTACCCCGCCACGCGCGGCTACGCGATCGAGGTACGGCTCTGCGCCGAGGAGCCGGCGCAGGGCTGGCGGCCCGCCACCGGCACCCTGCACCGCTTCGACGTGCCCGGCGTGGACCGCGAGTTCGGCTGGATCCAGCGGGCGGGCCTGCGGCTCGACTCCGGCGTCGTGGCGGGCTCGGTGGTGGGTGTGCACTACGACTCGCTGCTCGCCAAGCTGATCGCGGTGGCGCCGACCAGGTCGGAGGCGGCCCGCGCGCTGGCGGGCGGGCTGGCGCGGGCCGAGCTGCACGGGGTGGCGACCAACCGCGATCTGCTGGTTCGGGTGCTGCGCAGCCCGGAGTTCGCGGCCGGCGAGATCGACACCGGATTCCTGGACCGGCACCCGGAGGTCTTCGCGCCGCTGCTCCCCGCCGACCGACTCCCGGTCGCCGCGCTCGCGGCGGCGCTGGCCGGTGCCGCGCAGCGTCGGACGGACGCGCCCGTCCTCGCCGGACTTCCCTGTGGCTGGCGCAACGTGCCCGCGGTCCCCCAGACCACCCGCTTCGTCGGGTCGGACGGCGACAAGATCGAGATCCGCTACCGCCTGGACCGGACCGGCGCGCTCGCCGACTGGTCCAGCACGTTGCCAACCGATGACTCCGTCGAGCGGCCGAAGGTCAGCGACGCCTCCGAATCGGCTAGCGCGCCGACCGTGGCGCTGGTCGAGGCGACCCCCGACCGGGTGGTGCTCGACGTCGACGGGGTTCGGCAGGCGTACCGCGTACACCGGGTGGGGTCGGAGGTCTTCGTGGACGGCCCGGACGGGGCGGCGAGCCTCGTCGAGCTGCCGCGTCTCCCGCTGCCCACGGCGGCGGTGGCGGCCGGGTCGCTGCTCGCGCCGTTGCCCGGCGCGGTGACCCGGGTGCACGTCCAGGTCGGCCAGCGGGTCACGGCCGGCGATCCACTGCTCACGCTGGAAGCGATGAAGCTGGAACATCCCGTGCTGGCCCCGACCGACGGCGTGGTCACCGAGCTGCCGGTGCCGGCCGGCGGTCAGGTGCGCACCGGCACCGTCCTGGCCGTCATCGACGGCTCCCCCGCAAGCGGCGACCTGGAGCCGTCGAACCCCGAGGAGGACCCCCGATGACCTTCGACCTCACCCCCGAGCAGGACCAGCTGCGCGACGCCGTGCGGGCGCTGGGCCGCCGGTACGGCCACGGCTACTTCGTCGAGAAGGCGAAGGCCGGTGAGCACACCACCGAGTTGTGGGCCGAGGCCGGACGGCTCGGCTACCTGGGAGTCAACATCCCCACCGAGTACGGCGGCGGGGGCGGCGGCATCACCGAGCTGGCCATCGTCTGCGAGGAGCTGGCGGCGGCCGGCTGCCCGCTGCTGCTGCTCGTGGTCTCCCCCGCCATCGCGGCCACCGTCATCAACCGGCACGGCACCGAGGAGCAGCGCAAGCGGCACCTACCCGGCCTCGCCGACGGCTCGCAGAAGATCGTCTTCGCGATCACCGAGCCGGAGGCCGGCTCCAACTTCCACCGGCTCGGCACGGTGGCCCGCCGCGACGGCGACGACTGGCTGCTCAACGGCCGCAAGTGCTACATCTCCGGGGTCGACGAGGCCGGGCACGTCCTGGTGGTGGCCCGGACCGAGGATTCCTCCACCGGCAAGTTGAAGCCCGCGCTGTTCCTGGTGCCGACCGACGCGGCCGGGCTGACCCGGTCCAAGCTGGACATGGAGATCGTCTCTCCGGAGAACCAGTTCCTGCTCTACCTCGACGACGTGCGGGTGCCCGCCGACGCGCTGGTCGGCGAATCCCTGGACGCCGGCCTGCCCGCGCTCTTCGCCGGGCTCAACCCGGAGCGGATCACGGTCGCCGCGATGGGCGCCGGAACCGGCCGGTACGCCATCGAGCGGGCCAGCGAGTACACCGCCACCCGCAAGGTGTGGGGTGGCCGGAGCATCGGCTCGCACCAGGGGGTGTCGCATCCGCTCGCCCACGCGGCGGTGCAGGTGGAGCTGGCCCGGCTGATGATCCAGAAGGCCGCCACCCTGTACGACGCCGGCCGTGACCTGGAGGCCGGGGTGTCCGGCAACATGGCCAAGTACGCGGCCGGGGAGGCCGCCGCGCTCGCCGTGGACACCGCCGTGCAGGCCCTCGGCGGGGCGGGCATGACCACCGAGTACGGGGTGGCCACCCTGCTCGGCGCGGTCCGGGCCGGCCGGATCGCCCCGGTCAGCCGGGAGATGATCCTGAACTTCGTCGCCCAACACGTCCTCGGTCAGGAGAAGTCCTACTGAGCAGCGGTCAGCCGGGGGCGCGGCAGGCGGCGTCGATGCGGTGCACCGGGCGGACGCGGCGGCCCATCCCCTCCAGCAGCGAATCCTCGATGTGGAAGTCGTGGATCCGCAGCCGGTGCCGGGGCAGCTCCTCCTCGCTCGGGCAGAGCACCTGCGCGCGGACGAGGCCGACCGGCACGTACCGGACTCCACCCCGTTCCTGCAGGATCACCATGTTGACGTCGTCGGTGGTCACCACGTGCCCCCGTACGTCTTCGGTCGGGCCGTTCTCGGCGCCCACAGTGGTGACGGTGAGCGGGAGCACCGGTGTGCTGATCACCGGCAGCGCGGCCCAGACCAGCATGGCCAGCACTGCCACCTCGGTCAGCGACGCCAGCGGTCGGATCACCACGCCGGGTAGCGGCCCGGCGATGAAGAGCGCCAACACCGGCGGCACCACGAGAAGTGCCAGCACCAGCAGCTCACCCTGCCCACCCGCGTCCCGCAGCGTCGGCAGCAGCAGCCAGCCGTACCCGGCGAAGAACGCGACGATCGCCGACAACCGGGGTACGACCCACTCGTGTAGCCGGTCCGGACGAAGCTGGAACGCGGCAGCGAACGCCGGCAGCAGCAGCGGCAAGTAGAGCAGCGGCCAGGTGAGCAGGGCGAGCAGGAAGCTCGCCACCACCACCCAGGCCGGGGTGAGGTCCGCCCAGCGCGCGAAGAGCGGGCGGCGACGGGTGCCCGGCGGCAGTCGTTCCACGCTCACGGCCAGCACCGCGCCGAGCGCGAAGACGGCGACCAGCCCGGTGGAGAGCAGCCGGGCCGCGGTGGTCAGGAACCCGGCGAGCAGGTTGACCGGACCGACGTTGGCGACCAGCAGCAGCGTGGTCTGGAGTTCCCCACCCGCCTCCACGCCGAGCCGGAGCACCGAGAAGATCGCCGGCACGCCCACGACCGCCGTCCAGAACGACTGGCTGGCCCGCGCCCGCCGCTCCGCCGGTTCCCACCGCACCGGCACCTGCTCGACGTCGGCGACCGGCACGGCGGGTTCGGCCCGCGGCACCCCGGTCGGCCACCCAACGGCGTCCACCTCGACGTGGTCGGTCGGCACGGAAGGCCGGGGTGGCGGCACCCCGCCGCCGGCGCTCGCGTCACCGGTGGCGGTCGGCACCGTGCTCACCGCCGGGGCGCCTTGTCGTCGAAGTCGACCAGCTTCGGAACCTCAAGTGGTTGCGGCTGAGTCTTCTCGACGCGCAGCCACGGGCCCAGGGTCCGGTTGTACGCCGTCAGCCACGGGCTGGCCTGCCCGTTGCGGCCCTGCTGGTAGCTCTTCTGCAGGAAGAAGGCGACCAGGTCACGCAGCGCCGGATCGCCGATCGGCACGCCGATGCCCAACAGCTCGCTCGTGCCGAAGGGCAGGTCGACGATCTCGAACTCCTTCGGGTACGTGGCCAGGAAGCCCGCGAGGATCGTCTCGTCCGAGCTGACCACGTCGTACCGGCCGGCGCGGATGCCTGTCACGCAATCCCAGACGTCCTTCACCACCAACGCCTTGACCTGGCGCTTCTCCAGCTCGCCCTCCGTGGTGGAACCGCCGGTGGTGCAGACCTTGTAGGCCGGGTCGCGCAGGTCCTCAATGGTGCGGATCTTGTCCTTCAGCCGGACCGGCACCAGCACCTCCTGGGTGGTGACGAAGTACGGCCCGGCGAAGCTGACCAGCTTCTTGCGCTCCTCGGTCATCGAGAAGCTGGACACCACCAGGTCGACGGTGCCGCCCTGCAGATACGGGATCCGGTCCTCGGTGGCCGCCGACACGAACTCCAACTGCTGGTCGCCCTCGTAACCGAGGGAGGCGGCGATGTACCTACCGATCTCGACGTCGAAGCCGACGTGCTGGCCGTTGCGGAGGTCGCCCATCAACGGCTCGTTGGTGGCGACACCGATGCGCAGCTTCGACTGCCCGTAGATGTGCGACTCGCGCAGCTTCTCCTGCACCGACGGCAGGTCCGGCTCCTTGCGGCTGTCGCAGCCGGCGGCGGCGGAGAGGGTGAGGGTCAGGGCAACCGCCAGCGTCGTCGCGACCGAGCGGAGCCGGGACTGGGAACTGTGGACGTTCATGGGCGACCTCGCTGACGGAGCAGCCTGCGGGACACCGAGAGTAGCGAGCTGGGTCCACTGCGTGTGCACGCCGACCGGTCGGGTCGGCTGGTCCGTTCGATCAACGCCGATCGGCGCGGCGGATCGCGTCTCCGGTTGACAGCGGGCCCGGTCAGGACATGCTGGAGGGGTGAATCGACTGTCCAGGATCGATGCGCGGATGGTGGCGGCGGTCGCGGCGCCCGGTGCCGTCGCGCTGCTGGCCCTGCTGGTCGTTCTGCGCCGGCAGGACCTTCTCGGTGTCGTTCTCGCACTGCTCTGCGTGCTGCTGGCCATGGTCACCGCGGTCGCCGTGTCCGCCGCCCGCCAGCGCGCCGAACCAGAGCCGGCGGACCAACCGCACGCCACCGCGCCGCCGGAGTTGATGCCGTACGGGATCGACGCGGACACGCTCGACGCCCTGGACAGCCGGGACGCGTTGCGTGCGGTGCGTGACCGGGGACGGGCGCGCGGCGGGTTCAGCGACCGGTGAGCGTGGGCGCGGTGAGCGCGTCGACGCCCCGCCCCGCCAGGCACCGGTAGATCCGGTCGACGTTGCCGTCCACCGGCGGCAACACCTCCAGGTGCCAGCCGACCGGCTCGGCGATCTTCGTGGTCAGTCGGAACGTCGTGGCGCTGCACACCTGCCGTACCGGCTCGGCGGCGATCACCTCGTCGTAGGCCGCGCCGACGAGCGGCACCGGCAGGATGCCCTCGGCGTACGTCTCCCAGGTGTGCCGGCCGTCGCAGGGGACCCGGGCCGCCTCGGCGCGGGCGCCGCGGATGCGCACCGGGCCGAAGCACTCCAGCTCGGGGAGGCAACGGGCACCGCTGGGCAGCGCGGTCGGTGCCCCGGCGCCGGACGCGCAGCCGGGCAGCGGCCCGGTCGCCGGTGCCGCGACCTGGGTCACCGACGGTGACGGGTCGGGCGGCGAACCACTGCTCGCCAGCCAGGCCCCGGTGGTGGCCGAGGCGGCGAGCGCCAGCACTCCGGCGCCGCCGAGGAACCAGCGCCGCCGCCAGCGCCGGCCGCCGGGGATGCTGGGGCGGGAGTCCTCGACCGGGGGGCGCGGCACTGGCTGACCGGTGCCGTACAGGCCGGACCGGCTCGGGCCACCACTGACCGGAGAGCCACTGACCGGGGCACCGCTGGTCGGGACGCCGCTCACCGGGGCGGCCGGCGAGCCGAACGGCAGGTTGGCGAGCAGGTCGTGCAGTTCGAGAGCGGACGGTCGCTCGGCCGGGTCGTTGGCCATGCCGAGGCGCAGCACGTCGATGAGCTCGTCCGGTACGCCCGGGAGGCCGGGAAGTGGCTGGTTGAACATCTCCAGCACGGTCACCAGGCTGGGGTTGCGCTCGGACTGCCAGCGGGGCGGCCGGCCGTGCATCACCGCGTAGAGGGTGGCGCAGAGCGCGTACACGTCGACGGCCGGCGACGGCGGGCTGTGGCTGAACATCTCCGGCGGCGCGTACGCCGGGGTGAGCACCTCCAGGGTGACCGAGGCGTCGCGCGCCTCGGCCAGCACGGCCAGCCCGAAGTCGGCCAGCACCGCCGAGTTGAAGTGCGAGTAGAGGATGTTCGCGGGCTTCACGTCCCGGTGCAGCACCCCGGCCCCGTGCGAGTGCGCCAACGCATCCGCGATCTTGATGCCGAGATCGCGGGCCTCCACCGGGCCGAGCGGCGAGCTGCGCATCCGCTCGGCGTACGACCCGTCACAGAGTTCCATGATCAGGTATGGGTGCTGGTCGACGGTGACGCCGACGTCGAAGAGGTCCACCACGTGCGGGTGCGACGACATCCGCCCGGCGGCCCGCGCCTCGCGCAGGAAACGGGCCTGGTCGCGCTCGCTGTCCAGCGTGCGGTTCTCGACCTTGACGGCGACCTCTCGGCCGACCGAGATCTGGGTGGCCTGGTAGACGGTGGCGTAGCCGCCTCGGGCAAAGACCCGCAAATCAGTCAGACCGGGCACGATCGGCACCGGCAAGCCACCGGTCGGGGTGTCGGTCACCGCTCGAAAATACCCAACCCGGCCGGCGGCTCAGCGCGCCGCGTCCGCCGGAGCGGCACCGGCCGCGCCGGGCGCCTCTCCGGCGCCTCCCGGCACGTCGACATCGGCCGACGTGGAGGCGGCGGGAGCGGCAGGGGCGGGAGACACGGCAGCGGTGTCGGCAGCGGTGTCGGCGGCGGCCGGGGTGCCCCGGCGAGCGTCCATCCGCAATCCGACCGCGGTGGCCACCGCGCCCAACCCCTCCCAGGCGGCCACGCCGAAGAACCGGTCCGGGGCGATGTCGGCCAGCACGGCGATGCTGAACACGGTGAAGGTGACCAGCCGGAAGACCACCGTGAACCGGTAGAACGCCCGCCACTCGGTGACCGTCGCGAGCAGGTAGTAGACGCCCATGTTGAACGACGCCATCGAGGACGCCAGCAGGAACGTGCCGGTGTAGTCGCCGGCGCCACGCGTCGCCGGCACCTCGAACCCGAGCAGGCGCAGCTGCGCCTCCGGCCAGAGCAACCCGACCGCGCCCATCACCAGCGCCAGTACGCCGAAGACCGCGATGGTCCACCCCGCGACGGAACGCGGCAGCTTCATGAGGGCCTCCCCAGGCACGGCGACGGTCGCCACTGTGGACCACCGCACGGTGGTGACACGCTAGCCCCTCACCCCGACCACCACATCCCCAGAACCGCCAAAACCGCCCCACCCCACCCCACCCCACCCGCCACCCACCGCGGCGATCATGAAGTTATTGCCACCGATATCGGCGTGTCGGCGCAATAACTTCGTGATCAACGGGCGGGAGACCCCGGGCGGGGGCCCGGGGCGGGGGAGGGGTTAGGGGAGGGTTAGGCGGGTTTGGAGGGCTTTGGCTGCTGTTCGTTCGCTGCGTTGTTCGGTGACGTACGCGAGGCGGACCGCCTCGTCGGCGCAGGACCGCGCCTCCGCCGCGTGGCCGCAGGCCGCCAGCGCCTCGGCGAGCACGCTCGCCGCGATCACCTGACTGCGCACGTCCTCGGCGGGCGCGGTGACCGCCCGTCGGGCCCAGTCCAGCGCCTGCTCCCGCTGACCGTGGGCGAGCAGCGCCGACGCGTACCGGGCCATGGTCTGGCGGCGGGAGAAGAGCAGGGAGGGCGCGTTGGCGGCAGCCGTCGCCACCGGGGCGAGCAGCCCGACCGCGGTCGCCGGATCACCGGCGGCCAGTCGGGCGGTGGCCAGCAGCACCCGGGGCGCGACCTGCGCCGGCGCCTGCGGGTTGTGCGGTTCGACGGCCGTCAGCACCGCTCGGGCGGCCTGCTCGGCGGTCTCGTGGTCGCCCATGTCCAGCGCCACGAAGCCGCGCAGCGTGCCGGCCATTCCGGTGAGCAGCGGGTGTGAGGTCTGGTCGGCGTACGCCAGGGCGTCGGTGAGCAGGTCGGCCGCGTGCTCCGGCTCGCCCAGCCCACGGGCCACGACGGCCCGGACGACCAGCGCGAACCCGCGCCCCCAGTCGTCGGACGCGGCGGCGAACTCGCGGTACGCCCGGCGGGCCTCCCGGTCCGCCTCGGCCAGCTCGCCCAACTCGGCGGTGGCGAACGCCGCGACCGCGCGCAGCGTGCCCACCGCCCACGCCTCGCCGACCCGCTCGCCGAAGGGCAGGAAGACCTGCGCCATCCGGCACGCCTCCCGCAGCCGACCGGCGAGCAGCCGGGCGAACGCGGTGGTGCCCCGCAGCCAGGCCCGCCCGTACGGGTCCTTCAGTTCGGCGAAGAGCCGGGCGGCCCGGCCGAGGACGGCATCGGTGCCGGCGAAGTCACCCCGGGTCGTGGTCACCCAGGCCAGGTTCTGCAGCGACCAGGCCTGCCCACGCCGATCCTGTGCGCTGAGGCTGACCTGGTAGGCGGCAGCCAACCGGCTGCTCGCCTGGCTGAGCCGACCGGCCACGAAGTCGCCCATGCCGAGCCGACGCATGGCGGACGCGCGCAGCGCGGGCAGCCCGCCGGCCGTGGCCACCTGCAACGCCTCCTGCCAGGCGGCCTCCGCCCGACCCTGGTCGCCGAGGGTCTGCTGGGCCTGCCCGGCGAGCAGCAGGGCGCTGGCACGGGTGGCTTCGTCCCCCGCGTTGGCGGCGATCTTCTCGGCGAAGGCGAGCGCGTCGGCGACCCGGCCGATCTGCAGCAGCGCACGGGCGTGCACCACCCGGTCGGTCGCCGGTATCCCGTCGCGGGCCAGCTCGCTGGCGCGTTCGGCGTACTCGACGGCGAGCGCGGGCTCCCCGGCGGACAGCGACCGGCGGGCGGCCCGGCCGAGCGCGGCGACCCCGAGCGGGACCACGGCGCGGGCCGGCGCGTCCGGTCGCAGTTTCACCGCGTCGGCGAGCGTGGCGGCCCGCTGGACGTGCATGGCGACGAAGTCGTCGCGTGCCTCCTCGGTGAACCCGCCCACCCCGCCGGTCGTGACCCCGTCGACGGGCGCCGCCCAGCGGGCCAGCGCGGCGTGCCGCTCGGCCAGTTCCGCCTTGCTCACCCCGGCGTACGCGGCCTCTCGCATGAGCGGGGTGGCGAACGCGTAGCCGGCGCGGGTGCGGTGCAGCATGCGGCGTTGCAGCAGCTCCTCGACGGCCCGGTCGAACTCCACGGCGACCACCGCCGAGGGCCTCCCGTCGCGGCCGGCTCGCTGCTCGCGCAGCGCCTCCAGCGCGCCGGTCGGCACCGTGTCACCGACCACCGCCGCGTCCCGCAGGACGGAACGGGCGTCCGGTGGCAGCGCGTCGATCCGGGCGGCCAGGACGGCCGCGAGGTCCCGGGAGAGCAGCCGGCTGCCCAGGGAACCGGGTACGAGGCGCCAGCCGGCCGGCGTGCTCGGGTCACCGGACGCGGGCCGCTCGGCGGTCAGCGCGCCGCGTTCGATCAGCAGGGTGACCAGCTCCGCGAGGTAGAACGGGTTGCCCTGGGCGGTGGCGAGCAGTCGGTCCGCGTCGGCCGGTGGCAGCTTCCCGCCGCCGAGGTAGCTGGTGAGCAGCCGGGCGGCGTCGGCGCCCCGCAGCGGCGGCAGGGAGTGCACCTCGGCGTCCGCGACGCGGGTCAGCGCACCGGCGGTGCGGACCAGCTCGGGGCGGCCGAGCAGCAGCACGAGCACCGGGCCGGTGAGTCGGGAGAGGGTCCCCCCGAGAGCGCGGATGGTTTCGGGGGTGGCGTCGTGCAGGTCGTCCACCACGATCACCAGGGGCGCCTCCGAGGCGAGCCCGCTGAGCAGGTCGGCGACGGCGTTCGGCACCGCCTCGGCATCGGCGGGCGAGGCGGTCGTGCTGCCCCACTCGCCGTTGTCGGTGCCGCCGTGCACGGGCAGTTCGGCGTACCCGAGCAGGGTGAGCAGTTGGTCGGTGGCGATCGCGGGCGTCTCGCCGGCGGAGCGGGCGAGCCGCTGACCGAGCCGCCGCAGCCGCTCCTCCACGGCCGGCCGGGTCAGCGCGGTTGCCGCGTCACCGGGCAGACCGACCGCAGCACGGACCAGGTCGGCCAACGGCGCGAGCCTGCGCCGCTCACCGAAGGCGGCGCACCGCACCGAGAGCACCCGGGCGCCGGTGTGCGCGGCGTACCGGCCGGCGCCCACGTCGTACCCGGCGGCGAGGCGCTCGACCTCGGCGGCGAACCGGGACTTGCCGATGCCCGCCTCGGCGGTCATCAGCAGCACCCTCGGGTCACCCTGGTCGATCACCTCGGCGAGTCGGCCGGCGACCCGGCCGATCTCGGTCTCCCGGCCCACGTAGGGCGCCTCGTCGCCGAGACCCGACCGGGTGCCCGGCGCGTCCAGCAGGCCCAGCAGCTCGTACGCCTCGACCGGCTCGCGCTTGCCCTTGAGCCGCAGCGGGCGCAGCGCGCGCCAGGAGGCGACGTGCCGGGTCGCGGCGGCGGTCCGTCCGCCGGCGTAGACCGCGCCGACCGCGGCGGCGTCGGCCAGCCGGGCTGCGGTGTTCACCGTGTCGCCGATGACCGTGTATTCGATGGCCGCCTGGATGCCGGCGATGACGTCGCCGGTGTTCAGGCCGACCCGCAGGCCGAGCGGCGCACCGCCGCCGCGCTCGTCGTCGAGCACCCGGCGCACGGCCCGCTGCATGGACAAAGCGGCCCGGACGGCCCGTTCGGCGTCGTCCTCGTGTGCCACCGGCGCCCCGAAGACCGCCATGATCCCGTCGCCGGTCAGCTTGTCGACGTGCCCGCCGAACGTCTTCACCGCCCCCGCGAGGGAGGCGAGCACCCGGTCGGTGACCGCTCCGACCCGCTCCGGGTCGAGGTCCTCCGACCAGGAGGTGAATTCGGAGAGGTCACCGAAGAGCACAGTGACGACCCGACGCTCGGCCGCCGGCAACGTGGCGGCGGCCGGCAGCGCGGCACCGCAGTTGTGGCAGAACCGTGCGCCGGGGACAGCGACAGTTCCGCACACCGGGCAGGTCACATGTGCTCCAACCCACTGACCCCCGGCGCGGATTCCCCGGTGTCGACGCCCAGATACTCCAACTGAGCACGGACCGACCATTCCGCGGCCCACCAGAGCGAGCGGTCCACGTCGGCGTAGACCGCCGCGACCACGTCCGCCGGTGTCCGCGCGCCGGCGGCGACCGCCGCCCGGACCTGGTCGAGGCGGGCCCGGCGGTGGGCAAGGTAGAAGGTGGCGGCGGCGGCGCAGTCGGCCAGCGCCGGGCCGTGCCCGGGCAGCGCCGGAATTCCGGTGTACGCGGACAGCAGCTCCAGGCTGCTCAGGTAGTCGCCGAGGTGCCCGTCGGGGTGGGCCACCACGGTGGTGCCGCGGCCGAGAATGGTGTCACCGGTGAGCACCGCCCGCTCGTCGCCGTGCTCGACGACGAAGCAGACCGAGTCGGCGGTGTGCCCCGGGGTGTCCAGCAGTCGGATGCCCAGGCCGAAGCCGCCCAGGTGCGCATCGGTCAGGGGCGTACCGCCGATGGTGTGCGCCGGGTCGACGGCGAGGACGTGCACCCCGCCGAGCAGTTCGCTGAGCCGGGCGGCGCCCTCGGTGTGGTCGGGGTGGCCATGCGTGATCAGGATCAGCGCGATCGGGCCGTGCGCGGCGATCGCCGCCAGGTGCCCCTCGTCGGCCGGCCCGGGGTCGACGACCACCGCCGGTTCACCCGGTGCCGCGCGCAGCAGCCAGGTGTTGGTGCCGTCGAGGGTCATCGGGCCGGGGTTCGGCGCGCGCAGCAGTGTCACCCAGCTCGGCAGCCTGTCGGCCAGCGCCGCAGTCGCCCCCGTCACGTGCCCGCTCATGGCTGCGATCGTACGACCCCGCCCGCCACGGCCCGCGATCATGCAGGTCCAGCCCCTGATTCATCCCTGTTCAGGGCTTTCCTCCGGGCGCGACGGCGCACGATCGCGGGACGGTGGCGGTGCGGTCAGGCGACCTCGACGATCAGTTCGATCTCCACCGGGGCGTCCAGGGGCAGCTCGGCGACCCCGACGGCGCTGCGGGCGTGGCGGCCGGCCTCGCCGAAGACGGTGCCGAACAGGTCGGAGGCGCCGTTGATCACGGCGGGCTGGCCGATGAAGCCGGGGGCCGAAGCCACGAACCCGGTCAGCTTGACCACCTTGACCACGTTCTCCAGGCCGACCAGCGAGTCGACGGCCGCCAGCGCGTTGAGCGCACACCGCTGGGCCAGGTCCTTGGCCTGCTCGGCGGAGATGCCGGCACCGACCTTGCCGGTCGCCAGCAGCTTGCCCTCGGCGATCGGCAGCTGGCCGGAGACGTACACGTGCTGCCCGGACTGCACGGCCGGCACGTAGCTGGCCACCGGCGGCACCACGTCGGGCAGTTCGAGGCCCAGCTCGGCGAGCTTCGCGTGGGGGCCGTTGCTCATGCCTTGGGCCGCTTCAGGTACGCCACCAGCTGGTCGGGGTTGGGGCCGGGGACCACGGCGACGAGTTCCCACCCGTCCTCACCCCAGTTGTCGAGGATCTGCTTGGTCGCGTGGACCAGCAGAGGGACCGTGGAGTATTCCCACTTCTGCATCGCTGGAGGGCTCCCTCGTGGTGCGGACTTCGTCGGGCACAGCCTACGGTCCGCTGGCCGGACGAGGCGCGGGACGCTGCTCCGGCGTGGCCGGCAGCTCTCCACAGGGCCCCTGGTGCTCGTACCCCTGGGGGCAGCGCGACCGGTCGGGCAGCAGCAGGTCGCAGAAGACCCGGTGGCGGTTGTTCTGGTCGTCGGCGTTGGACACGGTGGTCTCGCCGGCGTCCAGCTCCGGTAGGAAGCCCAGCGACTCGGCGACTCGACCGGCCAGCAGGGTCGCCGAGGCCAGGTCGGGCACCCGGATCGGCAGGTGGATGACGAACCCGGGCTCGTCGTCGTCCCGCAGCCGCTCGCCGGGCCGGCTCGACCCCCGGATCACCTCCGGGGGCTCCGGAACCCGACGGTACGACCGCTCGTTGATGGGCAGGCTGCCGAACGGCCCGCCGGCCACCTCTCCCACGGACCCGGGCCGGCGTTGCCGCTCGTTCGTCGGGAACTGGGTGCGAGGGATGTTGTCCGCATCGCGCATGAACTGCCTCCGGTCGTACCTCTCGGACCACGCTTCCGGCCCGGACCATTCATCCGTTCCGGCCCCCGCACCGGACGAAGGTAGGTCCACGGCGACAGTCCCGCCAACAGGACGCGCACGATCAGTCACCGGCAGTCACATATGCGACAGATGTTGGGCAGGAATCCCGACTGCGAGTGATCTCACGGTCTGGACGTGCGCGCGATGCCAAGCACCGCGCGGTAGGGGCGACACCGAACCGGCGGCTGGCCGCTACCCTTCCGGTCGGACGGTCGCACAGCGCCCGGCCGCCCGCTCGATCTCGCTCGGCGCCAGGGGTGGCGGCCGGGCGCCGCACCCCCGGGGGAACGAGATGACCCAACCGCCCAGCGGCGACCAGGCCGGCCCGCGCGCTCTTCCGTCGGCGCCCCCGGATTCCGCCGGTCAGCCCGAGACGCCGACCATCCCCGGACAGCCCGGCCCGACGGCCTCCGGCCAGTCCGATCCGGCGCCTTCCGGCCAGCCGATCTCCGGGCAACCCGACCCGACCGCCCCCTTGAGGGAGTCCGACGGGGCGACCGTCCAGGAGCGTCCCGGCTCGCCGACCGCCACCCAACCCGGCCCGGCCGCCCAGCCCGCACTTCCCGGCCCGGCCGCCCCTGCGGGCCCGTTCGCCGCTGCGGGCCCGTCCGCCCAGCCAGGCCAGCTCGCCCTTCCCGGGCAGCCCGCTCATCCCGGACAGCCCGCGCCGGGGGCGCTCCCCGCGCAGCCGGGCGTGCCGACCCAGCCCGGCCCGCCCGCTGGCGTCCCGCAGACCGACGACCCGGCCGGCACGCCGCAGTCCCCCGGGGCCCCGGGTGCGATCCCACCACCCCCGCCCGGCTACCCGCCGTACCAGGGCACCGTCGAGCCGAAGAAGAAGCGCGGCCTGCTGATCGCCGCCATCGCGCTGGTCGTGATCATGGTGCTCTGCGTGGGCGGCGGCGTCGTGGCGTTCCTGACCCTGCGCAACGCCGAATCCGGCGAGGGCGCGAAGGAGCCGGCGGTCGCCGTCGACGAGTTCCTCACCGCCGTCTACAAGGACCGGGACGCGACCAAGGCCGCCAGTCACGTCTGCGCCGCCTCTCGGGACGACAAGAAGATCGCGGCGAAGGTGGCCGAGGTGCAGAAGTACGCGTCCGAGTACCAGAACCCCCGGTTCAAGTGGACCACCCCGAAGGTCGACAACCAGACCGGCGACCGGGCCACCGTCTCCACGCGCATCACCATGACCACCGCCGACGAGAAGGTGGCCGACCAGGACCTGCGCTTCACTGTGGTGCAGAAGACGGGTTGGTGGGTCTGCGAGGTCGCCTGACCGGCAAGCCTGGATAGGCTCGACGGGTGCGTGCAGCTGAGCGGCCGTCCGACCCGGCCGGTACCGGATGGTCGGCCCGCCTCCACGTGGTGACCGGCAAGGGCGGCACCGGCAAGACCAGCGTGGCGGCGGCGCTGGCCCTGGCGCTGGCCGCCGGTGGCCGGCGCACCCTGCTGGTGGAGGTGGAGGGCCGGCAGGGCATCGCCCAGCTCTTCGGCATCGAACCGCTGCCGTACGAGGAGCGGCACCTCGCCGACACGCCGGACGGCGGTGAGGTGCGCGCGCTCGCGGTGGACGCCGAGGAGGCGTTGCTCGAGTACCTCGACATGTTCTACAAGCTGGGCGCGGCGGGCCGGGCCCTGCGCAAGCTCGGCGCCATCGACTTCGCCACGACCATCGCCCCGGGTCTGCGTGACGTGCTGCTCACCGGCAAGGTGAAGGAGGCCACCACCCGGACGTCGGGGCAGCGGCGCGCGTACGACGCGGTGGTGCTGGACGCGCCGCCCACCGGTCGGATCGGCCGCTTCCTCAACGTCACGGCCGAGACGGCGCGGCTCGCCAAGGTCGGCCCGATCAAGACCCAGAGCGAGGGGGTGTCCGCGCTGTTGCGCTCCCCGATGACCGCCGTGCACGTGGTCACGCTGCTGGAGGAGATGCCGGTGCAGGAGACGGTGGACGCCATCGCCGACCTGACCTCGCTCGGCTTCGGTATCGGGAAGGTGATCGTCAACGGCGCCCGACCTCCGGTGCCGGCCGGCCCGGCGGTCACCGCCGCGGAACTCCGGCGCGGCCTGGTCGCCGCCGGGCTGCCGGCCGATCAGGACATCGTGGCCGGGTTGCACGACGAGGCGCGAGACCAGCTCATCCGACGCGAACTGGAGGATTCGCTCCGCGCCGACCTGGTGGAGTTGGGGCTGCCGATGGTCGAGCTGCCGTTGCTGCCCGACGGGGTGGACCGGGCGGCCCTCACGGCACTGGCCCGCGCCCTCGTCAGCGCCGATTGACTCACACCTGAGCTCGGCACGGGCGCATGGACCGACGCGGCCCGATACGCTCGATTGGTGCCTTCCGAAGACGCGGCGCCGCAGCTGGACGTCGACCAGATCCTCGCCGACCCGGGCGTGCGGATCGTCGTGTGCTGCGGTGCCGGCGGGGTGGGTAAGACGACCACGGCCGCGGCGCTGGCGCTGCGGGCCGCCGAGCACCATGGCCGGCGCACGGTGGTGCTCACCATCGACCCGGCACGCCGGCTGGCCCAGTCACTGGGCCTGACCGAGCTGGACAACACACCCCGTCAGGTCAAGGGCATCGACGTCGAGGCCAGCGGCGGTGAGCTGCACGCCATGATGCTGGACATGAAGCGCACCTTCGACGACGTGGTGCTCCAGCACACCGACCCGGCGAAGGCCGCGGAGATCTTCGCGAACCCGTTCTACCAGGCGATGAGCTCGACGTTCGCCGGCACGCAGGAATACATGGCGATGGAGAAGCTGGGCCAGCTGCATGCCCGGGGCGAGTGGGACCTGATCGTGGTGGACACTCCGCCGTCCCGCTCGGCGCTGGATTTCCTGGACGCGCCGGCCCGGCTGTCCCGCTTCCTCGACGGCCGGATGCTGCGTCTGCTGCTGGCACCGGCGCGCAGCGGCGGACGGAGCATGTTCAGCCTGGTCACGGCCTCGTTCGGGATGTTCTCGAAGGTGGTGCAGAAGGTGCTCGGCGCCCAGTTGCTCACCGACCTGTCCGGCTTCGTGGCCGCCCTCGACTCGATGTTCGGGGGTTTCCGGCAGCGGGCCGAGCAGACGTACCGCATCCTGCAGGCGCGGGAGACGGCCTTCGTGCTGGTCGCGGCGCCGGAGCCGGACGCGGTCCGGGAGGCCGCCTACTTCGCGGGCCGGCTGCGGGAGGAGAAGATGCCGCTGGCCGGCCTGGTGCTCAACCGGGTGCACCGACCGGTGGTCCCGGAGCTGGACGCCGAGCAGAGTGGGGCCGCCGCGGAGCGGCTGGCCGAGCTGGGTGGGCACGAGGCCACCGCCGACGTGCTGCGGGCGCACGCCGCGCTGGCCCGTCAGGCGGTACGCGAGCAGCAGGTGGCCGCGCGGTTCACCGAGGCGTTCCCGGCGGTGCCGGCGGTGTCGGTGACGGCGCAGCCCGCCGACGTGCACGACGTCGACGGGCTGCGGACGATCGGCGCGGCGATCGGCCGGTCGTGACCGGCGTCAGGTGGCCGCGCTGACGAGGATCTTGTCCTTGCCAGCCTTGTCCTTGCTGTTCTTCTTCATCGCTGCCTCGAACATCTTGCGCCAGCTCGTCACCTGTGGGTGCCGACGCAGCAACGCCCGGCGTTCGCGTTCGGTCATACCGCCCCACACACCGAACTCGATCCGGTTGTCCAGCGCGTCGGCCAGGCACTCGTACCGAACTGGGCAGCTCCGGCAGATCCGCTTCGCCACGTTCTGTTCGGCGCCCTGTACGAACAACGCGTCCGGGTCCCCGTTCTGACACGCCGCCAGCGACGGCCAGTCAGTGATCATGCCCATGTGTACACGTCCCCCCTTGCAGTACCTACCGACCTCGTTGCACGGCAGCCGGCAATTTCCCCCCGGTCGCCCGGCCGCCTTCCCCAAGGCGGTGCGGACGACATGTGGCGCTGTCGCCGCCATCATCATGCTCTGTAGTCGGCTGATTACGCAACGTTGTCGGCGAAATCCATCATTCCGGACACTCCCGGCTTCCCGGGCTCTCGACCGCCGGTTACCCCGCCGAGGTCGGCGAAAACGCTGCGGAGCCTCCGCCGAACGGTGGAGACTCGCGCCAGGTCACACGCAACCTCGTACGGGGGGTCATGCGTTTAGCACAACGAGGGCAGCGCACGCAGGAAATGGGGAAAGAACGCCCCAGCGCCCCTCGTTCCCTACTCGCGTACCATGCCGAGGTGACCTGGATGCGGAAACGTGACCACAATGTGCTGACCAACGCCGCATCGCTGCTCATATGTGGCCTGTTGGCTGGCGTGGTGGTCGCTGCGGCGGCCTTCCCCGCGGTGGCGATGTCCGGCCTGGCCGCCAAGGCCGGCGCAGAGACATTCGGCAACCTGCCGACGGAGCTGACGGTGGCCCGCGCGCCACAGATCAGCTACCTGCTGGCGTCGGACGGCAAGACGCCGCTGGCGACGATGTACGACGAGAACCGCCGCGACGTGAAGCTCGCCGACATCTCGCCGTACATGGTCAAGGCCATCATCGCGGCCGAGGACCACGACTTCTACAAGCACAACGGCGTCGACATCAACGGTGTCGCCCGCGCGTTCGTCAACAACCAGAGCGACGGCGCCGGGCGTCAGGGCGCCTCGACGCTGACCATGCAGTACGTCCGGCTGGCCATCGCCTACTCGGCCACGCATCCGGCCGACGTGGTCGCCGCGACCGAGGACACCAGCGCCCGCAAGCTGCGTGAGATGCGGCTGGCCCTGCAGGTCGACAAGGAGTTCTCCAAGGACGAGATCCTGACCCGCTACCTCAACCTCGCCTCGTTCGGCAACGGCGCGTACGGCATCTACGCCGCCAGCCAGGTCTACTTCGGCAAGCCGCCGAGCAAGCTGAAGATCGAGGAAGCCGCGCTGCTGGCCGGCATGGTGAAGGCCCCGACGACCAACGACCCGACCACCAAGAGCGGCTACCCGCTGGCGCTGGACCGGCGTAACTACGTCATCCAGAACATGGTCGACACCAAGGCCATCACCCAGCAGGAGGCCGACGCCGCCAAGGCGGTCAAGTTGAAGGTGCAGGACAAGCGCACCCCGAACGGCTGCGTCGCCACAAACGTCAACAGCTGGGGCTTCTTCTGCGACTACTTCTACCGCTGGTGGATGCAGCAGGAGACGTTCGGTTCGACCTCGTACGACCGTGAGCGGCGCCTGAAGAGCGGCGGCTACACCGTCGTGACCTCGATCGACGTCCAGGCACAGAAGGGCGCGGACGCGGCGGTTCGCCGGGCCAAGAAGGAGACCAGCAAGGAAGCCGCCATGGTCGCCGTGGTGGAGCCGGGCACCGGGCGGGTGCGGGCGCTCGCGGTCAACCGGCAGTTCAAGCTGGACGATCCGAAGAACCCGAAGAACAAGATCTCCAGCGACCCGGCGAAGAGCAGGCGCGGCATCAAGGGCAACTACCCGGCGACGGTCAACCCGCTGCTCACCGGCGGCGACGGCATCGCCGGCTACCAGGCCGGCTCGACGTTCAAGATCTTCACCATCGTCGCCGCGCTGGAGAAGGGCATCCCGCTCAGTTATTCGTTCAACGCGCCGCAGCAGTTCAAGTCGGAATACATCATCGACAGCAGCAGCCCGGCGGCCTGCCCCGGCACCCACTTCTACTGCCCGACCAACTCCGGCAAGAAGGCCGGCGGCGTGCAGAACATGTGGAGCGCCTTCGCCCAGTCGATCAACACCTACTTCGTGCCGCTGCAGCAGCAGGTCGGCGCCGAGAACGTGGTCGACGTCGCCAAGCGGGCCGGCATCCAGTTCCGGGCCAGCAACGACGCCAAGTTCGCCGCCACCAAGGACTCGGCCCACCAGTGGGGCGCCTTCACCCTGGGCGTCTCCTCCACCACGCCGCTGGACCTGGCCAACGCGTACGCGACCCTCGCGGCGGACGGCAAGTACTGCGAGCCGATCCCGGTGCAGGAGATCCGCGACCCGGAGGGCAAGAAGCTCGACATCGCCAACCCGCGCTGCGAGAAGCGGTTCAGCACCGACGTGGCCCGCGCCGCCGTGGACGCCGCCCGCTGCCCGGTCGGCGACAACTCCAAGACCAGCAAGTGCGGCAGCAGCCGCACCGCCGCGGTCGTGAAGGGCATCGTCGACGCGCCGGTGGCCGGCAAGTCCGGCACCACCGACTCCGAGAAGACCGCCGCGCTGGTCGCGATGACCAAGCAGTACGCGGTGGCCGGCATCATGGCCGACCCGGACTGGCCGCAGACCAACGTCAAGATGAAGCACGCCGAGAAGGACGGCATCAACCCGCCGGTGTACGAGACGCTGCGGGACGCCATGAAGGGCAAGCCGCGGATCAACTTCGAGCCCCCGGGCCAGAAGATCTCCGAGGGTGACCAGCGCAGCATCCCGGACGTGAAGTGCCAGCCGGTGGAGACCGCCAAGTCCCGGATCAAGGGCGCGGGCTTCGAGCCGATCGTCTCCGAGGCGAAGGTCGCGTCCCCCTGCCCGGCGGGCACCGCCGCCGGCACCAACCCGGACGGGCGCACCATCAAGGGCGGCCCCGTCACCATCCAGATCAGCAGCGGTGGCGGCACCCCGCCGGACGGCAACAAGCCGGCACCTCCCGGTGGCACGCCCGGTCGACCCGGCGGCCGCCCGAACGGCTGAGCCGACGAGCAGGACACACGAACGGGCGGGCACCCACTGCGGGTGCCCGCCCGTTTTCGTCGGTCCGAACCGGCAGATCAGAGGCCGAGCTGTCGGCGTACCTCGGCGGCGACCCGACCGCCCTCGGCCTGGCCGGCCACCGCGGCCTGGGCCGCCTTCATGGCCGGGCCCATCTGGGCCTTGCCGGTGAAGCCGCCCGCGGCGAGCGCCCCCGCGACCAGCTCCGTCAGCTCGGCGTCGGAGAGCTGCCTGGGCAGGTAGCGGTCCAGCACCTCACCCTCGGCGGTCTCCTTCGCCGCCTGCTCGGCGCGGCCCGCGTCGGCGAAGGCGGTGGCCGCCTCCCGGCGCTTCTTGGCCTCCTTGGTCAACACCGCGAGCACCTCGTCGTCGGTGAGCTCGCGCTTGGCCTTGCCGGCCACCTCGGCGGTGCCGACGGCGGCCAGGGCCATCCGCAGCGTGGAGGTGGTCAACTCGTCGCGCGCCTTGAGGGCGGAACGCATGTCGGCGGTGAGGCGGTCCTTCAGCGTGCTCATGGACGGTCAAACTACCCTGAACGCCATGCGAAAGCGCACACTATTCCGCCTCGCCGCCGGAACCGCCGCGGTCGGCGCGACCACACTCGCGTACGCGTCGCTCGTCGAGCGCAACATGTTCACCCTCCGACGGTACGACGTGCCGGTGCTGCCGTCGGACGCGGAGCCGCTGCGCGTGCTGCACCTGTCGGACCTGCACATGATGCCCGACCAGGCGCGCAAGCAGCGCTGGGTGGCGTCGCTGGCCGCCCTCGACCCGGACCTGGTCGTGGTGACCGGCGACAACATGGCGCACCCGGGCGCGGTGCCGGGCGTGCTGCGGGCGCTGCAACCGCTGCTGGACTACCCGGGCGCGTTCGTGTTCGGCTCCAACGACTACACCGGGCCGGTGCTGAAGAACCCGTTCACCTACTTCCTGCCCGACCGGGAGTACACCGAGGGCGTCGACCTGCCCTACGAGGAGTTGCGTCAGGTGTTCACCGGCGCCGGCTGGGCGGACCTCAACAACGCCCGGACCACCCTCAAGGCCGGTGGCCGGCAGCTCGACCTGGTCGGCGTGGACGACCCCCACATCAACCGGGACGACTACCCGGCGGTGGCCGGCGCGGTCTCGTCCTCGGCCGACCTGTCCATCGCGCTGACACACTCCCCCGAGCCACGGGTGCTCGACCAGATGGCCGCCGACGGCTTCGGCCTGCTGCTGGCCGGGCACACCCACGGCGGACAGGTCTGCGTCCCGGGGTACGGCGCGCTGGTGACCAACTGCGGCCTGCCCCGCTCGATGGCACGTGGGCTGCACCGGTGGCCGGGGTCGGACTCCTGGCTGCACGTCTCCGCCGGCCTCGGCACCCACCCGACCGCACCGATCCGCTTCGCCTGCCCTCCGGAGGCGAGCATCCTGACCCTCATCCCCCGCTGACCTGTCGTGCCCCGCCTCCCCGGCCGCCCCTGACCACCCGCCCCGCCGTCGCCCCGCCCGCCCCGCCGTCGCCCCAAGATCCGCGCAGTATCGGGGATGTTGCTGCCTCGCTGTGCCGGGAGGCAGCAACATCGGGGAAGTTGTGCGGATCTTGGCGGCTCCGAGCGCGATTCGGCCGGGTCGGGCGGCGGGGGTACCGAGTTTGACCATCGGAGCGGGTGGGCTACTATTTGTCGGCACGCCTCGGGGTGTGGCGCAGCTTGGTAGCGCGCTTCGTTCGGGACGAAGAGGTCGTCGGTTCGAATCCGGCCACCCCGACCAGAGGTAAGAGGGCACATCCGCTCGACGGATGTGCCCTCTGCACATTCCGCGGCGTACGCCATTGAAAGATCATCAATCCGTTCGGGCGGCTCCCCGGCCGCCCGAACGGGGGTTGCCGCCCGTCAACCTCCCAGGGTTTGATGCGCTTGATCATCCGTTCAGCGGAGCGGATGGCACACGGGGAGGAACATTCCACTGTGATCAGATCAAGGCCGCGCCGTGCCGTCGTCGGCACACTCGCGCTGGCGATGGGCGTCAGCGGGCTCAGTCTCATCTCCACCGCGAGCGCCGCCGTCGCGGCACCGCACTACGACGGCCCGCCGGCCGTGCAGGTCGGCTGGACCGACTCGGCGACGCCGAAGAAGGCATACCCCATCGACAGCGAGACCAACATTCCGCTCGGCACCTGGCAGGACGACGCGGGCAAGAGCCACACCTCCCGGGTGTACGCCACGTACGACCTCTCCGCCTACGAGGGCAAGAAGATCTACGGCGCGAATGTGTTCCTCGACGAGCGCAGCGCCGCCGACTGCAGCAAACGGGCCGTCGAAATCTGGCGGACGAAGCCGGTCACCGCGACGCCGACCTGGAACCGGGCACCCGAACCGCTCACCAAGCTCGGCGAGGTCCTCACCCCGGTACAGTTCTGCCCTGGGGCCTCCATCACCTTCGACGTCGGCGCGGCGGTGCAGGATGCGGTGGCGCACCGGCAGCGTCACATCACCTTCGAGATCCGGGTGCCGGAGCAGTTCGAGAGTGACGCCTCCTACGGCCGAGGGCTGCACCCGTACCGCGGCGTCAAGTTGACCACCCAGTTCAACTCCGTGCCACAGATCGACAGCGCCCACCTCTACAACGGTGGTCTTGCCTGCACGCAACTGAAGCCGTATCCGCGCATCAGCGGGTTCGCCACGGTGCTACAGGCCGTCGGTTCCGACGCCGACGGGGACGACGAGCGCGCCGTCAAGACCGAGGTCGCCATCTGGCCCAAGGCCACGCCGGACGCTCGCCAGACGTTCATCGGCGAGCACGGCATCTCCGGTCGGGCCAACACGGTCAACCTGCCCGAGGGCACCCTCACCGACGGCGAGTCGTACGCTTGGCAGGCCCGGGTGACCGACGGCGCCGACACCTCGGCGTGGTCGAAGAAGTGCTTCTTCACCTACGCAAGCACCGCGCCCGGCGTGCCGACCGTCACCTCGTCCAACTACCCAGCGGACGGCACCGGAGAGCATGCGCCGGCCGGCGTGCCGGCCGTCTTCACCTTCTCCGGCAACGGCAACAAGGACGTGGCCGGCTTCCGGTACTCCTGGCGCGGCCTGGGTGTCAACACCTGCTCGGCCAGCGGTGAATACGGTCAACTGGTCTGCTTCGATCCGTTCAGCAGCTCGGGGGCGGTCAAGGCGAACACCGCCGGTGGGTCCGCGACCGTGACGGTCAACCCGATCGGCTTCGGGCCACAGACATTGACCGTCCGTTCCATCGACCTCGCCGGCAACGTCTCGCAGACCGTCGAGTACCGCACCTTCGTGCCGTGGACCGCACCTGAGATCCAGGTGGAGAGTGGTCAGCCCGAGTGGGGGCAGGAGGTGGTGCTGAAGTTCGTACCGGCACCCGGTGTCACCGGCGTCCGTGAGTACGAGATCACCCTGGACGGCGGGGACCCGGAGAAGCGGCCGGCCCAAGAGGACGGCACGGGCTACTTCAGCTTCGTCGCCAACAGGGTGGACGGGCACAACATCACGGTCCGCAGCCTCAGCGACAACGGGTTCGTCTCACCGGAGAGCAACTGGTCCACGTACTTCGACCCCGGCCCCGGGGTGAAGTCCGACGTCTACTACTCGCCGGACGGTTCGCCGGTCGGCGGGGTGGGGGTCGAGGGCACCTTCACCTTCTCCCCGCCGCCGGGCTGGACGGACACCGCGGCCTACCGGTACAGCTTCAACAATGCCGAGGCGATCGAGGTGGCGGCCGACGCGAACGGCCGGGCCACGATCACCTGGACGCCGACCGCCAGCGGGTTCATGGACCTGACCGTCTACGCCGTCCGCGCCGACGGCACGGTCAGTGACTACCCGAACTGGTACTACTTCGACGTGGCGGCCTCCGCCTCCTGACGTACCCCGCGGGGGTGGCCACCGGTGTGGCCGCCCCCGCGGATCAGTCCTGCCGTTCGGTGCGCTCGATCTCGGTGAACGCGGCGGCCAGATAGTCGTTCAACGGCACGCCCGTCACCGCCAACAGGTCGGCCACGAGCAACGGGGCATGCCGGGCCAGGGCGGGCGCGTCCGGCCGCGACTCGTCGCCCTCGGGGTCGTACACCCCGAGCGCTCCGGCGAGCAGGACGAGCACCACGTGCGGGTCGACGTCCGACCGCCACCGCATCGCGTCCTGCACGCAGCGGGTCAGCACCTGGCGGATGTCGTCGCCGGCCAGCCCTTCCGGGTGGCCCTCCTCCAGCAGGAGCCGAACCACCGTACCGAGCACCAGACCGGACCGGTCGTCAGCCGCGAGATCGGCGACCGCCTCGTCGTACGCCTGATTGTCGCGGGCCTGGGCGGCGGCGACGGCCGCTGTGGCGGTCACCGCGATGGCGCGGGCGGTAGCGGGCAGGTGTCGCCAGGTGCCGGTCATCGGGCCAGCATCGCAGACCGGGCGGACACCGACGATCGCCGTGGGGTTGGTCACCCGGCGGCCCGGGAACAGCGTCGCCGCTGCAAAACGGTTCGCGGGGCGTCACACCCACCGAACAGAATGCCGGACATGCTGCGTCGATCCCTGCCCCGTCGTCCGGAAGCCCGCCGGATCCTCCTCGGCACCCTGCTGTCGGCGATCGGGCGGGGCCTGACCCTGCCGTTCCTGTTCATCTACCTCACCGACGTGCGCGGGCTCACCGACACCCGCGCCGGTCTGGTGATCGGCTGGTACGGCGTCGTCACCCTGGCGTTGTCGCCGCTGGGCGGGACGCTCATCGACCGGTTCGGCGCGCGCCGGGTGGTGGTGCCGTGCTTCGTGATCGAGGCGATCGGCACCGGTTCGCTGGCGCTGGTCCACTCGACCGGCTCGGCCCTGCTCGTGATGACCGTGATCGCCGTCGGCAGCTCGGCGATCTGGTCCGGGCAGAACACCATCCTCGCCTCGCTCACCGACGACGGTGAGCGGCAACGGGTCTTCGGACTGAACTTCGCGCTGCTCAACCTCGGCATCGGCATCGGCGGCATGACGTCCGGCGCGATCGTCGACACGGCGCGGCCCGGCACCTTCCAGACGATCTACCTGCTGGATGCGGTCAGCTACCTGATGCCGGCCCTGATCCTGTTGACCCTGCCCGGCGTCGGCCACCGACTCGGCCACCGCTTAGCCGGCGACGGGCCGTCGAGCGGCGGCTACCTGACCGTGCTCCGGGACCGCCCGTTCCGCCGGCTCGTGATCTTCGGTCTGGTCCTCACCACCTGCGGGTACGCCCAGGTCGAGGTCGGCTTCGCCGCGTACGCCGTGCGCGTCGCCGAGGTGAACCCCCGGGTGGTGGCGTGGGCGCTCGCGGCCAACACCGTGATGATCGTGCTCGCTCAACTGCTGGTGATCCGCCGGATCGAGGGGCGCAGCCGCACCGGCGCGCTCGCCGTGGTCGGGGCGGTGTTCGCCGTCGCCTGGCTGGTCCTCGGCGTCGCCGGCGTGATCAGCACCGGCAACGCCCTGGTGGCCGCCCTGTGCGTGGTGGCCTGCTCGGCGATCTTCGGCCTCGGTGAGACGCTGCTGTCGCCGGTGATGCCGGCGCTGACCAACGCGCTCGCCACCGACGAGCTGCGCGGCCGGTACAACGCCATGAGTTCCATGATCTTCGGGATCAGCGGTGTGATCGGCCCGGTGACCGCCGGCCCGCTCATCGGCGCGGCCAACGGCATGGTCTGGGTCGCGGTGGTGGTCGGCGGCTGCCTGATCGCCTCGCTCATCGCGCTCTCGCTGCGCCGACTGCTCACCGTCGACCAGGACGGCCGCCCGACGATCACCACGCCCGCCCCGGCACCCACCCCCGTCTGACGACCCGTCCCGCGTCCCGCGTCCCTTGCAGCAGCGGCCGGTGCCCGGGGACGGGTCGGGCCCCGGAGCGGGTGCTCCAGGGCCCGATCGTTGCGGGGTACGCCGTCAGGCGGCGGGGACCTCGGCGGTGGTGCGGATGCGGTCGAGCGTCGGGGCGGAGACCGGCGACTTCGCGGTCAGGTACGCCACGAACGCGTCCAGGTCGATCTGGCCGGTGACCTGGTTGGTTCCGGCGGTGAGGGCGCTGAAGCCGTCGCCCCCGCCGGCCAGGAAGTTGTTCACCGTCACCCGGTAGGTGGCGGCGGTGTCGACGGCGGTGCCGCCGATGGTGAGGCTGCCCCGGACCACGCGGGTGCCGGCGCACGGGTCGGCGACGGTGCCGGTGGTGCCGGCCGGGTCGACCACATAGCCGACGGTCGACGACGGGTACAGCGTCCGGCCGGTGACGAACTGCTGTTCCAGTACGCAGTAGAGCTGCGCACCGGTCAGGTCGAGCGTCACCAGGTTGTTGGCGAACGGCTGCACCGTGAACGCCTCCTCGTAGGTGACCGGGCCGGCGTTGAGGTCGGCCCGGACCCCACCCGGGTTCATGAAGGCGGCGACCGCATTCTGCTCGTCATCGGTGGCGGCGAGCTGCGCGTCGGCGATCAGGTTGCCCAGTGGCGACTCACCCAGGGTCGTACCGAAGAGGGTTTCCTGGGTCTTGGTGATCGCGGTGGTGGTCTCGCCGACCTGGCGGCCGGCGACCGGGCCGAGCACCGTCTTGTACTTGTCGATCAGGGCGGTCTGCTTCGGGTCCTTGGCGACGTCGCGGGTGACCACGACGTTGTTCGCGGAGGCCGAGAGCACGTCCCCGGAGCGGCGGTCGATCTTCAGGTCGATGTCGGTGACCAGGCGGCCGAACGAGCTGGCGCTGGTGACCAGCTTGCCGTTGATGTTGCAGTTGTACGCCTGGTGGGTGTGGCCGCTGACGACCACGTCGATCGACGGGTCCATCCGGTTGGCGATGTCCACGATGGGCCCGGTCATGCCGACGCAGTCGTTGATGCCACCGGTCGCCGCCTGGGCACCACCCTCGTGCAGCAGCACGACGATCGTCTCCACGCCCTTGCGGCGCAGCTCGCGGGCGTACCGGTTGGCGGTCTCCGCCTCGTCGGCGAAGGTGAGGCCCGCGACGCCCTGCTGGCTGACGATCTGCGGGGTGCCCTCCAGGGTCATCCCGATGAAGCCGACCTTGACGCCCTGCACCTTGTGGATCGCGTACGGCGCCATGAGCGGCTTGCCGGTGGCGGTCTTGAAGGCGTTGGCGGACAGGTACTGGAAGCCGGCGCCCCGGTACGGGGTGCCGTCGGCGCAGCCGTCGACCGGGTGGCAGCCGCCGTTCTGGATCCGCAGCAGCTCGGCGGCGCCCTCGTCGAACTCGTGGTTGCCGACGCTGGCGTAGTCCAGCCCGGCCATGCTCAGCGCCTCGATGGTCGGTTCGTCGTGGAACGCGGCGGAGAGCAGGGGGGACGCGCCGATCAGGTCACCGGCGGCGACGGTGATGGTGTTCTTCTTCTTGGCGGCGGCGCGCAGCTCGGCCAGGTGGGTCGCGAGGTATTCGACGCCTCCGGCGGTCTGCCCGGCGATGGTGCCGCTGGAGCCGCTCGGGGGTTCGAGGTTGCCGTGGAAGTCGTTGAGCGCCAGCAGGGTGACGTCGACCGGCTTCGGTCGCGCGTCGGCCTGCTCGGGGGTGGTGGCGACCGCGCCGAGCGCTGCCACCGCGAGCGCGGTCAGGCCGACAGCGGCCCGACGCATCCCGGGTATGGACATGGAACTCCTCGTGAGAATCGGCGCGTGCGGTGGCCGGCCTGTGGGTCGAGCGGCCGCCGTCGACGCCGTCGGAAGGATCGATCACGCTTGCGGGCGGTTGGGGCGTCGCCCGCCCGGCCAGCCTCTCATCCGGACGCTCACAGGTCGAGCCGAGCAGCACAGCAGAGCTGCGAATACACCGATTGGTCCACCATCGGTCACCGACCACATCTCGTCGATCGACGTCCGCGGCGAACGCCGCCGGCGGTCGACCGGCGGCGTCCGCTTGCTCAGCAGGAGGTGTAACTGCCCTTGCTGCCCCAGGAGCAGGAGTCGATCTGCTTCCCGGCCGAGTCGCGCAGGTACGCGCTGTCGCCGGTGTTGTTCCAGATGTACGCGCCGGACCCCCAGTAGCGGTGGGTCGACGTGTTCTTGCCCTTTCCAGTGTGGATGTAGACACTCGCTCCGGCGGCGAGGCGGACGTCGCCACTGAAGGTGTAGACATGGCGCGCCTTGTCCCGCAGCGTCCAGGACTTCAGGTTGATGGTGCTCGACCGCCGGTTGGTGAGGCGGACGTACTCCGCGTTCAGGCTGGAATTCGAGCGGTTGTCGCTGCCGGGCGAGTTGTAGTAGACCTTGGTGATCTGCACCGACGGAGTCGCGGCCTGCGCCGGTCCGGCGGTGGCCAGCGTGGCAGCGAGCGTCCCGGCGAGCGCGAGCGCGAGACCGATCATCTTCTTCGTCATTCCGTCTCCTCACTCCGTGCGCCGGCCGACGAACGCCGACGCAGTCGTTCCACGTGTGACGTGGAGCGCTGACGCTAGCGGCGGGACGGGGCGGGCGTGGCCAGCGAGGAGGACGCGTCGCCAACTCGATCCGGGCGGTGGAGCGTGGTGCGCCGGTCGGTGCGCGGCGACGCTGCCCGGCAGTTCGGACCGGTCGACCTTCGGACGCGTCCGGACTCTCACCGGCCCGTCCATCCGGTCCGATGATCTCGTCGGTCGATCCGGCCGGTGGATCATCGCCGCCGATCCGGGCGGAAGCCGGGCTTGGCCGGTCAGCCGGTGGTGAGTGCGTCGCGGACCAGAGTCGTCACCGCGTCGAGGGGCCAGCCGTCCGCGACTCCGGGGCGCTGTGCCAGGTAGTCGGCGATCCGCTCGGCGGCCCAGCCGTGTGACTCGTGCAGCCCTCGGGCGATCATGCGCAGGTAGGCCGGTGCCGGTGGCCGGCACCGCACGGCCGACGCCGGCTCGGGGGCGGTGAAGGTGAGCAGCGGGACGCCGGCGCGCAGGCCGGGGCAGATCAGGGTCTCGTAGCGGCCGGGGCCGAGCGTCGCCCGCCCCTCGGCGACGGCGGTGTCGACTGCCGCGCCGGCCGCCGGGACGAGGTCGGCGGTGTCGCCGGTCGGGCGGTACATCTCCTGAGCGGCGATGTCGGTGAACTGCTCGATGGTGACCAGGTAGGCCCGTGCGGCGGCCTCGCCCGGCAGCTGCGGGTCATAGAACGCCATCCCGCCGGTCCACGCGCCGGACTCGCCGGCGAAGTAGATCCCGCCGGGCAGCCACACCGGCGCCGACCGGCTCGGTGGGCGAGGGTCGCGGCAACCCGGGTACGTCCGCCGGCCGCCGGGCGGGCAGCCGCCGACGATGTACCAGGCCAGCCGGGCGGCGTGCATGTTCGAGCCGTACGCGACGTACCAGACGGTGCCGGGCATGGGCGGTGCGCTCAGAAGCCGCAGGTCTGGCCGGCCGAGTGGCTGACCTGCACGACGTGGGTCACGCAGCCGCCTGGCTCGATGCGGTGCAGGAGGAAGGCGGTCGGCTCGGCGACCCAGCCGATCACCTCGTCCGTGGCCATCGTGAGGGTGCTCTGCTTCCAGGTGCTGGGCGCCACGGTGAGCACCGTGCCCGCGTACCCCACGGTGACCGTGCGGTGCAGGTGCCCGGCGGCGACCCGCACGACGTGCCGGTGCCGGCCGACCACCTCGGCCAGCGCGGGCCCGTCGGCGAGCCGGATGGTGTCCGCCGCCGGGATGCCGACCGCGACCGGCGGGTGGTGCAGGAAGATCGCGGCGGGCACGTCGGGCCTACCGGAGAGCACGCCGTCGAGCCAGCCGAGCTGCTCCTCGCCCAGGTTGCCGCCGCCGCTGCCGGGGGTGAGCGAGTCGAGCACGACGACTGTCGCCGCCTCGTGGTCGACGTGGTAGTAAGCGGAGAACCCGCCGCCGAGCCAGGGCGTGCCGCCGAACGCGTCGAGCAGCGACTCCCGGTCGTCGTGGTTGCCGGCGGCCAGGTACACCGGAAGCGGGAACCGGCCGATCAGGTCGCGCAGCGCGGCGTACTCGTCGGGTCGGCCGTGGTCGACCAGGTCGCCGGTGATGACCACGCAGTCGGGTCGCGGGCGCAGGGCCAGCACCCGGCCGAGCGCCCGGTGCAGCCCGGCGGCGGGCTCGGCGGCGAGCAGGCCGGTGGTCACGTGCGGATCACTGAGCTGGGCGATGAGCATGAGTGCTCGCCTCCTCGGCGACGGGAGTTCCACGCTATCGCCCGCCGCCTCTTCCCACAGGCTGCGTCCACAGCCTGTGGATAGCACATGTGTACGAAGCCCGGAGGGTTCCCTCAGCGTGGGTACGCTTGATCGCGCAGACCCTCCCCTACCTGGAACGACGTGCGAGTGGATCATCAGCGAGTCATCCGTGACGTCACCGTCCGCCTGTCGATGGCGTCGACCGCGCCGGAGGCCTGTCGGCGGACGGTCGCCGCGCTGTCGCGCCACACCCCGGCCACCATCTCGGTGCTGCTCGAGGCCCACGACCGGCTGCGCTGCGTGGCGGCGACCGGCGCGTGGCAGGTCTTCGCGACCGTCCCGGCGCGCACCGGGATCGTCGGCCGGGTGTACGCCACAGACGTCGCGGCGGTGGTCCCGGACGTCACCGCCGACCCGGACTACCTTCCGGTACGCCCGGACGTGACAGCTGAGCTGTGCGTGCCGGTGCGCGACCCGGCGGGCCGGGTGATCGGCGTACTGGACCTGCAGTGGAGTGGGCCTGTCGACCTGGAGCCGTGGCGGGAGACCGCGCAGCGGCTGGCGGCCCGACTCGGCGCCCGCATCGCCGCAGTGGGCGGCCCTCCGTCAGAGAGCCGGAGCGAGAAGCTGCTCCGGCACGCCGCCGCGCTCTCCGCCGCGCCGACCGAGGAGGCCGTGATCGGCGCGGCGACCTCCGCCGCCCGGGAGGTGTCCACCCTCTCCACCGCGGTGCTGCTGACCGGCGGCCCGGAGGGCGCCCAGCTCGGGCCGCCGCCGCTGGCCGGGTGCGAGTTGGAGACCCGCATCCGGGCGGAGTTGGCTGAGGCGGGGCCGGAGGCTCTCGGCCGGATGATCGAGCGGGCGCACCGGTACGGCGCCGGGTACACGCTGGGCGAGGCGGGGCACCCGCCGACCGAGGACTACCGGCCGCTGACCCGGGCCGGGGTACGCACGCTGATCGCCGTTCCGGTGGGTCCGCCGGACGCGGGTGGGGCGCTGCTCGTCGCCGACGAGCGGGCGCTGCGGCCGGACCCGACCACGGTCAGCCTCATGGAGCTGCTCGCCGGGCAGGTGTGGACCAGCCTGGACCGGCTGCGCACGCTCGTCCGGCTGCGGGAGCAGGCCAGCTCGGACCCGCTGACGGGGCTGCGGCACACCGGCCCGTTCGGGCAGCGGATCGCGGCGGCCACCCCGGGGCGTACGGCTCTGCTGGCGATCGACGTGGACGGCTTCAAGACGGTCAACGACACGTACGGCCATCAGGCTGGCGACCAGGTGCTGGTCGGGCTCGCCCGGGCGCTGGAGGGGGCGTTGCGGCACGGCGACGAGCTGTACCGGATCGGCGGCGACGAGTTCGTCGCGGTGATCGAGGTGAGCCGTCCGGAGGAGGCGGTCCGGATCGCCGAGCGGTTGACCGAGGCGGCTCGACGGACCGGTCGCACGATCAGCGTCGGCGTCGCGTTGCCCCGCCCCGGCGAATCCCCCGATGGCACCCTGCGAAGAGCCGACCAGGCCCTCTACGCGGTGAAGCGCCAGGGCCGGGACGGAGTCCACCTGGCCGCGGCGTGAAACCTCCCGCCGATCCTGCGCTTCCGGTCGTCGTCTTGTCGCTCTGATCCCTCGTGCCGGCGCAGAAACCGCGAGATCGCCGCAGCGCGGGGTCAGGCGGTGCGGAGTTCCTTGGCGAGGAGTTCGGCGATCTGGGCGGTGTTGAGGGCCGCGCCTTTGCGGAGGTTGTCGCCGGTGACGAAGAAGTCGAGGGCGCGCGGATCGTCCAGGGCGCGGCGGATCCGGCCGACCCACGACGGGTCGGTGCCGACCGCGTCGATCGGCATCGGGAACTCACCGGCGGCGGGGTCGTCGACCAGGATCACGCCGGGGGCGTTGCGCAGCGCCTCGCGGGCGCCCTCGGCGTCGACCTCGGTGGCGAAGACCGCGTGCACGGCCACCGAGTGGCCGGTCACCACCGGCACGCGCACGCAGGTGGCGCTGACCTTGAGGTCGGGCAGGCCGAGGATCTTCCGCGACTCGTTGCGGATCTTCATCTCCTCCGACGACCAGCCGCCGTCGGCCGACGAGCCCGCCCAGGGCACCACGTTGAGCGCCAGCGGCGCCGGGAACGGGCCCAGGTCGTCGCCGACCGCCTGGCGGACGTCGCCGGTACGCGAGCCGAGCGCGCGATCCCCGGCGACCTTGGCGAGCTGGTCGTGCAGGATGTCCACGCCGGCCTGACCGGCGCCGGAGACCGCCTGGTAGGAGGCGAGCACCAGCTCCCGCAGACCGTACTCGCGGTGCAGGGGCGCGACCGCGACGATCATCGCGAGGGTGGTGCAGTTGGCGTTCGCGATGATGCCCCGAGGCCGGTTGCGGACCTGCTCGGGATTGATCTCCGGAACGACCAGCGGGACGTCCCGGTCCATCCGGAACGCGCCGGAGTTGTCCACCGCGATCGCGCCACGGGCGACGGCGATGGGCGCCCACTCGGCGGAGACCTCGTCGGGCACGTCGAACATCGCCACGTCGACCCCGTCGAACACCTCCGGGGTCAGCGCCTGGACGACGAGGTCCTCGCCCCGGCAGCGCACCCGCTTCCCGACCGAGCGCTCGGAGGCGAGGAGCCGGATCTCACCCCAGACGTTGCGACGTCCGCTGAGCAGCTCACACATCACGGTGCCGACGGCACCTGTCGCTCCGACCACGGCGAGGGTGGGCAGCGCCGTCATCGGCGCTACCTACCCGTCCCGGCGTAGACCACGGCTTCGGTGTCGCCGCCCAGCTCGAACTGATCGTGGATGGCGCGGACCGCGGCGTCGAGGTCGGTGTCCCGGCAGACGACGGAGACGCGGATCTCGGAGGTGGAGATCATCTCGATGTTGACCCCGGCGGCGCCCAGCGCGGCGAAGAAGCCGGCGGCCACGCCGGGGTGCGAGCGCATGCCGGCGCCGATCAGGGAGACCTTGCCGACGTGGTCGTCGTAGAGCAGGCCCTTGAACTTGACCGGCTCCTGGATCTTGCTGAGGGCTGCCATCGCGGTCGGGCCGTCGGCCTTGGGCAGCGTGAACGAGATGTCCGTACGGCCGGTGCCCTCGGTGGAGACGTTCTGCACGATCATGTCGATGTTGATCTCGGCGCCGGCGACGGTGTCGAAGATCCGCGCGGCGGCACCCGGCTCGTCGGGCACCCCGACGATCGTGATCTTGGCCTCGCTGCGGTCGTGCGCGACCCCGGTGATCAGTGCCTGCTCCACGGAAAGGTCCTCCATCGATCCGGTGACCATCGTGCCGGTGTTGGTCGAGTATGACGAACGGACGTGGATCGGCAACCCCGCCCGGCGGGCGTACTCCACGCTACGCAGGTGCAGCACCTTCGCGCCGCACGCGGCCAGCTCCAGCATCTCCTCGTAGGTGATGTCCTTGATGTGCCGGGCGTTGGGAACGATCCGCGGGTCGGCGGTGAAGATGCCGTCCACGTCGGTGTAGATCTCGCAGACATCGGCGTGCAGCGCGGCGGCGAGCGCGACGGCCGTGGTGTCCGAGCCGCCGCGGCCCAGCGTGGTGACGTCCTTGGTGTCCTGCGAGACGCCCTGGAAACCGGCCACGATGACCACCGAGCCCTCGTCGAGCGCGCCCTTGAGCCGCCCCGGGGTGACATCGATGATCCGCGCCCGGCCGTGCACCGAGGTGGTGATCACACCGGCCTGCGAGCCGGTGAACGAGCGGGCTTCGTACCCCAGGTTGTGGATGGCCATGGCCAGCAGGGCCATGGAGATCCGCTCCCCGGCGGTGAGCAGCATGTCCAGCTCGCGGCCCGGCGGCAGCGGGCTGACCTGGTTGGCCAGGTCGAGCAGCTCGTCGGTGGTGTCCCCCATCGCGGAGACCACCACCACCACGTCGTCGCCGGCCTTGCGGGCGGCGACGATGCGCTCGGCCACCCGCTTGATCCGCTCGGCGTTGGCGACGGAGGACCCGCCGTACTTCTGCACCACGAGTGCCACGACGGTGCACTCCCTCCCAGTGACCCTGAGCGTGCCGACGCCGCCGGAACCGGGGCCGGCGGCGCGTGTCAGACCCCATGAGGGTATCGGGCGGGCCACGGCGGCGGGTCGGGTGATCCCACGATCCGGCCCGCGCGGCCGTGCGGGCAACGCGGGCGGCCAGGTCCGCGAGTTCGGGCGGTACGCCGAAAGGCCGCGCCCGACACGCCGGGGCGGACGGCTGCCCGCCGCTGCCCGCGCCTGGCCCGCACCCACCAGAATGGGCCGGTGCCCGTCCTCTTTCGCTCGGCCGGCCGCGTGCTCGGGCCGCTCGTGTTCGCCCTGCCGGCAGTCCTGGTCTCCTGCACCAGCGAGCGGCCTCCGCCTCCGCCGCCAGCCGACCCCGGCCCGGTCGAGGTGGACGCCACCCGGGACGAGCTGGCCGCCCTGGCCGCCGCCGCACAGGATCGCCACCTGGTGGCGCGCTACGTGTTCACCCGGACCGGCCAACCGGACCGCAGCATCGTGTTCACCAGCGCGAACGACGGCAGTTGGCGGGTCGACGTGCCGGGCGGGGCGCTGGGTGGCACCGCCGACGTCTCGCTGGCCGCGACCGGCGACGGGCTGTTCCAGTGCGCGCTGCCCTCGACCGGTCACCCGGAGCCGGCGCGCTGCGTACGCCTCGGCGAACGTGACGACGCCCTCCCGCGCCGGCTGGACCCCCGGATCCAGCATCCGCTCACCGACTGGCTGGACGTGCTGACCGACCGGCGCGCGCCGCTCGCGGTGGCCCTGGCCGCCACGCCCAAGGGGCTGACCGGCACCTGCTACTCGGTCGACTCCACCTCCGCCTCGCTGAACGCGCCGTTGGACGTCGGCATCTACTGCTACGACACCGACGGCACGCCGACCGGCGTCCGGACCGACGCCGGCACGCTGCGGCTGGCGGCCCCGCCCGGCCCGGCGCCCGCCACCGTGCAGCTCGCCGGGCCGGTGGTGGACGCGGAACCCCTCGACACGGCGGCCCCTCCGACGCCCGATCCGACACTCAGCCCGAGCGCGGGAACGTCCTGATCTTCATCCCGTTACGGGTGCTTTTGCCCACATCCCGCAGGCCCACGTTGAGTGGCGAATCACCCATACAGGACGATTCTCGGCATGGCTGACCTGACCCCGCTGCTCGCCTTCCGCTGGAGCCCTCGGGCCTTCGACCCGAGCGCCACCCTGACCTCGGACGAGGCGGCCTCGCTGCTGGAGGCCGCGCGGTGGGCGCCGTCGGCGGACAACGGGCAGCCCTGGCGGTTCGCCCTCGGCCACCGGGACGACCAGAACTGGAAACGGATCCTGATCAACCTTCCCGCCGACGACCAGGGCTGGGCCCGGCACGCCGCGACCCTGGTGGTCGGCGCGCACACCGGCGGCGACGCCGAGCGGGCCGCGTACGACCTCGGTCAGGCGATCGCCCACCTGACCCTGCAGGCCACCGCGCTCGGTCTGCACGTCCGCCAGCTCGTCCGCTTCGACCGGGCCGGCCTCGCCACCGAACTCGACCTGCCCGGCGGCGTCCGACCGCTTGTGGTCGCCGCCGTCGGTCGGCTCGGAGATCCCTTCGCCCTCCCGGCCGAGCTGCGCGCCCGGGAGACCGGCCTGCGGCACCGCCGGCCGGTCGCCGACCTGCTGCTCGCCTGATCACCTGATCGGGTCAGCCGCACCGCTGGCCCGCAGCAGAACCCCCGCGGCGTCGGTGTTGCGGTAGAGCACATGCCGACCCTGTCGGGACCGGCCGACCAGGCCGGCGGCGTGCAACGCGGCCAGGTGCTGCGAGACGTTTCCGGCCGACATCCCGGTGAGCCGGGCCAGGTCGGTGGTGGTGGTGGCCGTGTCGAGCAGGTGCAGCAGCGCGGCGCGGCCGGGGCCGATCACCCGTGCCAGCGGGTCGCCAGGCGGTGGCGCGGTCGCCTCCCAGAGCGTCCCGACCGCCCGGACCGGGTACGCGGCGGCCGGCAACGAGTCCTCCAGCAGGTTCCACAGCACCCGACGTTCGCTGAACACCGTCGGGTTCAGCGCCAACCCACGGTCCCGCAGGTCGAAGTCCCGCGCGAACGGGTCGTCGCTGACCACCCGGTCGCCGAGCCAGCGCAGGCTCGGGTGGAGCTGCTCGAAGAACCGTCCGGCGCCGTTCTCGGCGAGCTGTGCGGCCCGGTACGCCACGTCGGCGTCGAGCAGCGCCCGCATCCGCGACCAGTCCGGGGCGATCGCCTCGTCGTACCAGACCCGCACCGCGTCGACGAGCTGTGGCAACAGCCCACGGGGGTCGGCGAGCAGCGCCCGCCCGAACGGACTGAGCGGCCGGCGCCCGGTCGTCGACAGCAGATCCTGGACCACCACGGCCGACGGCGTCGCCGCGATCTGGTCGAGCTGCTCGGTCACCTCCACGTTCGGGCGGGCCGCCGGGGTGAGGAAGTCGGGCAACGGGCAACCCCGCCAGGTCAGCTCCTTCAGCGGTCGGACCCGGGCGGCGACCTCGGGACGGCGCAGGGTCACCCGGGCCCGGTCGATCCAGGGCAGGTGCACCGGGTAGCGGATCGGGCTGGCCAGCGCCCACATGCTCATGACCGTCTCGTTGACCGGCGACACGGCGAGCCGCACTCTCGCGACGTCGGCCAGGCTGAACCGCAACTCGGACACGCGCCCTCCCCCGGGAGCAGGATTCGGTCCAGCCTAAAAGGCTCGACCGATCTATTCGGTCCCGGTTCACTTCTCGGCCATGGGGGCCAGAGAAACCATCCGCACCGCTGTCCACAACGTCGTACCGCCGGCCGGGCTGACCCGCGCGCTGGCCGTGCAGGCCATGGTCTACGCCGTCGGCAGCGGCCTGTTCCACGCTGGCAGCGCCGTCTTCTTCACCCGGGCGCTGGGGCTCAGCGCCGCCCAGGTCGGGCTGGGCCTGTCCATCTCGGCGGGGGTGTCACTGCTGGGCACGGTGCCGCTGGGCGGGCTCACCGACCGGTACGGACCGCAGCGGGTCTGGGTGGTCGGGCTGGTGCTGGACGCGGCGCTCTTCGCGTCGTACCCGTTCGTGGGTGGCTTCGCCGGTTTCCTCGCCGTGGTGGTGGCGCTGGCGGCGGTGGACGCGTCGACAGGCGTGGCCCGGCAGGTCTACTCGATCAACGCGCTCCCGTCGGCCGAACGGGTCACCGCGATGGCGTACCAGCGCTCGTCGCTGAACGTCGGATTCGGGCTGGGCGCGGTGATCAGCGGCCTGGTGCTGGCGGTGGACACGATCGAGGCGTACCGCGCGATGGTCTGGTTCATCGCGGCGGTGATCCTGGTGACGGCCCTGTTCGTACGACGACTGCCCCGCCTGCCGCAGGTGGCCCGGCCGGTGGAGCCGATGGGTCGGCTCGCCGTGCTGCGGGACCGCCCGTTCATTACGGTGTCCCTGCTGTCCGGGCTGCTCACCGCGCACCAGACGCTCTACCTGACGGTGCTGCCGCTCTGGATCCTCACCCACACCGACGCCCCGAAGACGGTGATCGCCGCTCTGGTGCTGCTCAACACGGTCCTGATCGTGCTGCTCCAGGTACGCGTCAGCCGGGGCGCCGACACCGCCGCCGGCGCGGCCCGGGCCTCTCGACGGGGTGCCCTGCTCATCGCCCTGGCCTGCCTGGTCCTGCCGATCTCCGGGGTCACCCGGGGCCCGCTCACCGTCGTGGTGCTGGTGGCCGCCGCGACGCTGCTGATCCTGGCCGAGCTGATCCAGTCGGCGGGCGCCTGGGGGCTCACCGCCACCCTTCCGCCGGACGACCAGCGCGGCGCGTACGTGGGGGCGCTGCGGCTCGGCGAGCAGGTGCAGTACCTGATCGCCCCCGCGGGGCTGACCGCGCTCGGCGTGACCACCGGCGGCTGGGGTTGGTTACCGACGGCAGCGATCTTCGTGCTGGTCGGAGCGGCGATCGTGCCCGCCGTGGCCTGGGCCGAACGGACGCCGAGGCTGGGTGCCGAGGTCCAGGAGCAGACCATGACGCCGGTCCCATAGTCCGGACCGGCCTTTCCACCCCCGGTTCCATCACGTAGGGTGACTTGGTCATGTGGCGGGCGCTTCTTCTCCTTAGCCGCCGCGACGGGGCCTGACCGGCCGGCACCTCGTCGCGGAGTCGCATCGCGCCGTCCAGCACATCTGAGTTTCCTCTCGGCACCGCCGCGCACCGTCGCCCGGCACCTCGCCGACACCTTCCGATCTGCTGACGCCACATGTTCCAGGGAGCACTCTGAGATGGCTCAACCTGTCACCGACGCCGAGACCGATCCGATCGCCCGGCAGCGCCCCAGCCGGATGCCGTACCACCGCTACCAGCCCTACCGGGAGCAGTTCCGGATCGACCTGCCGGATCGCACCTGGCCCACCCGCACCGTCGAGGCCGCCCCGCGCTGGTGCGCGGTGGATCTCCGGGACGGCAACCAGGCGCTGATCGACCCGATGTCGCCCGAGCGCAAGCGGCGGATGTTCCAGCTGCTGGTCCAGATGGGCTACAAGGAGATCGAGGTCGGCTTCCCGTCGGCCAGCCAGACCGACTTCGACTTCGTCCGGCAGCTCATCGAGCAGGACATGATCCCGGACGACGTCACCATCCAGGTGCTCACCCAGTGCCGGGAGCACCTGATCGACCGGACGTTCGAGTCGCTGCGCGGCGCGAAGCGGGCCATCGTGCACTTCTACAACTCGACCTCCACCCTCCAGCGGCGGGTGGTCTTCGGTCTGGACAAGGACGGCATCGCCGACATCGCCACCACCGGTGCGCGGCTCTGCCAGAAGTACGCGGAGATCCACACCCCGGACACGGAGATCTTCTACGAGTACTCGCCGGAGTCGTACACGGGCACCGAACTGGAGTACGCGCTGGAGGTCTGCTCCCGGGTGATCGACGTGATCGACCCGACGCCGGACCGGCCGCTGATCATCAACCTGCCGGCCACCGTCGAGATGGCCACCCCGAACGTGTACGCCGACTCGATCGAGTGGATGCACCGGCGCCTGCCGCGCCGCGACAGCGTCGTGCTGAGCCTGCACCCGCACAACGACCGGGGCACCGGGGTGGCCGCCGCCGAGCTGGGCCTGCTGGCCGGCGCGGACCGGATCGAGGGCTGCCTGTTCGGCAACGGCGAGCGCACCGGCAACGTCGACCTGGTGACGCTGGGGCTCAACCTCTTCTCCCAGGGCATCGACCCGATGATCGACTTCTCGAACATCGACGAGATCCGGCGGGCCGTCGAGTACTGCAACCAGCTCCCGGTGCACGAGCGCCACCCGTACGCGGGCGACCTGGTCTACACCGCCTTCTCCGGCTCCCACCAGGACGCCATCAAGAAGGGCTTCGACGCCCTCGCCGCCGACGCGAAGGCGGCCGGCGTGCCGATGGACGAGCACACCTGGGCGGTCCCGTACCTGCCGATCGACCCGAAGGACCTGGGCCGCACCTACGAGGCAGTCATCCGGGTCAACTCGCAGTCCGGCAAGGGCGGCGTCGCGTACATCATGAAGAGCGAGCACCAACTGGACCTGCCCCGCCGACTCCAGATCGAGTTCTCCGGGGTCGTGCAGCAGGTCACCGACCACGACGGCGGCGAGGTCGACCCGCGCGCCATGTGGGAGATCTTCGCGACGCACTACCTGCTCGACCACCAGCCCGACCCGGCGATCCGGTTCGGCGGCTACACGATCGGCACCACCGACGGCAAGGTCGAGATCGAGGCACAGGTCGGCGTGGGCGGCGAGCAACGGTCGCTCACCGCGGTCGGCAACGGCCCGATCGACGCGTACGTCAACGCGCTCGGTTCGGTCGGGGTGGGCGTCCGGGTGCTCGACTACCACGAGCACGCGCTGTCCTCCGGTGGGGACGCGCAGGCCGCCGCCTATGTGGAGTGCGAGGTGGACGGTCGGACGGTCTGGGGTGTCGGCACCGACGCCAACATCGTCACCGCGTCGATCAAGGCGGTCACCAGCGCCGTCAACCGCGCGCGCGGTTGACCTGGCTGAGGGAGGGCATCCGGTGCCCTCCCTCAGCCCCGGCGGGCCGGTGGCGTGGCGGCGGGCATCGAGTGGCAGGGCTGCGACGGCGGGGCCGCCCGGGGCGGTCGGTGCACCAGCACAAGAGCCAGCACCGCTCCGGCCAGCAGCAGCCCCGCACACCAGGCCAGCGCTCCCCGGAACGCGTCGGTCAGCTCGGTCTTCTGCTCGTACCCGCCGCCGGAGAGGCCGACCAGCAGCGGCAGCGCGGCCACCGCGAGCAGACCGCCCGCTCGGGACGCGGCGTTGTTGAAGCCGCTGGCCACCCCGGAGAACCGGTCCTGCACCGCCGCGAGCACCGACGCGGTCAGCGGCGCCACCACCAGGGTCAGCCCGAGGCCGAAGAGCAGCACCCCGGGCAGCACGTCGGTCCAGTACGACGCGCCCGGGCCGACGCCGCGCAGCAGCAGCAGACCGGCGGCGGCCACCACCGGCCCGACGGTCAGCAGCAGCCGGGGGCCGATCCGCGCCGACAGCGCGCCCGCCCGGGCCGACCCGATGAGCAGCAGCACCGTCATCGGCAGCAGCGAGATCCCGGTGCGGAAGGCCGACCACTCGACCACGTTCTGCAGGTAGACGGCGAAGAAGAAGGTGAAGCCGTTGAGCGCCGCGTAGACCACCACGGTGAAGATGTTCAGGACGGAGAAGAGCCGGCTGCCGAACAGCCCGGTGGGCAGCATCGCCGTGTCGCCGCGCCGCCGTTCCAGCAGGACGAAGGCCACCGCGGCCACCACCCCGACCAGCGCGGAGATCAGCACCGACGCCGAGGTGAAGCCCCGGGCGGGCGCGTCGATCAGGGCGTACGTGACGCCGGCGAGCGCCAGCGCGCCGAGCAGCGCCCCGGCCACGTCGAACCGGCGTCGGGTCCGGCCCGGCCCCTGCGTCCGGGAGGCGTTCTCGTCGCGACTCTCCGGCACCCAGCGGGCGGTGGCCAGCACCACCAGCACGGCGATCGGCAGGTTCAGGAAGAAGATCCACCGCCACGATAGCGCGTCGATCAGCCAGCCACCGAGGAACGGGCCCAGCGCGGTGGACACACCGGACAACCCGGCCCAGGCGCCGATCGCCTTCCCCCGGTCGTCCGGGTGGAAGCTGGCCTGGAGCACCGACAGGGAGCCGGGGGTGAGCAGCGCCCCGCCAGCGCCCTGGAGGAACCGGGCCCCGATCAGCCAACCGGTGCCCTGGGACAGCCCGCACAGCACCGAGGCCAGGGTGAACCACGCCACGCCGATCAGGAAGACCCGTCGTCGGCCGAAGCGGTCCCCGAGCGCCCCACCGAGCAGCACGAACGCCGCCAGCATCAGCAGGTACCCGTTCACGGTCCACTGGAGATCGGCCACGTTGGCCCCGAGATCCTGGCCGAGTTTCGGCAGCGCCACGTTGACGACGGTGCTGTCGAGGAAGACCATGCCGGAGGCGAGCACCGCGGCGAGCAGCGTCCCCCGGCCGGCGGCGGTGCCCATCCGCAGAGCGGGCGACGGTACGGCTGTGGTCATCTCACCAATCTGCCTTGCACGATGTGGGAGACGCCACGAAACGCCGAAACCATGCCCGGGTACTGTGCGCAATCGCCGGGAGCCCGCAAGCTGGAGAGGTGTCGTCTGTGCGTACCAGATCAGGACCGCGCGCGGCGGTGACCGCGCTCGTCGCGGCGCTGGCGCTCGGCGTAGCCGGTTGCGTCCCTCCGGACGAGACCGGAACGCCGCCACCACCGACGGACGGCGGCAACGCGGCGCAGCAGCTGGGCCAGCTGACCGTCGCCAACGCCGGCTCGATGAAGGGCTACAGCCGCGACCGCTTTCCGCACTGGCGGAACACGGGTAAGAACTGCGACGTGCGGGACAGCATCCTGCAACGCGACGGCAAGGACGTGAAGCTGTCCGGCTGCAACGTCGTCGGCGGTCGCTGGGAGAGCGCGTACGACGGTCGCAGCGCCACCGATCCCTCCGACGTGGACATCGACCACATGGTGCCGTTGGCCAACGCGTGGCGCTCGGGCGCCGACGAGTGGGACGACGCGAAGCGCGGCGACTTCGCCAACGACACGACCCGGCCGCAGCTCCTCGCGGTTTCCGCGTCCTCCAATCGGGCAAAGGGTGACCAGGACCCGTCCCAGTGGAAACCGGCGAACCGGTCGTACTGGTGCCAATACGCCAAAGACTGGGTGGCGGTCAAGCACCACTGGCGGCTGACGGTGACCAGTGCCGAGAAGGCCGCCCTGACCGACATGCTGGAGGGCTGCTGATGAGCGAGGGAGCCGTGACAGGCGGCGAGGCGAAGGGTGACACAGGCCCGGCCGCGGCGGGCATGACGGCGGATGGCAGCGCCGAACCCTCGGCCGCCGTGCCGGGGGCCGGCATGGTCGCCGATTCCGACGGCGCCGGTGGCCCGCAGAGCCGCACGGCCGACATCGTGCCCGGTCCGGGCGGGGTGATGACCGACGAGGTCGGGGTGGTCACCGGCGAGCTGACCCTGCGCACCGAGTACGCCGACGGCAAGGTCACGCTGCGGGTGCAGTACAAGGACGCGGACGAGTGGTACGCGGTGACCGGCGGCTCGGTGCCGCTCGCCGACCCGGCGGGGCTGGACGCGGTGCACGCCGTGGCGGTGGCCCTGCTGCACCGCCCGGAGGGCTGACGCCACACCCGGGCACCGTCGACCCGTGAGACCGGGGGCCGTCCTGTGGCAGGACGGCCCCCGGTCTCGTCACGGCGTCGGGATCACCTCACTGCGGCATCACGGCGCCGGATCACCGCACTGTGTCGTCACGGCGTCGGGATCAACTCACCCGGCGGGTCGAGCGGGCCGGTGCCCTCGGCCGGGCGCACCAGCTCCACCTCGACCTCGTGTGGCCGGATCCGGCCGGCGGCGATGTCCTCGGCGAAGTGGCAGGCCACCCGGTGCCCGCCGACCACGTCGCGCAGCGCCGGCCGCTCGCTGGCGCAGCGGGTCGGCTGCGCCCACGGGCACCGGGTGTGGAACCGGCAGCCCGACGGCGGGTTGGTGGGCGAGGGTAGGTCGCCGGCGAGCAGGATGCGCTCCCGACGGTCCTCGACGACCGGGTCGGGCACCGGCACCGCGGACATCAGCGCCCGGGTGTACGGGTGCATCGGCTCGCGGTAGAGGTCGTCGCTGGACGCCTCCTCCACCAGACCACCCAGGTACATGACGCCCACCGTGTCGGCGATGTGCCGGACCACCGCCAGGTCGTGCGCGATGATCAGGTACGTCAGGCCGCGCTCGTTCTGCAGGTCCTCGAGCAGGTTGAGCACCTGCGCCTGGATCGACACGTCCAGTGCGGAGACCGGCTCGTCGGCGACGATCAGGTCCGGGTTGAGCACCAGGGCCCGGGCGATGCCGATTCGCTGGCGCTGGCCACCGGAGAACTCGTGCGGGTACTTGCTGAGAGCCGACGCGGGCAGGCCCACCGCCTCCAGCGTCTCGCGCAACCGCCGGTTCGTCTCGGCCTTGTCGCCGGCCAGCCCGTGCGCCTTCAGGCCCTCCACGAGCAGCGACTCCACCGACTGTCGAGGGTCGAGGCTGGAGAGCGGATCCTGGAAGATCATCTGCATGCGGCGGCGGGCGTGCCGCATCGCCTCGCCCTTGAGGGAGCGGACGTCAGTGCCGTCGAAGACGATCTCGCCGTCGGTGGGCTCGACGAGCCGGAGCAGGCCACGGCCCAGCGTCGACTTGCCGCAGCCCGACTCGCCGACCAGGCCGTACGTCTCGCCCTTGCGGATGCTCAGCGACACGCCGTCGACGGCGTAGACGTAGCCGATGGTCCGGTCGAAGAGCAGACCGCTCTTGATCGGAAAGTGGACCTTGACGTCGCGCAGCTCGATCAGCGGGGTGGTCTCTTCGGTCATCGGGCCGCCACCTCCTCGGAGACGGGGTTGTTGCAGCGCAGGTCGCCGCCGGTGGCGGTGGGTTCGAGCGGCGGAGGCCCCTCCAGGCACGCGTCCACGACGTTGTCGCACCGGGGGGCGAACGCGCACCCCTCGGTCCACGGGATGTTGTCGGAGACCGACCCGCGGATGGCGTGCAGCCGCTCACCGCGCGGTGAGTCCAGCCGCGGCACCGAGTTGAGCAACCCGTGGGTGTACGGGTGCCGGGCGTGCGCGAACAGCTCGTGCCGTCGGGCCCGCTCCACGACTTTGCCGCCGTAGAGCACGTTGACTGTGTCACAGAGCCCGGCCACCACGCCCAGGTCGTGCGTGATCATCACGAGCGCGGTGCCGGTGTCGTCGACCAACTGCTTGAGCAGGGTGAGGATCTGCGCCTGGATGGTCACGTCGAGCGCGGTGGTCGGCTCGTCGGCGATCAGCAGTCGAGGCTTGCAGGCCAGGGCGATGGCGATCAGCGCGCGCTGGCGCATTCCGCCGGAGATCTGGTGCGGGTACTCGCTGAGTCGCCGTTGCGGGTCGGGAATCCCGACGGCGTCGAGCAGGTCGCGTGCTTCCCGCAGCGCCTGCTTGCGGTCCCGGCCCTGGTGGCGTTCCAGCACCTCGGCCACCTGGACGCCGATCGGGATGACCGGGTTCAGCGACGACAACGGGTCCTGGAAGATCATGCTGATCTCCCGGCCGCGCCGGTCCCGCATGTCGTCCGGTCGCAGCTTCAGCAGGTCGGCGCCCTCGAAGAGCACCTCCCCGGTGACCTTGTTGCCCCGCTTGGGCAGCAGGCCCATGATGGCCAGGCTGGTCACGCTCTTGCCGCAGCCGGACTCACCGACCAGGCCGACGGTCTGCCCCGGCTCCACGGTGAAGCTGACCTTGTCGACGGCGGTGAAGGGCCGCTCGCCCCGCCGCTGGAACACGACGCTCAGGTCACGGACGTCGAGCAGGCTCATCGGGTCACTTCCTCTCGCCGGCTCACGCCGGCCGTGCTGATTGCGCGCACCGCGGTCACCGCCGGTTCTTCGGGTCGATCGCCTCGCGCATCGCCTCACCCAGCAGGGTGAAGCCGAGCGCGACCACGATGATCGCGAGCGCCGGGTAGTACGCCAGCTCCGGACGGACCTCGAAGTAGCGCTGACCGTCCACGCCGAGCATCAGGCCCCACTCGGCCCGGTTGATGTCCGGGTCGCCGAGGCCCAGGAACGAGAGCGCCGCGGCGTCCAGGATGGCCACCGCGAAGGTCAGGGTGGCCTGCACGATCACGGCGGTCAGTGAGTTGGGCAGCATGTGCCGCAGCACGATGTTGCGCTCCTTGACGCCGAGCGCGCGGGCGGCGAGCACGTGGTCGCTCTCCCGCTGGGCAAGCATCGAGCCGCGCAGCAGTCGGGCGAAGATCGGCACGTTGACGATGGCCACCGCGAAGATGACCGTCCACTGGCTCGATCGGCTGGCCATCGCGACCAGGGTGATCGCGAGCAGCAGGCTCGGCAGGGCCAGCATCACGTCGGTGAGTCGCATCAGGACGACGTCGACCCAACCGCCGAAGGCGCCGGCGACCGCGCCGATCAGCACACCGAGAGCCAGACCGATGAGGGTGGCGAGCACGCCCACGAACAGCGTCTGCCGCGCCCCGTAGATCATCCGGGTCAGGAAGTCCCGGCCGAGCGGGTCGGAGCCGAGCGGGAAGTCACCGCTGGCACCCGGGATGCTGTCCACGGTGAGGTTCTTCGTGAGCTCCTCGAAGCGCTGCACCGGGTCGTGCGGCGCGATGAGCGGGGCGAAGATCGCTACCAGGACGAACAGTCCGACGATGCTGGCGCCGACGATGGCGACCGGGTTGCGCCGCAGCCGGCGCACGGCGTCGCGGACGAGGCTGATGCCGCCCCGGTCGGACGCGCTGGCGCGGGCCAACTCGTCCAGTCGTGCCTTCTTGCGGTCGCCGAGCACGCCGATGCTGCGTTCGCTCATGCCGGGGCGGGGCTTGTCGTCCCCGCTGCGGGGCGTCGGCGCTCCGGCCTGGGTGATGGGGTCACTCATCGCACACGCACCCTGGGGTCGATGAAGGCGTAGGAGAGGTCGACCAGCAGGTTGACCACCACGAAGACCAGCGCCGCGAGCAGGATGATCGCCTGGAGCACCGGGTAGTCCCGGCCGCCGCTGATCGAGTCAGTGATCAGCGTGCCGATGCCACCCCAGTTGTAGACCTTCTCGGTGAGCACCGCGCCGGAGAGGAGCGCGCCGGTCTGCAGGCCGATGGTGGTGACCACCGGGAGCAGCGCGTTGCGCAGGATGTGCCGGCCGCGGATGGTGCGGTGCCGCAGACCCTTGGCCTCGGCGGTCCGCACGTAGTCCTCGTTGAGGACGTCGAGCACGCTGGCCCGGGTGATCCGCACGATCACCGCCAGCGGGATGGTGGCGAGCGTGATCGCCGGCAGGATCAGGTGCCACAGCGCGTCCGCGCTGGCGTCGAACTCCCGGGTGAGCAGGCCGTCGAGCACGAAGAAGCCGGTGACGTGGGTGTTGTCCAGACCCGTGGTGAGCCGTCCGGACGGCGGGAACCAGTGGATGTTCTGGGTGAAGACGTCCTTGAGCAGATAGCCCAGGAAGAAGATCGGGATGGAGATGCCGAGCAGGGTGCCGGCGATGGTGAGGTTGTCCAGCGATCGTCCGCGCCAGCGAGCGGCGAGGTAGCCGAGCGGCACCCCGAGTCCGACCGCGATGATCATCGCGGCGAGGGCCAGTTCGATGGTGGCCGGGAAGGCGCGGCTGATGACCTCGGTGACCGGGTCACCGGTCCGGATCGAGTTGCCGAAGTCGCCGGTGACGACTCGCTGCATAAACTTGCCGTACTGCACCAGGATCGGCTGGTCGTAGCCGAGCGCCTTGGTCAGCAGCACGCGGCGCTCGGGCGTGGCCCGCTCGCCGAGCAGCGCCTCGACCGGGCCACCGGGCAGGTTCCGCAGCCAGATGAAGATCAGCGCCGACAGCGCTATGAGGGTCACCACCAGCTGCAACAGGCGGCGGACTATGACTCGCAACATCTCTCACACACCAGACTCTCGATGAATCGCGGATCGGCCCGGGCCGGGAGGAACCCCGGACCCGGGCCGATCACGCCTACGGCCTCAGCCGAGGGACGTCACTTGCTGACGCTGACCGTGTTGAATCGCTCGTCGGTCAACGGGCTGGCCACCATGCCCTTGACGTCCTTGGTGACGACGATGGCCGGCGGGGCGTGCCAGAGCGGCACGGCCGGCAGCCACTTGGCGGCGATGTCCCGGTTGACCTGCTCCCAGGCCGCCTTCTTGCCGGCGTCGTCGACAGTGCCGTCGGCCTTGGTGATCGCGTCGAACATCTCGGTCATCGACTGGTCGCCGAACTCGACCTTGGCCCGGCCGAAGAACGTGCCGACGAAGTTGCCCGGGTCGTTGTAGTCACCGGTCCAGCCGAGGATGTGCAGGTCCTGCTTGCCGAACTGCTGCACGTCGTCCTTGAAGCCACCGTTCCACGGGCGAGGCACACCGTTGACCTTGATGCCCACGGCCTGGAGGTCGTTGGCGAGGACGGTGAAGATCTCCTGCGGGTTCGGCATGTACGGCCGGGAGACGTCCGGCGGGTAGTAGAAGTTCAGCGTCAGACCCTCGGCGCCGGCCTCCTTGAGGAGCTGCTTGGCCTTGTCCGGGTTGTACTCGTACTTCTGCACGTCCGGGGCGTAGCCGAGCACGGTGTCCGGCATGAACTCGTCGGCGACCTTGGCGCCACCCGGGCCCTTGGTCTGCACCAGCTGCTGGCGGTTGAGCGCGTAGGCGATCGCCTGGCGCACCCGCAGGTCCTTGAGCTTCGGGTTCTTCTGGTTGAGGCCCAGGTAGAGGACGTTGAACGCCGGGCGGTTGATGACCTGGAAGCCCTCACCCTCCAGCGCCTTGCGGTCGGCCGGGGCCGGGAAGTCGATGCCCTGGACGGTGCCGGCGCGGAGCTCCTGCTTGCGGGTGCTCTCGTCCTTGATGACCTTGATGATCACTTTGTCGACCTTGGCCTTGTCACCCCAGTAGTCCGCGTTGCGGTTCAGGGTGATCTCGTTCTTGGCCTTGTCCCAGCCACCGAAGGTGAACGGGCCGGTGCCGACCGGGTTGGTGGTGGCGAACGCGCTGTACTCGAACGAGTCGCCGTTCTGCTTCACCGTGTTGGCGTCGTACTTCTTCAGCGCCTCAGGGCTGGCGATCGAGAGCGAGGTCAGCGCGAACGCGCCGGGGAACGCCCCCTTGTACTGGTTGAGGGTGACGACGGCGGTGCCGCCGTCCTTCGCCTCACACTTGTTGTAGATCGCCTTGCCGGCGTCCGGGCTCTCGTTGTTGGCGAAGCCCCCGAAGACGTCCATGTAGTAGATCATCTGGGACTGGGCGGCAGCGCCCTTCATGTTGTACCAACGGTCGAAGTTGAAGCAGACCGCCGCGGCGTCGAACGGGGTGCCGTCGTGGAACTTCACACCCTGGCGGAGCTTGAACGTCCAGACCTTGCCCTCGGGGTCGTGCTCCCAACTCTCGGCCAGGCCGCCCTGCAGCTCCGCGGTACCCGGCTTGTGGCTCACCAGGGTGTCGAACATCTGCCGGACCGGCCGGAACGACTCACCGTCATCGTTGAAGATCGGATCGAAGTTCTTCGGGTCACCGGCACCCGCGAAGATGAAGGTGCCGCCAGTCTTGGCCTCGCCACTGCCACCGTCGCGCTCGCTCTTCGCGCAGCCGGCCGCGCCGACCGCCAGAGCGGCAACGGCCGCGATGGCCACAGCCGATTTAAGCCTTCTCGCCTGCATCTCTCACCTCTGTCATGCGCATGACCACGCCGAGCTGTGGCTCGGTCCGTGTGCGGGAGGCTATGACATGTAACACCGGAAGCGGAACGGCCGTCAGGCAATCGCTACCAAGCCGACACCTTGCGCGGACGTCTGACAGTCGACGGCACGGCGAATACATAGAGCGACACATAACCCGACGCCACGAAGCCGGCCGTCGACGCCGGGTGTCGACGACTCGGGGCGCGTCAGGAGGGCGACGGCCAGGCCACGGGTGGTGGGCAGTCGGCCAGCCGCTCGACGGCCGAACCCGCCGCAGCGGTACCCAGGTCGTGGAAGGTCACGCGGTGGCAGGCGGTCACGTTGCTCGCTCCGAACAACGTGCCGACAGGGGCGGAACCGTACACGGCCACCACCAGGCCGGAAGTCCGGCGAACCTCCCGAACCTCGACCCGGGCACCCTCCGCGACCACCGCCAACCGTTCGTCGGTCGGCGCCGGGTCGCCGGTGGCGACCACCGCGGCGGCGTACGCCTGGGCGTCACGGGTCACGGCGGCTTCGGCCCCGGCCTCCTCCGCGCGGGTGTCCGCGGCCAGTCGCCGGCTCCCCACCTCGATCGCCACGATGACGCCCGCGATCACCAGGGCCAGCACGACCACCAGCACCGCCGGAGCCCAGGACCGCTGGGCCGGCCGCCGCGTCGCCACACGCCACCTCCCCGAGGTACGCCGGTGGGCCCGCGCTCGTCGCACGGACCCACCGGATCACCTCAGTTGTATCGGCCGCCGACAGCCCTGACGGCGTACGGGATCAGACGGCTCGGCGGCCCTCGAAGGCCCGGCCCAGGGTGATCTCGTCGGCGTACTCCAGATCGCCGCCGACGGGCAGCCCACTGGCCAGCCGGGTCACCGCGATCCCCATCGGCTTCACCATCAGCGCCAGATAGGTGGCGGTCGCCTCGCCCTCCGTGTTCGGATCGGTGGCCAGGATCAACTCCCGCACCGCACCACCACCGAGCCGGATCAGCAGCTCCCGGATGCGCAGATTGTCCGGGCCGATCCCCTCCAGCGGATTGATCGCGCCGCCGAGCACGTGGTAGCGACCGCGGAACTCACCGGTCCGCTCGATGGCCACCACGTCCTTGGGTTCCTCCACCACGCACAGCACCTCGTCGGTGCGGCGCTGATCGCGGCAGATCCGGCACTGCTCGGACTCGGCCACGTTGTAACAGGTCGTGCAGAAGCGCACCAGCTCCTTGACCTTGCGCAGCGCGCCGGCCAGCCGGTTGACGTCGGCCGGGTCGGCCGACAGGACGTGGAACGCGATCCGCTGGGCGCTCTTCGGGCCCACGCCCGGCAGTCGTCCCAGCTCGTCGATCAGATCCTGGATGGCGCCTTCGTACATCTGCCGGCTCAGAAACCGGGCAGGCCGAGGCCGCCCATGCCGCCGGCGACCGGACCCATCTTGCGCTCGGTCAACTCGCGCGCGGCCTCGGCGGCGTTGTGCACGGCCGCGACCACCAGGTCTTCGAGGGTTTCCACGTCGTCCGGGTCGACGGCCTTCGGGTCGATCTTGATGGCCTTCAGGTCACCGGAGCCGGAGACGGTCGCGGTGACCAGCCCTCCGCCGGCCGTGCCGGTCAGCTCGGCCTCGGCCAGCTCGGCCTGGGCGGCGGCGATCTGCTGCTGCATCTTCTGCGCCTGCTTCAGCATCTGCTGCATGTTCGGCTGTCCACCTGGGCGCACGGATGGCTCCTTCTCGCACTCGTCTGCTCGGCCGCCGACCAGCCTAACCGCTGGGACCGACCCCGCCCCGCCCGGTGCGTCCGCCCACGCCGGGCCATGCCGGCTCCTCCACGCGGACCGGGGATGACCCGGTTCACAGCCGTCGACGAGCCGCCCGCCCGAACGACCTGCGAGGTATGGCTGGCACCACCCCGAACCGGCCATCTGGGGGTAGTGCGTCGGCACCCACCGCGCTGGTCTGCTCGACAGCATGAACCTCAACCCCGCGGGCCGGGTCGGCGCACTGTGCTGGGTGATCGCCGCACCGGTCTTCCTCGTCGCCAGCCTGGTCGCCGGCCTGCGCTGGCGCGGGCCGGCCTACAGCTGGGCCAGCCACAACATCAGCGACCTCGGCAACGTCCACTGCGGCATCTGGGACACCACCCGACCCCGGTACGTCTGCTCCCCCTGGCACCCGTTGATGAACGCCGCGACACTGGCCACGGCCGTGCTGCTCGCCGCCGGGCTCCTGCTGACCTGGCGGTTGCTCGGTCGCGGCGCGGTGGTGCGCTCCGCGCAGACGCTGCTGTTGCTGGCAGCCGGCGGGTACGCCCTGGCGGCCCGCTACCCGGCCGACGTCGACGAGAACCTGCACGTCCTCGGCGCATTCCTGATCATGGGACTGGGCAACGTCGGGCTGCTCCTCGCCGGCTTCGCGCCGCACACCACGGTGCTCGGCCGGTGGCGAGCGCTCACCCTTGCCGCCGGGTTGACCGCGCTTGCGGGGACCGTGCTGTTCTTCGCCCAGCAGGGTTTCGGGATCGGAGTGGGCGGTATGGAACGCGTAGCAGTGCTGCCCTTCCCCGTGTGGGCCTGCTGCCTGGGCGCCCTGCTCGCCGAAACCCCGCCCGGCCCCGTCGCTCAGGAGGCCGCGGTGTCGGCCGAGAGCCACACCACTTCATGATCGACGGGGCAGGGCGTCAGCGGGCGTCCACCTCGTCGATCTTCTCGGCGCCGAAGGTCTCCCGGAGCAGCCGTACCGCCTGCTCCTCGCTCGACTCCCGGGCGGTCTTCTCGTCGATGACCTCGTCCAACGGTTCGTCGCCCGGGTCGAACCCCTCGTAGGTCGGTACCGCCGCCGGTGCCGCGCCACCCGGGCGCCTACCGCGCTGCGGGCCGTCGAAGTCCGGGTCGTAAGGCGGTTCGCCCGCCCATTCGGCGTCCGCGACGGGCCGGGCCGCCGATGCGGTACGCGCGCCGCGCCCCGCCGCCGCCGCTCGTGCGGCGGCGATGGCGCTGCTCACCGGTGCGCCACCGGCTGCCGCCGGCTGCCGGGCCGCCGGCGTCGGGTTGGCCGCCCGTGCGTCCGGCTGACCGGTCACGGCGCCGGAGCCGCCGGAGCCGCCACCGTTCGCCCCCGGGCCGGCACCGTTCGCCGCGCCGTTCGATCTGGTGTGGGCCGCGTCGGCGCCGTTCACGCCTGTCGACACGGGTGCGGAGGAGCCGCCCGAGGCGGAGTCGCGGTCGTCCACGGCGGTACCGCCCGGCCGGGCGGCCTCCGGCCAGTCGTCGTCATCCGTCGCCTGGGCGGCGGGAGCATTGCCACCGGGGCGCGCAGCCTCCGGCCAGTCGTCCTCGTCGTCAGGTGTCGCAGCCGCCGGGGTGTTCGTCGAGCCAGCCGCGGCGGCCGTGTTCGTCGAGGCCGGAGACACGTTGGGCGATGTGTTCGTGGGGGCAGGTCGGACATCCGCCGAAGCAGGCGACGCGGCGGCAGCGGCCGGCGCGGCAACCGAGGCCGACGTCGGCGCAACCGCGGTCGGCGCGGCCTGGGTCGGCGCGGTCGGCTGCGCGGCAGAGGTCGGAGCGGTCGGGGTCGGCGCGAACGGCTGGGCGGCAGCGGCCGGCACGGCAGCGGCCGGCGCGGACGGCTGCGCGGCAGCGGTCGGAGCGGCCGAGGTCGGCGCGGTCGGTGCCGGCGCGGCAGCGGTCGGGCGGGGCGGCGCGGCCGGCTGGGAGCGCGGTGGGCCGGACAGCGACACGCCACCCCGCTCGCCGGCCACCTCGCAGCGGATCTGCCAGCGTCCGCCCAGCTCCTCGTAGAGCGCGTCGGTGAGCACCGCCGAGTGGTCGGCCATCATCTTGGCCAGCACGGTGGACTTCACCGTCAGCACCAGCATGTCGCCGTCGAGTTCCCGCACCACCGCGTCGCGCATGAGGGCGGCGATCCGCTTGTTGGTCCGGTTGACCTTGCCGACCACGTCGGGCCAGGCCCGGCGAACGGCCACCGCGTCCAGCGCGGCGGCCGGCGCACCGGGGCGAGACGGCACGGGTGTCGCCGGGTCGGGCAGCACGGCCGACGGCGGCACCACGCGACGCGGGGCCGGCGAGACGGGTGCAGCGGCCGGATCAGTGGAGGTCGACGCGGCGACGGCCGACGCACCGGGCGAGGCCGGAATCGGTGAGTCGGCCCCCGAGGGCGCGTGCGCGGCCGGTACGCCGGGAACGCGAGCGCCCGAGCCCGCAGCACCCGAACCCACAACGCCCGAACCCACAACGCCCGAGCCCGCAGTGTCTGCGGCCCGCGCGCCCGGGGTCGGGGACGCGGTCGGGTCGACGTCCCACGGCGGTGCTGAGGTCGGGGCATTGGCGGGTGCCGGGGTGGCGGCAGCCGGGACCGGAGGGGCGTGCTGTGGGCGTACCCCTTGCTGGGCTGCTGACGCGGAACCGGCGGCGGCCGACGGCGCGTCGGTGCCGCCCAGGGTGAGCCGGCGTTCCATCCGTTCGAGGCGCTGGAGGAGGCCGCCAGCGGAGTCGTCCACGCCGGGCAGCAGCATCCGGGCGCAGATCAGCTCCAGCAGCAGGCGGGGCGCGGTGGTGCCGCGCATCTCCACCAGGCCGTCGTGCACGATGTCGGCGCAGCGGGAGAGCGTGGCCGGGCCGAGCTGGGACGCCTGGGCGGCCATCCGCTCGATCTGGTCGGCGGGGCCGTCGATGAGGCCCTTCGCGGCGGCGTCCGGCACCTGCTGGATCACGATCAGGTCGCGCAGCCGTTCCAGCAGGTCGGAGGCGAACCGGCGCGGGTCGTGCCCGGCCTCGGCGACCCGGTCGACGGTGGCGTACGCGGCGGCGCCGTCACCGGCGGCCAGCGCGTCGCACATCTCGTCGATCAACGCGGCGTCGGTGACCCCGAGCAGCGCGGCGGCGCGGGCGTAGCTGACGCCCTCCGGGCCGGCGCCGGCGATGAGTTGGTCGAGCACGGAGAGGCTGTCCCGGGCGCTGCCGCCACCGGCGCGAACCACCAGCGGGAAGACCGCCGGCTCGACGGCGACGCCCTCGGCCTGAGTGAGCTGCTCCAGGTACGGGCGGAGGATCTTCGGCGGGATCAGCCGGAACGGGTAGTGGTGGGTCCGCGACCGGATCGTGCCGAGGACCTTCTCCGGCTCGGTGGTGGCGAAGATGAACTTGACGTACTCCGGGGGCTCCTCGACGAGCTTGAGCAGGGCGTTGAAGCCCTGGGTCGAGACCATGTGCGCCTCGTCGATCACGTAGATCTTGAAGCGGCTGCTGGCTGGCGCGAAGAACGCGCGCTCGCGCAGCTCACGGGCGTCGTCGACACCACCGTGGCTGGCCGCGTCGATCTCGATCACGTCGATGGAGCCGGCGCCGTCGATGGCGAGCGAGCGGCACGACTCACACTTGCCGCACGGCTCGGGGGTGGGGCCCTGCTCGCAGTTGAGCGAGCGGGCCAGGATCCGGGCGCTGGACGTCTTGCCGCAGCCACGGGGGCCGGAGAAGAGGTAGGCGTGGTTGAGCCGGCCGCTGCGCAACGCCTGCGACAACGGCTCGGTGACGTGCTCCTGCCCGATGACCTCGGCGAAGGTACGTGGCCGGTACTTGCGGTAGAGCGCCAGCGTCACTCGTCCCGCCTCCTCTCGACCGAGCCATTCTGCGCCGGTCGGGCGCGGGTGACCACCCACCCCGCCGGGCAGCTTGGGTTACCCCGGGTTGCCGCGCTTGATCGACTCCATCTCGGCGACGTGGCGGTATCCACGGCCCAGAACAGCCCCACATCGGCGACCTGGAGTGGATCAAGGCCCCGGAGACAAAAAGGCCTCCCGTGCACCCGGCAGAGCTCGCTTATCCTTGCTGCCTTCCGGCCCTGGGGAGGTTCACGAGATACCGCCGCACGGGAGGTGACGCCAACCCTACCCGACGGCTCGTCGATCTTCAGGGGGTGGTGGGGTGGCCCGGCCGGCAAGGGCCTGTATCCTGGCTCGCGGAGGATTCGCCTAGAGGCCTAGGGCGCACGCTTGGAAAGCGTGTTGGGTTTACACCCTCACGAGTTCGAATCTCGTATCCTCCGCTCGCCTGAGCAGCAGAAACGCCCAGCAGACCGATAACAGGTCGGCTGGGCGTTCTTGCTGTGGTGTCATCGACGCCATGGCCGAGACCGCGTGGGAGTGGGACGAGACGTTGTACGCGGGCAGCGCGCACCACTACAGCGTGGGCCGGCTGCCCTATCCGCCCGAACTCGTCGACGCCATCCGTACGGCGCTCGACCTGGATGGCACCGGTCGCCTCCTGGACGTCGGGTGTGGCCCCGGGTCGTTGACGCTGCTGCTGGCGCCGCTGTTCGAGGCGGCGGTGGGGGTCGACCCCGACCGGGACATGCTCGCCGAGGCGCAGCGCAGAGCCGCCGAGTCGGGGACCACAACCCCCGTCGAGTGGCGGCACCTGCGGGCCGAGGCTCTGCCGGCCGACCTGGGTACGTTCCGGGTGGCCACGTTCGCCCAGTCGTTCCACTGGATGGACCGGCCGTTGGTGGCCCGGCGGGTCCGCGACATGCTCGCGCCCGACGGGGCCTGGGTCCACGTCAGCGCCACCACGCACCAGGGCGTGACCGGGGACGACCCGCTGCCGTACCCCCGCCCGCCCTGGTCGCAGATCAACGACCTGGTCGCGCGCTACCTGGGGCCGGTGCGCCGGGCCGGTCAGGGGTCGCTGCCCGCCGGCACCCCCAGCGGCGAGGGCGAGATCATGCTCGCGGCGGGCTTCACCGGCCCCACCCGGGTCACTGTCGAACAGGGGATGGTCGTGGAACGCCCGGTGGACGAGATCGTCTCGGCGGTGTTCTCGCTGTCCAGTTCGGCACCGCACCTGTTCGGCGATCGGCGGCCCGCGTTCGAGGCCGACCTGCGCGAGCTGTTGACGGCGACGGCGCGGGACGGCCGCTTCGCCGAGCGACGACGCGACATCGACATCGTGATCTGGCGACCCTGACCGGCGGAGCGAGCTTTGCGGCCGCGTCTTCGAGGGCTGGCGCGGCTGGCCCGCGCGCCGAAACGACGAGATCTTGGACAGTTTCCGTTCGGAGCTAACGGAAATTGTCCAAGATCTGGAGCCAGACCGCCCGCCGGACCTCCCGTCGGCGGGCCGGCAGAGGTCCACGGCGGCGCGTACCGTGCCCAGACTCTCACCCCCGGGCGCGAGTCCAGGAGAAGAAGCGCTCGGTGAGCCGGGCCGGGTCGACGTCCCGGAGGTGTTCACCGGCCTCGGCCTGGAGCGTCGCCAGGTAGATGGTCAACGCCAGCCGGTCCTGCCGGTACTCCCCGAGCAGTCGCAGTTTCGCTGGCGAGCAGGGCCAGGCGATGCCGCACGCCTGACATCGCCAGGTGGGTCGGATCGGCAGGTGGTTCCGGTGGCGACGGCGGGGCAAGAGTCAGCCTCCTTCGCTGGTGGAGGGAGTCACCCCGCCTCCGCGTCGGGGCGACCCCGGACTGACGCCGACCGCCGGGTTGCTGCGCCTCCACCGGCCACGCCGTCTTCTGCAACCACCCTCGGGCGCGTCACCGGGCAGATACAGGGCGTAGAATCGACGGTCCTGCCGGGGCTGCTCCAGACCGAGGCGTACGCCCGCGCGGTCCTCGGCGGCGCGGGTCTGATCCCGCCGAGCGAAATCGAGCGGCACCTCACCGTGCGGCTCAACCGGCAGGGCGTGCTGAAGCGGGACGACCCGCCGCAGTTCACGGCCGTCATCGACGAGGCGATCCTCCGCCGGCCAGTGGGCGGCCGGGCGACCATGCGCGAGCAACTGCTGGCCGTGGTCGCCGCCTGCGCGGAGCCGCACATCCGGGTGCACGTGGTGCCCAGCGCGGTCGGCGCGTACGCCGGCCTCAACGGGCCGTTCGTGATCGCGCACAGCCACGACCATCGGGTCGCCGGCTACCTGGACAACCAGCTTCAGGGACAAGTGGCTAGCGACCCCGACGACATCGCGGCCATGATGGCGGCATGGGAGAACGTGCGCGGCGAGGCGCTGTCGCACTGGCAGTCGGTCGATCTGATGACGGAAGTGGCGGAGACATGGAGCTGAACGGCGCCCGGTGGCGCAAGAGCAGCCGCAGCAGCGGCAACGGCGGCGCGTGTGTCGAGGTCGCCGACAACCTGCCCGGCGTGATCGGCGTACGCGATTCCAAGGACCCGAGCGGCCCGGCGCTCGCCTTCGCGCCGACGGCCTGGCGCGCGTTCGTCACCCAGGTCGCCCGCCGCGCCTGACGCCCGCAGAGGGCTCACCGCCGCAGATCTTGGACAGTTTCCGTTCCGCGCGAACGGAAACTGTCCAAGATCTGCGCGGCCGTCGCGGTGCCGCCGGGACGGGTCTGAGCGCTTCGGATCACCGGCAACACCGGTACCGTTCCAGGGACCGGCGGCACCCGGAGAACCGTCGTACACATGTTCTATCCACAGGCTGTGGACGGCGGAGGGTTCGATGGGTTACCAGCTCAGCGCGGTGGTCGCGGACGTGGACCTGCTCCGCGAGCAGACCGCCGAGCTGGATCACGCGGTCCTCGGCGAGCTGCGGCAGGATTTCGCGCTGCTGCCGATCACGCCGCAGTTGGTGGTGGAGTTGACCGGTTCGCTGCCGGATTACGCGACCGACGACCGCAGCACCGCGCACCCGTTCGAGCTGGTGCTGTCGCCGGCGCTGGCCGACCTGCTGGCCCGCTGGTCGCGGTCGGGGCCGGTGGCGTACGTGGAGGCCGAGTTCGGCGGTGGCGTCGGCCACCAGTCGGCGGCGGTGTGGCTGGGCGGCACCCTGTCCTGGGGTCCAAGCTTCGACGACGTCCTCGACGCGCCGCGCGCGGAGTGGCCGATCAACGCGGCGCTGGTTCAGCTCGGCGTCGAGCGGGGCGCGTGGATCGACCCGTTCGCCGAGGTGGGGTTGCATCTGGAGCGCAACACCGACGGCTGGCTGGCGCACGGGCGGCGGCGACTCAGCGGCGACTACTGGGACGAGCTGGTCGAACAGTGGGAAAACCAGTAATCCGGCGACGGGCAGCAACCTGAGCGGCCCCGTCCCGTTGGGGACTGGGGGATTCCATGAAATTGCGACAGTTCGCGTTTATTGCCATGCTGCTGGCTGCTGCCTCGATCGCGGGCAGCGGCACGCCACCGCCCGGCCCGATGCCACCGAGCCGGCCCGCCGGCAACGTCGAGATCATCGACCTGAACGGGCTGCGCAACATCGAGTTCGGCGACACCGAGGCCGAGCTGACCCGCCGGGGCGTTCTGCGTACCGACCAGGACGCCTGCGGGCCGGTGCTCACCGGCCACGACACGGTCAGCCCCGTCTTCGTCGAGGACAGGCTGGTGCTGCTGTGGGTCGGTGACCCGATGCGCACCCCGGAGGGCATCACCGCCGGCTCGCCGATCGACGAGGTCTGGGCCCGCTACCCGTCCGTCACGCGGCTGCCCGCTCCACAGGGGACGCACCGGCTCGACGGGCTGCTCGCCCGCAGCGGCGACCGCGCGTACCTCTTCCTGCACGACGGGCGCACGGTCCGAAAAACCATCGCCGGGTACGCCGACTGGGCCCGCCGCCTCTTCGACGAGGGCGCGGCCCCCTGCTGAACGACCCGCCCCGTCCGACCCGACAAGCCGATTGTCCGCGATCGACCATCGTGAAACTATCCCCTCGCTCGCGCAGATCGCGCGACACAACACGGGGGGACATCGTGCGTACAAACGCGTCCGATCCACGGTGGAGACACCTCGCAAGGTGGGCCGCCGTGGCGGCCCTGAGTCTCACGGGGGCGGGCCTGCTGGCCGACCCCGCCACCGCCGCCCCGACGGCCCAGCCGTCGCCGCGACCGACACTGACGATCGAGCAACCGCCCGCCGTCACCGCACCCTCGAAGTCAGCACCCACGACTCCCGCCCCCGGCCGGGCCACCGCGGGTCCGACGACTGTCGTTGGCCTCTCGGCCGCCTGCGGCGGCCATCTCCCGCTGGGCCAGGTCAAGAACTGCGCGTCGATCGCCGGCGCCGCACGGCAGAAGTGGACGATCACCTCGACGGTTGACCAGGACACCCTGTTCATCCGGCTCCGCGAGGTCTCCGGTGACGGTGTCGGCGCACAGGTCAAGGGCGGCGATGGCACCACCATCTGCTACGTCGGTCCGTACCTCACCGAGTGCAAGCTCGGCGCTGCCGGCACCTACACGGTCACGGTGACGCTCGACTACGGGACCGGCAAGGGCGCCTATTCGCTGTCGGCCGAGTCGATGCGGACCCCGTCCACCTGCGTCAGCCTGCCCGCGAGCTTCTTCTCCTTCGCCTCCGCCGGTCGCAGCGGCACGCTGCCCGCCGGCCTTGCCGCCCGCTGCTTCACGTTCAAGCAGCCCACCGGCACGGTCCTGCACCTCGCCGACCCGGGCGGCGCCGAGGACATCCAGGGCAACATCCTGGACGCCCAGTTCCAGCCGGTCTGCTCGGTGCGCTACCCCACCGAGTGCACCCTCCGCGAGGCCGGACCGTACCGGCTGTTCCTGGAGGAGACCTACGGCAACAAGGCCCCCTACACCCTCAAGATGCCCCGGATCTCGCAGTCGGTCGGCTGCCCGGCGCTGCCGCTGACCGCGTTCGGAGACCCGGGCGCGGCGGTCGGGACCGGCACCGTGCCACCGAACCAGGGGATCGGCTGCCAGTCGCTGCGGGTCACCACTCCGGGCCGACTGATCGTCCGCTTGGACCAGTACGCGAACCAGTACCTCGACTGGCGGCTGTACGACGACGCCGGACAGGTGGTGTGCACGGAGTACGACTCCTCGCGGTCCTGCGCGGTACCGGCAGCCGGCGCCTACACGCTGGTGGCGCAGAACTGGAACTGGGAGCCGGTCACCTATCGGGTGGCGGCAGCCCGCCTCGACCAGACCGAAGGTTGCGCCGCCCCCACCGGACTCAACTGGGACCAGCCGGCCCTGACGGTGCACCAGACCTCGGCGGTGCAGACCAACTGCCAGCCGTTCCACGGCGAGGCCGGTGAGCGGGTCATGGTCTACCGGGCCCCGGACCGGTACAACGACGTCTCCTCCTCGATCGTCGACGAGCAGGGTGCGGTGCTGTGTACCGACTGGTCGGAGCAGGACGGGTGCGTACTGCCCTCCACCGGGACCTACCGCGTCGTCTCCTACCTGGCGAACTGGGACGCCGACAGCGTGGACCTCACGTACAAGGTCCAGGTCCGTCGACTCTCCGACGCGGTCGGTTGCCCGACCATCACCCCGGGCACGTACAACTCGGCACCGGCCGGCGCCCTCGGCGGCATCCGCTGCCGGACCCTGGACCTTCCCAGCGCAGGGGTGTACCGGGTCACGGCGGTGGACGGGGAGAACTACCGGTCGTACGCCACCGTCTACGACTCCGCCGGAATCAAGGTCTGCACCGACACCTGGTGCGAGGTCCCCGCGGCGGGGAAGTACACGATGGTCCTCAGCGGGGGCGTAACCGGCACGGTGATCGACACTGACTTCCGCTACGCCGTCGCGCTGCTGCCGTGGAAGCCGTCGGATTGCACGCCGGTGTCCGACACCGGCTGGCAGGACGCCCCGCACCGGGGCGGGTTCGACGCCGCTGGGCAGCACAACTGCCTCCAGCTGCCCAGTCCGGCGGGGGCCCACGTCGCCGAGCTGCTGGCCGGGGACGTGACGGCCGCGACCTCACCGGAGATCAGCGTGCTGAACGCCGCCGGCGAGCAGGTGTGCGACTACTCCTCGCTGCGTCAGTACAGCTGTGAGCTGACCGGCGAGGCACCCTTCTCCGTGCTGCTCACCGCGGATGAGGGATCCCCCACCAGCTCGTACGCCGTGGGCTTCGCCCGGACCGACGGGCCGCCGGCCTGCCCGGTCCTGCCGGGGGACGCGGCCGGCGCAACGGTGAACACCGGAGCGGACCACTTCGCGGTCTGTTACACAGTACCGGCCGACCAGCGCGCCAGCCGGGAGAGCTTCACGTGGACGCGTACCGCCGGCTCCGGTGACGCCCGCATGTCGGTCTTCGACAGCCAGGGCATCCGGTACTGCGGCCCCGGCAGCTCGGCCGTCGAACGGACGATCACCTGCACCCTGCCCGCCGGTCCGGTGACGGTGATCCTGGAGACGGATGCCGTCGATGCCTCGTACCGCTTGACCCACCGGGACGGCACCGCCCCAACTGCGTGACGGGCGGCGGGCCGGCCCTCCACCACATTGGAGGGCTGGCCCGCCGGTCGGCAATCGACCTCAACGTCGACAGCCTCTTCGAGTTCGGGCTGCAACGGCTCCTCGACGGGGTGGCGGTGCTCGTCCGACCGTGACCGTTCAGGCCGGGTTGTCCGCGGATGCGGGGGGCCGCGCCCCGGACACGGCGGCGAAGCCGGCGAGCGCGATCTCCGCCGTCTGACGCAGGTCCTCCCGCGCGACCCCGGCGGCGGCGTGTATCGCCTGCCCCTCGGTGACGCTCATGACGAAGCGGGCGAGCGCGGCCGGATCGGCGTCGGCGGGTAGGTCGCCTTCGGCCACGGCGCGGGTGAACCGGTCGGCGAGAGCCAGCTCACCGGCCAGGCGGCTGCTGGCGAGGAACCCGGCGACCGCGGCGTTCTCGCCGGAGCAGGCGGTGCCGCCCTGGATCGACAGGCAGCCGGCCGGCCGGTCGGGCCGGGTCACGGCGAGCACGTTCTCGCGCAGCAGAGTGGCGACGACCTCGTACGCGGTGGGTTGGGCGAAAGCGTTCCGCCGCCAACGCGACAGGCATCGTCAGCGACGTCGGCAACCTCGACGACCTGGACCGGGTGATGCGGGCGATCGAGGAGCGCGGCGCGGGGCTGGACGTGGTGTTCGCCAACGCCGGCAGCGGCGAGTTCCGCCCGCTCGACTCGATCACGGTCGAGCACGTCGCCAACACCTTCGACACCAACGTCTACGGCACCATCTTCACCGTGCAGAAGGCCCTGCCCCTGCTCAACGAGGGCGCCTCGGTCGTGCTGACCGGCTCGACGTCGGCTGTCAGCGGCATCCCGGCGTTCGGCGTCTACGCCGCCTCCAAGGCCGCCATCCGCTCGTTCGGCCGCACCTGGGCCGCCGAGCTGATGGGCCGGAAGATCCGCGTCAACACCCTGGTGCCCGGCTCGACCGAAACCCCCGGCCTCGCGGGCCTGGCGGCCAGCCCCGAGGAGGCCCCCGGGCTGCTGAAGGGCATCGCCTCCGGCGTGCCCATGGGCAGGATGGCCCACCCGGACGAGATCGCCAACGCCGCGCTCTTCCTCGCCTCCGACCAGAGCAGCTTCATGACCGGCGGCGAGCTGTTCGTCGACGGCGGCCAGCAGCAGCTCTGACGCGAAAACGCCCGGTCGATCCTCGCGGATCGACCGGGCGTTTCTGCATTTCACGAGCGGTGGCGGAGGGATTTGAACCCTCGGAGGGCGTTAACCCTCACACGCTTTCGAGGCGTGCTCCTTAGGCCGCTCGGACACGCCACCGCCGACGAGGGTACAGGACCGCCGGTTCGGACGCCGAACCGGTATCGCTCGGGCCGGCCTGGCAGGATCTTTGCCATGAGTACGCACATCGGCGCGAAGCCGGGCGAGATCGCCGAGCGGGTCCTGATGCCGGGTGACCCCCTGCGGGCCAAGTGGATCGCGGAGACCTACCTCGAGGGCGCCACCTGCTACTCGACGGTTCGCGGCATGCTGGGCTTCACCGGCCGCTGGAACGGCGTCGAGGTCTCGGTCCAAGGCTCCGGCATGGGCATGCCGTCCGCCTCCATCTACGCCCACGAACTGATCAACGAGTACGGCGTCAAGACGCTGATCCGAGTCGGTTCCTGCGGCGCCCTCAGCACCGACCTGCAACTGCGCGACGTGGTCGCGGCGATCGGGTCGTCCACCGACTCGAACATGAACCGGATGCGCTTCGACGGGCTGATCGACTACGCCCCGGTGGCCGACTTCGGGCTGCTGCGTACCTCGGTCGAGGTGGCCGAGCGGCGCGGCATCAGCATGCACGTCGGACCGATCCTGGCGGCGGACGCCTTCTACACCGACCGGCCGGACCTCTACGACACGCTCGCCGACTACGGCGTGCTGGCGGTGGAAATGGAGTCAGCGGCGCTCTACACGATCGCCGCCCGGTTCAAGGCCCGCGCGCTGACCGTGCTGACCGTCAGCGACCACATCAAGACCGGAGAGAAGACCACCTCGGAGGAGCGCGAGCAGACCTTCAGCCAGATGGTCGAGATCGCGCTCGACACGATCATCGCCTGATCCGTCCCGGCGGGGCGGTGTCACTGCCGAGAGCCGTATGACTCAGAGTCATAAATATTCCTCTGAGTCATACGGCTCATTGGCGCGCGGCCTCCCCCGGCCGCGCGACGTCCAGCCGGCGGCCGAAACAGCGGACGGGGGCGCGGCAGTCTCAGCGGAAGAAGGCGCGCAGGACGGCGGCGGTCTCGGTCTCCAACACGCCGCCGTAGACCTCGGGGCGGTGGTTGAGCCGGCGGTCGCGCAGGACGTCCCACAGGGAGCCGGCGGCGCCGGTCTTGGGCTCCCAGGCGCCGAAGACGACGGTGGAGATCCGGGCCAGCACCAGCGCGCCCGCGCACATGGTGCACGGCTCCAGGGTGACCACCAGGGTGCAGCCGTCCAGTCGCCACCGACCGACGCGCTCGGCGCCCCGGCGCAGGGCCAGCACCTCGGCGTGGGCGGTGGGGTCGCCGGTCAACTCCCGCTCGTTGCGCCCGATCGTCAGCTCGGTGCCGTCCGGACCGTAGAGCACCGCGCCCACCGGCACGTCGTCCACGTCGGCCGGGCCCGCGTCGTCGACCGTCGGGCCGGTGACGGCGACCTCCAGGGCCCGGCGCATCCACAGCTCGTGCCGCTGCCGCCGGCCGAGGTCGCCCGGGTCGGCCAGCTCCTCGTGCGCGCCTGGCCCGGCTCGGCCCACCGCGCCGGGCGTCGGCTGCCCCGGCTGGATCGCCTCCAACAGCGGATCGGTGGCGTCGGCCGGCTCAGCGCCGCCCGCCGGAACGATCCCACCGCGTGCTGCCGACCCGGCGGGGTCAGACCTCACGCAACTCCTCGACCTCGTCGGCGCATCCGAGCACCTCACAGATCTCGGCGGTGACGTCCGCCGGCAGCATCCCCTCGGTGCCGCAGAGCGTCAGCAGCTTCTGCGCGGAGATGCCCAGGTTGGCCAGCAGGTCGGCGTCGCCCACCGGGTCGGCCTCCGGATCGACGGCGGGCTGCTCGCTCTCGTCGTCGCCGCCGACGGCCAGGCGGGGCTCGTCGTCGCCGTCCAGCCCGGTCACGGACGTCTTCAGGTCACCGACCAGCAGCTGACCCAGCCGGGACTCCTCGGCGAACGCCGAGTCCGAGCCGAACACCCGCAGATCCTCGCCCTCGTCGAGTCGCAGAATCACCAGGTACGCGTCGTCGGCCTCGACGAACAGCAGCGACACGTCGGCTTCCTGGTCGACGTCGCGCAGCCGGTCGGCGACCTCATCGATGTCGGTGGCGCCCCGCAGGCTGACCTCGGCGGCGGTCCAGCCACTGTCGTCACGCACCACGGCCGCAGCGAAGTACGACACGGTTCCCCCAAAAGCCCTCGGCACAGCGCCGACTCGTCAAGGGTGCACGTTAGCCGGTCGGGTCGGCAGGCGACCGGTCAACGCCCCGAGACGCCAGCCAAACCTGACAAAGTCGGATCAGCCGGCTACCCGACGGCGGGTGGCGATGAGCTGGCGCAGACGCTCGGTGCGCTGTCGCTGCGGCCGGCTGCGCTGGCGTACCGCCCGAGCGCCCGCCAACTCGGCGAGCAACTGGAGGCGGCGGCGGTTGCGATCCGGGTCCTGCCGCGGGGTGGTCCAGGCCATAGTGCCGAGGGTGCCGAGTATCGACAGCCACGTCAAGACGGCGTTCGCTACGCAGCCAACCGGGCACGCGGCGCAGTCGTCCGCCCCCGGATCCGGGCCGGTCGGAACACGCTCACCACAGCGGCCAGTCACCGCTGGTCGCCCAGCGGACCGCCACCACGGCGGCGGCGATGCTCCAACCACCGGCGGTGACGATGGCCACCCCGGTGGCCACGCCGCGATCGCCGTAGCGGACCAGCACCAGAGCCGTCAGCCAGGCCAGCAGGCCGGCCACCACAGTCCACCACGCGTACCTGGCGACGTCGGTGCCCAGCATCCCGAACAGCAGCAGCCAGGCAGCCGCCGCGCCGCCGCCGGCGGCGACACCGCCGCCGGTCACCGGGTGGGGTTCGCGGTAGGTGGGTCTGGTCGGGGGCCCGGCCGGAAAGAGCCCCGACGGGGTACGCGACGCCGGGCGGGCGGGCCCGGGATCCGGGACGGGGTCGGGTCGGGCGATGGTCATCGGCTGCCCTCCCCTCACGCGCGTCGCTCGTGCCCACGGTACCGGTCTGTCAGGATGACCGAATGCCCTCGCCGTCGATCGGTCGCCGCGTGCGTCCGGCGTACCCGATCCTGCTGCTGCTCGCCCCGGTGCTGGCCGCCGGCTGCGCGACCACCCGGCCGGGGGTGCCGCCGGATGGCGCCGCGGCGTCGCCGTCGGCGGTCTGGGCGACCGGTGAGCAGCCGGCGGCGCCGACGGCCACGCCGACGACCCGCCCGGCCAGCCCGACGCCGTCGTCGGCCAGGCCGTCGCCGACCGCACCCCGCGCCGGGCTCCGGCACGTCTTTCCGGTACGCGCCGACAACGTGGACTACCACACGACGCACGGGGCGTACCCGGCGACGGACGTGTTCGCCGATTGCGGTGAGCCGTTCGTGGCGGTGACCGACGGCAAGGTCCTGGAGGTGAGTCGTGTCGACCGGTACTCCAAGAGTGGGCCGCAGGGCCCGGACAACGGCGGCCTGTCGGTGTCGCTGCTCGGCGACGACGGGGTGCGCTACTACGGCTCGCACCTGAGCGTGGTCGGCGCCGGCATCGAGGCGGGGGTTCGGGTCCGTGCCGGGCAGCAGCTCGGCAAGGTGGGCCGCACCGGCAACGCGAACAACGTCTGTCACGTGCACTTCGGCATCTCGCCGCCGTGCACCGGCAAGGACGGGTGGTGGATCCGGCGCGGTGTGCTCTGGCCGGCGCGCTATCTGGACTCGTGGCGGCGCGGCGGCAACCGGGAACCCGCCGCCGAGGTGACCGCGTGGCAGCGCGAACACGGCTGCCCGAAGGCTCCCTGACGCGGCTCGTACGCACTAGGTTCGGTGGGATGAGCGCCCGGGACCCCATTGCCGACCTGCGCCGGATCGCGTTCCTGCTGGAGCGTGCGAACGAGGCCACCTACCGGGTGCGGGCGTTCCGTTCGGCGGCGAAGGCGCTGGCCGGCCTCCCGACGGTCGAGGTGGCCGAGCGGGCCGGCAACGGCACGCTCACCGAGCTGGCGGGCGTGGGGGACGTGACGGCCCGCTGCGTGGCGGAGTCCCTGGCCGGCGAGGAACCGGTCTATCTGCGCCGGCTGGTGGCGACCGAGGGCAGCGACCTCGATGCCGAGGCCACGGCGCTGCGCGCCGCCCTGCGCGGCGACTGCCACACCCACTCGGACTGGTCCGACGGCGGCTCCCCGATTGAGGAGATGGCGCTGGCCGCGGTGGAGCTGGGCCACGAGTACCTGGTGCTGACCGACCACTCGCCCCGACTCACGGTGGCACGAGGGCTGACCGCCGAGCGGCTGCGCCGGCAGCTCGACCACGTGGCGCAGGTCAACGCGGCACTGCCGGAGGGCTTTCGGATCCTGACGGGGATCGAGGTGGACATCCTCGCCGACGGCTCACTCGATCAGGACGACGAGCTGTTGGCCCGGCTGGACGTGGTGGTCGGCTCGGTGCACAGCGGCCTCAAGGACGAGCGGGCGAAGATGACCCGGCGGATGCTGAGGGCGGTCGCCAACCCGCACCTGGACATTCTCGGTCACGTCACCGGGCGGATGGTGTCGTCCCGGCCGGCGGGGGTGACCGGCCCGGGTGATCGGGGGCACCGGGCGCGGACCAGGAGCGAGAGCGACTTCGACGCGGACGCGGTCTTCGCCGCCTGCGCGGAGCACGACACCGCCGTTGAGATCAACTCTCGGCCGGAGCGGCAGGACCCGCCGAAGCGGCTGATCCGCCGTGCCCTGGAGGCGGGCTGCCGCTTCGCGATCAACACGGACGCGCACGCGCCCGGTCAGCTCGACTGGCAGCGGTTCGGCTGCGAGCGGGCGGCCCGCTGCGGCGTCCCGGCCGACCGGGTGGTCAACACCTGGTCGGCCGAGCAACTGGTGGAGTGGACACACGACCGGGCCTGACCAGCGGCCCGGTCGGGGTCACCTGCGGGCGGGTTCGGCGGCGGGCGCGGCGGGCGCGCCGACGCCGACCACCGGGCGCGGCTTCCGACGGCCGAACAGGCCCTGCGCGACCGCGACCCCCAGCAGCACGATGAGCGCGCCGACCGGCTGGTGCCAGTTGAGCCGCTCGTCGAGCACCACGGCGCCGATCAGCACCGCGAAGATCGGAATCAGGTACGTGACGGTGGAGGCGGTGCTCGCACCGGCCACCCGGATGTTGCGCATGTTGATGACGAAGGCGAGCCCGGTGCCGAGCGCACCGAGGGTCAGCACACTGGCCACCACCTTCGGCGACAGCTCGGTGGGCAGCGGCGGCGCACCCGCGACGAACGGGGTGACGACGGCGAGCTGGACGGCGGCGAGCAGCAACTGCGCCGTGGACAGCGACAGGCCGGAGTGCGCGCTGCCAGCCACGAACCGCTTCTGGTACGGGATGGCGACGCCGTAGCAGGCGGCCGCGCCGAAGCACATCAACTGCCCGACGAAGTGCGCCCCGCCGATGCCCTCCCAGACCCCGAGCACCACGAGCACGCCGAGGAAGCCCAGCCCGAGGCCGATCGCGCGGCGCACGGTCAACCGCTCGGTGCGGAACACCAGCACCGCGAGCGGCAGCACGATCAGCGGCGTCGTCGCGTTCCAGATGCCGGCGAGCATCGACTCGACCCGCTGCTCACCGTAACCGAAGAGGGTGAACGGCACGGCCACGCCGAACGCGGCGACGACGAAGAGGTGCGCCCACACGCGGGGCTCGCGCGGCAGTCGGTCGCGCAGCACCGCGAGGACGACAAGCAGGGTCAGCGCGCCGGCGACGACGCGGTAGAGGGTCAGCTGGACGGGGTGCAGCTCGGCCACGCCGACCTTGATGAACAGGAAGCTGGAACCCCAGATGGCGGCGAGGGCGAAGAAGCCCGGCAGCCAGGCACGCAACGGCGCCTTGTCAGGAGCGATGTCGGTGGTCACTCCTGACAGTCTGCCGGACGGGTACGACAAAGTCCCGCGGCTTTCCGCCCTCTGGATCTGGCACCTGAACACGACAAACGTCGTCGACATCCAGGCGGGGTGGTCACGTAGTGTCGCACTGTGGGACGAATTGATGAACTCGCCAACCGCTACGTGGCCGAGTGGGCGCCGTTGAGCCCCACCGGCGCGACCTACGTCGGCATCGCCGGCCATGACGACCAGCTCGACGACCTCTCCCCCGACGGTTACCAGGCCAAGGCCGACCTCACCCGCCGCACACTCGCCGAGCTTGAGGTGACCGAGCCGGACACCGAGGCGGAACGCACCGCCAAGGAGGCCATGCAGGAACGGCTCGGCCTCGATCTGGCCCGCTACGAGGCCGGCGAGACGACGAGCGAGATCAGCGTGATCGAGAGCGGGCTGCACGAGGTCCGCATGGTGTTCGACCTGATGCCGACCGCGACGGCCGACGACCAGGCCAACATCGCCGCCCGGCTCAACGGCCTGGCCGGCGCGCTGGAGGGTTACAAGACCACGCTGCGCGAGGCGCTCGCCGACGGGCGGGTCAGCTCGAAGGTGCAGCTCGTCGAGGTGGCCAAGCAGTGCGACACCTGGACCGACCCGACCGGGGACAACTTCTTCCACGGCCTGGTCGAACGACTGGGCGCGGACGGCACGCTCGGCGCCGAACTGCGCCGGGGCGCGGCGGCGGCCACCGCGGCGACCGCCGAGTTCGGCCAGTTCCTGCGGGCCGAGCTGGCCCCGCACGGTCGGGACAAGCAGGCCGCCGGCCGGGAGCGCTACGAACTCGCCTCGCAGTACTTCCTCGGCGCGAAAATCGACCTGGACGAGACGTACGCCTGGGGCTTCGCGGAGCTGGCCCGCCTGGAGGCGGAGATGCGGGTCGTGGCCGGGCGCATCGCCGGCTCGGGCGCGACGGTCGACGAGGCGGTGGCCACGCTGGACGCCGACCCGGCCCGGACCATCCGGGGCAAGGAGGCGTTCCGCGACTGGATGCAGGCGCTCGCCGACAAGGCCATCGCCGAGCTGCACGGCACCCACTTCGACATTCCGGAGCAGGTCCGCCGGATCGAGTGCTGCCTCGCGCCGACCAGCGACGGAGCCATCTACTACACCGGCCCGAGCGAGGACTTCTCCCGGCCGGGTCGGATGTGGTGGGCGGTGCCGCAGGGCATCACCGACTTCTCCACCTGGCGGGAGGTGACGACGGTCTACCACGAGGGCGTGCCCGGTCACCACCTTCAGGTGGCGCAGACCGCCGTCCGGGCCGACCTGCTCAACCGCTGGCAGCGGCTGCTCTGCTGGGTCTCCGGGCACGGCGAGGGTTGGGCGCTCTACTCGGAGCGGCTGATGGACGAGCTGGGTTACCTGGAGGACCCGGGCGACAAGCTGGGCATGCTCGACGGCCAGGCGATGCGCGCCGCCCGGGTGATCGTCGACATCGGCATGCACCTGGAGTTGGAAATCCCGAAGGACAACCCGTTCGGCTTCCACCCGGGCGAGCGGTGGACGCCCGAGCTGGGCTGGGAGTTCATGCGGGCGCACTGCCGGGTGCCGGACGAGAACCTGCGCTTCGAGCTGAACCGCTACCTGGGCTGGCCGGGGCAGGCGCCGTCGTACAAGGTGGGTGAGCGGATCTGGTTGCAGGCCCGCGAGGACGCCAAGGCCCGCAAGGGCGCCGACTTCGACCTGCGGGAGTTCCACCGGCAGGCGTTGGACCTGGGCGCGCTGGGTCTCGACCCGCTGCGTAAGGCGCTGGCACGGCTCTGAGCCCGTCGACGACTCCGGGTGCCGGCGGGCCGACCGCCGGCACCCGTCGCGTCCGCGCCCGGTCCGGTCCGGTCGACCACCCACCACTCAGGCGAGGGTGAGGGCCAGCGCTGGCCTCGCCGTCAGGGTGTTGCTGGTGACGTACGCCAGGTCGATGACGGGGTCGGTGAACGTGATCGGGATGGGTGAGGTGACCGGGAGGCCGTTCGGCAGCGGCAGGTCCGGAGTCAGCGTGATCTTGATGCCGAGCAGGCGGCCGACGAACCGGGTGGCGTAGAAGGCCACGTCTCCGCTGACGGTCAGCCGGTCGGTCGCGTACCGCTGGCTGCGCCCCTGCGGGCCGTCGGCCTGCAGCAGGAAGTCCTCGGTCACGGCCTCCCGCATGCTGAACTTCAGGACCTTGAGGTGCCCCTTCTCGGTGTCCAGTTCGGTGACGCCTTCGAACCGCAGCTCGGTCATCCGGACCGAGGACCCGGTGAGCTTGGACGGTGTCTGCGCCACCCTGGGCAGGGTCGGGTCGTCGGCGATGCGCGGCAGCGGCTTGCCCGGCTCCACGCTGCCGGGTTTCGCCGAACCCGGCGTCGTCGCGCCCGGTCGGCCCGGCCGGCCTGGGGCCGGGCAGGCCGTGGACCCGGGACGGGCCGTCGGTGTGGCGGTCGGCTTGGCCGAGGGCGTGGCGGTCGGGCTTGTCGACGGTGTCGCGGCGTCGCGGCGGTGGCCGCCGGTGAGCAGGTCACCGATCCCGTTCAGGATGTCGGTGACGACGTTGCCATCCCGGTGCGGGCTCGCGCTCGGTGCCGGTGTGGCGGTCGGCGCGCTCGGAGTGGGCGATGGAGTCGCGGGCCGGGTGGGGCAGACGGTCGCGGCGGGGAGGGTCGGGGCGGCCTGCACCGGCCGTGGCTGGGCGGCCAGGCCGGCGGTGGCGAGGCCGAGCACCACCAGGGCGACACCGAAGGTACGCGGATCAACGGCACGGCCGGACGCGCCCGCGTCGGGGTCCGCCACAGAGCCGGTCCGGCCGTCGGTCGCGTCGGCCGGGGCGATCCCGGCCGGTGCGGAGTCGGCGCCCCGCTCGGGTCGGTGCTCGTCCGGGTGCTGCGGCGCCTCACCCGTGCCCGCCGGCTCGACGACAGCCGGGTCAGCGGCGGTCGGGTCGCTGGCAGACCGCTCGGTGGCGGTCGGCTCGGTAGCGGCCGGGTCAGGGGCGGCGGACGCCGGTCGGGTCGGCGTCCAGGCGAAGGCGAGCGCGCTGCCGACGATGCCGAGCAGCAGGCCGACGAAGAAGCCGCCGAGGTTGAGCCCGATGAGCGCGTAGACCGCCGTGACCGCCGCGACGATCGAGTAGAACAGCCGCTGCGCCGGAGTGAACCAGAGCAGCAGGCCACAGGTCACCAGGATGACCGGGATCAGCAGCGAGAGCAGCCCGGTGGCTCCGCTGTGGAAGCTCAGGCCGTTGATGGTCATCCGGGTGGAGGCGAACATCTCCACCCCGGCCAGGATGGTGAAAAGGCCGCCCCAGAACGGCCGGCTCCGTCGCCAGCGGCGGAACCTCCGCCACGCCTGGGCCGCGTTGCTCGGCCGGACATGGGACGGGTTGGCGGTTGTCACGTACTCCTCCTGGCGGAGCGGGGACGGGGATGGGCGGGCCCGCGGCGGTGAGTCGCCGCGGGCCAGGCTCAGCTCAGAAGCACTCCTTGCCCTTGGCGTCGTCGCCCACGTTGACCTTGAGCCGCAGGCCGACCAGGTTGAACGTTGCCGCGGTCGTGTACCGGGACACCTGCTGCAGGTTGGTGATGGTGACGTGGTCGGCGTTCTGGCCGAACGAACCCTCCTGCGCCGTCGGGTTCAGGTCGGTGGCATCCCGACCAATCTGGATCTTGGTGAACGTCGCGTTGCCGTCGAGCGAGTCCATCGCGATCAGCAGGTCCTCGGCGTGGGCGGGCTGCTTGCCCTCGCCGGCGTTGATGGTGAGCACCACGTCCGTACCGGGCAGGTCGGCGCGGACGGACTGGCAGAGGTTGTACAGGTCGGCGCTCCTGATCTCGGAGAGCGCGATGGGATGCACCTGCCCGTCCTTGCCGTCCTTGCTCTTCTCCTTGACGATGCCGCCGTACTGCTTGAAGCCGTCGCCCTCCAGGCGGTCGGCACCGATCTTGAACGTCTGCCCGGAGACCGTGATGTCGGACGCGATCGCGCCGGTCGACATGCCGAAGAGGATGGCGCCGGCAGCCGCCGTGGCGGGCACCATCATGGCGGCGAAGCGCCGCCACCGGGTACGACCCTGATTGTCTAACCGATCCTGCACGGGTTCCTCCTCGGGTGGATGTGCGCGGCGGCCGTTCGCGGCGGCGGCCCACGCCGGGCCCGTCATCTATTACCGGCGGGTAACGATCGAGCCTGATCGTGCACCCGTTGCGGCGCGGCTCACAACCCCCTGATTACCGGGCGGTAACACACTGCCGCCCACGCGGTGTCGCGCCGTCACGAAATGTGGAGACCATCGACCACAGAGGAGTTTCAAAAGGGCATAAACCAGGTGATCATTCCCGGCAGAGCGACGGAGAGTGACAGCCGCATAGACCGATTACAATCTGGTAACAGATGTAAAGTGCGCAGGTCGCGGGACATGACGAAGGGGTGGACCGCAGTGCGGCCCACCCCTTCGTCATACGTCCGGTCGTACGCGCGTCAGCGCTGCTCCACCCCGCCCGGCGTCGAGCGCTGGGACGGGACCGTCGGATCCTCGGACTTCCAGTTCGTCGTTGCCGGCGGGATCTCGTCGGTCAGCGGACCGCCCTCCCGCTCGCGCTCGTCGTCCCGCACCGCCGGCTGGTCGACCCGGGTCGGCGTCGGGTCACCCGTGGGCATCGGGTCGGCCCGGTGACGCGCATCGGTCGCCGGCGCGGTCCCGCCCCGGCGGGCCACCAGCAGACCGACGACGATCAGCACCAGACCCAGCACCGCCACGCCGATCGGGGCGTAGACGCCGAGGATGGTGAGCTGGCCACGGCTCTCGTTGGCCCGCTTCACCGACGCCTCGATGGTGGCGTCGTTGTAGGTGAAGTCGGCCTTGAGCAGCGAGATCGGGGTGCCGACATCCGGCACCAGGGCCTTACTCTGCACCTCACGCACCTTGACGTACGACCCGGTGACCGGGTCGACCCAGAGCGTCCGGGTGTTGCTGTAGGTCATCCTGCCCTGGGTCGCACCGGGGGCGAGGGCACCCAGCAGCAGGGCCATCCGGTCGGAGGCCAGGTTCAGCTGCTGGTCGGTGATCACCTGCTCGAACCGGTACGCCTCGAGCCCGTTGACGTCCTCCGTGCCCTTGAACTCGGCCGGCAGCGCCTTCCGCAGATCGCGGTCGAAGACGTCGTAGCTCCGCTTCTCGGTGTTGAACGGGAACTTGTAGACCTGGCCGGCGAACGTCACCTTCTCCCGGGTGCCGGTGTCGTCGAGGTACTGACCGTCCCAGTTCACCGCCGCGCCGGAGACCCGGTCCAGCGCCAGCGTGGCGCCGTACGCGTTCACCAGCTCTTTGGTGTCCGTCCGGTCGACGGTCTGACCGACCGTCCAGACCACCGTGTCGCCCTTGAGGTCGCCACTGAGCTTGGCGGTCTGCTCGCGGTTCGGTGTGACCAGGACGGTGGACTTGAGATCGCCCTGGTGGATCGCGATGGCGCCGTTGGCGATCTGAAGGAAAGTGGCACCCTTCGCCTCGGCGACGGACGTCGACGCCTCCAGATCGTAGGGCAGCTTGGTCATCGCGGGCTTGACGACGAACACCAATCCGGCGGCCAACGCCAGGAGCAGTACGCCGCCACCGAACAGCACGGCACCTATGGCGCGGTGCTTCATGTTTCCTCCCTGGAGGAGCTAATTTCGCCGCTATCGATCAGTGATGTGGCCGCGAGGTTACTACCTGGTCACATTGCAACGCGACCCCCGGTCAGCTCTGTTTTTCCGCCGCGCCGCCCGGTTCCTGACCGGTTCGCCGCAGGACGAGCACGAAGTTCCAGGACACGACCTCGCGTACGCCGGGCACTCGGACCACCCAGCGGGCCCACCACGGGTGGTAACGCGGCAGCGCGTCCAGCACCTCGACGTCACCGCTGCCGCGCGCCCAGCGCAGGGCGTCCGAGATGGTGACCGGAAAGAGTGTCTCGCGGTAGCGGTTCTTCGGCGGCCGGCCCATCCTCCGCTGGTAACGCCGGCGGGCCCGGTCGCCGCCGAGGTAGTGCCAGGGTGCCGTCTCGTGCCCGCCCCACGGCGACAGCCACGGGGTGAACGACACGAAGAGCACACCACCCGGCCGGGTCACCCGGGCCATCTCGTCAAGCATCCGGCTCGGCGCGGAGACATGTTCCAGCACGTTCGAGGAGAACGTCACGTCCACACTGGCGGACCGGACCGGCAGGGCGGTGCCGCTGCCCCGCAGCATGCCGGCGACCGAGTCCCCGGCGGCGGAGAAGTCGCCGACGTCCGGGTCGAGGCCCACGTACCGGGCACCGGCGGCGCGGAAGGCGGAGGCGAAGTACCCCGGCCCGCCTCCGACGTCCAGCACGGTCCGCCCGGCGAGCGCGGTGTAGCCCGCCACCTGACGTACCGAATCCCCGGCCAGCAGACCGTAGAAGTGGTCCGGGTCGGTCTGCTCGACCAGGAACGCCCGAAACAGCGTCACCGAGCGGCCCAGTGTGGCGAACCGCCGGTACGCCCCCCGGTCAGCCACCCCGTCTGCTGTGGTCATCGCGCCATCGTCCCGTCCTCGTCCTGGTCCCTGGTCCGTGGTTCCGGCCGCGCCGGGCCCACAGTCGTCCGCTGCGGGGGCGGGTCCGTCGCCGGCTCGTCCCCGCCCGCCGCCGTTCGCGCGGCCGGTGTGCCGGGTGCCGGGATCACCGCCGCGGTGACCGCACCGATCGCGACAAGCATCGCCGCCTGCACCCACGGGCCGTACGCCCACTCCTGCCCGTGGCCCTGCAACCGGCCCGCCACCGCGGTCACCGTGGCGACCGCCAGGCCGCCGAGCACCACCACCGGCAACGCCCGGATGGCGAGCTGCCGCAGCAGCATCGCGGCCAGCACGATCGCCACCGGCAGCACCCCGCCCAGGGCGGCGAGCAGCACCACCAGCAGGACGCCGATCGCCCACGCCGGGCCTTCGGCCGGAATCGTGCGGTCCACCCCGGCACGGCGGCGGACCGGCCACGCGGCCAGCAGGAACACCACGAGCGCGGAGAACGCACCCGCCGCCAGAGCGCCCCGGTACGTCCGGTCCGGCGCGAAGACCAGCCGGACGTCGGCGGCGTCGCCGGCGGGTAGCACCCACGCCTGTTGCCAGCCGTCCACCCGGGTCGTGGCCAGCTTCTGACCAGCGAGGGTGGCCGTCCAGCCGGCGTTGGCGTTCTCCGGCACCACCAGCAGCGCCGCGCCACCGGCGGCCACGCGGACCCGCCGGTCGGTCGGGTCCCAGTCGAGCACTGTCACCTCGCGGTGCCGGGCCGCCGGCACCGCCGCCTCCGGACGCAGGGTGGCGTCCTGCACCACGAAACCGGCCGACGGCACGGTCGCCAGCTGGTGGCCTCCCGCCGGGAGGTCCACCACCGCTCCCGTGGTGCCACAGATCGTGACTGGCGCCGGCCGGCCGGCCAGCACGTCGGCGAGGGTGGAGGCCACCGAGGTCTCGTAGCGGTAGCCGTCCAGTTCGATGGCCGGTCCGGTGCCGCATTTCTCGGTGATCCGGGTGCCGCCGGACAGCGGGCGGAGCAGGTCGTCCAGCGCCGGGATCTCCACCTCGGCGATGCCGGCGGTGGCGGTCCAGCCGTTACCGCGCCGGTCGGCGACCCGCGCGGCGGTTTCCCGGACCACGATCTCGATCCGGTCCGTCCGGACAGCCGGGAAGCGGACCGTCCCGTCCGCGGCGACCGGCAGCACCCGGCTGCGGCCCGGGGTCCGCACCTCGACCTGGGTGGGCAGCGAGCCGACCGGCAGCTCCGCGGGCCGTAGCCGCACCTCGGCGAGGCGTCGTTGCCCGGGCCACCGCAACCGCAGCGTGGGGCGGAGGTCGCCGGTGTCGGCCAGCCAGGCCGTCCCCGAGTCGCCGTCGACGGCCGCGTAGCCGGCGACGGCCGGGTCGCCGGTCAGGTACGAGGAGACGGTGGCCACCACCGGTACGCCGGTCAGGGTGAGCTGACCGGCCGGTCGGGGCACGGCGGTGAGCGCCAATCGGTAGTTGCCCGCTGTGGTGCTGCGGAACACCCGGTCGACGCCGAGCGGTTCCTCGCCGGCACGCGCAAGGAAGCGGTCGCACCGCACCACCGAGCCGGCCGGTCGGAGTCCGGTGTCGCCCGCCGACCCGGCGCCCGCCGCGTCCCAACCGGTGCCGGGAGCGGCTGCCGGGAAACAGGCGGACCGGTCGGCCGGGCCTCGACTGAACGACCAGGCGACCGGCCCGTGGAAGCCCTTGGGCAGGTCGTTCGGCGCCTGGAGGGCGCGGCGGGCGGTGGTGCCGGGAATGGTGAGTTCCCGGATGCCGACCCCGCCGTCGCGTCGTTCCCCGGCGACGCCCAAAACCGTGACCCGTACGCGGCTGGTGGATCCGGGCAGCGTGTAGTACGAGTGCCCACCCAGCGTGTCGGCCACCTCGTGGTCCACCGAGCCCCGGTCGGTGGTGATCCGAAACCGGGTCACCGGCCAGCCCACCCCGAGGTCGTCGACGAACGCCAACGACACGGTGTCCACCGCGCGCGGGGTGTCCAGGTCCACCTGGAGCCACTGGCCGACCGGCCCGGCCAGCGGCGCGGAGTGCCACGCGGTGGCGTACTCGCCGTCCACGGCGGCGAACGGCAGGTGCGACGGGTCGGCGGGGGCGAGGTTGTCCACGAAGCTGGTCGCGGTGCTCGCGCTGACCTCCCGCACCCCCTGGTAGGTGGCGACGGTCTGGTGCCGCTTGCCGGGGAACGGCAGCAGGTCGAGGGCCACCCGACCCTGCCGGCCGGCTTCCGTGGCGGTCAGCGTCTGGCTGACGTTGTCCCGCACCCGGCCGATGTCACGCTCCCGGCGGCGCAGCCCGTCGGTGACGATCCACCGCTCGTCCCCCACCTCGACGCGGTCCCCGGCCAGCACCACCGGCCGGTCCCGTTCCACCAGCCCCTGTTCCAGCAGGGGCAGCAGGGACTCCGGACCGCCGCTGACCGTCGGCACATCGTCGGTGAGCACCGCCGAGGCGGCCGGTACCGGGCGCTGCACCTCGTACACCTCGATGGCCGGCACCGGCCCGGCGTCGTCGTCCACCGGGCTGCCCGGCGTGCGACCGGCAGCGGTCGTGCTCCCGAAGGTCGCCACCCGTGCGAGGCCCGGCGAGTCGGTCAGCGCACGGCGCAGCACCGCGACCGGCGGAGCGTCCACCTGGCTCCGGTCGATGTCGTTGCGCAGCAGCACGTGCCGGAAGCCGGCACGGGCCAGGAAGTCGGCCAGCCCGGCCGACCCCCGACCACCGGCCAGGACGGTCTCGACCGTGTCCATCACCCGCGTGTTGCCGGCCGAGCCGAGCGGGATCTGGTTCCGCACCGCCCAGGGTGCTCCGGCCAGCGCCTGGAGCGGCTCGTCGACAGTGCGCCCCCACTCGTACTGGCCGAAGCCGGACCCGGGCACCATCAACGTCCGGGCCAGCGCGTCCCGGTCGGCCAGCCAGGTGGCCGCGGACCGCCAGTGCGGCGGCAGGTCCGACCAGCCCGGCCCGGGTCGCAGCTGCCCCAGCCAGGCCGGCGCGGCGGCGCCCAGGACCAGCAGCAGCACCGGTACGAGCGCCAACGGTCGCAGCCGGATGCCGGGCCGGCGCCGGGCGGCGGCGTTGTGCAGCCGGGTGACCACCGCGTCCACGCCGTGCGCGAAGCCGAGCATCAGCGGCAGGCGCAGCACCGGGTCGAGTTTGTGCACGTTGCGGAACGGGGCCAGCGGGCCGTCCAGCAACTCCCGGACCGGCCCCGAGAGCGGGCTGTCCAGGCTGCCGACGTAGCCCATGGTGAGCAGGGTCAGCCCGGCCAGGAAGCCGAGCACCAGGAAACGCCGTTCCGGCAGGAGGTTGCCGGCCAACCCGGCCAACCCGATCAACGCGACCAGCGCGGTCAGCGCCATCAGCACGGGGTGGTCGATCAGCAGCCAGCCCGCCGGCCACCACGGATCCCCCTGGACGATGTACGCCACCCACTGGTTGGTGCCCCGGACGGCCTGGAAGAGCGAGGCCACCCCGGTGGTCGTGGTGGACGACTCGATGTAGTCCAGGAACGGCAGGCTGTACTCGCCGAGCAGCAGCAGCGGCACGATCCACCACAGGCACACCGCGACGACACCGAGGCACCACCAGCCGACCAGGCGCAGGTGGGCCCGGTCCCAGCGACGGGTCAGCAGCCAGATCCCGGGCAGCAGCAGGGCCAGCACGACCACTGCCGCGTTGATCCCACCCATGCCGAGCACGGCCAGCGCGGAGAGCGCCGCGGCCCGACGTGGCGAGCCGATCCGGCGGGCCTGCACGAGCGGCAGCAGCACCCACGGCAGCAGCGCCGCGGCCAGCGTCTCCGAGGACAGGGCGCCGATCTCGGTGAGCATCCGGGGTGCGAGCGCGTAGCCGAGCGCGGCCGCGTACCGGGTCGGTTCGGTGCCGATGTTCAACGCCCGGGCCAGCCGGAGCAGCCCGTAGAACGCCACCGCCAGCAGGAGCGCGGTCCAGGCCCGCTGCGTGATCCACGCTGGCACACCCAGCAGCTGCCCGCCGGCGAAGAACGGCCCCATCGGAAAGAGGTAGCCGTACGCCTGGTTCTGCAGCTCGCCGGAGGTCGCCTCCGGGTTCCACAGGTGCAGCGCGCGGTTCAGGAAGTGGATCGGGTTCGCGGCCAGGTCGAGCTTGGTGTCGAAGGTGACCTGGCCGGGCCGCTGCCCGAAGGCGATCGCGACGAGCAGCAGCAGCGACAGCGGGGTCCAGGGCGCCCCGCGTACCAGCCGGCGGACGTGCGGTCGGCTCATCGGCGGCAGTCCGGCGGCAGGCAGCTCAGGTCGGCGAGCGCGGAGAAGAAGATCTGCCGGATGCCGCTGGGCTGCTCGGTACGGAACACCCGGCCGCCGGTGACCTTGACGATCGCGTTCAGCTCGTCCGGGTCGACGTCCCGACCCAGCCCGATGAAGATGATCGGTAACGGCCGGCGGGGGTCCTGCAACCGGGTCAGCTCGGCCAGGAACTTCGCCCGGCCGATGCTGTCCTCGTCCTCGTTCCGCCCGTCGGTCATGACCAGCACCAGGTTGATCCGGCCGGGCGTCCAGTGCTGCCGGGCGTCCTGATACGCGGCCAACGTCGCGTCGTACAGCCCGGTGCCCCCGCCGGTCTTGACCCGGACGGCGGCCAACCGGTCGGCGAGCCGGGCACGCTGGGCGCGCAGCGGGGCGACGGGCAGGATCTCCCGGTAGTCCCGGTCCCCGTCCACCTTCGTGGAGAAGACCCAGATACCCAGCTCGCTGTTGTCCAACAGCAGACCGGCTCCCTCGCGGGCGGCCTTCACGGTCGCCGCGAGCCGGGTCTCGCCGGTGCCGGGCACCGGGGCTGCCATCGAGCCGGAGACGTCGATGACGGTGAGGATTCGCGCGCTGCGCTGCACGCCGCTCCAGCCGTTCAGCACCTCGGTGACCGTCTCCTCGGCGGGCAACGGCACCGGTCGGCGCTCCTCGGCCCGCAGTCGACCGTCGTCGGGAATTGCCGGAGGGAAGCCGGACGCCGTCCGGAAGCCGAACCCGAGCAGCGTGTCCCGGGACTCGACAGTGAGCAGGTTGGTCAGGAAGCCCGCGGCCGCATCCCGGACGTGACCACGCGCGGCGGGCAGCACCACGTACGGCAGGTCCAGCGACGGCACGCCGATCTCCGGGTACGCGGCGACCAACCTGTTCGAGCCGGCCAGCGCGTTGTGGTCGAGCACGGCCTGCTCGCTGGCCGCGACCGCCTGGGCCCTGTTGGCCAGCCCGCCCCCAGGCGCCAGGACGCCCCCGCCCTCGCCGGCGGAGAACGTCTCGCCCGCGAGCCGGCGCAGCACGGCCGCCATCGCGGCAGCCGGTTGCCGCTCACCGGCGACCAGCGCGCGTACCCCGAGCAGCGCGGCGACCCCGGACGGGTCGGCGGCCGGGTCCGGCACTCCCACCGGAGTCGGACGGGCCTTCGGTCCGATCAGCGACGCCCAGGTCACCGGCTTCGCCGGCCACCCCAGCCGGCGCGCGGTCGGCTCGGTCACCGCGAGCACCACCGGGGTGCTCGCCACCGAGGTGCCCTCGCCAGGCACCTCGAAGGCCCCGCCAGCCCGGGCCCGGCGCAGCCAGAACGTGGATTCCGGCAGCCAGGCGTCGGCGACGTCCACCGCGTTGGCCAGGTCCCCGGCCACGGTGGCGGACTCCCGGGCCTGCACGTCGATCGACACGCACGGCTGCCGACCGACGCTTGCCCGCACGATCCGGTCGAGGGCCGGAGCGATCACCGGCGCGGCGGCCACCCGCAGCCGAACCCGCTCGGCGCACTCCGGCACGCCCCGGTCCGCTCGCACGTAGGCCACGGCGGCCCAGCCGGTCAACAGCAGCACCAGGGCTGCGCTGAGCAGCACCACCGGGGAGCGACGGAAGAGGGAGCGCACCGGCGCGAGTCCGTCGCGCAGCACCGCCGGCCACCTCCTCGTCACGTACCGGCGCGTCCGTGCGCAGGTCGGAATCCATCGCGGCGGTCGGGCGGCGCCACCTGGACGCCGGCCGCCGCACGCGGTTGCGTTGCACACCCTGCCAAGGTTTTCCGTCGCCGGCAAACCCCGATCGACGAGCGGTTATCCGAGTTTCGCTGCCGGTGCGACCCATTGCGCCCACCGGCCGGGCAGCCCTAGGGTGGCGCGATCGTGCTCACTTACTCATCGGTAGGAGCAGCGTGGACCCCTCCGTCGCCCCCACACGCCACGTCCTGTTCCTCAACTGGCGCGACACCACCAACCCGGAAGGTGGTGGCTCCGAGGTCTACCTCGAGCGGATCGCCGCCGAACTGGTCGCCATGGGCCACCGGGTGACCCTGCTCTGCGCCGCGCACGGCAACGCCGGTCCGGCGGAGACCACCGCCGAGGGCGTCCGCGTGCTGCGCCGCGGTTCCCGGCACACCGTGTACGCCCGCGCCGCGCTTACCTGTCTCGCCGGCCGGTTCGGCTTCGGCCCGCTCGGCCGGCGCGGCCTGGGCCGGCCCGACCTGGTGATCGACGTCTGCAATGGGGTGCCGTTCTTCGCGCCGCTGTACGCCGGCCGCCCGGTGATCGCGCTGGTGCACCACGTGCACCGGGAGCAGTGGCCGGTCGTCTTCGGCCCGTGGATGGCCCGGCTGGGCTGGTGGATCGAGTCGTGGTTGGCCGTCCGGCTCTACCGCCGCTGCCGGTACGTCACCGTCTCGGAGGCCAGCCGGGCGGAGCTGGCCGCACTGGGGGTGGCCGCCGAGCGGATCGACGTGGTGCCCAACGGCACGCCCCCGGTGACCGGCCCACCGTTGCCGCGCACCCCACACCCGTCGCTGCTGGTGCTCGGCCGTCTGGTCCCGCACAAGCGGGTGGAGATCGCATTGCGCGCCGTCGCCGAACTGATCGGCGAGCTGCCCGACCTGGAGCTGGTGGTGGCGGGCCAGGGTTGGTGGGAGCAGCCGCTGCGGGAGCTGTGTGACTCGCTCGGCATCGCCGACCGCGTCCGGTTCACCGGCTTCATCAGCGAGGAGGAGAAGCACGCCGTACTCTCCTCGGCCTGGGTGGCGCTCACCCCGTCGATCAAGGAGGGGTGGGGGCTCACCATCGTCGAGGCCGCCGCGCGCAGCACCCCGACGGTGGCCTTCCGCTACGCCGGCGGGGTCGCCGAGGCGATGGTCGACACCGAAACCGGCCTGCTCGTCGACGACGAAGCCGAGTTCACCGACCAGGTGCGCGAACTGCTGGCCGACGACGTGCGGCGCAAGGCGATGGGGGAGGCGGCGCTGCACCACGCGTCCCGCTTCACCTGGACGGCGACCGGGGCCCGCTTCGCCCAACTGGTGACCCAAGCGACCGGCCGGGCCGACTGACTCCGAGCACCACGAAAAGGGCACCCGCGACCAGCGGGCGCCCTTTCGTCGTCTGACTTAGCGCGTGCCGTACAGCGGAGGCTCTGCGCCCTGCTCACCATTGACGTTCGTGGTGGCAGCCTCCTTGGCGGACGGGCTGAGCACATTCGCCAGACCGACGCTACCGAGCAGGCCGAGCACGACCCCGAGCACCCCGACGGCAACGAATGCGGGCAGGTTCCTCATCCACCTTCTCCTTCCGCGGGACTCGCGTGCCGGGACGCTACCACGCGGTAGCGTGCGCGCGCAGTGCCCGAAAAACCGATGGCCAGCACCACCGTTCCGGCCAGCAGATGGGCGAGCCCGACCGGTCCGGGCCGGGTTGGCGCGGGCGGTGGAGACCAGCGCGGGTTCTCGTACAGGGTCAGCTCTGGCCCATCGTGGACGATCCGCAGCCCGACCAGGGACGTCGGCGGCGGCGCCGGCCCCGCCGCCCGCTGCACCAGCACCCAGCGCGGGCCGGCCGCCGACACCGGCGTCCCGGCGGCGAGGAGTTCCCGCACCCGCGCGGCGCGCGGATCCTCGCCGGCCACCGCCAGCCCACCAACGCGCAGCGTGTCGTCGATCAGTACCGGCACGCCGAGGTACCGGGGCGCCGGGTCGATCACCACTTGGCCGCGGTTCCACCCATAGCGCTGGTACTCCTGGAACGGCAGGGAGATCACCTCACCGGGCCGCTGCTCGACCAGCCGCGCCACCGCGGTCCAGTCCGCCGGCCAGGCCACCGGTCGGAGCCGACCCGCAGCGCCGAACGCCAGGTCGGGCAGGAGCGCCACCGGCAGCAGCGCGGCACCGACCAGCAGCACCCGACCGGTGGCCGGGTCGAACCGGGCGGCGAGCCGGTCGGCGAGGCGTTCCGCGCCGAGCGCCCCGGCCACCGCCAGGGCCAACGCGTACGGGATGAGCAGCTTCTGACCGTCCCGGATCAGACCCGCGCCGGGCAGCGTCGCGACCAGCCAGCCGAGCAGATCCGCGCCGCCGGGCAGCGCACCGAGCGCCGCCACCAGCCACGAACCTGCCGCGAGCAGGCCGAGGCGGCCGGCCACCGGAGCGGGCCAGCGCCGGAACAGCAGCGGTACGCCGTACCCGGCGACGGCCAGCACCAGCACGGTGACCAGGGGCACCAGCAGCGCACCCCGGGAGGCTGGCGTGGTCTGCCCGTTCCAGATGCCACCGGTGCCGGCGAGCGCCACCAGCGGCCCCGCCCAGTTCTCCGCCCGGGCCGCGAACGCCAGCACACCGGCCGGGTCCGACCTGCCGCTGCCGGTACTCACGAAACCGGCCACCAGCCACGGCGCGTTGAGCAGCACCGTCGCGCCCAGCGCGGTCGAAACCGCCCGGGCCGCCCCCGGATACCGTCCGGGCAGCAGCACCGCGATCGCCACCAGCGCGATCACTCCGCCACTCGGGGTGATCGCCGATGCCGCCGCGGCGAGCAGCAGCCGCGGCAGCGCGCCGGGCCGGCCGGTCCGTACCCCGATCGCCGCCCGGACCAGCCACGGCAGCGCGGCGTACGCGACCAGCAGTCCCCACTGGCCGACGAGCAGCCGCTCGGCCAGGTACGGCGTCCAGGCGTACCCGAGGGCGGCCACCACCCGGACCGCGACCCGGTCGGTCGGCACCAGCCGGGCCGCGCCGAGCGCCGCGAGGTAGATGATCGCCACCAGCACCAACCGTTGCAGCAACCAGCCCGGCACGAGCTGGTTGGCCAGCGCCACCACGGCGTCCTGCGGGACGGCCCGGGGCAGCGCCGAGGCCGGGGCGATCACCTCCCAGCTCAACGCCTGCCGGGGCACGAAGACCATGTCGTAGCGGAGCACGTAACCGGGGAGCAGCAGCGGCGTCAGGACCACCGCCGTGACGGCGGCGGCGACGCCGTGCGGCACCATCCGTTCGCGCATCCTGACGACCCCACCCCGATCCGGCCCGACCACCCGTCGCGCTGGTGGCGGCCACTGTACGCGGACCACCCGGCGGCCCCCGAACCATCCGTTGACCTGATGGGGCGGCCCGTCATCCGTGTGGCAGTCTTCCCGCCATGGCATTGACCGGATCCGAGGTGGGCGCGGCGCGTGGCGAAACCGGCGGGGCCGGTGGACGGGTACGCACCGATCCGATCCGGCCCCTCGCCGTCACGATGATCGTGGTCAGCGTGCTGTGGCGGGCCCAGATCGCCTCCCGCGGTTACCTGGCGGCCGACGACTACGTGCTGGTCACGCAGTCCAGCGAATCGGCCCTCACCCCGGGCTTCCTGCTCACCCTCTACAACAACCACTTCATGCCGGGCGGCCGACTGCTCACCTGGCTGGTGACCGACGCCTTCGGGCTCACCTACTGGCCGTACGTGCTGTTGATGGCGGCCGGTCAGGCGGTGCTCTCCGTCGCGTTCTACCGGCTGCTGCGCGACCTGCTGCGACCGAGCAGGCTGCTGCTCGTCCCGCTCGGGATGTTCCTGTTCAGCCCGCTGACGCTGGAGGCGACTTCGTGGTGGGCGGTCGGGGCGAACATGCTGCCGATGCAGTTGAGCATGGTGCTCGCCGTCGGCGCCCAGCTCAGGTACGTCCGCACCCGCCGCAAGCGGCACCTGCTGTCGCTGGCTCTCGCCGTACTGCTGGGTCTGCTCTTCTTCGAGAAGGCACTGCTGGTCGTACCGCTGGTCTTCCTCTTCACCGTCTGCTTCCTCACCGACGGCGGGCCGGTCCGCTCGGTGCTGACGACGCTGCGTCGCTGGTGGCCGTCCTGGCTGGTGCTGACCGCGCTGGTCGGCGCGTTCGCCGCGGTCTACCTGCAGCGCGCCGAGTCGTCCGTGCGCCGGCCGGAGTCGGTGGGTGAGGTGCTGTCCTTCTTCACCCAACTGTTCGGTTCCACGCTCGTGCCGGGTCTGCTGGGCGGGCCCTGGGGCTGGCTCGGCGCGGGGGACGGGTCGCCGGTGGTCGCGCCGCCCGACCTCGGCCGCTGGATCTCCTGGGCGGTCTTCGCCGCGCTGATCGTACTGACGGTGAAGCGGGACCGCAGGGCCACCCGCGCCTGGGTCCTGCTCGGCGGCTACCTGATCATCGCCACGACGCTGCTGGCGGCCACCCGGCTCGGCTCCGTGTTCAGCGGCGTCGCCGGCGGGGTGCCCCGCTACGTCAGCGACGCCGTGGTGGTCGCCGCCATCTGTGTCGGTGTCGCTCTCGTCGGGGTTGCCCGACCGACGCCGACCGACGGCGAACCGACCGGCGGCGAGGCGTCCCCGCCCGCCGGGGCTCCCGCACCGTCCGCTGACGCGGAGCCGGCCGCCGCACCGAGCGCGGCAGAGCCCGACGTGCCGCGCTCGGAGCCGTCGCCGGCCGCACCGCGCTCCGGCGTCGCGGCCTACTCGTCCCGGGCCGGTGTGATCCACGCCGAGGCCCCGGACGACCCGTACCACGGGCCGGCCGCCGAGCCGAGGACCGAGCCGGATCCCGAGTTCGATCCGGAGCCGGCAGCCGAGGCCCCGGCGACGGCGCGGCCCTCCGCGGAGCGCGAGCCGGACGTCCCGGCGTCGTCCGCGGCCGGCGGACGGGAGCGGCGGCCTTCGACACCAGTGCCGCCGGACTGGCTGGGGCCGGTGCCCGAGCGGTACCGCGAGGTCGTGACGGCTGGTCTGGCGCTCCTGCTGGTGGCGGCGATGTTCGGCACGGTCTGGACCACGTCGCGCTACGGCGACGAGTGGGCGAAGAAGTACGGCCGGTCCTACCTCGACACGGCCCGGATCGAGCTGGCCAGCGCCCCGCCCGGCACCGTCTTCTTCGACACGCCGCTCCCGAGCGAGGTGTTGTCGAATCTGTCCTGGCCGTACAACTATCAGTCCCGGTTCTTCGCCGCCGCCGGCTCCCGCCCGGAGTTCGTGGAGGACACGGAGAACGCCTCGATACTCGACGGGCTGGGGCGGGTCCAGGTGGCCATCATCCAGGGCAGCAACGTCGTGCCCGGCCCGCAGGAGGGCTGCGGCTACCTGGTGCAAGCCGGTCAGACCGTCCGGATACCGCTGGACAAGCCACGGCACCACTGGGACTGGGTCGTCCGCATCGGGTACCTCAGCTCGGCCGATGGCACTGCGGTGCTGCGCTTCGGGCAGGGCAGCCACACGTTCCCGGTCAAGAGGGGCCTGAACCAGCGCTTCTTCGAGATCACCGGCGGTGACGGCGCGGTGGAGCTGACGGTGACCGGCGGGCCGGACCTGACGCTCTGCACGAACGAGATCAGCGTCGGCGACGTGGTACCGAAGCCCGAGTGACCACCGAGGAACCCCGGCTGGTGGCGGACCCGGCCCAGCCCGGTGCGGCGAAGCGCCCCGCCCGCGACACAGGGGTCGTGCGGCTCGGTGTCGCCGGAGCGGCGGTCACCGCCGCCACCATGCTGACCAACGGGTTGGCCTACCTGGTTCCGATGCTCGGTGCCCGCCAGCTGACCGCCTCCGACCTGGGTGCGCTGGCCACGGTGCTGGCACTCGGCGCCATCGCGGCGGTGCCCGGGTTCGGCCTGCAGATCGCGGTGGCGGCCCATCGCGCCCGGTCGGGGCCCAGCGGGACGACACGACTGGCGCTGCGCACCGCCGCCTTCACCGCCGGGATGACCCTCGTCGCGGCACCGGTACTCACGGTGGCGCTCCGGCTCCCGGTCGCGCTGACCCTGCTGCTCGCCCCGACCACCTTCGCCACCGTGCTGGCCGGTCGCTGGCTCGGCGAGCTCCAGGGTGACCAGCGGTTCCTGCGGCTCTCGGGCGCGATGACCGGGCTCGCCGCCGGGCGTTACGGCGGTCTCATCGTCGGGCTCGCCCTCGGCTGGGGACCGGTCGGCTCCCTGCTGCTCGGGACGCTGGCCGGCTTCGTCGTCCTCCCGCTGCTGGCCCGGCTCGCCGCGCCCGCCGCCCCCAGCGGCCCGGCCCTCGGCGTCCCCGGACCCGGGGTGGCACCAACCCTCGCCGACGACCGCGACCGCACCCTGAGCGGCCGGCAGGTGCTGACGGCGTGCGGTGCCACCCTCGCGATGCTGGTCATCTCGTACGCCGACCTGCTCCTCGCCCGCCAACTCCTGCCGGCCAGCGGCTCCGGCGGCTACGCGGTCGGCGCGGTCCTCACCAAGGGCGCGCTCTGGGCGCCGCAGGTGGTCACTCTGCTGGTGCTGCCGCGGCTGGCCTCGGGCGACCGGCGGGCCCGGGCGCTCGCGCTGGGGCTGATCGTGGCCTGCGGTGCGGTGCTGGTGGCCGCCGCAGCGGTCGCCGGTGAGCTGGCCTTCCGGCTGGTGGGCGGGGCGGACTACCTGCACCTGGCCGGCGAGGCCCCGCTCTTCGCCGCCACCGGCGCCCTCTACGCGGTGGTGTTCATGCTGGTCAACGAAAGAGTGGCGACCGGTGCCCGCTGGCCGGCCGCGCCGCTCTGGGTGGCCACCGCCGGCCTGGTCGGTGCGGCCCTGCTGGTGGCGCCGCGCACGGTCGAGGGCGTACTGAGCTGCGCGCTGGTCACCGCCGCGCTGACCGCAGCCGTGCTGGTCTGGCTGGCCCGCCCCGCGCGTGGCTGACCCCTGGGCGCTGCCCGGGTCAGTCGCCCGCTGCCAACCAGGTGCTCAGCAACTGGTGATCGATCGAGTCGACCCGGCCGAGTGGACGACCGGCGGCGACCCGCTCGCGCAGCTCCGCCCGGCTGAACCAGCGCGCCTCCAACAGCTCCACGCCGTCCACCCGCACCTCCTCGGACGCGACGCGGGCCCGGAAGCCCACCATCAGCCCGGCGGGGAACGGCCACGCCTGCGACCCCTGGTACGCCAGGTCCGTCACGGTGACACCGGCCTCCTCGGCCATCTCCCGCCGGACCGCGTCCTCCAGGCTCTCGCCCACCTCGACGAAGCCGGCCAGCGTCGAGTACGCGTCCGCCGCCGCGCCCGCGTGCCGGGCCAGCAGGCAGCGCTCCGGCGAGCCGGGCGCCTCGACCAGCACGATGATCGCCGGTTCGATCCGGGGGAACAGCAGCCGACCGCACTCCGCGCCGGAACAGGTCCGCACATGCCCGCCACCGCCGGCGACGGCCGCCGCGCCGCAGGTGCCGCAGTACCGCTGCTGCCGGTGCCAGTGCAGCAACCCCCGGGCGTACGCCTGGGCCGCCGCGTCAGCCGGGTCGAGCCGCCCGACCAGGGCCCGTACGTCGACCGCCCGCGTCGCGCCCGCCATCTCGACGGCGGCGGGCTCGCTGAGCCCGGAGAGGTCCACGGCGAACACCGCGACGTCCCCGTCGAGCCCCAGGAATACGGTCTCGGCGGCAGCCGACCGGACGAGCGACGCGCGCTCGGCCGTCAACCGGACCGGCCCGACCCCGTCGACCAGGCAGCGGTCCCGCCACAGCGGCAGCACCACGGTCGTCGGGTCGGTCAGCAGCGCGTCCAGTCGAGCGGCGTCGGTACGCAGCGCGCCCGCCCGCTCCAGCCAACCGCCGCCGTACGCCAACACCCGCTCCGCAGCGTCCACCCCGCCACCGTGCCACGGCGGCGACCCGGCGTCGGCACCGACCCCGGCCCTGGCTCGCCCCCGGCCCACGCGACACGCCGAACGACACGCGGTGCCAGCGCAGAGCGGGCGCAGCCCGCGCGGACGGCCGAGCATTGGTTACCGTGGTGTCCTCCGGGAGGGGGGACCTCCCGTGGCACCTGGCGATCGAGGTTGCAGTGACGCTGTACGGCGATGAACGTCCACCCACCGACGACCGACCCACCGTGCAGGTCACCGCGGTCACCTGGCCGGACGACGGGCCGGATCCGGTCACGCCGCCCACGGCCACCGCCGAGCCGGGCAACGGTGGACGCCGTCCCCGCCGGGTGCGGATGCTGCTCGCGGCCGGCGTCACCGGCACCGTCCTCGCCGCCGTGGCGGGCGCCGGCGCCTGGGCGTACGCCGGGGACGTGCCCCGGGGCACCAGCGTGCTCGGCGCCGAGCTGGGCGGACGGAGCCGCAGCGCCGCCGACCGGGAGTTGCGGGCTGAGCTGGACCGGCGGGCGGCGGCCCTCGCCGCGCCACTGCGGGTCACGGTCGGGGAGCGCACCGCCGAGATCAACCCCGCCGAGGTCGGGCTGAGCGTCGACGTGGCGGCCAGCGTGGCCGCGGCGGCCGAGGCCGACGCGCACCCGGTCAGTCGGCTGGTCGGCTCCCGAACCGTCGACCCGGTGGTCACCATCGACGCCGACCGGCTGGACGCGGCCCTGCGCAAGGTGCTCGGCGACCAGGTCCGCCCGATGACGATGCCGGCCATCACCTACCAGGGCACCACCCCCAAGGTCGTACGCCCCAAGCCGAGCCTGGCATTCGACCCGCAGCGCTCCGCCGACGCCGTCCGCACCGGGTGGCTGGCCGGCACCCCGGTCACCGTGCCGCTCGTGGAGAGTCAGCCGGCGACCACCGCCGAGGAGCTGGACCGGTTGGTCGCCGAGCTGGCCAAGCCGGCGGTCGCCGCGCCGGTCACCCTGCGCACCGACAAGGGCTCCGTGCAGGTGCCACCGGCGGCCATCGCGAAGAGCCTCCGATTCACCGCCGACAAGGCCGGCAAGCTCACCCCGGCGGTCGACGTCAAGCGGCTGCGCACAGCCCTGGGCGACGACCTGCTCGCGATCGAGGTGCCCCCGAAGGACGCGTCGATGACCATCTCCGGCGGCCGACCCAAGGTCACCGACGGTCGCGCCGGCCAGCAGCTCGACACCGCAGCCCTGGGTCGTGACCTGTTGGCCGTGCTGCCGAAGTCGGACGGACGCGAGGTGACCGGCGAGCTGAAGGCGACACCGCCGGAGCTGACCGCGGAGAAGCTGGCCGGTCTGGGCATCAAGGAGCGGGTGTCCACCTTCACCACGCGGTTCACCGGTGGCATGGCGTCGTCGCGCAGCCAGAACATCGCCACCATCGCCAAGGAGGTGGACGGCACGGTCGTACTGCCGGGCAAGACGTTCTCCCTGAACGGGCACACCGGCGAACGTGGCTACGCGCAGGGCTACCGGGACGCGCCGGTCATCCTGGACGGCAAGCTGGTGCCGGGCGTCGGCGGTGGCACCTCGCAGTTCACCACCACCCTGTTCAACGCCACCTACTACGCGGGCCTGGAGGACGTCGAGCACAAGCCGCACTCGTACTGGTTCGACAGGTACCCGGCCGTCATCGAGTCGACCATCTTCTGGCCGAGCCTGGACTTCAAGTTCCGCAACAACACCGAGTACGGCCTGCTCATCGACACCTCGTACACGTCGAGTTCGGTGACCGTCTCGATCTGGAGCACGAAGATCTACGACAGCGTGAAGACGGAGTACGGCCCTCGGCGCGACATCACCACCCCGAAGGTCATCCACCTCGAACCCGGCCCGTCGTGCATTCCGAGCAACGGCATCAACGGCTTCGCCCAGGACGCCTTCCGGGTCATCAAGAAGGGCGGCGTGGTCGTCAAGCGGGAGAAGTTCACCTGGCGCTACGACGCGGAGCCCCGCTACGTCTGCGGCCCCAAGCCCTCCTGAGCCTCCACGGCTGTCCTCACGCCGTGGTCAGAATGTGGCGATCGGGTTGACCGGGCTGCCGGACGCGCCGGCGAAGCGGACCGGCGCGACGGCGAGCTGGAAGTCCCACTGGCCCAGCTCGGCGGCCGTTGTCGCGCACGCCTCCAGGTCGCAGTTGTCGAGCAGCCACAGACCCATCGCGACGAGGCTCACGGCGTGCACCGGCATCAACACGTCGTCGTACCCCGACGGCTGAACGTCCTGCGGAGTGTCGGCGCCGATCAGCGCGACCTTGCGTTCATGCAGCCACGGCAGGCAGGACGCGTGCCAGCCGGCCTGCGTGAAACCGCTGGCCACACCGGATTCGTGCCGGAAGCGGCCGTAGCCGGTGCGCAGAAGCACCGCATCGCCGGGTCGCACCTGGACACCCTGGCGGCGCTCGGCCTTCTCCAGATCCTCGGGAACGACACCCTGTCCCGGCTCCAACCACGGCACACCGCGGGCCCCCGCGACGTCCAGCAGCACACCACGGGTGACGATGCCGTTCGCCGCGGCCGTGACGGCCGCCCACGCCGATCCCGTCGCGGCGTCGACCAACGAGTGCGAGCGGCCGTTGTACATCGTGCCGTCCCAGAAGAGGTGGCACGGCGAGTCGATGTGGGTGATGGTGTTGCCGTGGAAGGTCATGCCGAGCCGCTCGGACGAGAAACCCCATCGCCGATCAGCGTGGAAGGCGGCCACCGGCATTTGCTCCGCGCCCGGCATGTCGGCGGCGCACGGGCACGACATCGTCGACCGCTCCATCTCCTCCGGTACGGCGACCTCCCACGCGCAGGACACGCTCCGGCCGTGGCGCACGGCCCGCGCCGCCGCCAGCCGGACGTCGTCGGTGATGTGGTTCAGGGTGCCGAGCTCGTCGTCGTCACCCCACCGTCCCGAGTTCGACAGCGTGTCGAAGTATCCGAGCACGTCGTCCTGAGTGGGCATCGGTCGCTCTGGGGGCATCCCCGCATCGACTCCTCCGGTCACGCGGTCTGATCCTTCGCCAGGAGGTCATCCACAGGAACGAGCCTAGGCCCAGGTATCGGTCACCGGCATCGGGTGCCAAGCGCGGAAACGCAGAAAAGGCCACCCCCGTTGGGGGTGGCCTTTTCTGGAAGATTGTCCGGCGGTGTCCTACTCTCCCACACCCTCACGAGTGCAGTACCATCGGCGCTGGAGGGCTTAGCTTCCGGGTTCGGAATGTGACCGGGCGTTTCCCCTCCGCCATGACCGCCGTAACTCTATGAACATATCAAACAACCCCGGCACAACGTCACGGGTGTTCGCTTGTTCAGAGTTGCACAGTGGACGCGTAGCAGCTTAGTAGTCAAGTCCTCGGCCTATTAGTACCGGTCAACTGAACCCG